>NC_020891.1:0-1200000 GCF_000355695.1 Clavibacter nebraskensis NCPPB 2581 | reverse complement strand
ATCCCCGCGGGCGACGGCCTCGCGCGCTCGATCGGCGCCGCCGTCTCCGCCGTGCACAGCCTGCCGACCGGCTTCGTGGCGGATGCGGGCCTGCCCGTGCTCTCGGCCGCGGAGATCCACAGCCAGACCGCCGCGCTCATCGACCGTGCCGCGGCCACCGCGCTCGTGCCGAGCCTGCTGCTCAGCCGCTGGGAGGAGGCGCTCGACGACGCGTCGCTCTGGCAGTTCCAGCCCGCGGTCGTCAACGGCGCCGTACAGGCCTCCTCGTTCCTCGTCGACGGCGACGACGTGACCGGGATGATCGGCTGGTCGGAGCTCCGCGTGGCCGATCCCGCGCACGACCTGCACTGGGTGCTGGGCGCGCGCGCCGAGCACGTCGCCGAGAGCGTCTTCCGCGCCTACAACCAGGCGCACCACGTGACGGTCGACCGCCAGCTCAAGCAGCGGGCGCTCCTCTACGCCGAGCTCGAGATCGCCCGCTGGCTGCTGCACGGCACCGACACGCGCAACCAGGGCATCATCGACGACGCCGTCAACATGCTCAGCGCGCTCGTCGACACGGTGCGCGCCGACGAGGGCCAGCGCATCGCGCACGAGACGCTGCCCGTGATGGACGTCGACCAGGTCGAGGAGATGCTCGACTCCCGGCCTCAGCCCACGGTCTCCCCCGACGGTGCGCGCGACGCGTCCGGCGTGCGCGCGCCCGACCAGAGCGCCACGAGGTCCTCCTCGGAGTAGAGCCGCTCGGGCTTCAGCGACCGGTCCTCGGCGACGAAGTAGAACTCGGCGTCGATGAGGTCGGGGTCGATGCCCCGCCACTTCGCAAACGCGAGGCGGTACAGGGCGAGCTGGAGCTGCTTGAGCTCGAGGTCGGCCGCGTCCTTCGGGGTGCGGCCGGTCTTCCAGTCCACGACGCGGTAGCGGCCGTCGATGAGGAACACCGCGTCGATCTTGCAGATGACGACCTGGCCGGCGAGCTCCATGTGGATCTCGACCTCGACCTCCTCCGGCTTCCTGGCCGCCCATTCGCTCGCCTCGAAGATCGCGCGGAGACGATCGAGGTCCTCCGTCTCCACGGGCGGCTCGGTCGGATCCGCGTCGAGCTCCACGCCGGACGCGTCGATGACGTCGGCCGTGCCCGCGGGGCCGTACCGCGCCTCGACCCAGCCGTGGAAGAGCGTGCCGAGCCGCGTCTGCCGGTAGGGGCGCTCGGGCATCGGGCGGCGCAGGCGCGCGGCGACGCCCGCGGGGTCGCTCACGAAGTCCTTGAAGCGCGACGCGGGGATGCGCGTGGGCAGGTCGACGAGCTCGGCGTCCCGCGCGCGGGCGTCGCGCTCGGCGAGGAGCAGGTCGATGTCGCGGGTCCACACGGTCTCCGCGTCGGGATCCGCGACCGCGACGGCCTCGGCGGCCGCACGCACGCGCGCCTCCCGCGGGCCGAGCGGCGGGAGCGGCCAGGCGACGCGGGCGGATCCCGGTTCGAGCGGGTTCTCCTCCAGCTCGGGCGCCTCGGGGAGCGCGCCCGCCGCGATGAGGCCCACCTGCTGGATCTCCCGGAGGAACGCCCCGGGCCCCCGCGGCTTCTGCTGCGTGGACCAGAACGAGCCGGTGAGCAGCAGGTCGGACCGCGTGCGCGTGATGGCGACGTACGCGAGGCGCCGCTGCTCGGCGGCGTTGCGCTCCTCGAGCTCGTCACCGAACGCCTCCATGGCTTCGGCGAACTCCTTCTGCGTCTCCACGCCGCGCCACGCGAGCGACGGCAGCTCGGCGGAGTCGCCGCGGAACTCGAACGGCAGGGCGCCGAACGCGACCCAGCCCCTCTTCTCCCGGAGCGTGCCGGGCAGCTCGCCCTCGACCATGCGCGGCACCGCGACGACGTCCCACTCGAGGCCCTTCGAGCCGTGGATCGTGAGGATCTGCACGGTGCCGGGCTCCGGCTCCTCGGTGCGCGGCGCGAGGTTGTCGCGCCGCTCGGCCTCGGCGAGCCAGGCGAGGAACGGGCCGAGCGTGCCGGCGGAGTCGCCCTGGAGGTAGCCGGCCACCTGCTCGGTGAAGGCCTCCAGGCTCGCGCGGCCGAGCGGATCCGTCTCGTTCGCGGCGACCTCGATGTCGAGCAGCAGCTCCTGCTGGACGACCGTGACGAGGTCGACCAGGTCGAGCCCGACGCGGGAGCGCAGCACCTGCAGCTGACGGCCGGCGGCACGGAGGCGCACGAGGCCCTCCACGCTGAAGCCGGCGAGCGCGGTGTGGCCGTCGCGGGCGCCGACGACGAAGTCGAGCGCGTCGACGACCGACCCCACCTCGTCGGGAACGACGGAGGCCCGGAGGCCGTCGCGCACCTCGTCGGCGAGCGGCTTCTGCGCGTGGTCGCGGGACATCAGCCACGACGCGACGCGGGACAGCGCGTGCACGTCCTTCGTGCCGACGCGCCAGCGCGCGCCCGTGAGGAGGCGCACGAGCTCGCTGCCCGCGGTGGGGTCGTGCAGCACGCGGAGGACGCACACGAGGTCGACGACGGCGGGCTGGTCGAGGAGGCCGCCGAGGCCGAGCACGCGGAACGGCACGCCCCGGTCGGCGAGCGCCGTCGTGAACGGCTCGATGGTCTTGAGCGAGCGGCACAGCATCGCGGCCGAGCGGGGGCGGCCGTCGGATCCGGTCTGCCGCAGCCGGTCGGCGAACCACGTGGCGACGCTCGCGGCCTCGTCCGCGATGGTCTCCTCGTAGGCGACGTCGAGGCGGCCGTCGCCCGCGTCGGCCCGGGGCTCGAGTCGCGCCACGGGGATCCGCGACGCGGCGGTGAGCGGCTCGACGATGCGGTTCGCGGCGCCGCGCACCACGCCCGGGTTCCGCCAGCTGGTGGAGAGCGCGTAGACGGGCACGGCGGCGGCGCCGGCCGGCGCGAAGTCGGCGCCGAAGCGCGCGAGGTTCGCCGCGCTCGCGCCGCGCCAGCCGTAGATGGACTGGTGCGGGTCCCCCACGGCCATGACGGGCGTGCCGCCGAAGAGCGTCGAGAGGAGCCGGGTCTGCACGACCGAGGTGTCCTGGTACTCGTCGAGCAGCACCACGCGGAAGCGCTTCCGGTGCTCGGCGACGACCTGCGGCACGCGCTCGCAGATGGCGAGCGCGAAGGCGACCTGGTCGCTGTACTCCACGAGCCCGCGCCGGGTCTTCTCCTCCTGGAACCGCACGGCGAGGTCGACGAGCGGCGGCAGCGCGCCGACGGCGGCGACCGCGTCGGCCGCGGGGGCCTTCCTGATGCGCGCGGAACCGAACGGCAGCTCCGCGAGGCCCGTGAACGACCCGGCGAGGCGCACGACCTCGGCCGGATCGGCGACGTTCTCGCTCATCGCGCGGCTGAGGGAGATGACGGCCTGCGTGATGGGATCCACCCCGCGCCCGAGCTCGAGCAGGCGCGGATCGGTGCTCTCGACGACGAGCCGGCGCGCGAGCTGCCACGCGGACGCCTCCGTGAGCACGACCGACTCCGCCTCGCGGCCGATGAGCGTGGCGCTGTCGCGGAAGATGCCGTTCGCGAACGCGTTGTAGGTCTGAACGGTGGGCGTCGCGAACGCGTCCGCGGGGACGGCGGCGAGCCCGGCCTGCTGAAGCTGCTCGATGCGGGCGCGGATCCGCACCCCGAGCTCGCCCGCGGCCTTGCGCGTGAAGGTGAGGCCGAGGATCTCCTCGACGCCCACGTGCCCGTTGGCGAGCAGCCAGACGACGCGGCTCGCCATGGTCTCGGTCTTGCCGCTGCCGGCGCCCGCGACGACGAGGCCGGGCTCGAGCGGCGACTCGATCACGCGCCGCTGCTGCTCGGTGGGGCTCGGCAGGCCGAGCGTCTCGGCGATGCGCTGGGCGCTGATCATGCCGCCCTCGCCCGGGCCGGACGCCTCGACGCCGACCGTGCCGTCGCCGGCCCTGCCCACGCCGCTCATGCCGACACCGCCCGCACGAGGTGGATGCGGTACCGCCTCGCCGACCCCGGATCCCGCTCCCCCGGGTCGGGCGTGCCCTCGAAGGTCGCGCCCGCCATGCCCTCGGCGGCCTCGGCGATGCGCGCGCGGAACCCGTCGAGCTCCTCGCGCGTCAGCGGCTCCTGCGGCAGCTCGCGGTAGGGCAGACCGCGCGTGCCGCCCGAGACGTAGAGCAGCTTCGCGCCGCCGGACGGCGCATCAGCGGGCACGTCCTCCAGCGAGCCCTCCACGAACGCCAGCTGGTAGGAGCCGAGCTGCGCGTGCGCGGGGATCTCGGCGCGGGTCGGGAAGTGGCGCCCGGTCTTGAGGTCGACGATGACCACGCGGCCCTCCTTCGTCAGCTCGATGCGGTCGATCTTCCCGCGGAGGCGCGCGACGCCCACCTCCAGCTCGAAGCCGCCCTCGGCCGCGAGCATGCGGCCGCCGTCCGCGGCGAAGTCGCGGAGGTACCCGCTGACGCCGGCGATGAGCTCGCCCGCCTGGCGCCGCTCGCGCTCGCCCACCCAGGGGGACTCGAAGGGCAGCTCGCCCCAGCGCGCGTCGAGGCGCGCCTCGAGGGCGGGCGGGCGGAGGTCGGCGTCGGGATCGAGGCTCGCCTCCTCCATGACCGCGTGCACGATGGTGCCGATGCCCATGGCCGTGCTGGTGGACCCGCCGGACGCCTGGTCGATGAACCAGTTGAGCGGCGAGCGCTCGAAGGCCTCCAGGCGCGAGGGCGAGACGGGGACGCGCGCCTCGGGATCGGTGAGGTCGACGACGGGCTCGGTGGTGGAGGGCTCGCGCAGGCCGTACCACTCGGCCGGATCCGCGCCCGTGACGCCCTCCGCGGCGAGGCGCGCGAGCGCGGACGCGGCGGCGAGGCCCCGCTCGCGGGTGGCGTCGGCGGGGCGGCGCGCGGTGCGGTCGCCCGAGACGACGCGGCCGTCGTCGAGGAGCGCGGCGTCGCGGTGCACGACCGCGAGCTCGCGCCGGAGCGCGCCGACGAGCCCGCGGAGCGAGAGCGGGTGATCCGGGCGGATCCGCAGCGCGGCCGGCGCGTCCTTCGCCACCCGCCCCGCCTCGGCGCCGGCCTCCTCCTCGGCGAGGCCCGGCGCGGGCGGGACCAGGCGCAGGAACGGCGACGGCGCCTCCTCGTCGTTCGCGGTGGCGCTGAGGACCACGACACGCGACGCCCGCGAGACGGCGAGCGCGAGCATCCGCAGCTCGTCGCCGAGCACCTCGGCGCGCTCGTCGACGTCGGCCCGGTCGAGCCCGCGCGCGACGGCGGAGAGGCGCTGCGGGTGCAGCAGGGATCCGCGCAGCCGCAGGTTCGGCCACACGCCCTCCTGCAGCGCGGCGATCGCGACGACCTCGTACCCCGCGCCCACGACCGCGGACGGCGTGGCGACGAGCACGGTGTCGGCGAGCGGCTGCGGCGAGAGCGTGTCCTCGGGCACCTCGGCGCCGAGCAGCTCCTCCACGAAGTCGGACGCGGGGCGGCCCGGGTTCCGCTCGACGAACCGGCGCGCGGCCGTGAAGAGCGCGACGACGCCGTCGAGGTCGCGGTTCGCCTGGTCGGCGACGATGCCCTTCTGCAGCGCCTGCTCGAACCACGGCGTCGCCAGCCCCGAGCCCTCCCACAGGCGCCAGAGCAGCTCCTCGATGGTGCCGTCGGACGCGGCCAGCTCGCGGGCGCCCTGCAGCGTGCGGGCGAGCCGGCCGAGGCGGCGCGCAGGCGCGAGGTCGAGCGTCTCGAGCCGGCCGGTCGCGGCGAGGGCCTCTACGAGCAGCTCGTCGCTCGACCGGTGGCCGTCGCCCGCGAGCTCCTCCTGGCGCATGGCGAGGCGGAGGCGGCGGAGCTGGACCCCGTCGAGGCCGCCGAGCGGACCCGTGGCGAGCTCCGCCGCGATGTCCGGCGTGAGCGGCACGCGGCCGAGCACGACATCGACCGCGCGGATGAGCGCGAGCGCGGCCAGGTCGTCGCGCAGCGCGCGCCCGGCCACGGCCGTGCGCGTGGGGACCTCCGCGGTCGCGAGGCTGCGGGCGACCTGGGCCACGAGGGACCCGGAGCGCACGAGCACGACCATGCGCGCCCAGGGCACGCCGCCCAGCAGGTGCTCCTCGCGGAGCCGACGCGCGAGGCGGGCGAGCTCGAGGGCGCGCGTGGGCGCCTCGATGACCTGGATCGGGTCGGCGTCGTCGGCGAGCCCCGGCGCGGATCCCGCCTGCCGCTGCCGCCCCGCGCCGGCCGCGCCGATGCGGGCCGTGACGGCCGACGTGAGCGCCCGGAGCGCGGGCGGCTGCCGGTGCACCCGGTCGAGCACGAGCGTGCGGAGCCCGGGCAGCCCGAGCACGGTGGAGAGGCGGCCGAGCGCGGATGCCTCGGCCCCGCGGAAGGTGGCCGCCGCGACGTCCGGGTCGCCGAACGCGACCACGTCCGCGCCGCGCGCCGCGAGCGCCCGGAGGAGGGAGAGCGTCGCGACGGTCGCCTCGTGCAGGTCGTCGGCGACGACCAGGCGGATCCCCGTGAGCGCCTCCCCCCGCGACACGAGCAGCACGGCCTCGGCGAGCAGCTCCGCGCTGTCGAGGTGGTCGCCGCGGAAGGAGTCGACGACGTCCTCGTACTCGCGGGCAAACTCCGCCGCGGCGATCCACTCGGTCACGTCGTGCGCCCGGCCGGCCTCGGCGAGCGCGTCCGGCCGCACGCCCTCCTCGGTGGCGCGCATGAGCAGCTCGCGGAGCTCCGTGCGGAAGGCGCGCAGCCGCCGCACCTCGACGCCCAGCGGATCCGGCCACGCGGGCCCGGTGCCCAGCTCCTCGTGTCCGGCGAGGAGATCGGCGATGATCTGGTCCTGCTCGGCGCCCGTGAGCAGGCGGGGCGGCTCGGTGCCCGTCTCGGCGGCGCGCCGGGCGAGCACCTCGAACGCGACGGACGTGGAGGTGCGCGCGAGCGGCCCGAGCGTGGCCACCCCGACCCGCAGCGCGAGCTCGTCGCGCAGGCGCGTGGCGGCCGCGCGCGAGGGCGCGAGCACGAGCACCTCGGCGGGGTCGAGCCCCTGCACGAGGATCCGCTCGGCCACGAGCTCGCGCAGCGTGGTGGTGCGCCCGGAGCCCGGCGCGCCGAGGACGGCCGCGCTCACGCCCACCGGCAGCTCGACGACGGCGCGCTGCGCGGGGTCCAGCTCCACCGCGGGGGCCGCGGCGTCGGCGACGGAGGCGGGCGGCTGGCGGAATCCCCTGATGTTCACGCGGCCACGCTACCCGCGGCCCCCGACGCCGGCGGATCCGCGGAAGGGCCGCCGCCGTCCGCCCTCCCGTCCGCCCTCAGTGAACGCCGCCGGGCCGCGCATGCGGGTGCCCTAGCCTGAGGGGGCACCGTCGCATCCGACGCATCGAAAGGCACCTCCCGTGGAAATCCGTATCGGCCTCGTCAACACCGCCCGCGAGCTCTCCTTCAGCACCAAGCAGACGCCCGAGGAGGTCCAGCGGACCGTCACGGACGCCGTCCGCGACTCCTCGCCCTTCATCTCCTTCACCGACGACAAGGGCGCCACGCACCTCGCCGTCACCGCCCACCTCGCCTACGTGGAGCTCGGCAGCGCCGACGCCCCGCGCATCGGCTTCGTCCGCTAGCCCGACGCCCGTGGAGCTCCTGTTCGTCGCGCTCTTCGGCGCCCTCATCGGCCTCGTCGCACGCTACGCGCTCCCCCACCGCGCGACGCACGGCGCGCTGCTCATCCCGGCGGTCGGCACGATCGCCGCCATGGTCGCGTGGGTCGCGCTCACCTGGGCGGGCCTCCGCTGGGATCAGGGCGTCATCTGGATCGCGACGCTCGCCGTATCGGCGCTCGTCGCGGCGGGCACCGACCTGCTCCTCGGCCGTTGGCGATCCTCCGCGGACGCCCGCGACCTCGCGGCCATCGGAGGCTGACCGCACCCGCACGACATGACGCCCGGTCCCCGCAGGGGGCCGGGCGTCATGTCGTGTGCCGGGTACGGGCCGGCGACGCGCCTCAGGCCGTGAGCCCCAGCGCGTCCATCCGCCGGGTGTGCGCCGTGATGATCCCGGCGAACACGGGCTCGAGGTGCACGCGGGCGTCGTCCGGGTCCGCCAGGGACGCGCGCATCGCCGTGCCCGCGACGAGCAGCGTGTCGCCGACGAGACGGCGACCCCACATGGCGAGGCGCGAGGCGAGCAGCGGGTCACGCCGGATCCCCGCGCGCACCGCGTCGACGATGCCCTGCTGCCCGACGCCCGAGGAGAGCAGGACCACGACGCGCTGGCGCTGGTCCGACGGGAGCCCCGAGGCGAGGCGCACAAAGAAGTCGTCGAGCAGCCCGGTGGTGATGTGCGCGGAGAGCAGGCACTCGTACCAGTCGGCGCCGGCGACGGTGGCGGTGAACCGGTCGAACGCGGCGCGGTGCGGCTCCATGACGACGCTCGGGTCGCCGTCCAGCCGCTTGATCTCCGCGGCGAGCGCCTGGTGCTTGCCGAGCGCGATGCCGGCGGCCGTCGACACGGCCTCCTTGCCGGCGAGGTCGGGGGCCTCCGCGACCGCGCGGGAAAGGGTCTCGAAGGCCGTCAGCTGCAGGTACGCGACGGCGCCGAGGAAGCGGAGGGTGTCGGGCGAGAAGTCGTCCACGCTCACAGTCGTCGCCGCGGATCGCCGCTTCGCGTCGCCGCGGGACCGGACCCGGGGCGCCTCGATCGTCGTCGACCGGCGTCCGAACATCTTGAGCACGTGGCCAGTGTAAAGGGCGGCGGAGCCGGTCCCCGGGCCCCGGCCCACTAAACTCACCCGTGGTCCCTCAACGGAAGGGCCCCATCGCGCCCGCAGAGAAGCAGTCCGGGCGTGGACCGCACCGCTAGACAGGGCACAACGTGACTTTCACCGAACTGAACATCGACGAGGACATGGTGCAGGCGCTGGCCGACCACGGGATCCTCGAACCCTTCCCCATCCAGGAGCAGACCATCCCCCTGGCCCTCTCCGGCCAGGACATCATCGGCCAGGCCAAGACGGGCACCGGCAAGACCTTCGGCTTCGGCCTCCCGCTCATCCAGCGGCTCGGCCTCACCCCCGAGCCCGGCGTGCAGGCCCTCGTGGTCGTGCCGACGCGCGAGCTCGCCGTCCAGGTCACCGAGGACCTCCAGATCGCCACCGCGCACCGCGCCACCACCGTCGTCTCCATCTACGGCGGCAAGGCGTACGAGGGCCAGATCGAGCAGCTCAAGGCCGGCGCGCAGATCGTCGTCGGCACGCCGGGCCGCCTCCTCGACCTCGTGGGCCAGCGCCTGCTCTCGCTCCAGGGCGTGCGTGAGATGGTGCTCGACGAGGCCGACAAGATGCTCGACCTCGGTTTCCTCTCGGACATCGAGAAGCTGTTCGCGCAGACCCCGGCCGTGCGCCACACCATGCTGTTCTCGGCCACCATGCCGGGCCCGATCGTCGCGCTCGCCCGCCGCTTCATGACGAAGCCGATCCACATCCGCGCGACGGACCCCGACGAGGGCCTCATGCAGGCGAACATCCGCCACCTCGTCTACCGGGCGCACAACATGGACAAGGACGAGGTCATCGGCCGCATCCTCCAGGCCGAGGGCCGCGGCAAGACCGTGATCTTCACGCGCACCAAGCGCGCCGCCGCCCGCCTCGTCGAGGAGCTCAACGACCGCGGCTTCAACGCCGCCGCCGTGCACGGCGACCTCAACCAGGAGCAGCGCGAGCGCGCCATGGCCGCGTTCAAGGCCGGCAAGAAGGACATCCTCATCGCCACCGACGTGGCGGCGCGCGGCATCGACGTGCTCGACGTCACCCACGTGATCAACCACACCATCCCCGAGGACGACAAGGCGTACCTGCACCGCGTCGGCCGCACGGGCCGCGCGGGCAAGACCGGCATAGCGGTCACGTTCGTCGACTGGGACGACCTGCACAAGTGGGCGCTCATCAACCGCGCCCTCGAGTTCGGCCAGCCGGAGCCGACGGAGACGTACTCGTCCTCGCCGCACCTCTACACCGACCTCGACATCCCGGCCGGCTCCAAGGGCCGCCTCCGCGCGACCCCGACGGTCAACCCCGACGGCACCCCCCGGGAGCGTCCGGGAAGCCGCGGCACCGACTCGGGTCGCGACGGCGGACGCGGCGGGCGTGACGGCGGCCGCGGCGGCAGCCGGGACGGCGGCCGCTCCGGCGGCGGCGAGCGCTCCGGCGGTGACCGCGACCGCTCGCGCAGCCGCAGCACGTCGACCGCGTCGGCCACCGCATCCGCGGACGCGACAACGACCATCGGCAGCGAGCAGCCGAACACGGCGGGCGGCCACGACGCGCCCCACGCCGACGGCCAGACGCGTCCGCGCTCGCGCAACCGCCGCCGTCGCTCCGGCGGCGACCGCCCGACGGCGACGTCCTAGCACCCCGCGCATCGTGCACGACAGAGGGGCCGCATCCATCGGATGCGGCCCCTCTCGTGCGTCGGGTGGCGCGTCGACCGCGTCGCGGATCAGGCCGCGGGCACCGGCACGACGGGTGCCCAGCCGGTGGCGCGCTCGACGATGCGCGCGAGCACCGCGGGCTCGGTGGTGTTCTCGGCGAGCCGGTTCGGCTTGCCGGCGCCGTGGTAGTCGCTGGATCCCGTCACCTCGAGCCCGAACCGCTCCGCCAGCTCCGTGAGGCGCGCGCGCGACGCGGGCGGGTTGTCGCGGTGCCGCACCTCGACGCCGAAGAGCCCGGCGGCGACGAGCGCGCTCATGCGCGAGTCCGACAGCACGCGCTCCGGCCCGCGGGCTCCCGGGTGCGCGAGCACGGCCAGGCCGCCCGCCGCGGTGATGAGCTCGACGCCGAGGATGGGATCCGGCGCGTAGTGCGGACGGTAGTAGCCGCCCTGCCAGTGCAGGATGCTCTCGAACGCCGCCGTGCGCGTGGGCACGTGCCCGCGGGCGACGAGCGCGTCGGCGATGTGCGGCCGGCCGATGGTGCTGCCGGGCGTGGTCTGCGCGAGCACGTCCGCCCACGTGAGGTCGTAGTCGCGGGAGATGCGGCCGACCATCGCCTCGGCGCGGGTCATGCGCTCCGAGCGGACGCGCGCGGTCATGGCCGCGAGGTCCGCGTCGTCGGGATCGAAGAGGTAGGCGAGCACGTGCACGCTCGCGTACTCGAGCTGCGTGCTCATCTCCATGCCGGGGACGAGCGTGATGCCGTGCGCGAGCGCGGCTTCCGAGGCGTCGGACCAGCCGGCGGTCGAGTCGTGGTCGGTGAGCGCCACGGCCGAGAGGCCCTGCGACGCGGCCTGCGCGACGAGCTCGACGGGTGTCTCCGTGCCGTCCGAGACGGAGCTGTGCGTGTGCAGGTCGATGGGACCTGGCTGCTCCTCCGGCATCCCGCCATCCTATGCGGCGGCCCCTGGTGCCCCGGCCGGCCGGGACCCGCGGCGGCGCTCTCCCAGAGAGCCGCCATAGTGTGATGGGCGTCATGGGTCGGGTCGTCGGAGCAGCAGTCATCCTCATCACGGCCGCAGGACTCCTCGTCGTCACCTGGCCGCAGCTGCTCGGCCTGGAGCAGACGTACCTCGTCGCCCACGCCGTCGCCATCCGCGGGGGCCTCGTCGCCGCCGCGGCCGCCGTGCTCGTGCTGACCCTCGTCCTCTGCCTCGCGATCCGCCCCGGCCGCCGCCTGCTCGGCAGCATCGCCGTGCTGCTCGTGGTCTTCATCGGCGCCAACTCCGCCGTGCTCGCGACGCGCGGCCTCGGCGACACCGCCTTCCAGGAGGCGCAGGACGACGACGTCACCGTGCTGTCGTGGAACACGCTCGGCGGCGCGACGGGCGCCCGCGCGGTGGCCGACCTCGCCATCGAGTCCGGGGCCGACGTCATCACGCTCCCCGAGACGCGCGAGGAGACCGGCGCGGAGATCGCCGTCCTGATGCGCGACGCGGGCCGGCCGATGTGGGTCCGCACCGCCGCGTTCGACGACGTGGCCGCGGCCCGCTCCACCACGATCCTCATCAGCGCGGCGTACGGCGACTACCGGATGGACGAGTCGCGCGGCACCACGAGCGTGCTGCCCACGGTCGTCATGGAGCCGGTCGACGGGAACGGCCCCGTCATCATGGCCGTGCACCCCGTCTCCCCCATCCCCGAGCAGATGGACAACTGGCGCGCCGACCTCGCGTGGCTCGGCAAGCGCTGCGACGAGGGCAACGTGATCATCGCGGGCGACTTCAACGCGACGCTCGACCACATGAGCCGGTACGGCGGCACGCCCACCGAGCGCGACCAGGTCACCGACCTCGGGCAGTGCGTCGACGCGGCGCGCGCCTCGGGCAACGGCGCGGTCGGCACGTGGCCCACGGGCCTTCCCGCGCTGCTCGGCACCCCGATCGACCACATCATGGCGACGCCCGGCTGGGCCGTCACGGGCTTCCGCGTCGTCGAGGACCGCGACGGCGCCGGGAGCGACCACCGGCCGATCATCGCGCAGCTCACGCCCCTCCGCTGACGCGCCCGCCCGGGCGCCGCGCTTCATGCAGGTGGGATGATCGTCGGATGGCCGAGAACACCGACACCGCGTCCGAGACCACCCCCGCCGAGATCGCCGCCGACCCGGCAGCGCCCCTGGCGACGACCGAGACCGCGGCCCCCGTGACCTCCGCTCCCGGATCCGGCGACGCCCCCGTCCCCCGCGCCACGTCCAACCGCAGCACCACGCCCGCGAGCACCGCGTTCAGCGACTTCGTCTCCACGAACTGGGCGGACCGCGAGGAGATCGACCCGGCGGCCCGCGCGCAGGCGCCCTACGCCGCCGACCGTCGCCGCCGCCTCTCCGCGCTCCACGTCGGCACGCGCCTCGTGATCCCCGCGGGCCGCCTCAAGCAGCGCAGCAACGACACCGACTACGCGTTCCGCGCCCACTCGGCCTTCGCGCACCTCACCGGCTGGGGCGCCGACAGCGAGCCCGGCGCCGTGCTCGTGCTGGAGCCCGTGGCCGCGGGATCCGCCGCCGACGGCTCCGCGCACGACGCCACCCTGTACTTCCGCGAGCGCGCCGGCCGCGACAGCGACGAGTTCTACGCCAACGCCGAGATCGGCGAGTTCTGGATCGGCCCGCGCCCCTCGCTCCGCCAGGTGGCGGCCGACCTCGGGATCGCCACCGCGCCCCTGGCCGACGTCGACGCCGCCATCGCCGCAGGAGGGCCCGCGCGCGTGATCCGCGAGGCCGACCCCGCGATCGCCGCACGCGTGGACGAGGCCCGCGCCGCCGACACCGTGGCCGACGAGTCCGACCAGGACACCGCCGACGGCGACGCTCTCCTCGCCCGCGACGCCTCCGAGCTGCGCCTCGTCAAGGACGACTACGAGATCGCCCAGATGCGCGAGGCGGTCGACACCACCGGCCGCGGCTTCTCCGACGTGATCGCCGACATGCCCGCCGTCCTCGCGCACGCCCGCGGCGAGCGCGTCGTCGAGGGCGTCTTCAACGCGCGCGCCCGGGCCGACGGCAACGCGGTCGGCTACGACACCATCGCGGCGTCCGGCCCGCACGCCTGCATCCTGCACTGGACCCGCAACGACGGCCGCGTGGTGCCGGGCGACCTGATCCTCATCGACGCCGGCGTCGAGCTCGACAGCCTCTACACGGCCGACATCACCCGCACGCTCCCCGTCTCGGGCACGTTCACCGACGTGCAGCGCGAGGTCTACGAGGCCGTGCGCGAGGCCGCCGACGCCGCACTCGCGATCGTGCGCCCCGGGATCCGCTTCCGCGAGGTGCACGCCGCCGCGATGCAGGTCATCGCGCGGAAGGCCGCCGACTGGGGCATGCTCCCGGTCACCGCCGAGGAGGCGCTCGAGGCCGACAACCAGCACCACCGCCGCTACATGGTCCACGGCACGAGCCACCACCTCGGCCTCGACGTGCACGACTGCGCGCAGGCGCGCCGCGACATGTACATCGACGGGATCGTGGAGGCCGGCATGGTCTTCACGATCGAGCCGGGCCTGTACTTCCAGCCCGACGACCTCACCGTGCCGGAGCGCTTCCGCGGCATCGGCGTCCGCATCGAGGACGACATCCTCGTGACGCGCGACGGCGCCGAGAACCTGTCCGCGGGGATCCCACGCACGGCCGACGAGGTCGAGGCCTGGATGGCCGGGCGGGCCTGACCGCCGACGCGGGCGGGGCGCGCGGGGCTCAGGCCCCGGACGCGCCCTGCTCGCCCACGGGCCGGTCGGCCGACGTCGGAGGCGCGGTGGGCTCGGGGGCGTCGGACGCACCCGGCTCGGGTACGCGCTCCCCGTACGGGCCGACGGGCCGCGAGACGGGCGACGCGGCCGGCGGCGGCGTGGTGACCACGGGCTCGCCGTAGACCGACGTGCCGACCCCGCCGATGCCGAGCACGTTCCGCGCGCGGTGCCTCGAGTCCGGCTCGACGACCACGGAGTAGCTCGTGGCGGTGACCTGCATCACCGACGTGAAGTCCCGGCGGCGGCGCGTGATGCTGTAGCTGACGATCCCGTAGATGGCGCCGAAGCCGACGCCGATGATGACCGCGCCGACGACGAACGAGAAGTTCGGCACGGTCGAGAAGAGGAAGGTCACGAGCCCGAGGAAGAGTCCGAGCCACGCGCCGCTCGCCGCTCCCGCGACCGCGGCCCGGGCGGAGGTGAGCTTGCCGGTGACCCGCTCGACGCTCGTGAGCTCGTTGCCCACGATGCTCACCTGCGTGACCGGGAAGTCCGCCTCGGCCAGCGTGACGACGGCCTTCTGCGCCTCGTCGTACGTGTCGTAGGTGGCGACGGGCTCCCCCTTCGGCAGCTTCGGCATGCGGGCACGGGAGGAGCGTCCGAGGAGGGGGTTGGTCACGTCGTCAGTCTTCCACGGGGTGCCGGGCGGGCGCTGGGCGAGCGACTAGATTGACTCTGTGAGCGCCTCCCGAGTCTTCGTCGCCCGGCTCGCCGGGTGCAGCGTGTTCGACCCCGCAGGAGACCGCGTCGGACGCGTGCGCGACGTGCTCGTCGTCTACCGCAAGGACGATCCGCCGCGCGTCGTGGGCCTCATCGTCGAGATCCCCGGCAAGCGCCGCGTGTTCCTCTCCATCGGACGCGTCACGAGCATCGGCTCGGGGCAGATCATCACCACCGGCCTCATCAACCTGCGCCGCTTCGAGCAGCGCGGCGGCGAGGTGCGCGTCATCGCCGAGATCCTCGGTCGTCGCGTGAGCATGCGCGACGGATCCGGCACCGCCGTCATCGAGGACGTCGCCATCGAGGAGTCCGGCCAGGCCGAGTGGGAGGTGTCGCAGCTCTTCTGCCGCCGCCCGCGCACGAGCCCCTCCCCCTTCGCCAAGGGCGCCACCATCTTCGCCACGTGGGAGGAGGTCGCCGAGCTGCAGGACGACGGCGTCGCCCAGTCCGCCTCGCAGTTCCTCGCCGCCTACTCCGACCTGCTGCCCGCCGACCTCGCCAACACCCTCCTCGACCTGCCCCAGGCGCGTCGCCTGGAGGTCGCCGAGGAGCTGCCGGACGCGCGCCTCGCCGACGTGCTCGAGGAGATGCCCGAGGCCGAGCAGGTCGAGATCATGGCCACGCTCGACGACGACCGCGCGGCCGACGTGCTCGACCAGATGCAGCCCGACGACGCGGCCGACCTCATCGCGCAGCTGTCGGACGAGCGCGGCGAGACCCTCCTCGAGCTGATGCAGCCGGAGGAGGCGGACGACGTCCGCATGCTCCTCAGCTACGCGCCCGACACCGCGGGCGGCCTCATGACCACGGATCCCGTCATCGTCTCGGGAGACGCGACGGTCGCCGAGGGCCTCGCGCTCATCCGCCGCCACGAGCTCGCGCCCACGCTGGGGGCCGCCGTGTGCGTGACGCTGCCGCCGTACGAGCCGCCCACGGGCCGCTTCCTCGGCATGGTGCACTTCCAGCGGATGCTGCGCTACCCGCCGCACGAGCGCCTCGGCACCCTGCTCGACCAGGGCCTGGAACCGGTGCGCGCGGACACGAGCGCGGCCGAGGTGTCGCGCATCATGGCGAGCTACAACCTCGTATCCGTGCCTGTGGTGGACGAGAACCACCGCCTGGTCGGCGTGGTCACCATCGACGACGTGCTCGACCATCTCCTGCCAGACGACTGGCGCAGCGCCGACGCGGAACGCGAGACCCGCAAGCGGGCGACCGCCCGCTTCCACGGCACGGCAACGGCCGCCATCCCCACCGCAGGACCCTTACGAGGACGGAGGATCCCCCGTGGCACGGCAGAGTAACCGCGACGTCCGGCTGGACGCGCCCAAGGGCCTCCGTACGACCGTCCTCCCGATGCGCAACCGCGCGAGCCGCGACCGGTTCGGCCGCTTCACCGAGTCCATCGCCCGCGGCATGGGCACGCCGTGGTTCCTCGTGGGTCTCACCGCGTTCTGCGTCGCATGGATCGGCTACAACACCTACGGGCCGGACAACGCGCGCTTCGACTCCGCGGCGCTCGGCTTCACCGCGCTCACGCTGATCCTGTCGCTGCAGGCCTCCTACGCCGCGCCGCTCATCCTGCTGGCGCAGAACCGGCAGGACGACCGCGACCGCGTGCAGATCGAGCAGGACCGCCAGCGCGCCGAGCGCAACGTGGCCGACGTCGAGTACCTCGCCCGCGAGGTCGTGTCGCTCCGGCTGCAGATGAAGGACGTCGCCTCGAAGGACTTCATCCGCGCTGAGCTCCGCCAGCTCCTCGAGGAGCTCGACCGCCGCGACGACCCCGAGGGGGACGACGCCGAGGGCGAGGGCCGCCGCAGGACGCATGCCCGCTGAGGCCGCGGGCCCGGGGCCGTTGACCGCGGATGACGTGCGGCGGGCGCTCGCCCGCGTGGTGGATCCCGAGATCCGCCGACCCATTACCGAGCTCGACATGGTCTCCGACGTCCGCATCGCGGACGGCGGCGTGGCGCACGTGGACATCGCGCTGACGATCGTCGGCTGCCCGGCCGCGACGTCGATCGAGCGGGACGTGCGCGAGACCGTCGACGCCGTCCCCGGCGTCGCGCGGCTCGAGCTCACGGTCGGCGTGATGAGCCCCGAGCGGCGCCGCGCGCTCACCGAGCGGCTGCGGGGTCCGGCCGCCCAGCGTGGCATCCCCTTCGGCCCGGACAGCCTCACGCGCGTGTACGCGGTGACGAGCGGCAAGGGCGGCGTCGGCAAGTCCACGCTCACGGCCAACCTCGCGGTCGCGCTCGCGGCGAAGGGCCTCGCGGTGGGCCTCGTCGACGCGGACGTGCACGGCTTCTCGATCCCGGGGATCCTCGGCCTGGTGGGCCCCGGCGGACGCACGGCCCAGCCCACGCGCGTCGGGGACATGATCCTGCCGCCCGTCGCGCACGGCGTGAAGGTCATCTCCATCGGCATGTTCCTCGATCCCGACGCCACGGGCGGCACGGCCGTGTCCTGGCGCGGGCCCATGCTGCACCGCACCATCCAGCAGTTCCTCACCGACGTCTTCTTCGGCGACCTCGACGTGCTGCTGCTCGACCTGCCGCCGGGCACGGGCGACGTCGCGATCACGGTGGGCCAGCTGCTGCCGCACGCCGAGGTGCTCGTCGTCACGACGCCGCAGCCGGCCGCCGCCGACGTGGCCGAGCGCAGCGGCCTGGTCGCGCGGCAGACGGGCCAGCGCGTCGCCGGCGTCGTCGAGAACATGGCCGGGTTCGCCCAGCCCGACGGATCCGTGCTCGAGCTCTTCGGCGCGGGCGGCGGCGCGGAGGTCGCGCGTCGGCTGTCCGCGGGGCAGGACGAGGAGGTGCCGCTCCTCGCGAGCGTGCCGCTCAGCATGTCGCTCCGCGAGGGCGGCGACGCCGGGGCGCCGCTCGTGCTGGCCGAGCCCGAGGATCCCGCCGCGGTGCAGATCCTGCGCGTCGCGGACCACCTGGCCTCGCGCGGCCGGGGTCTCGCCGGCCGGCGGCTCGGGCTGTCCGTCTCCTAGGCGCGGGGTACGCGTCGCGCTCGAAGACGACCCCGTGACGCACAAGGAGGACGGCAGCCCGCGGGCTGCCGTCCTCCTCGCGCGTGGTGCGCGTGCTGCCTAGACGTGGCTGCGGTGCGTGCGCGTGGGCATCGCGCGGTATCCGTCGCGCGCGGTGACGACGACGGTGCCGGCGATGGCGGAGACGGAGAGGGCGGCGATGGCGATGAGGAAGACGGTCATGGTGGTGCTCCTGCGGGAAGGCGGATGGCGGCGCATTCCGCCGCACCTCCATGCGACCACCGCAGAACGTTCAGGACAAGCTCATTGTCCTTGCCTGGCTGTGTAACCTAACTACATGGACATCCGCCGCCTGGAGCTCCTGCGCGAACTCGCCGACCGCGGCAGCGTGGGCGCCGTCGCCCGCGCCGCCGGCCGCACCCCCTCCGCCGTCTCGCAGCAGCTCAAGGTGCTCGAGCGCGAGGCCGGCGTGCCGCTCACCGAGCGCTCCGGGCGCGGGATCGTGCTGACCGACGCGGGCCGCGCGCTCGCCCGCACGGCGACCGACATCGCCGTGGCCGTGGCCCGCGCCGAGGCACTGTGGGAGGACTTCCGCCACCAGCCGTCCGGCGAGGTCACGCTCGCGACGTTCCCCACCGCGGCCCAGATGCTGCTGCCCGGCCTCCTCGACCGCGTCGCCGGGATCCCCGACCTCACGCTGCGCGCCAGCGACCGGGATCCGACCTCCGCCGCGTTCGCGGACCTGACCGCCGACTTCGACGTCGTCATCGCCCACTCGCTCGCGGGCGCGGGCACCTGGCGCGGGCTCGGCCTCGTGATCGTGCCGCTCATGGTGGAGCCGCTCGACGTCGCCATGCCCGCGGACCACCGCCTCGCCGGCCGGGCCTCGGTGAGCCCCGCGGACCTCAGCGGCGAGCCGTGGATCGGCGTGCCGCAGGGACTCCCCTTCGACCGGATCCTCCTCGACATCGAGCAGGCCGTGGGCGCGCCGGCGCGCGTCGTCCAGCGCTTCAGCGACACGCGCATCACGGAGTCGCTCGTCGCGTCCGGGCACGGGATCGCGCTGCTGCCCCGCTACACGGCGGGCGAGCACGACGGCGTCGTGGTCAAGCGGCTGTCGGGGGTCGCGTCGAAGCGGCACCTGCACGTGCTGCTCCGCCCGGATCGCGCGGAGCGGCCGTCGGTGCGGGCGGTGGTGGACGCCCTCCGCGAGGAGGCGAAGGCGGTGGACGCGCGCTTCAGCGGGAACGGGTGAGGGGCTGGCGGGTCGCGGTGAGGCGACGCGCCTCAGGTGGCCTCTGCGTCGAACGGCGCGGGCTGCGCGGACGCGGCGGCCGCCTCCCGCTCCAGCCGCTGCCGGCGGGCGATGGTGGTCTCGACGGGCACGCGCGGCTTGGTGACGACAGGCTCGTCCTCGAACAGCGCCTCCTTGATGATGCGGCGCGGGTCGTACTGGCGCGGGTCGAGCTTCTTCCAGTCGACCTCGTCGAACTCCGGCCCCAGCTCGTCGCGCATGCGCTCCCGGGCGCCGGTGGCCATGCGCCGCGCGGCCTTCACCAGGTCGGCGAGCTTCTGGGTATAGACCGGCAGCCGCTCGGGGCCGAGCAGGAACACGGCGATGATGCCGATGAGCATCAGCTTCTCGAACGTCAGGCCGAACATGATCACAGGCTAGCCGGTCGCGGTGCGATCTCCGCCCGACCGCATGGTCCGGTCAGCGGAGGGCCCGCATCGGATCCGCACCGGACACCGCCCGGTCGGACGGGTGCCCCCGGGCCGATACCCTGGGGACCCGGAAGAGGGAGGTGCCGCGTGTCCGACCAGGAGACCGGGTGGAAGTTCGCCGAGGACGTCGTCGTGGAGGACGAGCACATCGCCCTGGCGCGCCAGCACTCCCGCGAGCTCGGCATCGAGGCCGTCTCCCCCGCCGTCGGCGCGCAGCTCTCGCTCCTGGCCGCGGCCACGCGCGCCACCAGCGTCATCGAGATCGGCACGGGCGCCGGCGTCTCGGGCCTCTGCATCTTCCGCGGCGCGCCGCGCGCCGTGCTCACCAGCATCGACGTCGAGTTCGACCACCAGCAGGCCGCGCGCGAGATCCTCGCGGACGCCGAGGTGCCCGCCAACCGCGTGCGCCTCATCACGGGTCGCGCGCTCGACGTGCTGCCGCGGATGAGCGACACGAGCTACGACCTGGTGCTCGTGGACGCGGATCCCGCCCAGGTCATCGAGTACGTCGAGCACGGCCTGCGCCTCGCGCGCACCGGCGGGCTCGTGCTCGTGCCGCACGCCCTATGGCGAGGACGGGTGCAGAATCCCGCGGCGCGCGACGCGCAGACGGCGGCGTTCCGCACGCTCGTGCAGGAGACCGCGGGATCCGGCGCCGTCGTCGCGTCGCTCTCGCCCGCGGGCGACGGCCTGCTGCAGATCGCCAAGACCGGGCGCTGACCGCCGCGGCGCGCCCGTCGCACGAGCCCCGGACGGGCACCCCCGCAGACAGCACCGCCCGCCCCGTCGTCGACGGGGCGGGCGGTGGCGCGTGGTGCGGTCTCGACTAGCTCGCGCTGGTCACCGCGGCGAGGGCGTCGTGAAGCTCCTTCGCTTCGGCGTCGTTGACGGAGACGACGAGTCGTCCGCCTCCCTCCAAGGGCACGCGCACGATGATGAGCCTGCCCTCCTTCACGGCCTCCATCGGTCCGTCGCCGGTCCTGGGCTTCATGGCTGCCATTCGGCTCCCCTTTCGTGGATGTGCATCCATTATCCCGCATGGACACGCCCCCCGATGAACGCGCGGCTCCGTGCTACGCCCCGCGCGCCCCCGTCCGGCGGTGGAGGGGGCGCGGCCGGGACGCCATCCGACGTCGCGGGGTCGGGGTCACGGCGGCGTCCAGTCGCCCGCCGTCGCCCGCCAGAGGACGTCGATCCAGATCCACTGGCCCACGAACATGGCGACGACGACGGCGACGCGGTACGCGCGCGAGCGGGGCACGGCGAGCGGCCCGGCCAGCGGGATCATGGGCAGCAGGAGGCGGAAGACGCTCGACTGCGGGAAGAAGACCGCGAAGAGGTAGATGCCGTAGGACGCGATCCAGATGCGGAGGTCAGGGCCGAGCGCGCGCACCGAGGGGAGGAACAGGATCAGGACGAAGGCCGCCACGACGAGGAGCACGGCGATCGCGCCGGCGACCCCGCCGATCCAGAAGTCGCCGGCGTCGAACCACGCCTCAAAGGGCACGAGGTGCCGGTAGCCGACGTACGCGGCGCGCCAGGAGAGCTCCGTGTCGGTGTAGGCCGTGAACGAGCCCGTGCGGATCCAGGCGACGACCGGCCATGCGGCACCGGCGGCGACGGACGCGGTCGTCGCCAGCACGAGCCGGGCGCGCTCGGCCGTCGGGAACGGATCGCGGCGCGCTGTCGCGACGCGGTGCGCGCCATGCAGGACCAGCGCGAGCGCGAAGGCGAGGCCGAGGGGACGCGTGAACGCCATGACCACCACGACGGGCGCGAGGAGCACGTAGCGCCGCTCGACCAGGAGCAGCAGGGCCGTGAGGAGCAGGAGCGTCTGCAGGCTCTCGGCGTACGCGATCTGGAAGAGCGGCGACACCGGGCCCACGCAGACGATGACCACCGCGGTGAGGGTGGACGACGGCGAGAGGAAGCGCGACAGCAGGCGGTGCAGCACGAGCACCGCGCCGCCGCCCGCGAGCACCGAGACCGTGACGGCGGCCACGTCGAAGGGCGCGCCCGTGGCGTCCTGGATGGCGCGCACGATCGCCGGGTAGACCGGGAGGAAGGCCCACGGGTTCGACTGCACGTGGCCCGCGGCGTCGACGGGGAGGACGGTCGGGTAGCCGAAGGTCGCGATGTCGCGGTACCAGCCGGCGTCCCAGAAGGTGGCGTACTGCAGGTAGGAGGGCGACGCGGGGGCCCACGGGGTGCGGATCTGGCTCCGGGCCGAGACGAGCATGAGCACGGTGGTGAGGACACGGCTCAGGGCGTAGACGCCGAGGACCGCCGCCCACCAGGGCAGGCGGCCGACGGTTCGGGCGCCAGGCAGGTCGCGCCGCGCCGAGCGCCCGACCGACCGGGTCAGCGCGCCGTCAGCCACGCCCGGAGGCCGCGCTCGCACGACGTGATCTGGGCGACGTCCACGCGCTCGTCGTCGTGGTGGGCGAGCAGCGGATCCCCGGGGCCGTAGTTCACGGCCGGCACGCCCAGCGCGCTGAAGCGGGCGACGTCGGTCCAGCCGTACTTGGGGCGCGCCTCGCCGCCGACCGCCGCGAGGAAGGGCTGCGCGATCTCCGCGTCGAGGCCGGGTCGGGCGCCCTCCGCGAGGTCCACGACCGTGACCTCGAATCCGGGGAACAGGCTCGTGACGTGCTCCACGGCCTCGGCGCCGGATCGACTCGGGGCGAAGCGGTAGTTGACGTGCACCATGGCCTCGTCGGGGATGACGTTGCCCGCGATGCCGCCGGAGACGCCCACGGCGTTGAGGCCCTCGCGGTACACGAGCCCGTCGACCTCGACCTCGCGCGCCTCGTACGCGGCGAGGGTGTCGAGCACGGGGGCGATGCGGTGGATCGCGTTCTCGCCCACCCAGGAGCGGGCCGAGTGCGAGCGCTTCCCGAACGCCCGCACCTCGACGCGGAGGTTGCCGTTGCAGCCGCCCTCGATCTCCGCCCGGGTCGGCTCGCCGAGGATCGCGAAGTCGCCCTCGAGCAGGTCGGGCCGGGTGCGGGCGAGGCGGCCGAGCCCGTTGAGGCTGTCGGAGACCTCCTCGTGGTCGTACCAGATCCAGGTGATGTCGTAGGCGGGATCCACGAGCTCGGCGGCCAGCACGAGCTGCACGGCGACGCCCGCCTTCATGTCGACCGTGCCGCGGCCCCAGAGGTACTCGACGCCGCCCTCGTGCTCGGTGCGCGTGGGGAGGTTGCGGTTGAGCGGCACGGTGTCGATGTGTCCGGCGATGACGACGCGACGGTCGCGGCCGAGGTGGGTGCGGGCGACGACCGCGTCGCCGTCGC
Organism: Clavibacter nebraskensis NCPPB 2581; assembly: GCF_000355695.1. Classification (NCBI taxonomy): domain Bacteria; kingdom Bacillati; phylum Actinomycetota; class Actinomycetes; order Micrococcales; family Microbacteriaceae; genus Clavibacter; species Clavibacter nebraskensis. Next base: position 1,177,059 of record NC_020891.1, on the reverse strand, counting down.
GCTCGAGCTGGAGGTGCGCGCACCCGGCGAGCGCCCGCTCGATGGCGTCGGCCAGGCCGGCCTCGTCGCCGGACACCGACTCGATGTCGCAGATCGCGCGGGTGACCTCCACGCTCCCCGCGGTGAGGTCCAGCTCGGGCACGGGAGGCATCTCGGTCGGCATGCGAGACATCCTAGGTCGGTGCCCGGGCGCGGTCCTGGGGAGGGACCGGGACGGGCCACGGCCATCGGTACGCTGGCCGCATGGCCTCCCCCGCTTCGCCCCCGTCCGCCGCGCCCGCCTCCTCCCCCGCCACCGGATCCGCCTGGGGCTACGGGCTCGCGACCGTCGCCTCGAACGGCACCGTCCTCGACACCTGGTTCCCCGCGCCCGAGCTCGGGCCGCTGCCGGCCGGCCGCGACCGCTGGATCGCGCCGGCCTGGATCGAGGAGCTCGCCGTGGCCGACCCGCGCCGGGGCGTGACGGTCGACATCGTCACCGTCGAGGTCGACCTGCAGGCGCCGCCCGCGTCCACGCCCGACGCCTACCTGCGGCTGCACCTGCTCAGCCACCTGCTCGTGGCGCCGAACACGCTGAACCTCGACGGGATCTTCGGCCAGCTCCCCATCGTCGTCTGGACCAACGCCGGGCCCGTGCACCCCGACGACTTCGACCGGCTGCGGCCGTCGCTCCAGCGGGCGGGCATCGCCGCGCACGGGGTGGACAAGTTCCCCCGCCTGCTCGACTACGTCACGCCGGACCGCGTGCGCATCGCCGACGCCTCGCGCGTGCGCCTCGGAGCCCACCTCGCGCCCGGCACCACCGTCATGCACGAGGGCTTCGTCAACTTCAACGCCGGCACTCTCGGCTCCTCCATGGTCGAGGGCCGGATCACGCAGGGCGTCGTCGTGGGCGACGGCTCGGACGTCGGCGGCGGCGCCTCCATCATGGGCACGCTCTCGGGCGGCGGCACGCAGCGCGTCGTCATCGGCGAGCGGGCGCTCCTCGGGGCGAACTCGGGCGTCGGAATCTCCATCGGCGACGACAGCGTCGTGGAGGCGGGCCTCTACGTGACGGCCGGCACCAAGGTCCGGCTCGCGGGCGAGGCGCCGGGCCCGGACGGGACCGTGCCGCAGGTGAAGGCCGTCGAGCTCTCCGGCCGGCCCGGGATCCTGTTCCGCCGCAACTCGCTCACGGGCGCCGTGGAGGCGGTCCCGCGGCGTGGCGGCGGGTCGATCCTCAACGACGCGCTGCACGCGTAGCGCGGGCCGCGACAGCCGGGCTGCCCGGCACACGGGTCAGCGGCGCAGGCCGCGGCGGCGGGCCGGCTCGGGCGTGTCGGCGGCGGGGTCGATCCGCAGCACGTCGACCACGACGGCCGTGACGTTGTCGCGTCCGCCGTTCTCCAGCGCGTGCACCACGAGGTCGCGCACGGCCGTCGCCGCGTCGTCGGCGCGCAGCAGGTGCCCGCGGATCTCCGCGTCGGCCAGCTCCTTGGTCAGGCCGTCGGAGCAGACCAGCAGCCGCAGCCGCGCGGTGACGGGCAGCAGCCAGTAGTCCGCCTCGGCCGCGTCGCCCACGCCGACCGCCCGCGTGATGATGTTCCCGTCCGGGTGCCGGTCGGCCTGCGCGCGCGTGATGCGGCCGGCGTCCACCATCTCCTGCACGACGGAGTGGTCGACGGTCACCTGCTCGAGCACGTCGCCGCGCAGCTGGTAGACCCGCGAGTCGCCGACGTTGAAGACGGCCCAGTAGGGACGGTCGGACACCAGGGTGAGACACGCGCCCGTGACGGTCGTGCCCGCGTGCAGCTCGAGGTCCCCGGTCTCCTCGCGGATGTCGCCGACGGCCAGGTCGAGCGCCGGCTCCACGCCCTCGGGATCCGCGAAACCGGACCCGGCGCGCTCCTGCTCCTCGGCGAGGCGGCGGATGACGGCGTCGCTGGCCACGTCGCCGGCGGCGTGCCCGCCCATGCCGTCCGCCACCGCGAAGTACGGGACGGCCGCGAGCACGCTGTCCTCGTTGTGGGCGCGGCGGAGGCCGCGGTCGGTCATGGACGCCCAGCCGAGCACGAGCGTGCGGCCGTCGGGCAGGGCGAGGGAGGTCTCGGCGACGTCCGCTCCGATGGCGGTCATCGGGCGGACAGGATCTCGAGGACGACGCCGTCGCCGATGTCGATGCGCGTGCCGGGCACGACCACGAGCGACTCCCCCGGCCGGAGCGCGAGGCGCTCGGCACCGGGGACGAGCACCACGGTGCCGTTCGTGGAGTCGAGGTCGGTCACGACGACGACGCCGGAGTCCTGCCGGAGCCCGAGGTGCGTGCCGGAGATCTCGCCGAGCGGGGAGGGCACGGTCACCAGCCGCGGTGCGACGCCCCGGACCACGCGCGGCGGTCGGGGGCGGCGGCCGACGATGGCGGGCGCGTCGAGCGGGATCCGGTCGGGGGCGTCCGCGTCGACGTGCGGCACGCCGTCGCGCCGGACGCGGAAGGCGTGGACGACGCGCGGGGCGGCCTCCTCCTCGTCCGCGGGTGGCACGGCCGGCATCGCGACGGTGGGCTCGCCGGCGGATCCGGCGCGGGCGGCGGCGTCCTCGCGGGCGTAGGGTCCTCCCGACCCGCTGCGCGGATCCGCCGGCCCGTCGAGGACGGTGGCGACGAGGCCGGGATCGACCGGCGGCGGGGAGGCGCGACGCGCGGCGTCGGCGTCGGCGTCGGCGTCGGCGCGACGGTGCGGCTCTGCGCCGGTGGGGTCGTCGGATCGCGCGTCGTGGAGGCGCCAGCGCACGGCGTCGGCGGCGACGACGCCCGCCGTGAGCGGCAGGCCGTCCGTCCGGCTCGCGGTCGTGCTCGCCTCGGCGTCCGCCCGCCCGGTCCGGTACGCCCGCACCCGGTCGAGCGTGGCCAGGTAGAAGGGCTGGGCCTGCCGCGCGTCCACCCGTCGGGGACCCGCGGCCCCGTCGACGTCGGCGTCCACGACGGCGTCGCCCCGCAGCACCACCTGGAGGCGTGCGCCCTCCGGTCCCGCGGCCTCGTGCACGAGCACGGCGAAGGACGCGACCTCGTCGGCGCCCCGCAGGGGCAGCGCCGCGACGAGCGCCTCCGCCGTGACGGCCGGATCCGCGACCGCGCGCCAGAGGCCGTCGACGACCGACGTCGGAGCACCCGCGGGCAGGAGCACGACGGCGTGGGACGTCACGACCGCGATGCCGGCCGATCCCGCGTCGGCGGGAGAGGAACGGTGGGAGCCCTCGCTCACGTCATCGGCTCCATCGAGGGTCGGCGCCCGGTCGGGCGGTCGGCGCCGGGCCTCGGGCGGCCGGACGCGCTGACAGGGATCCTATCGCGCGGGCGCGCCGCGCCCGAGGGCTGCGCCGTCCGACGGACAGCGGCCCGCTGCGGACCCGGGAGGGGCATCCGGCCCGTCGGGGTGCCGTGTCGCCGCGGATCCGGTTGCCCGGCCTCCGCCGGACTGCCATGCTCGGGGGATGAGCACGCCGCAGCGCCCCTCCGCCCGCGGGCTCCCCATCGACGCCATCTCCCGCTCCATCGTCGACCAGCTGCGGGAGGACGGGCGCCGGTCGTACGCCGAGATCGGCAAGGCCGTGGGCCTCAGCGAGGCCGCCGTCCGGCAGCGCGTGCAGAAGCTCACCGACGCGGGCGTGATCCGCATCGTCGCGCTCACCGACCCGCAGCAGCTCGGCCTCACCCGCCAGGCCATGATCGGCGTCACCGTGAGCGGCGACGTGCGCGTGGTCGCCGACGCCCTCGCGGACATCCCGGCGGTCGACTACGTCGTGATGACGGCCGGCACGTTCGACCTGCTCGCCGAGGTGGTCTGCGAGGACGACGAGGAGCTCGTCGAGCTGCTCAACGCCCGGATCCGGGCGCTGGACGGCGTCGTGAGCACGGAGACGTTCGTCTACCTGAAGGTCCACACGCAGGACGGGCACGGGCGCTCGCGGTGACGGCGGCGCGCTCCTCCGCCTCCTCCCCTGACGGCGCCTCCCGCCGCCCCTCCCCCGACCCGGCGGGCGCCGGCGCGATCCGCGCGGACGGCCGTACCTTCGACGCATGACCCCCGCTCCCGCTCCCGCCACCGCCCCCGCGCGTCGGCACGCTCCCCCGGCTCCCGATCGCCGTCCCGTATCCCCCGCCCTCGACGACCATGCGCGCCGTCCGCTCCCGCCCGCCGCGGGCCTGCTGCCCACGGGCGCCGCGCTCCTCCGGATCCCGTCCCCCGTGGGCCGGTTGGAGCTCGTCGCGGAGGGCGACCGGGTCGTGGCCCTCTCCATCGCGACCGCGGACGTCCTGCCGCTCGACCACCTGGACGATCGGCCGAGCCCCGTCCTCGCGGAGGCGGCGCGGCAGCTGGACGAGCACTTCGCCGGTCGCCGCACGTCGTTCGACGTCCCGGTTCGGCTGACGGGCACGCCCTTCCAGGTCGCGGTCTGGAAGGCGCTCGCCCGCGTCCCCCACGGCGGCGTCACGCCGTACGGCGCCCTCGCGCAGGCGGCGGGGCGTCCCGGCGGGGCGCGCGCGGTGGGCGGCGCTGTCGGCGCCAACCGGCTCTGCATCCTGGTCCCCTGCCATCGCGTGCTCGGCTCCGACGGGCGCGTGACCGGCTTCAGCGCGGGCGACGGGGTCGCCACGAAGGTCCGGCTGCTCGCGCTCGAGGGCTCGGTGCTGTCGTGACGCGGGCGTCGCTCGTGCACGGCGAGGACGGCCTCGCGCGCTGCGCCTGGTCCGCGGCCGACGCGGAGTACCGCCGGTACCACGACGAGGAGTGGGGTCGCCCGCTGCACGGCGATCGCCCGCTGTTCGAGAAGCTGTGCCTCGAGGGCTTCCAGGCGGGGCTGTCGTGGATCACCATCCTCCGCAAGCGCCCGCGGTTCCGGGAGGTCTTCCACGGCTTCGACATTGACGCGGTCGCCGCCATGGACGAGGACGACGTCGAGCGGCTGATGGGCGACGCCGGGATCATCCGCAACCGGGCCAAGATCCTCGCGGCCGCCGGCAACGCGCGCGCGGTCCGGGCCCTCGTCGACGAGCGCGGGGAGGGCGCGCTCGACCGGATGATCTGGGCGCACGCCGCCGATCCCCGGGTCCGCCCCCGCCCGACCACGGCCGACCAGATCCCGGCCGTCACGCAGGAATCCACCGCCCTCAGCCGCGAGCTGAAGGCACACGGCCTCCGCTTCGTGGGCCCCACCACCGTCTACGCGCTCATGCAGTCATCGGGGCTCGTCGACGACCACGTCGTCGGGTGCCACCGGGCCGCCTGACCCTCGAACGCGGCCGTCGGCACCGTCAGTGCGCGGCGGCTACCAGGACGAGCTCGCCGGAGTCGCCGCGCGTGAGCTCGATGCCGGCCTCGGCGGCCCACTCGAGGAGCTCCGTCACGGATCCGAGGTCGCGCCCGGCGAGGATCAGCGCCCGCACGAGCTCGCCCTTCGCCTTCTTGTTAAAGTGGTTGAGCGCGCGCACGGTGCCGTCCTCGCCGCGGGCGACCACGCGCACCACGGCGGAGTCCGCGTGGCCCGGTCGCGGTCCGAGGGCCGCGTACCCCTCGGAGCGCAGGTCGAGCACGAGGCCCGGGATCCCCTCGAGCACCCGACGCGCCGACGCCACCCAGTGCGCCTTCATCTTCAGGCCCGGCAGGCGGCTGTCGTGCGAGAGCCGGTAGGCGGGGATCGGGTCGGTCGCCCGGACCGGACCGAGGAGCGCGGAGTGCACGGCGACGTGGCGGCCTGCGAAGGCGAGCTGCGCGTCATCCAGGGCGTCGGCGCCGATCGGGTCGTAGAGGACGCCCGTGTAGCGGCGCAGCGCCGGCATGGTCGGCGAGGACTCGAGCAGCAGGTTCCGCTCCACCTCGGCCGACTGGCGCGGGCCGAGCTTGAGGGCGCGGGCCGCCGCCTCCGGATCCCGGGCGAGGTCGGCGACGGCGCGCACGACCGTGCGGCGCTCCTCCGTCAGCTCGGGGAAGGCGAGGAGGTCGAGATCCAGGCGCGATCCCTCCGTCCCCCCGTCGCGCTTCGTCTCGGACGGGGGCAGCAGGACGAGCACGGGACCTCCGGGATCGATCGAGGGGACGGGGATGGACGGGCGGCGGGAGCACGCCGCACGCACGACGGCGGACGGCCCCCGAGGGGACCGCCCGCCGTCGGACGAGATGCGGTGACGCTACGCGACCAGCGCGGCCTTGCGTGCGACCACGGTCACGTTGTCGTTCTCCACCGAGAGGAAGCCCTCGTCGGCGTCGGCCGTGATCACGGTGCCGCCGTCCTGCGTGATGCGGACGTTGCCGGTCGCGAGGATCGCCAGCAGGGGCTCGTGACCGGCCAGGATGCCGATCTCGCCCTCGCTCGTGCGCGCGACGACCATGGAGGCCTGGCCGGACCAGACCTGCTGGTCGGCCGAGACCACGGTCACCGTGAGATCAGCGCGGGCCATGTCAGCCGTTCTCCTTCTGGATCTCGGACCAGCGGCGGTCGACGTCGTCGAGGTCGCCGACGTTGAAGAACGCCTGCTCCGCCACGTGGTCGTACTCGCCGTCGGCGATCTTCGAGAAGGACTCGATGGTGTTCTTCAGCGGCACCGTGGAGCCCTCGACGCCCGTGAACTTCTTCGCCATGTACGTGTTCTGCGAGAGGAACTGCTGGATGCGGCGCGCACGCGACACCGTGACCTTGTCCTCCTCGGAGAGCTCGTCGACGCCGAGGATCGCGATGATCTCCTGCAGCTCCTTGTTCTTCTGCAGGATCGCCTTGACGCGGGTGGCCGTGTCGTAGTGCGCCTGGCCCAGGTACCGCGGGTCGAGGATGCGGCTGGTGGACGTCAGCGGGTCGACGGCCGGGTAGAGACCGCGCGAGGCGATCTCGCGGCTGAGCTCCGTGGTCGCGTCGAGGTGCGCGAACGTGGTGGCCGGTGCCGGGTCGGTGTAGTCGTCCGCGGGGACGTAGATGGCCTGCAGCGACGTGATGCTGTGGCCGCGGGTCGACGTGATGCGCTCCTGGAGCACGCCCATCTCGTCCGCGAGGTTCGGCTGGTAGCCCACCGCGGACGGCATGCGGCCGAGCAGCGTGGAGACCTCGGAGCCGGCCTGCGTGAAGCGGAAGATGTTGTCGATGAAGAGCAGCACGTCCTGGTTCTTCACGTCGCGGAAGTACTCCGCCATCGTGAGCGCGGACAGGGCCACGCGGAGGCGCGTTCCCGGCGGCTCGTCCATCTGGCCGAAGACCAACGCGGTCTTGTCGAAGACGCCGGCCTCCTCCATCTCCATGATGAGGTCGTTGCCCTCACGCGTGCGCTCGCCGACACCGGCGAACACGGACACGCCGCCGTGGTCCTGCGCGACGCGCTGGATCATCTCTTGGATGAGGACGGTCTTGCCGACGCCCGCGCCGCCGAACAAGCCGATCTTGCCGCCCTGCACGTACGGGGTGAGGAGGTCGATGACCTTGATGCCGGTCTCGAACAGCTGCGTCTTCGACTCGAGCTGGTCGAACATCGGGGGCTTGCGGTGGATGGGCCAGCGCTCGGTGATCTCGATCGGCTCGCCGCCGACGTTGTTCAGGATGTCGCCGGTGACGTTGAAGACCTTGCCCTTGGTGACGTCGCCGACGGGCACCGAGATGGCGGCGCCCGTGTCGCGCACCTCCTGGCCGCGGACGAGGCCGTCCGTCGGCTTGAGGGCGATGGCGCGCACGACGTCGTCGCCGAGGTGCAGCGCGATCTCGAGCGTGATCTCCGTCGTCTCCTCGCCGAGCGTGATCGTCGTCTTGAGGGCGTTGTAGACCGGGGGGATCGAGTCGTGCGGGAACTCGATGTCCACGACCGGGCCGGTGACGCGGACGATGCGTCCGACGCCGGCCACGTTGTCGCTGGCGACCGGCGCAGTGGCGGTGTCAGTCATTGATGTCTCTCTTCTTCATTCGTGGAGCTTGGGAGTTACTTGCTGGAGGCGAGCGCGTCCGCGCCGCCGACGATCTCGGAGATCTGCTGCGTGATCTCGGTCTGGCGCGCGTTGTTCCGCAGCCGCGTGTAGGTGGTCACGAGCTTGTCGGCGTTGTCGCTCGCCGACTTCATGGCCTTCTGGCGCGCGGCGTGCTCGGAGGCGGCCGACTGGAGCATCGCGTTGAAGATGCGGCTCTCGATGTAGACGGGCAGCAGCGCGTCGAGCACGTCGCCCACCTCGGGCTCGAACTCGTAGAGCGGCAGGACGGCACCCTCGCCGGGCGCCTCCACCCCCTCGACGACCTCGAGCGGCAGCAGCCGGACGACCTCGGGCTTCTGCGTGGCGATCGACACGAAGCGGTTGAAGACGATGTGGATCTCGTCCACCCCGCCCTCGGACGCCGGCGTCACGAACTTCTCCACGAGCGCGTCGCCGATCGACTTCGCGGTCTCGAACTCGGGCTTCTCGGTGCTGCCGGTCCAGATGCGCTCCGAGTCCCGCTTGCGGAACTTGAAGTACCCGACGGCCTTGCGGCCCACGAGGTAGTAGACGATCTCCTTGCCCTGCGAGCGGAGGAGCTCGGCGAGCTGCTCCGACTCCTTCAGGACGCTGGAGCTGAACGCGCCGGCGAGGCCGCGGTCGGAGGCGAAGACGACGATCGCCGCCCGCTCCACCTTCTCCGGCTCGGTCGTGAGGATGTGATCGACGTTGGAGAACGTCGCCACCGCCGAGACCGCGCGCGTGACGGCGCGGGAGTACGGCGCGGACGCCGCCATCCGCTGCTGCGCCTTCTGGATGCGCGACGCGGAGATCAGCTCCATCGCGCGGGTGATCTTCTTCGTCGTCTGCGCGGATTTGATCTTCTGCGTGTAGACCCGGAGTTGTGCTCCCATGAGTCTCCCTAACGGTCTCGGTCGGTGGCGGATCGTGTGGCGTCAGCGCGTCAGCGCTTGGCCTTCACGATCTGCTCCTGGTTGACGTCCTCGGCCTTGGTCGCCTCGAACTTCTCCGAGCCGACGGACGCGAGCGGCTTGCCCTCGCCCGTCTGGAACTCGAGCTTGAACTGGTCGACGGCCTTGTCCATCGCGTCGACGATGTCGTCGGTGAGGACGTTCGTCTCCTTCAGCTGCGACAGCACCTCCGTGTTGCGGTGGAGGTGATCGAGCAGCTCCCGCTCGAAGCGCAGGATGTCCTCGACGGGCACCTCGTCGAGCTTGCCCTTCGTGCCCGCCCAGATCGAGACGACCTGCTCCTCGATGGGGAACGGCGAGTACTGGGGCTGCTTGAGCAGCTCGGTGAGACGCGCGCCGCGGGCGAGCTGGCGACGGCTGGCCGCGTCGAGGTCGGACGCGAAGATCGCGAACGCCTCGAGCGAGCGGTACTGCGCGAGCTCGAGCTTGAGCGTGCCGGAGACCTTCTTGATGCTCTTCACCTGGGCGTCGCCGCCGACGCGGGACACCGAGATGCCGACGTCCACCGCGGGACGCTGGTTCGCGTTGAACAGGTCGGACTGCAGGAAGATCTGGCCGTCGGTGATCGAGATCACGTTGGTCGGGATGTACGCCGAGACGTCGTTCGCCTTCGTCTCGATGATGGGCAGACCCGTCATCGATCCGGCGCCCAGCTCGTCAGAGAGCTTGGCGCAGCGCTCGAGCAGGCGGGAGTGCAGGTAGAACACGTCGCCGGGGTACGCCTCGCGTCCCGGCGGGCGGCGCAGGAGGAGCGAGACGGCGCGGTAGGCCTCGGCCTGCTTGGACAGGTCGTCGAAGATGATGAGGACGTGCTTGCCGCCGTACATCCAGTGCTGGCCGATGGCCGAGCCGGTGTAGGGCGCGAGGTACTTGAAGCCGGCGGGGTCGGACGCGGGGGACGCGACGATGGTCGTGTACTCCATGGCGCCGGCCTCCTCGAGGGCGCCCTTCACCGAGGCGATGGTGGAGCCCTTCTGGCCGATGGCGACGTAGATGCAGCGCACCTGCTTGTTCGTGTCGCCGGACTCCCAGTTGGCCTTCTGGTTGATGATCGTGTCGATCGCGATGGCCGTCTTGCCGGTCTGGCGGTCGCCGATGATGAGCTGGCGCTGGCCGCGGCCGATCGGGATCATGGCGTCGATGGCCTTGATGCCGGTCTGCATGGGCTCGTGCACGCTCTTGCGCTGCATGACGCCGGGCGCCTGGAGCTCGAGGGCGCGGCGGCCCTCGGTCGCGATCTCGCCCTGGCCGTCGATCGGGTTGCCCAGCGGGTCCACGACGCGGCCGAGGTAGCCGTCGCCGACGGGGACGGAGAGCACCTCGCCGGTGCGGCGCACCTCCATGCCCTCCTCGATGCCGGCGAACTCGCCGAGCACGATGACGCCGATCTCGCTCTCCTCCAGGTTCTGGGCGAGGCCCAGGGTCCCGTCGGCGAACGTGATGAGCTCGTTGGCCATGACGCCGGGCAGGCCCTGCACGTGGGCGATTCCGTCGCCCGCGTCGAGCACGTAGCCGACCTCGGTGGTCGAGGCCTTGCCGGGCTCGTAGGACTGCACGAAGTCCTTGAGCGCGTCCCGGATCTCGTCGGGGCTGATCGAAAGTTCTGCCATCTTCTTTCCCTTTGCATTCACGGAAGCCTTGCGTCCTCCGAGGTGACGCCCGCCGGTCAGGCGAACTGGAGTCTCAAATCGTTGATCCTGGTGGCGACGCTGCCGTCGATGACGTCGTCGCCGATCTGGACGCGGAGGCCGCCGACGAGGTCGCGGTCCACGACCTGGTTCAGCTCGACCCGCCGGGAGTACCGACGGCTCAGTGCCTGCGCGAGGCGCTCCGACTGCTCGGGCGACAGGGGCGAGGCGACGCTGACCGTGGCGATGGTGAGGCCCGCCTGGTCGGCCACGAGGGTGGCGGCGTGACGGACGAGCTCCCCGATGCGGCGGCCGCGGGGCTGCTGCACGAGCTGCTCGACGATCACGACGGTCTGGTCCGACGCCCGGCCGTCGAGGAGACGGTGGACGAGCGTGGACTTCGCCGCGGGATCGCCCAGCTTGTCGCCGAACGCCAGCTCCAGGCCGTCGTCGGTGGACACGGCCCGGCCGAAGGTGAACAGCTCGGACTCGACGGGCGTGCCCTCGGGCGCCGAGATCGCCACGGCGCGGATGCCGAGCTCCTCGATGCCCGCCAGCAGCTCGTCGTGCGACGACCAGCGGCCGTCGACGACCGCGCGGAGGACGCGGAGCGCCGGCTCCTGCACGGTGGCGCCGAAGACCCGGTCCACGATGCCGTGCTTGACCTCCGGCGCGATGCCGGTGTCCGCCAGCGCGGAGAGCAGGTGCGTGGATCCGCCGATGGCGCGGCCGGCTCCGAGGAGCTGACCGGCCGTCGACAGGTCGACGCCCCCGAGCTCCGCGAGTACGCGGCGGGCCGCGTCCAGCGATGCGCGCGATGCACTGCCCATCAGCTGGCGGATCCCGTCCTGCCGGCGGTCTCGCTGGCCTCCAGGTCGGCGAGGAACCGGTCGACGAGCGCGGTGGAGCGATGGTCGTCCGTGAGGCTCTGGCCGATGACGCCCGATGCGAGGTCGATCGCGAGCGATCCGACCTCGGAGCGGAGCGCGACGACCGCCTGCTGGCGCTCGGCCTCGATCTGCTGCTGCGCGCTCGCGGTGATCCGGGCGGCGTCGGCCGTGGCCTGCTCCTTGATCTCCGCGGCGATCGCCGTGGCGTCGACGCGGGCCTGCTCGCGGATGCGGCCGGCCTCGGCGCGTGCCTCGGCGAGCTGCGCGGTGAGCTCGGCCTTCGCGGCGTCGGCTTCCGCCTGCGCGCGCTCGGCCTTCTCGATGCCGCCGGCGATGGCCTCGGTGCGACCGTCGAGCATGGCGTAGACGCGCGGGAGCGCGTACTTCCAGATGACGACCAGGAGGACGACGAACACGACCGCCGACCACACGATGTCGTAGACCGCGGGTAGGAGGATGCTCGGCGCTTCTTCACCTGCCGCCATCACGTTGTGGGGCGTGAGCATGTGTGACTCCCCTAGTTGGTGAAGATGAAGTAGGTCGCGAGGCCGATGAGCGCGAGCGCCTCGGAGAACGCGATGCCGAGGAACATCGTGGTGCGGAGGCTGCCGGCCATCTCGGGCTGGCGGGCCATGGCCTCGACGGTCTTGCCCGCGACGATGCCGACACCGATGCCGGGGCCGATCGCTGCGAGGCCGTAGCCGACGGTCGCGATGTTGCCGTTGATCTCGGCGAGAATGATGGGGTCCACTGGGGTTTCCTTCCGGTTGGGTGATCTCGTTGGTCGACGAGATCGCTTAGTGCTCCTCCGCCACGGCCATCTGGATGTAGACGGCGGTGAGGAGGGCGAAGATGTAGGCCTGCAGGACGGCGACGAGCAGCTCGAAGAGCGTGAACGCGAACCCGAGGACGAGGGTGCCGGCGCCGAGGATCTTGAGCGCGCCCTGGGCCTCGAAGAGGAAGAACCACGTCGCGGAGAAGCAGAGCACCAGCAGGAGGTGCCCGACGAGCATGTTCATCAGGAGTCGGAGCGTGAGCGCGACCGGACGGATGATGAACGTCGAGAGGAACTCGATGGGCGTGAGGAGCAGGTAGACCGGCTTCGGCGCACCGGCGGGGAACAGCGTGTTCTTGAAGAACATCACCCCCCGGTCCTTGATGCCCGCGTAGATGAACGTGACGTAAGCCACGAGCGCCAGCAGGAGCGGGAGTCCGATGACCGAGGTGCCGGCGATGTTGAGGAAGGGGACGACGCCCGTCAGGTTCATGCCGAGGACCAGGAAGAAGATGGTCATGAGGATCGGCAGGAACCGACGACCGTCCTTCTTGCCGAGGATGTCCTCCGCGATGTTGACGCGCACGAAGTCGACGCCCATCTCGACGAGGTTCTGGCCGCGGCCCGGCACCAGGGCGAGCTTCCGCGTACCCACGATGAAGAGGACCACGAGGACCGCCATCACCAGGAGCCTGATGAGCATGATGCGGTTGAGGTCGAAGCCCGTGCCCTCGAAGAAGGCGATCGGCGGGAAGAACTCCTCGAGCGTGGGAGCGTGGAACCCCTCACCCGAGTCTTCAGCGGCGAGGGTGATGATGCTGGGTGCAGCGGTGGCTAACAGCGCTATCTCCTGTTTCGGGGCGTGGAGCGCGAGCTCTCGCGGCGACGAACGGATGGGGTGAGAAGACGCCGGCGTGAGGTGGATCTGGGCACGGCCCGACGGGAATCGTCTCGAGAGAGACTATCAACAATGAGGGTGCCCTGACTAATCGCGTCCCCCTGCTGACGGGTCGACCGCGCTCGGCTAGCGGCCGGGGAGCTGCGCGTCGCTGACGTAGCCGACGCGGGCCCTGGTGATCACGATCATGTCCATCACGAGGGCGCCCACGACGCCGACGATCACCGTCACGAAGAGCACGACCAGGTTGATCCACGGCTGCTCCTTGAGCACCATCGCGACCGCGAGGAACACCACGAACTTGAGGAGCCACGCGCCGAGCACGACCGAGAAGAACAGGGTCGGGTAGATCGGCGAGGACTGGAAGCGGTTGGCGAAGAGGATGCTGCCCGCCGTGAGCCCGAGGAAGACGAGGGCCATGGCGCTGCCGATGACGGCGCTGAGGAGGCCGCGGCCGCCGTCGACCGCGAAGCCGACGATGCCGCCGACGACCGCGATGGCCAGGGCGAGCAGCGCTCCCGCGATGAGGATGCGCGTGAAGACGTCCTTCTTCGCGGGGCGGTCCGCCGGGGCGGGGGCGCTCGGGCTGTCGGTCATGTCGTCTCCTTGGCTGTCCCCAGGTGCGGGGCGTCGGTGGGGCGGGTCGCGATGGATCCCGTGGCGAGCTCGGCGTGCTCGCGCTCCACGGCCTCGAGCTCGGACTCGGTGAGGCCCGCGAGCGGCCGGTCGATCGCGGCCTCGTCGAGCGGGTCGTAGGCGGCGGCGTCCTCGGACTCGGCGTCGGCAGGGACGAGCTGCGCGGCGGCCTCGAGGCGCTTGCGGCGGCTGAGCGGGGCGAGCGTGACGACGGCGCACGCGACCATGCCGACCGCGATGAAGGCGACGCCCCACGCATAGGGCTGCACGACGAACATCAGCAGGCAGCCGACGGACACGACGCCCGTCCACGCGTAGAAGATCAGCGTCGCGTGCAGGCGCGAGTGGCCCATGTCGAGCAGGCGGTGGTGCAGGTGCTTGCGGTCGGCGCTGAAGGGCGACTTGCCCGCCTTCAGCCGCCGGAAGACCGCGAGGGCGAAGTCGAGCAGCGGGACGATGAGAATCGCGAAGGGCAGGAGGATGGGCAGGAACGCGGGCAGCAGCTGCGAGCGGCCGAAGGTCTCCGGGTTCGGGTCGATCTCACCCGTGACGGCGATGGCGCTCGTGGCCATGAGGAGGCCGACGAGCAGCGCGCCCGCGTCGCCCATGAACAGCTTCGCAGGGTGCCAGTTGAACGGGAGGAAGCCGAGGCACGCGCCGATGAGGATCGCGCTGATGAGGGACGCGAGGTTGAAGCGCTCGGTCTGGCCGGTGGCGGTGTCCGAGAGCAGGAAGCTGTAGAGGAAGAAGGCGCCGTTCGCGATGATCGCGACGCCCGCCACCAGGCCGTCGAGCCCGTCGATGAAGTTGACGGCGTTCATGACGAGGACGATCGCGAAGATCGTCAGCATGATCGACATCTGCGAGGAGCCGACCGTGAGGCCGCCGATGGGGAGGGACGAGATGGCGACGCCCTGCCAGGCGAGGAGGCCGGCGGCGAGGATCTGGCCGGCGAGCTTGATCATCCAGTCGAGGTCGTAGATGTCGTCGAGGACACCGATGACCACGATCATGAGCGCGGCGCCGAGGATCGCGAACACGGGGCCCGGCTGGTCGAAGACGAGGCTGAACCACGACACCTGCGACGCCACGGCGAACGCGACGAGGATGCCCGCGAACATGGCCACGCCGCCGAGCCGGGGCGTGGGCCGCGTGTGCACGTCGCGCGCGCGGATGGCGGGGTAGAGCCGGTAGCGGTAGCCGAGCTTCATGACGACCATCGACAGGACGAGGGTGATGACCGCCGACACGACCGCCATGGCGGCGTAGTAGGTCACCGGGGGTGCGCGGGCGGATCCGCGGGGGGCTCGGTCGCGGCCGGGTCGGCGGGCGCGGGGTCGGCCGGCTCGACGAACTCGGGGTAGGTCGGGCCGGCGTCGGTCGTCGTCTCGGGAGCCGTCGCGTCGGCGGCCGGGGTCGCGGCGGCCGGATCCGCGGATCCGTCGACGCGCTCGGCGCCGCTCGCCGTGCCGCGCGGGGCCTCGGGCTCGTCGGGGACGGTCCGCTCCTCCGGCTCCGCGGGCGCGGCGACGACGGGCTCGAGCTCGTCGCCGATGAGCTGCTGGATCTGCGCGCGCGTGATGGCACCCTCGCGCACGATGCGGACACGGCCGCCGGCCTCGGTGACGCGCGAGGCGTCGACGATGGTGGAGGCGGCTCCCCCGGCGGCGCCGCCGTCGAGGAAGACGTCGACGGAGTCGCCGAGCTGGTCGACGGCCTCCTGAGCGGTCGCGGCGGCGGGCTGACCCGTCTTGTTCGCGGACGAGACGGCGAGCGGGCCGGTCTCCGCGAGGAGCTCGAGCGCGTAGGAGTTGGCGGGCATGCGGAGCGCCACGGTGCCGCGGGTCTCGCCGAGGTCCCAGACGAGGGAGGGCTGCGCCACGAGGATCACGGTGAGGCCGCCCGGCCAGAACTCGTCCACCAGGCGGCGGACGACGTCGGGCACGAAGTCGGCGAGGGCGTCGAGCGTGGACTGCCCGGGGATGAGCACGGGCGGCGGCGCGTCGCGACCCCGACCCTTCGCGTCGAGCAGGCGCTGGACGGCGTCGGGGTTGAAGGCGTCGGCGGCGATGCCGTAGACGGTGTCCGTGGGGATGACGACGACCTCGCCGCGGCCCACCGCCTGTCGGGCGAGTCTCATGCCGGTGAGGAGGTCGGTGTCGACTGAGCAGTCGTAGATGCGCGCCATGTCGTCGCTCATCGTAGCCGAGCGGACGCCGTCGGCCCTGAGGGGAGGATCCGCGTGGCGCCCGCGCCCGCATACTGGGCGTGATGACCTCCGCGCCCTCCTCCCCCGCGCCCGACGCGCTCCTGTTCGTGTTCGACATGGACGACGTGCTGTACGACCACGACTGGCGGGGGCCCGCCGACCGCATCACCGCCGCGACCGGGCACGACCTGCCGGAGCTCCGCCGCCGCTGGTACAACGACGAGGGCGAGTGGGCCGCCGAGGCCGACCGCTTTGACGCCGACTCCTACCTCCCCGCGTTCTGCGCCGCGGTGGGCGTCGAGATGGACGAGGACGAGTGGGTGCGGCGCCGCCGCGCGTCCATGGTCGTCCGGCCGCAGGCGTTGGAGGCCGTGGCGCGGGCGCGCGAGGCCGGGCGGATCACGCTGCTGACGAACAACAACGCGCTCGCCGCCCGACACCTCCCGGAGCTCGCGCCGGAGCTGGTGCCGCTGTTCGGCGTCGAGCACCTGCGGACGTCGAGCGGGTACGGGGCGCGGAAGCCCGATCCGGCCGTGTTCCGCGGGGTGCTCGCCGCGTACGGGCACCCGGCAGAGCGGACGTTCTTCGCGGACGACCGGGCGGACAACGTCGCGTCGGCGCGCTCGCTCGGCATCACCGGGCACCACGTGCGCGGCGACGGGGACCTGCTGCCGGCGGTCGAGGCGTTCATCCGGGCGCAGGCGCACGCGCACGCGGGCTGAGCCACGGCGCCAGACGCGCGGGACCGCGCGGATCCGCGTCAGCGCAGCGCGGTCGTCGCGCGGTCGCGGCGGGTGAGGTCCTCGTGCGTCGCGGTCGCGCGCCAGCCGTCCGCGTCGAGCAGGGCGCGGATCGCGTCGCCCTGCAGCTCGCCGTGCTCGATCACGAGCGCGCCGCCCGCGTGGAGCAGCCGCCGCGCGGTCGTCGAGACGAGCCGCACGACGTCGAGGCCGTCGGCGCCGCCGTAGAGCGCGAGCGCGGGATCGTGCAGCCGCACCTCGGGGTCGCGCGGCACGGCGTCGACCGGGATGTAGGGCGGGTTCGAGACGACGACCGAGACCGTGCCGTCGAGCTCGGGGAACGCGTCGGCGAGGTCGCCGAGCACGAGGTCGACGCGGGGCGCGAGGCGCTCCACGTTGCGGGCCGTCCAGGCGTGCGCGGCCGGCGACACCTCGATCGCGTGCACGCGGGCGTGCGGCACGTCGGTCGCGAGCGCGAGCGCGAGGGCGCCGGATCCCGTGCCGAGGTCGACCGCGACGGGCGCGTCCCCGGGCGCGGCGGAGAGCGCGTCGATGGCGAGCTGCGCCACGTGCTCCGTCTCGGGCCGCGGCACGAACACCCCGGGGCCGACGAGGAGCTCGAGCGAGCGGAAGTGCGCGACGCCCGTGATGTGCTGCAGCGGCTCGCGGCGGGCGCGGCGGGCGGTCAGCTCGAGGACGCGCGCGGCGTCCCCGGCGTCGATGGCAGCACGCGTGATCGCGCGCGACTGCACCTGCCCGCGCGAGAGCCCGAGGACGTGGCCCACGAGTAGCTCCGCGTCGACCGCGGGATCCTCGATCCCAGCGGCCGCGAGCGCCTGGGCGACCCGCATGCGGAGGGCGTCCACGGCGACCGGGACGCCCTCCCCGTCAGCCACGGGCGAGCGGGACGCGCGGCGGCGTCACGCGTCCGTCCCGAGCGCGTCGAGACGCGCCTCCTCGTCGGCCTGGATGCACGACTCCACGACCGGGTCGAGGGCGCCGTCCATCACGGCGTCGAGGTTGTACGCCTTGTATCCCGTGCGGTGGTCCGCGATGCGGTTCTCCGGGAAGTTGTACGTGCGGATGCGCTCGGACCGGTCCATCGTGCGGATCTGGCTGCGGCGCACGGCCGAGGCCTCCGCGTCGATCTCCTCCTGCTGCTTCGCGAGCACGCGGGCGCGCAGCACGCGCATCCCGGCCTCGCGGTTCTGCAGCTGGCTCTTCTCGTTCTGCATCGCGACCACGATGCCCGTGGGCAGGTGGGTGATGCGGACGGCGGAGTCGGTCGTGTTGACCGACTGTCCGCCGGGGCCGGACGAGCGGTACACGTCGATCTTGAGGTCGTTGGGGTCGATGGCGACCTCCTCGACCTCCTCGACCTCGGGGATCACGAGCACGCCCGCGGCCGAGGTGTGGATGCGCCCCTGCGACTCGGTGGCCGGCACGCGCTGGACGCGGTGCACGCCGCCCTCGTACTTGAGGTGCGCCCACACGCCGAGCGCGGGGTCGTCGGACGTGCCCTTGATGGCGACCTGGACGTCCTTGTACCCGCCGAGGTCGCTCTGGGTCTGGCTGAGGACCTCGGTCTTCCAGCGGCGCGACTCGGCGTAGTGCAGGTACATCCGGAGCAGGTCGGCGGCGAACAGCGCGCTCTCGGCGCCGCCCTCCCCCATCTTGATCTCCATGATGACGTCGCGCGCGTCGTCGGGGTCGCGCGGGATCAGGAGACGCCGGAGCTTCTCCTGGGCCTGGTCGAGCGCCTGCTCGAGGCCGGGGATCTCGTCGGCGAACGCCGCATCCTCCTCGGCCAGCTCGCGCGCGGCGGCCAGGTCGTCGCCGAGCTGGGTCCACTCCGCGTGCGCGGCGACGATCCGGCTCAGCTCCGCGTAGCGACGGTTGACCTTACGCGAGCGCGACGCGTCGGCGTGCAGCTCGGGGTCGCCCAGCTGCTGCTGGAGCTCCTCGTGCTCCTCCAGCAGCTGGACGACGGACTCGAACACGCGTCAGCCCTTCTCGTGCGCGCCGTGCCCGTGGCTCTGGTGGGACACGCCGTTGCCGGTGTTGGGCATGGAGGCCTGGACCTTCATGAGGAACTCGACGTTGGAGTTCGTCTCCTTGAGGCGGCTGAGGACGATCTCGAGGGCCTGCTGCTGCTCGAGCCCGGCAAGGGCGCGGCGCAGCTTCCAGGTGACCTTGACCTCGTCGGCGCCCATGAGCATCTCCTCGCGGCGCGTGCCGGAGGCGTTGACGTCGACGGCGGGGAAGATCCGCTTGTCGGCGAGGGCGCGGGAGAGGCGGAGCTCCATGTTGCCGGTGCCCTTGAACTCCTCGAAGATGACCTCGTCCATCTTGGATCCGGTCTCCACGAGCGCCGTGGCGAGGATCGTGAGCGATCCGCCGTGCTCGATGTTGCGCGCGGCGCCGAAGAAGCGCTTCGGCGGGTAGAGCGCCGACGAGTCGACGCCGCCCGAGAGGATCCGGCCCGACGCGGGCGCCGCGAGGTTGTACGCGCGACCGAGGCGGGTGATGGAGTCGAGCAGCACGACCACGTCGTGGCCGAGCTCCACGAGGCGCTTGGCGCGCTCGATGGCGAGCTCGGCGACCGTGGTGTGGTCCTCGGCGGGACGGTCGAAGGTCGAGGCGATGACCTCGCCCTTCACCGTGCGCTGCATGTCGGTGACCTCCTCGGGACGCTCGTCGACCAGCACGACCATGAGGTGGACCTCGGGGTTGTTGGTGGCGATGGCGTTCGCGATGGCCTGGAGCACGAGCGTCTTGCCGGCCTTGGGCGGCGAGACGATGAGGCCGCGCTGGCCCTTGCCGATCGGCGACACGAGGTCGATGATCCGCGTGGTCAGCTTGGCCGGCTCGGTCTCGAGGCTGAGGCGGTCCTGCGGGTACAGCGGCGTGAGCTTGCCGAACTCGACGCGGTTCGCGGCCTCCTCGGGCGGCAGGCCGTTGACCGAGTCGATCTTCACGATCGCGTTGTACTTCTGGCGGCTCTGGCTCTCGTTCTCGCGCGGCTGGCGGATGGCGCCGACGATGGCGTCGCCCTTGCGCAGCGAGTGCTTCTTGACCTGGCCGAGCGAGACGTACACGTCGTTCGTGCCGGGCAGGTAGCCGCTGGTGCGGACGAACGCGTAGTTGTCGAGCACGTCGAGGATGCCCGCGACGGGCAGGAGGACGTCGTCCTCGGTGACCTCGGGCTCGAAGTCGTCGCCGCCCTGGCCGCGGCCGCGCTTGCGGTCGCGGTACCGGCTGCGGCCGCCGCGGTCGTCGTCGCGGCCGAGGTCGGCGCGGGCCTGGTCGGCGCGCACGTCCTGCGTGCGGTCGCCCTGGCCTCGGCCGTTCTGGCGCTGGCGGCCGGTGCGGGCCTCCTCCTGCGCCTCGTCGTCGGCGTCGGGCTCGCGGGGGGCCTGCTCGCGCTGGCCCTGGTCGCGGCCGTTCTGCTGCTGGTCGTCCTGGTCGCGACCGCGGTCGCGGTTGCGGCGGTTGCGGCTGCGGTTGCGGCCGCCCTCGCGGCCCTGGTCGTCGCGGCGTCCGCCCTGGTCGTCGGCGTCGCGGTCGTCGCGCTGGCGGTCGGCCTGCTCGTTCGCGGCGGGGGTCGCGTCGCCGGTCTCGGCGGGCGCGGCGGCCTCGGGGGCCGCCTCATCGGCGGGGACGGTGAGCCCCCGGGCTGCCTGGATCTCGGAGATCGCGGTCACGAGCTCGCCCTTCCGGAGCTTGGAGCCGCCCGGGATCCCGAGCTCGGAGGCGATCGCCTGGAGCTGGGAGACGCGGAGCGCGCTCAGGTCCGCGGTGGTGGCGCGGGTGTCGACATCGGTCATGTGCGTGGGTCCTTTCCCCTGTCCGGCGGGACGAAGCCCGTGCGGAGGAGAGCCGATCGCGTGTGTCTCTGCGAAAGCGGCGGACGGTCTGATTCCGTCCGGAGCTGCTGTCGGGCACGGAGGCACGGGATCTTGCAGAGACGACAGCGGGTGAGTGGTGAGGAACGACCACCGGGACCGGATCTCCGACGCGCATGCGTGGATCCGTTGATTCCGGGGTCGAACAGAGCGTAGCACCCGGCGCCCCGCCCGCGGGGGGAACGGCGCGCCGGGTGCGGGGACCCGCGCGATCCGGCTAGACGGCGGGCGCGGATCCCTCGGCGACGACCTGGACGGTCGAGCCCTTGACGTCGACCGCGAGCATGAGCGCGGTCCACGGGTTCGTGCTGCGCTCCGCGACGAGCTCGGCGGCCGTGAGGCGCTGGCCCGGGTCGCTGCCGAGGACGAGGAGCGACGGACCTGCGCCCGACACGACGGCCGCGTAGCCGCGCTCGCGCAGCAGGTGGACCAGCTCGTTGGTCTCGGGCATCGCGGCAGCGCGGTAGTCCTGGTGCAGGCGGTCCTCGGTGGCGGCGAGCAGCAGCTCGGGGCTCTGGATGAGCGCCGCGATGAGCAGCGCCGAGCGCGACACGTTGAAGATCGCGTCCTCGTGGGGCACGGACTCCGGCTGCAGGCTGCGGGCGAGCGCGGTGGACATGGTCGCGACGGGCACGAGCACCAGCGGCGAGACGCCGCGGTGCACGGCGAGCTTCTTGTGCTGCGGGCCGGTCTCGTCGACCCAGGCGATGGTGAGGCCGCCGAAGAGCGCGGGCGCGACGTTGTCGGGGTGGCCCTCCATCTCGGTCGCGAGGCGGAGGAGCGCGTCGGCGTCGATCTCGACCGTGCCGGCGAGGAGGCCCTGGGCCGCCATGATCCCCGAGACGATGGCGGCGCCCGAGGAGCCGAGGCCGCGGCCGTGCGGGATCCGGTTCTCCGCCACGAGGTCGAGGCCCGGCATCGGCTGGTCGAACGCGGCGAAGGTGTGGGCGATGGCCGTGACCACGAGGTTCGTCGCGTCGGTCGGCACCTCGCCCGCGCCGACGCCGCGCACGTCGACCGTCGCGCCGGGCGCGTCGCGCACCGTCACCGTGAGGTCGTCGTACAGCGCGAGCGCGAGGCCGAGCGTGTCGAAGCCGGGGCCGAGGTTGGCGCTCGTCGCGGGCACGCGCACCTGCACGCGTCGCCCGATCGGGAGCGCCCGGGGCATCGGACCGTCGGTCACGACGCGACCAGATCGAGCACGCCCGCGATCTCGGCGATGTCGATCCCCACGCTCGTGGGGGCGACGTCCGAGCCGTCCGCGGTGCGGAGCGCCCACTGCGGGTCCTTCAGGCCGTGGCCCGTGACCGTGAGGACGACCGTCGCGCCCTTCGGGATCTGCCCGGCCTCGGCGCGCTCGAGGAGCCCGGCGACGCTGATGGCCGACGCGGGCTCGACGAAGATGCCGACCTCCGCGGAGAGGATGCGGTGCGCCTCGAGGATCTTGGCGTCCGAGATGGCGCCGAAGTAGCCGTCGGTGAGCAGCTGCGCCTCGAGCGCGAGCTTCCACGAGGCGGGGTTGCCGATGCGGATCGCGCTGGCGATCGTGTCGGGGTCCTTGACGATGGCCCCGTCGACGATGGGCGCGCTGCCCGCGGCCTGGAAGCCGAACATGCGCGGCAGCTTCGTGGCGTTGCCCGCCTCGAGGTCCTCGCGGTAGCCGCGCGTGTACGCGGTGTAGTTGCCGGCGTTGCCGACGGGGATGAGGTGGAAGTCGGGCGCGTCGCCGAGCACCTCGACGACCTCGAACGCGCCCGTCTTCTGGCCCTCGATGCGGTCGTTGTTGACGGAGTTCACGAGGTGGACGGGGTAGTTCGCGCTGAGCTCGCGCGCGATGTCGAGGCAGTCGTCGAAGTTGCCGCGCACCTGGAGCAGCTGCGCGTCGTGGGCGACGGCCTGGCTGAGCTTGCCCATCGCGATCTTGCCCTCGGGCACGAGCACGGCGGCCGTGATGCCCGCGTGCGTCGCGTACGCCGCGGCCGACGCCGACGTGTTGCCGGTCGACGCGCAGATGACGGCCTTCGCGCCGTGCTCGACGGCCTTCGAGATGGCCATGGTCATGCCGCGGTCCTTGAAGGACCCCGTGGGGTTCATGCCCTCGTACTTGACCCAGACCTGCGCGCCCGTCCGGGCCGACAGGGCGGGCGCGGGGATGAGCGGCGTGCCGCCCTCGCCGAGCGTGATGATCGGGGTGGCGTCCGTGACGTCGAGGCGGTCGGCGTATTCGCGGAGGAGTCCGCGCCATTGGTGGGCCATCAGGCTCCTTCTACTCGGAGGACGCTCGCGACTGCCGTCACCGCGTCGAGGTTCGAGACCGCGTCGACGGTGGCCCGGAGGGCCGCGTCGGTGGCGCGGTGCGTGCCGATCACCAGGCTAGCGGTGGGCCGGTCGCCCGCCCCTCCCGCCACGGGGGCCTGGTGCGTGGTCTGCTCGAGCGTCTCCACGGAGACGCCGTGCTCGCTGAACAGCTGCGCGATGCGGGCGAGCACGCCCGGCTCGTCCGCCACCTGCAGCGTGATCTGGTACTGGGTCGTGATCGCGCCGACGGGCAGCGTCTCGAGGTCGGCGTGCGTCGACTCGGCGACGCCGGGGCCGCCGACGACGTGCCGGCGCGCGGCGGAGACGACGTCGCCGAGGACGGCGGAGGCGGTCTGCACTCCCCCGGCGCCCGCGCCGTAGAACATGAGGTCGCCCGCGGCCTCGGCCTCGACGAACACGGCGTTGTTCGCGCCGTGCACCGCGGCGAGCGGGTGGTCGCGCGGCACGAGCGCCGGGTAGACGCGGGCGGAGACGGCGTCGCGGCCGGTGGCGGGATCCGTGAGGCGCTCGCAGATGGCGAGCAGCTTGATCACGTAGCCGGCCTTGCGGGCGGAGTCGAACTGCGCGGACGAGAGGCCCGTGATGCCCTCGCGGTGCACGGCCTCGACGGGCACGCGCGTGTGGAAGGCGAGGCTCGCGAGGATGGCGGCCTTCTGCGCGGCGTCGTGGCCCTCGATGTCGGCCGTGGGATCCGCCTCCGCGTAGCCGAGCTCCGTGGCGGTCGCGAGGGCCTCGTCGAAGCCGAGCCCGTGGGCGTCCATCTCGTCGAGGATGTAGTTCGTCGTGCCGTTGACGATGCCGAGGATCCGCTCGACCCGGTCGCCCGCGAGGCTGTCGCGGAGCGGCCGGATGATGGGGATCGCGCCTGCGACCGCCGCCTCGTAGTAGAGCTGCGCGCCGACCTGCTCCGCCGCCTCGAAGAACTCGGGGCCGTGCGTCGCGAGCAGCGCCTTGTTGGCCGTCACGACGTCCGCGCCCGAGGAGATGGCCGCGAGGATGTGGGTGCGCGCGGGCTCGATGCCGCCCATGAGCTCGATGACGATGTCGGCCCCGAGGATGAGCGACTCGGCGTCCGTGGTGAGCAGCTCCCGCGGCACCGTCGGGTCACGCGGTGCCTCCGCGTCGCGCACCGCGACGCCCACGAGCTCGAGCCGGGCGCCCACGCGCTGCGCCAGCTCCTCGCCGTGCTCCCGCATGAGCCGCGCCACCTGGGTGCCGACCGAGCCGCAGCCCAGCAGGGCGACGCGCAGGTTCCGGTACTCGATCATCGTGCTCCGTTCACGTCGGGGGCAGCGGCCGCGGGCGTGCCCGCGTCGCGCGCCAGCAGGTCGGTCACGGTCTCGCCGCGGACGATGACGCGCGCCCGGCCGTCGCGCACGGCGACGACGGGCGGGCGGCCGATCCAGTTGTAGTTGCTCGCGAGCGCCCAGCAGTAGGCGCCGGTCGCGGGGACGGCGAGGAGGTCGTCGGGGCGGACGTCGCCCGGCAGGTAGTCGGCGAGCACGACGAGGTCGCCGCTCTCGCAGTGCTTGCCGGCGATGCGCACCAGGGCGGGATCCGCGTCCGAGGCCCGGCCCGCGAGGCGCACGGAGTAGTCGGCGCCGTAGAGGGCGGGGCGCGCGTTGTCGCTCATGCCGCCGTCGACGCTCACGTAGCGGCGGACGGCGGTCTCGGCCTCCTCGGCGACGCGCGGGTCCTCGACGTCGCCCGTCGCCGACACCGCCTCGGCGGCCTCGCCGTCGACGCCGCCGACGGTCACGAGCACGTCCTTCACGGTGCCGACCGAGTAGAGGGTGACGGTGGAGGGGCCCACGATGCTGCGGCCGGGCTCGACCGCGATGACGGGCACCGCGATCCCCCGGCGCCCGCACTCGTCGCCGACGATGCGCGCGAGCCGCCGGGCGATCTCGGGCACCGGCACGGGCCGGTCGACCGACGTGTACGCGATGCCGAAGCCGCCGCCGAGGTTGAGCTCGGGCACGGGGCCGTCGGCGAGCAGCCGCTCGTGCAGGTCGA
The DNA here is from genome assembly GCF_000355695.1 of Clavibacter nebraskensis NCPPB 2581. NCBI lineage: Bacteria > Bacillati > Actinomycetota > Actinomycetes > Micrococcales > Microbacteriaceae > Clavibacter > Clavibacter nebraskensis. Next base: position 1,152,135 of record NC_020891.1, on the reverse strand, counting down.
GGAGCCGGCGGGCGGACTCGACGAAGGCGTCGGTCTCGAAGATCTGGCTGCCGATGTGCGCGTGCAGGCCCGTGAAGGAGAGGGACGCGTGCGACCGGATCCGCGCGACGAGGCCGGGCGCGTCCGCCAGCGTGATCCCGAACTTCTGGTCCTCGCGCGCGGTGGCGAGGTACTCGTGCGTGTGGGCGTGCACGCCGCTATTCACGCGGAGGCGCACGGGCTGGACGCGGCCGTGCGCGGCGGCCGCGGCGGCGACGCGCTCCACCTCGACCCGGCTGTCGATGACGATCTGGCCGATCCCCGCGCCGACCGCGCGGTCGATCTCGGCGACCGACTTGTTGTTGCCGTGGAAGCCGAGGCGGGCGGGATCCGCGCCGGCCGCGAGCGCGACGGCGAGCTCCCCGCCGGAGCAGACGTCGATGTGGAGGCCCTCCTCGACCATCCAGCGCGCGACCTCGATGCTGAGGAACGCCTTGCCCGCGTAGTAGACGCGGGCGCTCGTGCCGACGGCGGCGGCCTCGCGCGTGAAGGCCGCGAGCGTCTCGGCGGCGCGGGCGCGGACGTCGTCCTCGTCCATCACGTAGAGCGGGGTGCCGAAGCGCGCGGCGAGCTCCGTGGCGGGGACGCCGGCGATGCGGAGGGCGCCGTCGTCGCCGCGGGCGGCCCCGCGTGACCAGACGGCCGGATCCAGCGCGTTGGCGTCGTCGGGGAGCTGCAGCCAGGACGGGGCCAGCGGGTTCGCGGTCACGGAGATCACCTGTTCGTACGCGGGGCGGACGTGCGGGATGGCGAGCGGACCCGGTGTGGTCCCTGGAGCCGAAGGGGGCGGTGCGAGCCATCCTACCGAGGCGGGACGGGGCCCCCGCCCATGTGACGACGGCCGTCGGGGCCCGGCCGGGAGCGGCTAGCCGCAGCTGCCGGTGACCCCGAGCGAGTCGCGCGTGAGCTTCACCGACGACGACTGCACGGTCATCGACGCGCGCCCCTCCGCGATGGTCACGTCCTGCACCTGGACGCCCGCGGGCAGGTACTGCGCGACGCACACGGGGTACGTGATGTCGCGGATCCCCTGGATGGCCTGCGCGAGGTCGACCTTCAGCGACCCCGCGTGGAGCTCCACCTCGGCGGGCGTGATGACGACCGTCGAGCCGTCGCGGAGCACGGGCTCCGCGGCCACGGTGTAGCCGAGCGTGAGGCCGAGGATCCGCGTGGACCCGGAGTAGCCGAGCGTGCCGTCGCCGAAGCGCAGGTCGGGCGGCGTGCCGGCGGTCTTCGCGAGCAGCGCGCTGGCGGGATCCTGGTCCATCGACACGGTGGCGACCACGTCGCCCACGGTGCGCTCCTGGTCGGTGGGCACGTCGGTCGCGACGATGTGCGCCCGGAACGGCGTGCCGTCGGCCTGGAGGTTCGGGCCGTCGAGCACGACACGGTCCAGCGTGCCGCGGATAAGCTGCGGGATGACCCAGTCGCCCTCGATCGAGACGTCCACGCGCCCGGTGATCTGGCCGGGCAGCTGGTCGGCGATCTGCTTCTCGGCCTGGTCCTGGGCGACCCCGCGCACGGTCTGGTCGATGATCCGCAGGCCGAACGCGAGCCCGACGCCGATCACGGCGAGCACGAGGAGCCAGATGAACACGGTGCCGCCGCGCGGTCCGCGACGACGCCGCTTCGCCTCCCGCGGGTCGCGGCGGTCGGGCGCCTCGAAGACCTCCGTGCCCTGGAACCGCCCCGACATGATCCGCTCCCCTACATGCGCTCGGGGGCCGAGACGCCCACGAGGTCGAGTCCGTTGGCGACCACCTGCCGCACCGCGTCGTTCAGCCAGAGGCGCGTGCGGTGCAGGTCGGTGACCTCCTCGTCGCCGCGCGGCACCACCCGGCAGCTGTCGTACCAGCGGTGGTAGGAGCCCGCGAGCTCCTCGATGTAGCGGGCGACCCGGTGCGGCTCGCGCAGCTCCGCGGCCTGGGCGACGATGCGCGGGAACTCCTGCAGGAGGCCGAGCAGCGCCGACTCGGTCGGGTGCGTGAGCAGCTCCGGCGCGAACGCGCTCCGGTCGACGCCCGACGCTGCCGCGTTGCGATCGACCGCGCACGTGCGGGCGTGCGCGTACTGCACGTAGAAGACGGGGTTGTCGTTGGTGCGCTTGCCGAGCACCGCGAGGTCGATGTCGAGGTTCTGGTCGGCGGAGGAGCGCACGAGCGCGTAGCGGCCCGCGTCCACCCCGACGGCGTCGACGAGGTCGTCGAGCGTGACGATGGTGCCGTTGCGCTTGCTCATCTTCACGGGCTCGCCGTCGCGCAGCAGGTTGACCATCTGGCCGATGAGGATCTGCAGGTTGACGCCCGGGGTGTCGCCGAACGCCTCGACCATCGCCATCATGCGGCCGACGTAGCCGTGGTGGTCGGCGCCCAGCATGATGATGTTCTGCTCGAAGCCGCGCTCGCGCTTGTCGAGGTAGTAGCCGAGGTCGCCCGAGATGTAGGCGGGCTCGCCGGTCGAGCGGATGACCACCCGGTCGCGGTCGTCGCCGAAGGTCGTGGTGCGGAGCCAGACGGCGCCGTCCTCCTCGAAGACGTGGCCGAGCTCCTTGAGGCGCGCGACGGCGCGGTCCACGGCGCCGGACTCGTGCAGCGAGTCCTCGTGGAAGAACACGTCGAAGTCCACGCCGAAGTCGTGCAGCTTCTGCTTGATCTCGCCGAACATGAGCTCGGTGCCCGCGCCGCGGAACACCTCCTGCTGCTCGTCGCGGGAGAGCGCGTCGATGTCGCCGTCGTACCCCTCCACCACGCGCTCGGCGATCTCGCCGATGTACGCGCCGCCGTAGCCGTCCTCCGGGGTGTCCTCGCCGAGGTGGCTCGCGAGGAGGCTGCGGGCGAAGCGGTCGATCTGGGACCCGTGGTCGTTGAAGTAGTACTCGCGCGTGACGTCCGCGCCCTCGGCCTGGAGGATGCGCGCGAGGCTGTCGCCGACGGCGGCCCAGCGCACGCCGCCCAGGTGGATGGGGCCGGTCGGGTTCGCGGAGACGAACTCGAGGTTGATGCGGATCCCCTCGAGCGTCGTGCCCCGTCCGTAGGCGGGGCCCGCGTCCACGATGGTGCGCGCGAGGGCGCCCGCGGCGGCCGCCTCGAGCGTGATGTTGATGAAGCCGGGACCCGCGACGTCGACCTTCGCGACCTGCGGCAGCTCGCCGAGCGCCTCGGCGATGTCGGCCGCGATGGTGCGCGGGTTCTCACCCAGCGGCTTCGCGATGCGCATGGCGATGTTGGTGGCCCAGTCGCCGTGGTCGCGGTTGCGCGGGCGCTCGAGCACGACCATGTCGGGGCGGAGCGCGAGGGCGTCGCCCCCCGGTCGTCGTCCTGCCGTCCGGGCCACGATGTCGAACAGGGCGCCGGTCAGGTCAGGGGTCGTCATGGGGATCGATCCTACCGGCGGGCGCGACCCGACCCGCCCGGCCCGTGCGCCCGCGCAGGCGGCCCCCAGGGCGACGGGACGTCCCAGCGGGGCACCGCCCGGGCTCGGTAAGGTGTCGATCCCGCCTCCCGCTCGTGGCACGATGCCGCGCGCCGAGCGTCGCACCCCGCGGCGCGCCCGGATCCGAAGGACCACCACCATGCCCGTCCGCCTCCCCGCGCCCACCCGGCCCCGCATCGCCCGCTCCCTCCCCGCCACGGCGGCCGTCGGCCTCGCGGTGGCCATGCTCCTCAGCGGCTGCTCGAACCCCGCCCCGCTCCAGCCCGCGACGCCCGGCCCCTCGGCGAGCGCCGGCGGCGGGCAGGCCCAGGGCGGCGGATCCGGCACGCAGGCGAGCGCCTCCCCCACACCCGCGCCGCCGAAGGGCACCCCGGTCAGCACCACGTGCGCGCAGCTCCTGCCCGACCTCGCCGAGTTCGGCCTCGGCTTCGCGAGCGAGGCGCTCCCGGCCGACACCTCGACGGACGGCCTGCGCGCCGACGTCCTCGCGATGCAGGGCATCGCCTGCGCCTTCCGCTCGTCGGACGGCACCGCGGTCGAGATCGACGTGGCCCAGCCCGTCGCGGCGGAGCTCCAGTCGCGGCGCGACGCGGCCATCCTCCTGGCCGACCCGATCGCCGGCTACCCGTCCGGCGTCGAGGCCTACTTCGAGCTGCAGGACGCCGTCGGCGTCGCCACCATCTACTCCTCCCGGCACATGGTGGTCATGCGCTCTGCGTCGTTCTACGAGCCCGGCGACCACGCCGACCTCGGCAACGCCGTGCTGAAGACCGTCGGCGACTGATCCCGCGGCTCAGCCCAGGCGCACGGCCGCGGCGACGTCGTCGACCGGCAGCTCGTCGACCGTGGCCATGACCTCCATGCGCGAGATGGTCACGAGGCTCCGCGTGTTCGTGAGGAACGCGGTGTCGGAGGCGTCACGACCCGTGGAGATCCGCAGCAGGCTCTGCCGCGGAGCGAGCCCGGTCGCGTCGACGACGTGCCACGCGCCGTCGACCCACGCCTCGGCGACCGCGTGGAAGTCCATCGGGCTGAGGCCCGGCGCGTAGACGGCGGCCAGGCGCGCCGGCACGTCGAGCGCGCGGAGCATCGCGATCACGAGGTGCGCGTAGTCGCGGCACACGCCCCGGCGGGCGAGCAGCGTGCGGACGGCGCCGTCGGTCGGGAGGCTCGATCCCGGCGCGTACCGGAGCGACTCGGCGACGAACGCGCGCACCGCGGCGAGGAGGGGCAGGCCGTCGAGGCCGCGGAACTCGCCGCGGGCCGTGGGGAACAGCGTGTCCGACTCGCAGTAGCGGCTCGGGCGGCGGTAGACCCAGAGGTCGACGTCGTCGACGGGCGCGGGGTCGCGGCGACCCGTGACCGTGGCGCGGTACTCCATCGTCAGCACGCCCGCGCCGGTCGTCAGCACGTGCAGCCGGGTGTCGTGCCGGTCGACCACCTCGCTCGCCTCGATCGCGCGGCCGTCGAGGGCGAAGGCGAGGTGCTCGGACGCGATCTCCGCGCCCCGGGCGACGGCGACCGCGAAGGCCATCTCGCTCTCGCCGGATACCTGCAGCTCGAGCATGGAGGAGACGTCGCGGCGCATGCGTCCATCGTGGCATCGGATCCGCCCGGCCCGGTGCGCGGGCCCGCGACGCCGGGGCTCAGGCCGGGTGCCGCCCGGTCGACGCGCGCGCGACGAGCGTCGGCTCGAGCATCCGGGAGGCGGCGTCCCGGCCGTCGACGAGCGCGAGGAGCGTCTCCAGCGCGAGCCGGCCCATCTCGTGCACGGGCGAGCGCACGCTCGTGAGCCCGATGGATCCCGATGCCGCGAGCGCGGTGTCGTTGTAGCCGACGAGCGCGACGTCGTCGGGCACGGACAGGCCCGCGTCGCGCAGCGCCCCCATCGCGCCGATCGCCGCGAAGTCGTTGGTCGCGAAGAGCGCGTCCGGCGCATGCCCGTCGCGGAGCACCGCCTCGGTCGCCTCCCGGCCCGCCGCCGCGTCGAAGCCCCGCTGGATCACGCGCTCGGGCGGCACGGGCATCCCGGCCTCGGCGTACGCCTCGAGGAAGCCGCGCGTGCGGTCGACCGCGGTGGACGCGAAGGACATGCCCGCGAGCACGGCCGGCCGGGTGCGCCCCTGCGCGATGAGGTGCTCGGCCGCGAGCCGGCCGCCCGTCACGTCGTCGCACGTGACGGCCACGTGGTCACCCCGGCGGCGCGAGACGAGGACGAAGGGCACGCCCTCCTCCGCGAGCTCGTCGAGCAGCGGGTCGTCGAGGTGCGCGTCGCCGAAGATCATGCCGTCGACCCGGCGGTCGAGCATGCTGCGCGTGCGGACGCGCTGGAGGTCCGGCCGGTCGAGGCTGTTCGTGACGAAGGTGGAGATGCGGCGCTCGGTGGCCGCCTCGTCGATGCCCTCGTAGACGGTGGCGAGCACGTAGTCCTGGAGGCGCGGGACGAGGACGCCGACGAGGTCGGAGCGGGAGGTGCGCAGGCTCGCGGCGTGCGGATTCCGCCGGTAGCCGCTGCGCTCGGCGATGTCGAGGATGGCGGCGACGGTCTCGGGCCCGGCCCACCGCCCGGGGTGCTCCTCGCGGGAGTTGAGCACGCGGGAGACGGTCGTGATGCTGACGCCGGCGAGCTCGGCGATCATGCGCTGCGTGGTGGGCGGCCGGCGCTTCTGGGTCACTCGTGGCTCCTCACCCGGATCAGCATGGCACAGCGTCCGGCACCGGCAACGGGCGACCCGCGGGTGGCCGGCGGGCGGCCGGCGGGGAAACACGCCCGCAACAGGACGGCAACGTGATCGTTCGACGCAAACCATTGACGCAATCGTTTGTGCATCGCAGGATCGTCCGCATGCCCCACGTCCTCGTGCTCGCCACCGGCGGGACCATCTCCTCGCGCGCACGCGCCGACGGATCCGCGGTCGCCGCCGATCCCGCCGAGCGCCTGCTCGGATCCGTGCCCGCCCTCCCGCCCGGCGTCACCGTCGCCACCCGCGACGTCCTCCGTGTGAACTCGTTCGCGCTGACGCACGGCGACCTGCGCACCATCGCGGGCGCGGTCGCCGAGGCGCTCGCGCGGGACGACGTGGACGGCGTGGTCGTGACGCACGGCACCGACACCCTCGAGGAGACGGCCTTCCTCCTCGACCTGGTGACGGACGACCCGCGGCCCGTGGTACTCACGGGCGCCCAGCGCTCGGCCGACGACCCGGAGGGCGACGGACCCGGCAACCTGCGCGACGCCATCGTCGTCGCCGCGTCGTCCGAGGCGCGCGGGGCCGGCGTGCTCGCCGTGTTCGCCTCCCGCGTCCTCGCCGCCGACGGCCTGGTGAAGGCCCGCACGCTGGATCCCGACGCCTTCGCCGCCCGGGACGGCGCGCCCCTCGGACGCGTGGTCGGCGACGGCGTCCGGCTGACACGCCGGCCGCGCGCGCTGCCGCTCCTCCCCGCGCCCAGCCCGCGCTTCGACCGGATCCGGGTGGACTGCGTCAGCGTCCACCCCGGCGCCGACGCCGTGCTCTTCCGCGCCGCGACCGCCGTGGGCGCCGCCGGCCTCGTCGTCATCGGCACGGGCGCCGGCAACGCGAACCGCGCGCTCGTGCCGGAGATCGCGGCGGCCGTCGACGCCGGCGTCCTCGTCGCGCTCGGCACGCGCGTGGCCGAGGGCCAGGTGGCCGCGATCTACGGCGACGGCGGCGGGGTCGACGCCGTGCGCGCCGGCGCCGTGCCGATCGGCCGCCTCTCCGTCGCGCAGGCCCGGATCCTCGTGGCCCTCCTGCTCGACCACCACCCCGTCGACGAGGCGCGCCGCCTGCTGGCCGCCGCCGCCGACCCCGCGACCACCATCCCCACCCCGGCCGGCGCCCTGCCGGCCTGACCCATCACCCGAGAGGACCCCCATGGCCAAGGACATCATCATCGCGTTCGGCATCGACGTCGATGCCGTGAGCGGCTGGCTCGGCTCGTACGGCGGGCAGGACTCGCCCGGCGACATCTCCCGCGGCCTGTTCGCGGGCGAGGTCGGCGTGCCGCGCCTCAACGCGCTGCTCGCCAAGCACGGCCTCCCCTCCACCTGGTTCTGGCCGGGCCACTCCATCGAGACGTTCCCGCGCGAGTTCGACCAGGTCGTCGCCGCCGGGCACGAGATCGGCGCGCACGGCTACAGCCACGAGAACCCCATCGAGATGTCGCGCCAGCAGGAGGCGGACGTGCTCGACCGCTCCATCGAGCTCATCGAGTCGCGCGCCGGCCGTCGCCCCACGGGCTACGTCGCGCCGTGGTGGGAGTTCTCGCGCGTGACGAACGAGCTCCTCATCGAGCGCGGGATCCGCTACGACCACTCCCTCATGCACCGCGACTTCGAGCCGTACTACGTGCGCGTCGGCGACACCTGGCAGGGCGTCGACTACACGAAGGACGCGGCCAGCTGGATGCACCCGCTCGTGCGCGGCGAGGAGACCGACCTCGTCGAGATCCCCGCGTCGTGGTACCTCGACGACCTGCCTCCCATGATGTTCGTCAAGGGCAGCCCGAACAGCCACGGCTTCGTGAACCCCCGCCACCTCGAGGAGATGTGGCGCGACCAGTTCGACTGGGTCTACCGCGAGCAGGACTACGGCGTCTTCACGTTCACGATCCACCCCGACGTCTCGGGCCGCCCGCAGGTGCTCCTCATGCTCGAGCGGCTCATCGCCCACATCAACTCGCACGAGGGCGTCCGCTGGGCGACCTTCGACGAGATCGCCCAGGACTTCCAGCGACGCTCCCCGCGCACCCCGCGCGTCCCCTGACCCGCGACCCGACCGACCGACCGCAGGAGACCACCACCATGAGCACCGACACCTCCCGTCCCGGCACCGCATCCGCGGACGCCGCCCCCGCCGGCGCGCAGCCCGCCGGCCTCGAGAAGGTCAGCGTCCGCCAGACCCGCCGGGTCACGGGCACCGCCTTCCTCGCGTGGACCATCGCGGTCTACGACTTCATCCTCTTCGGCACGCTGCTGCCCGACATCTCCCGCGACTTCGGCTGGGACACGAGCGAGTCGCTGCTCGTCTCGACCCTGGTCAGCGTCGGCACCGCGGTCGTCGTGCTGCTCGTCGGCCCGATGGTCGACCGGCTCGGCCGCCGCGTCGGCATGGTCGTGTCCGTCACCGGCACGGCGCTGTCGTCGGGCGCGACCGCGCTGAGCGCCGGGGCGGTCTCGCTCGTCGGGATCCGCAGCATCAGCGGCCTGGGCCTCGCCGAGCAGTCCATCAACGCCACGTACCTCAACGAGATCTACGAGCAGACGGAGGACGACAGGATCCGGCGCAACAAGGGCTTCGTCTACGCGATGGTGCAGACGGGCTGGCCGCTCGGCGCCCTGCTCGCCGCCGCGTTCGTCGGCCTCATCACGACGGCGTTCGGGCCGGGCAGCTGGCGCATCGCCTTCGGCCTCGCGACCGTACCCGCGCTCGTGGTCGCCGCGATCTGCCTCACGCTCCGCGAGAGCCCGCAGTTCGTCGCGCAGCAGCGGATCCGGCGTCTGCGCGCCGCGGGCCTGCACGACGAGGCGGCCGCGTTCGCGCGCGCCACCGGGCTCGACGTGCAGAGGTCCGCCCCCATCGCGCGCATCTTCCAGGGCGAGCACCTCCGCAGCACGATCGTGCTGAGCGTGGCGTGGCTGCTCAACTGGTTCGGGATCCAGACCTTCTCCGTGCTCGGCACCACCGTGCTCGAGTCGGGCAAGCACATCGACGCGTCCAACGCGCTGCTGCTGATCATCGCGTCCAACTGCGTGGGCGTGCTCGGCTACCTCGCGCACGGCTGGCTGGGCGACCGGCTCGGCCGTCGCAACGTCATCGTGGGCGGCTGGCTCGTCGCGGGGCTCGCCTTCGCGGTCATGCTGCTCGGGCCCGACGACCCGACGTTCGTGATGGGCGCCTACATGGTCGGCCTGTTCTTCCTGCTCGGGCCGTACGCGGCGATCCTGTTCTTCCAGGCCGGCTGCTTCGACAGCGACTGCCGGGCGACCGGATCCAGCTTCATCGGCGCGATGAGCCAGCCCGGCGCCATCATCGGCGGCTTCCTGCTCACCGGCCTCACGGCGAGCGCGATGTCGTTCGGCCAGGCCGCGCTGTGGGTGGGCGCGGGCGGCATCCTCGCCTCGGCGCTCGTGATGCTGCTCGCGAAGCCCACGGGCGAGACGCGCGAGGCGGCCGCGTGACCGGCGCGGCACCCGTCGCGCTCATCACAGGCGGGGCCTCCGGCATCGGGCGGGCGACCGCCGTGCGCCTCGCCGCCCGGGGCGACCGCGTGGTCGTCGGCCGCTTCCCCGGCGACCCGCACGACGCGGGCGCGACCCTCGAGGCCGTGCGCGCGGTCGGCGGCACGGGCATCGCGGTGGACCTCGACGTGGCGTCCACCTCGTCCGTCGACACGTTCGTGCGGGCCGCGCTCGAGGAGTACGGCCAGGTGGACCACGTGGTCGCGGCCGCCGGGATCCTCCGCCGCGCGCCCCTCGGCGCGATGACGGACGAGCGGTGGGACGAGGTGCTGGGCGTCGACCTCGGCGGCGTGATGCGCGTGATCCGCGCGGCCGAGCCGCTCCTCGGCCGCGGCTCCTCGATCGTGGCGGTGTCGTCCATCGCGGGCGGCGTCTACGGCTGGGGCGACCACGCGCACTACGCGACGGCCAAGGCCGGGGTCGTCGGACTCGTGCGGAGCGCGGCCGTGGAGCTCGCGCCGCGCGGGATCCGGGCGAACACCGTGATCCCGGGCCTCATCGAGACGCCGCAGTCGCTCGACGCGGTGAACTCCCTCGGGGCCGACGGCCTCCGGCGCGCGGGCGACAGGATCCCCGCCGGACGCGTCGGCCGGCCCGAGGAGGTCGCGTCGGTCATCGCGTTCCTCGCCTCCGACGACGCCGCCTACGTGACGGGGCAGACGCTCACCGTCGACGGCGGCCTGACGATCCGGATGCAGGAGTGAGCGCGTCCGTGCCCCGCAGCGACCGGCTCCGCGGGCGCACCGCGCTCGTGACGGGCGCGGCCAGCGGGATCGGCGCGGCCATCGCGCGCCACTTCGTGCTCGCGGGCGCCGAGGTCGTGCTGCTCGACCTCTCCCCCGCCGTGCACGAGGGGGCGCGGCGGATGGGCGCGGTCGGCGCGGTCACGGCCGACGTGTCCGACGAGAACCGGGTCGCCGAGGCCGTCGCGGAGGCCGGGCGGCTGCTCGGCCGGATCGACGTGCTCGTCAACTCGCACGGCATCCTCACCGAGGCGCCCGTCGCGGAGATGGACCTGGCGACCTGGCAGCGCACGATGGACGTGGACCTCACGAGCGTGTTCCTCCTCACGCGCGCCGTGCTGCCGGAGATGCTCGAGCGGCGCGACGGCCGGATCATCACGGTCGCCTCGCAGCTCGGCCAGAAGGGCGGCGTGGGGCTCGCGCACTACGCGGCCGCGAAGGCCGGGGTCATCGCGTTCACCAAGTCGCTCGCGCTCGAGGTGTCCGGCTCGAACGTGCTCGCGAACGTCATCGCGCCGGGACCGATCTCCACGCCCCTCGTCGACGCCATCTCGGAGGACTGGAAGGACGCCAAGCGCCGTGAGCTGCCGCTCGGCCGCTTCGGCACGGTCGACGAGGTCGCGCCGACCGCGGTGCTGCTGGCGGCGGATCCCGACGGCAACCTGTTCGTCGGCCAGACGCTCGGGCCCAACAGCGGCGACGTGATGCCCTGACCCGAGCGGCGTCGCCGTGCGCGCCGCGGTCGTCCGGGTCGGTGTCGGCTCAGGCGGCCGCGGTGCGCGCGGTCTCGGCGGGCTCGCGCAGCGCGCAGGCTGCGGCGAGCGCGTCGAGCAGGGCGGGCAGCTGGTCGCGCGCGGCGCCCGGGTCCTCCGGATGCCACTGCACGCCGATGACGGGCGCGCTCTCGTGCTCGACGGCCTCCGGCACGCCGTCGGGCGCCACCGCGACGACGCGGAGCCCCGTGCCCGGGCGGTCGACCGCCTGGTGGTGCGCGCTCCGCACGACGACCTCGGTGGATCCGAGCACGCGGGCGAGCCGGCTGCCCGCGGCGACCCGCACGTCGTGGTCGCGCATGACCGCCGTGATCTCCGTCGCGTCGTTGCGGTGCTCCCCGACGCCCTCGATGTGCTGCTGCAGGGTGCCGCCGAGCGCGACGTTGACGATCTGGGCGCCGCGGCAGATGCCGAGCAGCGGCGTGCCCTCCGCGACCGCGCGGCGGACGAGCGCGATCTGACCGGCGTCGGCGACCTCGCGGTGCGTCGAGCGGCCCTCGTACTCGGCGGGCCCGCCGTAGAAGCGCGGGGCGACGTCCTCGCCGCCCATGATGACGACCGCGTCGGCCTCGCGCGTGCGGGCGAGCAGCGCCTCGACGCCCTCGTCCTCCGCGGCGATGTTCTCGACCAGCCAGCCGGCCTCGTCGGCGACCTCGGCGACGCGCGCGTTGAGCCCCTGCACGAGCGTGTTGTACGCGGCGGCCTCGGGGCGGGAGCGGGTCACCTGCACGACGGCGAGGCGGAGGGAGGCGGGCATGGATCCAGTGTGCGGCGTCGCCCGCGGGATCGCACGCCGCGCGTCATGTTCCGCAACACGCGTCGGCGGCGTCGGGCCTCAGGGCCAGACGAGCGTGTGCGACCAGGATCCGTCCGGCCCCGACCGGTACATGATCCGCAGCTGCCCGTGGTCCTCGGTCGCCTGCCAGAACTCGACGACCGTCGGCTGGAGCACGTACGCGCGCCACGACTCGGCGACGAGCTCCGGATCGGCTTCCACGGCCTCCCGCGCCCGGGCGATCCGCGTGTCGCGCTCGGCGGCGTCGGGCATCGGCTCGCTCTGGTCGCCCGCGATGACCTCGGCGCGGGACGACGGGTGCCGCGAGAGGAAGTCCCGCTGGCTCACCTCGCGCTCGCCGTGGAAGACGGGACCGGTCGCGCGGATCTGGCGCCCGCGCTCCCGCCAGTACGCGACGAGCGCCGCCCGTGGGTTGGCCTCGAGGTCGCGCCCCTTGGGGCTGTCGGCGAGCGAGGAGAACCAGAGCGCTCCGGGCTCGTCGTCGACCGTGGGCGTCACGTCCTTGAGCAGCAGCGTGCGCGCGCTCGGACGTCCGTCGGCGTCGGCCGTGGCGAGGACGACCGCGTTGGGCTCGGCGGCGTCGTGGGCGACGGCGTCGCGGATCCAGTCGATGACGAGGTCGATCGGATCCTCGGGCAGGTGCGCCGGGTCGACCTCGGGGAAGTCGTGGGGCTTCGGCTTCGCGCCCTTCAGGAGGTCGCGGACCGGGGTGTCGTCGTCGTCGTCGTCTGCCATGCGCCGAGCCTAGGCCGACCGGCCGCGGACACGCGGTCCACGGAGGAGGAGAGCAGGGCGGACCCGCCAGCGGTGGCGCGTCGTCGCATGATGCGGCACGCGGGACGCGCGTTCGACCTCCTGCGGTAATCGGATTGGTCGGGCTGCCACTGGATTTTTCCAGTACCGGTCCGCGTGGTCGTCGCGCCCGTGCTCCACTAGGTTGTTCCTCAGGCCCGCTCCCCCAGTTGGGCCCAGCACCACGCGGCGGGAACCCGAGACCCGTCTCGGGTTCCCGCCGCGTGTGTTCACGCGTCCTCCGCCCCTGCCGCTCCGCGAGCGCACGTCGAGGCGATGCGACCCCCTCCACGCAGCCCTGCGCGACACCGTCGCAGCGGCCCAGCCGGCGGATCCCGCCGCCGCGCTCGGGCGTCGAGGAGTCCATGCGCGTCCCCGGATGCACGAGAGGCCGGCCCCGCTGACGGGACCGGCCTCTCACCGCACCAACACGGGATATGGGAAGGTGTGCCCCCAGGAGGATTCGAACCTCCGCCCCTGCCTCCGGAGGGCAGTGCTCTATCCCCTGAGCTATGGGGGCCAGGGTGCGCGCGAGCGCGGATCCAGGGTAGCACCGGCGACGAGGCCCGCCGTGCCGACGCCACGGGCCGGGAGCACCGACGCATTCCCTCTGCCGGGGAGACTCAGTGCTCCAGCACAGGCGCAGCACGCCAGGATGGACGAAGGACGACCGCCGCGCCGCCCGGGCCCGGCGGCCCACCCGATCCCCTCCAGAGGAGACCACCCGTGAAGCTGTCCCGCATCGCCGCCGCCGCCGCCGGCTTCCTGCGCACGTCCAAGGGCCAGGACGTCGGCCGCACCGCCATCGACAAGGTGTCCGGCATCGCCGACAAGGCCACCGGCAGCAAGCACGCCGACAAGATCCAAAAGGCGCGCCAGGCCGCCGACGACCAGCTGCGCAAGCTCGGCCCCGACGGCGGCCGCGGCGGCCAGGGTCCGACCCCGCCCGCGACACCGCCCCGCCGCTGAGCGCCGGCAGCCTCGAGCTCACGCTGGACGCGGCATCCGACGCCGCGATCCGCGCGTCGTGGCGCGCCCTCGCCGACGCCGGCCTGCCGAGCCTCGCCGACCACGCCGGGGAGACCAACCGCCCGCACGTGACGCTGCTGGCGGCCTCGGATCTCGGCGGGTCCGCGGACGACGCCGTCCGCGCCCTCGCCGCCACCGCTCCCCTGCCCACGCTCCGGCTCGGCGGGCTCGTGGTGTTCGGCGTCCCACCGCGGGGCCTCGTGCTCGCGCGGCAGGTGGTGGTGGACCAGGTGCTGCTCGACCTCCACGTGCGGATCCACGCGGCCGTCGACCAGGCGACAGCCGACGCGGACGCGGACGCCGCGCCCGTCGAGGTCGTCCCGCACACGCGACCCGGATCGTGGACGCCGCACGTCACGGTCGCCCTGCGGCTCACGACCGAGCAGCTCGGCGCCGCCGTGGAGGCGCTCGGCCGCATCGACCCGCTCGACGCCCAAGCCGCGGGCCTCCGCCGCTGGGATCCGCGCGACCGCACGACCACGGAGATCGCGTGACCCGCGTGGGCCGCGTGGACCGCGTGGCCATCATCCTCACGGCCACCGCACGCACCCGCGCCACTAGCCTGGATGGAGCACGAACTTGAGACGACGGAGGAGTCGCATGCCGCGGTCCGCGAGATTGATCGGGGCCGCGCTCGCGCTCGGCCTGGCCGGCGCCATGGTGCCGATGTCCGCCCAGGCGACGGAGCCGGTGGGCTTCGGCGGGGCCTCGATCCTCGACCCGGTCGACGCCGTCACGTCCGCGCAGGAGCAGCAGATCCAGCAGGCGATCGACCAGCTCCGGGAGCAGACCGGGGTCACGCTCCACGTCGCGTACGTCGACACGTTCACGGGAGCGGCGAACCAGGCGGCCTGGGGGCAGGCGACGAAGGAGGCCAACGGCTTCGGGTCGACCGACGCGATCCTCGCCGTCGCCGTCGACGGACGCCAGTTCACCCTCGGCGTCCCGGACAGCGTGTCCGTGGCGCAGCGGACGCAGCTCACGGACCAGGTGGTCAAGCCGCGCCTGAGCGACGGCGACTGGTCCGGCGCGGCGATCGACACGGCCCAGGGCCTCCGGTCCATCTCCCAGACCGGCACGGTCGCCGAGACCGGCACGGGATCCACCCCCTCCTCCGCCAACGACTCCGGCATCGACTTCGGCCTCGTCCTCCTCTACGTGCTCGGCGCGATCCTCCTGGCCGCCGTCGTCACGACCCTCCTCGGCCGCCGGAAGAAGCGGAAGGCCGTCGCCGCGAAGCGCCAGGCCGCCCTCGCGGAGATGAAGACGGCCGAGCAGCGCGCCGGCAGCATGCTCGTGCAGCTGGACGACGCGCTCGAGACCAGCGAGCAGGAGGTGGGCTTCGCGGAGGCGGAGTTCGGATCCGCTGCGGTCGGCCCGTACAGGGAGGTGCTCGCGTCGGCGGGCGGCAAGGTCCGCGAGGCGTTCGCGCTGAAGCAGAAGCTCGACGACACCATCGAGGACACCGACGAGGAGCGCCGCGCGTGGGCCGCGCGCATCGTCGACCTGTGCGAGGAGGCGCGGGCCGAGCTCGACGCGCAGGCCGCGTCGTTCGAGGAGCTGCGCGCGCTCGAGCAGAACGCGCCGCAGACGCTGGCCGCCATCGTCACCGACGCGGAGTCGCTGAAGTCCCGCATCGAGCGGACGCAGGAGGCGGTGGACCTCCTCGGTCGCCGCTACGCCGGCCCGTCGATGACGACCGTCACGGGCAACGTCGACCAGGCCCGCTCGCTCCTCTCCTTCGCGACCGACACCGCCCAGGAGGCCGCCGAGGCGATCCGCGCGGGCGACCGCGCGTCCACGGGCGAGATCGCGGTGAAGGTGCGGGCGGCGCAGCAGGCGGTCGGCCAGGCCGGCAAGCTCCTCGACGGCGTCGACCGCGTGTCCTCCGACCTCGAGCACGCGTCCACGCGCGTGCAGGAGGAGATCGCGGACGTCCGCAGCGACATCCAGGACGCCCGCGCCGCCCAGCGCGGCGGGCGCATGCCTGAGCTGACCCGGCTCGTGGAGGCGGCCGAGCAGGCCATCGCCGACGCGAAGCCGCTGCAGGGCCGGCTGGCCGATCCGCTCACGAGCGTCACGCTGCTGCAGGAGGCGGAGGCCCGGCTCGACGAGGCGCTCGCGCCCGTGCGGGAGCAGCAGGAGCAGGTGCAGCACGCGATCGGCTACCTGCCGCGCGCGCTGTCGACCGCCGAGAGCCAGGTGGCCACGGCCCGCGACTTCATCTCGACCCGCCGCGGCGGCGTCGGCGAGGAGGCGCGCACGCGTCTCGCGCACGCCCAGCGGGCGCTCGACGACGCGCACGAGGCCGCTCCGCGGGATCCGGTGCGCGCCGTGGCCGCGGCGCAGGCGGCGACCTCGTACTCCGCGCAGGCCATCGAGGCCGCGCAGCGCGACCTCGACCAGGGCGGCGGATACGGCGGCTACGGCGGCGGCATGATGGGCGGCCGCGGCGGAGGCGGCGACGCCTTCGGCGGCGCGATCATGGGCGGCATCATCGGCGGCCTCCTGAGCGGCGGCGGCGGCTGGGGTGGCGGCGGAGGCGGCTTCAGCGGGGGCGGCTTCGGCGGCGGAGGCGGCGGAGGCTTCGGCGGGGGCGACTTCGGCGGAGGCGGCGGCTTCGGCGGCGGCGACTTCTAGCGACGACCAGCAGCACGACGAGAACGAGAGCGACCCATGATCAACCCATTCCGACGAAGCACCAGACGAGAAGGAGCAGCACCCATGTCCAAGCAGTCCATCCTCGGCCGCATCGCCCAGCTCGCGAAGGCCAACATCATCAACCTCATCGACCAGGCCGAGGATCCGCAGCTCATGCTGGACCAGATGGTCCGCGACTACACGGAGAGCATCAGAGAGGCCGAGAGCGCCGTCGCCCAGACCATCGGCAACCTGCGCATGATCGAGGATGACCACCGCGAGGACGTCCAGGCGGCGCAGGACTGGGGTCGCAAGGCCCTCGCCGCCAGCCAGAAGGCGGACGAGTACCGCAACGCCGGCAACACCCCGAACGCCGACAAGTTCGACGCGCTCGCCCGCGTCGCGCTGCAGCGCCAGATGCAGTCGGAGAGCGAGGCGAAGGGCGCGGAGCCGACCATCGCGTCGCAGACCGAGGTCGTCGAGAAGCTCAAGCAGGGCCTCGACACGATGCGCGGCAAGCTCCAGCAGCTGTCGTCGAAGCGCGACGAGCTCAACGCCCGCCAGAAGACCGTGCAGGCGCAGTCGCAGGTGCAGGACGCCATGAAGAGCATCGACATCATGGATCCCACCAGCGAGGTCAGCCGCTTCGAGCAGAAGATCCGCCGCGAGGAGGCCCGCGTCCGAGGCGCCGAGGAGCTGCAGGCCTCCAGTCTCGACGCGCAGTTCGAGGAGCTCGAGGACCTCGGCGAGCTGACCGAGGTCGAGGCGCGCCTCGCCGCGCTCAAGTCCGGCGGATCCGCGCCGAAGCAGGTCACGTCCGGCGAGTAGTCGACCGCACGATGCGTGGGCGCCGTCCTCCGGGGCGGCGCCCGTCGTCGTCCCGGCGTCGTCATCCGGGGAATTCCGCCCCCGCGGATCCGGTTCCCCTCGACATGACCAACATCGGAATCATCGGCGCCGGACTCATCGGCAGCCAGCTCGCCCGCCTCTTCACCTCCACCGGCCACGACGTCGTCATCGCGAACTCGCGCGGCCCGGAGACCCTCACCGACCTGATCGACGAGCTCGGCGAGCACGCGCGCGCCGCCACCGTCCAGGAGGTCGCCGAGGCCGGCGAGATCGTCGTCGTCACCATCCCGCTGAAGGACATCGGCAGCGTCCCCGTCGCGCCCCTCGCGGGCAAGATCGTGATCGACACCGACAACTACTACCCGGAGCGCGACGGCCACATCGCCGAGCTCGACGACGAGACCACGACGACCGCGGAGATGCTGCAGCGGCACCTGCCCGAGTCGAAGGTCGTCAAGGCGTTCAACCACATCTACGCGGCCGACCTCACCGAGCACGCCACGCCCGCCGGCACGCCCGACCGCCGCGCCCTCGTGATCGCGGGCGACGACGCCGACGCCAAGGCGACCGTCACCTCGATCCTCGACTCCTTCGGCTACGACACGGTCGACGCGGGACCCCTCGCGGAGGGCTGGCGCATCCAGCGCGACACCCCCGGCTACGGCCCGAAGCTCGACGCCGCGGGCCTGCGCACCGCGCTCGCCGAGGCGAAGCGCTACCGCGACATGTAGCCGTCGCCCTCCCCGGCCGATGCCCGCCCTCCCCGCTCCCGCGGAGACGGCGGGCATCGCCATGTCCGCCCTGCCAGGCGATACTGGGGTGTGCCCGCCTCCTTCGTCGTCGTCCCCCAATGGCAGGGCTCGGGCTCGTCCCGCGCCATGAGGCTCGCGGACGGCGCCGAGGCCATCCGCGGCGACCTGCCCGCGTCCGCCACGCACGTCGTCGACGTGCCCGTCGAGGCGGGCGAGTCGCTCGGCACCGGCGTGCTCCGCTACGCGTCGCTGCTCGCGGTGCGCACCCGCCAGGAGGCGGCGCTCGAGGCGGCGACGGCGTCCGGCGCGTCCCCCGTCGTCACCGTCGGCGGCGACTGCGGCGTGGAGATCGCGTCCATCGGGCACGCGGCCGCCGCGCATCCCGGCCTCGCGGTCGTGTGGCTCGACGCCCACGCCGACCTCAACTCCCCCGCCTCCTCCCCGAGCGGCGCCTTCCACGGCATGGTGCTGCGCGCCGTCATCGGCGAGGGCGTCGACGGGCTGGATCTCGCCGCGGGCACCGTCACGCCCGACCGCGTCGTGCTCGCCGGCGTGCGCGCGCTGGACGACACCGAGTCCGACCTCGTCGAGTCGCGCGGGATCGCGCTCCTCGGCGCCGACGCCGTGGGGCCCGAGGCGCTCGTCGCCGCGGTGGCCGCGACCGGCGCCGAGCGCGTCTACATCCACGTCGACCTCGACGTGCTCGACCCCGGTGCCATGTCCGGCGTGGGATACCCCGAGCCGTTCGGGCTCGACGTGCAGGTCGTGACCGAGTCGATCAAGGCGCTGCGCCGGTCGTTCGAGCTCGCGGGCGCGGGGATCACCGAGTTCGCGCCCTCCTCCCCCGCGGCGGCCGTGGAGGACATGGGCACCATCCTGCGGATCATCGGGGCGCTGACCGGGCCCGTGTGACCCGACCGGGTGGTCGCGCCGCGCGCCCGGCCCTGCGAGGCTGGGGCGGACGATCGAAGGAGACCGCCGTGAGCGACGACGCCCGCACCGCATCCCCCGCCGAGCCCCCGGCCGACGACGCGCCCCGGGTGCGCGTCGAGCGGCGCGGTCACCTGCTGCTCATCGGCCTCGACCGGCCCGCCAAGCGCAACGCCGCCGACATGCGGATGCTCCGCGAGCTCGCGAGCGCCTACGGCCTGCTCGACCGGGACGCGGAGCTGCGCGTCGGCGTCGTGCACGCGATCGGCGACCACTTCACCGGCGGGCTCGACCTCGCGGACGTGGCCCCGCACATCGGGCAGGGCCCCGGCGGCGGGCTCGACAGCGTGCCGGACGACGGCGTCGACCCGTGGCGGATGGCGGATGCGGGCGTCGGCAAGCCCGTGGTGCTCGCGGTGCAGGGCACGTGCCTCACCCTCGGCATCGAGCTGGCCCTCGCGAGCGACGTCGTGGTGGCGGCCGCCGGCACGCGGTTCGGGCAGATCGAGGTCGCGCGCGGGATCCTGCCGTTCGGCGGCGCGACCCTCCGCTTCCCGGCGGTCGCGGGCTGGGGCGACGCCATGCGCTGGATCCTCACAGGCGACCCGTTCGACGCGGAGGAGGCCAGGCGGATGCGCATCGTGCAACTCGTGGTGCCCGACGGCGAGCAGCTGCAGGCGGCGATCGGGATCGCCGAGCGCATCGCCGCGCAGGCCCCGCTTGCCGTGCAGGCGACCCTCCGCAATGCCCGCGCCGCCGTCCGCGACGGGCACGGGGCCGCGGCCGCAGCGCTCCCCGCCGAGCTCGTGCGGCTCGCGGGATCCGAGGACGCGGCACGCGGCATGCGCGCGGCCGCCGAGCGCCGTCCCGCGGACTTCGCCGGCCGCTGATCCGCCGACCGAAGCCGCCCGGCTGGCGTGACGGACGCCGGGCGTAGGGTCGGGACCATGACCTCCTACGACCTCATCGTCATCGGTGCCGGCCCCGTCGGCGAGAACGTCGCCGACCGCGCGAAGCAGGGCGGGCTCTCCGTGCTCGTCGTCGAGTCCGAGCTCGTGGGAGGCGAGTGCTCCTACTGGGCCTGCATGCCCAGCAAGGCGCTCCTCCGCTCGGGCAGCGCACTCCGCGCCGCGCGCGCCGTCGCCGGATCCAAGGAGGCCGTCACGGGCGACCTCGACGTGGCCGCCGTGCTCAAGCGCCGCGACTCCTTCACCAGCTCCTGGGACGACCAGGGGCAGGTGAGCTGGCTCGAGGGCATCGGCATCGACCTCGCGCGCGGCCACGGGCGCATCTCCGGGCCGCGCCGCGTCACGGTCACCGCGCCCGACGGATCCGTCACCGAGCACGAGGCGACCCACGCGGTCGCCGTGTCCACCGGCACCGCCGCCCTCCTCCCCGACATCCCGGGCCTCGCCGAGGCGCAGCCCTGGACGAGCCGCGAGGCCACCGCCCTGGAGGTCGTGCCGGACTCGGTCGTCATCATCGGGGGCGGCGTCGTCGCGGCCGAGATGGCCACCGCGTACGCCTCGCTCGGCAGCACGGTCACGATCATCGCGCGCAGCGGCCTGCTCGCCGGCCAGGAGCCCTTCGCGGGCGAGCTCGTCGGCGACAGCCTGCGCGACATGGGCGTCGACGTGCGCCTCGGCGCCTCGCCCTCCCGCGTGACGCGCGAGGGCGACCGGGTCACGATCGCGATCGACGGCGGATCGGCCGTCACGGCCGCCGAGGTGATCGTCGCGACCGGTCGCATCCCGCGCACGGAGGACCTGGGGCTCGACACCGTGGGCCTCGAGGCCGGCGCGTACCTCGACGTGGACGACACCATGCTCGTCACGGGCGAGGTCAACGCGGAGACGCCGTGGCTGTACGCCGTGGGCGACGTCAACCACCGCGCGCTCCTCACCCACCAGGGCAAGTACCAGGCGCGCGCCGCCGGCGACGTCATCGCCGCGCGCGCGACCGGCGGCGCGGTCGACGACTCCCCCTGGGGCGTCCACGTCGCGACCGCCGACCACCGCGCCGTCCCGCAGGTCACGTTCACCGACCCCGAGGTCGCGAGCGTCGGCCTCACGGCGAGGGCGGCTGAGGACGCCGGGATCCGCACGCGTGTCGTCGACTACGACCTCGGATCCATCGCGGGCTCGAGCCTGCACGCCGACGGCTACACGGGGAAGGCGCGCATGGTCGTCGACGAGGACCGCGGCGTCATCGTCGGCGTCACGTTCGTCGGCCAGGACGTCGCCGAGCTGCTGCACTCCGCCACCATCGCGGTCGTCGGCGAGGTGCCGCTCACGCGCCTCTGGCACGCCGTGCCGTCGTACCCCACCATCAGCGAGATCTGGCTGCGCCTCCTCGAGACGTACGGGCGGCCGACCGCGTGATCCGGGCCGGCGTCGGCGCCGCGGCGGGAGCCCTCCGCGGCGTCCTGCTGGACTCGCCGCTCTCGCGCGCGGGCAGCGGCGTCGCCACCGCGGTCGGCCTCGCGATCGGCCTGCCGCTGAGCACGGGCGAGGTGCGCCGCCACGGCGACCTCATCGTCCTGACGGGCCTGCCGTCCTGGGTCTTCGGGCGCGGCGGGACGTGCGTCGGGCGTGTCTACCTCACGCGCGACAACGCGGGGCCCGCGGTGCTCGAGCACGAGGCCGTGCACGTCGTCCAGTGGCGGCGGTACGGGCTGCTGATGCCGCTGCTCTACTGGTGGGCGGGGCGGGATCCGCTGCGGAACCGGTTCGAGATCGAGGCCGGCCTGGAGAAGGGCGGCTACCGGTGAGCGGGCCGCTCGACGGACGCACGGTCGTCCTCACGGGCGCGAGCTCCGGCATCGGCCGCATCGCCGCCCGGGAGCTGCACGCGCGCGGCGCCGACGTGGTCGTCGTGGGTCGAGATCCCGAGCGGACGCGCGGCGTCGCTGCGGCGCTCGGCGCGCGGCACGCCATCGCGGACATGGACCGGCTCGACGAGGTGCGCGCGCTGGCCGGGACGCTGCTCGAGACGTGCCCGCGGATCCACGTGCTGGTCCTCAACGCCGGCAGCCTCGTGCCCCGGCGCGCCATGACGGTCGACGGGCACGAGACGACGTTCCAGCGCAACGTCCTCGCGCCGTTCCTCCTCACGCGCCTGCTCCTCCCCCGCCTGGAGGAGACGCAGGCCGCGCTCGGCGTCGACGAGAGCCCGGTGCGCGTCCTCGGCACCGCGAGCCGCGCGAACCTGTGGGGCCGCGTCCGCCTCGACGACCTCGACTGGCGGAAGCGCCCCTGGCTCGGCGGCTGGCAGGCGTACGGCACGTCGAAGGCGATGATGATCCTGATGATGCGCACGCTCGCCGAGCGCGTCGGCCCGCGCGGCATCGAGGCGTACTCGTTCCACCCGGGCCTCGTGCGCACGTCGTTCGGATCCGACAGCACCGTGATGAAGGCGCTGCTCGCGCTCTCGATGGGCGCCTACGGCATCTCCGCCGAGGCGGGAGCGGTGCCGCTCGTGCAGCTCGCGTCGGTGCCCGACCTGGCCGCGCCGAACGGCACGTACTTCGACCAGCTGACGCCCGACGGGAAGACGACGGCGCAGGCGGCGGACCCGCAGCTCGGCCGCGACCTGTGGGCCGCGCTGGAGCTCGCGGCGGGCACGGACGAGCGCCTGCCGCGCTGAGGCGCCCTGCCCGCCGCGCCGCGCATCGCAGCCGGCGGATCCGCGTCAGCGCGTCGCGAGCAGGTGCAGCAGGTCGTCGTGTCCGCCGACGTGGCCGCCGAGCAGCACGCTGACCTCGGTGACCGGGTGCTCGTCGGAGAGCGGCGCGGAGAAGACCATCATCTCGCTGGCCCACGCGCCGACGGCCCGGGCGACCGCGGCCATCGGCTCGGCGGGCGCGCCGTCGACCCCGCGGCCGTCGCGCGCGATGACGGTGACGACCATGCGCGGCGGGTGCACGAGTACGACCTCGACCGCGGCGTCCGGCACCTCGACGAACACGCTGCCGCGCGTGCACAGCGGCAGGGCGGCGAGCGCGGCCTGCGTCTCGGCGAGGCCGGTCTCGTCGGTGACGAGCAGCACCTGGCGCTTCACGTCCTTGCGCGTGCGCGAGCGTGTGGCTCCGGCCATGGTCAGGATCCCTCCGCCGCGCCCCGGCGCCAGTAGCCCATGAAGGCGACCTGCCGGCGGTCGATGCCGGTGTCGCGCACGAGGAAGCGGCGCATGGCCTTGATGCAGCCGGACTCGCCCGCGAGCCAGGCGTAGAGCGTGGAGCCCTCGTGGACGACCGGCGCGTCCCAGACGATGGCCTCGGCGTCGTCCTCGGCGAGCGGCTGCGCATCCTCGGCCAGCGCGAACTCGGGGGCGGCGATGGCGCCGACCTTCACGTGGCAGTCGACCCAGTGGCGCACGGCCTCCTCGAGGCGGGATCCGTTCGGGCGGCCGTCGCGCGGCAGCCACGTGAGGTGCACGCCCTTCGGCACGCGCACCTCGAGGCGGTCGCCCGTGACGGGCACCTCGATGAAGGCGCAGCCCACGGCGTCGTCCGGGAGGGAGGAGAGGATGTTGCAGATGGCGGGGGCGGCCGTCTCGTCGCCCGCGAGGAGCAGCGAGCGCGCGGCGCCCGGGTGCCACTCGATGCCGAGGCCGCGGGCGGGGCTCAGGGCGTCGGGGCCGATGACGACCATCTCGTCGCCGGGCCGCGCGGAGCCCGCCCAGCGGGAGGCGGGACCCATGTCGCCGTGCAGCGCGAAGTCGACGTCGACCTCGCCGAGCTCGCGGCGGACCGCGCGGGACGTGTAGGTGCGGAGCGGGTTGCGCTCGGCGTCGGGCAGGGCGCGCCACCAGGCGAACCAGTCGTCGCCGCCGACGCCGGTGAGATCCGGCAGGCCGTGCTCGGCGACCGGGAGCAGCAGCTTGATGCGCTGGTCGAGGCACTCGTCGCCGAAGTCGCGCAGGTCGTCGCTCTGGAACGTGATGCGGAGGAACGTGGGGCTGACGCGCTCGGTGCGCGCGACCCGGGCCGCGAACGGCCGGTAGGCGGGACGCTCCACCGCGGGTTGCTCCGCGACCACGGCCTCGGCGGCTGCCGTGCTGCTGGCGAGGGTCGCGGTGGAGGTAAGCACAGCCTAAGTATGGCATCCCTTACCTTCGGGGGCGAGGGCGGGCGGCGGATCGGGACCGGGATCCACGGGAGGATGTCAGGGTGATCGCCCCCGTCCTCCTCGCCGTCTTCGTCGGCGCGGTGGCGCAGCGCGTCACCGGCCTCGGCTTCGCGCTCGTGGTGGCGCCCGTGCTCGTGATCCTGCTCGGGCCGTTCGACGGCGTGATGATCGTCAACCTGTGCAGCGTGCTCTCCGCGTCGCTCGTGCTGTCGGCCGTGCGACGCCACGTGGAGTGGCGCCGCTACCTGCTCCTCGCGGGGCCCGCGGTCGTGGCGATCGTGCCGGGCGCTCTCCTCGCCTACCTGCTGCCGGAGCCGGCGCTCGAGATCGGCATCGGCCTGCTGCTCGTGGCGGCCCTCACCACCTCGCTCGTGCTGCGGCGGACGACCCGGGTGGTCGACGGGCCGGGCGTGATGGCCGGCTTCGGCTTCGCGGCGGGTGTGATGAACGCGGCCGCCGGGATCGGCGGCCCGAGCGTGAGCGTCTACGCGGTCGTCAGCCGGTGGGAGCAGCGCCCGTTCGCGGCCACGCTGCAGCCGTTCTTCCTCACCACGGGCGCCGTGTCGCTGATCACGAAGCTCGCGCTCGCGCCCGACCGCTGGCCGGACCTCGGCGCGGCCGCGTGGGGCGGGATCGTGGTGACGCTCGTCGCGGGCGTCGGCGCGGGCACGCTGCTGGCGCCGCGGATCCCGGCGCCGGGCGCCCGTGCGGCCGTGCTGGTGATCTCGTTCGCCGGCGCGGTGACGGCGATCGTCAAGGGCGTCGGCGGGCTCGTCTGATCCGGCCGGTCACCACTGCGGCGGGTGCCGCCGCTGCCAGTGCAGCCGCCGCTCGAGCTGCCGGCCGATCGCGAGGAGCGTCGCCTCGCCGCCCGGCCGCCCGATGAGCTGCACGCCCATGGGCAGGCCGTCGTCGGTGAGGTGCACGGGCAGCGTGATGGCGGGCAGGCCCGTGACGTTCGCGAACGACGTGTACGGCGTGTACGCGACCTGCTGCGCGAAGTTCCGCTCGCCGTCCTCGGCGTCGTACCAGCCGACCGGCCGCGGCTCCTGCGCGAGCGCGGGCGTGAGCACGGCGTCCACGTGCGCGAACTGGGCGATGACGCTGCGCTCGTAGGCGGCGAGCTGGGCCAGCGCGCGGGCGAGGTCGCGTGCGCTGAGGGCGCGGCCGCGCTCGACGAGCCAGCGCGTGAGCGGCTCGAGGAGGTCGAGCTGGCCGCCCTCGGCGGGGATCCCCGCGGCACCGGCCTGCCAGATGGTGCGGAACGCGGGCGCGTAGGTGGGGTCGGGGCGGAGCGCGAGGTCCTCGAGGCCGTGGCCCATGGTCGCCAGCTCGCGCACGGCGAGCGCGAGCGCGTCGTCGGCGGACGCGTCCCGCACGATCTCGTAGGCGTCGTCCCACGGGGTCGTCGTCATCACGCCGATCTGGAAGCGGCCCTCGCCGCGGACGGCCGCGCCCAGCAGGTCGCCGTCGGGATCCTCGGGGGCGCGCAGCGTGAAGGGGTGCGGGATGCGGCCGTTGACCCGGCCGATCATCCCGTCGAGCAGCATGGCCGCGTCCGCGACGCTGCGCGCGAGCGGCCCGGGCACGACGAGTCCGGCGAGCGACTCCTGGCCGGATCCCGCGGGCACGAGGCCGCGCGACGGCTTGAGGCCGACGAGTCCGGTGGCCGCGGCGGGGATGCGCACCGAGCCGCCGCCGTCGGATCCCGGGGCGAAGGGCAGCAGGCCCGCCGCGACGGCGACGGCCGCTCCCCCGCTGGATCCGCCGGCGCCGCGCGCGGTGTCCCACGGCGTGCGCGCGGGCGGCGCGACGAGGCTCTCCGTGTACGACGGCAGGCCGAACTCCGGCGCGCTGGTCTTGCCGAGGCTGATGCCGCCGGCGTCGTCGAGCGCCTGCGGGATCGCGTCGGTGCGGTCGGAGACGTGGTCGCGGAAGAGACGCGAGCCGAAGGTGGTGCGGACGCCGGCGCGCTCCGAGAGGTCCTTGTCGCCGAACGGCAGGCCCCAGAGCGGCGCGGTGCGCGGGACCTCGCGCTCGACGTGCCGAGCGCGTGCGAGGGCGCGGTCGGCCGTGACGGTCGTGAAGGCGCCGAGGCCCGGATCCAGCCGCTCGATGCGCTCGAGGTAGTGGGTCACGAGCTCGGTCGGGGTGACCTCGCCGCGCTGGAGCTGGTCCCACTGGTCCTGGGCGCTGAGGTGGTGGAGTTCGAACACCGCTCCAGCGTAGGCCGGGGCGGATGCGCGGACGGGGCGGACGCCGGTCGTCCGGCACCCGCCCCGTCCGTCACGGACGCTCCCGCGTCAGCGGCGCGCGGCCGACGACATCCGGCGGCGGAAGGCGACCAGCGCGAGGCCGAGGACCAGCGCCACGAGCGAGGCGCCGAGCACGGGGCCGGACTCGGATCCGGTCGCCGCGAGCGTCGGCTCGGAGCTCGGCGCGGGCACCGTCCCCGTGCCGGACGGGACGACGGATCCGGCCGACGTGTCGAGCGCGTAGAGCACCGAGGCGCCCGTGCTCGGCAGCAGGAACGCGAGCTGGTGCGGTCCCGCCGGGAGGCCGGCCGGCACCGTGAACCGGACGCTCGCGCGCCCCTGCTCGTCGGTCGTGTCGACCACGGCGGCGTCGATCGGCGTGCGCGCGACCTCCTCGCCGTCGATGAGCGTCACGACCTCGGTGTCCTGCACGGGCGCGTTCGAGACGAGCAGCGAGGACAGCTCGTAGGAGCGCTCCTGGCCGGCGCGGGGAGCCGCGCCCGTGGTGTCGACGATGCCGATGGAGCGCGTCGCCGAGTCGGGCTCGACGGGCGAGAACTCGGTGATGTAGTCCACGAAGGCCGTGAGGTCCACGCGACCCGAGTCGCTCTGCCCGGTCGTGTTGGCGAGCTCCGTGAAGTTGTCGCCGCCCTCCGCGAGGAAGCTGTTGGCGACCATCGTGAAGACGCGCGCGGGATCCACCGGCGCGCCTCGGAAGAACACGCCCGTGATCCGCTCGCCGGGCGCGGCCGTCGGGTCGTACGTGTAGGTGAGGTCGCGCGAGAGGCCGAGCTTGAGGAACGGACGCGACGACCCCTCGGGCTGCCACTGCTGCTCCAGCACCGTCTTGATCCCCGCGCCCGTGATCTTCGCCGTCGTGAGCGTGTTGGCGAACGGCTGCACGATGGCGGCCTCCTTGTAGGTCACCTCGCCCTCCGCGTCGCCCGCGCCCGAGGACGCGACGGTCAGGTCCTGGCGGACGCCGCCCGGGTTCATGAACGCGATCTCGGTGCCGAGGTCCGCCTGCGTGGCCCACAGCTGCGCGTCGGCGACGAGGTTGCCGATGGTGGACTCGCCGCCGCGGTTCTCGGAGCCGTCGGCCTGGCGGGCGCGCGTGACGTCGCCGGTGATCTCGCCGACCGTGCGGCTGCCGATGACCTCGGCCTTCGCGACCGCGTCGTCGACGATGCGCTGCACGGCGGGATCCGCCGGGAACGCCGGCTTCCCCTCCGCGGTGAGGAGCGGCACGAGCTCGGAGGAGATGGACGTGAGGGCCTTCGTGGTGGGATCCACCGTGAGCGACAGGTGCCCGAGGTTCGTGCCGTAGCTGCCGGTCTGCAGCACGGGCAGCGGCAGGGCCTTGCCCGCCACGGGCAGCTCGTAGTCGTAGCCGAGGTGGGTGTGGCCCGAGATCACGGCGTCGACGTCGGCCTGCACGCCCGTGACGATGCGGCCGAAGACCGAGCCGTCGGTGAGCGAGGACTCGTCGGAGGTGGACGCGCCCTCGTGCACGACGAGCACGACCACGTCGGCCTCGCCGTTCGCGTCGTCGCCGTCGCGGAGCGCGCGGGCGGTGGCGGTGGAGGCGTCGACGACGCTGCCGACGTCGAGCGTCGCGATCCCGGCCGGGCTCACGAGCTCGGGCAGCGCCTCGGTCGTCGCGCCGACGAACGCGACGCGCACGCCGTCGATGTCCTGCACGTCGTACGCGGCGTAGGCGTGCTCCGTCGTGCCCTTCTCGTAGAGGTTCGCCGAGATGTAGGGGAAGTCGGAGTGGTCCGTGACGCGGCCGTCGACGTCGTCGCGGCCCTGGTCGAACTCGTGGTTGCCGAGGGTGGAGACGGAGACGCCCATGGCGTTGAGCGCGTCGAGGGTCGGCTCGTCCTGCTGCGACAGCGAGGTGAAGGTCGACGCGCCGATGTTGTCGCCCGCGCTGATCAGCGTGCTGTTCGGGTTCGCGGCCTTCGCCTGCTGGAAGGCGCCGGAGATCACGGCGGCGCCCGCGGTGGACGACGTGGTCTCGAGGCGGCCGTGGAAGTCGTTGATCGAGTAGACGTCGATCGCGACGTCTCCCTCGGCGGCTGACGCGGGCGCGGCACCGAGGCCGAGGACCGCGGTGGCGGAGAGGCCCGCCACGACGGCGAGGGCCCCGGAGCGCGCGGCTCCGGACGGGTGACGGGTGGGAGCTGAGCGCATGCGGGGACATCCTCGTTCGGGCGGGCGGCGGGTGGTTAATACCTTACGGAGCCGAGGTTTCCGTGGGGTTAACTCCGGCGTCCGCTGCGAGCGGCGCAGTTCCGTGCCGCTGCGGCGTCGTGCCGCCGTGTCGCCTCAGCCGCGCACGAGCCCCGCGAGCTCCGCCCGGGTGGAGGCGCCCATCTTCCGCAGCAGGTTCGCGACGTGGAACTTCACGGTGTTCTCGCTGATCCCGAGCGAGGTCGCGATGGCGCGGTTGCGGGATCCGCCGGCCACGAGCGCGAGCACCTCCCGCTCGCGCGCGCTGAGCCCCGCCTCCCCCGCGGCGTCGAGGCCCGCGGCCGGCGCGTCGAGCGGCAGCCGCACGGCGATCTCGGATCCCCAGCCCGGCGTCGCCGTCACGTCGAGCGTCCCGTCGAGCGCCGCGACGCGGTCGGTGAGGCGGCGGAGCGCGTCGAGGTCCGCCGTGGTGGCCCCGGCGCCGTCGTCGCGGATCCCGACGAGGAGGTTGCTGCCGTCGCAGTCCCACTGGATCCGCACGCGCGTCACGTCCGGCTGCTCGACGAGCGCGAGCACGGCGCCGCGCACGATCGCCCGGCCCGCGTGCGCGACCTCGCCCGGGAGCGCACGGCCGTCCACGGGCGGCTCGACGAACTGCACATCGAGGTCACGGAAGCGCACGAGCGGCCGGAGGTCGTCGCGGAGCCGGGCGAAGGCGCGCGCGACGGGCTCCTCGCCGAGCGAGCGGTCGCGGTCGCTCGCGGCGCGCAGCTCGACCATGGCGTTGGTCGCGAGGTCGGCCGCGGTCTGGCGGGCGGCCGCGTCGCCCGTGCGGGAGGAGCGGAGCACGGCGAGGAGCGACTCGAGGGTCGTGGCGTGGGCGTCGCCCAGCTCGGACACGACGCGGGCGCGCTCCGAGGAGACCGCGCGCGCCTCCGCGAGGTAGGCGGGTGGCGCCGCGGCGACCTGCTGCCGGATCCCGTGGGCGACGCTCCGCCATAGCGCGCGCACCAGCTCGCGGGCGCCGGGGACGTCGTCGTGCGCGGCGACGGGATCCACGAGCACGAGGAGCGCGCCCGTGTCGGCGCGCCAGGCGGCGACCGTGCGGAGGCGGCCGCCGACGGGGTGCTCGACGGACCAGGCGGAGCCGGCGTCGCCGCGGGCATCGCCGGACCCCTCTGCGAGGCTCGCGAGGATCCGGTCGAGCTCGGCGATCGTCACGTTCTCCACCACCTCGGGCTCGCCCGCCTTCTTGCGCGGGCGGCCGGTGCAGTCCTCCGTGAAGATCACGAGGGCGCGATGCGCAACCACCGGCTGCAGCAGGCCGGACAGCGCCTCGGCGACCTCCTGCAGCGGGGCGGCGAGCGCGTCGTGCAGGCCGTCGAGGAGGGCGACCTGGTCGGCGGCGGAGCGGGCGGCGGGATCGACAGGATGGGTCCGGGACGGCATCCCGCCACCGTACGCCCACCCGATCCGCCGCCCACGCGACGGCGACCTGCTCGGACGGGTAGGCGGATCCACCCGTCGGGTGGGCGGCACGGACGGGCCGCGAGGAGCACGCTCGACTTGTGACGAACACGACGCATCCCCGCCCGACCGGCGACGCCCCCGTCGACGTCGCCGCCGCGATCACCCTGATCTCCGACGAGAACGCCCGCGTCGCCCGCGCCCTCGCGGAGCCGGACCTGGCGGCGCGCCTCGACGAGGCCGCCCGCGTGATCCGCGACGGCCGCCGCGTCTTCGCCCTCGGCGCCGGCCGCTCCGGGCTCGCGCTCCGCATGACCGCCATGCGGTTCATGCACCTGGGGCTCGACGCGCACGTGGTCGGCGAGGCCACGTCGCCCGCGATCTCGAATGGCGACGTCCTCCTGGTCGCGAGTGGATCCGGCACCACCGCCGGCATCGTGAGCGCCGCGCAGACCGCGCACGACGTCGGCGCCCGGATCGTGGCCCTGACGACGGCCGACGACTCGCCGCTCGCCGACCTCGCGGACGTGACCGTGCTGATCCCCGCGGCCGCCAAGCAGGACCACGGCGGCACGGTCTCGGCCCAGTACGCGGGCGGGCTCTTCGAGCTCTCCGTCGCACTGGTCGGCGACGCCGTGTTCCACGCGCTGTGGCAGGCGTCCGGCCTCTCGGCCGACGAGCTGTGGCCGCGTCACGCCAACCTCGAGTGACCGACGGTCGCCCGATCCCCCACCCCACCACGCATCACGACAGGAAGAGGAACCCCATGAAGCTCCAGGTAGCCATGGACGTGCTCACGACGAAGGACGCGCTCGAGCTGGCCGGCAAGGCCGCGCCGCACGTCGACATCATCGAGCTGGGCACCCCGCTCATCAAGGCCGAGGGCCTCTCCGCGATCACCGCGATCAAGGAGGCGCACCCCGACAAGATCGTCTTCGCCGACCTGAAGACGATGGACGCCGGCGAGCTCGAGGCCGACATCGCGTTCTCCGCGGGCGCCGACCTCGTCACCGTCCTCGGCGTCGCGGGCGACAGCACCATCGCGGGCGCCGTCACGGCCGCGAAGAAGCACGGCAAGGGCATCGTCGTCGACCTCATCGGCGTCCCCGACAAGGCGAAGCGCGCGAAGGAGGTCACCGAGCTCGGTGCCGAGTTCGTGGAGATGCACGCGGGCCTCGACGAGCAGGCGGAGGACGGCTACACGTTCAGCGACCTGCTCGAGGCCGGCAAGGCGTCCGGCGTGGCGTTCTCCGTCGCGGGCGGCGTGAAGCCCGGCACCATCGGCGACGTGCAGGACGCGGGCGCCGTGGTCGCCGTCGCGGGCGGCGCGATCTACTCGTCCGACGACCCGGCCGCGGCCGCCGCCGAGCTGCGGGCCGCGATCCGCTGATCCACCCGCTCCCCTGGGCGCCGCGCTCCCGTCCTCGACGGGGCGCGGCGCTCGTGCGTGGGGCGGGTCAGCCGAGCGTCGCCAGGACCTCGAGCTCCTCGTCGCGCGTGAGGCCGGATGCGCGTGGCCGGTCGAGCCCGCGCTCCCGCTCGTCGGCGAGCACGTCGCGCATCGTCTCGGCGAGCGGGCGGCGCCGGACGCCGAGCGCTCGGATCCCCGCGTCGCTCCGGGAGAGCATCCCGGCGGCCTCGCCCGGCAGCCACAGGGGCAGCGAGCGCGGTCCCGCCCAGTGCCGCACGTCGGCATCCGCCAGCTGCGCGTCGGTCGCCACCACCCGCTCGCCGGTGGATCCCGCCGCCTCGGCCGCGAGCCCCAGCGCGTCCGCCAGCGACACGGTCTCCCCCACCGCGTCGACCACGCCGTCGAGCGCGCGCACCCCGACGTCGACGACCAGGTCGGCGAGGTCGCGCGCGTCGATCACCTGCGAACGGCGTCCGGTCGTCTCCGGCACGAGCACGGGCCCGTCACCCGCGAGCGCGAACCGCGCCGGCCAGTAGCTGAACCGGTCGCTGTCGTCTCCGGGCCCGGTGATGAGGCCGGGCCGCACGATCATGCGCCGTCCGGCGAGCGCCGCCGTCACCGCCCGCTCGGCCGCGACCTTGGCCTGGCCGTACTCCTCGAGGTCGACGGGCTCGACGAGCGGCGCCGTCTCGTCCTCGCCCGGGCGCGCGAAGGACGCGTACACCGACACGGTGCTGACGAGCGTCCAGTGCCGGGCCCGGTCGGCGAGCGCCGCGACGGCCTCGCGCGCGTGCTGCGCCGAGGAGGTGAGGTCGACGACCTCGTCCCAGTCCGCGCCGGCGACGGCCGCGTACGCGTCGGGCAGGTCGCGGTCGGCCGCGACGAACCGCGTGAGCGCGGGTACGGATCCGCCGGTCCCGCGCGCCAGGCACGTCACCCGGTCGCCGCGCGCCGCCAGCCGCTCCGCGACGAGCCGGCCGATCCAGGCCGTGCCGCCGAGCACGAGCACGTCGCGCGGTGCCGCCGCGGCGCCGGGGCGCGCCACGTCGTCACTCACGACTCGCGCGCCGGCGTCGTCCTCCCGGGCCGCACCGACGCCGTCTCCGCGACGTCGATGCGCGTCACGCCGCCCTCCTCCTCGGTCACGTCGATGCGCGGTGCCGCGTCCGACTCCACGGCCTTCGGCGCCGTCGTCAGCTGCTCGTGCCGCTTCTCCGCGAAGTCGGCGTCGCGGGCCTCGCCGTGCCCCTGGTCCTCGTGCTGCTCCTGCTGCATGGCTGCGCCTCTCGTCCCGTCCACCGTACGCGGCCGCGCGGCGACGGCCGAGCTCGGGGCCCCTCCGCCGTGTGCCCTCCGCCCTCGGGTGGATCCCCGGCGCAGCCGCCCCGCGTACCGTAGCGGCATGAGCGCACAGGAGCCGACCGTCCCCGAACCCGCCCCCGTCTCGTGGTCGCCGGTCGCGCCGCCCGTCGCGCCACCCGTCGACCCCGGCGCTCCCCCGGCGGCCGGGATCCCCGGCGCCACCCCGCCCGAGCTCCCGCCGCTCCCCGAGCGCCCGCCCGCCCCCTACCACCACGGACTCCGGGACACCGGCGGCCCGTGGCGCGGGATCCTCGCGCTCGTGCTCGGCGCCGTCGCGTTCTTCGGCCTGTCGCTCGTCTTCGGCCTCGTCGCCTACGCCGTGGAGTTCCTCACCGGCCGCCTCGACCCGACGGACGCGTCGTCCCTCGAGACCATGACGCCCGTGATCATGCTCGCCACGAACCTGTCGCTCGCCGCCCTGATCCCCGTCTCGATGCTCCTGCAGCGCTGGCTCTTCGGCGTGCGCATGGGCGCGATGTCCTCCATCGCGGGCCGGTTCCGCTGGCGCTGGCTCGGCCGCGTCGCGCTCGTGATCGTGCCCGTCTTCGTCGTCTACATCGGCGTCATGTTCGCGCTCGACCCCTCAGGCGAGATCCGCGTCGACGGCGAGGTGGTCGCGTTCCTCGTCATCATCCTGCTCACGACCCCGCTGCAGTCCGCCGGCGAGGAGTACGGCTTCCGCGGCCTCGTCCAGCGCTCGGTCGGATCCTGGTTCCGGAGCACCCGGGTCGCCCTCGTGGTCGGGGCGCTGGTCTCCAGCTCCCTCTTCGCGCTCGCCCACCTCGCCGAGGACCCGTGGCTCATCGCCTACTACTTCGTGTTCGGCATCTCCGCGACCATCTCCGCCCGCATGACCGGCGGCCTCGAGGCGCCCGTGCTGATCCACGCGCTCAACAACACGCTGCTGTTCCTCCCCACGGCGCTCCTCGGCCAGATGTCCGAGAGCCTCGACCGCAGCGCGGGCAACGGCGGCCCGTTCATGCTGCTGCCGATGGTCGTCGTGCTGGGATCCGCGCTCCTCACCGGCTGGTGGGCCCGCCGTCACCGCGTCCAGACGGTCGCGCCCCGCCCTCTCACCGCGAAGGAGGAGCGGCGGGAGCGGGAGCGGGCGTGGTGGGACGGGGAGCGGCAGCGGCAGGCGTCGCTGGCCGCATGGCGCGCGCCCACCGGCCCGGCTGCGCCGTCGGCTTGAGCGTCAGCTGCATCGTGACCGTGCCGAGCCAGCGCCCGAACTTCCAGCCGACCCGGCCCATCCGCCCGCTCTCCGTGAAGCCGAGCGACGCGTGCAGCCGGATGGAGGCGTCTGCGCCCTGATCCGCGATGACGGCGATGACCTCGCGGATCCCGGCCTCGCGGCACGCGTCGACGAGCGGCACCAGGAGCGCGCGCCCGAGGCCCTTGCCGGTGGACGCCGCGCCGAGGTAGATCGAGTCCTCCACCGTCGTGCGCGACGACCGCCGGTTCCCCACCGGCTCCACGAGCGCGTACCCGAGCACCTGGCCCGACGGCGAGACAGCCACCAGGAACGGCATGCCCATGCGCTCGAGCTGGCTGAAGCGGCCGCGCCACCGGGCGAGCGTCATGCGCGTCTCGTCGAACGTGACGGTGCTGTTCATGACGTAGTGGTTGTAGATCTCGCGGATGTCCGGGAGGTCGGACATCGTCGCGGGACGGATCTCGTAGGAGAAGACGGGCAGCGGCGGCGCGGGCTTCCGGAGGTGGGCGGGCAGGCGGCGCCGCCGCTGGTATTCCTCCTCGAGCATGCCGCGATCCTACGGGGACCGCGGCGCGCTCGGCCGGAACCCGCGATGCGGTCTCAGAGCCGCCAGTCGACCGGATCCGCGCCCTGCTCGGCGAGGAGCGCGTCCGCCCGGCTGAACGGCCTCGAGCCGAAGAACCCGCGCGACGCCGACAGCGGGCTCGGGTGCACGGAGGTGATCGACGGCACGGGGGCGAGCAGCGGCGCGAGCGATCCCGCGTCCTTGCCCCAGAGGATCGCGACGAGCGGACCGCCGCGCGCCGCCAGCCCGCGGATCGCGCACTCCGTCACGGCCTCCCAGCCCTTCCCGCGGTGCGAGGCGGGCGCGCCCGGCCGCACCGTGAGCACGCGGTTGAGGAGCAGCACGCCGCTGCGGGTCCACGCGGTGAGGTCGCCGTGCTCCGGCGTCGGGATCCCGAGGTCGTCCCGGAGCTCCCGGTGGATGTTGACGAGGCTCCGCGGCACGGGCCGCACGTCCGGCTCGACCGAGAAGGACAGGCCGACGGGGTGGCCGGGCGTGGGGTACGGGTCCTGCCCGACGATGAGCACGCGCACGTCGGCCAGCGGCTGCTGGAACGCCCGCAGCACGCGGTCGCCCGCCGGGAGATAGGGGCGGCCGGCGGCGACCTCGGCGCGCAGCCACTCCCCCATGCGCGCGATGTCGTCGGCGACGGGCGCGAGCACGTCGGCCCAGCCGGCGTCCATGAGGCCGCGCTCGACGAGCTCGGGCAGGGTCAGCGCCACGGGCGGTGGATCAGGAAGCGCCGGCGGAGCTGACGGTGACGCCGGTCTCCGAGCCGATGACGGACCAGACGCTGCCGCGCCCCTCGACGACGAGCTGGCCCTCGCCGACGATGAGCACGGTGCCCTCGTCGATGGCGACGCCGCCCTCGACGAGCCCGGCCTCCGTCGCTGCGATGAGCCGGGTGAGGGTGCCCCACTGGGCGGCGTGCACGTCGACCGCGACGTCGATGAGGCCGATGCCCTGCTCCACGGTGACCTCGTCGAGGTCCTCGCTCGCGGACTCCTGCACGACCTCGACGGCGCCGATGCGCCAGCCGCCGACGATGGCGGTCTCGGCGGCGACCGCGGCGCCCGCGGAGAAGCCGAGGTACGGGACCCCGGCGGTGACCTGGCGGCGGATCTCGCCGAACACCGGCTCGAGCGCCTGGCGGTACGCGGGGGTCAGCCCGCCGCCGACGACGATGCCGTCCACGTCCTGCAGCTGCGCGACCTCGATGGATCCGCCCTCGGGCGCGAGCACCGCGACGGGCTCGCAGGCGCCCGCGGCACGGAGCGCGGCGGCGTACTGGTCGAACCACTCGGCACCCAGGCCGTCGTGGACGAGGACCACGGCGATGCGGGCCGGCTCCAGCCGGGCGGCAGCGGTCGCCCTCGTCGTCGCCTCGGACAGGAACCGCGCGAGGAGGGGGGTGTCGTCATCCGACAGGCCGCCTCCGACCAGGTGCACACTCACCCCTCGACGGTACAGGGCCGAACCGTGCACCCGAGCCGGGCCGGAGTGCGAATGCACGGCACGAAAGAAGAAGCCCGGCGCCTCCATGAGGAGGAACCGGGCTTCGTCGTTCACTGCGTCTGTGACCCCAACCGGATTCGAACCGGTGTTACCGCCGTGAGAGGGCGGTGTCCTAGGCCGCTAAACGATGGGGCCGTTTTTGCAACTCGTCGAGTATGCCACAGCGCGCACAGCCCGACCAAATCGAGCCCCGACCGGGCCGGATCCGCCCGGGAACGCGGCGATCGCGCGCCCCCGATCGCCGCCGGGCGACGCCCCCGCGCGCCGGTTTGCCCCCGCCGCTCGGACGGTGTTGGCTCCTGATATGCGATTGACGAAGCTCGAGCACGCCGCCCTGGTCCTGGAACTCTCGGGGCGCAAGCTCTTCATCGACCCGGGCTCGTTCACCACCCCCATCACGGAGGCGATGAACACCGACGCCATCGTCATCACGCACGAGCACGCGGACCACTGGACGCCGGAACAGCTCAAGCGGATCCTCGACAAGAACGAGGGCGTGCCCATCTACGCCCCCGAGGGCGTCGCGGCCGCCGCGACCGACTTCGACGTCACCGTCGTGCACGCGGGCGACGTGATCGAGGCCGGCCCCTTCACGCTGCGCTTCTTCGGCGGCACGCACGCCGTCATCCACGAGTCGATCCCCGTGGTCGACAACCTCGGCGTCCTCGTGAACGACACGCTCTACTACGCCGGCGACTCCTTCGTCGTGCCGGAGGGC
Organism: Clavibacter nebraskensis NCPPB 2581; assembly: GCF_000355695.1. Classification (NCBI taxonomy): domain Bacteria; kingdom Bacillati; phylum Actinomycetota; class Actinomycetes; order Micrococcales; family Microbacteriaceae; genus Clavibacter; species Clavibacter nebraskensis. Next base: position 1,115,267 of record NC_020891.1, on the reverse strand, counting down.
GTCGAGGTCGACCTGCTCGCAGCCCCCGCGGGCGCGCCGTGGATGAAGATCAGCGAGTCCATCGACTACGTGCTCGCGGTGAAGCCCCGCCGCGCGTTCCCCACGCACGAGATGGTGCTGTCCACCGCGGGCAAGGCCATGTCGAACGGCCGCCTGCAGTGGGCGACCGAGCAGGGCGGCGGCGCGTTCCACGCCCTCGAGCCCGGCGATAGCATCGACCTCTAGGCCCGTTCGGGCTCGACGAGCGGACGGGTGGGCGGCATGGACGGTCTCGCCGCGGCGTCCCTCATCATCGAGTTCCTCACCTGGATCGCGCTCGTCCCCGGCGTCCTGCTCTACGTCGCCGGCCTCTCGGTGCGCGTCCTCGGCCGGCGCTGGACGGCGACCGAGGGCCTCGTCGCGGACGGGCCCGCCGGCGGCGACGGCCCCGCGCCGCGCGTCCTGCGCTGGTTCGACCACGAGGGCGACGTGCACGAGGCGCAGGCGGACACCCCGGAGACCCGCGACCTCGCCTCGGGATCCGACGTGCGCGTCTGGTTCTCGCCGCGCTCCCCGTGGCGCGTGCGCACGCACGCCCCCGAGCTCGACGGCCGCGCGCTGCGCGTGACCGGGCTCGTGCTCGTCGGCATCGGCGTCCTCGCGGCCGTCGCCGGGATCGCGCTGCTGTTCCTCGAGTAGCGGGCCTCCGGCGACGACGGCGCCCCAGCTGGGGATCCGCCCGCGCGGTCGAGGGCGCTCCATGCGGCCGTATAGAGTGTTCCCTCGAAGGGGAGTACTCCCATCCGGCGGTCGTGTCGTCAATACGGTCGGACCACTCCGACCCGTACGGCCGGTTCCGCGGAGCACGTTCGCGGGGTGGAGGAGACCTTCAGTACCCCACCGGACCCATCGAGGTCCGAGTACTGGAGAACCCACAATGGATGTCCCCTTCTGGCTCTGGGCCGCGACCATCGCGGCCGTCCTCGGCCTGCTCGTCTTCGACTTCTTCGCGCACGTGCGGAAGGCGCACGAGCCGACGCTGAAGGAGTCCGCGACCTGGTCGGTCGTCTACATCGTCATCGCGCTCGTGTTCGGCGTGGGCGTCGGCGTCTTCTCGAACTGGACCTTCGGCGGCGAGTACTTCGCCGGCTACGTGACGGAGAAGGCGCTGAGCGTCGACAACCTCTTCGTCTTCCTCATCATCATGTCGAGCTTCGCCGTGCCGCGGGCCTTCCAGCAGAAGGTGCTCCTCGTGGGCATCGCGATAGCCCTCGTGATGCGCGGCATCTTCATCGCGATGGGCTCCGCGATCATCGACAACTTCTCCTGGGTCTTCTACCTCTTCGGCGCGCTGCTGCTCGTCATGGCCTACAAGCAGATGAAGGAGACGCACGACGAGGACGAGTCCGACTCGAAGCTCATCCGCGTGCTCCGCCGCTTCATCCCCACCTCGGACCACTACGACGGCGACAAGCTCACGACCCGCGTCGACGGCAAGAAGCTCTTCACCCCGATGTTCCTGGTGATGCTCGCCATCGGCCTCACCGACGTGCTGTTCGCGCTCGACTCCATCCCCGCGATCTTCGGCCTGACGCAGGAGGCGTACATCGTCTTCACCGCCAACGCCTTCGCGCTGCTCGGCCTCCGCCAGCTGTACTTCCTGATCTCCGGGCTCCTCGAGCGCCTCGTGTACCTCTCGCAGGGCCTCGCGGTCATCCTCGGCTTCATCGCGGTGAAGCTCGTGCTGCACGCGATGCACGTCAACGAGGTGACCTTCATCAACGGCGGCGAGCCGATGCTCTGGGCGCCCGAGATCCCGATCTGGTTCTCGCTGTCGTTCATCCTCCTCACCATCACGGTCGCGACCGTCGCGAGCCTCGCGAAGACGAAGCGGGACGGAACCGCGGTCGAGGGCATCGACTCCGCCGCGGCCGTCGAGGGCGAGAAGGCCCCCGCCGACGCGGACGGCCCGCGCCGCTAGCGCTCCCCCGCACGACGACGACGCCCGCTCCCGGATCCGGGGGGGCGTCGTCGTGCGCCCCGCGTCGCACACTTTCGTGCGGGCCCGCGGAGGTGCCCGGCGTACGGTCGGAGCATGGAATTCAGATACCTCGGCAACTCCGGCTTCAAGATCTCCGAGATCACCTACGGCAACTGGCTCACCCACGGATCGCAGGTGGAGAACGACACCGCGACCGCGTGCGTGAAGGCCGCGCTCGAGGCGGGGATCACCACCTTCGACACCGCGGACGTCTACGCCAACACCAAGGCGGAGACCGTGCTCGGCGAGGCCCTCAAGGACGAGCGACGTGCCTCGATCGAGATCTTCACCAAGGTCTTCGGCCCCACCGGGCCCAAGGGCAAGAACGACACCGGCCTCTCGCGCAAGCACATCATGGACTCCGTCGAGGGCTCGCTCCAGCGCCTCCAGACCGACTACATCGACCTCTACCAGGCGCACCGCTTCGACTACGAGACGCCCCTCGAGGAGACGATGCAGGCCTTCGCCGACGTCGTCCGCCAGGGCAAGGCGCTCTACATCGGCGTGAGCGAGTGGACGAGCGAGCAGCTGCGCGCCGGCCACGCGCTCGCCGACCAGCTGGGCTTCCAGCTGATCTCGAACCAGCCGCAGTACTCGGCGCTCTGGCGCGTCATCGAGGAGGAGGTCGTGCCCACCTCGAAGGAGCTCGGGATCTCCCAGATCGTGTGGTCGCCCATCGCCCAGGGCGTGCTGACGGGCAAGTACAAGCCCGGCCAGGAGCTGCCGTCCGGATCGCGCGCGACCGACGACAAGGGCGGCGCGGACATGATCAAGCGCTACATGAACGACGACACGCTCTCCCGCGTGCAGGAGCTGCAGCCCGTCGCCGACGAGCTCGACCTGTCGCTCGCCCAGCTCGCGGTCGCGTGGGTGCTGCAGAACGAGAACGTGGCGTCGGCGATCATCGGCGCCTCCCGTCCCGAGCAGGTGCACGAGAACGTGAAGGCGTCCGGCGTGAAGATCCCCGCGGAGCTCCTCACCCGCATCGACGACGCCCTCGGCGACATCGTCGAGACGGACCCGCGCAAGACCGAGGACAGCTCGCCGAAGACCCGCGAGGTCTGACCAGCGCTCCCTTCCTGCACCACCGTGCGGCCCCGCCCGAGATGCTCGGGCGGGGCCGCACGTGCACCTCCCGGTCACCCGGCGGACAGACCCCGCCCCGGGCTCCCCCAGCGCCCGCGGCGTAGGCTCGGAGAATGGAATTCCGCTACCTCGGCAACTCAGGCTTCAAGATCTCCGAGATCACGTACGGCAACTGGCTGACCCACGGATCGCAGGTCGAGAACGACACCGCGACGCAGTGCGTGCAGGCGGCCCTCGAGGCCGGCATCACCACGTTCGACACCGCGGACGGCTACGCGAACACCGTCGCCGAGAAGGTCCTTGGGCAAGCGCTCAAGCATGAGAACCGCGACGGGCTCGAGATCTTCACGAAGGTCTACTTCCCGACCGGCGCCAAGGGCCACAACGACACCGGCCTCTCGCGCAAGCACATCATGGCGTCGATCGACGGCTCGCTCGAGCGCCTCCAGACCGACCACGTCGACCTCTACCAGGCGCACCGCTACGACTACGATACCCCGCTCGAGGAGACGATGCAGGCCTTCGCCGACGTCGTCCGCCAGGGCAAGGCGCTGTACATCGGCGTCAGCGAGTGAACCCCCGAGCAGCTTCGCGAGGCGCACGGCCTCTCCCGCGAGCTCGGCTTCCAGCTCATCTCGAACCAGCCGCAGTACTCGGCCCTCTGGCGCGTCATCGAGGAGGAGGTCGTCCCCACGTCCGCCGAGCTCGGCATCTCGCAGATCGTCTGGTCTCCCATCGCCCAGGGCGTCCTCACCGGCAAGTACAAGCCGGGCCAGGACCTGCCGCAGGGCTCGCGCGCCACGGACGACAAGGGTGGCGCCGACATGATCAAGCGCTACATGAACGACGACGTCCTCTCGCGCGTGCAGGAGCTGCAGCCCGTCGCGGACGAGCTCGACCTGTCGCTGGCGCAGCTCGCGGTCGCGTGGGTGCTCCAGAACGACAACGTCGCGTCCGCGATCATCGGCGCCTCGCGCCCCGAGCAGGTCCACGAGAACGTGAAGGCGTCGGGCGTGAAGATCCCGGCCGAGCTCCTCACGCGCATCGACGACGCCCTCGGCGACGTCGTGGAGAAGGACCCGTCGAAGACGAGCGACAGCTCGCCGAAGGGGCGCCTCGCCTGATCCGCTCGCGCTGAACGCGACGACGGCCCCGCTCGAGCAGATGCTCGGGCGGGGCCGTCGTCGTTTTCAGGGGAGCAGATCCAGCATGTGCGGACGCGCTCTCATCGCGTGGATGACGAGCTCGTTACCGCTGTCGAACACCAGCACCACGGTCTCCACCAGACGCCCTGCTCGGTCGAAGCCGAGACGCAGTTGCCGCGCGGGGCTGTCATCCTCGAGATCCTCGATCCAGATCGCCCACGATGCGGCCTGGACCGCCTCGTCGGGTTCGATCCCGTGCTTCCGCGCCGAGGGGTGGACCCTCACGCCGCGGAGTCGTGGAGGGCCTGCCGGATCACCTCGGATCGCGACGTGCCCTCGCGCGCCGCTCGCGCGTCCACCGCGGCGAGCTCGTCATCGGTCAGCCGCACGGCGACGACCTGAGAGGGTCGCGCTCCGCGCCCGGGACGGCCGCGACCTCGCGTCCTGAGGGTGTCCACGTCGTACCCGGCCTCGGCCTCATCAGCCCACGCCTGGATCTGCTCCTCCGTCACGGGCACGCCGTCGATGGTCTCGTCGCCTGTCATGCGATTAACGTGATACGCAGGTCGATCCGGTGTCGAGGGGCGCCAGTGGACGGAATGCGCCGGGCCGCCTGACCCGCACGCGGAGCCGGGGACGGGACGCCTCCGAACCGCAAGCTCGGAGATGATCCGGGAAAAGGAAAAGGCCCGGATGACCGGGCCTGTCATTTCCTGCTATCTCAGTGCTGGGGTACCTGGACTCGAACCAAGAACAAAAGAATCAGAATCTTCCGTGTTGCCAATTACACCATACCCCAAGGCCCCGATGCGCGATCGGGCCTCGTCGAGTGTAGCCCATCGGCCGGATCCGCGCCAAACCGGCGCGCGCGCCATGGGCCCCTCGCGTCAGATCACGGGCAGCAGGTCCCGGTTGATCGCGCTGGCCGCGCGCGCCCCGAACCCGGCCGCGATGATCAGCTGCTGGGGGCCCGGCTGCGAGCTGTCGCCCGCCGCGTAGACGCCCGCGTGCGAGGTGCGGCCCTCGGCGTCGACGGCGAAGTGACCGTCGTCGTCCGTGTCGAGATCGAGCCCCGAGAGGAAGTCGAGCGCGGTCGAATAGCGGGGGCGCACGAAGCCTCCTGTGCGCGGGACGACCGAGCCGTCCTGCATCCGGACGCCGGTGACGACCGCGCGCTCGCCCTCGATGTCGGCGACGGGACGGCGGTCGACGCGGATGCCGAGGGACGCGAGCCCGCGCTCCCCCGCCTCGTCGATCTCGGCGACGCCGTTGGTGAAGACGATGATGTCGCGCGACCACTGCGAGAGCAGCAGCGCGCGCTCCACGAGGTCGTCCGTCTCGCCGATGAGGAAGAGCGGCTCGTCGGCCTTCTCGTAGCCGTCGCACTCCATGCAGCTGTGCACGGCGGTGCCGTAGTAGGCGCGGATGCTCGGCAAGTCGGGCAGAGTCTCCACGAGGCCCGTGGCGATGAGGATCCGGCGCGCGTGCACCTCGCGGTCGGGCGCGCGGCGCACGCCCTTCGCGCGGATGGTGAAGCCACCTGGGGACGGCTCCGCGGACTGCACGACCGCGAGCTGGAACTCGCCCTCGTCGTATCCTTCCACCTCGACCTGGCCGAGCTTGCGGAGCTCGAGCGGCGAGATCCCGTCGCGCGTCACGAAGCCGTGCGACATGAGGGTCGCGGCGTTGCGCGGGCGGCTGCTGTCGAGCACGAGCGTGCGGCGGCGGGCGCGCACGAGGTTCAGCGCGGCGGACAGGCCCGCCGGTCCCGCGCCGATGACGACGACGTCGTAGGAGTCGCCGGTCGCGGTGGATCCCGCGACCGCGTCGTCAGGCACCGAGCCTCCCCGCGAGGCGGTCGAGGCGCGCGAGGGTCTCGTCCTTGCCGAGCAGCACCATCGACTCGAACAGCGGCGGCGAGATCCGGCGCCCGGAGACGCCCACGCGCAGCGGCCCGTAGGCGAGGCGCGGCTTCATGCCCATGCCGGTGATGAGCGTGTTCTGCAGCACCTCCTGCACGAGGTCGATGTCCCACTGCGTGTGCGGTACCCCGGCGAGCGCGCCGCGCGAGGCGGCGAGCACCTCGGGGGCGTCGTCCTTGAGCGCCTGGACGGCCGCGTCGTCGTAGGGCAGCGCGTCGGCCGTGGTGAAGACGAACGACAGCAGGTCGGGCGCCTCGCCGAGGAGCTGCATCCGCTCCTGCACCAGCGGCGCGGCGGCGTCGAGCATGCGCTGCTCGTCGTGCGTCAGCTCGGCGCCGACGACGCCCGCCGCCTGCAGGTACGGCACGAGGCGCTGGGCGAAGTCGTCGAGCGCGAGGAGGCGGATGTGGTCGCCGTTCAGCGACTCCGCCTTCTTGAGGTCGAAGCGCGCCGGGGCGGGCGTCACGTCGGCGACGTCGAACGCGGTGACCATCTCCATCCGCGAGAACACGTCGCGGTCGTGCGTGAGCGACCAGCCGAGCAGCGCCAGGTAGTTGATGAGGCCCTCGGGGATGAAGCCGCGGTCGCGGTGGTGGAACAGGTTCGACTCGGGGTCGCGCTTGGAGAGCTTCTTGTTGCCCTCCCCCATCACGTACGGCAGGTGGCCGAAGCGCGGGATGGCGTCGGCCACGCCGATGTCGATGAGCGCGTGGTAGAGCGCGATCTGCCGGGGCGTCGACGAGAGCAGGTCCTCGCCGCGCAGCACGTGGGTGATCCCCATGAGCGCGTCGTCGACGGGGTTCACGAGCGTGTAGAGCGGGGCACCGTTCGGGCGCACGAGCACGAAGTCGGGGAAGGACCCGGCCGGGAACGTGACCGTGCCGCGCACGAGGTCGTCGAACGAGAGGTCGGTGTCCGGCACGCGGAGGCGGAGCGCGGGCGAGCGGCCCTCGTCGCGGAACGCCTGGCGCTCGGCCTCGGTGAGGTCGCGCTCGAAGTTATCGTAGCCCATCTTCGGGTCCCGGCCGGCGGCGCGGTTGCGCGCCTCGATCTCCTCGGCCGTCGCGTAGCTCTCGTAGAGGTGGCCGGACGCCGTGAGCTTCGCGATGACGTCGAGGTAGAGGTCGGTGCGCTGCGACTGGCGGTACGGCGCGTGCGGTCCGCCGACTCCCTCGCCCTCGTCCCAGTCGATCTCGAGCCAGCGGAGCGCCTCGATGAGCTGCTCGTAGCTCTCCTCGCTGTCGCGCGCGGCGTCGGTGTCCTCGACGCGGAAGACGAGCTTGCCGCCCGTGTGGCGCGCGTAGGCCCAGTTGAAGAGCGCCGTGCGGATGAGCCCCACGTGCGGCGTCCCGGTCGGGGACGGACAGAACCGGACGCGGACGTCGGTGCCGGAAGCGGTGGTCACGGGGTGGGTCGTTGCGTCAGTCATCCTGCTGACGATTCTAGGGCTCGCTGCCCGCCGCCCCCGCGGCGCCGTCGGCGCAGTACGGCTCGAGCAGGTCCCACCGGTCGTACTGGTCGCCGGGCGGCACGCCGCACTCGAGGAGGACGGCGCCGGCGGACCGCGTCGGGTCCAGCCCCTCGAGCGTGCCGGATCCGCGGAAGCCGCCGTCGCAGCCCGTCACGGTGACGTGCGCGGACTGCGCGGAGCCCAGGTACCCGATCACGTAGCGGGCCTCGCGGTCGAGCACGGGATCGAACGAGGTGATCTGCAGGGGACGCCCGAACCGCGGCCCGACCAGGTCGCGGTCGCGGAGGTCCGCGCCGAGGAACGCGGCCCAGGCGTCCGTCGGCACGAGGCTGTCCGCCACTGGCGTCGCTGATCCGTCCCTCTCGTCGAGCTCCAAGCGGAGCGCCGGCCGCAGCGCGACGTCGTTCCGCGTCACGCGCTGGGTCGTGGATCCGAGGCCCGGCTGCTCCCCCGCGCTCGGGATCCGCACCTGCATCACCCGCACGGCGAGCAGCTCGTCCGCGGGTCCGGCCTCGGGCTCCGCCCAGTCGATCGAGAGGTCGGCGGGCGTGCAGCCCGCCGGCAGGCCGAGCTCCGCGGCGCCCGGGGTCGGCGACGCGGTCGGACCCGCGGAGGGCGGCGCGGATGCACCCGGCGTCTCCAACCCGTAGTCGGACACGTCGTACACGCAGCCCGAGAGCAGCGCCACCGCCGCGACCGCCAGCGCGACGCGCGCCAGACGACCGGGGCGGATCACGGTCAGGCGCGGGCGCGCGCGGGGTTGGAGAGCGTGCCGATCCCCTCGATCGACACCTCGACGACCTGGCCGTCGGTGAAGGGGCCGACGCCCGCGGGCGTGCCCGTGAGGATCACGTCGCCGGGCAGCAGGGTCCACACGCGCGACGCGAACGCGATGAGCTCGGGCACCGAGTGCACCATCTCGCTCGTGCGGCCGGACTGGCGGAGCTCGCCGTCCACGCGGGTCTCGATGAGCGCGTCCTCGAACGAGCCCTCGGTCTCGATGACCGGGCCGAGCGGGCAGAAGGTGTCGTAGCCCTTGGCGCGCGCCCACTGGCTCTCGGAGTGCTGGATGTCGCGGGCGGTGACGTCGTTGCCGATCGTGTAGCCGAAGATCGACCGGCGCGCGTCCTCGACGGACACGTCGCGCGTGATCCGGCCGATGACCACCGCGAGCTCGCCCTCGTGCTCGACCCGCTGACTGTCGGCGGGGAGGCGGATCGCGTCGTCGGGGCCGATGACGGAGGTGTTGGGCTTGAGGAAGATGAGCGGCGTGGTGGGCGCCTCGCTGCCGTGCTCGGCCGCGTGCGCCGCGTAGTTGCGACCCACCGCGACGACCTTGGAGCGCGGGATCACCGGGGCGAGCAGCCGCGCGTCGGCGAGCGGCACGCGCTCCCCCGTGGTCTGGTAGCCGCTGAACATGGGGTCGCCGGTGAGGACGACCAGGTGGCCCTCCTCCTCGTCGAGGATGCCGAAGCGGGGGTCGTCACCGGTGCTGAAACGCGCGATCTTCACGCTGACGACCCTAGCCGTGCCGGCGGCGCGCGGCCGCCGGCACGAGGAGGCCCCTACGCGTCGAGGCGCGTGAGCCAGCCGTGGCGGTCGGGGACGCGGCCGTACTGGATGTCGGTGAGCTCCTGGCGCAGCGACATCGTCAGCTCGCCCGCGGGCGCGTCGATGTCGCCCACATCGAGGCCCTCGCCCATCAGGCGGCCGATCGGCGTGATGACCGCCGCCGTGCCGCACGCGAACACCTCGGTGATCTCGCCCGACGCGACGCCGTCGACCCACTCCGACAGCTCCACGCGGCGCTTCTCGACCGTGAGGCCGCGGTCGCGCGCGAGCTCGAGGATCGAGTCGCGCGTGATGCCCTCGAGGATGCTCTCCGAGTCGGGCGTGACCAGGCGGCCGTCCTTGTACACCAGCACGATGTTCATGCCGCCGAGCTCCTCGAGGTAGCGGCCCTCCTCGGAGTCGAGGAAGAGCACCTGCGCGCAGCCGTGCGACGCGGCCTCGGCCTGCGGCAGGAGCGACGCGGCGTAGTTGCCGCCGCACTTCGCGGCGCCCGTGCCGCCCTTGCCCGCGCGGGAGTACTGCGTGGACAGCCAGATGGACACCGGCGCCACACCGCCCGTGAAGTACGCGCCCGCGGGGCTCGCGATGACGTAGTAGCCCACGCGCTGGGCGGCGCGGACGCCGAGGAAGCTCTCGTTGGCGATCATGAACGGACGGAGGTAGAGGCTCTGCTCCGCGGCCGTCGGCACCCAGCCGAGGTCGGCGCGCACGAGCTGCCGCACGGACTCGACGAAGTCCTCGGTGGGCAGCTCCGGCAGCGCGAGGCGGCGGGCCGAGCGCTGGAGGCGGGCGGCGTTGCGGTCGGGGCGGAAGGTCCACACGGATCCGTCGGCGTGGCGGTACGCCTTCATCCCCTCGAAGATCTCTTGGCCGTAGTGCAGCACGCTCGCGGCCGGATCCAGCTGCAGCGGCCCGTACGGGACGACGCGCGCGTCGTGCCAGCCGGCGTCGAGCGTCCAGTCGATCTGGACCATGTGGTCCGTGAAGTGCTTGCCGAAGCCCGGGTCGGCGAGGATCGCCTCCCGCTCGGCGTCGGCGCGGGCGGTCTCCGACGGGGTCTGCTCGAAGAACAGGGGGAAGGCGGTGCCGGTGGTGGTGGCTGTGCTGCTGGTGGAGGCTGTGCTGCTGGTGGTGCTCATGGGCTCCTTCAGTGGTTCGTGGAGAGGGCGCGGATGACGGCGTCGCCGACCTCCACGGTGGATCGGGGTGCGGTGTCGCCCGCGGCGCGCGCGGCGAGGTCGGCGGAGACCGCGGCCGTGACGCGCGCGGACGCCTCGGGGAGGCCCAGGTGGTCGAGCAGGAGCGCGACCGAGAGGATCGCCGCGGTCGGGTCGGCCTTCTGCTGGCCGGCGATGTCGGGCGCGGATCCGTGCACCGGCTCGAACATGCTCGGGAACGCGCCCGTGGGGTTGACGTTGCCCGACGCGGCGAGGCCGATGCCGCCCGAGATCGCGGCGGCGAGGTCGGTGATGATGTCGCCGAACAGGTTGTCCGAGACGATGACGTCGAAGCGCGACGGGTCGGTGACGAGGAAGATCATCGTGGCGTCGACGTGCAGGTAGTCGACCGTGACGCCCGGGTGCTCGGCGGCGATGCGGTCGACGGTGCGCTGCCAGAGGGATCCGGCGAAGGTCAGCACGTTGGTCTTGTGCACGAGGGTGACGCGCTTGCGGTCGCGCTTCTCCGCCAGCTCGAACGCGAACCGCACGGTGCGCTCCACGCTGTGCGCCGTGTTCACGGACACCTCGGTCGCGATCTCGTGCTCGGTGCCGCGGCGCAGCACGCCGCCGTTGCCCGCGTACGGGCCCTCGGTGCCCTCGCGGACGACCACGAAGTCGACCTCCCCGGGCGCGGCGAGCGGCGAGGCGACGCCGGGCAGCAGCGTGGTGGGCCGCAGGTTGATGTAGTGGTCGAACGCGAACCGGAGCTTGAGCAGCAGGCCGCGCTCGATGATGCCGCCGGCGAGGCGCGCGTCGCGCGGGTCGCCGCCGACCGCGCCGAGCAGGATCGCGTCGTGCTGCGCGAGGGCGGCGAGGTCGGAGTCGGTGAGGATCTCGCCCGTCTCGAGGTAGTGGCCGGCGCCGAACGGGTACTGCGTGGTGTCGAGCGACACGTCCGCGGGCACCGCCTCCCGGAGCACGCGGAGGGCCTCGTGGACGACCTCCGGACCGATGCCGTCCCCGGGGACGACGGCGAGCGAGATGGTGCGGGGCATGGATCCTCCCAGGCTCGGTGGGGTGTCGGGCCAGGTTACCCGTCCGCCGCGGGCACCCGCGCGCTACGGTGGATCCACCCGGCGCCTCCGACGGGCAGGACCCGAAGGACCCCCCATGAGCATCGGACTCGGCATCTTCCTCGTCATCGTCGGCGCGATCCTCGCGTTCGCCGTCGACCTCACCGTCCCGGGCGTCGACCTGCAGCTGGTCGGCTACATCCTCATGGGCGGCGGCGCGCTGGTCATCATCATCGGCGTCGCGCTCCTCGCCCGCCGCCGCACGGCCGTCAGCGAGACGCGCACGCGCATCGACCCCGCGACCGGCCAGCGCATCACGCGCAGCGAGCGCTCCGACGACAACGTCGTCTGATCCGCCCGCGGGCTGATCCGTCCGCTCAGTCGTGCGAGCTGGCGCGACGCAGGCTCGTGAGCGAGATGACGATCGCGCCGACCATGAGCAGGGCGCCGATGATCGACGTCGTCACCACGCCGCCGTCGAACGCCCGGTGCGCCGACTCGAGCAGCGCCGCCCCGACGTGGGCCGGCACGCGCTCGGCGACCGAGACCGCTCCCCCGAGCGTCTCCCGCGCCGCGGACGCGTCGCCCTCGGAGAGGCCGGCCGGCAGTGCGAGGCCCGTGCGGTAGCTGGCCGTGAGGATGCTGCCGAGCACGGCCGTGCCGAGCACCGCGCCCACCTCGTACGCCGTCTCCGACACCGCGGAGGCCGCACCCGCCTTCGCCGGCGGGACGGCCGCGATGATCAGGTCGTTCGAGATGGTCTGCGACGCGCCGATGCCCGCACCCAGCAGGCAGAAGGCGAACACCAGCAGGCCGACGGACGCGTCCCGGCCCGTGGCCGCGAGGATCACGTAGGCGGCCGCCGAGAGCGCCAGCGCGATCGCGACGACGCGCGACGGGCGGGCGCGCGCCACGATCGGCACGATCACGAGCCCGGAGACGATGACGACCACGGATCCCGGGATGAGCGCGAACCCGGCGGCCAGCGGGTCGAGGCCCGCGACCAGCTGCAGGTGCTGCGTCACGAAGAAGAGGAAGCCGACGAGCGAGACGACGCTCAGCAGGTTGACGAGCACCGCGCCCGTGAAGACCGGCTCGCGGAAGAGCGCGACGTCGAGCATGGGGTTCCGCGCGCGGGACATGCGGCGCACGAAGAGGATGCCGGCGACCACGCCCACGACGGGCGCGGCGATCGCGAGCGGCGTGACGCCCTCGGTCGCGAACGTCTTGATGGCGTAGACGAGGGGCGCGACGGTCGCCAGCGACAGCAGGATCGCGATCCCGTCGATCGGCCCCGGCGCCGGGTCCTTCGACTCCGGCACGAGCACGGGCGTGAGGATGAGCAGCGGCAGCATCACGGGCACGGCCACGAGGAACACGGAGCCCCACCAGAAGTGCTCGAGCAGCACGCCGCCCACGAGCGGGCCGAGCGCGGATCCGCCGGAGAAGCCTGACGCCCAGATCGCGATGGCGAGGCGGCGCTGCTCCCGGTCGGTGAAGATCGAGCGCAGGAGCGAGAGCGTAGAGGGCATGAGCATCGCGCCGAAGAAGCCGAGCGCGGCGCGCGCGACGATGAGCTGCGAGGCATCGGTCGCGAACGCGGCGAGGGCGGAGACGAGGCCGAAGCCGGCCGTGCCGATCATGAGGAGGCGGCGGCGGCCGTAGCGGTCGCCCATGTTGCCCATGGCGACGAGGAGCCCGGCGAGCACGAGCGGGTACGCGTCGATGACCCAGAGCTGAGCGGCACCCGACGGCTCGAGATCGCGCGCGATGGACGGCATCGCGAAGCTCAGCACCGTGTTGTCGATGGAGACGAGGAGCACAGGCAGCATCAGCACCACGAGCGCCGCCCACTGGCGTCGCCCGGCGCGGCCGGTGGCGGCGGTCACGGCGACGGATGCGGTGCGGGGCGTGGACATGACGGGGCTTCCTGACGTCGTGGGGCGACGGCGCGGGTGCGCGGACGGGGCCGCGGAGCGGCCGGCATCACTGTACCGTCCGGTCGGTACAGCGGGCAAGGCGCCGCTACGCTGGATCCATGCCCGTCACCCCGTCCGACGATCCCGCACCCGCGCCCGAGGCCGGACCCGACCCGGCGTCCTCCCCCGGCGGAGGCGCGCGCGACCGCATCCTCGACGCCTTCGAGGAGCTGCTCGTGCAGCAGGGCGAGCGCGGCACGACGCTCGAGGCCGTCGCCGCGGCGGCCGGCGTCTCCAAGGGCGGGCTGCTCTACCACTTCGGCGGCAAGGAGGCGCTCGTCGACGGTCTGCTCGCCCGCATGGCGGCGCTCGCGCAGGCGGACGTGGAGCGGCTCCGGCAGGCCGAGCGCGGGCCGGTGGACCGCTGGATCCGCGGATCGCTCTCGACCGCCACCCCCTTCGACCGCGCCTACGTCGCGACCTCCCGCCTCGCGCAGGGCAACCACCCGCGCGCCCGCGACACCCTCACGCACCTGCAGGATGAGTGGGCCGCCGTCATCCTCGAGGCCGTGGGCGACCCCGCCGTGGCGCGCGCCGTGCTCCTCATCGGCGACGGCCTCTACTACAACAGCGCGCTGCAGCCCTGGCTCGGCGGATCCGCGCCCGCCGACGCGGCGCTCGACGAGCTCATCCGCGTGGTCGACGACCTCGTGCGGCTCCGCTCGACGCGGGGCTGATCCGGCCCGCTGGCCCGGACGCGCCGCGAGGGCGGCCGCCGCAGCAGCCGCCCTCGCGGTGGTGGATCCGACCGGGATCAGTCGGCGATGTCGATCTCGCGCAGCGACGTGGCCTGGATCGCCTGCCGCACGTTCTCCAGCACGCCGTCCGGCACGGGCGAGTCGACGCTGAGGACGCTGAGCGCCCGGCCGCCGGCCTCCTGGCGGGCGATCTGCATGCCGGCGATGTTGACCTCCGCGTCGCCGAACTCCTTGCCGTAGACCGCGACGATGCCGGGGCGGTCCTCGTACTTCATGACGATGAGGTGGCGGCTGAACGGCACCTCGACGTCGTAGCCGTCGATCTCGACGAGCTTCTCGATCTGCTTGGTGCCCGTGAGCGTGCCCGACACCGACACGTGCGTGCCGTCGGACAGCGCGCCGCGGATGCTGAGCACGTTGCGGTACTCCTCCGAGACGGCGTCCGTGATGAGGCGCACCTCGAGCCCGCGCTGCTCGGCGAGGAGCGGCGCGTTCACGTAGGAGACGTTCTCGCTCACGACGTTCGTGAAGACGCCCTTGAGCGCCGCGAGCTTGAGGACGCTGACGTCGTATCCCGCGAGCTCGCCGCGGACGACCACGTCGATGCTGGTGAGCGCCTCGTGCGCGAGGCCGGAGAACACCTGGCCGAGCTTCTCCATCAGCGGGATGCCGGGGCGCACGTAGGGGTCGATCACGCCGCCGGCGACGTTCACGGCGTCCGGCACGAGCTCGCCGCCGAGCGCGAGGCGCACGCTCCTCGCGACCGAGACGCCCGCCTTCTCCTGGGCCTCGTCGGTGGAGGCGCCGAGGTGCGGCGTGACGATGATGTTGTCGAGCTCGAGCAGCGGGGACCCCGTGGGCGGCTCGCTGACGAACACGTCGAGGCCGGCGCCCGCGATGCGCTTCGACTTGAGCGCCGTGTACAGCGCGTCCTCGTCGATGATGCCGCCGCGGCTCGCGTTCACGATGCGGAGCGACGGCTTCGCGAGCGCGAACTGCTCCGTGGAGATGAGGCCGGTGGTGTCGGGCGTCTTGGGGATGTGGATGGTGATGAAGTCGGACGCCTTCATCAGCTCGTCGAGCGACAGCAGCTGCACGCCGAGCTGCTGGGCACGGGCCGGCGTGACGTAGGGGTCGTAGGCGACGAGCGTGGCGCCGAAGCCCGCGAGGCGCTGCGCGACGAGCGTGCCGATGCGGCCGAGGCCGACGATGCCGATGGTCTTCTCGTAGAGCTCGACGCCCGTGAAGGACGAGCGCTTCCAGAGGCCCTGCTTGAGCGAGGCGCTCGCGTCCGGGATGAAGCGCGCGAGCGAGAGGATGTGGCCGATGGCGAGCTCGGCGGCCGAGATGACGTTGGAGGTCGGCGCGTTCACGACCATGACGCCCGCGGTGGTCGCGGCCTTGATGTCGACGTTGTCGAGGCCCACGCCCGCACGGGCGACGACCTGGAGGCGGGGAGCTGCGGCGATGGCCTCCGCGTCGATCCGCGTGGCGGACCGGACGAGCACGGCGTCCGCCTCCGCGAGGGCCGCGAGCAGGGCCGGGCGGTCGGTGCCGTCGACGGATCGGACGTCGAAGTCGGGCCCCAGGGCGTCGACGGTGGCGGGCGAGAGTTCTTCGGCGATGACGACGACGGGCTTGGTCAAGAGCGGTCCTTCGGGCGGGGGCGGCTGGGACCCTCACATGCTAGTGGCCCCAGAATGGGGCCATGAGCGATGTGACGTGGACGGCGATCCAGCTCGCCGTGCGGATCCTGCTGGCCCTCGTGTTCGTCGGCATGGGCGTCAACCACTTCGTGCCGAAGGCCGCGCGGGCCATGGCGGCGATCATCCCGCCGTCGTTCCGGCGGCCCGGCGTGCCCTCTCCCCTGGCGCTCGTGTGGTTCACGGGGCTCTGCGAGATCGCGGGCGGGATCGGCCTGCTGGTGGAGCCGCTGCGGCTCGCCGCGGGCGTCGCGCTGGCCGTGTTCCTGGTCGCGGTATTCCCCGCGAACGCGTACGCGGCCCGGCACCCGGAGCGCTTCAGCCGCATCGCGATCCCGCTGGTGCCGCGCCTCGTGGCGCAGGCGGTGCTGATCGCGCTCGTGCTGTTCGCCGGGTGGCCGCTCTAGCGGCCCGTCGCCGGAAGCCGCCCGTCGCTAGACGAGCGGGAGGAGCGCCGCGAGGCCGACCGTGAGCGCGCTCGCGGCGGCGAGGCCCGCGAGCATGACGAGGACGCGCGCGGCGGCGGGCCGGCCGCGCGTGGCCAGCGCCGCGAGGACGAACGCGACGACGGGCACGAGGATCGCGCCGACGAGCGTCGCGAGCGTGCCCGGCCGGAGCGATCCGCCGAACGCCGTGGCGATGTCCCGGAACGCCGTGTACTGGTCGACGGCCTGCCACACGAGGATCCCGTGGGCGATCGCGCCGAGGATCCCGACGACCCAACCGGCGCGCGTCGGCCGCCCCTGGCGCATGCGTGCGGGTGCGGTGCCGACGGCGGTCTGCTCGCCGCTCACCGGGTCACCACCCAGGGCCACGGGAAGAGGACCACGGCGCCCGCGGCGAGGACGAGCATGCGGCGTCCGACGCGCATCCCGCGCAGGGCGGCGACGACGGCGGCCAGCCACAGCAGCGGCGCGAGCACGGTGAGCGCCTCGGTCGCCTGCGCGACGCCGACCTGGAACCAGGATCCGGCGCTCGACGGGTTGTCGCGGACGACGAAGAACCAGGCGATGGTCTCGAGCACCGCGACGGCGCCGAAGAAGGCGAGCCCCACCACCTCGGGCGAGGCGTCGGGGGCTGGGTCGTCGTCGTCCACGAGGCCGTCACGGGGCTCGTCGGATCCCGCGGCGGATCCGGAGGCGGCGGCCCGGCGCGCGGCCGTCGCCCCGAGGGCGGACGCGCGGCCGGTCCCGGTCGCGGGAGCGTCGTCCGGGCGTCGGCGCGGCACCGCCCGCTGCGGCTCGGGCGAGCGGGCGAGCGTGGGATCCGCGTCCTCGCCGGCCCAGCTCAGGGCGTCGTCGTCGGGGGTCCGGGGCATCCCCCGATCGTACGTGCTCGGATCCGGACGCCCGCCGCACGCTCCCCGGCGCCCGCGCACGGCGCGGCCGGGACGCGCGGACGCCCGGCCGCGCGTGGCGACCGGGCGTCCGGTGGTGCAGGTGGGGCGTCGGCTAGCGGGCGACCGAGCCGTCCGTGTAGTCGTCGTCGGCCTTGTTCCACGCGAAGAGCTTGCGCAGCTCGCGGCCGGTGGACTCGATCGGGTGCTCCTCGCCCTTCTTGCGCAGCTCGAGGAACTCGGGCGCGCCGGCGTCCTGGTCCTTGATGAAGCGGTCGGCGAAGGCGCCGGACTGGATGTCCGCGAGGACGGCCTTCATGTTCTCCTTGACGTCCGGCGAGATGACGCGCGGGCCGGAGACGTAGTCGCCGTACTCGGCCGTGTCGGAGATGCTCCAGCGCTGCTTCGCGATGCCGCCCTCCCACATGAGGTCGACGATGAGCTTGAGCTCGTGCAGCACCTCGAAGTACGCGATCTGCGGCTGGTAGCCCGCCTCGATCAGCGTCTCGAAGCCGTACTGCACCAGCTGCGAGGTGCCGCCGCAGAGCACGGCCTGCTCGCCGAAGAGGTCGGTCTCGGTCTCCTCGGTGAAGGTGGTGCGGATGCCGCCGGCGCGGAGGCCGCCGATGCCCTTGGCGTACGACCAGGCGAGGTCCCACGCCTTGCCCGACGCGTCGACCTCGACGGCGACGATGACGGGGACGCCACGGCCGGCCTCGAACTCGCGGCGCACGGTGTGGCCCGGGCCCTTGGGGGCGACGAGGACGACGTCGACGCCCTCGGGCGCCTCGATGTAGCCGAAGCGGATGTTGAAGCCGTGCGCGAAGACGAGCGTCTTGCCCTCGGTGAGGTTGTCGCGCACGCTCTCGGCGTAGAGGCCGCGCTGGTGCTGGTCGGGCGCGAGGATGACGATCACGTCGGCCCACGCGGACGCGTCGGCCGGCGTCTTCACCGTGAAGCCCTGCTCCTCGGCCTTGGCGCGGCTCGTCGAGCCCTCCTTGAGTCCGATGACGACCTCGACGCCGGAGTCGCGGAGGTTCAGCGCGTGCGCGTGGCCCTGCGAGCCGTAGCCGATGACGGCGACCTTGCGACCCTGGATGAGCGAGAGGTCGGCGTCCTTGTCGTAGACGATGTCAGTCACGTGATGGATCTCCTTGTTCTGTCGTCCCCGCGGGAGGGCGAGGGGCGGTCGTGCCTGGCCGCCCCGCGCAGGGGCGGGGCGTGGTCGTGCGGGCGGGTACGTGCGGGTGCCGTGGACGCGGCGCGCGGGGAGCCTAGCCGCTCCCTCCCGCTGGCCGCGGGGTCGGGCGCTAGGGGGTGCGGAAGACGCGGTCGGTGATCGACTTCGAGCCGCGTCCCATGGCGAGGAGCCCCGACTGCGCGAGCTCCTTGATGCCGAAGGGCTCGAGCACGCGGAGGAGGGCCTGCACCTTCCCCGAGTCGCCCGTGACCTCGATGATCAGCGCGTCGGTGGCCACGTCGACCACGCGGGCGCGGAACAGGTTCACGGCCTCGAGCACCTGCGAGCGGGTCGTGTTGTCGACGCGCACCTTCACGAGCAGGTGCTCGCGCTCGACGGCCTGGCCGGGGTCGAGCTCCACGATCTTGATGACGTTGATCAGCTTGTTGAGCTGCTTCGTCACCTGCTCGAGCGGGAGCGCCTCGACGTCCACGACGACCGTGATCCGCGAGAGGCCCTCGATCTCGCTCGCGCCGACGGCGAGCGACTCGATGTTGAAGCCGCGGCGGGCGAACAGCCCCGCGACGCGGGTGAGGAGGCCCGGCTTGTCCTCCACCAGGAGGCTCAGGATGTGGCTCACTTCTCGGTCCTCCCGGTCTCGGCGAGGTCGTCGTCCCAGTCGGGCGCGTGGTCGCGGGCGTACTGCACGGCGCTGTTGCTGAGGCCCTGCGGCACCATCGGCCACACCATCGCGTCGCGGCTGACCACGAAGTCGATGACGACGGGCCGGTCGTTGGTCGCGAGCGCCAGGCGGATCGCGTCGTCGACCTCCTCCGGCTTCGTGACGCGGATCCCGAGGGCGCCGTACGCGTCGGCCATCTTCACGAAGTCGGGCACCATGCGGGTGCCGCCGCCCGTGTTGAGGTCGGTGTTCGAGTAGCGGCCCTCGTAGAAGAGGGTCTGCCACTGGCGCACCATGCCGAGGGACGAGTTGTTGATGATCGCGACCTTGATGGGGATGTCGTTGATCGTGCAGGTGGCGAGCTCCTGGTTGGTCATCTGGAAGCAGCCGTCGCCGTCGATCGCCCACACGTGCCTGTCCGGCTGGGCGACCTTGGCGCCCATGGCGGCGGGCACCGAGTAGCCCATGGTGCCGGCGCCGCCCGAGTTGAGCCAGGAGTTGGGGCGCTCGTACTTGATGAACTGTGCCGCCCACATCTGGTGCTGGCCGACGCCCGAGGCGAAGACGCCCTCCGGCCCGGTGATCTCGCCGATGCGCTGGATGACGTACTGCGGAGCGAGCTGGCCGTCCTCGGGCGGCGTGTAGCCGAGCGGGAACTCCTCGCGGAG
The DNA here is from genome assembly GCF_000355695.1 of Clavibacter nebraskensis NCPPB 2581. Lineage (NCBI taxonomy): Bacteria > Bacillati > Actinomycetota > Actinomycetes > Micrococcales > Microbacteriaceae > Clavibacter > Clavibacter nebraskensis. The sequence continues at coordinate 1,095,572 of NC_020891.1, read as the reverse complement.
GCCCTCGAGGTAGGTCCACCAGTCGGCGATGTCCTGCTCGACCGCGGACGCGGCCTTGGCTTCCCGGAACGCGACGGCCAGGTCGGCGATGACCTCCTTCGCGTCGCCCACGATCGGGACGTCCGCGATGCGGATCTTGGAGATCTCGGCCGGGTCGACGTCGACGTGGACCACCTTGGCGTGCGGCGCGAAGAGCGACGCCTTGCCGGTGACCCGGTCGTCGAAGCGCGCGCCGAGCGAGACGAGCAGGTCGGACTCCTGGAGCGCGAGCACCGCGGGGACCGTGCCGTGCATGCCCGGCATGCCGAGCTGCTGCGGGTGCGAGTCGGGGAACGCACCGCGCGCCATGAGCGTGGTGACGACGGGGGCGCCGACCGCCTCGGCCAGCGCGAGGAGCTCCTCGTGCGCCTTCGCGCGGATCACGCCGCCGCCCACGTACAGGACGGGCTTCTTCGCCTCGACCAGCAGCTGGGCCGCGGCCTGGATCTGCTTGCCGTGCGCCTTGACGACGGGGCGGTAGCCGGGCAGGTCGACCTTCGGCGGCCAGACGAACGGCGCCTCGAGCTGCTGCGCGTCCTTCGTGATGTCGACGAGGACCGGGCCCGGGCGGCCCGTGGAGGCGATGTGGTACGCCGACGCGATGGTGGACGGGATGTCCTCGGGCCGCGTGACCAGGAAGCTGTGCTTCGTGATGGGCATGGTGATGCCCACGATGTCGGCCTCCTGGAAGGCGTCGGTGCCCATCAGGGTCGAGAAGACCTGACCGGTGATCGCGAGGAGCGGCACCGAGTCCATGTACGCGTCCGCGATGGCGGTGACGAGGTTCGTCGCGCCGGGACCGGAGGTCGCGATGCAGACGCCGGTGCGTCCGCTCGAGGACGCGTAGCCCTCGGCGGCGTGGCCGGCGCCCTGCTCGTGGCGGACGAGGATGTGGCGCAGCTTCGTCGAGTCCATGAGCGGGTCGTAGGTGGGGAGGATGGCGCCTCCGGGCAGGCCGAAGATGTCGTCGACCCCGAGGAGCTCGAGGGTGCGGACGACGGCTTCGGCGCCCGTGAGGATCTCGTCGCCCTGGTGGGCGGTCGGCGCCTGCGGCGCGGGGGGCGGGGTGGGCAGAGCTGGCATGGGTGCGGGATTCCTGGGAGAGGGAGCTGGAGGCGAGGAGGGGGTCATCCCGTGATCGCGCCCTCGGCGGCCGAGTGCACGAGCTTGGCGTACTTGGCGAGGACCCCGCGCGTGTAGCGCGGCGGGAGAGGTGCCCACCCCTCACGGCGGGCGGCGAGCTCGGCCTCGTCGACCAGTAGGTCGAGCGTGCGAGCGGCGATGTCGACGCGGATCCGGTCTCCATCGCGCACGAAGGCGACGGGACCTGCGTCCACCGCTTCGGGAGCCATGTGGCCGATGCACAGTCCGGTTGTGCCGCCTGAGAATCGACCGTCCGTCAAGAGTAGTACATCCTTGCCGAGGCCGGCGCCCTTGATGGCGCCGGTGATGGCGAGCATCTCGCGCATGCCGGGGCCGCCCTTCGGGCCCTCGTACCGGATGACGATCACGTCGCCCTTCGAGATGCGGCCCTCGGTGAGCGCGTCCATGGCGGCGCGCTCGCGCTCGAAGACGCGGGCGGGGCCCTCGAACACGTCGAGGTCGAAGCCGGCCGTCTTGACGACGGCGCCCTCGGGGGCGAGGGAGCCGTGCAGCACGCTGATGCCGCCGGTGGCGTGGATCGGGTCGTCGAGCTTGCGGACGACCGTGCCGTCGAGGTCGGCGAGGTCCATGGACTCGAGGTTCTCGCGCATGGTGCGGCCGGTGACGGTCATGACGTCGCCGTGCAGGAGGCCCGCGTCGAGCAGGGCCTTCATGACGACGGGGACGCCGCCGACGCGGTCGACGTCGTTCATGACGAAGCGGCCGAAGGGCTTGAGGTCGCCGAGGTGCGGCACGCGGTCGGCGATGCGGTTGAAGTCGGACAGCTGCAGGTCGACCTCGGCCTCGCGCGCGATGGCGAGCAGGTGCAGGACCGCGTTGGTGGAACCGCCGAACGCCATGACCACGGAGATGGCGTTCTCGAACGCCTCCTTCGTCATGATGTCGCGCGCGGTGATGCCCTTCGCGATGAGGTTGACGACGGCCTCGCCCGAGCGGTGCGCGAAGTAGTCGCGGCGGCGGTCGGCGCTCGGCGGGGCGGCGGAGCCGGGGAGGCTCATGCCGAGGGCCTCGGCCACGCTCGCCATGGTGTTCGCGGTGTACATGCCGCCGCAGGCGCCCTCGCCCGGGCAGATGGCCTTCTCGATGCGGGTCAGGTCCTCCTGGCTCATCGTGCCGGCCTTGCACGCGCCGACGGCCTCGAAGGCGTCGATGACGGTGACCTCCTTCTCGGTGCCGTCCGAGAGCTTCACCCAGCCGGGGGCGATGGATCCCGCGTAGAGGAACACCGAGGAGAGGTCGAGCCGGGCGGCGGCCATGAGCATGCCGGGGAGCGACTTGTCGCAGCCTGCGAGGAGCACGGACCCGTCGAGGCGCTCGGCCATCATGACCGTCTCGACGCTGTCGGCGATGACTTCGCGGGAGACGAGAGAGAAGTGCATGCCCTCGTGGCCCATCGCGATGCCGTCGCTCACGGAGATGGTGCCGAACTGGAGCGGGTAGCCGCCGCCGGCGTGCACGCCTTCCTTCGCGCCCTGGGCGAGGCGGTCGAGGCTGAGGTTGCACGGGGTCACCTCGTTCCACGAGCTTGCGACGCCGATCTGGGGCTTCTCCCAGTCCTCGTCGCCCATCCCGACGGCGCGGAGCATGCCCCGCGAGGAGGTGGCCTCGATCCCGTCGGTGACGTCGCGGCTCCGGGGCTTCATGTCGATCTCAGGCATGGCATGAGTTTATGTCCTGCCGTGGAGCAGTCCCGGCGCCCGGGGGCCCGGGAACGTGCCCGCGGGTCAGCCGAAGCCCGGGGGCAGCCGGCCCGCGCCCGCGTCGCCGTCGCGGTCGTCGCGGCGCGGGTCCGCGGGCGTCGTCGCGTCGGCGGACGGCTCCGCGTCGCGCGGCCCCGCACCTCCCGCGACGTGGCCCGCCTCCTCGGCGGCGATGTTCTCGGCGGAGCCGACGGGCAGCGTGGACGCGTCCACCTCGTCGGCCGCGCGCAGCTCGTCGTGCGCCCGGTCGATGGCCTCCTCCAGCTCGTCGACGAGGAGGTCCTCGCGCAGGAAGTGACGGAGGCGGTAGCCCGCGCGGCCGACCATGTGCGCCGAGATCGGCGCCGTCAGCATCTGGAAGAGGAGCACGGGGACGAGCATCGCGACGGTGCTGAGGCTCTGCGACTGGAGGGCGAGGGCGAGGAGCACGAGGATCACGCCGAGGATCTGCGGCTTGGTGGCCGCGTGCATGCGGGCGAGCGGATCCGGGAAGCGGAGGAGCCCGACGCCCGCCGCGACGGACAGCACGCCGCCCAGGAGGAGGAGCACGAGGCTCACGACGTCGAGGGCGTCGGCCAGCGGGCCGGACACGAGGACGTCGTTCACGACGGGTCCTGCTTGGAGACGTAGCGCGCGACGGCGACCGTCGCGAGGAACGCGGTCATGGCGAGGACGAGCATCACGGGGACGGTGCGGGTGTGGCCGTTGAAGATCATCTCGGCACCGAGCACGCAGATGAGGGTCGTGAGCAGCACGTCGGACGCGATGATCCGGTCGAGGATGCTCGGGCCGCGCACGATGCGCACGAGGGCCATCGCGGCGGCGGAGAAGAAGAGGGCGCCCACCAGCACCCAGCCGACCTGCATGACGATGCTCACGAGAGCTCTTCTCCCGTCGTCGTGATGAGCCCCGCCTCGAGGTCGCGGTCGCGCACCAGCTCGTGCGCGCGCTGCTTCCGGGTCTGGAGCAGCGGCTCGCGGCCCGTCTCGCGGCGCTCGCGGTTGATGCGCCACACGTCGTCGGCTGTGCCGAGGGTGAAGACGATGCGGCTCTCGACGTCGAGCGTCGAGCGCCGCACGCGCTCGACGTCCTCGGGGGTGGGGGTGCCGAGGGCGTGCAGGTAGAGGATCGAGCGCTCCCGGTCGGCCTCGACGACGATGGATCCCGGCACCAGCGACACGACCTCGGCCGTGAGCGTCATGACGAAGTCGCTGCGCGTGTGCAGGTGCACGGCGATGACCGAGTTGACGGGCACGCGGCGCCAGTCGAAGGCCTGCGCCGCCACCTGGAAGGACGCGCGCACGAGGTCGACCGCGAAGTGGCCGAGCAGGATGAGGGCCCAGCGGATGTCGAACCTGCCCGACAGCTCCACGGGCGGGAGGTAGAACACGCGCGTGACGAGCAGCGCCAGCACGACGCCGGTGACGACCGAGATGACGGTGACGTGGCCCCAGAGCAGGAGCCACAGGATCACGAGCCAGACGAGCAGCGGCAGCTGCACCAGGAGGGTGAGCCGCTCGGCGCGGGCCCGGGCGCGACGCGGGGTCATCGGACGCCTGCCGGGAAGACCGTCTCGACGTAGCCGAGCTCGCCCGAGCCGTTGCCGGACCCGGGGCCCGTGAGGCTCTCCCCCGCGCGCGCGGCGAGGGCGTACACGGGACCGGCGAACACGGTCAGCGCGACGCTCACCACGACCATGCCGGCCGTCGCGCCGGTCATGAGCACGGGCGTCTTGCGCACGGTCGTCACGGCCTCGCCACCCGGCCGCTCGGAGAGCTGGTCGAGCAGGGGCGACTCGTAGTCCTCGACCTCCTCCGCGCCCCGCCAGAACGCCATGTTCCAGACGCGGGCGAGGGCGTAGAGGGTGAGGAGGCTCGTGGCCGCGCCGGCCGCGATGACCGCGTAGGTGAGCCAGCCGCCGACCTCGGCGCCCGAGTCGAACAGCGCGACCTTGCCGATGAAGCCCGAGAACGGCGGGATGCCGCCGAGGTTGAGCGCGGGGATGAAGAACAGGATCGCCATCACGGGCGCGGCCTTGAGCAGGCCGCCGAGCCGGTTGATGGACGTGCTGCCGCCCGTGCGCTCGATGAGCCCGGAGGCGAGGAAGAGCGTGGTCTGCACGACGATGTGGTGGATCACGTAGTAGATGGTCGCGGTCATGCCGGCCACCGTGTTGAGCGCGATGCCGAAGACCATGTAGCCGATGTGGCTCACGAGCGTGAACGAGAGCAGCCTCTTGATGTCGGCCTGCGCGACCGCGCCGAGGATGCCGATCACCATCGTGAGCGCCGCGACCACCATGAGCGCCGTGGAGAGCTGGTCGGTCGGGAACATGACCGTCTCGGTGCGGAGGATCGCGTAGACGCCGACCTTGGTGAGGAGCCCGGCGAACACCGCGGTGACGGGCGCGGGCGCCGTCGGGTAGGAGTCCGGCAGCCAGAACGACAGCGGGAAGACGGCCGCCTTGATGCCGAACGCGACCAGCAGCATGATGTGCAGGATCAGCTGCACGTCCGGCGGGATCTCGTCGAGCCGCACCGAGATCTGGGCGATGTTCACCGTGCCGAGGGCGCCGTAGATCATGGCGATGGACGCGAGGAACAGCATCGACGAGACGAGGCTCACCACGATGTAGGTGACGCCCGCCCGGATCCGGGCCTCGGTGCCGCCGAGCGTCAGCAGCACGTAGCTCGCCACGAGCAGGATCTCGAACCCGACGTAGAGGTTGAAGAGGTCGCCCGCGACGAAGGCGTTGAAGACGCCGGCCGCGAGGATCAGGTAGGTCGGGTTGTAGATCGACACCGGCGTCTCGCCGTCGCCGTCCTCGAGGCCCTGGCCGATCGAGAACATGAGGACCGCGAGCAGCACGATCGACGAGATCAGCAGCATGAGCGCCGAGAGCCGGTCGACCACGAGCACGATGCCGAACGGCGCGGCCCACCCGCCGACCTCGACGGACTGGCCGCCCTGCTGGTCGACCAGCACGAGGAGCACGCCGCTGATCACCACGACGGCCAGGAGCGCGAGCACCGACACGGCGACCTGCAGGCGGCGCTGGCGCGCGGCGACGAGGGCGGCGGCCGCCCCGAGCAGCGGCACGAGCACCACGAGCGGGATCAGGGTCGGGAAGATCGTCATCGGTCGTCCCCCGTCCCCTTCTCGGCACGCCTCGTGCGGAAGTCGCGGTCGTCATCGTCGTCGGCGGAGTCGTCGATGGCCTCCTCCAGGTCGGATCGGTTGTCGCGGAGCTTCCGGGCGGAGGCGATCGCGGCCTCGGCGTTGGTGCCGAACTCGGTGTCGTCATCGTCGGGCACGGTGGGCTCCTCGCCGAGGCCCGTGCGGGGGCCGCGCATCGCGAGGTCGTCCTCGTCGTCCGTCACCACGTCGGCGTTGGCCAGCCGCCAGGAGCGGTAGATGAGCGCCATGAGGAAGGCCGAGACGCCGAAGGTGATGACGATGGCGGTGAGGATGAGGGCCTGCGGCAGCGGGTCGGCGTACTCCGACGGATCCACGTCAGGGTCGTAGATGGGCGCGAGCCCCACGCGGCCGGACATGATGAGGATGAGGATGTTGGTCGCGTTGCCCACCAGCAGGAACCCGAGGAGCACGCGCGTCATGCTGCGCTCGAGCATGAGGTAGATGCCCGTGGCGTACAGCGCGGCCATGATCACGATGAGGGTGACGGAGACGCTCACACGCTCACCCCCTGCTCGGTCTCCATGCCGTCCGCTCCCTGCTCGACCGTCCGGTCGCTCTCCTCCTGGCGGTCGACCTCCGCGCCGAGGCTGCGGAGCACGTCGAGGGTGAGGCCGACGACGACGAGGTAGACGCCGACGTCGAAGAACGTGCTCGTGACGAACTCGACGTGGCCGACGAACGGCACCTCGGTGTCGATCCACGTGGAGGTGAGGGCGTCGGCGCCGAAGAGGAGCGGCACCGCCGCCGTGCCGACCGCGAAGACGAGGCCCGTGCCCAGCACGCGGCCGGCGTCCACGGGCGCCGCGGCGCCGAGCTCGTACCGGCCGCCCGCGAGGTAGCGCGCGACGAGCGCCATGCCCGCGAGGAGGCCTCCCGCGAATCCGCCGCCCGGCAGGTTGTGGCCGGAGAAGAGCAGGTACACGGACACCACGATGAGGCTGTGGAAGAGGAGCCGGACGACGACCTCGAGGAGGATCGACCGGTTCTGCGGGGCGAGCGTGCGGCCGGCGAGGAGCCAGGGGCTGCGCTGGTCGCGGTGCGAGTCCGTGACCGCGTCGCGCGCGTCCATGCGCGGCCCGCCGACGCCGTGCTCGACCTCGAGCGGCGCCTCGGCGCCCTCGGGGTCGTGCCGTCCGGTGAGCCGGGCGATGAGGCTGCGGCGCGACGGCGCGGTGAGGCGCGGCAGGGAGTCGGTGCGGCGGTTGAGGAAGATGAGGCTCGCGACGCCCGTGGCCGCGACGATGAGCACCGAGATCTCGCCCATGGTGTCCCAGCCGCGGAGGTCGACGAGCGTGACGTTGACGACGTTGCTGCCGTGGCCCTGCTCGTAGGCGAGGCGCGGGAACTCGAGCGAGATGGGCGACGCGACGCGCGCGCCGAGCGCGACGACCGCGACGGTGGACATGAGCGCGGCGACCGCGATGCCGATGGAGGCGCGCCACACAGGGTGCACCGACCGGTTCCGCTCCCCCAGCCGGACGGGCAGGCGGCGGAGCACGAGGACGAAGGCGACGAGCGTGATCGTCTCGATCAGCACCTGCGTGAGCGCCAGGTCGGGCGCGCCGTGCAGGGCGAAGAGCGCGGCCATGCCGTAGCCCGTGACGCCCACGAGCACGACGGCCTGGAACCGCTTGCCCGCGCGGGCGGCGGCGACGGCCGCCACGATCATCACCACGCCGATCACGGGCTGCGCCGGGTGGTCGAAGGGCACCGCGGTGGTCGGCCAGGAGCGGTTGAGCGCGAGCGCGGATCCGACCGACCCGATGAGCACGAGCAGGATCACTCCGAGGTAGAACGGGAGCGAGCCGCGCTGGGTGGTCGCGGTGGTGCGCGCGGCGACCCGGTCGATGAGCCGCGTAGAACGGGAGCGAGCCGCGCTGGGTGGTCGCGGTGGTGCGCGCGGCGACCCGGTCGATGAGCCGCATCGACGCCCAGTAGATGCGGGCCGCGTCGATCCAGGACGGCACGCGCGACTGCAGCGCGAAGACCCCGTCGCGGAGGCGGAACATCGTGAGGCCGACGACGAGCGTGCCCGCGGAGATGAGGAGCGCCGGCTCGATCCCGTGCCAGAGCGCGAGGTGGTACGTGTGGTCGGGCTCCCCGGAGGCGCCGGCGCTCGCGGCCGGGAGCGTGTCCGCGTATCCCGCGATCCAGCCGTCGACGGAGGAGGCGAGGAACCCGAGCGCGAGGCCGGTGACGGCGAGCACGGCCGGCGGCACGAGGAAGTCGAGGTGCTCGTGCACAGGCTGCACCTCGTCCACCCCGCGCTTGCGGGCGAAGGCGCCCCACATGAAGCGCGCGCTGTAGGCGACGGTGAGGCAGGATCCGACGGACACGCCGACGACGGCGACCCAGCCGAGGCCGCCGCCCAGCTCCGCGTCGAGGAGCAGGGCCGAGAGCACGGCCTCCTTCGCGACGAAGCCGAGGAAGGGCGGGAGGCCGGCCATGGAGGCGAGCGCGAGCGCCGCGACGACCGCGAGCACGGGCGCCTTGCGGCCTAGCCCGCTGATCTTGCGGAGGTCGCGGGTGCCGGCCCGGTGGTCGACGACGCCGACCACGAGGAACAGGGTCGCCTTGAACAGCGCGTGCGCGAGGAGGAGCGCGACGCCCGCGAGCGCGGCGTCCCGCGTGCCGTAGCCGACCACCACGGTGAGGAAGCCCAGCTGGCTGACCGTGCCGTAGGCGAGGACGAGCTTGAGGTCCATCTGCTTGAGCGCGCGCCAGCCGCCGACGAGCATCGTCGCGACGCCGAGCGCCACGAGCAGCACGCGCCAGCCGGGGACGTCCGCGTAGCCGGGCGCGAGACGGGCGATGAGGTAGATGCCGGCCTTCACCATCGCGGCGGCGTGCAGGTATGCGCTCACCGGGGTCGGCGCGGCCATGGCGGCGGGCAGCCAGAAGTGGAAGGGCACGAGGGCGGACTTCGAGAGCGCGCCGAGGAGGATCAGCACGACCGCGACGGGGATGAGCGGGCCGCCGGGCGGATCCTGGATGAGCGCGGCGAGGCTCGTGGTGCCGCCCGCGACCGAGAGGATCACGAGGCCGACGAGCATGGCGAGCCCGCCCGCCGTGGTGACGAGGAGGGCCTGCAGCGCGGCGCCGCGGCTCGCCTTCTTGCCGGTGTGGTGCCCGATGAGGAGGTAGGAGAGGACGCTCGTCGCCTCCCAGAAGGTGAAGAGCACGAAGACGTCGTCGGCGAGGACGAGGCCGAACATGACGCCCGCGAACGCGACGAGGAGACCCGCGAATCGGCCGAGGCCGTCCTCCGAGCTGCGGAAGTAGCGCGCGCAGTAGAGGAGCACGAGGGCGCCGACGCCCGTGACCACGAGCGACAGGAGCCAGGAGAGCGCGTCCATCCGCATGTCGAGCGTGATGCCGAGCGACGGGATCCACTCGACGCGCTCGACGACCTCGCCGTCGGGCAGCACGGCCGGGCCCTGCGCGACCGTGTAGGCGAAGGCGGCGGCCGGCACGAGGGCGGCGACGACGAACGCGCGCACGCCGAGCGCGCGGGCGAGGAGGGGGATGCCGACGGAGGCGACCAGGAACACCGCGAGGAGGACGATCACGTGCGGTCTCCTCTCGCGAGTCGGCTATTTCCCCAGTCTACCTGAGCCCTACCTGAGAGACCGGGGCGGCCGCCTCAATCGGGATGGACGGCCGGCTCGGCGCGGAGGTCGGCGAGCACCTGGAGCACGCGCGCGACGTCGTGCGGGCCGTCGACGCGGAAGTCCGCCGCCGTGGCGCCCGTGCCGCTCTTGAGCCCGAAGTCGCCGGCCTGGAGCGCGGCGAACGCGTCCTCGTCGGTGACGTCGTCGCCCGCGTAGAAGACGGCCGTCGCCTCGGCGTACCGGCGCAGGTGCTCGACCGCCTCGCCCTTGGTCGCGTGCCGGACGCTGAACTCCAGCACGTCCTTGCCGGAGCGCACCTTGAGGCCCTCGACCTCGGCGTGCGCCTCCTGCGTCGCGACGAGGTGCGCGATGCGGCTGTGCTTCTCCGTGGCGAGGCGCGTGTGCAGGGCGAAGCCCGCGGGCTTCTCCTCGATCCACACCTCGTCGAGGGAGTCGGCGACCTGCCCGAGCACGTCGGAGAGCACACCGCGCTGGGCGAGCTCGCCCTCGTCGAGGGTGAGCTCGATGTCGTCGGTGTCGAGGCGGATCTCCACCCCGTGGGATCCCACGAGCAGCACGTCGTCCGGCAGGTCGGCCACGGCCTCGAGGCTCCGCAGCGCCCGACCTGACACGAGAGCGACGCGCGTCTCGGGCAACGCGAGGAGCGCGAGCACCGCGGCGCGGGCCTCGGGGACCGCGCGCGCCTTCTCGGGGTCGTCGACCTCGGGCGCGAGCGTGCCGTCGAAGTCGAGCGCCACGAGCAGGCGCGGCGTGCGCGCGAGCTCGGTGAGCGCCTCGAACAGGCGACCGGGGAATCCGCGGCCGCCCTTGGCCTGGATGTCGGTGGTCAGCTCGGCCACGCGCGCTACCAGCCCTCGTCCATGAGGGGCTCGACGACCTCTTCGTCGGGGCCCTCGTGGATCGAGGCGGCGTGCGTGCGCCCGAGGTCGGCGAGGAACGAGCTCGACCAGGCCGCCACGTCGTTCTCGAACACGCGCTTGCGGAGCGATCGCATGCGCTTGCGCTGCTCGGCCTTCGGCATCTCGATCGCGCGGAGGATCGCCTCCTTGAGGCCCTCGATGTCGTGCGGGTTCACGAGGAGCGCGGCCTTCAGCTCGTCCGCGGCGCCCGCGAACTCGCTGAGCACCAGCACGCCCTCGTTGGAGTGCTTGGTGGCCACGTACTCCTTGGCGACCAGGTTCATGCCGTCGCGGAGCGCGGTGACGAGCATGACGTCGGCCGCGAGGCAGAGCGCCACCATCTCCTCGCGCGGGTACCCGTGGTGCAGGTAGCTGATGGCGGTGTGGCTGATGGAGCCGTAGTCGCCGTTGATGCGGCCGACCGTGAGCTCGATCTCGTCGCGGAGCTGCTTGTACGTCTCCACGCGCTCGCGGCTCGGGCTCGCGACCTGCACGAGCGTCGCGTCCTCGACGGTGACGCGGCCCTCGGCGAGCAGCTCGCCGAACGCCTTGAGGCGGTGGCCGATGCCCTTCGTGTAGTCGAGGCGGTCGACGCCCAGCAGGATCGTCTTCGGGTCGCCGAGGTCCGCGCGGATCTGTCGGGCGCGCTCCTGGATGGCCGGGTCCTTGGCCATCTCCTCGTAGCTGCGCGCGTCGATCGAGATCGGGTAGTGCTTCGCCACGACCTGGCGCGTGCGCAGCTCGCGGACGGGCTTCGACGGCTTCGTGCCGGGGACGGTGAGCGGGATGCCGCCGCGCACGGGCACGTCGACGGTGGATCCGCGGGTCGTGTACCCGAAGAGCCGCCGTACCGCGCGCGTGAAGTTGCCGGCGTCGGCGACGCGCTGGAAGCCGATGACGTCGGCGCCCAGCAGCCCCTCGATGATCTGCGTGCGCCAGGGCAGCTGCGAGTAGATGCCGTAGGGCGGGAACGGGATGTGGTTGAAGAACCCGATGGTGAGGTCCGGCCGCTGCTCGCGGAGCATCTTCGGCACGAGCTGCAGCTGGTAGTCCTGGACCCACACGGTGGCGCCGGGCGCGGCGGCCTTCGCGGCGGCGTCGGCGAAGCGCTGGTTGACGGTGACGTAGGTGTCCCACCACTCGCGGTGGTAGCTCGGCTGCGCGATGACGTCGTGGTACAGCGGCCACAGCGTGTCGTTGGAGAAGCCCTCGTAGTACTCGGCGAGGTCCTGCTCGGTGAGCGTGACGGGGATGATCGAGATGCCGGCGTCGACGAACGGCTCGACGTCGTGGTCGGCGATGCCCGGCCAGCCGACCCACGCGCCCTCGTTGGCGCGCATCACGGGCTCGAGCGCCGTGACCAGGCCGCCCGGCGAGTGCCGCCAGGAGGTGGTGCCGTCGGGGGCGACGACGCGGTCGACCGGGAGGCGGTTCGACACGACGACGAGGTCGTAGGCGCCGGGCTCGACGTGGTCGCCGTCGTGCGCGGCGATGCGCGTCGACTCGGTCGCGGAGGGCGTGGATGAGGGTGGCGGAGTCACGGTTCCCGTCTCGGTTGCGCAGAGCTCTGTGGTACCTGCTCGGTGGGTCGAGGCTACCAGCCCCACCCCGGCCTGACCGGGGGTCGCGCGTCCGCCGGCGTCACATCCGGAGCACCGCGCGGGCCGCGTCGTGCAGCGCGTCGCCGTAGGACGGGCCGTGCGACGCGGCGTGCACGGCGAGCGGGTGCAGCTGGTGCAGCGGCACGCGGGCGCGCCAGCCGGCGGCGAGGGATCCGGTGTCCGCGTACGCGCCGAGGAGGTCGTCGAGGCCGGGGCAGCCGAAGAGCGCGAGCATCGCGAGGTCGGTCTCGCGGTGGCCACCGTGCGCGGCCGGGTCGATGAGCACGGCGCCGGCGTCCGTCCACTGCACGTTGCCCGACCAGAGGTCGCCGTGGATCCGGGCGGGCGGCACCGGGTCGTCGAACCGGCCGTCCGCGGCGAGGGCGCACGCCCGCTCCACGTCGGCCGCCTGCGCGGAGGTCGCGTTGCCGGCGTCGACCGCGCGACGGAGGTACGGCAGCACGCGCTCGCGGGCGTACCAGGCGCCCCAGCCCTCCCCCGCGCCGTCCGCGTCTCCGTCTCCGTCGAGCACCGACAGCGGCTGCCGGCCGATGAAGGCGGGGCCGTCGAGCCCTGCCGGTGGGGACCCGAACGCGGGCGCGCCGGCGGCGTGGGTCACGGCGAGCGCCGTGCCGAGCGCCCAGGCGGCCTCGCGCGTGGGACGGGCGGGCGCGAGGCGCTCGAGGTCGATGCGGCCGGGCGCCACGTCGAGCACCCGCACGATGCGCGCTCCCCCGTCGGACTCCGCCTCCGCCAGCCACGCGAGCCCGGCCGCCTCGGCCTCGAAGAACCCGCGCGGCGCGTCGGCTCGCTCCTTCCGGAACGCCTGCGCGCCCCCGCTCCCGCTCGATCCCGCAGCCGCCATGCCCGCTCCCCTCCTCGCGGGAGGTGCGTCGACCGCGCTCCCGTCCGGTCCAGCATGCCGACCCCCGCTGTGCGCGCCGCGCACCCGACACGCGCCGGACCGCCCGCGTATCCCGGGGGCACAGGGGCGGCGGGTAGGGTCGCCGACGTGATCCGAGTAGGCATGAGCACCACCTGCGTGTACCCCCAGCCCGTCGAGAACGCCTTCCTCATGGCGAAGCGCGCCGGCTTCGACGGCGTCGAGATCATGGTGACGAACGACGAGGTCACCCAGGACGCCGCCGCCCTGCGCACCATGTCGGAGAAGCACGGCCTGCCCGTCCTCTCCATCCACGCGCCCGTCCTGCTGCTCACGCACTTCGTGTGGGGCAGGGACCCGAAGGTGAAGCTCGAGCGGTCCGCCGAGCTCGCCCGCGCAGTCGGGGCGCCCGCCGTCGTCGTGCACCCGCCGTTCCGCTGGCAGGCCGACTACGCCGAGTCGTTCCTCGACATCGTGCGCTCCATCCAGACGGAGACGGGCGTCGAGATCGCCGTCGAGAACATGTTCCCGTGGCAGATCGCCGGCCGCAGCATGAAGGCGTACTCACCCGGCTGGGATCCGCGGGACATGGACTGCGACGCCACCACGCTCGACTTCTCGCATGCCTCCCTCTCCGGACAGGACGCGCTCGAGATGGCCAAGGCCCTCGGCCCGCGCCTGCGCCACGTGCACCTGTGCGACGGATCCGGCTCGCAGGACGACGGCCGCATCCTCGACGAGCACCTCCTCCCCGGCCGCGGCACGCAGCCCGTCGCGGAGACGCTCCGCTGGCTCGCCGAGCAGGGCTGGCAGGGCGGCGTCGTCGCCGAGGTCAACACCCGCAAGGCCAAGAACGAGGAGCAGCGGCTCGCGATGCTGATCGAGACGCGCGAGTTCGCGCAGCGGCAGCTCCGGCTCGACGTGGCGCCCGAGAAGACGCCCGTCGCGCCGCCCGTGGTGTCCGGGTACCAGCGGCTCCGCACGGCGCTCCGCCGCGACCGGTGAGCCGCGGGGCGTCCCGATCGGGCGCCCACCGCTCCCTGCCGACACGCCCGCGCGTGCCCGTCGGGAGTGCCGCCCACCCGCGAGGGGTTGGATGGGACAGGGGAACGTCCCCGCACATGATCGACGTCGCGCGCGGACCCGCCCGCCCGCCGTCGGGACCGGAGACACCATGAGCACCACCGTGCACCTCGAGATCCAGGTCGACGAGAGCCGCCTGGCCGACGTCGCCGACGTCCTCGCCGAGACCCTGCAGGCCACCCGCGCGTTCGCCGGCAACGAGGGGCTCGAGGTCCTCGTCGACGACGCAGACCCCGCCCGCATGGTCGTCGTGGAGCAGTGGGCGTCCACCGCCGACCACGACGCGTACGTCGCCTGGCGCGCCACCCCGGAGGGCGCCGCCCGCCTCGGCGAGGTGCTGGCCGCGCCGCCCGTGACCCGCGTGTTCAGCGGGCGCATCGCGCTCGCGCTGTAGCGACGCGCGCACGACGCACGACGAGGGCCGCCCGGTCATCCGGGCGGCCCTCGTCGTGCGCGGGGCGGGGTGCCGCGGTCAGCGCCCGCTGAGGTCGTAGGGCCGCTGGTGCGGATCCACCGTGGCGAGGTACCCGCCGTCCGCGAGCGCGGACGGGACAGCGATCGTGCCGCGCACCGTCGCCCGTGTGCCGGCGACGTCGATCTCGAGGACGGATCCCGTGCCCGCCCGGGACAGGAACAGCTCGGAGCCGTCGTCGGACGCGGCGAGGAAGCGCGCGGCGGATCCGGCGCCCGGCACCTGCCCGAGGGCCGGCAGCCGCACGGTCGTCACGGCACCGTCGTACAGGCCGGCGCGTCCGCGGGCGACGAGGGACAGCGTGTCCACGCCGCCGGCGGTCACGACCGCGGCCGCGTAGCCGGGCGTGACGACCGCGCGCGTGGACGTGCCCGAGCCGAGGGCGACGCTGGCGACTCCCCGCCCGCGCATCGACGACGACGTGAGCAGCGTGGGCGCACCCGGACCGGTGCCGGTCTGCGTGCCCACGGCGGTCTCCCCGTCGGGCGCCATGCGCGGCCGGTAGCTCTGCACGGCGGGCTCGGGGTAGGCGCGGGAGACGGAGGCGCCGAAGCCGCCGCGCGTCAGCGGCACCGTCTCGATCCCGTCGTACAGCGTGGAGCCGATCACGGTGCCGCGCGCGTCCGCCACGGGACCGTGCGGGTACGCGCCGAGCGGGGTGCTCGCCACGGGGGCCGGGGCGGTGTCGCCGCCGAGGATCGACGCGACGTCGTACGCGTCGAGGCGGCCGCCCGCGCTCACGACGAGGCGCAGCGGCGAGCCGACGAGGAACGTCTCCATCTCCTCGGTGCCTCGCTCACCCGTCGTGGCGAGTGTGACCTCGCTGGTGCGGATGGTGGCGGTGCGGGCCACGCCCGTGCGGGTGTCGAGCACCGTGACCTGCTGCGCGGTGGATCCGTCGAGGTCCGACCCCACCGCCACGAAGCGGTGGCCCGGGTCGTCGGCGATCCAGCCGGCCCGGGTCCACGCGCCGGCGATCGCGGAGATCGGCGTGGAGGACGCGATGCGCGGGACGCCGGACGAGGCGATGTCGACCACGTCGAGCCGCGGCCCAGCTTCGTCGACGAAGGCGACGCGGCCGTGGCCCATCTGGATCACGCCGGCGTGCGTGCCGAGGGCCGCGCCCGGCAGCGTCCCGGTGATGCGGCCGGTGGACGCGTCGACGACGGCGACGTCATGGGCGGGCGCGTCGGCGACGAGCAGCCACCTCGCGCGGGGCGCCGCCTCGGCCGCGGGGGCGGGTGCCGCGAACGAGCCCGCGAGGAGTCCGAGGGCGGCGACGCCGGCGGCGAGGAGGGAGGGGATGCGCATGGTGCCCGCTTTCTGAGAATGGTTCTCATGAGGATACGGGTTCGCCGGCGCGGGTGCGGTCCGCCGTGCACGGACCGATCCGCGGCGAGCGGCCGACGAGGGCCGGTCGCCGCGGATCGTCAGACCGCGACGGCCACCGAGGACGGCGCCGTCCCGGGCACGAGCCCGAGGCTCTTCGCCCGGCGGGAGCGCCGCGTCACGAGGTACGACACCGCGAGGCTCAGCAGCAGGAACACCGCGAGCATGCCGGCCGCTCCCCATGCCACGCCCGGGGCGCCGCCCGCGATGATCGCCTGCATGCCCGACGCCGCGTAGGTCAGCGGCAGGAACGGACTGATCGCCTGGAACGGCGCGGCCACGAGCTGCAGCGGGATCACCCCGCCCATCGACGCGGCCTGGATGGCGAGCAGGATCAGCGACACCACGAGCCCGGCGCGGCCGAACGCCTGGCGGAGCAGGTAGTGGATCGCCGTGAAGGCCGCCGCGGTGACGGCCGCGAACCCGAGCGTCACGGGCAGCAGCGCGAGGGACAGCCCGAGCGCCGCGTGCACGAGCGCGACGAGCAGCACGACCTGGGCGAGCGCGATGAGGGCGGCGCGCGCGAGCACGCGCCCCATCACGCGGCCGGTCGCGGCCGAGGAGGCGAGCAGCCGGCGCGCGGCCGGGCGCAGCACGAGGAAGGTCGCGAAGGCGCCCAGCCACAGGCCGATGGGCACGAAGATCGCGGCGATCGCGTCACCCGGGTTGCCGATCTCGTTCTCGCGCTCGACCGTGAGGCCGACCGGATCCGCGACGACGCCCGACGCCTGGGACGCCTGGTCGGCGTCGAGCGACGGGATCTGCTCCGCGCCCTGCGTGAGGCCGGTGCCGAGCTCGGTCGCGCCGGACGAGAGCGCGTCCGCACCGGTCGCGAGGTCGCCCGCGCCCGTCGCCGCGGACGTCGTGCCGGTGCGCAGCTGGCCGAGGCCGTCGCTCAGCTGGCGGGCGCCCGAGACGAGGGCACCGCCGTTGGCCGCGAGCTGCGACGCCCCCGACGCGCTCTGGCCGATGCCCTGCTGCACGCCCTGGATCCCGGCGGCCGCCTGCGACGCGAGGGTCTGCCCCTGCGCGGCGTACCGGTCGAGCCCCTGCTCGAGCGGCTCGAGCTGCGCGGCGATGGGCGCGCTCTGCGGGTTCGCGGCGAGCTGCTGCCGGAGACCGGCCACCTGGGCCGCGATCTGCCCGGCCCCGCCCGCGTACTGCCCGACGCCGTCGGACACCTGCGACAGCCCCGCCGCCCCGGTCTGCAGCCGGTCGAGCCCGGAGGAGAGCTGCGAGACGCCGCCCGTGTAGGTGCCGAGCCCGTCTGCGAGCTGCGACGCGCCCTGCTGCGACCGTCCGACGCCCTCGCCGAGCTGCGTGATCCCGTCGCCGAGCGTCGTCGCGCCGGAGGAGAGATGGGTGGCGCCGTCGGCCAGCTTGGCGGCGCCGGCTCCCGCGTCCGTGAGCGACCCCTTGAGGCCGCCGAAGGTGGTGTAGATGCCGGAGACGAACTGCGAGGTGATGGCGTTGCCGAACACGCTCGTCATGCCGACGCCCACAGCCTGCGTGGCCGCGCCCGTCAGGTAGCCGTGCGCGTCGTCGGTCTTCACGCTGATCTGCGCGCGCTGCGGGGCGTCCGTGGACAGCGACACGATCGACGCGGAGAAGTCCTTCGGCACGGTGAGCACCGCGTAGACCTCGCCGTCGTCGAGCATCCTCTGCGCCTCGTCGGCGTTGGTGATGGTCCAGTCGAAGGCCTGGTTGTCGTCGCTGGTCAGCTGCGTGACGAGCAGCCGGCCGGCGAGCACGGGCGACTCGGTGCCGTCCTGGGCCTTCTGCTGGACGATCTCGTCCTGGTTGACGATGGCGGCGGGCACCCGCTCGACGCCCGTCGCGACGTCCGAGAGCGAGCCGATGAAGAGGCCGGCGACCGCGAGGGGCACGATCGCGACGAGGGCGACGGCGAGGCGTCGGCGTACGGAGCGGGTGGTCATCGGCGGGTCTCCTTGCCGGTCAGGACGGGCTGGTCGATGTCGGGGCGCTCGACGGCCTCGGGTGCGGGTGCGGTCGCGTCGTCCGGGGCGACGCGGAGGCGCACGGTCGGCCTCCCCGGGATCCCGTGGTCGTCCGGGAACCCCGGCGCGCCCAGGAGGACAGTCGTGCTCTCGTGCACGAGGGCGGGCAGGGCGGCGAGGAACGCGCGCTCGGCGGCGGCGTCCGGGAACGGATCCACGACGTCGAGCACGAGCACGGGCGCACGTCCCGCGGCGGCGACGGCCGTCAGGGCGATGGCGCGCTCGAGCGGCAGGAGCGATCCGACGGGGTCGTCGGCGCCGATGCGGCGGGCGCCCGCCGCGTCGGCGGCCTGGTCGATGCGCGTGAGCCACTCCTCCTGACGCGCGCGGGCCCCGCGGCGGCGGCCCATCGGCTCGGAGAGGTCGATGCGCTCGGCGAGGAGGTCCCCGACGGTGACGCCGGAGTCGACCCGGTCGACGCGGCCGAGGTCGGCCATGGCGACGCTCGTGAGGACGCGGCCGGACTCGGAGGCGAGCGGGTGCCCGGCGACGTGCGCGCGGCCGGACAGCGGCGCGAGCCGCGCCCCGAGCGTCGCGCCGAGGAGGCGTCGGTCGGCGACGTCGCCCTCGACGAGCACGAGGGATCCGGCGGGGGCGCTGAGGTCGACCGGCAGGAGCCGGCGGCCCGGCACGCCCACGACGAGCCTCTCGGCCGCGACGGCGGCGCCGGACGCGTGCGCCCAGTCGACGTCGTCCTGATGCTCGCGGAGGCCCTCGCCCTCGATGTCAACGTCCGGGAGGATCCGGTCGAGCCAGCGCGGGATCCACCACGCGCGCTTCCCGAGCAGCGCCATCGCGGCGGGCACCAGGGTCATGCGCACGAGGAAGGCGTCGAAGAAGATGCCGACGGCGAGGCCGAGCGCGATGGTCTTGATCACGCCCGCGCCCTCCGGCACGAACGCCGCGAAGACGAAGAACATGATGAGCGCGGCCGCCGTGACCACGCGGGCGGCGCCCGAGAAGCCCGTGACGATGGCACGCTTCGCGTCGCCGTGGTGCACGAAGTCCTCGCGCATGCCGGAGACGAGGAACACCTCGTAGTCCATGGCGAGGCCGAAGAGGATCGCCATGAGCAGGATCGGCATGAAGCTGAGGATCGGGCCGGGCGTCACGCCGAGCGCATCCGCGAATTGGCCCTGCTGGAAGATCAGCACGACGGTGCCGAACGACACGACGACGCTCAGCAGGAAGCCGACCGCGGCCTTGATCGGCACGAAGATCGACCGGAACACGATCATGAGCAGGATGATCGAGAGCCCCACCACGACGATCCCGAACGGCACGAGCGCCTGGTCGAGCCGCTGCGAGATGTCGTTCTGCACGGCGGTGGTGCCCGTGACGGAGACACGCGTGTCGTAGCGGTCGTGGAGCCCCGGCGCGAGGTCGCGGATGGACTGCATGAGCGCCGTGGTCTCCGCCGACTCGGGCGGGCTGTCCGGCACGACCTGGATGATCGCGGTGTCGACCGACGGGTTCGGAGTGCCGGCGCCGACGAAGGCCACGTCGTCGAGCCCGCGGATCTCGTCGCCGATCTCCCCGAGCACCCCGATCGGGTCGGTGGTCTGCGTGATGTCGACGAGCACGACGAGCGGCCCGTTGTGGCCCGGGCCGAACGCGTCGGAGACGGTGTCGTACGCGACCCGGCTGGTGGATCCCGCGGGCTGGGTCGCCCCGCTGGGCAGCCCGAGCTGCAGCTGCGACGCGGGCACGGCGAGGAGGCCGGCGATGCCGATGACGATCACGACGGGGATGATCGGCACCTTCGTGACGACCTTCACCCAGCGCGCGCCGAGCGTGTGCTGCGTGCCCTCGGCCTGCGCCTTCGCGCGGCGCGCGGCCCGCGAGCCCTCCTTCGGGCGGAGCCGCTCCCCCGCGAGGCCGAGCATGGCCGGCAGCAGCGTGGTCGCGACGCCCATGGCGAGCAGCACCGCGAACGCCGCGCCGAGCCCCATCACGGTGAGGAACGGGATCTGCACCACGAGGAGCCCGAGCAGCGCGATGATCACCGTCACGCCCGCGAAGATCACGGCGCTGCCGGCCGTCGCGACCGCGGTCGCCGCCGAGCGCTCGACGGGCATGCCGTTGGCGAGCTGCGTGCGGTGCCGCATGAGGATGAACAGGGCGTAGTCGATGCCGACCGCCAAGCCGATCATCACCGCGAGCAGCGGCGAGGCGCTCGAGACCGTGACGAACTTCGAGGCGGCCACGAGCGCGCCCGCGGAGGCCGCGACGCCGACGAGCGCGCCGATGAGGGGCAGCCCCGCCGCGAGCATCGACCCGAACGTGAGCACGAGCACGAGGCCGGCGAACAGCACGCCGAACGCCTCGGTCACGGTGACGCCGTAGTGGACGTCCTGGAAGACCTGGCCGCCGAACGACACCGTCAGCCCGGCGTCCTCCGCCGCCTGCGCGGACTCCCTCAGCGCGTCGAGCGTCGCGGTCGTCACCTGGTCGCTCTGCCCGGAGAACTGCACGGTCGTGATCGCCACGGTGCCGTCGTCGGAGACCGCGTCGGTCGCGTACTCCGAGAACGGGGACAGCGCCGTCGCGACGCCGGGGACCTCGCCCGCGGCCGTCGCGGTCGCCTCGATGGCCGCCTTCTCGGCGTCGTCGGTGACCTTCGCGCCCGCGGGCGCCTCGGTCACGATCTGCGCGCTCGCGCCCGCGGCCTGCGGGAACACGGCGGCCAGCCGGTCGATCGCCTCCTGCGACTCGGTGCCCGGGATCGAGAACGACTCCTGGGTCTTCCCGCCGAGCGCGAGGCCGCCGCCCAGGAGGATGCCGAGGACGAGGATCCACGCGGCGACGACGCGCCACGGGTGGAGGAACGAGATCCGGCCGAGCCGGTACAGAAGCGTGGCCATGGGCGGGTGGCTCTCCTTGCGTGGGACGTGCGCGTGGGGGACGTGCGGGGGCGAGGCGGGGATCAGGCGGAGCGGGTTCCGAGGGGGGCGAGGAGCTCCCCCACGACCACGACGAGAGCGGCCCTGATCTCGTCGTCGGGCAGCGGTTCGTTGGTGGACCAGTCGTCGCTCGCGGCGAGGATGTACGCCGCGCCGCCGAGCGCCACGCCGAAGCGCAGCTGGTCGAGGGTGCTGTCGAGCGCGCCGGCGGTCTCGCCGAGCGCGCGCACGAGGTCGTTGGCGCGCTCGATCACGGCGAGGTGCCCGAGCGAGCGGCCCTGCGTGATGAACAGCGCCACCTCGTGCCGGTGCAGCAGGAGGAAGTCGATGAACCGCTCGACGAACTGGCGCCGGGCGTCCTCGTCGCCGCGGATGGAGTCGGCCCGGTCGATGACCTCGGCGAGCGCGTCGATCGTCGGTTCGAGGAGGGCGTCGAGCAGCGCCTCCTTGGAGGCGAAGTGGTAGAGCACGCTCGACTTCGAGTAGCCCGCCTCGTCGGCGATCTGCTGGAGCGAGGTCGCCTGGAACCCGTCCCGGGCGAAGCGGGCGGCGGCGATGGAGCGGAGCTCGTCGCTCGCGGATGCTCGGGAGGTGCGGGTCACGCCGAGAGCATATGTCGACCGATCGGTCAGTCCCTGCACGATCGGTCAGACTGCCAGTCGTCTGCCAGGCGGGCGCGGCCGGTCAGCGCGTGAGCACGAAGGCGGCCATCGCCAGACCGACCGTGAGGGGCGCGACGACGAGCCCCAGCAGCATGTAGCGCGACCACTTGAGGTGGACCCCCATGCTCACGAGCCGCTCGTGCCAGAGCAGCGTCGCGAGCGACGCCCACGGCGTGATGAGCGGGCCCGCGTTGACGCCCACGAGGATCGCGACGAGCCGCTCCGGGGATCCCGCGACGGGCTCCAGCGCGAGGTACGCCGGCAGGTTGTCGACGGCGTTGGCGCTGAGCGTCGCGACGCCCGCGAGGCGGAACAGCGCGGCGGCGTCCTGCCCCTGCCCGGAGACCGCGGCCATCACCGCGGTGAGCCCGAGCGACTGCGCGGCCTCCATCACGATGAAGAGGCCGGACGCGAACACCACGAGCTGCCACGGCAGCAGCCCGAGCCGCAGGACGCGCGGGCGGCGGACCGCCGTGAGGATCGCGAGGACGACGGCGGCGGCGAGCGCGGGGATCCACACCTCGACGCCCGAGACGAGCGCCGGCACGAGGAGCCCCACCACGACGGCGCTGCCCACGAGCAGCACGCGGTCGGTGGGCGCGGTCGGCGGCCCGACCTCGTAGCGCGTGAAGAGGTCCTCGCGGTGGATCACGAGGATCGCGAGCACGGGCACCGCGATGGCGACGAGCGCGGGCGCGACCGTGAGGGCCGCGAACCCGGCCGGGCCCAGGCCGCCGAGCTCGTGCTCGGCGAGCAGGTTGGTGAGGTTGGAGACGGGGAGCAGGAGCGACGCCGTGTTCGCGAGCCACACGGTGGTCAGCGCGAACGGGAGCGGCGGCAGCCCGCAGTGCCGGGCGAGCACGACGACCACGGGCGTGAGCAGCACGGCGGTCGTGTCGAGCGACAGGAAGATCGTGCAGAGGCAGGCGAGCACGACGGTCGCGAGCCAGAGCGCCCACGTGCGTCCGCGTCCGAGGCCGGCGGCGCGCTCGGCGATCCACGTGAAGAGCCCCGCCTCGCTGGCGAGCTCGGTGACCACGGTGATGGCGACCACGAAGAGGAGGATCGGCCAGACCCGCTCGTACAGGACGCCGAGGTCGTCGAGCGGGAGGGCTCCGGTGGCCACGGCGACGGCGCCGACGACGAGGAGCACCACCCCGATGAGGGCTGTGCGCACGGGCGCCTCCTGTCTGATCCGCGATCACTGTACTCATCGCGCGCCGGGAGTCCGCGCCGCCTGCGGAAAGGGGACGGCGGGCGGCGACGGCGCCCGGGCGGCGGTCGCGGCCGTCGGATCCCGGTACCGTGGAAGCACACTGGGAGGTGTCATGCGCAAGTACATCCTGAACGGCAGCGTCCTCAGCGCCCTCGTCGGCGGCTGGAGCACGCTCCAGACGACCCGTCGGGGTCCGCGCGACTGGAAGCTCGGCCTCATGTGGCTCAGCTGGGGCATCACGGTGGCGATCGCCGTCGGCACGGTCATCGAGGACTCGCGCGACGGGCGGATCGGCAACTAGCCGTCCCCATCCGCGACGCCCACGCCCACCCGGCGTGCGCGTCCGTCGTGCGTGCGGTCAGTCCCGCGTGCGCCAGCGGTCGCCGTCGACCTCGAGGTCGATGCGCTCCTCCGCGGGCACCGTGGAGATCGGCCCGGTGAACAGGCCCGCGCGCGTGTCCGCCTGCGCGGTGCCCGAGAACAGGCCCGTCGGCTCGGTCTCCGGCGCGCCCCGCCGGGCCGGCGGCGCGTCGTCGGGCTCGTGCGCGTCCACCATCTGCACGCGCGTGCGCGGCAGCGACTGCGGGCTGTGCTCGTGCAGGAAGGCGACGAGCCGCTCGCGCACGAGGCAGCGCAGGTCGAACAGGGTGGGCGCGTCGACGGCGGAG
Organism: Clavibacter nebraskensis NCPPB 2581; assembly: GCF_000355695.1. NCBI lineage: Bacteria > Bacillati > Actinomycetota > Actinomycetes > Micrococcales > Microbacteriaceae > Clavibacter > Clavibacter nebraskensis. Next base: position 1,072,045 of record NC_020891.1, on the reverse strand, counting down.
ACGAGCACGCGGATCCGCACGAAGCCGCCGACCGCGTCCGTCACCTGGAGCACGGAGACGCGGCGGTCCCAGAGGTCGGTCGTCGCGAGCACCCGGTCGAGCTCCTCGCGCATGCTCGCGGGCGTCGCGCGCCAGTCGAGGTCGAGCTCCACCGCGCCGAGGAGCTCCGACTTGGTGCGGGTCCAGTTCTGGAACGGCGTGGTCGTGAAGTAGGTGGACGGCAGGACCATCCGCCGGTCGTCCCAGATGTGGACGACCACGTAGGTGAGCGTGATCTCCTCCACGCGCCCCCACTCCGTCTCGACGATCACCACGTCGTCCACCCGGATCGCGTCGCTGAAGGCGAGCTGCATCCCGGCGAACATGTTGGCGAGCGTGGACTGCGCGGCGAGGCCCGCGACGATGGACACGAGGCCGGCCGAGGCGAGGACGCTCGCGCCCGCTGCCCGGGCGCCCGGGAACGTCAGCAGGATCGCGCCGATGGCGACCACCACGATCGCCACGACCGTGAGCCGCCGGATGATGAGCACCTGCGTGCGCACGCGCCGGGCGACCCGGTTGTCCGCCACGTCCACCCGGTAGCGGCTGAGCCCGAGGTCCTCGAAGAAGATCGCGAGCGCGCACACGAGCCACGCGGCCGCGACGATCGTCAGCACGTGCAGCAGGTGGTCGAGGCCGTCGCGCACCTCGCCCGGCACGACCGAGGCGCGGAGCGCGACCCACACCGCCACGACCACGAGCAGCACGCGGAACGGCCGTCGGGCCCGGCGGACGAGGCGGGCCGCCCACTCGCGACGGCGCGCGATGACGCGGACGACGAGGGCGACGACCGCGGTGACGAGCAGGGCGGCGGCCACGGCCGCGAGCAGCGTGACGGTCACGGCGACGGCGGGCACGGCGAGCAGGTCCACGGATCCTCCAGACGGGTCGGGCGGACCGCGCTGTCCCGGGCGTCCAGTCTCGCAGGCGCTCCGGCGCGCTCGGGCCGCGGACCGGGGGCCGGCGGGGGCGCATCGCGGCGCCCCCGCCCCGGGATCCCCGGCGTGTCGCGGGTCGGCCCGGGCGTGTCGCGCACGAGGATGGTCCCGATCGCGGCGGTGCGATCGGGGAGGCCGTGGATCATGTTCCGGTGGCGCAGAGGCAAGTCCGTCCCGACCGAGGCCGCGCCCGCGGCATCCGAGCAGAGGCCGGCGGGACGGGGATCCGTCGCCGCGCCGACCGCTCCCCCGCAGCCCGTCGTCTCGACCGCCACCGGCGAGCTGGCGGCGATCGCGGCACGGCTGCACGGCGGCCCCGTGCGGCCCGCCCACGTGCCGGCGCACAAGGCCCTGCCCGAGGATCCCCCCGTCGACGCGGCAGCCGGCGGCGCGCCCGACGCCGACCGCGAGCCGGACCTCCGCCCGCTCGCCCTCATCGTGCAGGCCGCGCTCGCGCACCACTTCGGCCCCGAGGGCGCGTGGGCGCTCGTCCGCCGCACGCCCGACACCACCGCCGGCTTCTTCGACGAGCTCATGACCGCGCACATCGCGCGCGACGTGGCGCTCGCGCTCGGCGCCTCCCCCGCCGCGGCCGGCCTCCCGCTCGAGGACGCCCGGGCGACGGGGTCGTCGGAGCCCGACGCGTCCCCTCGTGACGCCGCCGCGCGGCAGGACGCGGTCGCGCGCGAGCTCGCGGTGTTCGACGAGGATCCGCTCGACGGCGCGCTCGCCGAGCTGGCCGGGGACCCGCGCCGCGTCCCTGCGGTGCTCCGCGCCGTGCGCAGCGCCTAGGCGGGCGCCGCGCGCCGGGGCGCTCAGCCCTTCGGCGCCACCTGCGGGCCGTCCCACGGCCCCGCGGATCCGGCCGGGTACTCCTCGAGCGGCACGTCACCAGCGCGCCACGCGGCGATGACCGGCTCGACGATGCGCCAGCACTCCTCCGCCGTGTCGCCGCGCACCGAGAGGCCCTCGTCATCCGAGATGATGCCGTCGATGACCTGGCCGTACGGCGGCAGGTCGCCCGGGTCGAAGGCCGTCACGAGCTCGGCGCGGTCGATGACGTCCGGGTCGGCCGGGCCGTTCACGTTGAGCTCCAGGTGCAGCTCGTCGGGGGCGATGAGGATGCGGATCCGGTCGGGCGCGTCCGCGCCGCGGAGCCCGGTGGGCACGTGCGGCGCGGGCTGGAAGGTCACGACGATCTGGCGCCGGTGGTCCTTCATCGCCTTGCCCGAGCGGAGCCGGAACGGCACGCCCGCCCAGCGCCAGTTCGCGATCTCGACCGTCATCTCCGCGAGCGTCTCGGTGCCGCGGGCGGGATCCACGCCCGCCTCGTCGGCGTAGGCCGGGAGCTGGCGGCCCTCGACGTCGCCCGCCGAGTAGCGCGCGCGACGGGACGACGCCACCGGGTCACCGCCCCATGGCCGCGTCGCGCGGAGCACGAGCGCCTTCTGATCGCGGACGTCCCGCGCGTCGGTGGTGGCGGGCGCCTCCATCGCGAAGACGGCCATCACCTGCAGCAGGTGGCTCTGGATCATGTCGGCGAGGGCGCCCGCGCCGTCGTAGTAGCGGGCGCGGCCCTCGAGCGCGAGCTGCTCGTCGTAGACGATCTCGACGCTCGCGATGTGCTGGGCGTTCCACACCGGCTCGAGCAGCCGGTTGGCGAAGCGGAGCCCCAGGAGGTTCCGCACGGTCGATCGGCCGAGGAAGTGGTCGACGCGATGCGTGCGCTCCTCGGGCACGAGCGTCGCGAGCAGCCGGTTGAGCGCCTGGGCGCTCGCGAGGTCGGTGCCGAAGGGCTTCTCGAGCGAGAGCGACGTGCCCTCGGGCAGCGTGATCCGCGTCATCGCCTCGCACGCCCTCTCCGTGACCGCGGGCGGCAGCGCGAAGTAGACGGCGGGCGCGGCGTCGCACGCGGCGACGAGGCGCTCCAGGTCGGCCTCGGCCGTGACGTCGGCGGCCTGGTAGGTCGTGCCGGCGAGCACGCGGTCGACGGCGGGGCCCTCGGCGCCGAGCGAGGCGAATGAGGTGCGGACGACCTCGCGCCAGCGGTCGTCGTCCCACTCCTCCGTGCCCGCGCCCACCAGCTGGAGGTCGAGGTCGGGGCGGTGGGCGAGGAGCTCGCCGAGGCCGGGGAGGAGGAGGCGCGCGGAGAGGTCGCCGCTGGCGCCGAGGATGAGGAGCGTGGAGGTCGCGGGCATGCCGTCAGGCTACGCGCGGCGGCAGGGAGACGTCAGGGCGCCGTGGGACCATGGCGCATGGCCATGCGCATCGAGGACTACGCACTCATCGGGGACTGCCACACGGGAGCGCTGGTCGGCCGCGACGGCTCCATCGACTGGCTGTGCCTCCCCCGCTTCGACTCCGCCTCCATGTTCGGGGCCCTGCTCGGCACCGAGGAGCACGGCGCGTGGAAGCTCGCCCCGGCCTCTCCCGAGGCCACCGTCTCCCAGCGCACCTACCTCGGGAACACCTTCGTGCTCTGGACCAGGTGGGAGACGCCCGAGGGCGCGGTCGAGGTCACCGACTTCATGTCCATGGGCGATCGCCGGGCCGACGTCGTGCGGCGCGTGCGCGGCATCAGCGGCACCGTGCGGATGCAGGGCGACCTCCGCCTGCGCTTCGGCTACGCGACCGCGCTCCCGTGGATCCGCAAGCTCGACGGCGACGACCCGCGCCTCGTCGCCGTGGCCGGCCCCGACGCCGTCGTCGTGCGCGGCCCCGAGCTCACCGCGACGAACCACCACCACGGCGTCGCGTTCGAGGTGGCGGCCGGCGAGACCGTCGACCTCGCGCTGACCTGGTACCCGTCGCACCGCAGCGAGCCGCCGGCGTTCGACGTGGACGCCGCCCTCGAGCGCACGACCGAGTGGTGGGAGTCGTGGGCCAGCTCCATCGAGCACTCCGGCCCGCACCAAGCCGCCGTGCGCCGTTCGCTGCTCGTGCTCCGCGCGCTCACGCACGAGGACACCGGCGGCATCGTCGCAGCGGCGACCACGAGCCTCCCCGAGCAGTTCGGCGGAGCCCGCAACTGGGACTACCGCTACGTCTGGCTCCGGGACGCGTCGCTCACCCTCGAGGTGCTCCTCGCGCACGGCTTCGACGACGAGGCCGACGAGTGGCGCACGTGGCTGCTGCGGGCGATCGCCGGGGATCCGGGCGACGTGCAGATCATGTATGGCCTCAGCGGCGAGCGGTACCTCCCCGAGCGCGACCTCGACAGCCTGCCCGGCTACCAGGGGTCCGGCCCGGTGCGCGTCGGCAACGGCGCGTTCGAGCAGTACCAGGCCGACGTCATCGGCGAGGTGATGCTCGCGCTCCAGGCCGCTCGCGACGCCGGCGTCGGCGAGACCGAGTTCTCCTGGCCGCTGCAGCGCGCGCTCATCGGCTTCGTCGAGGAGAACTGGGAGCGGCAGGACAGCGGCATCTGGGAGATCCGCGGCGCCGAGCAGCACTTCACGCACTCGCGGGCGATGATCTGGGCGGCCCTCGACTGCGCGGTCCAGGGCGTCGAGCGGCACGGGCTCGACGGGCCGGTGGAGCAGTGGAAGGCGCTGCGCGACCGGGTGCGCGACGAGATCCTCGACAAGGGGGTGGATCCCGCGACGGGCGCCTTCCGCCAGCACTACGGCACGACCGAGGTGGACGCCTCGCTCCTGATCCTCGCCCAGGCCGGGTTCTGCGCCTACGACGACCCGCACATGCTCGCGACGGTCGCGGCGATGGAGCGGACGCTCATGCACGAGGGCTTCCTGCTGCGCTACGACACGAGCGCGGGCGTCGACGGCCTGCCCGCGGGCGAGTACCCGTTCCTGGCCTGCTCGTTCTGGCTCGTCGAGCAGTACGCCCGGTCCGGCCGCGAGGCCGACGGCCGCGCGTTGATGGAGCGGCTCGTCGCCCTCTCCAACGACGTCGGGCTCCTCTCGGAGGAGTACGACCCCGTCGGGGAGCGTCAGGCGGGCAACGTGCCGCAGGCCCTGTCGCACCTCGCGCTCGTGCGGGCGGCGGACGCCCTGGAGGCCGCGGCGGCCGCGCATCCGGACGACCTCGACCGCGCGCACCGGGACGGCAACGCCGCGCTGGCGCACGCCGAGGCGGCGCGCGGGGCGTAGGCGACGGCGGCCGGGTCCGGGCGCGCGGCTCCCCGCGCGCGGGCCGGCCCGCGCGACCGGCCCCCGCGACCGGCGCGTCAGAGCGCGTCGAGGAAGCGCGCGACGGCCGGCAGCGCCTCCGGGTGCCGCGGGGTGTCGGCGTGTGTCGCCCCGTCGAGCTCCACGAGCGGCGCGTCCGGTCGCAGCGCCTTCACGTGGTGCGCCGCGCGGAGCCGCTCGGGGTCCCGCGTGCCCGCGACGAGCAGCAGCGGCACCGCGGATCCGGCGACGACCTCGTCGGGCACGCCCTGGTCCCGCTCCGACTCGCGCATGTAGGCGGCGAGCGCCCGCGCGTCGTCCGCGAGGAAGGCCCCGCGCGTCGCGGCGTCCACCGGGTGCCCGCTGTGCCGCTCCCACGCCTCGAGGAACCCGGGCATGCCGCCGGTCTCCAGCGCGTCGATGCAGCCGGGGAAGAACACGCGGTCGAAGACGCCGACGCCGCTGCGCGGAGACCCGCCGAGGCTCGACGTGGAGAGCAGGCGGTCGGGGTGGGCCGACGCGAGCGAGAAGCCGACGCGCGCGCCGAGGCTGTAGCCCACGTGGTGCACGGCGGACGCGCCGACCGCGTCGAGCACCGCCACGACGTCGGCGACCATGAGGTCCATCGCGTAGGCCGCGGGCTCGTGCGGGGTGCCGCTGCGCCCGTGGCCGCGGAGGTCCAACGTGATCACCCGCCGCGTCGGCGACAGCGCGCGCACCCAGCCGAAGCCGCGCCAGATCGCCTGCGACAGGGCCGTGCCGTGCACGAGGACCACGGGCGCGTGGGCCGGGTCGCGGGGATCGCTGTCCGCAGGACCGGCGCCGAACGTGCGGTAGGCGATGCGCGTGCCGTCGAGGGGGTTCGTCGCGGTGTCCACGGGGATCCAGGCTACGCGGATCCCCGGGCGTGGCCGCGCGGGCGGGTCGTCGCGCCGGGTGCGGACGGCCCCGCCCGCGCGGGCCGCGGATGCCGGTGGAGCGGGCTAGGCGCCGGCGCCGTCCTCGTCGGCGGGATGCGGCGTGTCCTCCTCGGGCTCGAAGTGGTCGTCCCCGCCGTCGTGGTCGGCCGCGACGCCCGTGGATCCGGCGGGGATCGTGCCGTCGCCGCCGAGCTTCGCGTCGTCGTCGTGCGCGTCGGCCGTGCCGTCGTGGTGGGTCATGTCCGTGCCTCCTCTGGTCGCGCGGCCCGTGCCCGCGTCGTCGCGGGTGCATCGCGGCCGGCGGTGTCCTCCCATCCTGCCCGGGCGGGCGGCCGGCGCCCCGGTGCATGTCCGGCCGAGGCGCTCGCAGGATCCCGTCACACCCCGACGCAATCGTTAGCAGGACTAATGAGCTAGCCTAAGGACATGCCCGACTCCCCCGACCTCAGCCAGAGCCTGCGCGCCGGCGTCATGCGCCTCGCGCGCCGCCTGCGGGCCGAGAAGGCCGACCACGAGCTGAGCGACAGCCAGTTCGTCGTGCTCGCCCTGCTCCTCCGCGACGGGCCGACGAGCCCCGGCCGCCTCGCCGAGATCGAGCGCGTCACCGCCCCGAGCATGAACCGCACGGTCAACTGCCTCGTCGAGGCGGGCTACGCGGAGCGCTCGCCCGCCCCCGACGACGGCCGCCGCGTCACCGTCTCCATCACGGACGCCGGCCGGACGGTCGTGCAGGAGACCCGCCGGCAGCGGAACGCCTGGCTCTCCCTCCGCCTCGGCGAGCTCACCGCTGCCGAGCGCGCCACCCTGGGCGAGGCCGCGGCCCTCCTCGGCCGCATGGCCGCGTCGTGAGCGCCGTCTTCCGGAGCCTCCGCGCCCCGAACTACCGCATCTGGTTCGCCGGCGCCCTCGTCTCCAACGTCGGCACGTGGATGCAGCGCACCGCCCAGGACTGGATCGTCCTCACCGAGCTCACCCGCTACGACGCGACCGCGGTCGGCATCGTCATGGCCCTGCAGTTCGGCCCCATGCTCCTGCTCTCCCCCTACGCGGGCCTCATCGCCGACCGGTACGACAAGCGCCGCGTGCTCATGATCACGCAGGGCACCATGGCCGTCCTCGGCCTCGGCCTCGGGCTCGTCGTCCTCTCGGGACGCGCCGAGCTCTGGCACGTCTACCTCTTCGCGCTCCTGCTCGGCATCGCCTCCGCGCTCGACGCCCCCGCCCGGCAGTCCTTCGTCTCGGAGCTCGTCTCCGACGACGACCTCTCCAACGCCGTCGCCCTCAACTCCGCGTCCTTCAGCGCGGCGCGCATGATCGGGCCGGCCGTCGCCGGCGTGCTCATCGCGGGCGTCGGCACCGGCTGGGTCTTCCTCATCAACGCCGTGAGCTTCGTCGCGGTGCTCATCGCCCTCACGCGCCTCCGCGTCGGCGAGCTCCGTCGCCCGGAGCGCGTCGCCCGGTCCCGCGGCCAGCTGCGGGAGGGCTTCCGCTACATCGGCGGGCGGCCGGACATCATGGTGATCCTCGTGATCGTCTTCCTCGTCGGCGCCTTCGGCTACAACTTCCCGATCTTCACCTCCACCATGGCGAGCGTCGAGTTCGGCAAGGGCGCGACCGAGTTCGGGCTGCTCTCCTCGAGCCTCGCCGTGGGATCCGTCGCCGGCGCCCTGCTCTCGGCCCGCCGCGAGCGCCCCCGCATCCGCCTGGTGTTCGTGGGCGCCGCGCTCTTCGGCATCGCGACCGGGCTCGCCGCCATCGCGCCCACCTACCTGCTCTTCGCCGGCGCCCTCGTGATCGTCGGCGTCGTCTCGCAGACCCTCATGACGAGCGCCAATAGCACCGTCCAGCTCACGGTCGAGCCGCGCATGCGCGGCCGCGTGATGGCCGTCTACATGGCGATCTTCGTGGGCGGCACGCCGCTCGGCGCGCCCATCGTGGGCTGGGTCGCGAACACGTGGGGCCCGCGCGCCGCCGTCATGGTGGGCGCGGCCAGCGGCATCGTCGCCGCCCTCATCGCCATCGCCTGGCTCGTCCTGCACCGGCACCTGCGCGTCTCGTACCGGATCCACCGCACGCCGCACCTGCTCGTCACGCACGACGGCGACGGCCGCGACCGCCGCGAGGACGCGCGCGAGGACATCGAGGCCGACGAGGCGGTCGCCCGCCGCACCTGAGGCGCGGTGCGCGCGCCCAGCGTCGCGCCTCGGGTCAGGGCGCGGGCGTCGGCGTCGCGGTCTGCGGCACGTAGCCGACGTCGTCGAGGCAGTAGTCGAGGAACGCGTTGGTCGCGCGCAGGTACTGCCCGGTGTCGAGCGAGGCGCCGTCCGTGTCCGCACCCGAGCGCAGCGCGTCCAGCTCGTCGACGATCGTCGAGAAGGACGCCACGAGCGGCTTCATGCCCTCGGGCGCCATGCCGGCGAGGGCGGCGTCGCCCTGCTTGACGCGGTCGAAGAGGGGCGGATCCACCTGCTCCCCGTCGCCGAGCGCCTGCACCAGCTTGGTGGAGTCGGGCAGCACCTGCGCGAGCGTCGAGCAGGTGGCGAGCTCGTCCTCGGTCGGCGGGCCCGGCGCGCGCGTCACGGTCGGCTCGGGGCTCGCGTTTCCGCCCGGTGCGGCGCCCGCGTCCGGGGTCGCGCTCGAGGCGGGCGTCGTCGCGGCGGGGACGGGCGCATCGGCCCCCACGGTGCACCCGGCGAGCGCGAGCGCCCCCGCCGCGGCCACGAGCACGGGCGCCCACGGGCGGATCCGCGGGGCGGTGCGGTGCATGCGGGCCATGCGGGCCTCCTCGGCGCCTATCACACGTGATCTGCCCCGCGGAAGTCGATCGACGCGGGTGTCAGGGCGAATGCCCCGGACCACTACCGTATTCGGATGACACGAAGCGAGAGCGACCGCAGCACCGTCACGCCCGATCCCGATTTCGTGGCACAGGACTTCAGCCACGAGCAGGAGGGCTACCAGCACGGGCTGAAACCCCGCCAGCTGCAGATGATCGCCATCGGCGGCGCGATCGGCACCGGCCTCTTCCTCGGCGCCGGCGGACGCCTCGCCTCCGCGGGCCCCGCCCTCGCCATCGTCTTCCTGATCTGCGGCGTCTTCGCCTTCTTCATCCTCCGCGCGCTCGGCGAGCTGGTGCTGCACCGGCCGAGCTCCGGATCCTTCATCTCCTACGCCCGCGAGTTCTTCGGCGAGAAGTTCGCCTACGCCGCCGGCTGGATGTACTTCCTCAACTGGGCGACCACCGCCATCGTCGACGTGACCGCCGTCGCCCTCTACATGCACTACTGGTCGGCGTTCACCGCGGCCCCGCAGTGGCTGCTCGCCCTCATCGCCCTGGCCGTCGTGCTCGCGCTGAACCTCGTCGCCGTGAAGGTCTTCGGCGAGATGGAGTTCTGGTTCGCGCTCGTGAAGGTAGCGGCCCTCGTCGTCTTCCTCATCGTCGGCATCGTGTGGCTCGCCTGGAGCTTCCCCGTCACGGTCGGCGGCCAGGAGGTGCAGACCGGGTGGACCGTCCTCCAGCAGAACGGCGGAGTCTTCCCCACCGGTCTCGTCCCCGTGGTGCTGGTCGTCCAGGGCGTCGTCTTCGCCTACGCGGCCATCGAGCTCGTGGGCACCGCGAGCGGCGAGACCCAGGACGTGGAGAAGGTCATCCCCCGGGCCATCAACTCGGTCGTCTTCCGCATCGCGATCTTCTACGTCGGCTCCATCGTCCTGCTCTCGCTCCTGCTCCCCTACACGGCCTACAGCGCCGACCAGAGCCCGTTCGTCACCTTCTTCTCCAGCCTCGGGTCGCCCGAGGTCGGAGCGATCGCCGGCTCCGTCATGAACTTCGTCGTGCTCACGGCCGCCATGTCGAGCCTCAACGCGGGCCTCTACAGCACGGGCCGCGTGCTCCACTCCATGGGCATGAACGGGTCGGCGCCGAAGTTCACGACCGTCATGTCGAAGGGCGGCGTGCCCTTCGGCGGCATCATGCTCACCGGATCCATCACGTTGCTCGGCGTCGGCCTCAACGCCCTCGTGCCCGCGCAGGCCTTCGAGATCGTGCTGAACGTCGCGGCGCTCGGCATCGTCGCGGGCTGGGGCACGATCATCCTGTGCCAGATGCGGCTGCGCGCCTGGGCGAAGCAGGGCAAGGCGAAGGAGCCCACCTTCCGCCTGCCTGGCGCGCCCGTGACCTCGTGGCTGACGCTCGCGTTCCTCGTCAGCGTGCTCGTGCTCATGGCCATCGACTGGCCGATCGGCACGCTCACCGTCGCCTCGCTCGTCGTGATCATCCCGCTCCTGGTCGTGGGCTGGTACCTGCAGCGCGACCGGATCCTCGAGATCGCCCGCGTGCGCGAGGGCATCACCGGCCCCTTCCCCGTGACCGGCCGCGACGCCGCCGACCAGCGGAAGCGCTGACCGGCACCCTCAGCCCGACCCGACGCCGCCGTCCCCCGCCTCGGGGGCGGCGGCGTCCGCGTCCGCGTCCGCCCGGGCGGCGGGCTGCGCGGGATCCGGCCGCAGCCGCCGCCCGAACGCCAGCAGCTCGGCGTCGTGCTGCATGACCCACGCGACCGCGGCGTTGAGGCTCTCGCGCCGCTGGACCCACACCCGCAGCCCGTCGGCTCCCAGGCCGCACGCGTAGACCTCGTAGGTGAAGGGCGCCGCGAGGTCGTCCCGATGGCGGAGCACCCAGCCGAGGGCGGGCCCGTCGCCCACGCGGACGAGCCACGCGCCGCGGACGGGGTGGGCGTGCGGGTGCTCCGGCACCGGGCTGATCGCGCCGGTGGCGTCGCCGCTCTGCTTGCTCCACATGCGGATCCCCTCGGGGTCGTCCGACCCGGACCCCGCGCCCGCGCCGACGCCCGGCCGCGTCGAGCCGAGCCGAGCCGAGCCGAGCGTACGCGCGCGCGCCGACGTCGTCCTCCGGGCTGCGCCTCACGAGCAGGCCTGGAGGACGCGGTCGATGGCGCTCCGGTCCGCGTCGTCGATCGTCATGCCGTACCTGTTCACGACGAAGGCGAAGCGCGTGACGTACAGGCACCGGTAGGCCGCGTCCGGTGGGAGCCACATGGCCGGCCCCTGATCCGACTTCTCCTGGTTGGTGGGGCCGTCGACCGCCTGCAGCTCGTCGAGGTCCGTCGCGAGGCGCTCGCGTCGCTCGTCGGTCCACGACCACGCCCCGTGCTGCCACGCCCAGGACAGCGGCACGAGGTGGTCGATCTGCACGGCCGCGCTCGTGCGCGGCCCGCGCGCGAAGTCGATGCCGCGCCCCGTGTACGCGTCGTCGAGGTGCCCGGCGACCACCGTGCAGCCCGGGTCGGACGACGCGAAGGCGACGCGGACGAGGTCGCGGACGAGCACGTCGTCGCGCTGGTCGCAGCCGTTCCCGTCCGCGTCCGCCCAGGCCGGGCCGAAGGCGACGCGGTCGTAGCGCGGGTCGCGCTCGCGCCCGTCCGCGCGGATGCCGGCGGCCATCGCGCGCGCGGCCGCCACGTCGATGCGGCCGTCCCTCACGAGCCCCGTCGCGGCGAGCGCGCGCACGACCGCGCCGTCCGGGACCTCCGCGCTGAGGTGACCGCCACCCGCGTCCGGTCCGAGGGCCGCCTCGCGCGCGCCCACCACCACCGCGACGAGCACGATGCCGGCGGCGACGACCCCGAGGAGGACGCGCACCGCCTGTCGTCCGTCCCGCAGGATCCGGACCAGCACGCGCCGCCCGGCGGCCCGCCCTCCGCCGTCGCTCCGCCGCCGTCTATCGCCCATGGCTCCCCCGTCCCGGGAGATGGCTACACGAGCGGCGCGGCTGCCGTCACGCCGTCGAGGGGACCGGGGACACGGAGGACGACGCCGGGGGCGGGGAGGGAGCGTCGGCCGCACCCGACCCCGGACGGGACCGGATCAGATCAGGGCGCGCGCCGCCCCGGCCAGCTGGAGCACGGCGCCCAGGGACGACGGACCGGACGTGTTCTGCCCGGCGGTCGCGAGGCGCACGAGCGCGAACGCGATCACGGCGATGATCACGACCGCGGCGATCACGTAGATCCAGATCCGCAGTCCGCGGCGCGCGGGCTGCAGGGGGTTCTGCTCGAGGGGGCCGTCGTGGTCGGGTCGTTCGGGGTGATCGCGCATGATCGCACCCTACGCCGGTCGCTCCCCCGGTCGACGGGGGGGGGCGCCGGATGCGCCGACGGGCGGTCCCCCGCGTCGAGGGACCGCCCGTCGGCGATGACGCGTCCAGGAGGACGCGTGGGTGGGGTCAGGCGGAGATGCTCTGCGCGAGGACGCCGTCGAGGACGACGGACGCCTCCTCGTCGGTGGACTTCTGCGCGAGCGCGAGCTCCGAGACGAGGATCTGGCGGGCCTTGGCCAGCATGCGCTTCTCCCCGGCCGAGACGCCCGAGTCCTGGTCGCGGCGCCACAGGTCGCGGACGACCTCGCTGACGCGGCGCACGTCGCCGGAGCCCATCTTCTCGGTGTTGGCCTTGAAGCGGCGCGACCAGTTGCCGGCCTCCTCCTCGACGTCGCCGCGGAGCACGTCGAAGACGGCCTCCACGCCGGAGCTGTCGATGACGTCGCGCAGCCCGACGAGCTCGGCGTTGTCGACGGGCACGTCGATGACCAGCTCGCTCTGGTGGATCTGGAGGGTGATGTACTTCTTGTCGACCCCCTTGATGGTGCGGGTCTTGACCGCGGTGATCGTGGCGGCGCCGTGGTGGGGGTACACGACGGTCTCCCCTACTTCGAAAATCATGCAGTGCTGTCCTTCGATCCCTCGAGATGTATGCCGGAGATGTCGCGCACGCGCATGCACAGCCGCGTGGGCGCCGGCGTCCCGCGCCGCGCCGCACGCCGTGGGCGTGGCCGTGGTGCGTGGCCGGTGCACCGAGATCACCGGCCGCCGCGGCGCTCGGCTAGGGGCGTCCGCGGTGATGGTCCGACCCGTATTCTCTCACGGTTCTCCCCCGACCTCCGACGCGGCCGGCGGAGGCGAGCGGGGCGTCGGCGTCGGCCCGGCCGCGCGACGCCCCGCGCCGGACGGGGCCCCGGACCCGAGCCCGACCCTTCGCTCTAGCGGACCTCGACCTCGACCTCGAAGATCGAGCAGCCGTACGGCGTCGCGCGCTCGACGCCCCGGACGCGGATGAACCGGTGCTCCCCCGCACGTCGGACGCCTCCCTGCCGCCCGCTCCCGCCCGCTGGGCGTCGGGCGTCGTGAAGGGGCCCCCACCGGCCGCCTGGCGCCGAGGGGTGCGTGCGCGTCCCGCGTCGAGCCGGCCGGCCGGGATGCGGCTACCGGACGCACGCGGTGATCCGCGAATTCGTCGCATGCCGCCCGGCGGGAGCCGGACCCGCGGCGCGAGGATCATCGAGGCGGACGGATCGACGATCCGCGGTGACGCTGGAGGAAGTGGTGCACCCCCTCGGACTTGAACCGAGAACCCACTGATTAAGAGTCAGTTGCTCTGCCAATTGAGCTAGAGGTGCAGGCGAGGACCCTGTCGAGCGGGGTACCGGACCGAGAGATGACACTAGCACCAGGTCGCGCGCCGACGCGAATCGGCGTCGTGGACGCCGCCGGCCGACCCGTCGCGGCGGCTCTACCATGGAGGCCGATCCCGCCGAACGAGAGGCTCCCCCATGTCCGAGACCACCCGCCTCGAGAAGGGGCAGCCCGCCCCCGACTTCACCCTCCCCGACCAGGACGGCACGCCCGTCACCCTGTCCGACCTCCGCGGCCAGGACGTGATCGTGTACTTCTACCCCGCCGCGGGCACCCCGGGCTGCACGACGCAGGCGTGCGACTTCCGCGACAGCATGGACTCCCTCCAGCGCGCCGGGTACCGCGTGCTCGGCGTCTCCAAGGACCCGCAGGAGGACCTCGCCCGGTTCCGCGAGGAGCAGGGCCTCGGCTTCACGCTCCTGTCGGACCCCAACCTCGAGGTGCACCGCGCCTACGCCGCGTACGGCGAGAAGTCGCTCTACGGCAAGAAGGTCACCGGGGTGATCCGCTCCACGGTCGTCGTGGACGGTGACGGCCTCGTGGCCCTCCCGCTCTACAACGTGAAGGCGACGGGGCACGTGGCCTCGCTGCGCAAGAAGCTCGGCGTCGACGCCTGACGCCCGGCCGCGGGACGCCGCCGCTCAGTCGCGACGACGGGTGGCGGCGATCACCGACCGCGTGAACAGCAGCACGAGGACGACGACGGACGGCACGATGAGGCCCCAGCCGAGGTCCTGCCGGGCGTCCGCGCCCTGCAGGCTGCCGACTCCGACGGCGATCTGCAGCACCTGCCACGTCACGGCCGCCGGCCGCACCCAGCTCCGGCCGTGCAGGATCCCCCGCACGACGGCGGCCAGGAACACGGCGGCGAGCGCGGCCAGGGCGATCAGCGCGACGGCGCTGGCCAGGGACGCCGGCGTCGAGGTGAGCAGGTCGACGACGAGGAGGGCCGTGACGCCCGCCATGCCCAACGCCTCGAGCCCGACCAGGATCGCGAGCAGGACCACCGCGCGCGATCGGCCGGACCCGTCGGCGGATCCGCGCGGATCGAGGGCATCACCGGTTCCGATCACAGCACGTTCCCATACAAAGCTATTGATTGATCGTTGGCTCTATGCGACGATATTCGAGGTCGAGTTCGTTCACAGGGTGGTGAGCAGATCCGGAACCGAGCTTACAAGGGGCGCATCCCCGAAGCTGAGCATCTCACGAGGAGGGGCCACGTGCCCCGTCCCGATGGGGTTCCCGGACGCCTCGCCCCACCCCCCCCATCCCGCGGCAGATCTGCCGTGCAACGAGTACCGACCCGAGGAGCACCCCTATGGACTGGCGTGACAAGGCAGCCTGCCTGACTGTGGACCCCGAGCTGTTCTTCCCCGTGGGGAACACCGGCCCGGCCGTGGACCAGATCGACAAGGCCAAGGCCGTCTGCGGCCGCTGCTCCGTCACCGAGATGTGCCTGCAGTACGCCCTCGAGACCGGCCAGGACTCGGGCGTCTGGGGCGGCCTCAGCGAGGACGAGCGTCGCGCGCTCAAGCGCCGCGCCGCGCGCGCCCGCCGCGCCAGCTGACGCACGCACCACGCACCACCGACGAGAGCCGGGCCGCCAACGGGCAGCCCGGCTCTCGTCGTATGCCGGTGGTCGACCGGTCGGAGCGCCTGCTCAGGCCGTGACGGGAGCCAGCCAGCGCAACGGCACCTCGATGGTCACCTCGGTTCCGCTGCCCATGAGCGTGTGCCAGTCGATCGTCCCGCCGAGCTCGCCCTGGATGAGCGTCCGGACGATCTGCGTCCCCAGCCCCGTCCCGACCTTGCCCTCGGGCAGGCCCACGCCGTCGTCGCGGACGCTGACGGTGAGCGTCTCCTCGGTGCGCGCGGCCTCGATGGCCACCTCTCCTGAGCGCCCCGCCAGGCCGTGCTCGACCGCGTTCGTCACGAGCTCGGTGAGCGCGAGGGCGAGCGGTGTCGCGTAGGCGCTCGGCAGCACGCCGAAGCTGCCCAGGATCTTCGGGTGCACCCGGGTGTTGTGCGCGGAGGCCACCTCGGCGATGAGCAGCAGGACGCGGTCGAACACCGCGTCGAAGTCGACGTTCTGGTTGAGCCCCTCGCTGAGCGTGTCGTGCACCACGGCGATGGCGCCCACCCGGCGCTGCGCGTGGCCGAGCGCCTCGCGCGCCTCCTCCGTGTGCGACCGGCGCGCCTGGATCCGCAGGAGGCTCGCCACCGTCTGCAGGTTGTTCTTCACCCGGTGGTGGATCTCGCGGATCGTCGCGTCCTTGGTGATCAGCTCGCGCTCCTGGTGGCGCAGCTCCGTCACGTCGCGGCAGAGCACGACGGCGCCGACCCGTTCGCCGTGGCTGCGGATGGGGATCGCGCGGAGCGAGACGGTGACTCCCCGGGACTCGATGTCCGTGCGCCACGGCGCGCGGCCGGCGACGATCAGCGGCAGCGACTCGTCGACCGTCAGCCGCTTGCCGGTGAGGAGGCTCGACGTCGCGTCCGCGAGGGACTCCCCCTCGAGTTCCTCGGAGAAGCCCATGCGGTTGAAGGCGCTCAGGGCGTTGGGGCTCGCGAAGGTCGTGATGCCGTCCACGTCGAGACGCAGCAGTCCGTCGGACGCGCGAGGCGCCCCCCGCCGGGGCCCGGTCGGCGAGCCCAGGTCGGGGAAGTCGCCGTCGGCGATCATCGCGAAGAGGTCGTTGGCGCACTCGTTGAAGGTCAGCTCCTGGCGGCTCGGCGTCCGCGTCTCGCTGAGGTTGGTGTGGCGCGTGATCACGGCGATGGGGGTGTCCGTGACCTCGGGGCTGCCCTGGGCCAGCCGACGCAGCACCGGCACGGCCCGCACGCGGGTCGGGGTCTCCTCGTACCAGTCCGGCGCGGACGAGTCGATGATGCGCGCGGTCTCGTGCGCGTCGGTGACCTGCTTGCGCCACTCCGCCTTGATCGGCTGGCCGACGAAGTCGCGGTAGAACAGCGTGGCCGAGCTCGACGGTCGGGCGTGCGCGACCGCGACGAAGCTGCCGCTCACGGTGGGGACCCACAGCACGATGTCCGCGAACGCGAGATCGGCGAGGAGCTGCCAGTCGCCGACGAGGAGGTGCAGCCACTCGACGTCCGCGTCGGAGGACAGACCCTGGGCATGCACGAGATCGCTGAGCGTGGACACGGCTACAGCCTATGCGGGCGGGGCGGGCACCTCCCCCGCCGGATCGCCGCCTCGACGCCGGGACGCGGCCGCACGACGCACCCGCCGCGGCGCGTCCTCGGGAGGCAGGAGCGTGGTGCGGGTGAAGCGCGACCACTCGACGAGCGCGGGCGACCGCGGCGCGATGTCGCGGAGCGTCGCGCCGGCCAGCACCGCGGCGTCGAGGGACTCCCGGTCCTCGGGGACGTACGCCGCCGCCTCCACGCTCCCGAAACGGAAGAGGGTGCGTCGTACCTGGCTGGCGGCGTCCCAGCCGCCTGCGCTGGGGCGGACCCGGTTGACGAGCACGGAGACGCGCGAGGGGTCCACGATCTCGAGGAGCTGCACGTACGCGCGGAAGAAGCGCGACAGACCGACCGTGTCGGCCGAGACGACGGCGACGACGTGGTCGGCGCCGCGCAGCACCGCGTGCGTGGCCGCGTTGCGGCGGGGCGCGAACATGTCGCTCGAGATCTCCTCGTCGTCCTCCAGGTTGAACGAGGCGTCGACCACGGTGTAGTCGCGCCAGCCCCGGCATGCCTGCAGCACGGCGGAGACCCGGCCCTCGGCGAGCTCGGGCCACCTGTCCGGGCGCGAGATGCCGGTGAGGACCGAGAACCCCGGGGCACGCGTGGACGGGTGGTGCTGCGCGATCCGCTCCAGCTCCTCCACCGTGAGGCTGTCGGCCGCGGCGAGGCGGCAGGCGGCGGCGAAGCCCGGCGCCTCGTCGAGCAGACCGAGGGTGGCAGCCACCGTGCCGCCGTGGACGTCGGCGTCGACCAGCACGGCTGATCGACCTGCCGCCGCGACCTCGCCGGCGACGGCCAGCGCCGTCGCGGTGCGCCCCGGGGCTCCCTGCGGACCCCAGACGGCGATCACCCGGCCGACCGGCTCCCCTCGGCCGTCGACGTCGTCGACGTCGGCGACGGCGTCTCGATCCCGCTCGGGGCGGACCGGAGCCGGCACGCGCGGGCGTCGGACGAGCCCGAGACGTTCGCGCAGCGGTCGACCTCGCCGGTCCCTCGCCGGATGCGTGCGCGGGCTCTCGCGGGAGCGCGAGGAGCCGCCGGCTCCGTCCCGGCCGCCGAGCGGGTCCGCGCCGGCATCGGGGTCACGCGCCGGCCGTCGGGTCCCGGCGCCGTCGAGACGGGCCCGATCGGGTGCGTCGCCCGAGCCGACATGCTCGGGAGGGCCGATCTCCAGGTGCGCGGCGACGGCGTTCGCACGACGGACGCCCGCCACCGTCGCGCCGGGCACCCCGAGCGGGCGCGCCGAGAGCAGCAGCTCCTCGATCTCGCGCCAGCTGGCCGCTTCGTCCACGACCTCGTGGTGTCCGAGCGACTGCGCGTTGCGACGGTCGGCCTCGCTCGACGCCACCGCCACCGCTCGCGCGCCCCGTTCGTCGAGCGCCGCGAGCACGTCCCGATCGAGCGTCGTCGGCGACGCCGCGATGACCAGGTGCAGGGGATCGACCGTCGTCGCCCGGACCGCGGAGATCACCTCGGCCGCGCCCGTGACGCGGGCGAGGACCGTGTGACCCGCCTCGACGACGTCGCGGAGGAGCGCGTCCTCCACGCGCGGCGGGAGGGCGAGGATCAGGGACGCCACGCTCAGGCCCCCGCATCGCCGACGGGCACGAGCGTCATCTGGTCGCGCGCGTCGGTGGAGGACAGGACCGCGGCCACGTCCTCACGCGGCACGGTCAGCTGCACCTGCGTGTGGTCCTGATCCGCGACGAAGCCCTCGGGTCGGATGACCTGGGTGACGGTGGCCCCGGAGACGATGACCCGTGGCGCGTCGTAGGCGTTCGTGCCCGAGCCCTTCGCCGCGGCCGCCCAGATGTCGACCACGTTGCCCGGTGCGACGAGGTGGTCGGCGCCCGCAGACGTGGGGATGACGACCGATGCGGTGGTGCGTGCGTCCGCCGAGGAGACGGACGACCGCGGGACGAGCTCACCGGCTCCCACGAAGCGCGTGACGACGAGCCCGTCGGCGGACTCCGGGGAGACGTAGAGGTCGGCCGCGCCGTCGATGCGCACGCGCACGGGCACGAGGTCGGAGGCGTGGACCGTGGTCCCCGCGTCCAGGGCGGATCCCGCGGACATGACGACCACCGACGAGTCCGCGGAGCGCAGGAGCGCCACCACCCCACCCGTCGACACGAGGACCAGGACCAGCCCCACGATGAAGCGGGGATCCAACCAGACGGGGCGGCGCGCCGGACGCGCGGGACGAGGGGTCGCAGGCATGCCGGTCAATGTCGGGGACGGCGCGCGCGGGCGTCGTGCGTTGTCCACATGCTGCCGCGGCGGTGACGATCAGACCCGGACGAGGACGATTCCCGCCAGAGGCACCAGCCGGTACCCCGATACGGCCGACTCCCGGCGGGGGCTCCCCGCCTCGTGGACGGCGACGTCGACGTGGTCGCGGGCGACGCGATCCAGCGTGCCCCCGACCACGGTGTCCCGGAGCCGCATCTCGACATGCGCGCGACGTCGGCAGAGGTCGCGGAGGACGAACGGCAGCCCGATCCGATCGACGATGCCGCGCTCGGGCGGGAGCTCGGAGACCGGCGCGAGGCTCGACCGCACCTGCTCGCGATCCAGGGCGAGCGCGTGGATGGAGGCGAGGGGGAGGATGCACGCCCGTTCCTCGCGCGACGGCGCATCGCCCGGGACGGTCAGCTCCCCCGACATCCAATCGCGCCCGAGCACCTTGGCGCGGAGGTCGATCCACGTGCCGTCCGACAGCGACAGGCGCAGCGGTCGCGCCTGATCGGACGAGGTGAGCGCCCTCAGGCGGTCCCGCAAGACGGTGCGCGCGACGCGCACGCGCTCCTCCTCGTCGCGCTGCTCGCGCTCCTCAGCGAGCCGCGCCGTCTCCCACTGGCCCTCGAGGTCGTCGAAGAGGTTCTCCCACCTCATCGGTCGCCGGCCCTGTGCGGTCGGAGGGAGCGGCGCGGCGGCGGGGACGGCTGGCACATCCGGGTCACCTTGGGTGCCTTCCTTGAGATCCGCTCTCAGTTCTCCACATCTTGTGCCCTGGACGTGCGCCGAGCCTCTCGCACTGTCAGAGTTGACCAGGCATCGTGGTCCCCCCGATCGGGGGGAGCACCGGGATGGGAGTGACGCATGAGTGAAGCAGTGCCACGGGAGGATCTCCCCGACGGCCGGAGCACCGTCGCCGGTGACGCCGAGGGCGGCTCCACCCGGCGGTCCGGTGCTCGGAAGCCCGCCGCAGCGCCTCCGCAGACGACGAGCGCCCCAGCCGGTCCGTCCTCCGCGACCGAATCCTCGACGACCGCCACGGTGCGGGGAACGGTCCGCAAGCGCTTCGACGTCGACGACTTCTTCGGGCGCCAGCCCTGCAGCAGCCAGGACCTGCCCCCGTCGGGGCCGCTGCTCGAGAACCTCACCCGCTGCGTCATCGAGATCCTCGCCGGAGCCCGGGAGCTCGACCAGATCGCCCGCTGGGTCAGCGACGACGTCTACCGCCACCTGCTCAAGCGCGTGGTGCTCAGCGCCCGGGCCCGGCGCACCAAGGGGCAGTCGGTGACCCGGCCGGTGTTCACCATCGGCACGGTCACGTCGTTCTCCCCTCGAGACGGCGTCATCGAGGCGGTCATCGTGGTCCACGGCCGGGCACGCGCCCGCGCCGTCGCCATCCGGCTCGAGGGCCTCGACCGCCGCTGGCGCGCGACGGCCATCAACGTCTTGTAGCCACCCGTCGCACGACGAAGGGCGCGTCTCCCGCGGGAGACGCGCCCTTCGTCGTGCGCTCGACGCTCGGGCCCCGGGACGACGGGTGACCCGCCGGACCGGGGAGGGCCTACTTGCGTCGATCGGCCTTGCGACGCTCCTCGCGGTTCTGCGGAGCGGCTGACGCTGCACCGGTCGCCTGGCCGAAGGCGCCGCGGGCGGGCGGACCCTGCGGGGTCTCCGGCTCGTCCTCGCCGACCAGGACGGCGTCCTCGGCCTGCTGGTCCTTCTGCGCCTTCGCAGTCGCCGCCTTCTCGATCTGGCCGCGCTGGTTCCGCACCTCGACGCCGCCGTCGTCCGTCGGGGCGGTGTAGCGGAGCTTGTCCGCCGTGGCCTGGTTCGCGGCGAGGCCCTTCGCCTGGATGCGCGGTCCCACGGACTCGGCATCCGCGGGCGCCTGCACCTCGACCTCCAGGTTGAACAGGAACCCGACGGTCTCCTCGCGGATGGCGCCCATCATCTGCTGGAAGAGCGCGAAGCCCTCGCGCTGGTACTCGACCAGCGGGTCGCGCTGGGCCATGGCGCGGAGGCCGATGCCGTCCTTCAGGTAGTCCATCTCGTAGAGGTGCTCGCGCCAGCGGCGGTCGATGACCGAGAGCACCACGCGACGCTCGAGCTCGCGCATCGCGGCCTCGCCGAGCTGCTCCTCGCGCTTCGCGTAGGCGAGCTTCGCATCGGAGAGGATCTCGCGGCGGACGAAGTCGCGGTTCACGCGGCCCTTGCTCCCCGCCTCCGTGATGACCTCGTCGATGGTGATCGAGATCGGGTACAGCGTCTTGAGCTCGGTCCACAGGGCGTCGAAGTCCCAGTCGTCGCCGTTGCCCTCGCCGATGTGCGAGTCGAGCACGTCGTCGATGACGGCCTCGAGGAAGCGCTGCGAGCGCTCCTGGAGGTCGTCGCCCTCGAGGATGTGGCGGCGGTCGCCGTAGATCGCCTCGCGCTGGCGGTTGAGGACGTCGTCGTACTTGAGGACGTTCTTGCGGATCTCGGCGTTGCGCGCCTCGACCTGCCCCTGCGCGCTGCGGATGGCGCGGCTGACCACCTTCGACTCGATGGCCACGTCGTCCGGCACGCTGTCGCGGCCCATGAGGCTCGCGGCGGCGCCGTTGTTGAACAGGCGCATGAGGTCGTCGGTGAGCGAGAGGTAGAAGCGGCTCTCCCCCGGGTCGCCCTGGCGGCCGGAGCGTCCGCGGAGCTGGTTGTCGATGCGCCGGGACTCGTGGCGCTCGGTGCCGAGCACGTAGAGGCCGCCGGCCTCGATGACCTTCGCGGCCTCCTCGTCGACCTCGGCCTTGACCTGCGCGAACACGTCGTCCCACTCGGTCTCGTACTGCTCCGGGGTCTCGACGGGGCTGAGCCCGCGCGCGTTCATGGCGGCGACCGCGAGGAACTCCGCGTTGCCGCCGAGCATGATGTCCGTGCCGCGGCCGGCCATGTTGGTGGCGACGGTGACGGATCCGAGGCGGCCGGCCTGCGCGACGATGGCGGCCTCGCGCGCGTGGTTCTTCGCGTTGAGGACCTCGTGGCGGACGCCCTTCTTCGCGAGCAGCTTGGACAGGTACTCGCTCTTCTCGACGCTCGTGGTGCCGACGAGGACGGGCTGGCCGGACGCGTGGCGCTCGGCGATGTCCTCGACGACCTGCTCGAACTTCGCCTTCTCGTTCTTGTAGATGAGGTCGGACTGGTCCTTGCGCTGCATAGGCCGGTTCGTGGGGATCGGGACGACGCCGAGCTTGTAGGTGCTCATGAACTCGGCGGCCTCGGTCTCGGCCGTGCCCGTCATGCCCGAGAGCTTCTTGTAGAGGCGGAAGTAGTTCTGCAGCGTGACGGTGGCGAGGGTCTGGTTCTCGGCCTTGACCGCGACGCCCTCCTTGGCCTCGATGGCCTGGTGGATGCCCTCGTTGTAGCGGCGGCCCATGAGGATGCGGCCCGTGTGCTCGTCGACGATGAGGACCTCGCCGTTCATGACGACGTAGTCCTTGTCCTTCTTGAACAGGGCCTTGGCCTTGATCGAGTTGTTGAGGAAGGAGATGAGCGGGGTGTTCGCGGACTCGTAGAGGTTGTCGATGCCGAGGTGGTCCTCGACCTTCTCGATGCCCGCCTCGAGCACGCCGACCGTGCGCTTCTTCTCGTCGACCTCGTAGTCGACCTCGGGGACGAGGCGCTTCGCCACGTTCGCGAACTCGGTGAACCAGCGGTTCGCGTCGCCCGCGGAGGGGCCCGAGATGATGAGCGGCGTGCGGGCCTCGTCGATGAGGATGGAGTCGACCTCGTCGACCACGGCGAAGAAGTGGCCGCGCTGGACCATGTCGGAGGCCTGCCACGCCATGTTGTCGCGCAGGTAGTCGAAGCCGAACTCGTTGTTCGTGCCGTAGGTGATGTCGGCGGCGTACTGCTCGCGGCGCTGCTGCGGGGTCTGGCCCGCGAGGATCACGCCGGTGGTCATGCCGAGGGCGCGGAAGACGCGGCCCATGAGCTCGCTCTGGTAGCTCGCGAGGTAGTCGTTGACCGTGATGACGTGCACGCCGCGCGAGGCGATGGCGTTGAGGTAAGCCGGCAGCGTGGCGACGAGGGTCTTGCCCTCGCCCGTCTTCATCTCGGCGATGTTGCCGAGGTGGAGGGCGGCGCCGCCCATGATCTGGACGTCGAAGTGGCGGAGGCCGAGCGTGCGGCGGGAGGCCTCGCGGACGGCGGCGAACGCCTCGGGGAGCAGGTCGTCGAGGGACTCGCCGTTGGCGTGGCGCTCGCGGAGCTCGACGGTCTCGTTCTTCAGCTCCTCGTCGGTGAGGTGCGTGAAGTCCTCCTCGAGCTGGTTCACCGCCTTCGCGTAGTTCTGCAGCTTGCGGAGCGTGCGCCCCTCGCCGACGCGAAGGACCTTCTCGAGTACTGAGGCCATCGGTGTCTCCCTGCGTAGATGGGCGGGCGCCGGATGACGACGACCGCCGTGACGGCGCGCGGATGTCGCCGCCGACGAGCTTCGCCATAGTACCGGCTCGTCCGGTGCCCTTCCCGGGAACGCCCTGATCCGGGGACGCGGTCTCACGCACGAGGCCCCGCACGCGGGAGCGTGCGGGGCCTCGTGGGAGGAGGGGGATCAGCGGCGCAGCGATCGCGATCCGGCGCCGGCGCCGGCGCCGGCCAGCTCCTGCTCGCCGTCGGCCAGGCCGATGACGCCGTAGTCCCAGCCCTTGCGGCGGTAGACGACGCTCGGGCGGTCGGTCTCCGCGTCGATGAAGAGGAAGAAGTCGTGGCCGACGAGCTCCATGTGCTCGAGGGCCTGGTCGACCGTCATGGACTGCGACGGGAATACCTTGGTGCGGATGACCACGGGGCAGTAGTCGTCCTCGTCGACGGGCTGGTCGACGGGCGCGACGCTCTTCCCGTTGACGCGCTCGATGAGCTCGGCGTCCGCCGGGTCGAGGTCGATCTGGGCGAAGCCCTCGGTGGCGGCCTCGTGCAGGGACACGGGGCGGTGGTTGCCGCGGTGGATCTTCTTCTTGTCCTTGGCACGGCGCAGCCGTTCGAGCATGCGCCCGAGGGCCAGGTCGAAGGCGGCGAACTTGTCGGCGGCGCTGCTCTCGGCGCGGATGACGGGGCCCGGGCCCACGAGCGTGATCTCCACGCGGTCGTCCCCGGCGGATCCGCCGGACTTCTCGCTGTGCCGCGAGACCTTGATGTCGAGAGAGATGGACTTCTCGGCGAGCTGGACGATCTTGTCGGCCTTCTCGGTGGCGTACACGCGGAATCGGTCCGTGATCTCCGCGTTGCGGCCGGTGATGTTGATGTCCATGACGTACCTCCAGATCATGACGCGTCGCCCGCTGGAAGAGGGCGATCACTTTCACGCCTTTCGGGCGAGCCTAGACCTCGGGCTCATCGCAGCGCGAGGCATCCGGCGGGTGGACCGCGCGCGCATCGGACATGCACAGGGAGCGACGGGTCGGTCGTCGGGCGCGTGGCGCTGCGCCGCGGGTGCGGGCGGACACGGCCGTGAGCACGGCGCACGCGACGACCTCGCCGCCCGCGGCGCGGACGGCGCGGCAGGTCTCGCGGAGCGTGGCTCCTGTGGTGAGGACGTCGTCGACCACGAGGATCCGGCGGCCGGCGAGGTCGATGCGCGCTGAGAGGCAGCCGTCGACGTTGGCCGCGCGCGCGGCGACCCCGAGGCCGGCCTGGTCGGCCGGCCGTCGGGTGAAGCGGAGCGGGTGGCGCCGCAGCCCGGGCACGCCCGGCGCCCGCAGCGGCACGATCCCGGCGCGGGCGAGCAGGACCTCGACGGGCGCGTAGCCGCGACGGCGGAGGGAGGCGGCGGGCGCGGGGACGGGGATCACGTCGAGAGGCCACGCGGGGGCGGCGGCGGGATCGGCCTCGCGCTCGGCGGCGGCGACGGAAGCGTGGACGGCGCGGATCAGGGTCGCCGCCATCGCCCGCGCGGCGTCCGTGCGGCCGTCCTCCTTGAGGCCGGACAGGAGCGCGGGCCAGGGCGGGGCGTACGCGCTCCCGCAGCCGACCGGCACGACGCGGGCCGGGACGCGACCCCGGGGCGACGGGACGGCGGGCAGCGCGAGGGGTCGCACGAGGGGCGGGCAGGGCATCGCGGCCCGGCAGGCCGAGCACACAGCGCGGTCGGGGGCGCCGCACCCGGCGCAGGTCACCGGGGCGACGACCGCGAGGGCGTCGAGCAGGGCTGCGCGGAGCGCGGACGGGATGCGGGAGGACGGGGCGAGCGGCCCGGGCACGGGGATCACGCGCGGAGGATCGCACGCGGCCGGTGCGGGGAGGACTGGCGCGGCGGATCCGTGGACGGGGTCAGCGCTTGGTCGCCACGAAGGAGACGCCGGTGGCGGTCTGCTGCCACGTGCTGCCCCGCGGCGTGAGCAGGGCGCCCGCGCTGGTGAGGACGCGCAGGCCGCTCTCGTCGTTGGCGCCGGTGATGGAGACGCCGTCGGCCGCGGATCCCATGTCCTTCGACGGACCGCCCACCTGGTGCAGCTCGACCTGGCGCTCGCCGTCGGGCGCGAGGGTGAGGGTGGCGACGTCGAGTTCGTCGACCCACGTCGCGTCCAACGGGGTGCCGGGCGACGCGAGGAGCTCGAGCGGGGTCGTCGTGAGGGCGGTGGGGACGCCCTTGTCGCGCACGATCGAGGCGACGAGCAGCTGCGGCCCGGCGCCCGTCTCGAGCTGGACGAGGACGCGGGCGCCGTCGCGCGCGACCTCGAGGGAGACGACACGGCCCGTGGCGGTCCAGCTCACGGCGACGGGGTGGCCGACGCCGTCGGGGCCCCACGCGACGAGCCCGCGAGGATCCGACGCCGGTGTCGACCAGACGTAGCCCTGCGTGTCGAGGGACGGCGCGACGAGGCCCGGACGCGTGTCCAGGAGGACGGCGTCGCGGTCGCCGTCACCCACCGACCAGACGCCGGACGCGTTGCGCACCGCCGCCTGCTGGCCGTCGGCGCTGAGGGTCGCCGCGTCGGCCCCGAGCGCCGTCACGCGCGTGCCGAGCAAGCCGAGCGGGGCCACCTCTCCCCCGCCGAGGTAGCCGAACGCGCCCTGCGCGAGGACGAGCGGGCGCGACTCCGCCTGCGGGTCCTTGACGGGGCCGCGGCCGCCGAAGTCCGCCACGGTGAGGGGCGTGCCGTCGACGAGCATCTGCACGTCGAGCACGGACGGGATGTTGGACAGGCTCTGCCGCAGCTGGAGCTTCATCCGCTGCTGCGTGATGCCGTCGGCGGCGCGCGCCTCGGTCGAGAGGTCCACCTGCGGCGTGCCGCCCGCGGTCGTGACGGTCGACGACGCCAGCCGCGTGCCCTCGGGGAAGGCCGTGACGACCGCGGGCTGCGACAGCCACGGCGACGGGCCCTGGAGGAGCGACTTGACGATGCGCGTGCTGACGCTCTGGGACGCGCGCGTGACGAAGAACCGGAGGTCGGGCACGAGGAACGAGAACGTGGGGTCGAAGAAGTAGAGGGCGTGCGCGCTGAAGATCTCGCGGAAGTAGGTGGAGCGCAGGGCGATGCCGTCGGGCGCCTTCGCGATGCGCCACTCGCCGCGCTCCTGCACGAGCTGGAAGGACAGGCGCGTCTCCTGGTCGCTGCCGACCTCGCGGTAGTGGCCCTGGCCGTCGACCGTCGCGATGGTCGTGACGGAGTAGCTGTAGGTGCCGTCGACCTCCTCCGAGGTGCTCGCCTGGCCCTCCCAGACGACGACGCTCGCGAACGGGTCCCAGCGCGACGCGAAGTCGGAGGAGAGGAACTGGCGCGCGACGCCGTACTGGTCGGCGGAGCTCGTGGCGGCGTCGACGAAGCCGGCGATGACGTCGTCGGGGGCGTCGCCCGCCTGCGGGCCGTCCGGCTGGTAGCTGACGCCCGACTCGTCGGTGACGGTGGCGGGGTCGCCCTCGGAGACGGGCCCGCCGGACGGGATCGAGACGCAGCCGGAGAGGAGGATGGCGCAGGCGGCGACGAGCACGACGGCGGCCGCGCGGGACGCGCGGCGCGGGCGGGGATCAGCTGCTGGGGACACGGGCATCCTCCTCGTCGGCGCGGTCGTCCGCGGGGTCGTCGGGCGGCAGCGCGACGGGCGAGCTGTCGAGGGGGACGTCGGGGCGGCGGGGCAGGGTCAGGCGGAAGCAGGATCCCTCGCCCGGCCGCGACCACAGCTGCAGCCAGCCGTGGTGCAGGTTCGTGTCCTCCAGGGAGATGGCGAGGCCGAGGCCGGTGCCGCCCGTGGTGCGCTGGCGCGACGGATCCGCCCGCCAGAACCGGTCGAAGACGTGGCCCATCTCCTCGTGCGTCATGCCGACGCCGTAGTCGCGGACGGCGAGCGCGACGGCGTCCCGGTCGCTGTCGACCGTGATCACGATGGGCCGGCCCTCGCCGTGGTCGACCGCGTTGCCGACGAGGTTCGTGACGATGCGGCGCACGCGGCGCGCGTCCATCTCGGCGTCGAAGTAGCCGCCGGGGGCGACCAGCTTGAGCTCGGAGCCCTTCTGCGCGGCGAGGCCCTCGAACTCCTCGATGGAGTCCTCGACGAGCCGCACGAGGTTGGTCGGCTCGGTCACGAGGTCCACCGCGCCCGCGTCGAACCGACTGATCTCCAGCAGGTCGGCGAGCAGCGTCTCGAAGCGCTCCACCTGCGTGTGCAGCAGCTCGGCGCTGCGGGCGGCCGGCGGGCTGAAGTCCTCGCGCAGGTCGTAGAGCACGCCGCCGGCGAGCCGGATCGTGGTGAGCGGCGTGCGCAGCTCGTGCGAGACGTCGGAGACGAAGCGCTGCTGCAGCTGGGAGAGGTCGGCGAGCTGCGTGATCTGCGACTGCAGCGAGTCGGCCATGCCGTTGAACGAGCGCGCGAGCGTGGCGATCACGTCCTCGCCCTTCACCGGCAGGCGCTCCTCGAGCTGGCCGGCCGCGAGCTTCTGGCTCGTGTCGGCGGCGACGCGGATGGGCGCCACCACCAGGCGCACCACGAGCCACGCGATCGCCCCGATGAGCACGATGAGGAAGAGGAACGCGAGGAGGATCGTGCCCGCCACGAAGTCGAGGGTCTGCTGGATGTCGCCGAGGTCGTAGACGAGGTACAGCTCGTACCTCCCGGCCGACGGGATGTCGATGCTCGATCCGACGACGATGCCGGGGCTCGTGGCGCCCTGGTCCCCCACCGGGATCGCCACCGACTGCCACTGCTGCGTGCCCGTGCCCTCGCCGACCGCGCGACGGAGGTCGGCGCTCAGGAGGCTGTCGACGTAGTCGGCGGTGGACGCGTTCTGCAGCACGTTCCGCGCCTCCGTGCCGGGCGTGCGGCGGAACGCGAAGTCGGAGAGGTTGATGGCGCTGCCGCGCAGCTCGTCGAAGACCTGCGTGCGGAGCTGCTCGAGCTCGGTCTGGTCGCTGGCGTCGGAGGACGTGAACTGCTCCTGCATCCGGCTGGTGGCGCTGTTCGACTGCTGCAGCACGGTGTCGAGCCGCTGGCGGAAGAGGTCGCTCGAGATGCTCTGCGTCATGAGCACGCCGATGAGGAGCACGGTGACGCCCGAGAGCGCGACCGTGATGAGGACGGTGCGGAACTGGAGGGACACCGACCAGATGCGGACGAGGCGGCGCGGCCACGACCTCCAGTCGACGAGCCACACGGGCAGCGGGCGCATGGGGCTAGGTCGCTGCCCCCGCGCGGTAGCCGACGCCGCGGACGGTCATGACGATGCGCGGGTTGTCCGGGTCGTCCTCGACCTTCGCGCGCAGTCGCTGCACGTGGACGTTGACGAGGCGCGTGTCGGCCTTGTACTGGTAGCCCCAAACCTGCTCGAGGAGCATCTCGCGCGTGAACACCTGCTGCGGGCGGCTGGCGAGCGCGTGCAGGAGGTCGAACTCGAGGGGCGTGAGGTTGATCCGCTCCTCGCCGCGGCGCACCTCGTGGCCCTCGACGTCGACGACGAGGTCGCCGACCTGGAGGAGCCCGGGCGACGCGGCGGCCGCGGGGCGCAGGCGCGTGCGGATGCGGGCGACGAGCTCCTTCGGGTTGAAGGGCTTGACGATGTAGTCGTCGGCGCCGGACTCGAGGCCCTTGACGACGTCGGCCGTGTCGGACTTCGCGGTGAGCATGATGATGGGCACGCCCGACTCGGCGCGGATGAGGTCGCACACCTGGATGCCGTCGAGGCCGGGGAGCATGAGGTCGAGCAGCACCAGGTCGGGCTTCGCCTCGTGGAACGCGGCGAGCGCCTGGCCGCCGTCCCCGCAGAAGGAGGGCTCGAACCCCTCGGTGCGCAGGACGATGCCGATCATCTCGGCGAGCGCGGTGTCGTCGTCGACCACCAGGATCCGTGCTGTCATCTGAAGGTGTTCCCTGTCCTCGTAGGCCTCCAGGCTAGCCGGTGCATGCGCGGGGATCGGCCGGGCCCGCCCGGCGCGGGACTTCGCGCGCGGCCTGTGGGAGGCTGGCGGGCGTGACCGACGACCAGAGCTGGGAGGCCCCTCAGACCCCCGGCTCGCCCGCGGCTCCCCCGCCCGGGTCGCCCGCGGCTCCTCCCGGCGGGGGCTTCCCGCCGCCGCCCGGCTGGGGCGCCGCGCCCGGCTGGACCCCGCCGCCGAAGCCCGGCCTGCTGCCGCTGCGGCCGCTGGGCCTCGGTGCGATCCTCGCGGGCTCGTTCCAGACGCTGCGCCGGAATCCCGGCGCCACGGTCGGCAGCGCGCTGCTGATCCAGGGGCTCGTCGGCATCGTGACCCTCGTGATCGTGAGCGGCGTGACCGGCTTCGTCGTCACGCGCATCTTCTCCGCGCGCGAGGCGGAGCAGGGGCCGCTCATCGCCGGCGGCGTGGCGGCGGTCATCGTCGCCGCCCTCGTCACCATCGTGCTGTCGATCGTCGCGTCGGCGTTCCTGCAGGGCGTCGTCGCGAGCGAGGTGGCGCGGGGCACGCTCGGCGAGCGGCTGCGGATGCGTGCGCTGTGGCGGCTCGCCCGCCCGCGGATCCTGCCGCTCGTGCTGTGGAGCCTTTCCCTCACGGCGGCGTGGACGCTCGTCCTCGCGGTGCTCGCGGGCATCGTGACGCTGCTGGTGCTCGCCGGCGGCGCGGGCATCGCCGTGGGGATCATCGTGGGCGTGCTCGGCGTGATGGGCCTCGTGGTCGTCTCCGCCTGGGTCTCGACGCGGCTCGCCCTCGTGCCGAGCGCCATCGTGATCGAGCGGCTGCGGCCGCTCGCGGCGGCCCGCCGGTCGTGGTCGCTCACGATCGGGTCGTTCTGGCGCGTGCTCGGGATCCTGCTGCTCACCGCGGTGATCGTCTCCGCGGCCACGAACGTCGTGACGGTGCCGATGACCCTGCTGACCTCCATCCTGCAGACCGTGCTCTTCCCGAACGGGGAGCTCGAATTCCAGACCTTCGACGCCTCGACGGTCTTCTACCTCGGCACGCAGCTGCTCTCGGTCGTGGTGAGCGTGGTGGTGGGGAGCATCGGCGCGGTCGTCACGTCGGCGAACGCGGCCATCCTCTACATCGACCTGCGGATGCGGCGCGAGGGGCTCGACCTCGAGTTCGCGCGCTTCGCCCAGGAGCGCGCGGCGGGCGCGGCATCGGCCACCGGGCCGGACGCGCGGGACCCGTACCAGGCGCCCGCGGGCGCAGCCGGCCCGGGACGCGCGTGACCGGCTCCCTCCTGCTCGCCGCGGCCGCGCGCGCGGCCGCGGTGCCGCTCGATCCCGACGCCGACGACGCGCGCCGCCTCCTCCTCGACGAGCTCGCGAAGCCCGAGTACGAGGCGGCCCGGCCGAACGCGCTCGACCTCGCGGCGCAGGCCGTGGGCGACTGGATCGCCGGGCTCCTCGACGGGGCGGGCGGCGGCCTCGCCGACCTCGCGCCCGTGGTGATCGGGGTGCTCCTGCTCGTCGTCGTCGTGGTGGCGTTCCTCGTGTTCGGGGCGCCGCGCCGGGACCGCAGGCGGGCGGCCGCGCGCGGCGCCGGGCTGTTCGGATCCGACGACCGGCGCTCCGCCGAGGAGCTGCGCCGCGCGGCCGAGGCGTCCCGCCGAGCGGGCGACCTGGCGGCGGCCGCGTCCGACCTGTTCCGGGCGATCGCGCGCGAACAGGCCGAGCGCACGATCGTGACGGTGGATCCGGGCACCACCGCCCGCGGGTTCGCCCGGCGCGCGGGATCCGCGCACCCGGCCCATGCCGCCCGCCTCGTCGTCGCGGCCGACGACTTCGACGCCGTCCGCTACCTCGGCCGCCCCGGCACCGAGGGGATGCTCGACCGGCTCGCCGCCCTCGACCGCGACCTGCGCACGGCCGTCCCCGTGCTGCACGAGCCCGTGGGCGCGGGTCCGCGGTGAGCGCGCCCGCGCCGACCGCCGACCTCGCGACGCCCGAGACCCGGACGCCGCGGCAGGCGCTGCAGCGGGCCGGCACGTGGATCGCGCTGGCCGCCCTCGCCATGCTCGTCGCCGTGGCCTCGCTCGCGGTCTCCGGCGTCGCGCGCCAGGGCGACGCGCTGGCCCCCGACAACCCGGCGCCCGGCGGCACGCAGGCGCTCGCCCGCGTGCTCCAGGCGCAGGGCGTCGAGGTCACGCTCGCGACGACGCTCGAGGAGGCGCGGGTCGCCGTCGGGGACGGCGACGACGCGACGCTCGTGCTCGGCGTGACCTCCGACCGCCTCGACGACGAGCGACTGGCGGAGGTCGGCCGGCTCGCGACCCGCACGGTGCTGCTCGCGCCCGACTTCCGGACCCTGCAGGCCATCGCGCCCGACGTCGCGGCGGGCGGCGCGGCCGAGTCCGCCGACCGCGCGCTCGACGCCGCGTGCGCGCTGCCGGCCGCCACGGCCGCGGGATCCGTGCCGGACGACGCGCCCGTGTTCCGCTACCTCGGCGACGACGCGGCGGACGCCGTCACGTGCTTCCCCGACGACACCGGCGACGCGTTCGCGCTCCTCCGGGTGCCGGCGACGCTCGCGCCCGGCGGCACCGTGACCGTGCTCGGCGCGGATCCGATCCTCACCAACGACCGCATCGCCGAGCAGGGATCCGCCGCCCTCGCCCTGGGCGTGCTCGGCGAGCGGCGGCGGCTCGTCTGGTACACCCCGTCGCCCGACGACGCCGCCGGAGACGCGCCGCCCACGCTCGGGGAGCTGACGCCCGGGTGGGTGACCCCGGCGATCCTGCTGCTGGGCGCCGCCGCCCTCGCCGCCGCCGTGTGGCGCGGCCGCCGCTTCGGCCCGCTCGTGGTGGAGCGGCTGCCCGTCGTGGTGCGCGCCGACGAGACCGCGGAGGGCCGCGCCCGGCTCTACCAGCGGGCGGACGCGCGCGGCCACGCCCTCGACGCGCTGCGGGTGGGCACGGTCGACCGGATCGCCACGACGCTCGCACTCGGCCGCCTCGCGTCCGTCGACGACGTCGTGGCCGCCTCCGCCGCCGCCCTCCAGGAGGACCCCGCGGGCATCCGCGCCCTGCTCCTCGACGACCGCCCCCGCACCGACCGCGACCTCGTCGACCTCGCCGGGCGCCTCGCCGCCCTCGAGCGCCGCGTCGCCCGCGCCGCCGACCCCGCCGACCCGACCAGGAGAATGGATCCATGACCGACGACCTCCGCACCAGCCTGCTCGCCGTCCGGACCGAGGTCGGGAAGGCCGTCGTCGGCCAGGACGGCGCCGTGACCGGCATGATCATCGCCCTCCTCGCCCGCGGCCACGTCCTCCTCGAGGGCGTGCCCGGCGTCGCGAAGACGCTGCTCGTCCGCGCGCTCAGCGAGGCCCTCCGCCTCGACACCGCGCGCGTGCAGTTCACGCCCGACCTCATGCCGGGCGACATCACCGGATCCCTCGTCTACGACTCCCGCGAGGGCGCGTTCTCGTTCCGCCGCGGGCCGGTGTTCACGAGCATCCTGCTGGCGGACGAGATCAACCGCACGCCGCCCAAGACGCAGTCGGCGCTGCTCGAGGCGATGGAGGAGCGGCAGGTCACGGTCGACGGCGAGAGCCACGCCCTGCCGGATCCCTTCCTCGTCGCGGCCACGCAGAACCCCGTCGAGTACGAGGGCACCTACACGCTGCCCGAGGCGCAGCTCGACCGCTTCCTGCTGAAGCTCGTGCTCGACCTCCCGGAGCGCGAGGCCGAGGTCGAGGTGCTCCGCCGGCACTCGACCGGCTTCGACCCGCGGGACCTCCACGCGGCGGGCGTGCGGCCCGTGCTCGACGCCGACGGCCTCCGCCGCGCGCAGGCCGCCGTGCACGAGGTGCGCGTGGGCGCGGATGTGCTCGCCTACATGGTCGACCTGGCGCGGGCGACCCGCCGCTCGCCGTCGGTGCAGCTCGGGGTGTCGCCGCGCGGATCCACGAGCCTCCTGGCCGCGAGCCGCGCGTGGGCGTGGCTGAGCGGCTTCGACGCCGTGACCCCCGACCACGTGCAGGAGATGGTGCTGCCGGTGCTCCGCCACCGCATCGCGCTGCGGCCCGAGGCGGAGCTCGAGGGCGTGTTCGTCGACGCCGTGCTCCGCGGGGTCATGGCGCAGGTGCAGGTGCCGATCTAGTGGCGCGCCGCTAGATGGCCCTCACCGGACGCACGGTCGCGCTCCTCCTCCTGGGGATCGCGCCGCTCGTCGCGCTCGGCGACGGGTCGGACGCGGCCTACGCGCTCCTCGCGGGGTGGATCCTCCTGGTCGCCCTGCTGGTGGCGACGGACCTCGCCCTCGCCGCGAGCCCGCGGGCCGTGGCGCTCGAGCGCGTGCTGCCCGCGCGGATCCGCCTCGACGAGGCGGGCGAGAGCGTGCTGCTCGTGACGAACCGCGGATCCCGCACCCTGCGCGGCGTGGTGCGCGACGCCTGGCAGCCGTCCGCGGGCGCGTCCTCCACGCGCGACCGGGTGCGGATCCCCGCCGGCGAGCGCCGCGCGATCCGCCTCTCCCTCACGCCGACCCGTCGCGGCGAGCGCCGCACCGAGCGCGTGACGATCCGCTCGGCCGGCCCGCTCGGCCTCGCCGCGCGCCAGGCGACGCTCCTCTCCCCCGGCGCCGTGCGCGTGCTGCCGCCGTTCCGCTCGCGCCGCCACCTGCCCTCGCGCCTCGCCCGGATGCGCGAGCTCGACGGCCGGACCGCCCTCATGGTGCGCGGCCAGGGCACCGAGTTCGACAGCCTGCGCGACTACGTGCGCGGCGACGACGTGCGCTCCATCGACTGGCGTGCGACCGCCCGGCGCCAGGACGTGGTCGTCCGCACCTGGCGGCCCGAGCGCGACCGGCGCGTGGTGCTCGTGCTCGACACGGGCCGCACGGCCGCGGGCCGGATCCGGGACGAGACGCGCCTCGACACCGCGTTCGAGGCGTCGCTGCTGCTCGCGGCGCTCGCCACGCGCTCGGGCGACCGGGTGGACATGGTGGCGCACGACCGCCGCGTCCGCGCGCGCGTGCGGGCCGGATCCGGCGGGGACGTGGTCTCGCGCATGGTCGACGCCCTCGCGCCCGTGGACCCGGAGCTCCTCGAGACCGACTGGACGGCCGTGCCCGCGCTCGTGCGCCGCATCGTGTCGCAGCGCTCGCTCGTGGTGCTGCTCACCGCCATCGACTCCCCCGGCAGCACGCGCGCGCTCCTGCAGGCGCTGCCGCAGCTGACGCGCACGCACCACGTGCTCGTGGCCGCGGTGGTGGATCCCGGCCTCGCCGAGCGCGCCGCCGACCGCTCAGGCCGCGCCGCCGTCTACCGCGCGGCCGCCGCCGAGCGCGCGCTCCTCGACGTCGCGCGCGTGGAGGCCGCGGTGCGCCGGCTCGGGGCGGACGTCGTCACGGGCGCGCCGGCGGACCTGCCGCCCGCGCTGGCCGACCGCTACATCCGGCTGAAGGCGACCGGGCGGCTCTGACGCCGAGGCCGCGGCGGAGGCGGAGGCCGAGGCCGAGGCCGAGGCCGACGGTCAGGCGGTCGCGGCGGCCGGATCCGCCGACGGCACGGGGAGCGCCCCGCCGCTGAGCGCGCGGATCGCCCGCTCGAGCGCGTCGCGCATGTCGATCTCGGGCCGGTAGCTCCACTGCAGCTGCAGGCCGTCGCTCACCGCGACCGCGACGCGCGCGAACGCCTCCGCATCCATTCCGCCGGGCAGCTCGACGTCGAGCGCGCGCACCTGGTCGGCCATCGCGCCGACAACGCGGGCGTAGCGGTCGGCGATGTACGCGTGCGCGGGATGCTCGGCACCGGCCGCGTCCACGACGAGCCGCGAGTACAGCGCGACGAGGCCG
Organism: Clavibacter nebraskensis NCPPB 2581; assembly: GCF_000355695.1. Classification (NCBI taxonomy): domain Bacteria; kingdom Bacillati; phylum Actinomycetota; class Actinomycetes; order Micrococcales; family Microbacteriaceae; genus Clavibacter; species Clavibacter nebraskensis. Next base: position 1,036,883 of record NC_020891.1, on the reverse strand, counting down.
GGCGTCGCGGCGTTGTGCGAGCTCGCGCGGAGGAGCATGCCGACCATGTCCGCGGGATCCCCGTCGGGCACCGCCTGGCGGTAGTCGGCGGCGGAGTGGGCGTCGCGCTCCTCGAGCACGGCGGCGATGAGCGCCTCCCGCGAGTCGAAGTAGTGCAGCACGCCGGCCTTGCTGATGCCCACGGCGTCGGCGATCTCCTGCAGCGATGACGCGGAGTAGCCGCGCTCGGCGATGAGGGCCAGCGCCGCCTCGAGGATCTCGCGGCGCCGGGCGGCGCCCTTGGCGTACCGCCGCGGACCCTCGTCGACTGCCATGGATCGACCCTAGCGATTCGGGAGGGCCCTCAATACCTACCGCAGGTCGGTTTTTCGTGCTACCGTCGTGCCGATCCACCGATGAGGGTGGATGGGAACCTGGAGGCGAAGTGGCCGACGCAGTCCGAGACCAGCAGACCGAGGGTGCGTCGCGCGCCCGCAGCCAGGCACCGGACGGGGCCCGCCCACCCGGGTCCCGCCGCGCCGAGATCGGGATGCCCATCGCGCTCCTCGGCCTCTTCGTGGCCCTGCTGCCGCCCATCATCGTGTCGCTCGCGCTCAAGGTGGCGGAGGTCGCGCCCGACAGCACCGCCGGCACCCTCAGCCTCGTGCTCGGCCTCGGCGCGCTCGTCGCCCTCGTGGTGAACCCGCTCGCCGGCCGCCTCTCCGACCGCACGCCCGGCCGCTTCGGCATGCGCCGCCCGTGGATCTTCGGCGGCGTCGTGCTCGGCTACGGCGCGCTGTACCTGCTCACCCAGGCCACCACCGTGCTCGCGCTCGTGGGCGCCTGGATGCTCGTGCGGGGCTGCTTCAACGCCGCCATCGCCGCGCTCATCGCCGTGATGGCCGACTCCGCCCGCCCGCGCAACCGCGGCCGGGTCGCCGCCGCCGTCGGCGTCGCGCAGAACGGCTCGCTCGTGGTCGGCACCTTCATCGTGCAGCTGTTCACGACCACGACGCAGCAGGTGCTCGTGCCGGGCGCGATCGGCGTGATCGTCGTCGTCGCCTTCGCGCTCGTCTTCCGCGACCGCGTGCTCACCGAGCGGCCGACCGCGCGCCTCGGCGTGAGGGAGGTGCTCGGGTCCTTCGTGTTCGACCCGCGCCGGAACCCCGACTTCGGCTGGGCCTGGCTCATGCGCTTCCTCCTCACGGCCGGTGCCGTGACGGCCACGAACTACCTCGCCTTCTACCTCATCGACGACCTCGGCGTCGCGCAGGACGACGTCGCGAACGCCGTCTTCGTCGCGACGCTCTTCACCGTGATCGGCGTCGTCTCCACCACCTTCGTGGCCGGGTGGCTGAGCGACCGGCTCGGCCGCCGCAAGGTGTTCGTGGCCGCCGCGGCGCTCGTCGCGGTCGTGGGCCTCGTGATCCTCGCCCTCGCGCCCACCCTCGCCGTCGTCTACGTCGCGCAGCTCGTGATCGGCGCGGGCATCGGCTCGTTCTACGCGGTCGACCTCGCGCTCATCACCGACGTCCTGCCGAGCGACGCCGACAACGGCAAGGACCTGGGCGTCGTCAACATCGCCCAGGCGCTCCCGCAGTCGCTCGTGCCGACCGCCGCGAGCGGGGTGGTGGCGGTCGCCGGCTACCCGGGCCTCTTCCTCGCGGGCGCCGCGGCCGGCCTGCTCGGCGCGGTCGCCGCGTTCCGCGTGAAGGGCGTCCGATGAGCGCCGCACACGAGCAGGACCGACCCGACGCCGACGTCCCCCGAGGAGCACCCATGGACCCGCACGACACCCCCACCCCGCTCGACCCCGACGTGACCGCGCTCGAGGAGCTCGCCTCCCGCCTCACGCTCGAGCAGAAGGTGCAGCTGATCACGGGCCGCGACTTCTGGACCACATGGCCCGTCGAGGGCATCGGCCTCCGCCGCATGCTCGTCTCCGACGGCCCCAGCGGCGTGCGCGGCGAGGTCTGGGACGAGCGGTCCCCGTCGCTCAACCTGCCGTCGGCGTCCGCGCTCTCCTCCAGCTGGGACACCGGGATCGCCGCCCGCTACGGCCGCGCCTCCGCGGTCGAGGCGCGCCGCAAGGGCGTCGACGTCGTGCTCGGCCCGACCATCAACCTGCACCGCTCGCCCTACGGCGGCCGGCACTTCGAGGCGTTCAGCGAGGATCCGCTCCTCACCGCCGACCTCGCCGCCGCCTACGTGGCGGGCGTGCAGGAGAACGGCGTCGGCGCGACCCCCAAGCACTACGTGGCCAACGAGTACGAGTCCGACCGCTTCACGGCCGACAGCGTCGTGTCCGAGCGCGCGCTCCGCGAGCTGTACCTCGCCGCGTTCGAGAAGGCCGTCGTCGAGTCGCGCGCGTGGCTCGTGATGAGCTCGTACAACTCGATCAACGGCACCACCTCGACCGAGAACGACCTGCTCGAGACGCCGCTCAACTCCGAGTGGGGCTTCGACGGAGTCGTGGTGAGCGACTGGACGGGCGTCCGCAGCGTGGACGCCGCGCGCGCCTCGCAGGACCTCGAGATGCCCGGCCCGGTCGGCGCGTGGGGCGACGTGCTCCTCGACGCCGTCCGCGACGGCCGCGTGCCGGAGTCCGACATCGACCGCAAGGTGATCCGCCTGCTGCGACTCGCCGCCCGCGTCGGCGCGCTGGAGGGCTTCGACGCCGTCGCGCCCGCACCCGTCGCGGTCGAGGACGGCGTCGCGTTCGCGCGCACGGGCGCCGCGGCCGGCACCGTGCTGGTGCGCAACGCGGGCGGGATCCTGCCGCTCGACGCCTCCGCGCTCCGCTCCGTGGCGGTCATCGGCCACAACGCCGTCGAGGCGCGCACGCAGGGCGGAGGCAGCGCGACCGTCATCCCCGAGCATGTGGTGACGCCGCTCGACGGGATCCGCGACGCCCTCGGCGACGGCGTGGACGTGCGGTACGCGCGCGGCGCGGTCGTGCAGAAGGGGATCCAGGAGCTGCCGCTCGCGGAGATCCGGAACCCCCGCACGGGCGAGCCCGGCGCCCTCGTGCGCTTCCTCGACGCGGACGGCGGCGAGATGTTCACCGAGGACCGGCGCGCGACGACGCTCATGTACTTCGGCGGCGACGCGCCCACGGGCACGGCGGCCGTCATCGGGATCACGACCCGGTGGACGCCCGCCACCACGGGCGAGGTGCTCGCCGGCTTCAGCGCCACGGGTCGCGGCCGGGTCTGCGCCGACGGCGCCCTCCTCCGCGAGGACGGCGCCGCGCCCGCGGGCATGGACCTCGGTGCGAGCCTCCTGTCCCCGCCCTCCATCTCCGCGCCGCTGCAGGCGACCACGGGACAGCCGGTGGACCTCAGGGTCGAGTTTGAGCTGACCAGCGCGCCCGGCGGCCTCGCCGGGATCCTCGGGATCACGATGGGCATCGAGGCCGACGAGTCGGCGCCCGAGCGCCTGCTGGACGAGGCCGTGGAGGCGGCGACCGGCGCGGACGTCGCGATCGTCGTCGTCGGCACCAACGCGCAGGTCGAGTCCGAGGGCTTCGACCGCGACTCGCTCGCGCTCCCCGGCCGCCAGGACGAGCTGGTGCGCCGCGTCGCCGCCGCGAACCCCCGCACGATCGTGGTCGTCAACTCCGGATCCCCCGTGCTCCTCCCCTGGCGCGACGACGTGCAGGCGCTCGTCCTCGCGTGGTTCGGCGGCCAGGAGTTCGGCGGCGCCCTCGCCGACGTGCTGTTCGGCGACGTCGAGCCCGGCGGACGCCTCCCCACGACGTGGCCCGCGACCGAGGAGGACGTGCCCGTGCGCTCGGTGACGCCGGTCGACGGGAGGGTGGTCTACGACGAGGGGATCCACGTCGGCTACCGCGCCTGGCTCCGCTCGGGCGCGACCCCGGCGTACCCGTTCGGCCACGGCCTCGGCTACACGACCCACGCGATCGACGACCTGCGCGTCGCCGAGGACGGTGCCGGCGGGATCACCGCCACCGTCACCGTGACGAACACGGGCGACCGCGCCGGCAAGCAGGTCGTGCAGGCCTACCTGTCGCGCGCGGGATCCGCGGTCGACCGGCCGGTCCGCTGGCTCGCGGGCTTCGCGGCCGTGCAGCTCGAGGCCGGCGCGTCCGCGGAGGTCGACGTCGCGATCGGCGCGCGGTCCTTCGCCCACTGGGACGGCGGCTGGCAGCGCGAGCCCGGCGCGTTCCGCCTGCACGTGGGCACCTCGGTCGTGGCGACGCCGCTGGAGGCCGAGGTGGATCCCGCGGCCTGACCCGCTGCCCGGACGACCCGCGAGGCGGGCGGCGCGGCGGACGAGGCGGGCTCAGCCTGCGACGATCCGCCGGCCGCCCGCCTCGAACTCGTCGAGGTCGCCCGTCGCGCCCGCGCGCACGGCCCGGCCGCCCACGACGACCATGTAGAAGAGGAACGCGCCGAGGGCGACCGCGCCGATCGCGATCTTGAGCGGCACGGGCCACGGCTGCGGGGTCACGAAGCCCTCGATGATCCCGGAGACCAGCAGCACGAGCACGAGCCCCATCGCCACGGTGATGAGCGCGCGCCCGTCCTCGGAGAGCGCCTGGCCGCGGGTGCGGGCACCGGGCGCGATCCACGCCCACGAGATGCGCAGGCCGGCGGCGGCGGCCACGAAGATCGCCGTCAGCTCCAGCAGGCCGTGCGGGAGGATGTAGGAGAAGAACGTACCGCCCTCGCCGTAGGAGAACATCACGGCGGTCGTCGTGCCGAGGCCCTGCGCGTTCTGCAGGATCACGAACGGCACCCACAGCCCCGTGATGCCGAACGCCACGCACTGCGCGGCGATCCACGCGTTGTTCGTCCAGACCTGGCCCGTGAACGAGGCCGCCGGGTTCTCGCTGTAGTAGTCGATGAAGTCGTCCTCGACGTACTTCCGCAGGTCGGCGTCGCTGCCGAGGCTCGCGATCGTCGACGGGTCGCGGAGGATCCACGTGGCGTAGAGCGCGACGATCGCCACCGTCACGAGCGCGACCGAGAGCGTCATCCAGCGGATCCGGTACAGGGCCGCGGGCAGGTCCACGGCGAAGAACACCGGGATGCGCGCCGCGACGTTCGTGCTCTGCCCGGTGAAGCGCATGCGCGCCCGCGAGAGCGCGACGGAGAGCCGGTCGCCCTGCGCGGTGGATCCGGCCGCCGCCTGGATCGCGGACAGCTCGGCCGCGCCCGCCTGGTACCGGTCGACGAGCTCGTCGGCATCCGGTCCGGTAAGCCGGCGCCGGCCCGCGAGGCGGGCGAGCCGGTCCCAGTCGTCCCGGTGGGCGGCGGTGTAGGCGTCGAGGTCCATCTGCTTGACTATATGCATGGCGGCAGCCGACGCGCACGACCCGGATCGCTCGGACGGTCCCGACGCGCTCGTGGTCGGCGAGGCCGTCGCCCTCGACGTCCGACCTGCGGGCTTCGTGCTGCGGGCCGCCGGTGCCGCGATCGACGTGATCACCTCCCTGGTCGTGGGCTTCCTGCTCGTGCTCCTCGTCGGCCGGCTCGCCGCGGCGGGCCTCCTCGACGACGCGTCGAGCGCCGCGTGCGCCATCGCCGCCGTCGTGCTGGCAATCGTCGTCATGCCCGTCGTGGTCGAGGTCGCGTCGCGCGGCCGGTCGCTCGGGCGCTGGGCCGTCGGCGCGCGCATCGTGCGGGCGGACGGCGGCGGCATCGGCCTCCGGCACGCGGTCGCGCGGGCGCTCGTCGGGATCCTCGAGGTCTACCTCACGTTCGGCGGGCTCGCCGCGCTCGTGGGCCTCCTGAGCCCCCGCGCCCAGCGCCTCGGCGACCTCGTTGCCGGCACCCGCTCCCAGCACGAGCGCGTGCCCGCCTACCCCGCTCCCCTGCCGCCCGTGCCGCCGCACCTCGTCGCGTGGGCGTCCGAGGCGGACGTCGGCCGCCTGCCGGACGCGCTCGCCCGCCGCCTCGCGCGCTTCCTCGCGCAGCGCGCGGCCATGACGCCGGCGTCCCGCGCGCGCCTCGCCGCGGGGCTCGCCGACGAGGCCGCGGTGCACGTGTCGCCCCTGCCGGCGACGGATCCCGAGTCCTTCGTCACGGCCGTCGGCGCCGTCCGCCGCGAGCGCGAGCACCGGGCGCTGATGCGGGAGCGCGACCGCATGGCGTCGCTCGAGCCGATCCTCGCGGGGCTGCCGCACGGGTTCCCGGCGCGCCGCGGATCCACGGCCGGCTGAGCGGGACGCCCGCCCCACGCGACGACGCCGCCCGCCCCTGCGGAGGGGCGGGCGGCGTCGGCGAGAGCGTCGCGGATCAGTACCGGTAGTGGTCCACCTTGTACGGCCCCTCGACCGGGACGCCGATGTAGGCGGCCTGCTCGGGACGGAGCTCGGTGAGTTCCACGCCGAGCGCGTCGAGGTGGAGGCGCGCGACCTTCTCGTCGAGGTGCTTCGGCAGCACGTACACGCCGATCGGGTACTGCTCGTTGCGCACCCACAGCTCGATCTGCGCGAGCACCTGGTTCGTGAACGAGTTGCTCATCACGAAGGACGGGTGCCCGGTGGCGTTGCCGAGGTTCATCAGGCGCCCCTCGGAGAGCACGAGCACGCTGCGGCCCGTGGGCAGGCGCCACTCGTGCACCTGCGGCTTGATCTCGACCTTCTCGACGCCCGGGAGGCGCTCGAGGCCGGCCATGTCGATCTCGTTGTCGAAGTGGCCGACGTTGGCGATGATGGCCTGGTGCTTCATGCGCTGGATGTCGTCCACGCGCACGACGTCGACGTTCCCGGTGCCCGTGACGAGGATGTCGACCGTCTCGATGACGGACGAGAGCTTCGCGACCTGGTAGCCGTCCATCGCCGCCTGGAGCGCGCAGATCGGGTCGACCTCGGAGACGATGACGCGCGCGCCCTGGCCGCGCAGCGCCTCGGCCGCGCCCTTGCCCACGTCGCCGTAGCCGACGACGAACGCGACCTTGCCGCCGATGAGCACGTCGGTGGCGCGGTTGAGGCCGTCGGGCAGGGAGTGGCGGATGCCGTACTTGTTGTCGAACTTGCTCTTGGTGACCGAGTCGTTGACGTTGATGGCAGGGAACAGCAGCTCGCCGTCGCGCGCCAGCTCGTACAGGCGGTGGACACCCGTGGTGGTCTCCTCGGTGACGCCCTGGATGTCGGCGGCGCGACGGGTCCAGCGGTCGGAGGACGCGGCGAGGCTGCGGCGGAGCGTGTCGAGGATGACGCGGTACTCGTGACTCGCGTCCTCCGGCGTCTCGGGCACGACGCCGGCGAGCTCGTATTCGCGGCCCTTGTGCACCAGGAGCGAGGCGTCGCCGCCGTCGTCGAGGATCATGTTCGGGCCCGTCCAGTCGGCGTCGGCGGCCTGCGCCTCGCCCGACCAGTCGAAGATCTGCTCGGTGCACCACCAGTACTCCTCGAGCGTCTCGCCCTTCCAGGCGAAGACGGGGACGCCCGCGGGCGCGTCCGGGGTGCCGGCGCCGACCGCGACGGCCGCCGCGGCCTCGTCCTGCGTGGAGAAGATGTTGCAGCTCGCCCACCGCACCTGCGCGCCGAGGGCCGTGAGGGTCTCGATGAGCACGGCCGTCTGCACGGTCATGTGGATGGATCCGGCGATGCGCGCGCCCGCGAGCGGCTGCGACGCGCCGAACTCCTCGCGGAGGGCCATGAGGCCCGGCATCTCGTTCTCGGCGAGGCGGATCTGGTGGCGGCCGGACTCCGCGAGGGAGAGGTCGGCGACGCGGAAGGGCAGGGCGGTGCTGGTGGCGTCCGGGAGCATGGTCATGCGTCCAGTCTCGCATCCGGCGCGTGACGCCCGGCCGTGGATGACGGCCGGGCGCCCGCCTGCTAGCGGAAGGAGCGCAGGCGCAGGCTGTTCGTGACGACGAACACCGACGAGAGCGCCATGGCCAGGCCCGCGACGAGCGGGTTGAGGAGGCCGAGCATCGCCACGGGGATCGCGGCCGCGTTGTAGGCGAAGGCCCAGAACAGGTTGCCGCGGATCGTGCCGAGCGTGCGCCGCGCGAGGCGCACGGCGTCGGCCACGAGCACGAGGTCGCCGCGGACGATCGTGATGTCGCCCGCCTCGATGGCCGCGTCGGTGCCCGTGCCCATCGCGATCCCGAGGTCGGCCTGCGCGAGGGCGGCGGCGTCGTTCACGCCGTCGCCGACCATCGCGACCACGCGGCCCTCGGCCTGCAGGCGACGCACGGCGTCGAGCTTGCCCTCGGGGAGCACGCCCGCGATGACCTCGTCGATGCCGACCTCCGCGGCGACGCGGTGCGCGGCGCCCGCCGCGTCGCCCGTGAGGAGGACGGGACGGAGGCCCAGCGCACGCATGCGGCGGACGGCCTCGGCGCTCGTGGGCTTGACGGTGTCGGCGACGGCGAGGGTCCCGCGGACGGCGCCGTCCCACGCGACCGCGACGACGGTGGATCCATCCGCCTCGGCGTCCCGCGACGCCTGGGCGAGCGCCGCGTCGGGCTCGGCGGCCCACTGCTCCGCGAGCCACGAGGGGCGCCCGACCGCGACCGCGCGTCCGTCGACGACACCGTGGACGCCGAGGCCCGCGGTGGCGACGAAGCCCTCCACGGGAGGGAGGGATCCGCCGCCCGCGGCCTCGACGACGGCGCGCGCGACCGGGTGCTCCGACCGCGCCTCGAGGGCGGCGGCGACGCGCACGAGCTCGTCGGAGTCGACGCCCGCCGCGGGGACGGCGGACACGAGCGACATGACGCCCGTCGTGACCGTGCCGGTCTTGTCGAGCAGCACGGTGTCGATCCGGCGGGTGGACTCGAGCACCTCGGGGCCGGTGATGAGGATCCCGAGCTGCGCGCCGCGGCCCGTGCCCACGAGGAGCGCGGTCGGCGTCGCGAGCCCGAGGGCGCACGGGCAGGCGATGATGAGCGTCGCCACGGCGGCGGTGAAGGCGGCCTCCGCGGGGAAGCCGAGCAGCAGCCAGCCGACGAGCGTACCGACGGCGAGCACGAGCACGACGGGCACGAAGACGGCGGAGACGCGGTCGGCGAGGCGCTGGATCCGGGCCTTCCCGGTCTGCGCCTCCTCCACGAGCGCGGCCATGCGGGCGAGCCGGGTCTCCTCGCCCACGCGCGTGGCGCGCACGACGAGGCGTCCGCCGGCGCTGAGGGTCGCGCCCGTGACGTCGTCGCCGGGGCCGACCTCCACGGGAAGGGACTCGCCGGTGAGCAGGGAGCGGTCGACGGCGCTGGACCCGTCGACGACCACGCCGTCGGTGGCGATGCGCTCGCCCGGCCGCACGACGAACTCCGCGCCGACGCGCAGGTCGCGGATGGGGATCCGCGTCTCCACGCCGTCGCGGACCACGGCCACGTCCTTGGCGGCGAGGTCGAGGAGCGCGGCGAGGGCGGCGCCGGACGCGCGCGCGGCCCGGGCCTCCAGGTAGCGGCCGCCGAGGAGGAACACCGTGACGGCCGAGGCGACCTCGAGGTACACGTCGCCGGATCCGCCGCCGGGCTCGCCGACGAGGCTCATGGTCATGCGCATGCCGGGCTCGCCCGCGTCGCCGAGGAAGAGCGCGTAGAGGGACCAGAGGAAGGCGGCCGCGACGCCGATGCTGACGAGCGTGTCCATGCCGACGCCGCCGTGGCGCGCGCTGACGGCGGCGGACCGGTGGAACGGCCACGCGCCCCAGACGGCGACGGGCGCGGCGAGCGCGAGGGACAGCCACTGCCAGTCGTCGAACTGGAGCGCGGGGATCATCGCCATGAGGAAGACGGGGACGGTGAGGACCGCGGAGACCAGGAGCCGCTGCCGGAGCGCGAGCTCGTCCGCGTCGGGGCGGCGGGCGGCGGGCGCTGCCGGGCCGGGCGTGGGCGACGGCGCGGATGCGGGATACGAACCGCCGGCGTCGGGCGCGTCGGGTCGGACGCGGGGAGCCGCGACCGCTACGGGCGCGGGCTCCCCCGGTCGGGACGCGACGGGCGCGGACGCGTCATCTCCCGCCCCGCTCCCCCACCCGGCGCGCTCGGACGCGCGGTAGCCCGTCCGCTCGATGGTGCGGATCGCGTCCTCGACGCTCGTGCCCGCGGGCAGCTGCACGCGCGCCCGATGGGTGGCGTAGTTGACGGACGCCTCGACCCCGGGCATCCGGCCGAGCTTCCGCTCGATCCGCATCGCGCACGACGCGCACGTCATGCCCTGCACGTCGAGGTCGACGCGCGTGAGCACGACGCCCTCCTCGGGCAGGGCGGCGACGGGGCCCGCGACGGGCGCGGATCCGGATGCGGTGTCGGTCACCTCAGAGCCCCGCGACGTACCCGGCCTCGTCGACCGCGGCGCGCACGGCCTCCGGGTCGAGCGGCCCGTCGCTCTCCACGGTGACGGTGGAGTCGCCGCCCACGACGAGGTCGACGGCGACGGAGGAGACGCCGGGCAGCTCGCCGACCTCCTCGGTGACGCTCGCGACGCAGTGCGCGCAGGTCATGCCGGTGACGGGGAAGGTCGTGGTGGTCATGGGGTCTCCTTCGTGTCGTGCGATGTCGATGGGGCGCGGGCGGGGCGCGGGCGGATCAGGACCGGACGAGCCGCGCGATGGCCGCGGAGGCCTCGCGCACCTTGTCGTCCGCGACCTGGCCGCCCTCGCGCGCGGCCTCCGCGAGGCAGTGGGCGAGGTGGTCGTCGAGCAGCTTCAGCGCGACGGTCTCCATGGCGCGCGTGACGGCCGAGACCTGCGTGAGCACGTCGATGCAGTAGGTGTCGGACTCGACCATGCGCTCGATCCCGCGCACCTGGCCCTCCGCGCGCCGCAGCCGCTTGAGGATGTCGTCCTTGCCCTCGCTGTACCCGACCATGACGGCCACCTCCCGTTCCCGCCCATGGTACCCCCTGGGGGTACCTAGCAAAACCCCCGAGGGTATGACGCGGAGGCCCGCACACGACGACGCCGCGCCCTCGAGGAGGGACGCGGCGTCGGATGCGGTGCGGGTCGCGGGATCAGGCCCCGCGGATCAACCCCAGGAGCTCGTCGCGGAGGGCGGCCATCTCCGCCTCGGTCGACGCCTCGACGTTGAGGCGCAGCAGCGGCTCGGTGTTCGAGGGCCGCACGCTGAACCACCAGAAGGATCCGTCGTCGCCGACCGGGCCGTCGACCGTGAGGCCGTCGAGCTCGTCGAACTCGCCGCGGCCGCGGAAGGCCTCGACGATGCGCTCGTAGGCGGCGGGCACGTCGTCGACCGTGCTGTTGATCTCGCCCGAGAGCGCGTACGGCGTGTAGCGCGCCGAGAGGTCGGACATGAGGCCGTCGGTCTGGCCGAACTCGGCGAGCAGGTGCATGGCGGCGAGCATGCCGTTGTCGGCGCCCCAGAAGTCGCGGAAGTAGTAGTGCGCGGAGTGCTCGCCGCCGAAGACGGCGCCCGTGGCGGCCATCTGGTCCTTGATGAGCGAGTGGCCGACGCGCGTGCGGACGGCCGTGGCCCCCGCCGCCTCGATGGTCTCGGGCACGATGCGCGAGGTGATGAGGTTGTGCAGGACCGTGACGTCCTCATCCGGCGACTGCGCCTTCACGCGCGAGATCTCGCGGAGCGCGACGATGGCGGCGACGGCGCTGGGCGTGACCGCCTGGCCCTTCTCGTCGACCACGAAGCAGCGGTCCGCGTCGCCGTCGAAGGCGAGGCCGAGGTCGGCGCCGTGCTCGACGACGGCCTTCTGCAGGTCGACCAGGTTGCCGGGCTCGAGCGGGTTCGCCTCGTGGTTCGGGAAGGTGCCGTCGAGCTCGAAGTACAGCGGGATGATCTCGATGGGCAGCTCGGGGAGCCCCGCCGCGGTGCCGAGCACGGCGGGGACGGTCATGCCGCCCATGCCGTTGCCCGCGTCGACGACGACGCGCAGCGGGCGGATCGCGGAGAGGTCGACCAGCCGGCGCAGGTAGCCCGCGTAGTCGGCGAGCACGTCGCGCTCGCGCACCTCGCCCGCGGGCTCGACGGGTGCGACGCCGTCCGACAGGAACCCGATGGCGCGGTCGCGGATGGCGGCGAGGCCCGTGTCGAGGCTGATGCCCTGGGCGCCCGCGCGGGAGAACTTGAGGCCGTTGTACGTGGCCGGGTTGTGGCTCGCGGTGAACATGACCGCCGGGGCGTCGAGGGATCCGGAGGCGAAGTAGGTCTCGTCCGTGGAGCAGAGGCCGATGAGGAGCACGTTCCCGCCGCGTGCCGTGGCCCCACGGGCGAACGCCCGGGCGAAGGACGGCGAGGAGTCGCGCATGTCGTGGCCCACGACGATCTCGCTCCCGGCGGCGCCGAGCTCGTCGACGAAGCCGGCGCCCAGGGCGGTGACCAGCTCCTCGGTGAGCTGGCTCCCGACGAGACCTCGCACGTCGTAGGTCTTCACGATGGCGGTCAGCGTCTCGGCGGCAGTCGTCGTCATGCTCCGAAACCTACCTCACCGAGCACGCCGTGCCGCACGATCTGCCAGCCCTGCGGGGCCGAGAGCCGGGCCGCGTGACGGTCGCAGAGGTCGTAGCTGTGCGGCTCGGAGTCGTGGCTGAGGGGGCCGAGGACGGCCATGGAGTCCGCGTAGACGTAGGTGAGGGTGGTCGTGGCGCCGCCGGTGCAGCCGACGCGGGAGCAGGGCCTGTTCGTCATGTCGGCCCCACACTACCGCCGACCCCGTGGCCGTACGATGGGGGCATGCCACGATCGCGCCGCCGGGGAGGTCACGTCTCCATCCGGGGCTCCTGGCGGGATCGGCACGGCCGCGGCCTCCGCTCCCCCGTCACCGGGCCGGAGCTGCCGGTGCTGCGCACGCGCGCCGACGTCTTCGACGAGACCATCGCGTCCGCCGCCGAGTACCTCCGCGGCCTCTGGCCCGACGAGCTCGACCGCGTCTCGTTCGAGGTGGCCGCGCTGCCCGCCGAGAACAGCGAGCGGGACGGCATCGACCGCTGGAGCGTCCTCGCCGACGAGCGCCGCGTCATCTTCTACCGGCTTCCCATCGAGCGCCTCGCGCACCTGCACGAGGACGACGAGTACCACCAGCGCGCGCTCGTGGAGGGCTGCGTCTACCGCGCGGTCGCCGAGCTGATCGGCAAGGACCCGTGGGAGCTCGCCCCCGACAGGTACGACCCGCACTAGGGGCGGATCCCGAACGGGCGTCAGGCGTCCGCCGCGCCGCGCGCGGCGGACCGGACGCCCGGCCTCAGGGGTGGACGCGCAGGGGGTCGGCGGCCGGCAGCACCGGCACCACGGGCAGAGCGGCGGATCGCCCGGGCTCGGCGAGCGTCACGGTGGCCGTGAGGCCGGCCACCCCCTCGAGCAGGTAGGTGCGCCCGGCCTCAACGGCGGCCGACACCTCGGACCCCGCGGGCACGTCGAGCGACACGGCCGCGGAGCCGTCGGTCGGCCGCGCCGTGACGGCGACCGCCTGGTCGCCGGCGTTGCGCAGGTGCAGGAGCGGCGCCGGACCCGCGGGCACGGAGACGAGCGCGTCGCGCGTGAGCGCCTCGGCCGACGGCAGCCAGGCGAAGTCGGTCGCGCCGCTCTCGGCCGCGCCGGACACGCTGCGCACGGCCGCCGTGACCGGGACCGAGCTCTGCACGGTCACGGAGTAGCGGCCGTCGGGGAGGTCGGCGACCGGCACGTCGATCGTGCGGCCCGCGTCGGCCTGCACCGTGAAGGTCGTGCCCGTGCCGTCGGTGCCCTCCTCGGGGGCGACGCTCACGCTGACGTCGGCGTCGTCAGACCCGGGGACCACGATGCGCACGCCCGTCCCGCGGTCGGGGTCGGTCCCGGGGTCGGAGCCGGCTCCGAGCGCGGATCCGCCCTCGGCGGCGGCGGGCGCGTCCGCGCCATCGACCGGCGCGACGAGCGCCGCCTGGGAGTCGATGCGGAGGCCGGTCATGGTGAGCGCGGTGGCCGGGGCGGCGGCCGGGCCGATCCAGTCGACGCCGCCCGCGAGGAGCCCGCGGACCGTGCTCTGCTCGAGCCGGGCGACGACCTGGCCGCCGCGGCTCTGGACGTGCACGGCCGGGGAGGAGAGGTCGGGGGCGAGCCCCGCGAGGCTGAGCACGCGGCGGCCGCCGGCCGGGACGGAGATCCCGCTCGCACCGGGTGCGCTGACGGCCCCGTCCTCGCCCGTGATGGCGAGGTCGACGGTGGAGGAGACGCCGGACGGATTGTCGAGCACGACGAAGGTGGTGCGGCCGGTGGTCGTCGCGCCGCCCACGAGCCACGCGTCGGCGGTCGCCTCGGAGCACGACGTGGCGGCGAGCCCCGCGAGGTCGGCCTCGGTCACGATCTCGGACGCCGCGCCCGCGAGGTCGGTGGGCGCGTCGTCGACGGCTCCCACGACCGCGAGGACGGACGGCGCGCTCGACGCCGCCCCCTGCACCTCGGGGGCCTGCAGGCGCGAGGTGCGGACGCCGGGGGCGGCGCCGGTCGCCCCGGTCGTCGCGGATCCGCTCGTCACGGCGGCGCTGCCGGCGGCGACCGCGGTGGTCGAGGACGCGGCGGCCGCCGCGGGCGGGCGGAGGAGAGCGCCGGGGCAGACGCGCAGCTGGTCGGTCGCGACGGGGGTCACGAGCACCGAGGGGGCGCTCGCGTCGCCGGAGGCCGGCGGGAGGAGGAGCGCGCCCGTCACGACGACCCCGAGCACGGCGACGCCGACGATCCCGGTGGTCACGCGCGTCGCGATGCGCACGGCGTCACGCCTGGCCATCTGTCCTCCTGCGGTCGTCGTCGTCGGCGGCGGCGCGGTCGCGGTCGCGGTCGCGGTCATCATCGTCGATGGCGGCGGTGGCGGGAGCGACGTCGTCGGCCACCCCGTCGTCGCCGGCGCGGCGCTCCCCCGCCTGGCGGATGTCGCCGAACGAGGCGGCCTCCCCGGCATCCCCCGTCGGCTCGTCGATGTACGCGGGCGTGCCGCGGTCGTCGTGCGCGGGCCGCGGCTCCTCGGCATCCGCCGGGCGCGCGTCGGGCGCGACGACGGGCTCGCGATAGGCCGGCAGCGGGCGGCTCCGCGCGGCGAGGCCGCCGGTGGGGATCGCCAGGAGCAGGGTGAGCGCGAACACGAGCGCCTGCGCGGCGAGCACGCCCGCCCGCCCCGGGTCGTCGAGGTTGCCGGGACCGGCGACCTGGGCGACGAGGTCGTCGCTGCCCACGAAGCGCCAGAGCAGCCCGGCCTCGGTCTGCCCGACGGCCGTGAACACGGGGTCGTCGTCGAGGGCCGCGCGGGCGCGGTCGTGCACGGCGGCCTCCGCGTCGCGCGCGGGCGTCTCGAGGAGCACGTAGCTGATGCCGAGCCGCCGCAGGTCCTCCGTGGCGTCGAGCCCGGAGCGGGAGGAGACGTTGCCCGCGAGCTCGGCGACGCGGGTCTGCGTGTCGGTCAGCGACCCGATGGTGGAGTCGACCGTGGAGACCTGCTCGAGCGTGCGGCCGGCGCCGCGCTCGACGTCGGCGGAGAGCGAGCCGTCGTCCGCGGCGCGGAGGACGAGCGTGCCGACCGCGGGATCCGTCGCGGCCTCCGCGACCACGAGGCCGGGCAGCGAGGTGTCCGTGGTGGCGCGCACCGCCGTGGATCCGGCGACGGCGGCGGAGACGAGCGGCAGCGCGAGCACGACCAGGGTCACGGCGGCCACCACGCCCGGGGCGACCGAGCGGCGGCCGAGCGTCGCGAACGCCAGCACGAGGGCCCCGGCGAGGCCGAGCCAGAGGAGGCTGAGGCCGGATCCCGGCCAGACCGCGACGACGCCGGATCCGGTCGACTGCACCACGGTGCGCGCGGCGAGCACGGCGGTCGCGAACCCGAGCACCGTCACGCCGAGCGCGAGGGCGGCGCGGTGCGATCCGCGGAGGAAGAGCGCCGCGATCGCGCCCAGCACGAGAGGCGCCACCAGCACCGCGACGACGATGATCGGGACGGCGGCGGGCAGCCCCGCGCCCAGGCCGTCGACGAACGCGGACCAGCCGCCGAGGCCGGAGGTCGGGAAGCCCAGCGCGAGGCCGGGCACGTCGGCGGGCGTAAACGCGGCGGGGACCGCGGGGTCGGCGGCCAGGGCGAGCGGCTG
The DNA here is from genome assembly GCF_000355695.1 of Clavibacter nebraskensis NCPPB 2581. NCBI lineage: Bacteria > Bacillati > Actinomycetota > Actinomycetes > Micrococcales > Microbacteriaceae > Clavibacter > Clavibacter nebraskensis. The sequence continues at coordinate 1,020,903 of NC_020891.1, read as the reverse complement.
CCCCTGCATCACGCGGTAGTCGACGAGCGGCGCGACGAGGGCGACCAGCGGAACGGGGATCGTGACGAGCCGGCCGGCGCGGCGCCCGGCGCGCACCGCGGCGACGAACCACAGCACGAGCACCGCGGGCACGAGCGAGGGGGCGGACGCGCCGACGGCGGCCATCAGGATCCCGGCCACGGCCGACGCGGACCACGAGCGCGGCGCGCGCAGCACCGCGAGCGCGAGCCACGGGAGCAGCAGGTGCGCGAGGACGGCGGGCAGGCGGCCCTCGCCGAGCGCGATGAGCAGGGTGGGCGCGAGGGTCCAGACGAGGGCGGCCAGCGCGCGCAGCCAGGCGTTGCGGGTGAGCTGCGCGGCGCACAGCCAGGCGGCGAGGGCCGCGAGCGGCAGGGCGGCCACGAAGAGCCCGAGGACGGCGAGCGACGGCTCCCACGCCGTGACGCTGCCGAGCACGGCCAGCACGTAGGCGAACGGGTCGGAGGGGGCGACGGGTCCCGCGCCCGATCCCCGCACGCCGATGCCGACCTGCGCCCACAGCGCGCCGGCGCTCGGGCCGAGCGGCAGGAGCTGGCCGCCGACGAGGGCGGTGCCGGTGAGCCGCGGCAGCCACATCACGGCGGAGAGGACGAGCGCCGCGAGCACGGTCCAGCCGCCGCCCGTCGCGAGGAATTCCACGCCGTCGGAGACGCCCATGTGCTCGACGCGGTACTGCTCGCGGGCCAGCGACCGCCGTCGACGGCCGACCGCGAGCGGCTGCCGCAGCGACGCGATGCTCGACCACGGCGCCGTCCGGGTCGCGGCGAGCCGGCGGCGGCTGGCGCGGATCCGTCCGGGCGCCACGGCGACGCGCACGGCCGCGCCGATCTCGCCGGGTGCGGCGGTCGGCCGCTTGCGGAGCATCTGCAGGAGCGCGCGCAGGAGCGCCAGCGGCACCAGCGAGAGCCAGTGGAACGGGACGGCGGCGGGCGGCGCGTAGGCGAGGCGGCGGTGCAGCTGGGCCTGGCGGCGCAGGCGACGGCGGCGACGGCGCGGCGTGCGCTTGCCGAGGAAGGCCGTGCCGGGGGCGGCGTCGCCCGCGGAGGCGACGCACGCGGCGGGGACGACCACGACGCGGTGGCCGGCGAGGCGGGCCCGGACGCAGAGGTCGAGCGCGTCGTCGATGACGGGCAGCGCGTCGTCGAAGCCGCCGAGTTCGTCCCAGAGGCGGTGGCGCACGAGCATGCCGCCTGCGGCGACGCCGAGGACGTCGCTCATCTCGTCGTACTGCGCCTGGTCGAGCTCGACGTCCACGACGGGCACGGCCGCGCCGAGCGTGGTGAGCGTGGTCCCCATCTCGTGGATGTAGCCGGGGTGGTCCCACTCCATCGCCTTCGGGCCGGCGACCGCGACGCTCGGCGAGGCCTCGACGGCGGCGAGCAGGCGCTCGAGCGCGTCGGGCGCGGGCGCGTTGTCGGCGGAGAGCAGCCAGAGCAGCTCGTGGTCGCCCTCGGGCGCGGGGATCACGCGGACGGCCTGGTCGACGGCCTGCCCGAAGGTCATGCGGGCGGGGGCCTGGACCATGCGGGCGGGGTCGGACGCCGCGAGCAGGGCGGCGGATCCGTCGCGCGAGCCGAGGTCGACGGCGACCACCTGGTCCGGCCGCCGGGTCTGCGCGGCGAGCGCCTGGAGGGTCCGGTCGAGGAACGGCGCGCCCTCGTGGGCGACGAGGATCGCGGTTACTCGTGGCTGCATGACAGGGGAGACCCTACGTGGTGCGCGGTGGGGATCCGCCGCAGCGGGACGGCGCGCCGGAAGCCCGGGGCCGGGTGGCGAGCGGCCGGGTCAGACGGCGCGCTTGCGGAGCTTGCGGCGCTCGCGCTCGGAGAGGCCGCCCCAGATGCCGAAGCGCTCGTCGTTCTCGAGCGCGTACTCGAGGCACTCGCTGCGCACCTCGCACGATCCGCAGATCTTCTTGGCATCGCGGGTGGAGCCGCCCTTCTCAGGGAAGAACGCCTCGGGGTCGGTCTGCGCGCAGAGCGAGTCGGCCTGCCAGGCGAGCGGGTTGCCGTCGTCGACGGTGCGGACGCCTGGGACCCCGAGTCGCACGGGGTCGACGAACCAGTCGTCGGGGACTCCGGCGTGGTAATCAGGTAGTGCCATGTCACGATCTCCCCACGCGGCCGCGGCGCCCGGCCGACCCCAGCTCATCGCCATAATTACACCGGTGTAACTCGCTCGCGTCAAGCCGCAGAGGCTAAACCCTCAGCCGACCCTCGAGGGTTGCGACGCGCCACCGCTCGCCGTCGGCGCTACGCCGCGGCGCCGGCCTGGCGGGCGTCCCAGGCGCTCCGGACCATGTCGTCCAGGGAGTGCCGCATGGCCCAGTCGATGTCCCGCGCCGCGAGCTCGCCGGAGGCCACGATCCGGGCCGGGTCGCCGGGGCGGCGATCGCGCACCTCCGGCTCGAAGGCGATGCCCGTGGCCTCGGCGATGGCCGTCATGATCTCGCGGACGCTCACGCCCGCCCCGCTGCCGAGGCAGTACACGGGCTCGACCGGCTCGCGCGCCTCCAGGCGGCGGGCTGCCGCGACGTGCGAGGCGGCGAGGTCGACGACGTGGATGTAGTCGCGCACGCACGTGCCGTCGGGCGTCGGGTAGTCCCCGCCGTTGATCCGCGGCGTGCGGCCGTCGAGGAGCGCGTCGAAGACGAGCGGGAAGAGGTTGTGCGGGCTGGTGTCGAAGTAGCCCTCCTCGCCGGATCCCACGACGTTGAAGTAGCGGAGCGACGCGTGGCGCAGGCCCGCCGCGATGCCCTGATCGCGCAGCAGCCACTCGCCGATGAGCTTGGACTCGCCGTACGGGGACTCGGGGGCCTTCGGGGTCCGCTCGTCGACCAGGTCGACGTCGGGGGTCCCGTAGACGGCCGCGGAGGAGGAGAACACGATGCTGTCGACGCCCGCGCGCTGCATCTCCTCCAGCAGGACGGCCGTGGCGGTCACGTTCTGCTCGTAGGTGTGCAGCGGGCGCTGCACGGAGACGCCGGCGTACTTGTAGCCGGCGACGTGCACGACGCCGCGGATGTCGCCGGAGCCGAGGACGCGGGCGAGCAGCTCGCGGTCGAGCACGGATCCGCGGTGGAACGGCACGCCATCCGGCACGAACGACGCGTGCCCGCTCGAGAGGTCGTCGAGGACGACCGTGTCGATGCCCGCCCGCGCGAACGCGGAGACGATGTGCGAACCGATGTAGCCGGCGCCGCCGGTGACCAACCATGTCATGCGGCAACCCTAGCGACGGGCGTCCGGCCGCCGGTCACGCGTCGGCGCCGTCCGCGTCGTCCGCGTCGTCCGCGTCGGCGGCGGGTGCCGGGGTCGTCGCGAGGAAGGCCTCGCCCTCCCCCGTGACGACGAGGCGGCCCTCGTCGGGCGTGACGAAGACGGCGTCGCCGCGGCGGATCACGACGGACGAGACTTCGCCTCGGAGCGTCATCTCGCCCGCGGCGCCGAGCACGATCGCGGGCCCGTCGACGTCGACGACGCTCGCGCCCGCGTCGCCGTCGGCCGCGTCGCGCGTGGCCGGCACGAGGTGCGCGAGGAGGAAGTCGGGCACGTCCGGCCGGTACAGGTCGACGCCCGGCGCGGCGTGCTCGGGCGCGAGGTACGGGACCGGCAGCGCCTGGAACTCGAGCACGTCGAGGAGCTCGGGCACGTCCACGTGCTTGGGCGTGAGGCCGCCGCGCAGCACGTTGTCGGACGCCGCCATCAGCTCGATCCCGAGCCCCTGCAGGTACGCGTGGATGTTGCCCGCGGGCAGGTAGAGCGCCTCACCGCGACGGAGGGTCACGCGGTTGAGGAGGAGCGACGTGACGATGCCGGGATCCCCCGGGTACGCCGCGGCGAGCTCGCGCACGGTGCGCATCTCCGTCGAGAACTCGCGGCACTGCCGGTCGGAGGCGAGGCTCGCGAGCAGCGTGACACGGTCGATGAGGCGGCGCACCTCGGATCCGCCGCCCATGAGGAGGGCGAACACGTCGCGCAGCACGTCGGCCTCGGAGCCGGTAAGGCGCGACAGCACGGTGCGGATCACGGCCGGGTCGGAGTCGGGCCCGGACGCGTCGAGGGTGAGCAGCAGCGTGAAGACGTCCCGCACCTCCGCGAGCGGGCGGAAGCCGCAGAGCGCGTGGAACTCGTCGCTCAGCGCGAAGATCAGCTCGGGCTTGTGCAGCGGGTCCTTGTAGTTGCGGTGCGGGGCGTCGATCGGGATGCCGCGCTCCTCCTCGTCGCGGAAGCCGCGGCGCGCGCGGTGCAGGTCCGGGTGGGCCTGCAGCGAGAGCGGGCCGTCGGCGGCGAGCACCTTGAGGAGGAACGGGAGGCCGGGGCCGTCGCCCGGACGGAGGCCGGAGGCGAGCGGGCCGAGGGTGGTCGCGGGGTCCGCGCGGATCCACTCGGCCAGCGTCCGGGCGCCGCCGACCGTCGACGGGTCGACCACGCGCGTGGGCGAGCCGTCGTGCGCCCCGAGCCACAGCTCCGCCTCCGGGCCGCCGGACGGCTCGCGGCCGAGGAGCCCGGCGATGGCGGTCGTCGATCCCCAGGCGTAGTCGCGAGGGGTGTTGGCGATGGCAGTGAACACGTCGGGATCCTGTCGGGCTTGGCGGCTACCTACAACGCCCCAGCGGGCGCGTCCGGTGCGGACGCGACCAAAGTACCAACCGATGCGGGCGCCGCCGGGACTCCGACCTAGGCTCGGCCGCAGGCGCCCGTCCCCGAGGACGCCGACGAACCGCAACGGAGCATCGTGTCCCTCACCCCCCTCATCGGCGACTTCTACGGCTACGAGTCCCGCCTCGGCGACCGGGAGAAGGAGTCCCTCGCCGACCTCCGCGCCTACCTCGAGGCCGAGGTCCGGCCCCACGTCAACGGGCTCTGGGCCCGCGCCGAGTTCCCCCGCCACGTGGTCGCCGGCCTCGCCGAGCGCGGGATCTTCGGCATGCCCTACCCCGAGACGCGCCCCTTCGAAAACTCGGCCGTGCACCGCGGCTGGGCGGCGCTGGAGCTCGGCCGCATCGACGCGAGCATCGCGACCCTCGTCGGCATGCAGAGCGGGCTCGTGATGGGCAGCGTCGCCGTCGCCGGATCCCCCGAGCAGCGCGCCGAGTGGCTGCCGCGCTTCGCGTCGGGGGAGATCCTCGGCTCGTTCGGGCTCACCGAGCCGCTGAGCGGATCCGACTCCGCCCGGGGCCTGCGCACCGTGGCCACGCGTCGCGGCGACGAGTGGAGCATCACGGGATCCAAGCGCTGGATCGGCAACGGCACGGTGAGCGACGTCACCGTCATCTGGGCCAAGGACGCCGACGACGGCCAGGTGAAGGGCTTCCTCGTCCCGAACGACTCCCCCGGCTTCCGCGCGACGCGGATCGAGGACAAGCAGGCCCTGCGCATCGTGCAGAACGCGGACATCGAGCTCGACGGCGTCATCGTGCCGGACGCGAAACGCCTCCAGAACGGCACGTCGTTCGCGGACACCGCCGCGGTGCTGCGCCTCACGCGCGCCGAGGTGGCGTGGGCCGCCATCGGCATCTCCGTCGGCGCGTACGAGGCCGCCGTCGCCTACACGGGCGAGCGCCAGCAGTTCGGCAAGCCGCTCGGTGCCCACCAGCTCATCCAGGACCTCCTCGTCCGCAGCCTCGGCAACATCACGGCGTCCATCGGGCTGGCCACGCGCGCGTCCGAGATGGTCGACGAGGGCACGCAGTCCGACGAGCACTCGGCCCTGGCCAAGGCGTACGCCACGAGCCGGATGCGCGAGACCGTCGCCTGGTGCCGCGAGGCGTTCGGCGGCAACGGCATCGTGCTCGACTACGACGTGGCGCGCTTCTTCGCCGACGCCGAGGCCATCTACTCCTACGAGGGCACCCGGGAGATGAACACGCTGATCGTCGGCCGCGCGATCACGGGGCACGCGGCGTTCGTCTGATGGACAGCGCGGGCGCGCGGCGCGCAGGCGATCGCGCCGCCGCCGCCCCCGCTCCGCCCGGGCGGCGGGACGCGGCCTCGAGGCCGGATACCCTGATGGGCATGCCCACCGCCAGCCGCCGAGCCCTCCGGAGCTTCGCGACCTTCGTCCTCGTCACCACGTTCGCCGGTGACATGTGGCGCGACAGCCTCAGCTGGTGGGGCTTCGGCGCCATCGCGCTCGCCGTGCTGGTCACCTGCGTCACCCTGCTCGTCCGCTCGCGGCCCCTGCCGCGCGTGCGCGTGCTGCCGATCCCGCTGCTCGCGTTCACGGGGATCGCCGTGCTCTCCATCGCGTGGTCGCAGTACCGGCCGGAGTCGGCGCTCGGCGTCCTCATCCAGCTGTCGACGTCCATCGCGGCGCTGACGTTGGTCGTGCTGCTGTCGTGGTCGGAGATCGTGCAGGCGCTCGGCCGGGCCTTCCGGATCATCCTCGGGCTGTCGCTCGCCTTCGAGCTGTTCGTCGCGGTCGTGGTGCGCGGGCCGGTCATGCCGTTCTTCACCGACTACGGGCCCCGCGCTCCGGCCGCCTTCGCGTGGACCCGCGGCGAGCTCCTCAGCGGCGGACGGATCCAGGGCGTCGTCGGCAACGCGAACCTGCTCGCCATGGTGGCGCTGCTCGGCCTCATCGTCTTCTCGCTGCAGTACGCCGCGCGCACCGTCCGCCGCCGTGACGCGGGGCTCTGGATCCTCGTCGCCCTCCTCACCCTGACCCTCACCGGCAGCTCAACGGTCCTCGTCGCGCTCCTCATGACCGGCGTCGTCGCCGCGCTCGCGCTCGTCGCCCGACGCGTCGGCATCCGCGGGCGGCTCGTGCTGGCGGGCGGCGTCGCCGTGGCGGCCGTGGTCGGCGCGGGCGTCGTCGCCACGCGCACCGCCGAGGTGTTCGAGCTCCTCGGCCGCTCCCCCGACCTGACGGGCCGGTTCCAGATCTGGGAGTCCGTGCTCGGCCTCGCGCAGCAGCACCCCGTCGTCGGCTGGGGCTGGATCGGCTACTGGGCGCCCTGGGTGCACCCGTTCCAGGGGCTCGCCGTCCGCAGCGGCGTCACGTACCTGCAGGCCCACGACGCGTACCTCGACGTCCTCCTGCAGGTGGGGGCCATCGGGCTGCTCGCCTTCGCCTGCGTCATCGTGACCACCTACGTGCGCTCCTGGTGGGCCGCCATCGACCGACCGCAGCACCGCAGGGACCGCGTCGAGCCGTACTCCACCCTCGCGCTCGCGCCGCTGCTGCTCATGACCGCGCTGGTCGTGCAGAGCCTCGCGGAGAGCCGCCTGCTGTACGAGGGCAACTGGCTGCTGCTCGTCGTCATCGCGATCGCCACGAGGTCCAGCATGGTCGCGCGCGAGGACGTCCCGGGTCCCGACGAGGCGCGTCGCCGTCCGGTGCGGGCCGAGGCACCGCGGGCCGCCGCGGTCGTGTCGCCTCCCCCGGTCGACGCCCCGACCCCCGCGGCCGTCCCGTCGGCGTCGGCGGCGTCCGGCGCCCCCGACCCCCGCGTCGTCTGATCCGCGCGGCCGCCCGGTGCCCCGCCGATCGCCCGTGAAGGCCGACGCATGACCCGTCCCGCCCGGATCCCGCTTCCGGAGCGCCTGCCCGACCTCCTCGGGTCGGCGCGCTTCTCGGCCGCGCTCACCCACTGCATCCTCGGCACGGCCGTCCTGTCCCACGCGCTCCGGTCCACCGTGGGCTGGGCCGGGCTCGTCGCGATCGTCACGGCCCTGGTGGCCATGGCCGCGGGATCCCTCGCGGCGAAGCGGGGCGACTGGGAGTGGCGGGGCCTCCTCCCGATCTCCCTGCTCGTCCTGGTGGGCTGGTGCGCCGCGACGCTCCTCTGGGCGGCGTACCAGCCGGACGCGGTCGGCGGCGTGCTCCACCTCGCGGCGTCCGCGTTCCTCGCGGTGTACGTGGGCGTCGTCCGCGACCTGATCCAGATCGTGCGCGCGGCCGGGGACGTGCTGCGGCTGGTGCTCGTGTCGTCCCTGGCCCTCGAGGTGCTCGCGGGGCTCCTCATCGACGGCCCCATCCCGTTCCTCGGCATCCGCGGCGCCCTCGAGCGCCTCGGCCCGATCCAGGGGCTCCTCGGCGAGCGCAACGCCCTCGGGATCGTGGCCCTCGTCGCCGCGGTGACGTTCGCGGTCGAGCTCATGACCCGGTCCGTCTCGCGCGGCCGCGGCGTCTTCTCCCTGGTCGTCGCGCTCCTCGTGGCATCGCTCACGCGGTCGTCGGTGATCCTCGGCACGTTCCTCGTGCTCGCCGTCGCCGCCCTCGCGCTGCTCGGCCTCCGCCACCTCGCACGGCAGGCGCGTCCGCTCGCGAACAGCGCGGTCCTCGTGCTCGCGGCGGTGGCGGCGGTGCTGGTCGTGGCGTTCCGGTCCCCCGTGCTGCAGGTGCTGCAGGCGCGGCCCGACTACCTGCAGCGCGTGGCGCTCTGGCGGGAGATGCTGCGCCTCATCGACCTCAACACCATCGAGGGCTGGGGCTTCGTCGGGTTCTGGCGCCGCGACGCGTACCCGTACACGGCGCTCGACCTGGTCAGCCGGGGTGCGCAGGAGACCGGCCGCAACGCCTACCTCGACCTCTACCTGCAGGCGGGGCTGGTCGGGCTCGTGCTGTTCGCCGCCTTCTGCGCCCTGGCGCTCGGGCGCTCCTGGGTGCTGGCGACCACCAAGCGCGGCGTCGGCTACGTCTGGACGGCCCTCGTCCTCGTCGTCCTCGTGGTCGCGTCGCTCGCGGAGAGCGTCACGATCGTCGAGTGGGGCTGGGTGCTGCTCGTGATCTGCGCCGTCAAGGCCGCGCAGGGCCGCAGCTGGCGGCACGGGCTCCCGGAGCAGCACCGGCCCGGATGACGGACGGGCCGCGGCCGGGAATCCGGATCAGCGGACCGCCTCGTCGCGCGGCCGGCGGAACGAGAAGAACTTGTGGCCCGTGTAGGTCGCCACGGTGATCACGATGGTCACGAGGATCTGCGCGACGATCGGCTCCAGGGGCGTGGTCTCGACCACGAGCGGCAGCAGCAGCATGTTGGCGAGCAGCGGCACCAGGTTCACGAGCGTGTAGCGCGAGAAGTCGGGCAGGAGGTTGCCGCTCACCTTGAACACGAGCTTGCGGTGCAACGTGAACGCGATCGGCAGCTGCACCGCCCAGGCGATGACGAGCACGACGGGGTACGGGATCGCGTGGCCCCACAGCAGGTAGAGCAGCGCGAACCACGCCGTGCCGAGCACCGTGTTGAAGCCGCCGACCAGCAGGAACGCGACGCGCTCGTCCTTGATCAGCCGGAGCAGGATCCCCGGGAGCGGGGTCGGCTGACGGGGATCGTCGACGTCGGGCGCGTGCTGGTCCATGGGCTCTCCTCGCCGCGCCGGGCGCTCGAGGCGCCGGCCGGCGGGCCGCGCCGTGGTCGTCCGGTGCGGCCCCACTGTATCCGGTGGACCCTGCGCTCCCGGCCGCTCCCGCCCTCCGCTGCGTCGCCGGGGCGCGCCGCGGGCCGGAGAGGCCGGGCGCGGATCAGTAGGCCGCGCCGACCGGGATCCGGGCGAGTGCCGCGGCGCCCATCGTGGTGATGGTCGGCGACGACGTGCCCGCGAGGGCGACGAGCCTGGCCCAGCTCGAGACCGGCCGGGCCTGGCCACCCTGGAGCACGTACACGCTGGGGTCGGTCGCGCTCTTCACGAGCACCGGACCGGTCACCGTGCCCCCTGTCGCGTCGAGGGCGCGGCACGTGGTGGGCAGGAGGTCCGTCACGGGGAGGCCCGTCGACCCGGGGTTCGCCAGGGCGACGATGCCGCCCTGGGTGGCGAGGTACGAGGTGCCGCCGCAGCGCACCAGCAGCGACAGGTTCGCCGCGGACCGGGCGTACCCGTCGAGGGTGCCCTGGGTCACGGTGCTGTACGCCTGGCCGAGGCCGAGCTCCCGGGTGACGGCGAAGTCGGGCACGCCGACCTTCCGGTTCAGCCCGTCGACGACGTAGACGTCGGCGCTGCTCGCCGACTTCACGAGCGTCCCGGGCTCCAGCGCCACGTGGCCCGTGGAGTACCGGTCGCCGACCTGGGACCGCATCTGCGCGACGAAGGCGGACGCGCCGCCGTTGAGCGCGACGAGCGCCGACCAGCTGGACACCGGGTACTTGACGCCGCTGTCGAGGAGGTACGCCGTGCCGTCGCCGGGCAGCGTGAAGAACGCGCTCATGGCGCCGGCCTGCGGCACTGCGCGGAGCTGCCCCGGATCCAGGGGCACGGCGGCCGAGCAGCTATAGCCGTACGACGCGACCAGGTCGCAGGAGGAGAACGCGTGCTGCCTGTCGCCCTGCACGAGGCTGATCGTGCCGTCGGACGGGTCGCGCACGAGCTCGGACGCGGGGACGCCCGTGGCCAGAGCGTCGAGGTAGGAGCGGCCGACCGTGCTGATCCCGCCGAGCGCGGAGAGCGTCTGGTAGACGGCGAAGTCGGTGACCGGGTGCTTCTGCCCGCCGCTGACCAGGTAGACGCTGTCGTCGGTCGCGACCTTCACGAAGGCGGACACGGGTCCGTCGCTCGTGCTGCCGAACCAGTCGGTGTAGAGGCGCCAGAAGTTGCGGTTGCCGTACGAGGAGCACGAGTCGCCCGTGCCGTAGAGGTTCTGGAGCGCGGCCGGGTTGGGCTGGTACGGCGTGTAGATGTAGAGGCCGGCGGTGGCCTGGTTCCGGATGGTGACCTGCGAGGATCCGCAGTCGGCGTTCGGGTGCCAGAGGATGCGGTTGCTGCGCCCGGCCTGGTAGTTCCAGCGCGTCGGCGTGGACTGGTACACCTTGAACTGGTGCGCCGCGTTGTAGACCTGGTTGAAGAAGCCGTAGTAGAGGGAGTCGCACGCAGCGGTGTCCGGGCAGCCGTAGCCCGTGGCGCTGCGGAACTGGCGGTCGGTGGGCGTGCTGTCGGTGACGAGCCCCTGCTCCTTCTCCAGGAGCACGAGCAGGGCGGCCTGGCTGACGCCGCACGCGCGGCCGACCCAGTAGACGATGTCGGCACCGCTGAGGCGCGACGCCTGCAGGTCCGAGCAGCGGCTGTCGGCCGCCCGCGCGGGCGTGCTCTGCACGTAGCCCTTGAGGCACACGTAGCCGGAGGCGCAGCTCGGGACGCGCGCCTGCAGGAAGGATTGGATGTCCCCCTGCGACATCGCGTCGCCGTCGTAGAATTTGGCGTCGCTGATGATCATGCCGGGGTCGAAGTCCGCGCCGGACGCCGCCTGCGCGGGATCGGCCGAGCCGCCGACGGTGCCCGTGCCGACGAGCCCGACCCCGAGCGCGACGGCCCAGACGGCCATGCAGGCGATCAACCGTGAGCGTCGGCGCGCGCGCCGCATCGTGTCAACCCCGTTGTTGAACAAATGCGTCCCCCTGCGTCCCCGTGCCGTGAGATGCGATTCTCACACACAAAAGGGCGTCCGCCGCACCGTGGTGCGGATCGGACGCCCCTCGGCGCTCAGCGGACGATGGATCCGCGGCGGGCTACCTCTTCCGGCGGCCGGCCGGCGGCTGGTCGACGCCGAACGTGCGGGCCCAGGTCTCCGGGCTCGTGACCGTGGGCAGGGCCGCGCGGTAGGCGGCCTTGAGCTGCGGCCAGCGGGCGAGGATGCGCCAGCGGAGCACCATGCTCGTCCACAGCATGCGGCGGAAGAGCACGGGATCGCGACGGTGCAGGAGCGCCGCCGACCCCTCCGCGTTGGAGACGAGGACGCTGTCGAACGAGGGGACGACCCACCAGCGGGCGTCCTCGAACGCGAGGTGCGCCTCCGGCCCACGCGTCGCCGCCTGGCTGAGCGGGGCGAACGCGTGGCGCGCCACCGTCCGGGCGAGCCAGACGAGGCGGGAGATGCCCGAGGGGGCGCCTCCCCCGCGTCGACGCTGCGGCTTGTCCGGCGCGACGATCTCGGGCAGCGCGGCGCGGTCCTTGATGGGGACGCCGTCCGTGAAGCCCTGCGCCAGCTCGCGCGTGCGGGCGAGGCGCGTCACCATGTCCTCGTGCAGGCCGCGCGGCCCGCGGAGGATGTTCCGGTACGCCTCGTGACGGGCGGCGAGCGCGAAGTACTGCATCGACACCAGGTGGCGGACGTCCGTGGCGAGGTTGGCCGTGAGGAACCGGCCGCCGCGCTCGTAGGGCGAGTGCAGCAGCGCCGCGACGAGGCGGTTGCGCGCGTGGAAGAACGCCTGCCAGTCCTGCGAGTCGTCCTTGTCGACCCAGGACACGTGCCAGACGGCGGCCCCCGGGAGCGTGACGGTCGGCACGCCGATCTCCTTCGCCCGCAGCGCGTACTCGGCGTCGTCCCACTTGATGAACACGGGCAGCGACAAGCCGACCTGCTCGATCGTGGAGACGGGGATGAGGCACATCCACCAGCCGTTGTACTCGGCGTCGACGCGGCGGTGCATCCACCGGGTCTGGCGGAGGTTCGACGCGCTGAAGTCGTGGCGTGTGGGCGTGACGGGACCCCACATGAAGTTCCACATGTCGAAGCCCTCGGCGTACGCGTGGAGCTTGCTCTTGTCGTACATGTCGAACATGTGGCCGCCGACGATCGTGGGTGTCCGCGCGTAGTCCGCGAACTTCACGGCACGGCGGATGCTCTCGGGCTCGAGCGTGATGTCGTCGTCCATGACGAGGACGTAGTCGCTCGCGCCCTCCTTGAGCGTCTCGTACATGCCGCGCGAGAAGCCGCCCGATCCGCCGAGGTTGGCCTGGTCGATGACGCGGAGCTTTTCGCCGAGCAGCTCCTGCGCGCGCGGGAACGCCGGCTGGTCCGCGACCTTCTGGGTGCCCTGGTCGGTGACGTAGACGTGGTCGAGGAGCGCGGCCACGTCCGGCTTCTCGCCGATGTCGGTGAGGAGCTTCACGCAGTACTCGGCGCGGTTGAGCGTGGTGATGGCGATGCTGACGGATCCCGCGGCACCCGCCGTGGGGGCGGATCCCTCCGGCGCGTACCAGCCGGCCTCGACGAGCGCGAAGTCGGCCTCCTCGCCCATCAGGTCGAACCAGTACCAGCCGCCGTCGGCGAAGTACGTGAACGGGAGCTCGAAGCGGGAGGTGGCGGAGCCGGACACCGCGGCGCCGTCGACCTTCTGGATCACGCCGCGCGCGTTCGAGCGGTAGACGATGACCTGTCCCTCGCCGCGGGTCTCCACATCGAGCACGACGCCGTCGAGCGTGGTGCTCGCGCGCCAGTAGGAGGCGGGGAACGCGTTGAAGTAGGTGCCGAACGACACCTTCCTGCGGTGGGGCACCTGGAAGCCGCGGTCGCCGCGGATGGCGCTGATGATGCCCATGTCGCTGAGGCGGACGACGGCGTTGTGCGTGTCCGAGTCGACCACGCGCAGCGGCGAGCGCCGGCGCTTCTCGGGCGCCACCGGGATGCTCGTCCAGTAGTCCGCGTCGACGTACAGCGGGACGATGTCCGGGTCGTGCTCGGACGGCAGGATGACGCGCTGGATGAGGTCGAGCTCCACGGGAGCCCCCTCGCCGGCGGCCGCCATCAGGAGGCATCCTTCACGAGGACGGGCTTGAGCTTGTTCTCGTACATCGAGAGCGCGGCGCCGATCGCCATGTGCATGTCGAGGTACTGGTACGTGCCGAGGCGGCCGCCGAAGAAGACGCCCGCCTCCTGCTTGGCGAGCTCGCGGTACTTCAGCAGGCCCTCGCGGTCGGCCGCGGTGTTGACCGGGTAGTACGGCTCGTCGTCGCCCTCGGCGAAGCGCGAGTACTCGCGCATGATGACCGTCTTGTCGGCCGGGGCGTCGCGCTCCGGGTGGAAGTGGCGGAACTCGTGGATGCGCGTGAACGGCACGTCGGAGTCGGCGTAGTTCATGACGGGCGTGCCCTGGAAGTCGCCGACTGGGAGCACCTCGCGCTCGAAGTCGAGCGTGCGCCACGACAGCGCGCCCTCCGAGTAGTCGAAGTAGCGGTCGATGGCGCCCGTGTAGACGACGGGCACCTTCCCCACGACCGAGGCCCGGTTGACCTCCTGGGTCTCGTCGAAGAAGTCGGTCTCGAGGCGGACCTCGATGTTCGGGTGGTCGGCCATGCGCTCGAGCCACGCGGTGTAGCCCTCCACGGGCAGGCCCTCGTGCGTGTCATTGAAGTAGCGGTTGTCGTACGTGTAGCGCACGGGCAGGCGGCTGATGACCTCGGCCGGCAGGTCCGTGGGATCCGTCTGCCACTGCTTCGCGGTGTAGTCGCGGATGAACGCCTCGTAGAGCGGGCGCCCGATGAGGGAGATGCCCTTCTCCTCGAGGTTCTTCGCCTCGCCGGCGTCGAGCTCGGACGCCTGCTCGGCGATGAGGTCGCGCGCGGCCTGCGGCCCGTGGGCGGAGCGGAAGAACTGGTTGATGGTGCCGAGGTTGATCGGCAGCGGGAAGACCTCCCCCTGGTGCTCCGTGTAGACGCGGTGCACGTAGGGCGTGAAGTCCGTGAAGCGGTTGACGTACTCCCACACCGTCTCGTTCGACGTGTGGAACAGGTGCGCGCCGTAGCGGTGCACCTCGATGCCGGTCTCCGGGTCCTTCTCGCTGTACGCGTTGCCGCCGATGTGGTCGCGACGGTCGATGACGAGGACCTTGAGGCCCAGCTCCTCGGCGACGCGCTCCGCGATCGTGAGTCCGAAGAAACCGGACCCGACCACTACGAGATCAGGGCTCATGGCACATTCCTTTGCTGGGGTGGCGCCCGACGGGCGCTCGACGGGACTGGTCAAGGGTACCGGGGGATCAGGCGCCGGCCCGCGGGACCGTCCGGTCGCGCGTGATCAGGCGACGGTACAGCCCGCGGCGGACGGCCTCGGGGATGAGGCGGTAGCCGCCGCGGACCAGCACGTTGCGCAGGGCCTGCGAGGGCGACGTGAAGCGGCGGCGGCGGAACTCGCGCTGGAGCCGCAGCTCGGCGACGAGCTGCGCGACGCCGCCGCGGCGGGCGTAGGCGCCCGCGCTCACGCGGTACATGACGAGCGGGTCCGGGAGGTTCTCCACCCGCGCGCCCGACTGGATCATGCGCGCGAAGAGGTAGTAGTCCTCCATCAGCCCGAGCGGCATGTAGCCGCCGGCACGCTTCACCGCGGCGCGCCGGTAGACGACGGTGGGGTGGTTGAACGGGTCGTGGAAGCGCGCGTAGCGGGAGATGGCGTCGGCGCCGACCGGCGGGGTGCGGCGTCCGGCGATGGTGCCGACGTCGTCCGCGAACTCGTACATGCCGGTGCCGACCAGGTCGAGGCCGCCGGAGATGAGGGCCAGCTGGCGGGCGAAGCGCTCGGGGAGGCTGATGTCGTCGGCGTCCATCCGGGCCACGACGTCGTGCGCGCAGGCCTCGAGCCCGCGCTCGAGGGCGTAGGCGAGTCCCATGTTGCGCGCGAGCTCGACCGTGACGACGGGGACGGGCGACGCCTCCGCGAGCTCGGCCATGGTGCGCGCGAGCTCGGCCGACACCGGGCCGTCGCGGACGACGACGACCTCGTCCGGCCGGAGGGCCTGGTCTTCGACGCTGCTGCGGAACGCCCGACGGAGGAACTCGGGGCGGTCGCCGCGGTACACGGGGAGGAGGAGCGAGAAGGCCTCGGTGGGCACGGGTCCTCCATCATGTTCCGTGCTGCGTGCGCAGCGGGGCCGTCGGTGCCGGACGGGCGGCCGGGCGGGCCGGGGCGCGTCGAGCACCAGAGTCTACCGGGAGCCCGGCTGCGGATCCCGGCGGCTGTGCGGCCCGGCGGCCGCGCCGTCCGGCGCGGGAGCGCTCAGGCGCGACCGGCACCCGCCTCGATGCGGCGGACGCCCTCGGTGATGCCGCCGAGGCCGGCGAGGACCTCCGCGGCCGGACGGGGCCGGCTCCCCAGTCCCTGGCGGATCCCGTCCACCAGGCCGCGGATCAGCAGCGGCCGGTCCGCGGAGCGCGCGATCGTCCGCGCCCAGCCGACGAGCGCCGCGCCCGCGTAGAGCACGCGCTCAGCGGGCGAGAGGGCGCGGGAGAGCCGCAGCATCCAGATCTTGTTGCGCACCTCGAAGACGAAGCGGGCCCCGGGATCCACGTCCGTCGACCCGAACGTGCGGGTGCGGTGCTCCACCGTGCTCCCGTGCACGAGGTAGCCGCGTCCGCGGCGCAGGAGGCGCGCCGAGTACTCGAAGTCGTCGTTCCAGAGGAAGTAGTCGGCCATCGGCAGGCCGTGGGCGCGGATGGCGTCGGCCTCGACCATCATCGACACGAAGGACGCCGTGCGGACGGGCGTGCAGCCGCGCCGGGCGGCGCGCGCGACGCTCGCCCGGGACGCCGACGGCCTCGTGCGCGGCGTGTTCATGGGATGCGGGCGTCCGTCCGTCCAGCGCACGGCGGATGCGAGGACGACCGTGCCGCGCGGGGCGGCGGCGCGCGCGCGCAGCAGCTCCTCGAGCGCCGGGGGATCCGGGACGGTGTCGTCGTCCATCAGCCACACGAGCTCGGCGTCGTGGACCGAGATCGCGCGCTCGATGCCCGCGGTGAACCCGCCGGCGCCCCCGGTGTTCGTCGGCAGCGTCGTGAGCGCTACCTCCGGGAAGCGCGCGCGGATGACGTCGGCCGACCCGTCCGTCGAGGCGTTGTCGATGACGACCACCTCGTGCAGCGGCACCGTCTGCGCGGCCAGCGCCGCGAGGGTCTCGACGACGAGCTCCCGGCGGTTCCAGGCGACGACGACCGCGACGACGCGCGGCCGCAGCCCGCTCATCGTGCGGCCACCCGGCGGCGGCGGCGCACGACGAGGCGGCCGATCGCCCATGCCGCCGTGAGGAGGATCACGAGGGCGGCGGACGCGACCTGCATCTGCCAGCCCGGGCTCCAGAACGACACCGTGACGGTCTTCCCCACGTCCGCCGCGGAGACGTCCACGCCGAGCAGGAAGCCGTCGACCGGCTTCGCGCGCAGCTCGGCGCCCGACACCTGGTACCCCGGCCAGGGGATGAGGGCCATGGCGACCGTGCCGCCGTCGGCCGGGGCGGCGTCCACGCGGAAGGTGGATCCCATCGGGTCGTCGTGCAGCAGCGTCACCCGCGTGCCGTCCGACGTCCACACGACGCCGCCCGCGCCCTTCAGCGGGGTGTCGCGGACGATCGTGCGCGTGGTGGGGGTGTCCTCGACGACGCTCCACCCAGCCGGGACGTCCTCCCAGTCGCTGCGCGCCACGGTCTTCGCGGGGTCGCTCCCCCGCTGGGCCTTGATGACCTGAACGGTGCTCGCGCCGATGAGGTCGACCAGGTCAACCCCGGTGTCGGATCCCTTCACGGGCTGGAACAGGCGCTCGTACAGCGCGCCGCAGGTGAGGCCGTTGAACTGCATGCAGACCTTGTTGCCGTAGCCCGGGTAGTAGACGGAGGAGTACGCGTTCTGGACCGGCTTGCCCGTGACGTACCAGGAGTTGCCGAGGAGGGTCTCCGCGTAGTCGGTGGTCTGCGGGAAGCCGACGACGAGGATGTCGCCCTCCGCGCGCGGGAGCTGCGTGCTGTAGGCGCTGACGTCCGCGGGGAGGTCGTACGTCTCCAGCGGGGACTTCGGCGAGCGGTAGTGCTGCGGCACGAGGAGGGCGACCGTGCCCACGATCGCGACGACGGCCATGGCCGCGGACCGGGACCGCCGCGTCGCGCGGGCGCGGTCGGCGACGCGGCCGATGACGGCGGGACCGCGACGCGGGCGCCAGCCGACGGCGAGCCCGTAGACCAGGAGCACGAGGACGCCGACGAGCGCGACGGCCACGATCGCCGGCTTGAGCGCCCGCGGATCCTGCGTCAGGAGCAGCGCGCCGTTGACGGCGACGATCGCCCAGGCGGCGTAGAGGTGGCGGCGGGTGAGGACGCGGCGCAGGCTGCGCGAGAAGCCGAGCGCCAGGACGACGAGGATGACGGCCGTGAGGTACGGGACGACGCGCACCGGGTAGCGGAGCGGCCCGATCTCCGACGGGGCGAGCACGCCCGCGATCGCGGCGACGCCGATGATGAGGATGGACGGCCGCCCGCGCAGCAGGGCCCAGAGCCGGCGCCAGTCGATGAGGACGAGCAGCGGGAGCAGCCAGGAGATGTAGGTGATGGGGGCGCCCGGGATGTTCCCCACGTAGTACTCCATGAACGGGCTGCCCATGGGCATCCCCGAGATGGCGAGGTCGCTGAGGTCGACCGTGAGGAAGCCGTCGTTGCCGATGGAGTTGGAGCGCCCCGACACGGACGAGGTGAGCACCCCGGGCAGGTGGACCAGGACCGCGAAGAGCCCGGCGATGACCGAGAGCCCGAGGGCCCGGAGCACCTCGGGACGGCGGCGGCGGATGAGTGCCTCCACGAGCAGCGCGCCGAGCGCCGCGGCCAGCATGAGCGTGGCGGCGGCGTAGCCGATCCCCACCACGGTGACGGCCGCGAGCACCGCGCCGACGGGGTTCGCGCCGGTGCGCACGACGCGTCGGGACAGGCCGACGGCGAGCGGCCAGAACGCCCAGGCCATGAGGCCGTTGACCCACGAGGGGGCGTCGAAGTAGAGGGTGAAGCCGGCCAGGGGCACGGCGGTGGCGACGACCGCGGACCAGGGCCGGGTCACGCCGTAGGCGCGGGCCAGCACGTAGAGGCCGGCGGAGGCGATGGCGAGGCAGACCAGCTTGACGATGGTCGAGTACAGGGCGGCGTTCGACATGAGCTGCGAGCCGAGGCCGACGGCCCAGAGGAAGGGGCTGTAGATGCCCCACGCGCCCTCGGCCTGGTAGTTGCCGGACTGCCACACGGTCGGGTTGAGCAGGGACCAGTTGCCGTCGAGGATGCGTCGGCCGATCTCGAACCACTGGCCGTACGCCCCGGCCTCGGTGTCGTTCACGAAGTAGTAGCCCGTGAAGAAGAGCATCGGGATGGTCGCGCCGACCACCGTGGCGGCGACGGCGGCGGTCGGCCACAAGAGCTTGCTGCGCATGGGGAGAGGAATCCGTTCGTCGTGTACCGCCCGGACCGGCTGGCTCGGCGCGGGCGGGACTCACCCTAACGCCTGGGTCCTCCCGGCCCCGTGAGCACCACCCGGTGCGCACCGCCGCCTCCCGGGTCGCGGGCGGGAGCCGTGAGAGGATGGCCCCCGTCCGCACGCGCACCGCGGTCGCCTACGGTCTCCGTCGCACGTCGCACGATGACGTGCAGCGGGTGGGCCTCGACCCGGGCGCGTCCCCTCCTGCCTCGCCGAAGGAGAGCCACGTGGCCCCACGCGTCTCGATCGTCATCCCCGCCTACAACAACGCCGACTACCTCCAGGAGACGGTGGACTCCGTGCTGGCGCAGACGTTCACCGACTTCGAGGTCGTGATCGCGGACCACTCCTCCACCGACGGCACATGGGACGTGATGCAGCGCTACGCCGACGAGCCGCGCGTCCGCCTGCTCCGCACCGACGCGGGCGGCGGCGCCCTCCGCAACTGGAACCGCGTGAGCCAGGAGGCACGGGGCGATCTGATCAAGCTGGTCTGCGGCGACGACCTCCTCTACCCCACCATCCTCGAGCGCCAGGTGGCCGAGCTCGACGCGTCGCCGTCGGTCGTCCTCGTCGCCAGCCCGCGCGACATCGTCGACGCCGACAGCCGTCCGGTGGTGCGCGACCACGGCGTCTCCGGATCCCGCATCGCCATCACGGGCGCCGCGGCCGTCCGCCGCACCATCCGCTCGGGCACCAACATCTTCGGCGAGCCGGGCTGCGTGCTCATGCGCCGGGCCGACCTCGAGGCCGTGGGCTGGTGGGACTCCCGCTGGCCCTACCTCATCGACGAGACCACGTACGCGAAGGTGCTGCTCCGCGGCGACTTCGCGTCCGTCGGACCGAAGGCCCTCGCGGGCTTCCGCATCTCCGACTCGCAGTGGAGCGTGCGCCTCGCGGGCGAGCAGGCCAGCGCCGCCGCCGGGTTCCACCGCTGGGTGCTCGAGGCGCACCCCGGCGTCGTCTCCCGCGCGGACGTCCGGCTCGGCGACATGATGGCCCGGGCCAAGGCGCTCTCCCGCCGGCTCGTTTACCTCTACCTCGGACGGCGCATGTCGCGCTCGGCCGGGAGCGCCGCGTGAGCGCCGTCGAGTCGCGGGACGCCGGGGCCGACGTGCTGCCCCCCGACCACTCCGTCTCCGTCGTCATCCCCGTGTACCAGGGGGAGCTGACGCTCGAGGCGCTGATCGCCGAGATCCAGCCCTTCACCGTCCCGCAGATCACGCGCGACGGCCACAGCTACGCCGTGACCGAGGTGCTCCTCGTCTTCGACAACGGACGCGACGGATCCCCCCGCGTCCTCCGCGAGCTCAAGCGCCTGCACCCCTTCGTCCGGCCCATCTGGCTGAGCCGCAACTTCGGGCAGCACGCCGCGACGCTCGCGGGCATGGCGTCGTCAGGCGGCGACTGGATCGTCACCCTCGACGAGGACGGCCAGCACGACCCGGGCTTCATCCCCGACATGCTCGACGTGGCCATGCGCGACCTCGCCTCGGTCGTCTACGCGAAGCCGACGAACACGCCGTCGCACGGGTTCCTGCGGAACATCGCGTCGCGCGGCGCGAAGGTCGCCCTCAACGCGATGTCCTCCGACCAGGACGCCGAGCAGTTCCAGAGCTACCGGCTCGTGCTCGGCTCCGTCGGCCGGAGCGTCGCGGCGTACGCGGGGTCGGGCGTGTACCTCGACATCGCGCTCGGCTGGGTCGCGAACCGCATCTCGACGTGCGACATCACCCTCCGCGACGAGGGCGAGCGCCAGTCCGGCTACTCGCCCCGCCGCCTGTTCTCGCACTTCTGGCGCATGGTGCTCTCCAGCGGCACGCGGGGCCTCCGGGCCGTGAGCGTGCTCGGGGCCCTATTCCTCGTCGTCGCGCTGATCTTCGTGATCGTCATCGTCGTCAGCCGCCTCACCGACAACTCGGTGCCCGCCGGCTGGGCGTCGACCATCGTCACGATCCTCGCGTCGAGCGGCATCATCCTGTTCTCCCTCGGGATCATCGCCGAGTACATCGGCGTCTCGGTCGGCATGGCGCAGGGCCGGCCCGCGTACCTGATCGTGCGCGACCCCCTGGACGGCCCGCACGGGCGTCCGCCGCGCGGGCACGTATGACGTCCGCCGTCCCCGTCTGGATCATCGGCGCGCGCGGCCTCCTCGGCGCGTCGCTGCTCGACGCCATGACGGCGGATCCCCGGTGGGCTCCCGTCGCCGCCCGGCCGCTGCCCTGGTCGACCACGGACGAGTCCGTGATGCGGGCGGCCGCGCGCACCGAGGCGGAGCGGCTCCTCGAGGCGGGCCGCGCCGCCGGAAGCTGGGCCGTCATGTGGTGCGCGGGCGCCGCGGTCACCGGCAGCACGCGCGCGCAGCTGGACCACGAGCTCGGGCAGCTCGAGGCGGTGCTCGACGAGATCGCCCGGGCCGCCGCGACCGCCCCGGCCCCGGGCGGCGCGCTGTTCTACTCGTCGTCCGCGGGCGGCGTGTACGCGGGAGCCGCCCAGCCGCCCTTCACGGAGGACACGGAGCCCCGGCCGCTCGCGCCCTACGGGGAGGCGAAGCTCCGCGCGGAGGGCCTCGTGCGCGCGTTCGGCGAGCGCGCCGGCGTGCGCACGCTGATCGGGCGCATCGCGAACCTGTACGGTCCGCGCCAGGCCGTAGGCAAGCCGCAGGGCCTCATCACGCAGCTGGCCCGCGCCAACCTCTCCCCCACGCCGGCGTCGATCTACGTGCCGCTCGAGACGGTGCGCGACTACCTCTACGCCGACGACTGCGCCGGCCTCGTGCGCGACGCGACCGCGCGCCTCCTGCAGCGGCCGGCGGACGCCCACGTCGTCAAGATCCTGGCGTCCGGCCAGCCCGTCACCATCAGCGCGCTGCTCGGGCACTTCACGGCCCTCGGCAAGGCGCGGCCGCACGTGATGCTCGGCCTGTCGCCCCTCGCGGGCTACCAGGCGGTCGACCTGCGCCTCGAGAGCGTCGTGTGGCCGGACCTCGACGAGCGCGACACGATGCCGCTGCCCGCCGGGATCCACATCACGGCGCAGGCCCTCGTCTCCGGCCTGCAGTCCGGCGAGCTCACCGCCCGCTGACGCCGGCCAGGTCAGCCGGGCCGCGGCGCTACGCCTCGAGCAGCGCGACGAGGTAGCGCCCGTAGCCGCTCTTGATGAGCGGACGCGCGAGCTCCTCGAGCGCGTCGCGGTCGATCCAGCCGGCGCGGTACGCGATCTCCTCGATGCAGCCGATCTTGAAGCCCTGACGGTCCTCGATGACCTTCACGTACTCGGAGGCCTGCATCATGCTCTCGAACGTGCCGGTGTCGAGCCACGCGGTGCCGCGGTCCAGCACCTGCACGTGGAGGCGCCCGGCCTGGAGGTAGTGGTCGTTGACGGCGGTGATCTCGAGCTCGCCGCGTTCGCTGGGCTCGATGCCCTTCGCGATCTCGACCACGTCGTTGTCGAAGAAGTAGAGGCCGGGCACCGCGTACGCGCTCTTGGGCGCCGCGGGCTTCTCCTCGATGGACACGGCCGTGAAGTCCTCGTCGAACTCGACCACGCCGTAGGCCGTGGGATCGGCCACGTGGTACGCGAAGATCAGCGCGCCGTCGACCTCGGTGTTCCTCCGGAGGCTCGTGCCGAGGCCGGCCCCGTGGAAGATGTTGTCGCCGAGGACGAGCGCGACCGAGTCGTCGCCGATGAACTCCTCGCCGATGACGAAGGCCTGCGCGAGGCCGTCGGGCGAGGGCTGCACCGCGTACTCGATGCGCATGCCGAGGTGCGAGCCGTCGCCGAGCAGGGCCCGGAACTGGTCGTTGTACTCGGGCGTCGTGATGATGAGCACCTCGCGGATGTCCGCCATCATCAGGGTCGACAGGGGGTAGTAGATCATCGGCTTGTCGTAGATCGGCATTAGCTGCTTGCTGATGCCCTTCGTGATCGGCCAGAGCCGGGTGCCGGAGCCGCCGGCCAGGATGATGCCCTTCATGGGTCAGCTCGCTTTCTGGGAGTCGTGGAAGGCGCGCATGTCCGACCAGGTGGGGAGGAGCCCGGCGGCCGCCGCCTCGGCGAGCGTCGGGGCCTCGAGGTCCTTCGGGGAGAGGAGCGGCTCGCCCGCCTCCTCGGGGAAGACGAGTCCGACCTCGGGGTCGAGCGGGTCGATCCCGTGCTCGGCGCCCGGGTTGTAGACGTCGCTCACGAGGTAGGTGACGGCCGCGTCGTCGGTCAGCGCGACGAAGCAGTGGCCGAGCCCCTCGGAGATGTAGACGGCCTTGTGGGTCTCGGTGTCCAGCCGCACGCTGTCCCACTGCCCGAAGGTCGGGGATCCGACGCGGATGTCGATGACGAAGTCGAGCACGGCGCCGGAGACGGCCTTCACGTACTTGGCCTGGCCGCGCGGCACGTCGGCGAAGTGCACGCCGCGGACGACGCCGCGCTTCGAGACGCTCATGTTGGCCTGGCGCAGGTCGAGCCGGTGGCCCACGACGCGCTCGAGCTCGTCGAACCGGTACCACTCGAGGAACACGCCCCGGTCGTCGGCGCGCTGGACGGGGGTGATCTCGTAGCCGTCGGGCACGGCGAGCTCTCGGATCTGCACGGGTCGCAGTCTAGCAACGGGCCGGTCAGCGGCCGGCCCGGCCCTCGTCGGGGGGCCGGCGGAACGAGAACCAGCGGTGCCCGACGTAGCTGATGAGCGTGATCACCACCACGATGAGCGCCTGGGCCATGAGACGCGGGACGCCCGTCGCGACGAGCAGCGGCAGCGAGACGGCGTTGAGCGTGATGGACACGGCGTACACCGACACGAAGCGCGCGAGGTCGCGCAGCACGTGGCCGCGGACGCGGAACACGAGCCGCCGGTACAGGGCGAACGCCACGAGCACGGCCACGGCGTAGCTCCCGGCGAGCGGCACGAGCGACCCGAGCACCGGGAGCCCCGCCGCGTCGAGCGCCCGGCCCGCGGTGGCGGCGAGCCCCGCGAAGAGGAGGAACGCGAAGGCGGTGTTGAAGCCGCCGACCAGGAGGAACGCCACGCGCTCGTCGCGGAGGAGCGCGCGGATGCGGGAGGCGGCCATCCCCGCATCCTGCCCGCTCACCCCCGGGATCCGCCGTGCGGCCCGCGCCTCCCCCGCACGGGGACGTGGCCGCGGGGGCAGTCGCCGGTACACTCGCAGGCGGTCCGCCCCCGAACAGCAGCGGACTCTCCCCCGACGTCGGCCCACCCGCCCGGCGTCTCGACGACAGGACACATCTCCATGAGGATCCTCGTGACCGGCGGCGCCGGCTTCATCGGCTCCAACTTCGTGCGCCACGCGCTCCAAGACGACTACGCCGGGCTCGAGGGCGCCGACGTCGTCGTGCTCGACGCCCTCACCTACTCGGGCAACCTCGAGAACCTCGCGCCCGTCAGCGACTCCCCGCGGTACACGTTCGTCCGGGGCGACATCCGCGACGACGCCGTGCTCGACGAGTGGATCCC
The DNA here is from genome assembly GCF_000355695.1 of Clavibacter nebraskensis NCPPB 2581. Taxonomy (NCBI): domain Bacteria; kingdom Bacillati; phylum Actinomycetota; class Actinomycetes; order Micrococcales; family Microbacteriaceae; genus Clavibacter; species Clavibacter nebraskensis. Next base: position 996,474 of record NC_020891.1, on the reverse strand, counting down.
GCAGGTCGACGCGGTCGTGCACTTCGCGGCCGAGAGCCACGTCGACCGTTCCGTCCGCGACGCGAGCATCTTCGTCGAGACCAACGTGCTCGGCACGCAGAAGCTCCTCGACGCGGCCCTCCGCCACGACCTGAAGCGCTTCGTGCACGTCTCCACCGACGAGGTCTACGGATCCATCGCCGAGGGGTCGTGGGACGAGGAGCGGCCGCTCGAGCCCAACTCCCCCTACTCCGCGTCGAAGGCCGGCAGCGACCTGCTCGCCCGCTCGTACCACCGCACGCACGGGCTCAACGTGTCGATCACGCGCTGCTCGAACAACTACGGGCCGTACCACTTCCCCGAGAAGGTCATCCCGCTCTTCGTCACGAACCTCATCGACGACAAGCACGTGCCGCTCTACGGCGAGGGCCTCAACATCCGCGACTGGCTGCACGTGGACGACCACTGCCGCGGCATCGCCCTCGTGCTCGTGCAGGGCGCGCCCGGCGAGATCTACAACATCGGCGGCGGCACCGAGCTCACCAACCGCGAGCTCACGCAGCTGCTGCTCGACGCCACCGGCCGCGACTGGTCGTACGTCGACCGCGTCGAGGACCGCAAGGGCCACGACCTCCGCTACTCCGTCGACATCTCCAAGATCCAGCGCGAGCTCGGCTACGCGCCGCAGGTGCCATTCGAGCAGGGCCTCGCCGACGTCGTGCAGTGGTACCGCGACAACCGCGCGTGGTGGGAGCCGCTGAAGGCGCGCGCCGAGCTGCCCGCGTGAGCCGGATCCTCGTCGCGGGCGGCCGCGGCATGCTCGGGCAGGACCTCCTCCCGGCCCTCGCCGCGCACGACGTGACGGCGCCCGCGCGCGCCGAGCTCGACATCACCGACGAGGCCGCCGTCCGCGCCGCCGTCGCCGGTCACGACGTGGTCGTCAACCTCGCCGCGTACACCGCGGTCGACGCGGCCGAGGAGCACGAGGACGCCGCCCGGGCGATCAACGCGACCGGCGCCGGCGTGCTCGCGCGCGCGGCCGCCGACGCGGGCGCGCGGATCGTGCACGTGTCCACCGACTACGTCTTCGACGGATCCGCCACCTCGCCCTACCCGGAGGACGCGCCCCACGCGCCCGTCTCCGCCTACGGCCGCACCAAGGCCGAGGGCGAGCGGCTCGTGCTCGAGGGCCACCCGGAGGGCGCGAGCGTCGTGCGCACCGCGTGGCTCTACGGCGCCGGCGGCCCGTCCTTCCCCGCCACGATGCTGCGGCTAGCCGCGTCGCACGACACGGTCTCCGTGGTCGACGACCAGCGCGGCCAGCCCACCTGGACGGTCGACCTCGCGGCGCGCATCGTCGAGCTGGTCGACGCCGGGGCGCCCGCGGGTGTCTTCCACGGCACGGCCACCGGCGAGGCGACCTGGTACGAGCTCGCGCGGGCCGTCTTCGCGGAGGCGGGCCTGGATCCCGAGCGCGTGCGCCCCACCGACAGCGCGTCCTTCGTGCGGCCGGCCCCGCGGCCCGCCTACTCGGTGCTCGGGCACGACGCCTGGGCCCGCGTGGGCCTCGCGCCGCTCCGCGACTGGCGCGAGGCGCTGTCCGACGCCGCCGCGCACGGCGTCCTCCGGGCGCGCTGACGGTTACACTCGTGTCCGGTCCGATCCCGGACACCCGAGCCGATCCCGCTCCGCGCCCCGCGCGAGCCCCACGCAGTCCGAAGGGCACCATCACGTGTCGAGCATGACGAGTTCCCAGTCCCGGGAGTTCTCGAGGCCCGGCACGGGCGCGGGGCTCCTGGACGTGTACCGCCGCCGCTACCTCCTCTCCCTCCTCGTGAAGAAGGAGGTCCAGGTCAGGTACCGCGGATCCGTCCTCGGCTGGCTCTGGTCGTACGTCAAGCCGGCGGCGCAGTTCGCCGTGTTCTTCGTGGCGATGGGCGTCTTCCTGCAGCTGAACCGCAACCAGGTGAACTACCCCGTCTACCTGTTCTCCGGGATCATCCTCATCAACTTCTACACGGAGGCCTTCTCCAACTCCACGAAGTCGCTGGTGGACAACGGGGCGCTGATCAAGAAGATCTACCTGCCCCGGGAGCTGTTCCCGGTGTCGAGCACGTTCGTGGCGCTCGTCAACTTCCTGCCGCAGCTCGTGATCCTGCTCGTCGTCTGTCTCCTCGTGGGCTGGGCGCCCACGCCGGTGCAGGTGCTCGGGATCTTCCTCGCGGTCGCCATCATCGGCACGCTGGCCATCGGCCTCGGCATGCTGTTCGGCGCCGCGAACGTCTCCTTCCGCGACTCGCAGAACTTCGTCGAGCTCATCGTCATGGTGGTCGTGTGGGCCTCGCCCGTGCTCTACCCCTACGCGCAGGTCGCGAAGGTGCTGCCGGACTGGCTGCTCGTGATCTACCAGCTCAACCCCGTCACCGCGGCGGTCGAGCTGTTCCACGCCGCGTTCTGGTACCCGACCACGGGCGGCACCGGCGAGCTGCCGCCGAACCTCTGGGTGTACGGGTTCATCGCCCTCGGCGTCTCGCTCCTGAGCCTCCTGCTCGGGCAGCTCGTCTTCAAGAAGCTGGAGGGGCGCTTTGCCCAGGACCTCTGAGTCGGACGCGCTCCCGCGCATCATCGTCGAGAACGTGCGGAAGTCGTTCCTCCTCCGCCACACCCACTCCATCAAGGAGACGGTCATCGCGGCCGTCCGCCGGAAGCCGCTGGCCTCCACCTTCGACGCGCTCGACGACGTCAGTTTCTCCGTCCGGCCCGGCGAGTCCGTGGCCCTCATGGGCTTCAACGGATCCGGAAAGTCGACGCTGCTCAAGCTCATCTCCGGCGTCTACCAGCCCGACAGCGGCGAGGTGCTAGCCCGCGGACGCATCGCCGGCCTCATCGAGGTGGGCGCGGGCTTCCACCCCGACCTCTCGGGCCGCGAGAACATCTACCTCAACGCCGCGATCCTCGGCATGGAGCAGCACGAGATCGACGCGCGCTTCGACCAGATCGTCGAGTTCAGCGAGATCGAGAAGTTCATCGACACCGAGGTCAAGCACTACTCCTCGGGCATGTTCCTGCGGCTCGCGTTCTCGGTCGCGATCCACACCGAGGTCGACATCCTGCTGGTGGACGAGATCCTCTCGGTGGGCGACGAGCCGTTCCAGCGCAAGTGCCTCGCGAAGATCCGCGAGCTGCACGACCAGGGGAAGACCCTGGTCGTCGTGAGCCACGACCTCGACATGGTGTCGGACCTCTGCGAGCGCGGGATCCTCATCCAGTCCGGGAAGGTCGCGTTCGACGGCCCGTCCAGGGACGCGGTCGAGCGGATGCGCCGGAGCTGAGCCCGACGGCGCCGCGCCCTCCCGGTTTCCCGGGCGCCGCGCCGGTACGATGGTCCTCCCGCGGGCCGACCCGACACCCGCGCGATGGAGGACCGTGACCACCACGCTGCGCGTGATTATCGACCAGCTGACCGGACCGACGCCCGGCGGCATCGGCCGCTACGCCGAGGACCTGACGAGCGCGATCGTCGCCGCGACGCCCAGCGGGTGCGAGGTCGAGGGGGTCGTCTCCGCGATCACGCCCGAGCAGACGGCCGACCTCGAGGCGCGCCTGCCGGGCCTCGCGCGCATCACGCGCGTCCCGCTCCCCCGTCGCGAGCTCTCCCGCGCCTGGCAGCTGGGCCTCCCGACGCCCGGCACGACCGGCATGGTCCACGCGCCCGGCCTCCTCGCGCCGCTGCGCCGCCACGACCGCGTGAACACGAACGACCAGATCGTCGCCACCATCCACGACGTCAACGCGTGGACGCACCCCGAGAGCATGACGAGCGCCTCCGTCTCCTGGACGAAGGCCATGGCCAAGCGCGCGCGCAAGCACGCCGACGCCGTCGTGGTGCCCTCGCACGCGCTGGCCGAGGAGCTGGCGCGCTACGTCGACCTGGGCGACCGGGTGCGGGTGATCGGCGGGGCCGTGAGCCCGCGCCTCGCCCTGCCCGAGGATCCCGCCACCCGTGCCGCCGAGCTCGACCTGCCGGCCGACTACCTGCTCACCGTCGGGAGCCTCGAGCCGCGCAAGGGCGTCCAGGCGCTCGTGGAGGCGCTGGCCCGGCCCGAGACCGGCGACCTGCCGCTCCTCATCGTGGGCCCCGCCACGTGGGGTGACGTCGAGCTCGCGCAGGTGGCCGACGAGGCGGGCATCGACCCGTCGCGCGTGCGGAGCCTCGGATCCCTCACGGACGCCGACCTCGCCGTCGCCCTCGACCGCGCCACGGTCTTCGTGCACCCGAGCCTCTCGGAGGGCTTCGGCCTGCCGGTCGTGGAGGCGCTGTCCTTCGGCACGCCCGTCGTGCACTCGGACGCGCCGGCCCTCCTCGAGGTCGCGGCGGATGCGGGCGTCGTGGTGCCCCGCGAGGACGCCGCCGGCTACCCGCTGCGCCTCGCCGAGGCCATCGGCGGCCTGCTGTCCGACACCGCCGCGCGCGAGCGCCTCGCCGTGGTCGGCCAGGACCGCGCCCGGGCCTTCAGCTGGCGCGACTCCGCCGAGAAGGTCTGGCAGCTGCACGCCGACCTGTAGGCGCCGCTCCGCCCCCGGGATCAGCCCGCGGAGCCGTTCGCGAACTGCTGCTGGATCGCCTGTCGGATGGCCGGGAAGTCGGGCTTCTGCGAGTCGAACCGGGGCGGCACGATCTCCAGGTCGTCGATGGGCTGGTCCTTCGTCTTCAGCGCGAGCTGCGTGAAGTAGCCGAGCATGCCGCGCGGCATGTCGGTCTTCACGACCTGCTGGCCGGCCTCGGCGATCGCGTCGAACTTGGTGAGCACGTTGGCCGGGTCGAACTGCTTGAGCACCGCCTGCTGCACCTCGCGCTGGCGCGACATGCGGTCGTAGTCGGTGGTCTGGTAGCGGGACCGCGCGTACCAGAGCGCGTGGTAGCCGTCGAGCTTCTGCTGACCCGGCTCGATCCACTCGGGGATGGGCACCGGCCGGAACTTGTCGTCGTGGCCGGATCCCATGCCGATGCGGCGCTTCACGTCGATGTCGATGCCGCCGAGCGCGTCCACCATCTCGGAGAAGCCCTGCATGTCGATGAGCGCGTAGTACTGGATCGTGAGCCCCGTGACGCCCTGCACGGCCTCGCGCATCGCCTCGATGCCGGGGAGGCTCCCCTTCCCCTTCGCATCGGGGTAGAGGTCCTGCTTGTAGACCTCGACCTCCGTGTAGATCGAGTTGAGCATGCAGGCGTCGACGTCGCAGCGCTGGTAGCCGTTCGGGTAGCGCTCCTTCAGGGGCGAGCCGTCGGAGAACGGGACCTTCTCCATGTCGCGCGGGAGGCCCACCATGGTCGCGCGCCCGGTGTCGGCGTCGATGCTGACCACGGTGATGCTGTCCGGGCGCAGTCCGGCCCGGTCGCTGCCCGCGTCGCCGCCCAGCAGCATGATGTTGTACCGGCCGTCGACCGGGGCCTCGGTGGCGTAGTCGCCGAAGATCCCGCCGAGGGCCCCGCGTCCGACGCCGACGAGGTACGCGGCGTACCCCGCGGATCCGGCCGTGCCGACCATGAGCAGCACCGACAGCGCCGCGATGATCGGACGCGCGCCGGGTGCGGCCCGGATGATCCGCGCGAGCCGCAGCGTGTCGAGCGCGAGCACGACCCACACCACGGCGTAGGCCGCCAGCAGCACCTGCGCGGCGAGGAGCACCCACTCCTGCGACACGATCTGGATGAGCGGGCCGCGGGCGAACAGCGCGAGCCCGCCGACGACCACGGCCAGCGCCCACACGGCGAGCGTGGATGCGAGGCCGATGCGGCCGAGGCGGCGGTTCCCGGCGAGGACCTGGGCGCTCCCGGGGATGAGGACGTTCAGCATCACGAGCCACCAGGCCCGGGTGGTCATGATGCGCGGGGACCGGGTGTCCGGGTGCCGGATGGGCTGGGTGAGGCTCACGTCCGCGACGAGACCTTCTGCTGCAGCGCGGCGTTCTTCCGCTCCACCAGCTCGGCGAGCTCGGCGCGGTGGCGGGCGAGGGCGTCCGCGATGCGGTCGTCCGAGGTGGAGAGGATGCGCGCGGCGAGCAGCCCCGCGTTCTCCGCGCCGCCGATGGAGACGGTGGCCACGGGCACGCCCGCGGGCATCTGCACGATCGACAGCAGGGAGTCCATGCCGTCCAGGGTCGCGAGGGGCACCGGCACGCCGATGACGGGCAGCGTGGTGACGGATGCGATCATGCCCGGCAGGTGGGCGGCGCCGCCTGCACCCGCGACGATGACGCGGATCCCCCGCTCGCGCGCGGACTTCCCGTAGGCGATCATGCGCTCGGGCGTGCGGTGCGCGGAGAGCACCTCGACCTCGTGGGCGATGCCGAGGGCGTCGAGCGCGAGGGACGCCTTCTCCATCACGTTCCAGTCGGAGTCGGAGCCCATGACCAGGCCGACGAGTGCAGGGGTGTCGGGATTCACGGGCTCCATGCTAGGTGCCGGATCCTGCGGGACCGCCGCGCCACGCAGCCCGGCCGCGCGCGGTCAGCCCCGGAAGAACGCCGCGGCCGCGCGCGCCCGGTACGCCGTCTCGTCCAGGTCGTCGCCCACCACCGTGACGTGCCCGACCTTGCGGCCGGGTCGCGGGTCCTTGCCGTAGAAGTGGAAGCGCGCGTCCGGCTGGTCGGCGAGCGCACGCGGGTAGCGATCCGCGACGGTGCCGGACTCCGGGCCGCCCAGCACGTTGATCATGACCGACCACGGCGCGAGCGGGCGCGTGGATCCGAGCGGCAGGTCGAGCACCGCACGCAGGTGCTGCTCGAACTGGCCCGTGACCGCGCCGTCCATCGACCAGTGGCCGGTGTTGTGCGGGCGCATCGCCAGCTCGTTGACGAGGAGGCGCCCGTCGACGGTCTCGAACAGCTCGACCGCGAGGACGCCCGTGACCCCGAGCCCGTCGGCGATCCCGCGCGCCATCTCCTCCGCCGCCTCACGCAGGCGGGAGCTCGCGCCGTGCGCCGGCGCGATGACCTCCGCGCACACGCCGTCGCGCTGGATCGACTCGACGACGGGCCACACGGCGATGTCGCCCGAGGGCCGGCGCGCGACGGACTGCGCGAGCTCGCGCGCGTAGTCGACGAGCTCCTCGGCCAGCAGCGCGTCGCCCGCGCCGAGCGCGGCGAACCAGTCGTCGGCCTCGTCGGCCGAGCGCACCACCCGCACGCCCTTGCCGTCGTAGCCGCCGCGCGGCGTCTTCACGACCGCGACGCCGCCGTTGTCGGCGAGGAACGCGGCGAGCGCCTGCCGGTCGGCGACGCGCGCCCAGATCGGCACCGGGACGCCCAGCTGCTCGAGGCGCTCGCGCATGAGCAGCTTGTCCTGGGCGACGAGCAGGGCGTCCGGTCCCGGGTGCACCGCGACGCCCTCGGCGACCAGCGCGCGGAGGACGTGCTGCGGCACGTGCTCGTGGTCGAACGTGACCACGTCGACGTCGCGGGCGAAGGCGCGGACGACGTCGAGGTCGCGGTAGTCCCCGACGGCCGTGGCGGCGAGCCCGGCGGACATGCCGTCCGCCTCGGCGAGCACGCGGATCTCGATGCCGAGCTCCACGGCGGGCGCGATCATCATCCGGGCGAGCTGGCCGCCTCCGACGACTCCGACGGTGGGCGTCATGGTGTCCTCCTCTGAGCAGGTGCGTGGGCCCGCAGGCGCCTCGGGGCGGCCTGGGGACGGTCGGTGGGCGGGACCAGCCGGTATCATCGTCCGTCACGCCACCCGCCATCCTCCCCCATCCAGGACGGACCCCGCCCATGTCCCCCCGTCGCTCCCTCGCGTCGCTCGGCGTCCAGATCGCGCAGTTCGGCGTCGTCGGCGGCGCGGGCTTCCTGGTGGACCTCGCGGTCTTCAACCTGCTGCGCGCCACGGTCCTCCACCCCGACGCCGTCGAGGCCGGCCCGCTGCTCGCCAAGGTCGCCTCGACGGTCGTCGCCATCGCCGTCAACTGGGTGGGCAACCGCTGCTGGACCTTCGGCAAGCAGCGCACCACCCGCCGCGGCCGCGAGGCGCTCGAGTTCCTGGCGGTGAGCCTCCTCGGCATGGTCATCGGGCTCGCGTGCCTGTACGTCTCGCACTACGCGCTCGGGTACACGTCGCCGCTCGCGGACAACGTCTCGGCCAACGTCATCGGCCTCGGGCTCGGATCCGCGGTGCGCTTCGTGCTCTACCGCCAGTGGGTCTACTCCCCCGCCCGTCGCCACGCCGCACCGCAGGCGGCCGCGCGCACCGACGACGCCGACCGGGTGGCGGTCCCCTAGCTCCCGCCGACGCGGGGCCGTGCCCCGACGCGGGACCGGTCAGCCGCGCTGACAGGGCTGCGTGTCGTCCGGCCACACGGAGCGGGCCTCGTCCTGCGGCCGCCAGGACGGGTCGCCCGGCCGGCCACGGCGCGACTCCTCCTGGCGGCGCCGCGCGGCCACCACGTTCGCGTTCTCCTCCATGAGGTCCTGCAGCGCCTGGACGACGAGCACCGCGGAGGGCACGTCCCGGAGCACGACGGGCGACTCGAGGCCGGCGTTGATGGTGACGTGGCCGCTGCGGTGCAGGTGCTGCAGGGGGCCGCGGCGGAGGGTGACGTCGTACCCGCGCGAGTGCAGCAGCTCCTGCCGAGTGCGCACGAAGAACCCGTGCGAGACGATGAGGCGCCGGGTCGTGACCGTGTAGCGGCGGTTCAGCCAGACCAGCACGGGCAGCAGCGTGACGAAGACCGCGACGCCGGCGAGTGACAGGAGGAGCAGCGCGTTCTCCCACGGCTCCGGGAACCAGCCGCCGAAGTACCCGCCCGTGAGGCAGATCGCGAGGAGCAGCAGCACCGGCAGGGTCAGCGCGCGGCCGTGCGGCCGGAGGCGGACGAGGACGCGCTCGGGATCCGCGGCCGCGACCTGCGTGGTCGGCGCTGCGGGCGGCGCTACGGGTCGGCCGAGGCGCGGATCCACGTCGCGCGACGAGGTCAGGCGACCGGCGTCGTCCTCGGCGACGCGACGGCGCTCCTCCTTCTCGGCCTTGCGGCGGGCCCGGCGGCTACCACGGACGGGGAGCGCCCGCCCGCCCTCTCCGGGTGCGTACCGCTCTGTGTCACCCGTGTGCGCCATGCCTCATTGATACCGCAGATGCGTCACGTCCCCGGCGGCGACAGACCTCACGGCCGGATCCCCGGCGGACTCCACCGTGAGCCGCCCGTCGTCGTCGACCCCGGTGGCCCGCCCGAGGAGCTCGCCGCCGCCCGGCAGCTCGACGCGGACGTCGCGGCCGATGGTGGCGCACGTGCGCGTCAGATCGTCGACGAGCCCCGCGGCGCGCGCGTCGCCGTCGGCCTCCGCCCAGGCCAGGTAGCGGGCGCGGAACTCCCGGAGGTAGGCGGCCAGGACGGCATCCACGTCCGGATCCGGCACGCCGGCCAGCCGCAGGGACGTCGAGGTGGGCGTCGGCAGCTCGGCCTCCTCGAGCGTGAGGTTGAGGCCCGTGCCCACCAGCATGCGGCCGGGCGCGACCAGCTCGCCGAGGATCCCCGATACCTTCCGTCCGTCCACGTGCACGTCGTTCGGCCACTTGAGCGTCACCTCGGCGGGCGCCGGCACGACGTCGCGCAGGGTCGCGACGAGCGCGAGCCCGGCCACGAGCGGCAGCCACCCGGGGTCGAGGTCCGCGCGCCCGGGGACGCAGAGCACGCTCACCGCGAGGGTGCGGCCGGGCGGCGCCACCCAGACGCGGCCGCGACGGCCGCGTCCCGCCGTTTGGTCGAGGGTGAGCACGACGGACCCGTCGGGCCACCCGGCGGGATCCGCGGACGCCCGCCGGGAGAGCTCGTCGTTGGTGGATCCGACCCGGTCGAGGGCGAGGAGGCGCGGGGCGGCGAGGCGGCTGAGCGGGAGGTCCATGCCGTCACCGTACCGAGCGGATCAGGAGGACACCGCACCCCGGACGCGCCGTCTTCTGTGTGTGGTCCACAAGAGCGGGGCACGTACCCGCCGGTACAGTGAGGCGGGTGACTGCACACGAGCCAGACCCGGACGCCGGCGCCCCGGACATGTACACGACCGCAGGCAAGCTCGCCGACCTGAAGAGGCGCTACCACGAGGCCGTCACCGCGAGCGGCGAGGCCGCCATCGAGAAGCAGCACGCGCGCGGCAAGATGACCGCCCGCGAGCGCATCCACCAGCTGCTCGACCACGGGTCGTTCGTCGAGCTCGACGAGTTCGTCCGCCACCGCACCCACGCGTTCGGCATGGACGCGAAGCGGCCCTACGGCGACTCCGTCGTCACGGGCACGGGCACGATCAACGGCCGCCAGGTCGCGGTGTACTCGCAGGACTTCACGATCTTCGGCGGATCCCTCGGCGAGGTCGCGGGCGAGAAGATCATCAAGGTCATGGAGCTCGCCATCAAGACGGGCGTCCCCATCATCGGCATCCTCGACTCCGGCGGAGCGCGTATCCAGGAGGGCGTGGTCGCGCTCGGGAAGTACGGCGAGATCTTCCGCCTCAACACCCGGGCGTCGGGCGTCATCCCGCAGATCTCCCTCATCATGGGCCCGGCCGCGGGCGGCGCCGTCTACTCCCCCGCGCTCACCGACTTCGTGATCATGGTCGACAAGACCAGCCACATGTTCGTCACCGGCCCCGACGTCATCAAGACCGTCACGGGCGAGGAGGTCGGCTTCGAGGAGCTCGGCGGCGCCCTCACCCACAACAAGGTCTCGGGCGTCGCGCACTACCTCGCGAGCGACGAGGACGACGCGCTGGACTACGCGCGCACGCTGCTCGGCTTCCTGCCGGACAACAACCTGGCCGAGCTGCCGGAGTTCCCCCGGACGGTGGACCTCGAGATGACGGCGCGCGACCACGAGCTCGACACGGTCATCCCGGACAGCCCGAACCAGCCCTACGACATGAGGACGATCATCGAGCGCATCGTCGACGACGGCGAGTTCCTGGAGACGCAGCCGCTGTTCGCGCCGAACATCATCGTCGGGTTCGCCCGCGTCGAGGGCCGCTCGGTCGGCATCGTCGCCAACCAGCCGAACGCGATGGCCGGCACGCTCAACATCGAGGCGGGCGAGAAGGCCAGCCGCTTCGTGCGGTTCTGCGACGCGTTCTCCATCCCGATCCTCACGCTCGTGGACGTGCCCGGGTACCTGCCCGGCACCGAGCAGGAGTGGACGGGCGTCATCCGCCGCGGCGCGAAGCTGCTCTACGCGTACGCCGAGGCGACCGTGCCGCTGGTCACGGTCATCACGCGCAAGGCGTACGGCGGCGCCTACATCGTCATGGGATCCAAGCAGCTGGGCGCCGACATCAACCTCGCGTGGCCGACGGCCGAGATCGCGGTGATGGGCGGCCAGGGCGCCGTCAACATCCTCTACCGGGGCGAGATCAAGGGCGCGGAGCAGGCCGGCGAGGACGTCGCGGCGGTGCGCACGCGGCTCGCGAACGAGTACACGTACAACGTCGCGAGCCCGTTCCTCGCGGCGGAGCGCGGCGAGCTCGACAACGTCATCCAGCCGGCCGCCACGCGCGCGTCGGTCGTCAAGGCCCTGCGGGCGCTGCGCACCAAGCGCGCGAGCCTGCCGCCGAAGAAGCACGGGAACATCCCGCTGTGAGCGACGCCCGCGGATCGGCGGACGCCGCGCTCGGCGGCTTCCGCGTCGTCGGCGGCTCCCCCACCGAGGAGGAGCTCGCCGCCGCCACGGCGGTCATCGCGGCGCTGGCGGCGCAGCCCGCCGCCGAGCAGCCCGCACGCCGCGCCCCGGACGCGTGGCAGCGCTCGCAGCGCGGCGTCCGCGGCACGCTCGTGCCAGGTCCCGGTCGGTGGCGCGGCTTCTCCGGCTGACCCGCTCGGCGGCATCCGCGGGCGCGCCCGTCCCCGGCCGTGTCCTCGCAAATGACGACTTGGCGCGTCCCTCTCGTTCCGTGAGACTCGTCGTGCTGGGGGACCCGCATCGCGGGTCAGTCAACACGGCGTCGTCGATCTGTGGTGAGCAGACGACGCCAGGGGGCGGATCATCCCGATGCTCGGGTCGTCGGGATGACCGGAGAGGCGCGGGGGCGGTCGGTGCAGGCACCGGCCCCCGCGCCTCTCAGCATCACCGCCGGCGGCGCCTCACGCGCGCGGGCGCGGGATCTCCAGCCACAGGTCGACCTCGTCGTCCAGGTCGTCGCTGCCCAGGAGGCTCGCGCTGCCGTCGCCCGCCACGCTGAGGCCGACGACGGTGATCGCCGTGTCGGATCCCTCGGGCACCGTCCGGGCGATGATCTTGTCCGCCCGCGTGTCCCGCACAGCCGCGGCCAACCGGTCGAGCACGACGTCGCGCGTGGCGTCGTCGAGGTCGTCGATGCCGCCCTCGTCGAGGAGCGTGACGACCGTCCCGCGCCGGCGGGCGAGCATGACCTGCTCGCGGACGGCGTCGTTGAGGAGCGTGCGCCCGCGGATCTCGTCGCGGATCGCGCCCTCGAGGTAGAGGCACTCCTGCCGCTCCTCCGGGGAGAGGTCGCCGCCCGTCTCCACGATGCGCCGGAGCATGGGGACCGCCATGCGGCTCGTCTGGCGGAGCCGGAACTGCCGCTCGTAGAGGTGCGCCTCCTGCGCGGCCTGCCAGTCCGCCGCCTCGCGCTCGGCGCGGTGGAACTGCCGGGCGTCGCGCGCGGCCTTGGCGAGCGCGTGCGCGAGGACGTGCGAGACGGCGACCCAGAGCGCGCTGCCGGTGACGCCGTAGTCGACGAGCCCGGCCGGCCCGCCCCAGAGCACGGTCTGCACCGCCAGGATGACGATGCCCGCCCACGCGAAGCCCTGACGGCGCCGGGCCGACGTGATGGTCATCAGCGTGCCGACGGCGGCGACGTGCCACGTGCTGAAGGGCACGAGCGGGCCGGGCGCGAGCTGGCTGGTCACCAGGACCGGCACGACCGTCGCGACGGCCAGGTTGAACGACGCGAGCCAGACGGGCATCACCGTCGGGCTCGTGGGCCACAGGCTCATGAGCGTGGCGACGAGGTAGAGCGCGACCGCGACGAGCGTGACGGCCGGATCCGCGGGGGCGGAGATCGCGACGAGCGCGAGCACCACGTGGTACGCCGAGAAGAGGGCGGCGAGGCCGAGCACGATGGAGCGCGGGACGACGATCACCGGTCGCCCCTCTCACTTTCCTGCCGGTCCGGCGGGGGCGCGTCGAGGTCCCCGGGAAGGAAGGCGGCCTCGGGCGCGGCGGCGTCGCCCGGGGCGGGCCAGCGGATCCGCACGGCCGTGCCCTCCCCCGGTGCCGACTCGATGGTGACGAGCCCGCCGGCCTGCGCCACGCGCTCCTTGATGGAGACGCGGAGCCCGAGGCGCTCGGTGGGGATGCGGCGCTGGTCGAAGCCGGCGCCGTCGTCGACCACGTCGATCGCGACCCCCTCGTCGCCGTGGCCCGAGATGACGAGCATGCGCGTGATGGTCTCGGCCGAGGTGCCGGCGTGCTGGAGGCTGTTCATCATCGCCTGCACCGCCGCGGAGTAGATGGCCTCCGCGGTGGCCACCGGGACCGTGCGCGCGCCGAGGTCGCGCGTCTCGAGGACGAACGGCGCCGAGAGCGCGGAGGCGGCGTCGACGATGCGCTTCGCGACGGCGCGCAGGGGCACCGAGGCGTCGTCGTCGGTGCCCTGCTCGGCCGCCGCCAGGTGCCCCATCGCATTGGCTGCCATCGTGGCGGCGAGCGCGCGGGCAGCCGGATCCACGGTGCGCGCCGCCGAGAGCAGGGTCGTGAGGACGCTGTCGTGCACGATCGCGTCGACCTGGACGCGCTCCACTTCCGTGGCGTGCTGCCGCACCGCGTGCGAGTAGCGCGTCAGCGCCGTGCCCTGCGCCCAGTCGACGCCGAGGGCCGCCTGGCGGAGCACCGTGACGATCATGAGGACGGAGCCGCCGAGGATGATCGAGTAGAGGACCTGCAGGAACGAGTCGAGCGGCGTGATGACGCCGTGGCGGACCACCACCTCGAGGAAGCCGAGCCCGAGCGGCACCGCGACGGTGTAGATCACGGCGATCCAGAGGCGGAAGGCCATCGCCGCGCACGTCGTGGCGACCGTGAGCTCCTGGTACAGGAACGGCTGCGGGACGGTCGCGAGGGTCTCGGGGATGATCGCGAATGGCCAGGTCGCGAGCGCGAGGACGAAGACCAGGGCGACGGTCGCGTGCGCGGGCACGACACCACGGCGGATGACGCCGGCGACGCACGTCCAGACGAGGCTGCCGAAGAAGACGATGAGGAAGGCGATGCTCCAGGCCGGGCGCATCGCGTCCAGCTGCCCGCTGATGACCTGCAGCGACTGCAGGGCGAAGAGGAGGCCGAAGGCACCGGCGCCGCGACCGAGGATCGTCTCGATGCGGGCGAGGCTGATGGGGTTGTCGGGGGTCCGCGGCGGGGCGCCGGCGAGGGCGCGCGTCACGGGAGCCGCGGAGGGCGGCGCGCTGGCCGGAGGCCTAGCGGCCATCGCCGCCGTCCTGGTCCAGTCCCGGGAGGATGCCGTCCTCCACGGCGCGGCGCAGCAGGTCGACCTTGGTGGGAGCGGGGCGGCCGACCTCGACGTACTTCACGCGGATCCGGTCGAGGTACTCGCGCGCCGTGCTGTTCGCGATGCCCAGCTGCTGCGCGACGAGCTTCAGCGGCAGGCCGGAGGCGTACAGGTGCAGCACGTCGCGCTCGCGCCGGCCGAGCTGGGCCTTCGCGAAGTCGCGGTCGGCGTCGATCGCGGTGGCCCACTCGAGGTTGTTGAGCACGTCGCCGCGGGCGACGGTGGCGACGGCCGCCATCACGGTCTGCGTGGCCGACGACTTGGGGATCACGCCCGCCGCCCCTGCGGCGAGCGCCTCGCGGACGCTCGCGACGCGGTCGGCGATGCTGTGGACGAGGACCGCGGCGCCCGTGCCCTGCGCGGCCTTGACGTTGTCGGTGACGGAGGAGCCGTCCCCCAGGGAGAGGTCGAGCACGACCACGTCGCACTCCCGGCCCACCAGGCCCTCGACGAGCTCGCGGGCGTTCGCGGCGGCGAGGATGAACTCGTACCCGGCGTCGAGGCACGCGGCCTTGAGGCCTAGCCGCACCGACTCGTGGTCGTCGACGACGGCGACGCGGACGGGCAGACGGCTCTCCGCCACCGGATCGGATCCCTGCGTTGTCTCGGTCATCCGGATCCCCCTCGTCGCGTGGCGCCGTCGCTCTCCGACGACCGCCTCGCCCACTGTATCGCCCGGCTGGCGCGTCCCCCCGGCGGCGGATGCCCCGGGTCAGGAGGCGGCGGGCACCAGCACGGCCACGCTCTCGACGTGGTGGGTGTGCGGGAAGAGGTCGAACGAGCGCACCGAGCGGAGCTCGTAGCCGCGCTCGGCGAAGAGCGCCACGTCGCGGGCCAGGGCGACGGGATCGCACGCCACGTAGACGACCTGCGCCGGGTGCAGCTCCGCGAGCGCGTCGACGACGGGCTTCTTCGCGCCCGCCCGCGGCGGGTCGAGCACGACGGTCGCGCCCTGGAGGCGACGCCGCTCGGCGGGGCTCGCCTCGCGCGCCAGCTTCTGCAGGTAGCGGTCGACGCGCGACGTGAGGGACGCGGCGCCCACCCACTCCGCCAGGTTGTCGCCGGCGAACTCGGTGGCGACCTCGTCGCTCTCGACGCTCGTGATCCGCGTGGTGTCGCCGAAGCGGTCGCCCACGGCGGCGGCCAGCAGCCCCACTCCCCCGTAGAGGTCGAGGTTGGCGGCGCGCGGGTCGAAGAGGGCCTCGTCGATGGACGACTGCACCGCGTCGTACAGCGTCTCGGCGGCACGGCGGTGCACCTGCCAGAAGCCGCCGGCTTCCAGCTTGAACTCGCGGTCGCGGACCCGCTCGGTGATGGTGTCTCGGCGCTGCGCCTTGCCGTCGATGAGGAGCATGCGGACGTGGCCGTCGGCGGGGGCGACGAGGTCGATCCCCTCGACGCCGGGGAAGCGCTGGCCGAACGGCGCGGCGCCGTTGACGCCCGCCGTGGCGAGGGGCAGCGACGCGACGGGGATCACGCGGTGCGAGCGCGAGGCGTACGGGCCGACGACGCCGTCGTCGCCCACGTGCAGGCTGACGCGCGTGCGCCAGCCGAGGCCGTCGGACTCGTCGTCGCCGGGGAGCGCCTGGACCTGCACGTCGTGGTCGACGTGCGCCATGCGGGACAGCGAGTCGACGACGACCTGCCGCTTGAGCTCGCGCTGGTGGGCGAGGCGGATGTGGCCGAGCTCGGCGCCACCCACGCGGTCCTCGGGGGCGCGGTCGACGGAGGCCTCGGCCCAGACGTGCGGCCGGCGGTGCGGCGAGGCGTCGAGCACCTCGACCGTGTCGGCCCGCCAGAACGACTTCTTGGAGTCCTCCGTGATGCGCGCGCGCACCCGCTCGCCGGGGATCGCGTCCGAGACGAAGATCACCCGGCCGTCGTGCCGGGCGACGGAGACCCCTCCGTGCGCCATGTTGGTCACGTCCATCTCGACCTCGCGGCCCACCTGCTCACCCATGCGGCAACCCTGACACACGCGGAGGCGTCCCTCGGACGCGCGGACGCGCGGACGCCCCGATGCGCATGCCACCATGTCGGCGTGACCACGCGCCTCCACCTCGCCTCCACCTCCCCCGCCCGTCTCGCCCTGCTGCGCTCCGCCGGCATCGAGCCCGTCGTGCTGCCCTCCGACGTCGACGAGCCCGCCGCCGTCGCGGCCGCCGAGGAGCTGCAGGGCCCGCTCGGCCCCGAGGACATGGTGCAGCTGCTCGCGCGGGCCAAGGCCGAGGCGGTCGTCGGACAGCTCGTCGCCGGCGCGCCGATCACGGGCCTCGTGCTCGGCGGCGACTCGGCCTTCGAGATCGACGGCGTCGTGCACGGCAAGCCCCACACGGTCGCGCGCGCCACGGAGCGCTGGCGCGCCCAGCGCGGCCGCGAGGGGCGCCTGCACTCCGGCCACTGGCTGATCGAGGTGGCCGACGGCCGCATCGTCCGCGGTGTCGGGCGCGCCGCCGGCGCGGACGTCCGCTTCCGCGCCGACATCACCGACGCCGAGATCGACGCCTACGTCGCGACGGGCGAGCCGCTGCTGGTCGCCGGGTCGTTCACCATCGACAGCCTGGGCGCCGCGTTCATCGAGCGGATCCAGGGCGACCCGAGCACGGTCGTCGGCCTGTCCCTGCCCACCCTGCGAGCGCTCGTCCGCGAGCTCGGCACGGAGTGGACGGACCTCTGGAACCGGCAGGGCGCGGTCGAGGCGCGGCTCGTCTGAGCGGCGCGGGCGCCGACGGGCGTCAGCCCATCCCGAGGACCTCGATGCGGTCCGCCAGGTAGGCGGCGAGGGGCCGGGTCTCGTGCGCGTTGGGCCCCCACTGCACGCGGAGCTCGCGGCCGCGCAGGCTGAGCGGCCCGGATCCGCGCGCGAGCGACTCCGCGTCGAGCGCGATCGGCTCCCAGTCGTAGTCGACCGCGTCGCCCTCCTCGAAGGCGCGGACGGCCTGGCGCCTGGCCTCCTTGCGCGCCTCGACGCCCGAGTCGAGGCCCTGGGAGCGCGTGGGCTCCACGGCGCGCGTGATGCTGCCGGTGCGGCGGAGGGATCCGTCATCCGAGAGGAGCAGCACGCCGAGCCGCCAGGCCCGGCCGACCGGCACCATGGCCGGCTGCCGCTTGATGGGGCCGAACGAGCGCTTGGCGCGCACCTCGGCGAGCGCCTCGTCGGGCGCGCGACGGGACCGCAGCTCGGCGACCGTCGCCCGCAGCAGCTCCTGGAGGTCGGCCGCGGCGGCTCGCGCGTCGTCGTCGCCGGTGCCGGGTGCGGTCATGGGTCGATCATGCCAGGGGCGTGCCGGGATGCGCCGGTTGTGGGCGCGCGTACCCGTCGGCCCCGCATGTTTGTGCGGACCCTCCGAAGCCGGGCGCATCCCGCACCCTAGGCTGGGGTCTCATGACGCGAGTGAACAAGGTCCTCATCGCCAACCGGGGCGAGATCGCCGTCCGCATCATCCGCGCGGCGAGGGATGCGGGGATCGGATCGGTCGCCGTCTACGCCGACCAGGACCGCGACGCGCTGCACGTGACGCTCGCCGACGAGGCGTACGCCCTCGAGGGGCAGTCGAGCACGGAGACCTACCTCGTCATCGCGAAGCTCCTCTCCATCGCCCGCCGCTCCGGCGCCGACGCCGTGCACCCGGGCTACGGGTTCCTCGCCGAGAACGCGGACTTCGCGCAGCAGGTCATCGACGCGGGGCTCGTCTGGATCGGCCCGTCCCCGAGCGCGATCCAGCAGCTCGGCGACAAGACCACGGCCCGCCACGTGGCCGAACGCGTGGGCGCCCCGCTCGCCCCCGGCACGCTCAACCCGGTCTCCGGCGCCCACGAGGTGCTCGACTTCGTCGACATGCACGGCCTGCCCGTCGCCATCAAGGCGGCGTTCGGCGGCGGCGGCCGCGGCCTCAAGGTCGCGCGCACCCGCGAGGAGGTGCCCGAGCTCTTCGAGTCCGCCACGCGCGAGGCCGTCGCGGCGTTCGGCCGCGGCGAGTGCTTCGTCGAGAAATACCTCGACCGCCCGCGCCACGTCGAGACCCAGTGCCTCGCCGACTCGGCCGGCACCGTGGTCGTGATCTCCACCCGCGACTGCTCGCTGCAGCGCCGCCACCAGAAGCTCGTCGAGGAGGCGCCCGCGCCGTTCCTCACCGAGGAGCAGAACGCGCAGCTCTACGCCGCGTCGAAGGCGATCCTCCGCGAGGTCGGCTACGTCGGCGCCGGCACGTGCGAGTTCCTCGTCGCGCAGGACGGCACCATCTCCTTCCTCGAGGTCAACACGCGCCTCCAGGTCGAGCACCCGGTCTCCGAGGAGGTCACGGGCATCGACCTCGTCCGCGAGCAGTTCCGCATCGCCGCGGGCGGCCTCATCGACTACGACGACCCGCAGCCGCGCGGCCACTCGTTCGAGTTCCGCATCAACGGCGAGGACCCGGGCCGCGGCTTCTTCCCCGCGCCCGGCCCCGTGCACGTGTTCCAGGCGCCCGGCGGCCCCGGCGTCCGCGTCGACTCCGGCGTCCGCGCGGGCGACGTGGTCTCCGGCGCGTTCGACTCGCTGCTCGCCAAGCTCATCGTCACGGGATCCAGCCGCGAGGACGCCCTCGAGCGCGCGCGTCGCGCGCTCGACGAGTTCGAGGTGCAGGGCCTGCCCACCGTGCTCCCCTTCCACCGCGCCATCGTGCGCGACGCCGCCTTCGCCCCGGCGGAGGGCGCTCCCTTCTCCGTCTACACGCGGTGGATCGAGACCGAGTTCGACAACACCATCGAGCCCTGGTCCGGCGCCCTCGATGGCGCCGCCGAGGCGCCCGCCCGGCACACCGTCGTGGTCGAGGTCGGCGGCAAGCGGATCGAGGTGAGCCTCCCCGAGGACCTCGCGCCCGCCGCGGGCACGTCCTCGTCGAAGCGCGCGGCGGCTGCTCCGGCCCGCCGGAAGCAGTCCGGCTCCGTCGACACCTCGGGCGGCGGATCCGTCACGTCGCCCATGCAGGCCACCGTCGTCAAGCTCGCGGTCGAGGAGGGCCAGCAGGTCGTCAAGGGCGACCTCCTCGTCGTCCTCGAGGCGATGAAGATGGAGCAGCCGCTCACGGCCCACGCCTCGGGCACGGTCTCCGCGATCTCCGCCGAGGTCGGGCAGACCGTCCCGTCGGGGCACCGCCTGCTCGACATCGTCTGATCCCGCGCACCACGCGACGACGGCCGGTCCCCGAGGGGGCCGGCCGTCGTCGCGTGCGGGGCGGGTGCGTCAGAGCACGATGTGCATGGCGCGCGCCGCGTCGGAGATGCTGCCCGACAGCGACGGGTACACCGTGAACGCGCGCGCGACGTCATCCACCGTGAGCCGGTGCTCGACCGCGAGCGCGAGCGGGAAGATCAGCTCGCTCGCCTTGGGCGCGACGATCACGCCGCCGATGACCGTGCCCGAGCCCGTTCGCGCGAACAGCTTGACGAAGCCGTCCTTGACGTTCTGCATCTTGGCGCGGGGGTTGGACGCGAGCGGCAGCTTGTAGATGTCGCCCTGCGCGAGCCCCTCCTCGATCTGCTTCTGCGACCAGCCGACCGTCGCGATCTCCGGCTGCGTGAAGATGTTGGAGGTCACGTTGCGGAGCTCGGTGGGGCTCACCGCGTCGCCCATCGCGTGGTAGACCGCGGTGCGGCCCTGCATGGACGCGACGGAGGCGAGCGGCAGGAACGTGGTGCAGTCGCCCGCCGCATACACGCTCGGCACCGAGGTGCGCGCGACGCGGTTGACGCGGATGTGGCCGGAGTCGCTCATCTGGACGCCGGCCTCCTCGAGGCCGATGCCGGCGGTGTTCGGCACGGATCCGACCGCCATGAGGCAGTGGCTGCCCTCGACCACGCGGCCGTCGCTCAGCGTCGCGACCACGCCGTCGCCCTCCCGGACGACGGACTCGGCACGGGACTTCGACAGCACGGTCATGCCGTTGCGCGTGAAGACGTCCTCGATGACGCGGGCGGCGTCGGCGTCCTCGCCCGGGAGCACCTGGTCGCGGGAGGAGATGAGCGTGACCTTGGCACCGAGCGCCGTGTAGGCGGAGGCGAACTCGGCGCCCGTGACACCGGATCCCACGACGATGAGGTGCTCGGGCACGGAGTCCATCGTGTAGAGCTGGGTCCAGGTGAGGATCCGCTCGCCGTCGGGCTTCGCGGTCTCGAGGATGCGCGGGCTCGCGCCCGTGGAGACGACCATGGTGTCCGCGTCGATCTCGTCGAAGTCGGTGCCGCCGCCGCCGCGTCCGGTGGAGACGATGAGGCGGTTCGGCCCGTCGAGCCGGCCCTCGCCCTGCACGATGCGGACGCCCGCGCGGATGAGGCTCGACTTCATGTCCTCGGACTGCTGGCGCGCGAGGCGGAGCAGCCGGTCGTTGACGGCCTGCATGTTGACGGCGACCTCGGGGCGCACGGGACGGCGGCTCTGCTCGCCGCGGGAGAAGAACTGGACGCCGAGGTCGGCGGCCTCGCCGAGCGCGTTCGTGGCCTCGGCGGTGGCGATGAGGGTCTTCGAGGGGACGACGTCGGTCATCACGGCCGAGCCGCCGACGCCCACGCGCTCCACCAGCGTCACCTCGGCGCCGAGCTGCGCTCCGGCGATGGCGGCCTCGTAGCCGCCGGGGCCGCCGCCGAGGACGGCGATCCGCTGGTTGGCCTCGAACTCGTATCCCATGCGCACATCATCCCGCAGGCCCGGGGCACGCGCGAACCCGCCCGCCGCGGCGACCCGGGCCGCGTGTACGCGCGCATTTAGGATCGGGGCATGACCTACAGCAACCCCCTCGAGTCGCCCGACGCGGACCCCCAGGAGATCGCGCGGCAGGCGGCCCGGCAGATCGCCGAGCTCACGGGCGTCGAGCGCCACGACATCGCCCTCACGCTCGGCAGCGGATGGGGGCGCGCGGCGGATCTCATCGGCGAGACCACCGCGACCGTCCCGGCCACCGAGGTCGTCGGCTTCTCGAAGCCCGCGCTGGAGGGCCACGTCGGCTCGCTCCGCAGCGTCCTGCTGCCGTCCGGCCGCCGCGCCCTCGTCATCGGCGCCCGCACCCACTACTACGAGGGCCACGGGGTCCGCCGGGTCGTGCACAGCGTGCGCACCGCGGCCGCGACGGGCGCCACCACGATGATCCTCACCAACGGCGCGGGCGGCATCAAGGAGCACTGGACCCCGGGCACCCCCGTCCTCATCAGCGACCACATCAACCTCACCGCGGACTCGCCGCTCGAGGGCGCGACCTTCGTCGACCTCACGGACCTCTACTCCGCCCGGCTCCGGGCAATCGCCCACGAGGTCGAGCCCGACCTCGACGAGGGCGTCTACTGCCAGTTCCGCGGCCCGCACTACGAGACGCCGGCCGAGGTGCGGATGGCGAAGGCGATCGGCGGCCACATCGTCGGCATGTCGACCGCGCTCGAGGCCATCGCCGCGCGCGAGGCCGGCATGGAGGTGCTCGGCATGTCGCTCATCACGAACCTCGCCGCCGGGATCCAGGAGACCCCGCTCAGCCACGAGGAGGTCATCGAGGCCGGCCGCGCCGCCGAGGGCCGCATCGGCGGGATGCTCGCCCGCATCGTGGGCGCCCTGTGAGCCGCGAGGAGACGGCCGCTCTGGTCGCCGCCGCGCGCGCGTGGCAGGCGCAGGACCCGGATCCGATCACGCGCGCCGAGGTCGACGAGCTGCTCGCCCTCGTCGACGGCACCGCAGCGGGCGCGTCCGCGGCCGACCGGGAGCAGGCGGCCGCGGGGATCCGCGACCGCTTCCAGACGCGACTCCAGTTCGGCACGGCCGGGCTCCGCGGCGAGCTGGGCGCCGGCCCCAACCGCATGAACCGCGTGCTCGTGTCGCAGGCCGCCGCCGGATTCTCGGACTACCTCCGCAGTCGCAGCCCCCGCCCGAGCATCGTCATCGGGTACGACGGGCGCCACAACTCGCGCGCCTTCGCCGAGGACACCGCGCGCATCATGGCGGGCGCCGGCGTCCGCACGGTGCTGCTCCCCCGGGCGCTCCCGACGCCCGTCCTCGCGTACGCGGTGAAGCACCTCGCCGTGAGCGCGGGCGTCATGGTCACGGCGTCGCACAACCCGGCGCGCGACAACGGCTACAAGGTCTACCTGGGCGACGAGGACCACGGCGCGCAGATCGTCAGCCCGGCCGACCGCGACATCGCGGCCTTCATCCACAAGGCGGCGGGCGAGCGCACCGTTCAGCAGCTGCCGATGGCGGACGACTTCGAGATCGCGCCCGAGACGCTGATCGACTCCTACGTGCGGGAGACGGCGGACCTGTTCGCCGCCCCGCTCGCGCCGCTGAAGTGGGTGTACACGCCGCTGCACGGCGTCGGGTGGGAGACCGCGGCGCGCGTGTTCGACGCGGTCGGCGTCGACGCGCCCGTGATCGTCGCCGCGCAGGCGGATCCCGACCCCGACTTCCCCACGGTCGAGTTCCCGAACCCCGAGGAGCCGGGCGCGCTCGACCTCGCGTTCGAGGCGGCCGTACGGTCGGACGCCGAGCTGATCATCGCCAACGACCCGGACGCCGACCGCCTCGCGGTCGCCATCGCGGACGAGCACGGCGCCTGGCGGCGCCTCTCCGGCAACGAGGTCGGCATGCTGCTCGGCCTCGGCATCGCCGAGCGCTATGCCGCGGACGGCAACACGGGCACCTTCGCCTCGTCCCTCGTCTCCTCCCCCGCACTCGAGGTCGTCGCGCGGGAGCTCGGCTTCGGCTACCGCGAGACGCTCACGGGCTTCAAGTGGATCAGCCGCGTGCCCGACCTGATCTACGGCTACGAGGAGGCGCTCGGATACCTGGTCGCGCCCTGGATCACGAGCGACAAGGACGGCATCTCCGCGGCCGTCGCCGTGCTGCACGGCGTCATGCTGCTCAAGTCGCGCGGGCAGACCATCGACGACTACGACCGCGAGTTCGCCGAGCGCTTCGGCTCCTTCGCGAGCGACCAGATCTCGGTGCGCGTCACCGACCTCGCCGTCATCCCGCGCATCATGGCGAAGCTCCGGCAGTCCCCTCCCGCCTCGATCGGATCCCGCCACGTCGAGCGCATGGACGACCTCGCCGAGGGGACGGCCGACCTGCCGCCGAGCGACGTGCTCCGGTTCCACCTGGGCGACGGAGCCCGGCTCATCGTGCGGCCGAGCGGCACCGAGCCGAAGATCAAGGTCTACCTCGACGCGCAGAGCACGGAGGGCACCGTGGCCGAGCGCCGCGACGCCGCGCGCGCGATCGTCGCCGACCTGGCGCAGGCCGTGCCGCTGCTGCTCGAGGTCTAGTCACCACAGGAGCCGCGGGCCGTCACGGGCCCGCGGCTCTCCTCGCGCGCTCACTGGTAGTGGCGCTATCAGCTCGCTGGCTTCGCGCCATGCGCATCACCGAGCTGGCCGAGGCCACGGGCGTGGCCCCCGCCACGGTCAAGTACTACGTCCGCGAGGGCCTGCTCCCCGCGGGCACGCGCGTGAGCGACAACCGCACCGACTACGACGACGAGCACGCGCGCCGCGTCCGCCTGGTGCGCGCCCTCATCGACGTGGGGCAGCTGCCCGTCGCGCGCGCCCGGGAGGTGCTCGCGGTGCTCGACGCCGACGCCCGCCGCGTGCAGGAGGTCTTCGCGGTGGCGCAGGACGCGCTGACGCCGGGGCCGTCGGACGCGGATCCGCCGCCCGCCGACGCGCTCGCCCGCGTCGACGCCGACGCCGACCTCGCCGCGGTGCGCGGGCGCCCCGACCGCACGGCCATGGCGGAGCTCATGGTGGTCGGCACGGTGTTGGGCGACCAGCTCGCGGCGGGGCTGCGTCGCATCGCGCAGGCGACGGTGTCCTCGTCCACGTGGGCGACGACGGGCGGCGCCCCGTGATCCGTCGCGCGTACGACTGGCACCGGCCGCTCATGGCGGTCGCCGCGCTCATGGCGGTGGTCGCGGCGGCGTGCCTCCTGGGCGGCCTGGTCGACCACCGCGTCGTGACGGGCGCCCCGGTCTGGGACAAGCCGGCCAGGTTCTCGCTGTCGATCCTCGACTACGCCGTCTCCTGGGCCTGGCTCATCGCGCATCTCCCCCGCTTCCGGCGGCCGGCGCACGCCCTCGGCACCGTGCTCGCGGTCGCGCTCGTCGTGGCGGCTCCGGCTGCCCGAACCGGCGCTCACGCTCGGGATCCGCGCGGGCGCGCTCACCGCGCTCGTCGGCATCGGGCTCGCGTACCTCATGACGTCGCCGACCGCGGCCCAGCTCGCCGACTTCCACGGCGTGGCCGGCGCGCACACGGTGGGCGCGGACGACGACGGTCCCGGGCTGCCCGTGCTCGGCTGGAGCACGACGGCGGGCGACCTGCGGATCCCGCACTTCGTCGGCATGCACGCGCTGCAGGTGCTGCCGGTCGTCGCCCTCCTCCTCGGCGCGGCCGGGCGCCGGATCCCCGCGCTCGCGCCGGACCGGGTGCGCGTGCGGCTGACGGCGATCGCGGCGGTCGCGTACCTGGCGGTCATCGCGATCGTCACGGTGCAGGCGCTCCGCGGCGAGCCCGTCACGGCAACCTCTCCCGCGATCGCGACGGCGGCCGTCGGGGTGGTGCTGCGCGGCTGCCCGCGCCCGACGGCTGCCGGTGACGCGGGTCGCTCCCACGGGGCGCCGGCCGGGCGGACGAGCGCGCCGGATCCTCAGCCGAGCGCGGCGTCGAGCTTGGCCGAGATCTCCTCGAGGTCGAAGTAGTTCTCGATCACGACGACGTCGGCGTACGTGGGACCGATGCGGTCCACGAGCTCCGGCGACGTGAGGATCACCTGCGCGTCCTCGCCGAGGGAGGCGACGCTCGCGAGGTCGGCCGCGGTCACGTCCGCCTCGATGCCCAGGCGCGCGAGCGCGCGCTCCGCGTTGACCTTGAGGATGCCGGACGTGCCGATCCCCACGCCGCAGATCGCGACGACCTTCATGCGCTCTCCTCGCCGGCCATGATGCGCCGGACCTCGTCGACGGTGGTGGCGGCGCGCAGCCGCGGGATCGCGGTCGCGTCGTTGAAGATGTTGGCCATGTCGGCGACCGAGGACACGTGCCGGTCGACCGTCGTGACCGCGAGGCCGACGATGACGTCGACGGGGTCGTTGTGCGCGTGCCCGAACGCGACCGGCTCCGTGAGGGTGACGACCGCGAGGCCGTCCGCGAGCGTCTCGGGCCCGGGCCGGGCGTGCGCGAGCGCGAGCCCCGGGGCGATGACGACGTAGGCGCCGAACTCCTCGACCACGCGGATCATGGCGTCCCCGTACTCCGGGGTGGCCGCGCCCGAGCGGACGAGCGCGTCGCCCACGAGGCGCACGGCGGCGCGCCAGTCGGCGGCCTCGGCACCGAGGTTCACAGCGTCGTCCGGGAGCGGTGGGAGCACGGGGTGCGGCCTCTCTGTCGGGGCGGGCGGGCGGGACGAGCGGGACGGAAGCCGTGGGCCTCGCGCTACAGGCGGGCGAACCCGTCGGAGATGATGTCGGCGAGCGCCTCGCGCTCCTCCAGCGGCAGGAACGCCGCGGCGGCCGCGTTGAGCTGGAACGCCTCGTGGTCGTCGAGGTCGTAGGCGAACGCGTCCGTGAGGAGGGCCAGCTCCCAGCTGATGCTCGTGCCGCTCATGAGGCGGTTGTCGGTGTTCACCGTGACGGCGAATCCGAGCTGGTAGAGCAGGTCGAAGGGGTGGTCGACCATCGCGTCACCCCACGCCGCGATGGCGCCGGTCTGCAGGTTCGACGACGGGCTGAGCTCCAGCGGGATCCCGCGGTCCTTGATCCACTGCGCGAGCGTGCCGAGGGTCACGAAGACGTCCTCGCCCTCCTCGCTGTCGATCTCGATGTCCTCGGCGATGCGCACGCCGTGGCCGAGGCGGAGGGCCCGCCCGTCGAGGAGGGCGCCGCGGATGGACTCGAGGCCGTCGGCCTCGCCCGCGTGGACCGTGCGGGGCATCCACTCGCGCGCCAGCAGGTCGAACGCGCCCTGCATGCGGGAAGGCGGGAAGCCGGCCTCGGGACCGGCGATGTCGAAGCCGACGACGCCGCGGTCGCGGTGGCGGATGGCGAGCTCGGCGATCTCGGTGCCGCGGTCGAGGTGGCGCATGGCGCTGACGAGCTGGCCGACGCGGATGGATCCGCCCGCCTCCTCGACGCCGCGCACGGCCTCCTCGATGCCGGACTGCACGGCCTCGACCGCCTGGTCGAGCGTCAGGCCCTTCGTGAGGTGCTGCTCCGGCGCCCAGCGGATCTCGCCGTAGACGACGCCGTCCTCCGCGAGGTCCTCGACGAACTCGCGGGCGACGCGCGCCAGGTGCTCCTCGGTCTGCATGACGGCGATGGTGACGTCGAAGGTCTTCAGGTACTCGACGAGCGATCCGGAGTCGGCGCTGGTGCGGAACCACTCGCCGAGCGCCTCGGTGCCCTCGGCGGGCAGCGCGAGCCCGATCTCATCGGCGATCTCGACGATCGTCCCGGGGCGCAGGCCGCCGTCGAGGTGGTCGTGCAGGGAGACCTTGGGGAGGTCGCGGTACGACCCTCCGCCGGGCAGCGTGGGGTCCTCGGGAGCGATCGTCATGGGACGAATCTACTAGCCTCGACGCGGCCCACGCCGAGCTAGTCAGCACACGAACGATCGGTGCGCGAGACATCGGTGGGCCGCGACCCGGTCGGAGGACCCATGCCCACGAAGATCCTGATCGACTGCGACCCGGGGCACGACGACGCCCTCGCCCTGATGCTCGCGCACGGCAGCCCCGAGGTGGAGCTCGTCGGCATCACCACCGTCGCCGGCAACCAGACGCTGGAAAAGGTGACGCGGAACGCGCTCGCGGTCGCGACCGTCGCGGGGATCCACGGCGTGCCCGTCGCCGCGGGCTGCGCGCGCCCGCTCGTGCGGCCCGTCATGACGGCGCCCGAGATCCACGGCGAGACGGGGCTCGACGGGCCCGAGCTGCCCACGCCAGTCGTCGAGCTGGATCCGCGGCACGCGGTGGACCTCATCATCGAGACGGTCATGGCCCACGCGCCCGGCGAGATCACGCTGGTGCCGCTCGGCGCGCTCACCAACGTCGCGCTGGCTGTCCGGCGCGAGCCGCGCATCGTCGAGCGTGTGAAGGAGGTCGTGCTCATGGGAGGCGGCTACCACCACGGCAACCGCACGGCCGTCGCGGAGTTCAACATCGCGGTGGACCCGGAGGCCGCGCACATCGTGTTCGGCGAGGCGTGGCCCGTGACCATGGTGGGCCTCGACCTCACGTACCAGGCGACGGCGACCCCGGACGTCATGGCGCGCATCGCGGCCCTCGGCACGCCGGCCGCGCGCTTCGTCGTCGACTCGATGGAGTCCTACGGCCGGGCGTACCACGACCGGCAGGACTTCCCGAGCCCGCCCGTGCACGACCCGTGCACGGTCGCGCGCGTGATCGACCCGCGCCTCGTCAGCGTGCGGCGCGCGCCGGTGTCCGTCGAGCTGACGGGCACGCACACCACGGGCATGACGGTGACGGACCTCCGCCGCCCTGCGCCCGCGGACTGCACGACGCAGGTCGCGGTCGACCTGGACCACGCCGGGTTCTGGGACGTGGTGGTCGACGCGCTCGAGCGCATCGGCTGACGCGCACGCGGGGCCCGGCCGCCATCACGCGACGGCGGCCGACGCGGATCAGCCCTCTGCGGTGATGCGCTCGCGCACGAGCGGGCCGCGCGCGACGTGCTCCTCCGGGTCGCCGACGCGGTACGCGCCCTCGAGCGACTCCAGCGCGCGGGCGAACCGCTCCGGCTCGTCGGTGGAGAGTGTGAACAGCGGATCGCCGCGGCGGACGCGGTCCCCCGGCTTCGCGTGCAGGTCCACGCCCGCGGCGTGCTGCACGGCGTCGCCCTGGCGCGCGCGTCCGGCGCCGAGGCGCCACGCCGCGATGCCGAACGGGAGGGCGTCCTGCTGCACCAGCACGCCGTCGCGCTCGGCGGCGACCACGTGGGTCTCGCGCGCGACGGGCATCGCGGCGTCCGGGTCCCCGCCCTGCGCCCGCACGGTGGCGCGCCACGAGTCCATGGCCCGGCCGTCGCGGAGGGCGTCCTCGACGTCGGCGTCCGGGATCCCGACCGCGGCGAGCATCTCCCGCGCGAGCGCGAGCGTGAGCTCCACGACGTCGGCGGGCCCGCCGCCCGCGAGCACCTCGACGGACTCGCGCACCTCGTTGGCGTTGCCGATGGCGAGGCCGAGCGGCACGTCCATGTCGGTGAGGAGCGCGGTCGTCCGCACCCCCGCGTCGGTGCCGAGCTCGACCATGGTGCGCGCGAGCTCCCGCGACCGGTCGATGTCGGTCATGAAGGCGCCGGACCCGAACTTCACGTCGAGGACGAGCGCGCCCGTGCCCTCCGCGATCTTCTTGCTCATGATGCTCGAGGCGATGAGCGGGATCGCCTCGACCGTGCCCGTTGTGTCGCGCAGCGCGTAGAGGCGCTTGTCGGCGGGGGCGAGGCCGCTGCCGGCCGCGCAGATCACGCCGCCGTGGTCCCGCATCTGCCGCACCATCTCCTCCGTGGAGAGGTCGGCGCGCCAGCCGGGGATCGACTCGAGCTTGTCGAGCGTGCCGCCCGTGTGGCCGAGGCCGCGGCCCGAGAGCTGCGGCACCGCGACGCCGTAGGAGGCGACCAGCGGCATGAGCGGGAGGGTGATCTTGTCGCCCACCCCGCCCGTGGAGTGCTTGTCGACCGTGGGCTTGCCCAACCCGGAGAAGTCGAGCGTCTCGCCGCTCGCGATCATGGCGAGCGTGAGGTCGCGGATCTCGGTGCGGTCCATGCCGCGCAGCAGGATCGCCATCGCGAGCGCGGCCATCTGCTCGTCCGCCACGTAGCGGTCGGTGTACGCGGCGACGAGCCAGTCGATCTCCGCGGTGGAGAGCCGGCCGCCGTCGCGCTTGGTGCGGATCAGGTCGACGACGTCGAACGCGGCGCTCACGAGCGGTCCCCGTAGGCGTCCAGCGTGCTCGGCCCGAAGGCGTCGGGCAGGACCTCGTCGATCGTGCGGATCCCCGACACGGTCTCCAGCAGCATGCCCGGCACCGCGTGCTCGAACAGCAGCTGCCGGCACCGCCCGCACGGCATGAGGATGTTGCCGTCCCCGTCCACGCACGTGAAGGCCACGAGCTGGCCCCCGCCGGTGAGGTGCAGCACGGAGACGAGCGCGCACTCGGCGCAGAGCGTCAGGCCGTAGCTGGCGTTCTCCACGTTGCAGCCGGTGATGACGCGGCCGTCGGTGGCGATCGCCGCGACGCCGACGGGGAACTTCGAATAGGGGACGTACGCGCGGCCCATGGCCTCGTGCGCCGCCTCGCGGAGGGATCCCCAGTCGATGCCGCCCGACCCGCCGGGCTCCACCGCGCTCACGACTTCACGTAGGGCTTGCCGGCGGCGGCCGGGCCGCGCACCTGCCCCACCAGTCCGGCGACCGCGGCGATGGTCACGACGTACGGCAGCATCAGCATGAACTCGCTCGGCACCGGCGACCCGATGACGCCAAGGACGTTCTGCAGATTGCTCGCGAAGCCGAACAGGAGGGCCGCGAGCGTGGCGCGCAGCGGATCCCACCGGCCGAAGATCACGGCGGCCAGGGCGATGAAGCCGGCGCCCGCCGTCATCTCCTTGTTGAACGCGCCGACCGAGCCGAGGGTGAAGAACGCGCCGCCGAGGCCCGCGATCGCGCCCGCGAGGGACACGTTCCAGAACCGGGTCGCGGAGACCTTGATGCCCACGGTGTCGGCGGCCTGCGGGTGCTCGCCCACCGCGCGGAGGCGGAGGCCCCAGCGCGTGTGGAAGAGGCAGTACCAGACGAGGAACACGGCCACGTACATGACGTAGACGATGATCGTCTGCCGGAAGAGCACGGGTCCGATGATCGGGATCTGGCCGAGGATCGGGATGTCGACGCGGTCGAAGCGCGGCGGCGAGTTGAGCGTGCCCGGGTCGGCCGACAGCACCTGCGAGAACAGGAAGCTCGTGAGGCCGGTGACCAACACGTTGAGGACGACGCCGACGATGACCTGGTCGACCAGGTACTTGATGGCGAAGGCCGCGAGCACGAACGACACGAGCATGCCCGCGACCATGGCGGAGGCCAGGCCGATGAGCGGCTGCCCGGTGACGGAGGCCACGACCGCGGACACGAACGCGCCCGCCAGCAGCTGGCCCTCGATCGCGACGTTGACCACGCCCACGCGCTCCGAGAGCACGCCGCCGAGCGCGCCGAAGATGAGCGGCACCGACAGGGCGACCGTGCCGACGAGGAGGCCCGGCACCGGGATCGTCTGGCCCGCGGACGCCCAGGTGAGGAAGGCGACGAGGAACAGGATCGCGAACACGGCGGTGAACCACAGCGGCACCGTCGCCGTCCGGCTCACCAGCACGGCGGACACCACCGTGAGGGCGGCGAGGACCACGGTGACGGCGACGCCGGTTGCGGCGGTCGGCAGGACGAGCGGCGCGAGCTGGATGAGGTCGGTCCCCGTCGAGAGGCCGAACGTGCTCGAGCCCTCGCGGCCGAGGAGCACGAACAGGACGAGCGAGATCACGGTGAAGACGCCGAAGGCGACGGGTGCCTTCCAGCTGGTCGCGACGGCGCGCTCGAGGGCGGCGGCCGCGGGATCGTGCGGCGCGGGTGACGCCGACTGCGTGGGGGTCGTCGCGGTCATGAGGCGATCGCCGCCTTCCGGGTCCGGGTGGTGCGACGCGCCTGGCCCGGCGCAGGCAGGCGGAAGACCGCCCGCACGAGCGGCGGCGCCGCGATGAACAGGACGATGAGCGACTGGACGACCACGACGATGTCGATGGGCACGCCCTCGGCCGCCTGCATGGAGAAGCCGCCGGCCTTGAACGCGCCGAACAGGATCCCCGCGACGAAGACGCCCCACGGTCGGCTGCGGCCGAGCAGCGCCACCGTGATGGCGTCGAAGCCGATGCCCGCGTCGATCCCCGAGCTGAAGCCCGTGGTGACCGTGCCGAGCACCTGGCTCGCCCCGGCGAGGCCCGCGAGCCCGCCGGAGATGAGCATGGCGTAGAGGTAGGAGTTCTTCACGTCGATGCCGGCGACGCGCGCCGCGCTCGGGTTCTCGCCGACCGCGCGGAAGCGGAAGCCGAGGCCGGAGCGGTTGAGGAGGTACCAGACGACGACCGTCGCGAGGACGACCACGAGGAAGCCCGCGTGCAGCGAGTACCCGTCGCCGAGGAGCGCCGGGAAGATCGCGGTGTCCTGCATCGCCGGCGTCTTCGGGTTGTTCGACCCGGGCGCCTGCAGGAGGCCCGGCGTCCGCAGCAGGTAGGAGATCAGGTAGAACGCGACGTAGTTGAGCATGATCGTGACGATCACCTCGTGCGCGCCGGTGCGCGCCTTGAGGAGGCCGACGATCCCGCCCCAGACCGCGCCGCCCACGATGCCCGCGCCGACGGCGAGCACCAGGTGGATCACGGGCGGCAGGTCGAAGCTGAAGCCGACCCAGCCGGCGCACGCGGCGGCGATGAGCATCTGGCCGCGGGCGCCGATGTTGAACAGGCCCACGCGGAACGCGAGCGCGACGCCGAGGCCGGCCGCGATGAGCGGGGTCGCGAAGGTCAGCGTCTCGGTGAGCGGCTTGATGCCGTTCGCGAAGCCCGGCCGGCGGAAGTTGTAGATCGACCCCTGGAAGAGCGCGGAGTAGGCGCCGGATGCGGCGTCCCACCCGGCCCGGAGGGTGTCGAGCGGGCGGCTGAAGAAGTACCCCGCCGCCTTCTGCGTCTCCTCGTCGGTGACGGCGATGAGCAGCGCGCCGACCACGAGCGACAGCACGACCGCGAGCACCGACAGCAGCGCGCTGCCGCTCGCGATCTCGCGGAGCACCTGCCCGGCGCGGGAGCCGCCATCGCCGTCGCCGTCGGCGGTCGCCACGGCGGGGACGCCCGCGGGCGCCTCGGAGCGCGTGGGGTCGCCCACGGATCCGGCCTCGCGGCCGGAGGCGGGCAGCTGGCCCGCGGACGGGTCCTCGGGCACCTGGCCCTCGGGACGAGTGGTGTCGTCGGTCATGCGGTGCGCCCTCCGGCGGTCGTGGGGGTGGGGACGGATGCGGGGACCTCGCCGGCCATCATCAGGCCGAGCACGTCGCGCGGGGTGTCGCCCGGGACGATGCCGACGATGCCGCCGCGGTACATCACGGCGATGCGGTCGGCCAGCGCCGCGACCTCGTCGAGCTCGGTGGAGACGACGATGACGGGGAGGCCCCGGTCGCGCGTCTCGACGACGCGCGTGTGCACGAACTCGATGGATCCGACGTCGAGGCCGCGCGTGGGCTGCGCCGCGACGAAGAGGCGGAGGTCCCGGCTGAGCTCGCGCGCGAGCACGACCTTCTGCGCGTTGCCGCCGGAGAGCCGGCCGACGTGCGTGTCGATGCCCTGCGTGCGGATGTCGAACTCGCGCACGCGGTCGCGCGCGAACTCGTCGAGGTAGCCGAGCTTGAGGGATCCGGCGACGACGAACGGCGGGCTGTCGGACCGGTCGAGCATGAGGTTCTCGGCGATCGTGAACTCCGGCACGAGCCCGTCCTCGTTGCGGTCCTCGGGCACGAAGCCGACGCCCGCGTCGAGCACCCGGCGGACGGAGCGGCCGGTGAGGCGCGTGCCGTCGAGGTCGATGGTGCCGGACACGCGCGGCTGGAGCCCGAGGATCGCCTCGGTGAGCTCGGTCTGGCCGTTGCCCTGCACGCCCGCGATGGCGAGGATCTCCCCCGCGTGCACCTCGAAGCTGACGCCGTCGACGACGACCTGGCCGGCCGCGTCGATGACCGTGAGGTCGCGCACGACGAGCGCGGCGTCGCCGGGCGTCGCCGGCTCCTTCGCGACGGTGAGCGACACGCTGCGCCCGACCATGAGGGACGCGAGCTCGGCGTTGCTGGCCGTGGGCTCGGCCTCGCCGACCACCTTGCCGAGCCGGATCACCGTGATGCGGTCCGCGACCTCGCGCACCTCGCGCAGCTTGTGGGTGATGAAGACGATGCCCGTGCCGGCGTCCCGGAGCTGCTTCATGATGACCATGAGCTCGTCGGTCTCCTGCGGCGTGAGCACGGCCGTCGGCTCGTCGAACACAAGCACCTCGGCGTCGCGCGACAGGGCCTTGATGATCTCGACGCGCTGCTGCACGCCGACGGGCAGGTCGGCCACGAGCGCGTCCGGGTCGACGTCGAAGCCGAACCGGGCCGAGATCTCGCGCACCTTCGCGCGGGCGCCGGCCAGGTCGAGCCGGCCGCCGAGCTTCGTCTCCTCGTGGCCGAGCATGACGTTCTCCGCGACCGTGAAGACGGGGATGAGCATGAAGTGCTGGTGCACCATGCCGATGCCGGCGGCCATGGCGTCGCCGGGTCCGGCGAAGCGGGCCACGACGTCGTCGAGGAGGATCTCGCCCTCCTCCGCCTGGTACAGGCCGTAGAGCACGTTCATCAGCGTGGACTTGCCGGCGCCGTTCTCGCCCAGGAGGCAGTGGATCTCCCCCGGCTGGACGACGAGGTCGATGTGGTCGTTGGCGACCAGGGCGCCGAAGCGCTTGGTGATGCCCCGCAGTTCGAGCTTCATCGGATCAATCCGTTCGGTGGGTCGGGTGAACACGCGGCGGGGGGACCGGCGCCAGCCGATCCCCCCGCGGTGCGTTCGATGCTACTTCGTCAGCGACGACGGCGACTCGACCGCGATCGAGCCGTCGATGATGCCCGCCTTGATGGTGTCGAGCTCGCCCGAGAGGTCCGACGGGACCTCGGACTCGTAGTCGTGGAACGAGGCGATGTCCACGCCGCCGTTCTTGAGCGTGCCCACGTAGGGCGTCGCGTCGAACTCGCCGTCCGCCGCGGTCTTCACGACGTCCTCGACGCCCGTGTCGATGCCCTTGAGCACCGAGGTGAGGAACAGGTCCTTCAGGTCGGGAGCCGTCTCGTACGCGTCGGAGTCGACGCCCACCATGACGACCTTCTTGTCGCTCGAGTCGCGGATGGCCTCGCCGGCGCTGAGGAAGATCGGGCCGCCGACGGGCATGATGACGTCCGCGCCCTGGTCGATGAGGGTCTGCGCGGCGGTCTTGGCCGTCTGGTTGGCGACGAACTCGCCGGTGAACGACCCGCTCTGGCTCGCGACGTCCCAGCCGATGGCCTTGACGTCCTTGCCCTTCTGCTCGTTGTAGTAGTCCACGCCGTCGACGAAGCCGTCCATGAAGATCGTCACGGTCGGGATCTGCAGGCCGCCGAAGGTGCCGACCGTGCCGGTCTTCGAGTAGGCCGCCGCCGCGTAGCCCGCGAGGAACGCGGCCTCGCTGGTGTTGAAGGTGATGGGCTTGACGTTCGGGGCGTCGATCGAGGCGTCGTCGATGATCGAGTACTCGATCTCCGGGTTGGCGGCTGCCGCCTCCTTGGTGGCGTCCGCGAGCAGGAACCCGACGGTGACGATGAGGCCGCAGCCCTGGTCGGCGAGGTTGGTGAGGTTCGGCGCGAAGTCGGTCTCAGCAGCCGACTGGACGGCGTTCGGCTTGACGAGGCCGAGATCCTCCGCCGCCTTGTTGAGCCCCTCGTAGCCCAGCTGGTTGAACGACTTGTCGTCGAAGCCGCCGGAGTCGGAGACCATGCAGGAGACGAGGTCGCTCTTCGCGGCCCCGCCGGTGCCTCCGGCGGTCGACTCGGGGGCGGCGCCGCAGCCCGCGAGGATCGCGGTGATGCCGACGGCGGCGAGACCGCCGAGGGCGGCCTTTCGGGTGGTGATGGTCACTGTGGCCTCCAGGTGCAGCCCGGGTAAGCCGGGCGATGTGCGTTCATGTTACCCATGCACGGGAATGCATCCCGTGCCCGGATCGGGCCTCCCGGCGCAAGCGTTATCGATCCGCGACGGCCCCGAAACACCGCGGCAACACGGGCTCTGCTACGGCGTCGAGACCGACTTCACCTGCACGTCGCCGGAGACGATGCGGGCCTTCAGCGCGTCGAGCTCGGACTGCAGCTCGGGCGACACCGACGCGGCGAGGTCGTGGTACTCCGCGAGGCCCACGCCGCCGTTCGCGAGCGTGCCCACGTAGGGCTCCGAGGAGAAGGACCCCTTCTGGTCGTCGGCCACGATGTCGACCACGGCCTGGCCCGTGTCCTTGAGCACGCTCGTGAGCAGGAGCGGCCGGTACTCGGCGGGCAGGGTGTCGTAGCCGTCGTTGTCGACCCAGATGAGCTTGCCGCTGCCGTGCGCGAGGATCGCCGACGCCGCGCCCTCCCCCACCTGACCGGCCACCGGCATGATCACGTCGGCACCCTGGTCGAGCAGGTTCTGCGTCGTGGTCTGGCCCTTCGACACGTCCTCGAAGTCACCGGTGAAGGTGCCGTCCTGCGCGGCGGCGTCCCAGCCGAGCGCGACGACGCTCGTGCCGTGCGCCTGGTTGTACGCGGCCACGCCGTCGACGAAGCCGTCCATGAAGAGGGTGACGGGCGGCTGGTTGCCGCCGCCGAACGTGCCGACCTTGCCCGTCTCGCTCACGCCCGCCGCGAGGTAGCCCGCGAGGTAGGACGCCTGCGCGGTGTCGAACACGAGCGGCTTGACGTTCGGGGCGTCGACGACCTCGTCGACGATGGAGAAGTGCACGTCCGGGTTCTCCGCCGCGGCCGCCGACGTGGCCTCCGCCAACTCGTAGCCGACGGTGAGGATGAACCCGCAGCCCGTGCCCACCGCCTGCTCGACGTTCGGGGCGAGGTCCGTCTCCGAGGTCGAGACGAGCACGTCGGCCTGGATCCCCAGCTCCTGCTCCGCGCGCTGCAGCCCCTCCCAGCTCGACTGGTTGAAGGAGCGATCCTGCAGGCCGCCCGAGTTGGTGACCATGCGGGCGCAGTAGTCGCTCGCGGCAGCGGAGGTGGCGCCGGGCTCGGGGGCCGCGCCGCACCCGGCGAGGGCCGCAGCGGAGAGGAGGGCGAGGGGCAGGATGGCGGCGCGGATGGCGCGGCGGGTGCGGGGCATCCCCGGAATCTAGCCGGGGCGTTCACGGCCCCTTCCGGCCGCGGAGAACGCCCGGGGGGTTCGTTACCCCTTCGTTACAGGACGTCCGTCCCGCCGCTGAGCTTGAGCGCGTCCACCACGCTCTTGACGCGCTGCGCGTTCTCCTTCGTCGTCACGAGCAGGGCATCGGGGGTGTCCACGACGACGATGTCGCGCACGCCGATGAGGCTGATCACGCGCTTGCTGTTGGCCACGACGATGCCGCTCGACGCGTCCGAGAGGACGCGCGCGTCCTCGCCGAGGATCACGAGGTCGGACTTCCGGCCGCTCGAGTGCATCTTGGCGACGGAGGCGAAGTCGCCCACGTCGTCCCAGGTGAAGCGGCCGGGGATCACGGCGAGCGCGCCCCGGGCGGCGGCGGGCTCGGCGACGGCGTAGTCGATGGCGATCTTCTTGAGGTTCGGCCACACGCGGTCGACGACGACGCCGCGGTCGGCGGTGTCCCACGCCTCGGCGAGCTCGAGCACGCCCTTCAGCAGCTCGGGCTCGGTGCGGCCGAGCTCCTCGAGGAGGCGGTCGGCGCGGGCGATGAACATGCCCGCGTTCCAGAGGTGCGTGCCGCCCTTCACGTAGCCGCGGGCGACGCCGATGCTCGGCTTCTCCACGAACGACGCGACCTCGAGGGCGTGCGGGGCGTCCGGGATGCTGAGCGCCTTGCCGGTGTGGATGTAGCCGAAGCCGGTCGCGGGCTCCGTGGGCGTGATGCCGATGGTGGTGATGTAGCCGGCGTCGGCGGCGATGACGGCCTCGCGCACGGTGTCGCGGAAGCGGTCCGGGTCGGCGATGACGTGGTCGGCCGCGAACGACCCGATGATGACGCCGGGCTCGCGGCGCTGGAGGATGGCCGCCGCGAGCGCGATGGCGGCGGTGCTGTCCCGCCCCTCGCTCTCGAGGACCACGTTGGGGTCGGTGAGCTCGGGGAGCTGGGCCTCGACGGCGGCGCGGTGCGCGCGGCCGGTGACGACCATGATCCGGTCCTCGCCGGACAGGGGCGCCAGGCGCTCCCACGTGTCGCGGAGGAGCGTGCGGCCGGAACCGGTGAGGTCGTGGAGGAACTTCGGGGCGTCCGCGCGGGACAGCGGCCAGAGGCGCGAGCCCACGCCCCCCGCGGGGATCACGCTGTAGAAACGGGAGATCGCGCTCGTCTGCTCGGTCATGGGCCCACACTATCGGCACCCTGGGAAACAGCCGGATGCGTCGAGTTCACGCGACGGCAACGGGGCGTTCACGGGGCCGCGGCGACGGCGTCGGCGACCGTCCCTAGCGTCGGTGTCATGCGCGTAGCCGTCGTCAGCGAGAGCTTCCTCCCCACCGTCAACGGCGTCACCACGAGCGTCTGCCGGGTGCTCGAGCACCTGCGGGACCGCGGGCACCAGGCCATCGTGATCGCCCCGGACGCCGGCGCCCCGTCCCAGTTCGCCGGCTTCCCCGTCCACGGCGTGCCCGCCTTCGCCTACCGGCAGTTCCCGGTCGGGATCCCCAGCCCCCAGGTGCTGCGCCTCCTCACCGACTTCGCGCCCGACGTGCTGCACGCCGCGTCCCCCCTCTTCCTGGGCGCGCAGGCCATTGCGGCCGCGACGCGCATCGACACGCCCTCCGTCGCCATCTTCCAGACGGACGTCGCGGGCTACGCGCGCCGCAACCGGCTGGCCGCCACCGCGCCCTACGTGTGGCGGCTCGTGCGCTGGATCCACCAGGGCGCCGACCTGACCCTCGCGCCCTCGAGCGCAGCGGCTGCCGACCTCGCCGCGGCGGGCGTCGAGCGCGTCGCGCGCTGGGGCCGCGGCGTCGACCTCGACCGCTACCACCCGCGCAACCGCGCCATGGAGGACGCGGTCGCGCTGCGGCACCGCGTATCACCGGGCGGCGAGACGGTCGTCGGCTACGTGGGCCGCATCGCCCCCGAGAAGCAGCTCGAGCGCCTCCAGGCCCTCCGCGGGATCCGCGGCGTGCGCTTCCTCATCGCGGGAGACGGCCCGAGCCAGGCCTCCGCCCGACGCGCTCTCGCGGGCATGCCCGTCACGTGGCTCGGCCGCGTGGGCGGTCGCGAGCTCGCGGCCGCGTACGCGGCGATGGACGTGTTCGTGCACACCGGCACGGAGGAGACGTTCGGCCAGACCGTGCAGGAGGCGCACGCGTCCGGCCTCCCCGTGGTCGCGCCGCACGCCGGCGGCCCGATCGACCTGGTCGACCACGGGACGGACGGGTTCCTCTTCGACCCCGCCTCCCCCCGGGACGCGCACCTGCGGCGGCTCGTGGACGAGCTCGTCGCGAGCGAGCCCATGCGGCTGCGCATGGGAGAGGCGGGTCGCCGCGCGGTCCTCGGCCGCTCCTGGGCCACGATCGGCGACGAGCTCATCGGGCACTACGGCCGCGCCGTGTCCGCCCGCCGGTCGGCCCTGCAGGCGACCGATCCCGCAGGCGTCGGCCCCGTTCCCGTCGTCGCCTGACCCGGTCCCCGGCGGCCCTCGCCCCTTAGGGTGCCCTAACGGGTGACCGCGCGGACCCGGGCCGTAGACTCGTCCCTGACGCGCAATGTCGGCGCGAAGGCGCTCCGCCCACGGGGCACCAGCATCAGGGAGGGTCGTTCCGTGTCCATCAAGACGGCAGGAACCCGCGAACCGCACACGTCGCGCGCACCGAAGGTCCCCGCGGGGACGCTGTACCGGGGCCGCGAGGGCATGTGGTCGTGGGTGCTGCACCGCATCACCGGCGTGTCCATCTTCTTCTTCCTCCTCGTGCACGTGCTCGACACGAGCCTCATCCGTGTGAGCCCCGAGGCGTACAACGCGGTCATCGGCACCTACAAGAACCCCGTCATGGGCATCGGCGAGGTCGCCCTCGTCGGCGCCATCGGGTTCCACGCGCTCAACGGGCTGCGGATCATCCTCATCGACTTCTGGCGCTTCGGCGCCAAGCACCAGCGCCTCATGTTCTACGTGGTCATCGGCCTCTGGGTCGTGCTCATGGCCGGCTTCGTGCCGCGCCACCTCATGAACGTGTTCAGCGAAGCGGGATGGATCTGATCATGAGCGACATCGCACAGCAGGTGAGCATCGAGCGCCCCCGCCAGCCGCGCCAGCCCCGCAAGCAGGGCGGCGTGAACTGGGAGAAGTGGGGCTGGATGTACATGCGCGCGTCGGGCGTCGTGCTCGTCGTGCTCATCTTCGGCCACCTCTACGTCAACCTCATCAACGGCGAGGGCATCAAGGCGATCGACTTCGCCTTCGTGGGCGGCAAGCTCTCCGACCCGTTCTGGAAGGTGTGGGACATCGCGCTGCTCTGGCTCGCGGTCATCCACGGCGCCAACGGCATGCGCACCCTCGTGAACGACTACGCGGCGTCGTCCCGCACCCGCACGATCCTCAAGGGCGCGCTCGTCACGTCCACGGTCGTCCTGCTGGTGCTCGGCACGCTCGTCGTCTTCACCTTCGACCCGTGCCCCGCCGGCCAGCCCGCGGACCTGCTCCCCTCCTTCTGCGGCGACCTGTAGCCCGCTTCCCCATCCGCCTCGAGAAAGAAGCCCGTGACCACTGACACCGCGACCCCCGGTTCCGAGCCCTCCGCGAGCACCATCGTGGACGGCGTCCACTACCACCAGTTCGACATCGTGATCGTGGGTGCGGGCGGCGCCGGCATGCGCGCGGCGATCGAGGCGGGACCGCAGGTGAACACGGCCGTCATCTCGAAGCTCTACCCCACCCGCTCCCACACGGGCGCCGCGCAGGGCGGCATGGCCGCCGCCCTCGCGAACGTCGAGGAGGACAGCTGGGAGTGGCACACCTTCGACACCGTCAAGGGCGGCGACTACCTCGTCGACCAGGACGCGGCGGAGATCCTCGCGAAGGAGGCCATCGACGCGGTCATCGACCTCGAGAACATGGGCCTCCCCTTCAACCGCACGCCCGACGGCAAGATCGACCAGCGTCGCTTCGGCGGCCACACGGCCGACCACGGCAAGAGCCCCGTCCGCCGCTCCTGCTACGCGGCCGACCGCACGGGCCACATGATCCTGCAGACGCTGTACCAGAACTGCGTCAAGTTCGGCATCAACTT
This sequence comes from Clavibacter nebraskensis NCPPB 2581, assembly GCF_000355695.1. NCBI lineage: Bacteria > Bacillati > Actinomycetota > Actinomycetes > Micrococcales > Microbacteriaceae > Clavibacter > Clavibacter nebraskensis. Next base: position 955,853 of record NC_020891.1, on the reverse strand, counting down.
CTACAACGAGTTCTACGTGCTCGACCTCGTCATGGCCGAGGTCGACGGGAAGCAGCAGCCCGCGGGCGTCGTGGCCCTCGAGCTCTCGACCGGCGACATCCACGTCTTCCAGGCGAAGGCGGTCATCTTCGCGACCGGCGGCTTCGGCAAGATCTACAAGACGACCTCGAACGCGCACACGCTCACGGGCGACGGCGTCGGGATCATCTGGCGCAAGGGCCTGCCGCTCGAGGACATGGAGTTCTTCCAGTTCCACCCGACCGGCCTGGCCGGCCTCGGCATCCTCCTGTCGGAGGCGGCCCGCGGCGAGGGCGCGATCCTCCGCAACAGCGAGGGCGAGCGCTTCATGGAGCGCTACGCCCCCACCATCAAGGACCTCGCGCCGCGCGACATCGTCGCGCGCTGCATGGCCACGGAGATCCGCGAGGGCCGAGGAGCCGGCCCGAACAAGGACTACGTCTACCTCGACATCACGCACCTCGAGCCCGCGGTCATCGACGCGAAGCTCCCGGACATCACCGAGTTCGCGCGCACCTACCTCGGCGTCGAGCCGTACACGGAGCCCGTGCCCGTGCTGCCGACCGCGCACTACGCGATGGGCGGCATCCCGACGAACATCAAGGCCGAGGTGCTCTCCGACAACACCACGGTCGTGCCGGGCCTCTACGCGGCCGGCGAGTGCGCGTGCGTCTCGGTGCACGGATCCAACCGCCTCGGCACGAACTCGCTCCTCGACATCAACGTGTTCGGCAAGCGCGCGGGCAACTACGCGGCCGAGTATGTGAAGACGGTCGACTTCACGCCGCTGCCCGCCGATGCGGCCGACTTCGTGAAGGGCCTCGTCGAGGGCGCGCGCAACTCCAACGGCACCGAGCGGGTCTCGACGCTGCGTCGCGAGCTGCAGGAGTCGATGGACCGCAACGCCCAGGTGTTCCGCACCGAGGACACGCTGATCGAGGTCACCAAGGTGATCGCCGACCTGCGCGAGCGGTACACGAACATCCAGGTGCAGGACAAGGGCCAGCGCTTCAACACGGACCTGCTCGAGGCCATCGAGCTCGGGTTCCTGCTCGACCTGGCGGAGGTCGTCGTGTACTCGGCGATGTACCGCAAGGAGAGCCGCGGTGGCCACTTCCGCGAGGACTTCCCGAAGCGCGACGACGAGAACTACATGGTCCACACCATGGCGTACCTCACCGGCGACGCCCACAGCACGGACGCCGGCGACCACATCAAGCTGAGCACCAAGCCCGTGGTCATCACGAACTACCAGCCGATGGAGCGGAAGTACTGACCCTCAGGGTCAGCGCCGCCGCACATCACCGCATCACCGATCGGAATAGGACCGCACACGTGAGCACCGCAACCCTGGACGCACCCCCCGCGGGAGAGGCCTCGGCCATCCCCACCTTCACGGTGACCCTCATCATCCGCCGGTACCTGCCCGGCCAGGACGCCGAGCCGAGGTGGGAGGACTTCGACGTCGAGGTGTACCCGACGGACCGCATCCTCGACGCGCTGCACAAGATCAAGTGGGAGCAGGACGGGTCGCTGACCTTCCGCCGCTCGTGCGCGCACGGCGTGTGCGGATCCGACGCGATGCGCATCAACGGCCGCAACCGCCTGGCCTGCAAGACGCTCATCAAGGACCTCGACATCACCCAGCCCATCTACGTGGAGGCCATCAAGGGCCTGCCGCTGGAGAAGGACCTGGTCGTCGACATGGAGCCGTTCTTCGAGTCGTTCCGCGACGTGCAGCCCTTCCTCATCTCGAACACGAAGCCGGAGAAGGGCAAGGAGCGGATCCAGTCCGCCGCCGAGCGCGCCCGCTTCGACGACACCACCAAGTGCATCCTCTGCGCCGCGTGCACGTCGTCCTGCCCCGTGTTCTGGACGGACGGCCAGTACTTCGGTCCCGCCGCCATCGTCAACGCGCACCGTTTCATCTTCGACTCGCGCGACGAGTCGAACGTGCGCCTCGACATCCTCAACGACAAGGAGGGCGTGTGGCGCTGCCGCACGACCTTCAACTGCTCCGAGGCGTGCCCGCGCGGCATCCAGGTGACGCAGGCGATCGCCGAGGTCAAGCAGGCGATCATGCGCGGCAAGGCGTAGCGCCTCCGCTCCCCTTCACGTGCGGCGGCCCCGCAGCTCCTCGGAGCGGCGGGGCCGTCGTCGTCCGTGCGCGTCTAGCGCGCGGCGAGGATGCGCTCGGCGGCCGCGCGTGCCTCGGCCGCGGTGCGAGCGCCGACCACGGCAGCGGCGGCCGCGCGCGCGTCGTCGAGGGTGCGGTGCGACAGCTCCAGGCGGACGTCGGCCAGCGCGGCGGGGGTCATCGAGAGGCTCGTGGCGCCGAGGCCGACGAGGACCACCGCGAGGAGCGGGTCCGCCGCCGCCTCGCCGCAGATGCCGACGGGCGTGCCCGACGCGCGGCCCGCGTCGCCGAGCGTGCGGACGAGGCGGAGGACCGCCGGGTGCCACGGGTCCTGGTAGGAGGCGACCGAGCCGAGCAGGCGATCCGCCGCCATCGTGTACTGCGTGAGGTCGTTGGTGCCGACGCTCACGAAGTCGGCGACCTCGACGACCTGGTCGGCGAGGAGCGCGAGCGACGGCACCTCGGCCATGACGCCGACCGTGCGGAGGCCGAGCGTGCGGCCGAGCTCCACGAACCACGCGGTCTCCTCCGCGTCGGCGACCATGGGCGCCATGACCCACAGGTCGGCGTCGGTGGCCGCGTCGGCCGCCGCGAGGGCCGTGAGCTGATCACGCAGGATCCGCTCGTTCGCCCGCAGCGCCCGGAGCCCGCGGAGGCCCAGCGCGGGATTCTCCTCGTCGGCGTCGGTGAGGAAGGCGAGCGGCTTGTCGGCGCCGGCGTCGAGCGCGCGGACGACGACCTTGCGGCCCGGGAAGGCCTCGAGGAGCGCGGTGTACTGCGCGGTCTGCGCGGCGACGGACGGCGCCTCGGCGGCGTCGAGGAAGAGGAACTCGGTGCGGAAGAGGCCCACGCCCTCGGCGCCGAGCTCGACCGCGCGCACGGCCTCCGCCGGGGATCCGAGGTTGGCGAGGAGCGGCACGGGCGTGCCGTCGGCCAGCGCGCTGTCGGTGATGGGGGCGGCGAGCGCCTCCTCGCGGGCGCGGATCCGGCGGAGGGCATCCTCGCGCTCGGCGTCGGACGGGTCCGCGATGACGAGGCCGGCCGCGGCGTCGACGACGACCTCGGTGCCCTCCGCGAGGTCGGCGGCACCCGTGGCGCCGACGATGGCGGGGATGGAGCGGCTGCGGGCGAGGATCGCGGTGTGGCTGGTGGGGCCGCCGTCGGTGGTGACGAGGGCGAGCACGCGGTCGAGCTCGAGGAGCGCGGTGTCGGCCGGCGCGAGGTCGCGCGCGACGAGGACGAAGGGCGCGTCCGCGGTGGGGATGCCGGGCGCGGGCACGCCGCGGAGCCGGGCGATGACGCGCTGCGCGACGTCGGCGAGGTCCGCCGCGCGCTCGGCCATGTAGCCGCCCATGCCCGTGAGCAGCTCCTGGAACGTGGCGAACGCCTCGAAGACGGCGCGCTCGCCCGAGCGGCCCTGGCCGACGAGGCGGCCGACCGAGTCGAGGAGCGCGGGGTCGCGGGCCATGAGCGACTGCGCGTCGAGCACGTCCTTGGCGTCGCCGCCGGCGCGGGCGCCGCGCGCGGCCAGGTCGTCTGCGGTCGCGGCGAGGGCGTCGGCGACGCGGGCGACCTCGGCGTCGGCGTCGCCTGTGAACGTCCCGGTGCCGGGCTCGGGCAGCGGGTCGGGCATCCGCATGACGGGGCCGGTGGCCACTCCGTGTCCTACTCCGATGCCGGTGATGCGCACATGGACTCCCTCGCTCGGGTGCGTGACGCGCGGGCGGGCGGCGTCCGCGCGGGTGGCCGTCCGGTCGGGCTGCCGGAACGGCCCGTCCACGCTACCAGGGGCCCGGCGGCCCGTATCCTCGGGGGATGACCGCCCCCGACGGCCGCGGACGCCCCGCATCCCCCTCCACCGGCGCGACGCCCGCCGAGCCGCCCGCCGCCACCGGCATCCCCGCCCTCCTCGCGCGCGCGATGCAGCTCAAGCCCGTGCGCGTGTTCCTCGCCTACGGGGCCGCGGGCGGACCGATCCTCGCGGCCGGCATGTCGTACCAGGCCGTCTTCGCGGTGTTCGCGGCGCTCGCGGTCGGGTTCTCGGTGGCGGGATCCGTGCTGGCGGGCAATCCCGCGCTCCTCGACTCGCTGCTCACGCTGATCCAGGGCGCGGTGCCCGGGCTGTTCGGCGAAGGTGGGGCGATCGAAGACCCGCAGGCGCTGCTCACCTCCGACGCCGTCCGCGCGACCGGGATCATCGGCTCCATCGGCCTCCTCGTGACGGCGCTCGGCTGGCTCGCCTCCACGCGCGACTCGGTGCGCCGCATCTTCGAGCTGCCGCCGCCCACCACGTTCTTCCTGTGGCTCAAGGTCAAGGACCTGGGGCTCGCCCTCTGCTTCGCGCTCGCGATGCTGCTCTCGGCGGCGCTCTCCGTCGTGAGCACCGGGCTCCTCGGCTTCGTCTTCGGGCTGCTGCGGGTCGGCGAGGACTCGCTGCTCGCGATCATCGTCGGCCGCACCGTGGGCCTCGCCCTCGTGCTCGCGCTCGACACGGCCGTGCTTGCGGGGGCGTACCGGATCCTGTCGGGCGTGAGGATCCCGTGGCCGCAGCTCCTGCAGGGCGCGCTCCTCGGCGGCGTCGCCATGGGCGTGCTCAAGGTGCTCGGCACGGCGCTCCTCGGCGGCGCGAGCCGGAACCCGCTGCTCGCGTCGTTCGCGGTGATCATCGGCCTCCTGATCTGGTTCAACCTCATCTGCCAGGTCATCCTCATCTGCGCGTCGTGGATCGCCGTGGGCATGTCCGACCGGGGCATCGACGCCCGCGACCTCACGCCGGAGCAGCTCGAGAGGGAGCGGCTCGAGAAGCTCGACGAGGCCCGCCGGATCCTCGAGGAGGAGGAGCGCGCGCGGGAGCGGGAGCGGTACGACCAGTCGCGCGGCATCACGCGGGTGCTGCTCGGGCTGCGGCGGAGGCGCCGCCGTTAGGATCGAGACCATGCCCTCGAACCTCCGCGTCGCGTCCATCAACACGAACGGCATCCGGGCCGCGTTCCGCAAGGGCATGGGCGACTGGCTCGAAACCCGCGACGTCGACATCCTCGCCATCCAGGAGGTCCGCGCCGAGACGAGCGACATCGAGGGCCTCCTCGGCCCGGAGTGGAACGTGCTGCACGACGCCGCGACCACCAAGGGCCGCGCGGGCGTGGCCATCGCGAGCCGCCGCCGCGCGGAGATCCACCGCGTCGCCATCGGCGAGGAGGACTTCGACAGCGCGGGCCGCTGGCTCGAGGCGGACTACGACGTGGACGGCACCATCGTCACGGTCGTGAGCGCCTACGTGCACTCCGGCGAGGTCGGCACCGCCAAGCAGGACGAGAAGTGGCGCTTCCTCGACGGGATGGAGCGGCGCCTGCCCGAGATCGCCGCGCACTCCGAGCTCGCCGTCGTCACAGGCGACCTCAACGTCGGCCACCGCGAGCTCGACATCCGCAACTGGAAGGGCAACGTGAAGCGCGCCGGGTTCCTGCCGCGCGAGCGCGCCTACCTCGACCGGATCCTCGGCGCGCGCGGCGAGGAGATCGAGGGCGTCGACGGATCCACCGGTCCCGGCCTCGGCTGGGTCGACGTGGGCCGCCAGCAGGCCGGCGAGGTCGACGGCCCGTACACGTGGTGGAGCTGGCGCGGCAAGGCGTTCGACAACGACACCGGCTGGCGCATCGACTACCAGCTCGCGACCCCGGCCCTCGCCGAGAAGGTCACGGGCTACGCGGTCGACCGCGCCGAGGCGTACGACCAGCGATGGTCGGACCACACGCCCGTGGTCGTCGACTACGCGATCTGACCCGTCGCCCGCACCCCCGCACCCCCTCCCCTCCGCGCTGCACCGGCGCCCCGCGAGCGCCCCGCGCTCCCCCTCACAAAGGCATCGCCATGACCGCACGTCCCGTCCTCTTCTCCGGCATGCAGCCGTCCGCCGACTCGCTCCAGATCGGCAACTACATCGGCGCGCTCCTGCAGTGGAAGGAGCTGCAGACCACGCACGACGCCGTGTTCTGCGTCGTCGACCTGCACGCCATCACCGTCCCGCAGGACCCGACGGCCCTCCGCGACTCCACCCGGCGCACCGCCGCGCAGTACATCGCGGCGGGCATCGACCCGGCCGTCTCGACGCTGTTCGTGCAGTCGCACGTGCCGGCGCACACGGAGCTCGCGTGGATCCTCAACACGCTCACCGGGTTCGGCGAGGCGAGCCGCATGACCCAGTTCAAGGACAAGTCGCAGAAGCAGGGCGCCGACGCGACGACGCTGGGGCTCTTCGCGTACCCGACGCTCATGGCGGCGGACATCCTGCTCTACGGTACCGAGGTCGTGCCCGTGGGGGACGACCAGAAGCAGCACGTGGAGCTCACGCGCGACCTCGCGAAGCGCTTCAACGGCCGGTTCGGCGACGTGTTCCGGATCCCGGAGCCCATGATCCAGAAGGACACGGCCCGCATCTACGACCTGCAGGACCCGACGTCGAAGATGAGCAAGTCCGCCGCCAGCGACGCGGGCGTGGTGTGGCTGCTGGACGAGCCCGCGAAGACGGCGAAGAAGATCCGCTCGGCCGTCACGGACACGGAGCGCGAGATCCGCTTCGACCGGGGAGAGAAGCCGGGCGTCTCCAACCTGCTGACGATCCTCTCGGCCTTCGAGGGCACGGCCGTGCCGGCGCTCGAGGAGCGGTACGCGGGCCGCGGCTACGGCGACCTGAAGAAGGACGTGGCCGAGACCGTCACGGGCGTGTTCGAGCCGATCCGCGCGCGCACGCTCGAACTCCTCGACGACCCGGCCGAGCTCGACCGCGTGCTCGCCGGCAACGCCGCGCGCGCCGAGGAGCGGGCGGACGCGATGCTCGCCCGCGTGTACGACGCCGTCGGCCTGGTGCGGCGCGCGGGCCGATGACCCTGCGGCTGGTCCTGCTCGACCTCGACGACACGCTGGTGGACCACCGCGGCGCCGTGGCCGACGGGATCACCGCGCACCTCACCGCGCGCCGGCTGCTCGACGCGGCCGACGCCGCGGAGGTCGGGAGGGCGGTCGCCCTGTGGGTCGCGCTCGAGGAGGAGCACTACCACCGGTACCTCTCGGGCGAGCTCAACTACCAGGGCCAGCGGCGGGCGCGGGCGCGCGGGTTCCTCGCGGCCTGGGGATCCGCCGACGCCACGGACCTCGCCGCCGCGCTCGCGGACGACGACGCCGCGACGGACGACTGGTTCGGCGGCTACCTGGCCGGCTACGAGGCGTCGTGGCGCGCGCTGCCGGGAGCGGTGGCCGCGCTCGACGAGATCGCGCGGCGGCACCCGGGCGTGCGGCTCGGCGTCGTGACCAACGGCGAGCGCGGCCAGCAGGAGCCGAAGATCGCCGCGGCCGGGCTCACCGCGCGCCTCTCCCCCGTGGTCTGCTCCGGCGACCTGGGCTTCACCAAGCCCGACCCGCGCATCTTCCTGCTCGCGTGCCGGGAGGCGGGCGTGGATCCGGCCGACGCCGTGATGGTGGGCGACCGGCTCCGCACCGACGCGCTCGGCGCGGTCGACGCGGGCCTGGCGGGCGGCGTCTGGTTCGACGCCCTGGGCGACGGGGACGCTCCCCTGCCCGCCGGCGTCGTGCGCATCACCGCGCTCGCGGGCCTCGCCGACGCCGTGGAGCGCGTCGGCGTCCGCTGACGGCGTAGGTCGCGGAGCGTCACGGACCCCGGGCCTCCAGCCGGGTGGGCTAACCTCGACCCATACACGTGCTCCGGGGTCGGTGGAAATCCGAGCCGGCGGTGACAGTCCGCGAACGGACGATGCGCGACCGGGTCCCCGGAAGCCTCGTCCGCCGATCCGGTGGGATTCCGGGACCGACGGTTAAAGTCCGGATGGGAGGCAGCACGCGGCGCCAGCGACCCTGCCGACGCCGAGGTCCGTCGACCGCGCCCGGAGTCCGTCCACGGACGAGGACACCATGCACGACGACCCGACGGCAGCCGCGGCGCAGGCGCTCGCGCCCGGCGACCCCGCGCTCGAGCGCGCCATGCGCCGCGGCCTCGAGCTCGCCGCCGAGGGCCCCGCGTGGGGCCCGAACCCCCGCGTCGGCTGCGTGATCCTCGACGCCTCCGGCCGCGTCATCGCCGAGGGCCGGCACCGCGGCGCCGGATCCGCCCACGCCGAGGTCGACGCGCTGCGGCAGCTGCCCGCGGGCGGCGCACGCGGGGCCACCGCGGTCGTCACGCTCGAGCCCTGCAACCACACGGGCCGCACCGGGCCGTGCGCCGCCGCGCTCATCGAGGCCGGCGTCGCGCGCGTCGCCTACGCCGTGGCCGACCCAGGCGTCGAGTCCTCGGGTGGCGCGGCCCGCCTGCGCTCCGCGGGCGTCGAGGTCGTGCCGGGTGTGCTCGGCGACGAGGCGGAGAGGTTCCTCCGGGTGTGGCTCGGATCCGCCCGCCTCGGCCGCCCGTTCGTCACGGCGAAGTGGGCCTCCAGCCTCGACGGCCGCATCGCCGCCGCCGACGGCACGAGCCGCTGGATCACCGGGCCCGCCGCGCGCCACGACGTGCACCGCCGTCGCGCGGAGGCCGACGCGATCCTCGTGGGCACCGGCACCGTGCTCGCCGACGACCCCGCCCTCACCGCCCGGCGGCCCGACGGGATCCCGTACCCGCACCAGCCCGCGCCCGTCGTGCTCGGCGACCGCGCGATCCCGGACGACGCGGCCGTGCACCGGCACCCGCGCCGGCTGATCCGCATCGCCGGGCACGATCCTGCGGAAGCGGTCGCGGAGCTCGGCCGCCGCGGCATCCGGCACGTGTTCGTGGAGGGCGGTCCCACGATCGTCTCCGCGCTCGTCGCCGCCGGGCTCGTGGACGAGGTGGTCGCCTACCTCGCGCCCGTGCTTCTCGGCGGCCCCCGCACCGCGACCGGCGACCTCGGCGTCGAGAGCATGCCGGCCGCCCACCGACTCACCCTCATCAGCACGACACGGCTCGGGGACGACCTCCTCGTGATCGCGCGACCCACCACGGAAGGCCAGTGATGTTCACAGGGATCATCGAGGAGCGCGGACGCGTCCTCGCGCTCGACGCCGAGGGCGACTCCGCCCGGATCACGGTGGAGGCGCCGCTCGCGGTGTCCGACGCCCGGCACGGCGACTCCATCAGCGTCGACGGCGTGTGCCTCACGGTCGTCGCGCAGACGCCCGAGGGCTTCACCGCCGACGTCATGCGGCAGACGCTCGTGATGAGCTCGCTCGGCCGGCTCGGCGTGGGCGACCGCGTGAACCTCGAGCGCGCCGCGCGCGTGGGCGACCGGCTCGGCGGCCACATCGTGCAGGGCCACGTCGACGGCACCGGGCGCCTGCTCGCGACCACGCCGGGCGAGGCGTGGCGGATCCTCCGCTTCTCGCTGCCCGCCGACCTCGCGCCGCTCGTGGTGGACCGCGGATCCATCACCGTGCAGGGCGTCAGCCTCACGGTGAGCGCGGTCAGCCCCACCGACACCCCGGACGCCGACGCCTGGTTCGAGGTCTCGCTCATCCCCGAGACGCTCACCGCGACCACGCTCGGCGCGCTCGAGCCCGGCGACGAGGTCAACCTGGAGACCGACGTGCTCGCGCGGCACGTGCAGCGGATGCTCGCGCTCGACGCGCGCGACGGCCGGACGGAGGCGCGCTCGTGAGCCTCGCCGCCATCCCCGCCGCGCTGCAGGAGCTGCGCGCCGGCCGTCCCGTGATCGTCGTCGACGACGAGGGCCGCGAGAACGAGGGCGACGTGCTGCTCGCCGCCGAGTCCGCCTCGCCCGAGTGGGTGGCCTGGCTCGTGAAGCACTCCTCGGGCTTCATCTGCGCGCCCATGACCGACGAGATCGCCGACCGGCTGGAGCTGCCGCTCATGGTGGCCGACAACCGGGATCCGCGCGGCACCGCGTACACGGTGTCCGTCGACGCCGCCGACCGGCTCTCGACCGGCATCAGCGCCTCCGACCGCGCGCACACCCTGCGCGTGCTCGCCGACCTCGACAGCGTGCCGACGAGCCTGCACCGACCCGGCCACATCCTGCCGCTGCGCGCGGTCGACGGCGGCGTGCGCGAGCGCGACGGCCACACCGAGGCGGCGGTCGACCTGCTCACGCTCGCGGGCCTCACGCCCGTCGGCGCGATCAGCGAGATCGTGCAGGACGACGGCGAGATGATGCGCCTCCCGGGCCTCCTCGCCCTCGGCGAGCGCGAGGGCGTGCTGGTCGTCACGATCGAGGCGCTCAAGGCGCACCTGGAGGAGTTCCACTGCGATCGTCCGCTGGAGCCCGCCGTCGCGATCCCCGAGGCGTCGCGCGTGATCTTCGAGGTCGAGACGACCGTGCCCACGACCCACGGCTCCGTGAAGCTGCGCGCCTACCGCGACCGCACGACGGGCGCCGACCACGTGGCGATCGTCGCGGGCGAGCCGCGCGCGCACGGCACCCTGGTGCGCGTGCACTCGGAGTGCCTGACGGGCGAGGCGCTCGGATCCCTCAAGTGCGAGTGCGGTCCGCAGCTCGACGCGGCGCTCGACGAGATCCAGCGGGACGGCGGCGTGGTCGTGTACCTGCGCGGGCACGAGGGACGCGGGATCGGCCTCGTCAACAAGCTGCGCGCCTACCGGCTGCAGGAGGACGGCTTCGACACGCTCGACGCCAACGTCGCCCTGGGCCTCCCGGCGGACGCGCGCGACTACGGCGCGGCGTCGGCGATCCTGCAGGAGATGGGCATCGAGGACGTGCGCCTGCTCACGAACAACCCCGAGAAGGTGCGGCAGCTCGAGGCGCACGGCGTGGAGGTGACCGAGCGCGTGCCGCTCGTGGTCGGCGTCAACGACGTGAACGCCGGCTACCTCGAGACGAAGCGCGACCGCATGGGGCACCGCATGGTGCTCGACACCGACATGCACATCGGACCTGACACCTACCCGGACGCCGAGGCGCCCGACGGCCTGACCACCACGACCGCATCACCCCAGGAGGAGACCGCATGAGCGGACACGGAGCACCCGAGATCGACCCCACCGCGCTCGACGGGACGGGCCTGCGGGTCACCGTCGTCGCCGGACTCTGGCACGACGAGATCAGCGCGGGCCTGCTCGCGGGCGCGCAGCGCGTGCTCGACGCGGCCGGCGTCACCACCACGGTGATCCGCGTGCCCGGCAGCTTCGAGCTGCCCGTGGTCGCGCGCGCGGCGCTCGACGCGGGGGCCGACGCGGTCGTCGCGCTCGGCGTCATCATCCGCGGCGGCACCCCGCACTTCGAGTACGTGTCCGACGCGGCGACCTCCGGCCTCACGCAGGCGTCGCTCCTCACGGGCAAGCCCATCGGCTTCGGGCTGCTGACGCTCGACGACGAGCAGCAGGGCATCGACCGCGCGGGGCTGCCGGGGTCGAAGGAAGACAAGGGCGCCGAGGCGGCCGAGGCCGCGGTCACGACGGCGCTGCTGCTGAAGGGCATCTGCAGGGCCTGACCTGCCGCCCGCTCGGCTTTGATATCGAGAACGGGTATCAGTAAGGTCGTCGGGAGCGCCGCCGGACCGCCCGGCACCGCGCGCGGACGGACGGGGGCCCGATGCATCCCGCCCTCGACGTCCGCTCGCTGTCGATCGCGATCGACGGCGCACCCCTCGTCCACGGCGTCGACCTCCGCGTCGGCGCGGGCGAGCGCGTGGCGCTCGTGGGGGCATCCGGATCCGGCAAGTCGCTCACGGCGCAGGCCGTGCTGGGGACGCTGCCGCCCGGATCCCGGGTGCGCGGCGTCGTCGAGCTCGGCGGCCGCGCGGTCGGCGCGTCCGCGCCGCGCCAGCGCCTCGGCCGCGTCGCCGCCGTGCAGCAGGACTCGCTCGCGGCGCTGAACCCCCTCGTCACGGTGGGCGCGCAGCTCGTCGCGGCGCTGCGCGCGAGCCGGGCCCGCGGATCCGCCGCCGACGGCGGGCTCCTCACCCGGTCGGACGCGCGGCGCGAGGTGCGGGATCTGCTCGCCGAGGTGGGCATCGACGATCCCGACGGCGCGCTCCCCGCCTTCGCCGCCGAGCTCTCGGGCGGCCAGCGCCAGCGCGTCTGCCTCGCGCTCGCGCTCCTCTGCCGCGCCGACCTCCTGCTGGCCGACGAGCCGACGACCGCGCTCGACGTCGTGACGCAGGCGCGCGTGGCCGACGTGATCCGCCGCCGCCTCGACGCGACCGGCCAGGCGCTCCTCCTCATCACGCACGACCTCGCGGTGGCCGCGGCCCTGTGCGACCGGGTGGTCGTGCTCGAGGCCGGCCGCGTGGTCGAGGCCGGGTCGATGCGCGAGCTCGTGCGGCGACCGCGGCACGCGTACAGCCGTGCGCTCCTGGCGGCGGCGTCCCGGCGGGCGCCCGGTGGATCCGCGGATGCGGTCGCGACGTCGGCGACGGGAGCCGCCGCGGCTCCGCTCGGCGCGGTGGCGGCCCGATGACGGACGCGCTCCGACTGCCCGACGCGTCGCGCGACGCGCTCACCGCCACCGGGATCACCCACCGGTACCCGCCGCGCCGCGACCCCGCCGCGCGGCGCATCGCCCGCACCGCCCGGGCGTCCGGCGCTCCGGGACCCGCGCCCGCGCTCGACGACGTGACGTTCCGCGTCGCGCCCGGCGAGACGGTCGGGATCGTGGGCCGCTCCGGATCCGGCAAGTCGACCCTCCTGCGCGTGCTGCTGGCGCTCGAGGCGCCGACCGCGGGGACCGTGGCGCTCGGCGACCGGGCCGTCTCGCCCGGCCGCGCATCCGCGCTCCGCTGGTACCGGCGGCGCGTGCAGGCGGTGCCGCAGGATCCGGGCGCGAGCCTCGAGCCGCGCATGACCGTGCGGCAGCTGATCCGCGAGCCGCTGCGCCGCCTCGACGTGCCGGGCGACCACGCCGCGATCGTCGCCCGCGCCCTCGACGACGTGGGCCTCGCCGCGTCGCTCGCCGACCGGCGGCCCCGCGAGCTGTCCGGCGGGCAGGCGCAGCGCGTGGCGCTCGCGCGGGCCATCGCGACGTCCCCCGGGATCCTGCTCGCCGACGAGCCCGTGAGCGGGGTCGACCTTCCGCTGCGGGACCGGATCATCGAGCTGCTCGGCGGCCTGGTGCGCGAGCGGGGCCTCGGGCTGGTGCTCGTGTCGCACGACCTCGACGCCGTCGCGCGGCTCTGCGGGCGGAGCGTCGTGCTCGCGGGCGGGCGCATCGTCGAAGAGGAGCCCACCGCGCGTCTGCTCGCCGATCCCGTGCATCGGGCCACGCGCGAGCTCGCCGACGCCGTGCCGCGGCTGCCGGGAGCGCTCACCGCATGACCGCGCCCCACCCTGACGGACCCGCGGGCCCGGTCTCCGCCGCGCCCCACGCCGCCGTCCTCCTCTCCAGCCAGCTCGTGTTCAACCTCGGCTTCTACGCGGTCGTCCCGTTCCTCGCCGTCGTCATGCGCGACGACCTCGGCCTCGGCGCCCTCGCGATCGGCCTCGTGCTCGGCGCCCGCACCTTCAGCCAGCAGGGCCTCTTCCTCCTCGGCGGGATGCTCGCCGACCGGTTCGGCCCCCGCACCCTCATCGCGGCGGGCTGCGTCGTGCGCGTGAGCGGCTACCTGGGGCTCGCGCTGGCCGCCGGCCTGCCGGGCTTCCTCGTCGGCGCGATCCTCACGGGCCTCGGCGGCGCGCTGTTCAGCCCGGCGCTGCAGAGCCTCGTCGCGGCCGCCGATGTGCGGGCGCGCGCCACCCGGCGGCCGGGGCGTCCGTCGCTGTTCGCGGCGCTCGTGCTGGTGGGCGAGGTCGGCGCGGCGGTGGGTCCGCTCGCGGGCGCGGCCCTTCTCGGGCTGGGGTTCTCCGCGACGGTGCTCGTGGGCGCGGCGCTGTTCGCGGCCGTGGGGGTGGCGCTGTGGTGTGTGATCCCGCAGGACGCGGGGCGCGCCGACGCGTCGCCGTCCGCGGGATCCGCCCCCGCCGTGCCCGCCGCGGACGCCGTGCCCGCCCAGCGCGCCGACCGCTGGGCAGCCGTGCGCGACCGCCGGTTCCTCGCCTTCTCCGCCCTCTTCGCGGTCGACCTCGTGGCCTACAACCAGCTCTACCTCGGGCTGCCGCTCGAGCTCGCGCGGGCGGGCGCCGGCACGGCGGCGGTCGGATCCGCGTTCCTCGCCGTCTCGCTCCTCACCATCACGCTGCAGTGGCCGGTCGCGCTCCTCGCCAAGCGGCTCGGCCCCGGCCGCGCGCTCACCTGCGGCTTCGGCATCACCGCGACGGGCTTCGCGGCGCTCGCGCTGGGGTCCGTCGTGCCGCCGCCCGCGGGCGCCGAGCTGGTGCCCGCCGCGGTCCTCGTCGTCTGCCTCACGCTCGGCCACATGACCGCGGGCCCCGTGACCATGGAGCTCGTCCCGTCCTTCGCCGCCGGCCGCCCGACCGCGTCGTCCTACGGGCTGCTCGCCAGCTGCGGCGGCATCGCCGTGCTCGTCGCCGGCGGCGTGGTCGGATCCCTCCTCGACTACGCGCCCGCGGTCGCCTGGGGGATCCTCGCCGCGCTGCCCGTGGCGGCCGCCGTCGGCCTGCCCCGGCTCCTGCCCGCTGCCGTCCCCGCGATCGGGACCGCCGCGCCCGCGCGCACCGCGCCCGCGCCCACGACCGGCACCGCCGCGTGCCGGCGCACCGCGATCGCTCCCCCGCCCCCCCCCGATGCCCCGCGCATCGCCGTCGATGCCCCGCGCATCCCCGAGACAGGACCCCATGCCCGCTAGACGCCCCCGCCCCGCCCGCTCCGTCGCCCTCATCGCCCTCGCCGCCGCGTCGATGCTCGCCCTCAGCGGCTGCTTCGCCGCGAGCCCCGGATCCACCCCGGGAGGCGGGCAGGACGGCGACGGCCGCATCCGCCTCGCCATGCTGCAGCCGCCGCGCTCCGGTCTCACGCCGCTCAGCGACGACGCCTTCAAGCTCGCCCGCTGGAGCACCGCGGAGACGCTCGTGACCCTCGACGACCTCGGCGACGCGCAGCCGCAGCTCGCCACCGGCTGGACCCACGTCGACGACCTGACGTGGGC
This sequence comes from Clavibacter nebraskensis NCPPB 2581, assembly GCF_000355695.1. Taxonomy (NCBI): domain Bacteria; kingdom Bacillati; phylum Actinomycetota; class Actinomycetes; order Micrococcales; family Microbacteriaceae; genus Clavibacter; species Clavibacter nebraskensis. The sequence continues at coordinate 940,705 of NC_020891.1, read as the reverse complement.
CTTCGACATCCGGCCCGACGTGCTCTTCCACGACGGCACGACCCTCACGGCGGCGCAGGCCGCCGCCTCGCTCACCGCCGCCGCGACCGCGAGCCCGAAGCCGCGGATCCTCGACGGCGTCGACCTCACCGCGACCGCTGATGGCGACCGGCTGGTCGTCCGCACCGCGACGCCCGACCCGCTCGTGCCGCAGCGCATGTCGAGCCCGCAGCTCGCGATCCTCGCCGCCTCCGCGTACGGCGCCGACGGCACCGTCTCCCCCGTCGGCACCGGCACGGGCCCGTTCCGCCTCACCGCGGTCGACGGCACGTCCTCCGCCACGCTCGACCGGTTCGACGACTACTGGGGCGGCCGCGCCGCGTCCGCCGGGATCGACGTGCGCTTCGTCCCCGACGGCACCGCCCGCGCCGCCGCCCTCCGCACGGGCACGGCCGACGTGGTCGAGGCGATCCCCGTGGGCCAAGCCGCGCAGGTGGATCCGCAGCTCCTGCACGAGGTCGCGATGCCGCGCACCAACACGCTCTACCTCAACACGCGGACCGGACCCTTCGCGGATCCGGCCGTGCGCGCCGCCGCCCAGGCCGCCGTCGACCGGGCCTCCCTCGTCTCGGGCGTCTACGAGGGCCGGGCCGACGAGGCCGCCGGCCTCCTCGGACCCGCGCTCCCCTGGGCCGCCGACCTCCGCGACGGCGCCTCCTACCGGGACGCGCTCGCCGGCCGCGCGGCGCCCGCTGAGGTGGACGGCGTGCCCATCACCCTCGGGACCTTCACCGACCGCGCCGAGCTCCCCGAGGTCGCCGTGCAGCTCGAGCAGCAGCTGGAGGCGGCCGGGTTCCAGGTGACCCAGGACGTGCGCGAGTACCAGTACATCGAGGCCGACGCGCTGGCGGGGAAGTTCGACGCGTTCATCCTGTCGCGCGCCACCGTGCTCGACTCGGGGGATCCGGCCGCGTACCTCTACAGCGACTTCGCGTGCCAGGGGTCGTTCAACATCTCGCAGGTGTGCGACCCCGCGGTCGACCAGGCGCTCGCAGAGGCATCCGCGCTGCCGGCCGGGCCCGAGCGGCGCGCGGCGATCATGCGGGTCGAGGCGCTCGTGCTCGCCGACGACGCCGCGGTGCCGCTCCTGCACGAGCGCGTGATCCAGGGCGAGGCCGCCGGGGTGACGGGCGCCGTGCGCGATCCCCGCGAGCGCGCGCTCATCACGGCCGACACGCGCGTCACGCGCTGATGGGCCGCGCGCGCGACGGGCTCGTCGTCGGGGCGTCCCGCGTCGTCGCCGTCGGCGGCCTCGTGGCGCTCGTCGGCGCGCTCCCCTGGCTCTCGGGACGCTCGCCCGAGTACACGATCCTCCGCGCGCGCTACGCCGACCTCGAGGCGACCCCGGAGGCGCTCGCGTCGGTGCGCGCCCAGCTCGGCCTCGACCGCGGGCCGCTCGCCGTCTCGGCGGACTGGGTCGCCGGCGTCGTCCGCGGCGACCTCGGCACATCGTGGATCTCGGGCCGCCCCGTGCTCCCCGGCACCCTCGCCGCGCTCGGCGTCTCCCTCACGCTGATGGCGTTCGCGTTCGCGGTCGCCGCGGGGATCGCGGCGCTCCTCTGCACGCCCGCCCTCCGCGACGCGACGCGCGGGCGCCGCGCCTCCGGATCCGGCGCCCTGGCCGCCGCCCTCACCGCGCTCCCCGAGTTCCTGCTCGCGACTGCGCTCCTCGTGGTGGTCGCCGTCGGGCTGCGCTGGGCCCCGCCCTCCGGCTGGGACGGGCCCGCGAACGCGGTGCTCCCCGCGCTCGCCCTCGGGATCCCCGGCGGCGGGCTCATCGGGCGCCTCCTCGCCGACGCGATCCGGGCGGCGTCCGCCGAGCGCTGGGTGGCGACCTGGGCGATGGCGGGCCTGCACCCCGCGCGCACGGCCGTCGCGGTGCTGCGCCGCGCGCTCCCGTCGGCGCTCGGGCAGGTCGGGCTCGTGCTCGTGGGCCTCACGGGCGGCGCGGTCGCGGTCGAGCAGGTGTTCGCGATCCCCGGGATCGGCCGCGCGACCCTCGGCGCGGCCGGCAGCCAGGACGTGCCGGCGCTCCAGGCGGGCGTGCTCGCGCTCCTCGCGGTCGCCGTCGCGGCGGGCGTCCTCGCGGACCTCGCCCGCCGCGCGCTCCTCGGGCCCGCCCTCCGCCTCGGATCGCTGCCCGTGCCCGACGCGCGCGTCCCCGCCCGCCGCCGCGACGCCGTCGTCCCGGGCGTCGCCGCGGGCCTCCTGGCGCTCATCGTCGTCGCGGGCCTCGTGCGGGATCCGCTCTCCGCCACCGCGGGCCGCCTCGCCCCGCCCTCGTGGGCGCTCCCCTTCGGCGCCGACGCGAGCGGACGCGACCTCCTCGGCCGCGTCGGCCACGGCGCCGTCACCACGCTCGGCACCGCGCTCCTCGTGGTGATCGCCTGCTGCGTCGTCGGGCTCGCGCTCGGGCTCCTGCCGCGCGCGGCGATCGGGCCCATCGAGGTCGCGAACGCGGCGCCGCCGATCCTGGCGGGCATCGTGGTGGCTGCGGTCCAGGGCCCGTCCACCGCGGGCGCCGCCGTCGCCGTGGCGGCCGTCGGCTGGGCGCCGCTCGCCGCGCACGCCGGGGCGCTCATGCAGGAGGCGCGCGCGCAGCCGCACGTGCGGATCCTGCCGGTGCTCGGCGTCGGACGGGCGCGGATCCTCCTCGGCCACCTCCTGCCCGCCGTCGTCGGCCCGGTCGTGCGGAACGCGCTGCTCCGCCTCCCCGGAGTCGCCCTCACGCTCGCGGCGCTCGGCTTCCTCGGCCTCGGCAGCGCCCGGCCGACGCCCGAGTGGGGCCTGATCCTCAGCGAGGGCAGCGCCTACGCGGAACGCGCGCCGTGGGCGGTCGCCGCCCCCGCCCTGGCCCTCGTGCTGGCCGCGGTGCTCGCGGTGTCGCTGTCGGCGCACGACCTGTCGGGGCTCGTGCGGCGGCGGCGGCGCCGACCGGCCGCGGACGCGCGACCGGCCGCGGCGGCCGCGCTCGCCGCGCGGGGCTAGCGCCGGTCGTCCGGCCCCGGCTCCTCCGCCGGCAGCGGGTCGACGGAGACGCCGCCGTCCGCGTCCCACCTGAGCGCTTCCGCCCGGTCCTCCTCGGTCGGCTCCTCGGCGAGTCGCGCGCGCTCCTCGAGCTCCTGGTGGGTCCACCGACGCAGCTGCATCACGCAGACCACGACGACGCCGACGCACGGGATCGCGAGGTACCAGAACCCGGTCGCGACCGCGGCGAGCGCGCCGACGCCGCAGAGCTTCGCGAGCTCGGGGAGGACCTGGCGGCCGGTCTCGTGCTCCATGGGGCTCCTCGTGGTCGGGCGGCATCGCGGGGATCCGCCGTCCACCCCGGCCTACGGACCGCGCACAGCTTCCCCCCAGGGGCATAAACTCAGCGAGGCCATCACGAGTGGCCCCTCGACTCCGCCGCACCCGGCGCCCGCGCCCGACCGGCGCGCCCGCCCCGTCCGCGCGCCCCCGCCGCTCACGCCGCACCAGCCGAAAGCCGTCTCCACGCATGTCCACGACCCCCGCGGCCCGCACCGCCGCCTCGTCCCCCGCCACCCCGCCCGCCGTCAACTCGCGCTCGCGCGTGATCATCGCGAGCCTCATCGGCACGTCCATCGAGTTCTACGACTTCTACGTCTACGCGACCGCGGCGGTGCTCGTCTTCCCCGCCCTCTTCTTCGCGAACGACGACCCGACCGTCGCGCAGCTCGCGTCGTTCGCCGTGTTCGGCGTCGCGTTCATCGCGCGGCCCATCGGATCCATCCTGTTCGGGCACTTCGGCGACCGCGTCGGCCGCAAGGGCACGCTCGTCGCGTCACTGCTCACCATGGGCATCGCGACCGTGCTGATCGGCTGCCTGCCCACCGCGCTCACGCCCGGCTGGGAGGTCGCGGCCCCCGCGCTCCTCGTGATCATGCGCTTCGGCCAGGGCCTCGGCCTCGGCGGCGAGTGGAGCGGCGCCGCCCTCCTCGCGACCGAGAACGCGCCCGTCGGCAAGCGCGCCATCTACGGCACGTTCCCGCAGCTCGGCGCGCCCATCGGCTTCATCGTCGCCAACGGCGTCTTCCTCGCGCTGAGCCTCGGCCTCTCCCCCGAGCAGTTCCAGGCCTGGGGCTGGCGCGTGCCGTTCCTCGCGAGCGCCGTGCTCGTGATCGTTGGCCTCTACGTGCGCCTCAAGCTCATCGAGACGCCCGCGTTCCAGAAGGTCGTGGACTCCGGCGAGGTCGCGAAGCTGCCCGTCGCGCGCGTGTTCGTCACGAGCTGGCGCCCGCTGATCCTCGGCACATTCATCATGCTGGCGACCTACACGCTCTTCTACCTGATGACCACGTTCACGCTCACCTACGGCACCACCGCGCGCGACGCCGCCACCGCCGAGGCCGCCGCGACCGCCGCCGGCAAGCCGTTCAACCCGGACACGTTCGCCGCGGGCCTCGGCTACGCGCGCAACGACTTCCTGCTCATGCTCATCGTGGGAGTCGTGTTCTTCGGGATCTTCACCATGGTCTCGGGTCCCCTCGCGGAGCGGTACGGCCGCCGGAAGATGCTCATCGCGACCACCGTCGGGATCCTCGTCTTCGGCCTGCTCTTCGTGCCCCTGTTCTCCGGCGGCTTCGTCGGCACCATGGCGCTCCTCATCATCGGCTTCACGCTCATGGGCCTCACCTTCGGGCCGATGGGCGCGGTGCTGCCGGAGCTCTTCCCGACGAACGTGCGCTACACGGGATCCGCGATCAGCTACAACGTCGCGAGCATCCTCGGCGCCGCGGTCGCGCCGTTCATCGCGGTGGCGCTGTGGCAGCTGCTCGACGGGAACGTGCTGCTCGTCGGCGTGTACCTGAGCGCCATGGCGGCGATCACGCTCGTGGCGCTGGTCATCAGCCGCGAGACGCGCGACGCGGACTACGCGGGGAACGTCAGCTGACGCCGGTCATGTGAGCGGTCCGCCCGGAGGGGCGGGGAGCGCCGGTACCGTCGGCGCGCCACGATCCGTGGCAGCCCCCGTCCCTCCGTCGGAAGCCGCCTCCATGTCCGCTGCCTCGCCCCTCGCACCCGTCGCCGCCGCCCCGGCCAACCCGCGCTCGCGCGTGCTGGTGGCGAGCCTCGTCGGGACGTCCATCGAGTTCTTCGACTTCTACGTCTACGCCACCGCCGCGGTGTTGGTGTTCCCGGCCCTCTTCTTCGCGAACGACGACCCCGCGGTCGCGCTGCTGCAGTCGCTCGCCGTGTTCGGCGTCGCGTTCTTCGCCCGGCCCATCGGATCCGTGCTCTTCGGCCACTTCGGCGACCGGTTCGGCCGCACCCGCACGCTCGTCGCGTCGCTGCTCACCATGGGCATCGCCACGGTGCTCATCGGATCGCTGCCGAGCGGCCTCACGCCGGGCTGGGAGATCGCGGCCCCCGCCGCCCTCGCCGTGCTCCGCTTCGTCCAGGGCCTCGGGCTCGGCGGCGAGTGGGGCGGCGCGGCGCTGCTCGCGACGGAGAACGCGCCCGCGGGCAAGCGGGCGATCTACGGCACGTTCCCGCAGCTCGGCGCGCCCATCGGCTTCTTCCTCAGCACCGGCCTGTTCCTGGTCCTCTCCCTCACCCTCTCCCCCGCCGACCTGCAGTCGTGGGGCTGGCGCGTGCCGTTCCTCGCCAGCGCCGTGCTCGTGCTCGTGGGCCTCTACGTGCGCGTGAAGCTCGTCGAGGCGCCGGAGTTCCAGGTGGTGCTCGACCGCGGCGCGACCTCCCGGCTGCCGCTCGGCCGCACGATCCGCACGGGCTGGCGCGGGCTGATCCTCGGAGCGCTCGCCCTCCTCGCCATCTTCACGCTCTTCTACCTCATGACCACGTTCACGGTCACCTACGGCACGTCGCCGCGCACCGCGGAGGCCGCGCAGGCCGCCGCCACCGCCGCGGGCAAGCCGTTCGAGGCGGCGTCGTTCCACGCCGGCCTCGGCTACGCCCGCACCGACTTCCTGCTCATGCTCCTCGTCGGCGTCGTGTTCTTCGCGATCGCCATCGTCGTCTCGGGCGTGCTCGCGGAGCGGCGCGGCGCCCGGCCGATCGTGGCCATGAGCGCCGCCGGCATGGTCGTGTTCGGGCTGCTGATGGACCCCCTGCTCGCCGCCGGCCTGCCCGGCACCCTCATGTTCGTGGTCCTCGGCTTCGCGCTCATCGGCATCGGGTACGGCGCCGTCGGATCCCTGCTGCCCGGCCTGTTCGCCGCCGACGTCCGCTACACGGGCGCCTCCCTGGCGTTCAGCCTCGCGGGCATCATCGGCGGGGCCGTCGCGCCGTTCATCGCGACCTGGCTGTGGGAAATCGGCGGCGGCGGCGTGATGCTGGTCGGCGTCTACCTCAGCGTCGCGTCCGTGATCTCGCTCGTGGCGCTCCTCGTGCTGCGCGAGCACGGCGAGGCGAAGCGCACTGCCGCCGCCCGCGGGCGGTGAGCGCGGAGGGCCGGGTCGACGCGTCGGCCCGGCCCTCCGTCGTTCACCAGGCCCGGTGGATCGCCTCGGCCCGCGCCCGCATCGCCGCCGACCTGCCGTGCACCAGCAGGCCGACCACGAGGCCGATGGACGCCACGAGGATCACGGTCCGCAGCGCGACGAGCAGCAGCAGCAGCGGCACCCACCCGTCTCCCGTCAGGAACGCCGCGATGCCCGTCTGGGACAGCCAGGACACCGCCGTCGCCGACGCGAGCACCAGGAGGGACACGCGGGCCACCGGCTCGAGCAGCCGCCCGCGGACGACCACGACGGCGAGCACCAGGACCGCGATCGCGTGGACCGCGACCGCCGCCGGGGACAGGATCGCCGGGGCCGACGGCGGCACCGGCTCCGTCGGGTCCGAGACGGTCAGGCCGGTCAGCGCGCTCGTCAGCGCCAGCGCGCCCTGCGCGCCCGCGACCACGAGCGCCGCCACGCCCGCCACCCGCGGAGGCGAAACCTGCCACGAGCGTCGTCCTCGATGATCCGCTCATGGCCGTCGCGCGCATCGCATCCCCCATCGCCGTCGATGCTGCGAACCTAGCCCGACGACCGCGCCCCGGCGAGGATCCGCGCCCCCGTCCTGCCCGGGGGCTCGCCCGGCGGGGGCCGCGCCGCTATCGTCGCTGGCATGCAGCCGTCTGCTTCGCCCCGGGTCCTCGCGGTCGCGCGCGACGACGCCCACCGCTTCTCCAAGCCCGTCCGCCCGTCGATCACGCTCCTCGCCGGCCTCGGCGTGGAGGGCGACGCGCACCTCGGGACCACCGTCCAGCACCTCTCGCGGAAGCGCCGCGACCCGGACGCGCCCAACCTCCGCCAGGTGCACCTCGTCCACGCCGAGCTGCACGACGAGCTCGCGGAGAAGGGCTACCGGGTCGGCCCCGGCGACCTCGGCGAGAACGTCACGACCGCGGGCGTCCCGCTCCTCGACCTGCCCACCGGTACTCGCCTCCACCTCGGCGAGGACGCCGTGGTCGAGCTGACGGGTCTCCGGAACCCGTGCATCCAGATCGACAAGCTGGGATCGGGCGCCATGAAGGCCGTGCTCGACCGCGACGCCGACGGGAACGTCGTGCGGAAGTCCGGCGTGATGGGCGTCGTGATCACCGGCGGCGAGGTCCGCCCCGACGACGCCGTGCGCGTGGAGCTGCCCGCGGGCGAGCAGCTCGCGCTGCAGCCGGTCTGATGGTCGCGGACGTGCGGATCCTCGCGGCGGCGCTGGCCGGGTGCGGCGCGCTCGTCCTCGCGGTCGCGCTCGGCGCCGTGATGGGCGGCATCGCGGGCGAGGAGCCGGCCGGCATCCAGGTCGCGGGGGCGTTCGCCGCGGCCGGCGCCGTGATCCTGCTCGTGGCGCTCGGCGTGGAGATCGCACGCCGCCGGGGTCTCCGCCGCTAGGAGCGCGACCCGTCGGCGGGGCCGTCGACCTGCGGCGCGTCCGCCGATGCCGCGTCAAGCCCAGGCGGGAATGCGGGGGCATGCGCCCAGCCTGGCACGGCACCGCGGGAGGGCTGATCCGCGTCGGCGTCAGCCCCGGCAGCCGCAGCTCGCGCGCACCACGAGCTTCGTGCCGAGCCGCAGCGTCACGGGCTCGGCGGTCTGCGTGCCGGTCGTGGTGTCGATGAGGATGCGGGCCGCCGCGCGCCCCATCGCCTCCATGGGCTGCCGCACGGTGGTGAGGCGCGGCGTCGCGAGGAGGCCCGCGAGGATCCCGTCGAAGCCCGTGACCACGACGTCGCCCGGCACCTCGACGCCCTCCGCGCGCAGCAGGTCGACGAGGGCGAGCGCCAGCTGGTCGCTCGCGCACACGAGCGCGCGCGGCAGCCGCCCGGCGCGGAGGGCCTGGATCACCCCGCCGAAGCCGGATCCCTCGCCGAGCACCGTGTCGTCGAGCACCTCGTCGGACGCCGCGACCCCGAGCTCCGCGAGCGCGTCGCGGTACCCCTCGAAGCGCTCCCGGTAGTCGCCGACGCTCGTCGCGCCCACGAAGCCGAGGTCGGTGATCCCGTGCTCGAGCACGAGGTGCCGCACCAGCTCGCGCGCTCCCCCGGCGTTGTCGGACGTGACGCGGTGGTGCCCGTCCTCGGCCGGCGGGTAGCTGAACAGCACGATCGGCATGGCGAGCGAGACGCGCTTCAGCGACGCCGCGGCCGACGGCCCCGGGAAGATCGCGAGGCCGTCGACGCGGCCGGCCGACTCGGCGACCGCCGTGGCGGTGTCGCTGCCGCGGCTGAGCATCACCGGCCGGTCGTGGGCGCGGCACTCGAGCTCGAAGCCGCGTTGCACCTCGTCGACGTAGAGCGGGAACGCGCGCGGATCCGCCGCGATCTCGCCCGCGTCGTCCCACGGGATAAAGGTGCGGCCGGGAGCGAACGGCGTCGCGACCGCGGGCTCGGCGGGGCTCTCGGCGGGCGTGACGGGCTCGCGCTGCAGCGGCCGGTCGATGAGGAGGTCGAACGAGTGCAGCCCGAGCGCGCCCGTGCGGCCGCGGGCGAGGCCGCGGGCGGACGCGCTCGGCATGTAGCCGATCTCGCGCGCGGTCTCGAGCACCCGCTCGCGCGTGGCGGCGCTGATCTGGTCGGGGCGGCTGAACGCGAACGACACCGTCGCGATGGAGACCTTCGCGCGTTCGGCGACGTCGTAGACCGTGGGGCGCCGGGGGCTCATGCGACCGTCCTCTCTCCTGGAAGCGTAGGCGAGGCGGGCGCGCACGACCGAGCCCCGGCGCCCCGCGGGTCGGTCACGAGCGCGGGATCTCGCGCGCGGTCAGCGGATCCGGAGGCCGTGGTGCAGCGGGTACACCGGGTCCTCGGTGTCCGACGGCACGTCCGTCCGCGACGCCCGCACGGCGTCCATCGAGCGCGGGATCTCCACGGGCAGCCGCCCCTCGGGCGCGATGCGTCCCGTGAGCGCGGCGAGCACGGCGGCGTCGGAGCTGCCGTAGTCGACGGCGAGCGCGGCGGCGAACGGCACGAGCGGCGTCATGATCGCGGGACGGTCGAGGTTCACGACCACGACGAGCGGGCAGCGGTCGGCGATCCGCCGCAGCCGGTGCACGAGCCCGGGCGGGAACTCGAGCGACCCCTGGTGGAACCATGCCTCCAGGAACAGGTCCGACCGCGGCTCGAAGGGCGCACCGAGCCGCACGATCGCGAGGTCGGCGTCGTCGGGTCCTGCCGCGGGATCCGCCCAGCCGTCGAGCGCCTCGGGCCGCATGCCCTCGACGTGCACGCGGAGCCGGGGTCCGTCGACGGGCAGCGGCAGCGTGGGCCGGCCGTCGCGCTCGCGGTTCTCGAGCACGGTGACCGACGCGGCCTGCGCGCGGAAGCCGAGCTCGCGGAGATCCGCGCGGCCGACGATGCGCTCGGCGGCGTCCTCGTCGACGTACGGGTCGTCGAAGAGCCCGAGCCGGAACTTCACGAGCAGCAGGCGCCGCACCGACTCGTCGATGCGCGCCTCGCTGACGCGGCCGGAGGCCACGAGGTCGAGCAGCACGTCGACGCACTCCTCGCCGCCGAACTGGTCGCAGCCGGCCTCGATGATCCGCTCCATGCGCTCGTGCGGCGTCAGCTCCTCGACGCCCCACGCGCGCGCGGGCAGCACCTGGTCGCCGACGTGGTTGTCGTTCACGAGCTCCCAGTCGGTGACCACGACGCCGTCGTAGCCGAGCTCCTCGCGCAGGAGCCCCGTGATCACCTGCCGGTTGAAGCCGAAGCCCACCGGCTCGATCGCCTCGCCGTCGCGCACGAGGCCCTCGGGCATCCCGTAGTACGGCATCATCGCGGCTGTCCCGCGCTCGATCGCCTCGCGGAACGGCCGCAGGTGGTACTCGAACATGCCGCCCGGGTAGACCTGCTCGCGGCCGTACGGGAAGTGCGCGTCCTCGCCGTCCTTCTGCGGGCCGCCGCCCGGGAAGTGCTTGGTGGTGCAGGCGACGCTCGCGGATCCGAGCTCGTCACCCTGGAACCCCTGGAGGTACGCGGCCGTGAACTCGGCCACGCGGTCGGCGTCATGGCCGAGCGTCTGCGCCTGGCGGCCCCAGCGCGGCTCGGTGGCGAGGTCGATCTGCGGGTGCAGCGCCGCGCGGATCCCGACGGCCACGTACTCCTGCCGCGCGGCGTCGGCGAACGCGCGGATGGCGTCCACGTCGTCGAGCGCCGCGAGGCCGAGCGCCTCCGGCCACTGCGAGAACGGCCCGGCGGAGAAGGCGACGCCCGCGTTCTCGACGAAGGCGTGGCGCGGATCCGTGCTCACGGTCACGGGGATCCCATGCGGCGTCGACTCCGCGAGCTCCTGCAGCCGGTTGCTCCAGCGCGCGGCCTGCCGGGCTGTCCGGATCTCGTGCACGTTGAAGTGGTTCATCGCCTTGCCGACCACGACCTCCGTTGTCCCGGACTTCGAGATCGCGCCCGGCTCCTCCTTCAGCTCGCCGTCGGCGCCGACCTCGATCACGGTCTGGAACATGAGGCCCGCCTTCTCGGCGAGGCTGAGGCGCCCGACGAGGTCGGCGGTGCGCTCCTCGGGGCTCAGCCGCGGATCCTCGTACGGCGCCATCACCCCGTCGCCGTCGAGGTCGCGGAACCGGGTGCCGTCGGGGGCGGTGAGGAGCGTGCGCGGGGAGCGGGGCATGGGGGTCTCCAAGGGTCGGAGGCGGGAGGTGGTCACTTGAGGCCGGCGGTCGCGACGCCCTGGATGAAGTAGCGCTGCAGGAACACGAACAGAGCGAGGATCGGCGCGATCACCAGCACGGATCCCGCGAGCAGCAGGCCGTAGTCGGTCGCGTTCTGCCCGGTCGAGTACAGCGACAGCGCGATCGGCAGCGTGTACATGCCCTCGGTCTGCGCCGCGACGAGCGGCCAGAGGAAGTTGTTCCACGAGGCGAGGAACGTGAGGATGCCCAACGTCGCGAGCGGCGGCCCGCACAGCGGCATCACGATGCGGGAGAAGATGCGGAACTCCCCCGCGCCGTCGAGGCGCGCGGCCTCGATGAGCGCCTCGGGGATCCCGAGCATGAACTGCCGCATGAGGAACACCCCGATGGGCGCCGTGATGAACGGGAGGATCAGCGCCGCGTACGTGTTCACGAGGCCGAGCCCCGAGACCATGACGAACAGCGGCACGAAGGTGACGACGCCCGGCACCATGAGCGTCACCATCACGGTGAGGAACAGGATCCGCTTGCCCGGGAACTCCATCTTCGCGAGCGCGTAGCCCACCATCGAGCAGAAGACGAGGTTGCCGAGCACGGTGACGAGCGCGACGACCAGGCTGTTCGAGAAGAACGTGCCGAAGTCGAGCGGCCCGAACCACTTCGCGAAGTTGTCCGCGACGGGGTCCTGGGGCCACCACGTCGGCGGCCGCTGCAGGATCTCGCCCTGCGTCTTCACGGAGCCGAGCGCCATCCAGACGAACGGCAGGAGCCAGACGCAGAGCACGCCGGCGAGGACGAGGTAGACGATCGCGCGGGTGCGGCGACCGCGGTCGGTGCGGCGCCTGCGGCGCGGCGGGGTGCCGGCCCGGGCCTCGGCGACGACGGTGGCGGCGGGGGCGGATGCGGTGGTGGTCATGCGCGTGCCTTTCAGTCCTTCGACCGCAGCAGCCGGAACTGCAGCAGGCTGAGCAGGGCGATGGCGAGGAAGAGGACGTAGCTCGACGCGGAGGCGAGGCCGTACTCGCCGAAGCCGAACTGCCGGTACGTGTAGTACGCGACGGACAGCGTGGAGTCGAGGGGGCCGCCGCGCGTCATCACGAACGCCTCCTCGAAGAACTGCAGGAAGCCGACCGAGATGAGCACGGATCCGAGCAGCAGCGTCGGGCGCAGCAGCGGCAGCGTGACCGAGATCAGCCGGCGCCAGGGGCTCGCGCCGTCCATCACGGCCGCCTCCTGCACCTCCTCGGGCACGGCCTGCAGGCCCGCGAGGAAGATGATCATGAGGGTGCCGACGTTGCGCCACACCGCCATCGCGACGAGCGAGGGCAGCGCCCACGTGGTGTCGCTCAGCCAGTTGGGGCCGGTGATCCCGACCACCGCGAGCGCCGAGTTGAGCAGGCCGTCGGGCAGCAGGATGTAGCGCCACACGACGGAGACCGCGACGATGCTCGTCACGACGGGCGCGTAGAACCCGACGCGGAAGAACGACACGATGCGGCCCCGGCCCGAGTTGAGCGCGAGGGCCAGCGCGAGCGCCGTGACCATCGTCACCGGGATCCCGACGACCACGAAGAACGCGGTCACGCCGATGGAGCGGAGGAACGTGGCGTCGGTGAAGAGCTTCGCGTATTGGTCGAGGCCCGTGAAGTCGACCGCGAACGGGGAGCGGATGTCGGTCGCGCGGAAGTCCGTGAACGACATGGCGAACGAGCTCACCAGCGGCACGAGCATGAAGACCGCGAAGACGGCGACGAACGGGAGGCAGAACCCCCAGGCGATGAGCGCCTGGCGGCGGCGCTGCCGGGCGATGAGCGGGGACCGCGTGCGGCCGGGACGGGTCCCGGCCGCACGTCCTGCGGTGATGGCCAACGGCTACTCCGCCGAGCCGATGGAGTCGGCGTCCGACTGCAGCTTCGCGAGCGCGTCGGGCACCGAGGAGGTGCCGCGCCGGATCTGCTCGAGCGCCGAGTCCGCGGCGGATCCGACCTTCACCCAGTTCGTGCTCACGGGCACGGACTTCGCGGTCTTCAGCTGCTCGCCGAACGCGGCGAGGGTGGGGTCGGACTGCAGGGCGGGGTCCTGCCACGCGGACTGCGACGCGGGCAGGTCGCCCGTGGCGGCGTACCAGGCCGCCTGCGTGTCCGGCTGGCCGAGCCAGCGGGCGAGCTTCCACGCGGCGTCCTGGTTCTTCGCCTGGTCGAAGACGACGAGGTTCGCGCCGCCGCTGAACGACGCGGAGGTCTCCTTCGCCGGGAGCACCGCGGTGGCGAACTTGGACGCGAAGCCCTCGCCGCCGACGGCCTTCAGCTGGCCGATCTCGAAGGGGCCCTCGATGAGCATGGGCGTGGATCCGTCGACGAACGACGCCTCCTGCGCGCCGGACGAGACGTCGACGTCGGGGTCGGCGATGCCGTCGGCGAAGAAGCTGCCGTAGTACTCGTAGGCCTCCCGCATCTCGGGGGTGTCGAGGGTCCACTTCGCGCCGTCGGCGATCTCGGCGCCGTTCGACCACGGCATCCAGAGCGTGCCCTGGAACGCGTCGTTGCCGGCGGGGAGGCGGATGCCGTGCGCGGCGCCGGCCTTCGTCTGCATGTCGGACGCCATCTGCTTGAGCTCGTCCCACGTGGTGGGGGCCGTCGTCCAGCCGGCCTTCGCCGCGAGGTCGGTGCGGTAGTAGAGCACGCGGGTGTCGACGTACCAGGGGATGCCGGCGGCGCGGTCCTTCACGGAGTTGGTCGCGAGGGAGCCGGGGAAGGAGTCGCTCGCGTCGACGTCGGTCGGCACGGTGGTGAGGGCGTCGGCGAAGTCGGCCATCCACGTGGTGCCCATCATCGCGATGTCCGGGGTGGTGCCGCCCGCGATGGCGGTCTGGAACTTGTTGTGCGCGGCGTCCCACGGGATCGCCGTGACGTCGACCTCGACGCCGGGGTTGGCGTCCTCGAAGGTCTTCAGGAACGCGGGCAGGGCCTCGCCCTCCGCGCCCATCGCCCACATGGTGACCTTGCCGGTCGCGGGCGCGGAGCCGAGCGTGGTCGCGGCCGCGGCGCCGGATCCCTCGTCGGTGGACCGGCCGCAGCCGGTCAGCGCGACGGTGGCCGCCAGCACGGTCGCGACCGCGCCGAGACGCATGGATGTCTTCACGTGTTCCTCCTTGAACGAAGCGCCCGCGTCGCGAGCCGGTGAGTTACTTATGCGCATAAGAAGCGCAGCGTGTCGAGCATCTCATGGACCCCGACCAAGGGGCAAGCGCGGGATCCGACGGCGGCCATCCCGCGCTCTCGGACGGCTGTCGGGGTGCTATCGGGCGGATGTCGGGGAGCTGTCGGGTGCGCGTCGTGGTGCGGATCCGGACGGACCGCCAGGCTGGGCCCATGAACGAGACACGGGTGGCGGACCTCCGCCGCGAGCGGGGTTGGACGCAGGACAGGCTGGCCGAGGCCAGCGCGATCACGGTGCGCACGGTGCAGCGGCTGGAGGCGGGGAACGACGCGAGCCTCGAGACGCTGTCGCTCGTCGCGAAGGCGCTGGAGGTGCCCGTGCGGGATCTCTTCGCCGCCGTCGGCGCGGACGACTTCGGCCGGACGGTGTCCGCGCTCGACGACCGCGCGGAGCGGCAGCAGGAGAGGCGCGACACGCTGACGGACGGCTACCGGTCCCTGTACTCGGGCGTCGGGATCGTCTGGACCCTGCTCGTGGTGGCCGGCATCGCCACGCACGTGCTGCCCGGCGTCGCGGCGCTGCTCATCGGGGCGTACTGGGCGGGCGGCGCGCTGCTCTCGCGGTTCCTCCTGCGGGTGGTCGTGGGTCCCCGGCTCGACCGCGCGTACCCGCTGTCGCGCGACCGGTCGCTCGATGAGCGGGCGGTCAGGCGCGGTCGGCGGCGCCCGGTCTGATGCCGGGGGCGGCCGGCGTCGCCAACGGGGATCAGTCGTCCGCCGGCTGCGCGCCCTGCCGCTGGACGACGACCGCCGCGGCGTCGGCCGCGACGACGAGGGCGCCCTCGCGGTCGGCGCCCGCGGCGAGCGCGGAGGCCAGCGCGCCGCAGAAGGCGTCGCCCGCGCCCGTGGTGTCGACGACGCGGGAGACCCGCGACGCGGGCACCTCGACGCCGCCCCACATCGCGCCCTCGGCGCCGAGGGTCACGAGCAGCGACGCGGGCGCGGGCGTGCCCGACCCGCGGAGGAGGCCCGCCTCGTGCTCGTTGACGACGACGGGATCCGCGAGCGCCAGCACGTCGTCGGGCAGCGCGGCGAAGGGCGCCAGGTTGAGCACGACGCGGGCGCCGGCGGCGTGCGCGCGGCGGACGCCCGCGGCGACCGTGTCGAGGGGCAGCTCGAGCGAGGCGAGCAGGACATCGCCCGCCGCGAGCGCGTCGAGCGGATCCAGGTGGGCGTCGGTCACGCGGGCGTTCGCGCCGGGCGCGACGATGATCGTGTTCTCGCCGTCGTCGTCGACCGCGATGATCGCGAGGCCCGTCGTGGCGCCCGCGATCGTCGCGAGGCCGGACACGTCGATGCCGCGGTCGGCGAGGCGGGCGCGGTAGGCGGATCCGTCGGCGTCGTCGCCCACGGCCCCGACCATCGCGACCTCGCCGCCGGCGTCGGCCGCGGCGACCGCCTGGTTCGCGCCCTTGCCGCCCCAGAGCCGCTCGGGGTCGGATCCCATCAGGGTCTCCCCCGGCTGCGGGTGCCGCGGCACGCGCACCACCTGGTCGACGTTGAGCGATCCGAGCACGACGACGCGGCCCATGGGCACCTGCCTCCCCCGACCCGTGGCCGGCCGCGCCCGGGTGGCGCTCTCGGCCAGGGTACCGAGCGGATCCCCCGCCCGGCACCGCCCGGGCATCGCCGGGCCTGCCGCTACCGTGGGGAGGAGCCGACCGATCGGAGGCCGCCCGTGCCCGACCCCGACCGGCGCGCGCGAGCCGCGCCCTCCCCTCTTGATCTCCCGCTCGTTCGCGCTCATCTGGGTCGCGCAGACGCTCTCGGCCTTCGGCGAGTACGTGCTCGCGGCGACCGTGACCGTGTGGCTCGCGACGGGCCTCGCGCCCGGCGACCCGGCCCTGCCGCTCTACATCGGCGCCGTCATCGGCGCGACGAGCCTGCCGCGCCTCGTGCGCGCGCCGATCGCGGGCGTGCTCGTGGACCGGTGGCCCGCCCACCGGGTGATGGTCGCGGCCGACCTCGTGCGCGCCGCCCTCGTGCAGGTGGTCGTGCCCGCCGACCGGCGCGCGGCCGCCGCGGGACGCTCGCTGCTCGCGAGCACGGGCGTCGGGATCCTCTCGGCGATGACCGGCCCGGCCGTCTACGCGACCCTCGGGCCGGAGCCCGCGCTCGTGATGGACGCCGTGTCGTTCCTCGCGTCGGCGGGTCTGGTGCTCGCGGTGCGCGAGCGCGGGGCCGTCGCGGCGGGCATGGATCCGTCGGTCGCCTCCGCCCGCGCCCGCTTCCGCGGGGAGCTCGCCGCCGGGATCCGCATCGTGCGCGCGTCGCCGCGCCTGCGGGTCCTCGTGGCCGGCCTCGTGTTCGCGGTCTTCCTCGTCTCGCAGGGCCCGATCCTCCAGGCGGAGGCGCCCGTCGGCGCGATGGGCCGGGTGTCATCGCTCACGTCGACGGTGCTGGCCGCGTCGTCGCTCCTCGCCACGGTCGTGACGGCGCAGGCGCTCGCCCTCATCCCCGCGGACGCGCAGCCCGTCGGCTACCCGGTCGCGATCGCCGCGGCGGCCGTCGTCATGGGCGGCGCCGGGCTCGGGCTCGTGGCCAGCGGCCTCAGTCGAGGAAGAGGACCCGCAGCCGCCGCGTCGTGAAGACCAGGCCGATCGCCGTCATCACGGCGAAGTAGAGGACGTGGCCGAGGACCGCGATCGAGAGCGCGCCCGTCGTGAAGCCGCGCACGAGCTCCACGGCGTGCCAGAGCGGGAGCGCCTGGATGACCGTCTGGATCCACGGCGGGTACACCGAGAGCGGGTAGAAGGTCGCGGAGAACAGGAACATGGGCAGTAGGACGAAGTTGATCCAGTCCATCTGCTGGAAGGTCTTCATGTAGCTCGTCACTGCCATGCCGAAGCTCGCGAACGCGAGCGCGATCAGCACCACGGACGGCAGCGCGAGGATCGCCCACCACGACAGGTTGAGGCCGAGCACCTGCATCACGACGAGGAAGCCCGACGAGTAGACGACGCCGCGCAGCAGCGCCAGGCCGATCTCGCCGAACGCCACGTCGAGCGGGCCGAGCGAGGTCGCGAGCATGCCCTGGTAGAGCTTCGAGTGGTTCATCTTGAAGAAGACGTTCCAGGTGGAGTCGTAGACGGCGCCGTTCATGGCGGAGACCGCGAGGAGGGCGGGCGCGATGTAGGCGGCGTACGGCACGGGCTGGCCGGTGCTCGTGGTCACGTCGCCGACGATCGAGCCGAGGCCGATCCCCATCGCGAGCAGGTAGAAGACGGGCTCGAAGAAGCCGGAGAGCACGACGGTCCAGTTGGTGCTGCGGGTGGCGAGCAGGCCGCGGGAGAGCACCGAGCGGGCGTTGCCGACGTAGAGGGAGCGGGGGCCGCCGCGGCTGCGACGGGCGGCGGGCGCGGGGGCGTTCGCGGGCATCGTGGATCCGGTCATGCGCGCAGCCTCCTCGTCGCGACGCGGCGCGAGAGGGTCCAGCCCACCGCGAGCCAGAGCAGCAGGTACGCGACGTGCGCGACGGTCAGCCAGAGCGGCTCCTCCATGCCGTAGGTCGCGACGCGGCCGAGCTCGCTGCCGTGCCAGAGCGGCGAGATCCAGCCGATCCACTGCAGCCAGACCGGGAACTGCGTGAGCGGGAAGAACGTGCCCGAGAACAGCGACAGCGGGGTGATCACGAAGCGCATCACCATCGCGATCTGGCCGGTGTCCTGCGTGAGGGTCGCGACGTAGGCCATGAGCATCACGCCGATCGCCATGCCCGTGAGCACGGCGGCGCCGATCGCGAGGAACCCCGTGCCGAGCGGCACCGCGCCGAACAGGAGCATGAACGCGAAGTAGGCGATGCACGTGGGCGCCATGCGGATCGCGACGCCGACGACCTGCCCGTCGATGATCTGGGCGGGCGTCAGCGGCGACGCGTTCATCGCCTGGAAGACGGGGTTCCACTTGAAGCCGCCGAAGATCGGGTAGCTGAACTCCTCGCTCGCGACCGTCATGGCACTCGTCGCGAGGAGCGCCGGCGCCACGAAGACGAGGAAGCTGACGCCCAGGGCCTGGTTCGCGTCCGTGCCGCGGTCGACGACCGTGGCAAGGCCCACGCCGAGCGCGTAGAGGTAGACGTAGGGGCTCGCGATGCCGGTCGCGAGCGCGGTGCCGAGGTAGGCGCGGATCCCGAGCAGACGGTGCTCCGCGGCGTACCAGCCGCCGAAGCGGCGCGGGCGGACGCCGCCGGCGACGGCGGCCGCGCGGGTGTCGACGGCGCTCACTCGACCAGGCTCCGTCCCGTGAGGCGGAGGAAGACGTCCTCGAGGCTGGAGCGGCGCACGAGCGTCGTGATGGGCTTCAGGCCCTGCTCGAGGATCCGGCTGAGCACGGCCTCGCCGTCGGACGCGTACACGAGCACGCGGTCGGGCAGCACCTCCACGCGGTCGCCGTACCCGGCGATCTCGCGCGACGCGGACTCGTTGCGGTCGGAGCCGAAGCGCACCTCGAGCACCTCGCGGCTCGAGTGGTCGCGGATGAGGGACGCGGGCGAGCCCTCCGCCATGATCCGACCCTCGTCGACCACGACGATCCGGTCGCAGAGCTGCTCGGCCTCGTCCATGTAGTGCGTGGTGAGCACGAGCGTCGTGCCCTGCTCCTTGAGGCGGAACAGGCGGTCCCAGAGGATGTGGCGGGCCTGCGGGTCGAGGCCCGTGGTCGGCTCGTCGAGCAGCAGGATCCGCGGGTCGCTGATGAGGGCGCGCGCGATCGTGAGGCGCCGCTTCATGCCGCCGGAGAGGTCGTCGACCTTGGCGCCCGCGCGGTCGCTGAGCTGCGCGAACTCGAGCAGCTCGTCGGCGCGCGCCGCGACCTGCTTGCGCGGCAGGCCGAAGTAGCGGCCGTAGACGATGAGGTTGTCCCGCGCCTTGAGCTCCAGGTCGAGGTTGTCGGCCTGCGGCACGACGCCCAGCTGCGACCGGATCTCGGGGCCGTGCGTTTCGGGGTCGAGCCCGAGGATGTCGAGCGACCCTCCCGTGCGCGAGGAGACCGCGCCGATCATGCGCATGGTCGTGGACTTGCCGGCGCCGTTCGGGCCGAGCAGCCCGAAGGACTCGCCGGGCGCGACCTCGAAGGAGAGGCCGTCGACGGCGACGTGGTCGCCGTACTTCTTGACGAGGCGGTCGGCGGTGATGACGGGGGTGGACACGAGAAGCCAGCCTAGGGAGCGGGGCGGGTTTCCACCATGGGCGGGAATGCCGGGGGGCTCGCCGCCACGGCGGACGCGCGGCGGACGGCGCGTAGAGTCCTGATGGCGATGCGACGCGTCCGCTCCACCGGGCGCAGGCGCCCAGAGCTCCGGACCTCGCAGCCGTCCGACCTGCTGCCGCGCATCACGATCGCACCCACCACCCGGGAGACCACGCATGAGCACCGCCCGCCCCGAGACCGCCGCCGCGCCGCGCGCCCGCTCCCGCAACCCGTTCGCCCGCCGCGACGCCGCCGACGACGGGCCCCGCGCCCGCTTCTCGGAGCTCCTCCCCTACATCCTCGAGCAGCGCGGTCTCATGGCCTTCGTCGTGCTGCTGAGCGTGCTCGGCGCGGCCGCGAGCCTCGGCCAGCCGCTCCTCGTGCAGCGGGTCGTCGGCGTCGTGCAGGAGGGCGGCCAGCTGGGCGTGCTCGTCTGGGCGCTCGTCGGCCTGGTCGTCGTGTCCGGCGTGCTCTCCGGCTACCAGCACTACCTGCTGCAGCGCATGGGCGAGGGCATCGTCCTCTCGTCGCGGCGCACGCTCGTGCGCCGGATCCTCCGCCTCCCCATCTCCGAGTTCGACACGCGCCGCACGGGCGACCTCGTCTCGCGCGTCGGCTCCGACACCACGCTCCTGCGCGCCGTCCTCACGCAGGGCCTCGTCGAGGCGATCGGCGGCGCGGTCACGTTCCTCGGCGCCATCATCGCGATGCTCATCATCGACCCCGTGCTCCTCAGCCTCACCGTGCTGGTCGTCGCCGTCTCGGTTGTCGCGGTCGTGGGCCTGTCCGGGCGGATCCGCGTCGCCAGCCAGCGCGCGCAGCGCAAGGTGGGCGACCTGGCAGCGAGCGTCGAGCGGGCCATCGGCGCGATCCGCACGGTCCGCGCGAGCAACGCCACCGACCGCGAGATCCGCACCATCGAGGCCGACGCCGAGGGCGCCTGGGAGATGGGCATCAAGGTCGCGAAGGCGTCCGCCGTGGTCGTGCCGATCGCGGGCATCGCGCTGCAGGCGTCGTTCCTCGTGGTGGTCGGCGTGGGCGGATTCCGCGTCGCGTCGGGCGCCATCACGGTCGGCGACCTCGTGGCCTTCATCCTGTTCCTCTTCCTCATGATCATGCCGCTCGGCCAGGCGTTCGGTGCCGTGACCGCGGTCAACCAGGCGCTCGGCGCGCTCGGCCGGATCCAGGAGATCGTGAAGCTGCCGGTGGAGACCGACGGCGACGCCGAGCTCGCCGGGCGTCTCCGCGACGGCGTGCCTGCGGCGGCGGACCGCACGGACGCGCCCGCCGTCGAGCTCGAGGACGTGCGGTTCGCGTACCCGGTGGCGGCGGAGGCGGGCACGGGAGACGACGCGACGGACGAGGCACCCGCGGCCCCGGCGGACGCCGCGGACTCCGCTCCCGGCGCCGACCGCACGGGCGGCGGCGTCCTCCAGGGCATCAGCTTCCGCGCCGAGCGGGGAACGCGGATCGCGCTCGTCGGCCCCTCGGGCGCGGGCAAGAGCACGATCCTCGCTCTCATCGAGCGCTTCTACGACCCGACGTCCGGCGTCGTGCGCGTCGGCGGCCGCGACATCCGCACGCTCGACCGCGAGGATCTGCGCCGCCAGATCGGCTACGTCGAGCAGGACGCCCCCGTGCTCGCCGGCACGCTCCGCGAGAACCTCACGCTCACCGCGTTCGACGCGACCGACGAGGACTGCATCCAGGTCCTGCACGCCGTGAACCTCACCGAGGTGCTCGCCCGCAACGAGCTCGGCCTCGACGCGCCCGTGGGCGAGGACGGCATCATGCTCTCCGGCGGCGAGCGCCAACGCCTCGCGATCGCGCGCACGCTGCTGTCGGCCCCGCCGATCCTGCTGCTCGACGAGTCGACCTCCAGCCTCGACGGCCTCAACGAGCAGCTGCTCCGCAAGGCCATCGACGCGGTCGCCGAGCACCGCACCCTCATCGTGATCGCGCACCGGCTCTCGACCGTCGTCGACAGCGACCTCATCGTGGTCGTCGAGAAGGGCCGCGTCGTCGGCACCGGCACGCACGCGGAGCTCGTCGTCTCGACGCCGCTCTACCGCGACCTCGCGAAGCACCAGCTGCTCGTGTAGCGGCGCTCCGGCGCGATCACCCTCCCGGCGTCGGCTCCGTCCGATCCGGCGCGCTCAGGTGCATCTCCCGTGCCGCCAGGAACACCGGCAGGGCGACCGCGAACGCCACGAGCGGGGCCAGCAGCACGTAGATCCAGACGCGCCGCATCCGCAGCCGCCGCCCCTCGACGATGATGAAGACCACGCTCGCGACCGCCGCGATGAGCAGGTCCCACGAGAGCGACGAGACCGCCGGACCGCCCGCGGACAGGTCGGCGAGGAAGTCGCGGCCCTCCATGACGACGCGGATGTTCGCCGACCACGTCAGCACGAGGCCGGCCGCCGCGAGCACCAGGTAGACGACGGCGAGGCGCGTGGGGCGCCGGCGTGCGGGACGCGTGCTCATGGGGACCCCTTCTCGTGGATGTGGCCAGGCTAGGCGCTCACGTCGCGAGCTGCGCCGTCGGCCCGGGATCGGTCATGGACCTGCCCGCTGCCCGCCTGCGGACGGAGCGGCCCGCGCGATCAGCGGGCCGGCGCCGTCAGCGCGTAGAGCGCGACCGCGCTGGCCGCCGCCACGTTGAGCGAGTCGATGCCGTGCGCCATCGGGATCCGCACCACCGTGTCCGCCGACCGGATCGCCTCCGCCGACAGCCCCGGCCCCTCCGACCCGAGCACGATGGCGAGCCGCTCGTGCTCCTCGGCCGGGAAGTCGCGGATCGACACGGCGTCCGGCGTCAGCGCGAGCGCCGCCACATGGAACCCGGTGTCCGCCAGGGCGGCGCGCGTCTCCGGCCACTCCCCCGTGCGCGTCCACGGCACCTGCAGCACCGTGCCCATGCTGACGCGGATGGCCCGGCGGTAGAACGGATCCGTGCAGCGGGGCGTGACGAGCACCGCGTCCGCCCCGATCGCGCCGACCGAGCGGAAGATCGCGCCGACGTTGGTGGGATCCACGACGTCCTCGAGCACCACGACGCGCCGGGCATCCACGAGCAGCGACGCGACCGACGGCAGCGCCGGCCGGTCGAGCGACGCGACGACGCCGCGGTGCAGCACGTAGCCGGTGAGCTCCGCGAGGAGCTCGCCTGGCCCGGTGAACACCGGCACGTCCCGGTCGCCCACGAGCGCGAGCGCCTCGTCGACGGTGCCGCCGAGCGCCAGCACCGACCGCGGCACGTGCCCGGCCCTCAGCGCCCGCTCCAGCACCAGCGCGGATTCGGCCAGGTAGATCCCGTGCCCCGCGCCCTCGGCCTTGCGGAGCGCGACGTCGGTGCGGTGGCTGTAGTCGGCGAGCCGCGGATCCGCCAGGTCCTCGACCGGGACGACGTGCGCCACTACGACGCGAAGGGGTCGGGCGTGAGCGTGTACTTCGTGTTCAGGTACTCGTGGATCCCCTCGAGCCCGCCCTCCCGGCCGAGCCCCGACTGCTTCACGCCGCCGAACGGCGCGGCGGCGTTGGAGATGACGCCCATGTTGAGGCCGGTCATGCCCGTCTCGAGCCGCTCGATCATCCGCTGTCCGCGGGCGAGGTCCCGGGTGAAGACGTAGGAGACGAGCCCGAACTCGGTGTCGTTGGCGAGCCGCACTGCGTCGTCCTCGTCGTTGAACGGCACGATCGCGACGACCGGCCCGAAGATCTCCTCCCGCAGGATGTCGCTGCCCTCGGCGACGCCCGTGACGAGCGTCGGCGGGTAGAAGTGGCCCACGCCCTCGCCGGGCGCGCCGCCCGCGCGCACGGTGGCGCCGCGCTCGACGGCGTCGCGCACCAGCCGGTCGGCCTTGTCGACGGCGCGGCCGTCGATGAGCGGTCCGACCGTGACGCCCTCCTCGGTGCCGCGGCCGATCCGCATCCGGTCGATGCGCTCCTGCAGCCGGTCGGCGAACGCGTCCGCGATCGACGCCTCGACGATGAAGCGGTTCGCCGCCGTGCACGCCTGCCCGACGTTGCGGAACTTCGCCGCCATGGCGCCCTCCACGGCCTCGTCGAGGTCGGCGTCGGCGAAGACCATGAACGGCGCGTTGCCGCCGAGCTCGAGCGAGACGCGCAGCACGTTCTGCGCGGCCTGCGCGCCGAGCTGGCGGCCGACGGGCGTGGATCCGGTGAAGCTCAGCTTGCGGAGCCGCGGGTCGGCGATGAGCGGGCCGGTGACGTCGGCGGCCTCCGTGGTGGGGATCACGTTGAGGACGCCCGCGGGCAGCCCCGCCTCGGCCAGCAGCTCGGCGAACCGGAGCGTGGTGAGCGGCGTGAGGTCGGCAGGCTTGATGACCACGGTGCAGCCCGCGGCGAGCGCCGGCGCGATCTTGCGGGTCGCCATCGCGAGCGGGAAGTTCCAGGGGGTGATGAGCAGCACCGGCCCGACCGGATGCTGCGACACGATCATGCGGCCGGTCCCCTCGGGGTTCGTGCCGTAGCGGCCCGTGATGCGCACGGCCTCCTCGGAGAACCAGCGGAGGAACTCGCCTCCGTAGGTCACCTCGCCGAGCGACTCGGCCAGCGGCTTGCCCATCTCGAGCGTCATGAGGAGCGCGAACTCGTCCTTGCGCTCCTGGAGCAGGTCGAACGCGCGGCGGAGGATCTCGCCCCGGGCGCGCGGCGCCGTCGCCGCCCACGCCGCCTGCGCGTCGACCGCCGCGTCGAGGGCGCGCGCGCCGTCCGCGGGGCTCGCGTCGGCGACGTGCGCGATGACGGCGTCGGTCGCGGGATCCCGGACCTCGAACGTCGACCCGCCCTCCGCGTCCACCCGCTCGCCCGCGATGAGCAGGGTGGTGGGCGTGCCCGACAGGAGGTCGGTCTCGGTGGATGCGCTCATGGTGTCCTCGCTTCTTCCGTGAGGTGTCGTGCTCGTGTTCGTCCTCGCGCTGGTGCGCGCCCGGGCTCGCGGCCGCGCCGGCCGCGCCGACCGTCAGTCGGCCGGACCCTCGACGATCTCGGCCCCGGCGTCGCGCAGGCGGTCGAGGGCGGCGGCGCTGGTGGCCGGCGCGACGCCCGCGACGAGGTCGGCGAGGATCCGCACGCGCTTGCCCTGGTGCACCGCGTCGAGCGCCGAGGCGAGCACGCAGTAGTCGGTCGCGAGGCCGACCACGTCGATGTCGGTGATCCCGTGCAGTGCCAGCAGGTCCGCCAGCGGCACGCCGTCCTCCGTCGTGCCCTCGAAGATCGAGTAGGCGGGCGCGCCCTGGCCCTTCTGGACGTGGAAGTCGACGGCGGTGACGTCGAGGTCGGGGTGGTACTCGGCGCCGTGGGTGCCCTGCACGCAGTGCTCGGGCCAGGTGGTGGAGTAGTCGGGGACGGTGCCGGCCGCGGCGAAGTGCCCGCCGTTGCCGCCCGTGGCCTCGTGCCAGTCGCGGGACGCGAGCACGTGGTCGTAGCGGTACGGCTCCGCGGCGAGGAGGCGGGTGATCCCCCGCGCGACGTCGCCGCCGCCGTCGACGCCGAGCGCGCCGCCCTCCGTGAAGTCGTTCTGCACGTCGATGATGAACAAGGCCCTGCTCATGCGCCGCTCCTTCCCCGGGCCGGGCCCGGTGCCGTGTGTCCGCCGCCCGGGACCGGGCCGCGCGTCACTCGTCCACCAGATCCGCCCCGCAGCGGTACGTGCCCGCTGCCAGCGCGTCCAGGGCGATCTTCGCGTCCCCCGTCACGTTCCCGATGGCGTAGAAGGCGAAGGTCAGCTTCGTGCCGTCCGCCGCGTCGACGATGCCGGCGAGGGTGTAGCCGGTGTCGATCCAGCCGGTCTTGGCCACGACGTGCCCGCGGGCGACCGCGCTGTCGCCGGTGAAGCGGCTGGAGAGCGTGCCGGTGCGGCCCGCGACCGGCAGGCCGTCGTGCAGGTAGCCGAGCGCCTGCTGGCGCTGGTCGACCTGGATCATCAGCTGGGCCAGGAGCGACGGCGGCACCCGGTTGTCGGGGCTGAGGCCCTGGCCGTCGACGATGGTGAGCGTGGAGGTGTCGAGCCCGTACGCCTGCAGGGCCTTCGGGATCCCTGCTGCCAGCGACTGCTGCGTGTTCCCCGCGCCGACCTGGATGCTCACGAGCCGCGCGAGCGACTCCGCGAGCACGTTGTCGGAGTTGATGAGCGCGGTCTGGATGAGCGACGACACCGGCTGCGACTCGACCTTGCCGAGCACCGCGGCGCCGGCGGGAGCCGTGCCCTGCGTGACGTCGGCGGACCCGCCGAGCATGGAGCGGAAGGTGCTGCCGACGCGCGCCAGCGGATCCTCGCTGCGGGCGGAGACGACGGCGGCGGGATCCGCCCGGTCGGCGTCGAGCTGCAGCGGCGTCATGAAGCTCGAGTACCCCGCCTTCCGCTCGGTCGCGGCCCAGGACGGTGCCCAGGTCTCGCCGGAGAACAGGGAGGTGTCGAGCACGATGCGGGTGATGGGCGTGCCGGCCGTCGCCGGATCCGCGGCCCAGGCCGCGCGCACCTGCTGGGCGAGGTCGCTGAGGCGGGGCGCACCCGGGTAGACCGAGCTGCCGGAGGTGAGGCGCGACAGGGTCGGGTCCCCGCCGCCGACCAGAACCACCGTGCCCGGCTCGGACCCGCGCACCACCGTGGTGGCGATGCGGCGATCGGGGCCGAGCGCCGCGAGGGCGGCGGCCGAGGTGATGACCTTCATGACGCTCGCCGTGCGCTCCGGCGTGCTGCCGTTCCGGTCGAACAGCACGCGGCCGGTCGCGGCGTCGCGGACCTGGCCCTCGAAGGTGGCGAGGCGCGGATCCTGCGCCAGGGACGCGATGGAGCACATGCGGAGGTCGCGCGCGGCGGCCTGGTCGGCAGGCGCGGGCCGCGGCGGCGCCTCGGTGGGCGTCGGGCTCGGGGTGGGCGTCGGATCCGCGGTGGCGGCGACGCTCGTGGAGTCGCTGCCGGCACGGCCCGTGAGAGCGCCGGCGCCGACGGCACCGGCGGCGAGCAGGGCGACCACGGCGACGGCAGCCGGCAGGGAGCGGGTGCGACGGCGGTCACGGGCGCGGGACGCGCGGGCGACCCGATCGGTGCGGTCGGCGCGCGCGCGGTCGGGGCCGTCGGCTGGGGATCGCATGGGGCCATGTTAGACGCCGGGCCCGAGGGTCCGTCCGGCCGCCGGCACCCCGGGGACGTGGCCGACGAGGTCGCCCTGTGGGGGACGGGGATGCCGCGTCGCGCCTCGTCGACGGACGACGGGAGGGGACGGGGAGGAGGGATGGTGGAGCCGCCTGTCAGAATCGAACTGACGACCTTCTCATTACGAGTGAGATGCTCTACCGACTGAGCTAAGGCGGCCCGGCCCGGACTCAGCGAGTACCGGGCACGAATAGAGAGCATACCGGATGCCGGAGGCTGCTCCCGCACACGGACGGCGCAGGGCCGCCCCGCCCGGGGCCCGGCGCACCCGGGTCACCCGCAGGTCGTGCCGGAAGCCGGCGGATCCCCGCCCAGCAGGTAGCCGTCCACCGCGGACACGATGCACGGATCCCGCTCGTCATAGGCGATGTGCCCCTCGCCGCGGTAGGTGAGGAGCACGCCCGAGGAGAGCTGGCCCGCGAGCGCCTCGGCCCACGAGTAGGGCGTGGCCGGATCGCCCGTGGTCCCGACGACGACGATGGGCGCCGCGCCCTCCGCCGACACGGGCGCCGGGGCATCCCGGGCCGGGTACGGCCAGTTGCCGCAGAGCGGGTCCGGCTCGCCGTCGCGGGAGGTGTCGTCGTCGGCCAGCTCGCCGGCGGCGGCCCGGATCTCGGCCGCCTCCGTCACGAGCACCGCCGGATCGCGCTCCACCGGGTAGTTGATGCACTGGATGGCGAGGAACGCCTCGGAGAAGTTGCCGCTGTACGTGCCGTCGGGCTTGCGACCGAAGTAGGAGTCGGCGAGCGCGAAGGCCGTACCGGACTCGCCGCGGAGGGCCTCGGCGAACGCGGTCGTGAGCGCCGGCCACTGCTGCTCGCTGTAGAGCGCGGAGTCGATGGCGCTGCGCATGACCTGCCCGTCGAGCTCGCGCCCGTCGGCGGCGCGCAGCGGACTCTGGTCGAGGCGGTCGAGGAGGGTCGCGACGGTCTCCTCGCCCTCGTCGACGGATCCGCGGAACGGGCACCCCTGACCCGCGAGGCACGCCGCCATGTACGACTCGAACGAGGTGCGGAATCCCTTCGTCTGCGCGAGCAGCACATCGAACGAGCTCGCGGCCGGGTCCGTCGCGCCGTCGAGCACCATGCGCCCCACGTGCCCGGGGAAGTCCTGCGCGTACTGCGCGCCGATGCTCGTGCCGTAGGAGTAGCCGAGGTAGTTCAGCCTCTCGTCGCCCACCAGGGCTCGCAGCATGTCGAGGTCGTGCACGGTGCTCTGCGTGTCGATGAACTGCAGCAGCGGGCCGGATCGGGCGGCGCAGGACTCCGCGAACGACTTCGACGCCTGCACCAGCTCCTCGTCGTGCGCCGGGGTGCCGGGAGGCGCCTCGGTCTCGCCGTAGAGGAAGGAGTCGAGCTGGGCGTCGTCGAGGCAGTCGACGGCGGTCGACGCCCCCACGCCGCGGGGATCCCAGCCGATGACGTCGTACGCGTCCTGCAGGTCGCGCGAGACCGCGTAGTCGACGCTGGCCTTCACGAAGTCGACGCCGGACGCGCCCGGTCCGCCCGGGTTGACGAAGAGCGATCCGCGCGGCCCGTCGGCGCCGCGGGCGGTGTGCCGCACGAGGGCGAGCTGGATGTCGGTGGCCGGATCCGGCGCGGACCAGTCGAGCGGCGCCGTCGCGGTCGCGCACTGCGCGCCGTCCTCGCACGGGGACCACGCGAGGGTCTGCTCGTAGTACCGCGCGAGGTCGGGCGCGACGTCCTCCGTCGTCGGGCTCGACGTGGAGCTGCGCGGCTCGGGCACGGGGATGAGGCCGCAGCCGCTGAGCGCGACGGCCGCGGCGAGGAGGACCGCGCCCAGGGATCCAGCACGGCGGACGGACATCATCCGCGTCCTGCGGCGCATCACGCTCCACCCGCCGGGCGCGTGCGGGTGATGGAGACGAGCATGGCCTCCAGGGCGAGCGCCGGCGCGACGTTGCCGTTGATCCGGCGCCGAGCCACGCCGACCGCGTCGAGGACCGCGAGCGACGCCGCCGCGGACCCGGCCCCGGCGGCCTCCGCGATCCGCGGGGCGATCGCCTCGTTCACCTGGGGCAGGTCCGCGCCCAGCTGGTGCAGGAGCACGTCGCGGTGCAGGGACATGAGGTCGACGAGGATCCGGTCGATGCCGTCGCGGAGGCTCCGCGTGGCGCGCCGCTTCTGGTCCTCCTCGAGCTGCCGGATCTGCGCGCGCAGCTGCGGCGGGATCGACCCGCCCTCCTGCACGCCGAGCGAGCGGAGCGCGCGCTCGCGCTCGTCGGCGTCGCGCTGCACCGCGAAGGCCTTGGCGTCCTGGCCCGCGAGCTCGAGCATCGCGGCGGCCGCGCGCACGGCGTCGCCGACCGAGCGGATCCCGAGCGCGAGCTCCAGGGTGCGGCTGCGGCGCTCGCGGGCCTCCGCGTCGGTGGCGAGCCGGTGCGCCATGCCGATGTGGCTCTGCGCCTCGCGGGCCGCGCGCGTCGCCGTGGCGGCGTCGACGCCGTCGCGACGTTGGATCAGGGCGGCCACGTCCTCGACCGACGGGATGCGCAAGCGCACGCTGCGCACGCGGGAGCGGATGGTCGGGATCAGGTCGGCCTCGCTGGGCGCGCAGAGGATCCAGATGGTGCGCTCCGGCGGCTCCTCGAGCGCCTTCAGCAGGAGGTTCGACGTGCGCTCCGTCATGCGGTCGGCGTCCTCGACGACCATGACGCGGTACCGGCCGACCGACGGCGAGTACTGCGACGACGTGACGAGCGCGCGCACCTCGTCGATGGCGATGATGACCCGCTCGGTCGCGAGCACGCCGAGGTCGGGGTGGCTGCGGGCGGCGACCTGACGGGCGGTCGCCGCGTCGCCGTCCGGCGTGCCGTCGCTGAGCAGCGCAGTCGCGAAGGCGTAGGCGAGGTTCGAGCGGCCGGATCCGGGAGGCCCGGTGATGAGCCAGGAGTGCGCGAGCGCGGTGCCGGCGGCGTCGCGCGCGGTGGCCCGGGGGCTGCTGGCGGCGGCGAGCAGGGCGACGGCCTCCGACTGGCCCGTGAGCTCGTCCCAGATGGCCCATCCGTCGGGGCTCCCGGGCGTCGTGGACGGCTGCGCACCGGTCGCGGGCGTCGCGGACGCCGTCGGCGCGGACGCGCGGTCGGTCGCCGCGTCGCTCACGCGGAGGCTCCCGCCGTGATCAGCGCCTGCGCCCGGGTGCGGATCTCCGCGGCGATCTCCTCACGGGGGCGCCCGGCGTCGACGACCAGGAAGCGCCCCGGCTCCGCGCCGGCGAGCCCGAGGAACGCCTGGCGCACGCGCTCGTGGAAGTCGGCGCGCTCGGCTTCGAGCCGGTCGAAGCGGGTGCGCGCGGCGTCGAGGCGGACCCGCGCGGCGGCCTGGTCGAGGTCGAGCAGCACGGTCAGGTCGGGAAGGAGGCCCTGCGCGGCCCACAGCGACAGGTCGCGGATCTCGGCGGCGTCCAGCACGCGACCGGCCCCCTGGTAGGCGACGGACGAGTCGAGGTAGCGGTCCTGCAGGACGACCGCGCCCCGCTCGAGGGCCGGCCGGACGACGGTCTCGACATGGTGCGCGCGGTCGGCCGCGTACAGCAGCGCCTCGGCGCGCGGCGCGATGTGCCCGCGACGATGCAGCACGATCTCGCGGATCTCCACCCCGAGGTCGCTGCCGCCCGGCTCGCGGGTGACGACGACCTCGTGGCCCTCGTCCTCGAGCCATCCCCGGAGGAGCGCCGACTGCGTGGACTTCCCCACGCCGTCGCCGCCCTCCAGGGTGATGAAGACGCCGGTCACGTCGCGTCGGCCGCCGTCGCCGCAGCAGCGGCCGCCTTGTTGGCGGCCCGTGTCGCCGCGGCCTTCGTGGCGGCTGCCGACCTCGCGGTGGTCGCCTTGGCGGTGGTCGCCTTCGTCGCGGTCGTCCTCGCCGTGGTCGTCTTCGCCGCGGTGGTCTTCGCCGTTGTGGTCTTCGCCTTCGCCGGGGCCTTCGCCTTGGCCTTCGGCTTCGCCGGCCCCTTGGCGCGCTTGTCGGCGAGCAGCTCGACGGCCCGGTCGAAGTCGATGTCCTCGACGGACTCGCTCTTCGGGATCGTGGCGTTGGTCTCGCCGTCCGTGACGTACGGACCGAAGCGGCCGTCCTTCACCTTGATGCCCTTCCCGCTGACCGGATCCGCGTCGAACTCCTTGAGCGCACTGGAGGGGCGACGGGCGCCGTACTTGGGCTGCGCGAACACCTCGAGGGCGCCGGGCAGGTCGATCTCGAAGATCTGCTCCTCGCTCGTGAGCGACCGCGAGTCCGTGCCCTTCTTCAGGTACGGGCCGTACTTGCCGTTCTGCGCCGTGATGGGCGTGGCCGTCTCCGGGTCCTCGCCGACGACGCGCGGGAGGTCGAGGAGGCGCAGGGCCGTCTCGAGGTCGACCGTCGCGAGGTCCATGGACTTGAAGATGGAGGCGGTGCGCGGCTTGACGGCCGCCGCCTTCTTCGCGGCGGGCTTCTTGGCGGGCGCCTTCTTCGCGGTCGCCGCGGTCGTCGCCGTCGTCGCGCTCTCGAGCACCTCGCCCGTGGCCGGGTCGACGCCGCCAGCGGGGGCGGCCGGCGCCGCCTCGGGCTCAGGATCGAGCTCGGTGACGTAGGGGCCGTAGCGACCGTCCTTCGCCACGACCTGCTTGCCGTTCGCGGGGTTGATGCCGATGACGCGGTCGGTGACGACGGGGGCGTCGATGAGCTCGCGCGCCTTCGCGGCCGTCAGCTCGTCCGGCGCGAGGTCCTCCGGCAGGTTGACGCGGCGGGGCGTCGCGTCCGCGGCGGCACCCGCCTCGTGCACCTCGAGGTACGGCCCGTACTTGCCGATGCGGAGCGTGATGTCGTCGGCGATGCGCAGAGAGTTGATCTCTTTGGCGTCGATCTCGCCGAGGTTGTCGATCGTGGGGCGGAGCCCCTTGTGCGCGTCGTTGCCGTAGTAGAAGCCCTTCAGCCAGTCGACGCGCTCGGCCGAACCCTCGGCGATGCGGTCGAGGTCGTCCTCCATCCCGGCCGTGAAGTCGTACTGCACCAGCTCCGTGAAGAACTCCTCCAGCAGCCGCACCACCGAGAAGGCGATCCAGTTCGGGACGAGAGCCGTGCCGCGCGGGGTGACGTAGCCGCGGTCGACGATGGTCGAGATGATGGCGGCGTAGGTCGACGGGCGACCGATACCCAGCTCCTCGAGCGTCTTGACGAGGCTCGCCTCCGTGTAGCGCGGCGGCGGGCTGGTCTCGTGCCCCTTGGCGTCGACGTCGACGAGGCGCAGGTCCTGGCCCTTCTTGAGGTCGGGCAGCTTCGCCTCGCGCGGCTCGGCGGCGCCGTGGCGCTCCTCGTCGCGGCTCTCCTCGTACGCGGCCAGGAAGCCGCGGAACGTGATGACCGTGCCCGATGCGGCGAACTCGGCCACCTCGCCCGCGGACGTGGGCCCGGCGGCGATGACGACCGACGCCGTGGATCCCTTCGCGTCCGCCATCTGCGACGCGATGGTGCGCTTCCAGATGAGGTCGTAGAGCTTGTGGTCGTTGCCGCGCAGCGTGGAGGCGAGCTGCTGCGGCGTGCGGAACGTCTCGCCGGCGGGGCGGACGGCCTCGTGGGCCTCCTGCGCGTTCTTGCTCTTGCCCGCGTAGAGGCGCGGCTTGTCCGGCACGGTCTCGGGCCCGTAGAGCTCCGCGGCCTGCTTGCGCGCCGCGTTGATCGCCTGCTGCGACAGCGAGGGCGAGTCGGTGCGCATGTAGGTGATGTACCCGTTCTCGTAGAGCGACTGCGCGACGCTCATGGTCTGCCGGGCGGAGAAGCGCAGCTTGCGCGCCGCCTCCTGCTGGAGCGTCGACGTGGTGAACGGCGCGGCGGGGCGACGCGTGTACGGCTTCGACTCGACGCTCTGCACCTTCAGCGGGACGGACGGGTCGCGGAGGGCCACGGCGAGGCCCTCGGCGCTGCTCGCGTCGAGCGGGCGCGAGTCGTTCTTGAGCGCGCCCTTGTCGTCGAAGTCGCGGCCCGTGGCGATGCGGGCGCCGTCGATGCGGACGAGCCGGGCGTCGAACGGCAGCTCCTGTTCGAGCGGCGAGAGCGATGCCGTGAGGTCCCAGTAGGCGGCGGTGACGAACGCCAGGCGCTCGCGCTCGCGGTCGACGACCAGCCGGGTGGCGGCGGACTGCACGCGGCCGGCCGACAGGCCGGGTCCGACCTTGCGCCACAGCACGGGCGACACCTCGTAGCCGTAGAGGCGGTCGAGGATGCGTCGTGTCTCTTGCGCGTCCACGAGGGCCGTGTCGATGTCGCGCGTGCTGTCGCGGGCGCGCTCGATGGCCTCCTTGGTGATCTCGTGGAAGACCATCCGCCTGACCGGCACCTTCGGCTTGAGCACCTGCAGGAGGTGCCAGGCGATGGCCTCACCCTCGCGGTCCTCATCCGTCGCGAGGAAGAGCTCGTCGGCGTCCTTGAGCGCCCTCTTGAGGTCGGCGACCGTCTTCTTCTTCTGGTCGCTGACGACGTAGTACGGCTCGAAGCCGTTCTCGACGTCCACGGAGAACTTGCCGAGCGTGCCCTTCTTGAGCTCGGGCGGCAGGTTCTTGGGCTCGATGAGGTCGCGGATGTGGCCCACGGACGCCTGCACCTCGTAGCCGCTGCCCAGGTACTGGGCGATCGTCTTGGCCTTGGCCGGCGACTCGACGATGACCAACTTCTTCGTGCCGGGCACGTGACTCCTTATATATGCGTTCATGGGGGCCGGTGTCCGGCCCGGTGTCCGGGATTCGTGCCCGCTCGGATCGGATCCGATCCGGGGCGACGTGCGGCGGGGTCCCCGACAAGGCACACCATACACACGCGTACCGACCGGCCACCTAATCGCGGCGCCGCCCGGACGCGACGCGTCCCGGCGGCGCCGCGGCCGGGCCGGAGCGCCCCGCTCGGACGTGGACGGGGGCGCCCGATGGCGGCTCCCCCGCTCTCGCGAGCCGGCGGCGAGACGCTCGGGACCGGCACGCCTCGGCTCAGGCACGACAGGGACGACGCCCGGGACACGGCACTGGTGCGGGTCACCCCGACGCCCCGGACGGAGGCTGACCGGCTCGTGCACGCGCCGTCACCGGGATGCCCATCGGACCGCCGTGGCGCTCCACCTGCACGACCGCCGTCGTGCCCGTGACCTCGCATCCCATGAGCGACGCCCCGGCGGCGACCACGACCTCCTCGGCCGCCGAGCAGGGGGAGCCGGTCGCGAACCCCGCTGCGACATCCGCCGCGGCGAGCGCTCCGGAGTCCGCGGCCCCCGCGGCGGCCGCCCTCTCCACGAGCACCGAGGAGACGGCGACCGTGGCCAGCGCGAGAGCGGTGACCGCTCCGAGCACGCCGACCGCGACCACGGTGCCCGAGCCGCCGTCGCCGTCACGGGGCACCCGCATCCTCCTGCCATGCACACCCCCGCGCCGAGACGCGGAGCCCGGCAGCGCCCGCGGGCCCGAATCGGCTGGGCGCCGTGAGCCGGACGCAGACGGCGTGACCCGACCGATCGACCGCCATGGACGCTCCCGCGGCCGCGCCCTCGATGCGCGCCGATGCCGTGCCCGCGTCCTCCCCGCGTCCGATGCTCCGTGCCGCCTCCTCCGCTGCGGAGGTCAGCACGACCTGCTGGCCGACCGTCTGCACCGCGCCCAGGCACAACCCGAGGACCAGCACGACCGCGGGCAGCACGACCGCGAGCTCCGCGGCCGCCGCCCCGCGGTCCGCGACGGGGACGGCCCGCGGATCGTGGTGCGGGCTCCCGGCCGCCCCGGCGAGCGGGATCACCGGTCGTAGGTCAGGGCACGCCGCACGAGGTCGAGGAGCATGCCGCGGACCTCGTCGCTCTGCAGGATGACCACGAGCAGTCCGGCGAACGCCACCGCCGCCATGGTCGCGATGGCGTACTCGGCGGTTGCCGCGCCCCCGTCGTCCGCTGCGCGGCAGAGGAGCGCACGACGCGCGGCCCTGGCGACACGCGCGGACCGCGACAGGACGAGCCTCGGGGGCGCCGTCGCCACCTCCCCGCCGCAGCTCCTCGCGCAGCTCACCGCGGATCCCGACGATCGTGACGGACCCGCCGTCACCGGAGCCGCGGCCAGCGGCCAGACGGCGCGACCCTCCGGTGCCACCGCGGTCCCGCTCGTCCCGGATGCGGATCCCCGAGCCGCCGCGGCCCCCGCGCCACGCACGTCGAGCGGGTGCACCCGCTCCTCGATTCGTCCCATGTCCTCGTCCTCTCCCTCTGGCGGGCGCTGCCCGCCGTCCTGTCCCCGCCGACCATCGGCCGGGACGTCACCATGCCCCGCCAGCAGGGCTCTGCCCCCGGCGGGATCCGCGACGGTGGACGCCGTCACCCGCGGCCGAGTGTTGAGGACACGACAGCCAGGAGCATCGGCACGACGCCCACCGCCAGGAACGCCGGGAGGATGCACACGCCCAGCGGCAGCATGAGCTGCGCCGCCAGACGCGCCGCCGCCCGCTCGGCCCGGGTGGCGGCGTCCCTGCGGATCCGCTCCGCCTCGCTCCCGAGGAGCACGGCGACGGGTGCACCCGTGCGAGCGGCCGCGTCCACCACCGACCCGACGGCATCGAGGTCGTCGCCGGTGCGCAGCCCGGCGCGCTCGCACGCGCGGCGGACGACCGCCACCGCGCGGGGCACGGACGCGCCGCCGGACATGGCCATCGCCACCAGGTCGAGCACGAGCCCCGGCGCCGGCTCGCGCGAGACGGCCCGTCGCACCAGGCCGCGGTTCCATCGCCACCCGATCGCCACGAGCGAGGAACCGGCGACGAGGCACGCCAGCCCCGGCACGGTGGTGACGAGGACGCGCAGCGGATCGAACCCGAGCCCGGCGGCCAGGAGCAGGCCGGCACCGGGCATGAGGAGCACCGTGCGGCTGGTCGCCACCGGCCCCGCGAGCGCCGTCCCGGCATCGCGGCGCACCCGGGCGACGTCGACGAGGGAGTCGGCGAGCCGGTGGAGGGACCGCGCGAGCGGCGCTCCCGTGCGGTCCGCGACCTCGAGCCCGGCGGCGAGCGCGCACCACGATCGCGCGGTCGAGCCGCCCGCCCCCTCGACCGCGGTGGCCGTTGCCACGATGCGTTCGGCGAGGGGAGCCGATCCGTCGCCCGCGGCCACGCGTCGGGCCAGGGCGGCCACCGCGCGCTCCCCCCGGCGGACCCGCGCGTCCGGCGGCGCCAGCTGCGACCACGCGCGCTCGAGGTGCAAGCCCGCACCGAGCAGCACCGCGAGGCGTCGGACGAACGCGGCGATCTCCTCCGCCTCCTCGACGACCGCCTCGTCGCTCCCGCCGCGCAGACGCCGCCGCAGCGGAACGGCGCGGGAGCGCCCGATCATGAGCCGGTCCTGCGTGCGTCCGACGCCGACGCTGCCACCGCGGGCTGCGCCATCGGACCCGCGCCGGGATCCCAGCGCACGGGCATGACACGCAGGCGTCCGCCGTCGCCGGTCGCGAGGCGCCCTGCCGCCGTCACCCGGCGGCCCTGCGGCGTCCTCGCCAGGTGGATGACGAGTCCGATCGCGCTCACCGCCTGGCGTGCCGTCGTGACCGCGTCCATGCCGGCGAGCGCGCCGAGGGCCTCGAGCCGGGCCGGCACGTCCGCCACGCCGTTGGCGTGCAGGGTGCCCGCGCCTCCGTCGTGCCCGGTGTTGAGCGCGCCGAGCAGCTCCCGGATCTCGCTGCCGCGGCACTCCCCCACGACCAGCCGGTCCGGCCGCATCCTCAGCGCCTCCCGCACCAGGCGGGGCAGGGACAGCTCCCCGGCCGCCTCTATGTTCGCCTGCCTGGCCTCCAGGGACACGACGTGCGCGTGCCGCACCCGCAGCTCGGCGACGTCCTCGACGAGCACGATGCGCTCCCGCGGATCCGCCCTTGCGAGCAGCGCGCCGAGCAGGGTCGTCTTGCCGCTGCCGCCGGCCCCCGTGATCAGGAGGTTCGTGCGTCGGCGCACCGCCTCCTCGAGCAGCGCGCGACAGCCGGGCGGGAACGCTCCCGCCGCGTCGAGCGCGTCGAGAGTCGGCCGCACCCGCGAGGGGAGCCGGATGGAGAGCAGCGTGCCGCGCGTCGACACGGGCGGCAGCACCGCGTGGATGCGCATTCCGTCGCCCAGCCGCACGTCCACGCACGGCGCCGCCTCGTCCAGGTGCCGCCCGCCCTCCGCGGCCAGCCGCACGGCGAGCGCCCGCACGGACGGCTCACCACCGAGGTCGACGTCGGGTCGGCGCTCGGGACCGGATCCGCGGTCCACCCACACCTCGCCGTCGCCGTTGACGAACACGTCGGTCGCCCGGGGATCCTGCGCCAGGTGGGCGAGGGGACCGAGCGCCCGCGGCACCCGGCGCGGGGACGGGAGCGGAGCGGGAACGGCGGCGGGGCCGCCCGCCGGCAGGTGCAGGGCGACGCCGGTGTCCGATCCCCCGTCGTCGGCTGACTCGGCAGCCCGACGCGCCCCGACGGGCGCCCGCGCCCGAGGGACGAACGCCGCGAGGGCGACGACGGGTGGACGCGCGTCCGCGCCCGGGCCCGCACCTCCCGCGGACCGATGCCGTGACGCCTCCTTCGGGAGGACGCCCCGACCGACGACGGATGCCTGCCACTCGATCATGCGCGGACACTAGGCGCGGCCGTCCGCCGTGGTGGCCGGGCGGACACGACGCGGGGAGGAGGCGTCACCGCGACCTGCTGGGGAGGAGAGGGGCGGCGCCCATCGGGGGAACGGGCGCCGCCACGTGACGAAGGATCGGGGGAATCCTGGATCCGCCACACGTCGGGCTTGACCCGACGGCAAGATCATACGCCGCAGGCCTCCCCCCATGGGAGGGTCACGCGTGTTCTGGCCGTTCCCCCACCGGACTCCCGGGCAGCGCGGATCCGCCCGCGGCGCCCGGCCGCCCACCCGCTAACGTGGGTCGCGGAGAGGATGACGATGACGATGTCCACGAACCCCCGATCGACCCAGACCGGAGCCGCGAGGCCCGCCGACCACGACCCGGACGAGGCGGGGACGACCATCCCCTCCCCGTCCGCCGCGACGCCCGAGCCGAGCGCCGTCCACCCGCCGTCGGACGCGTTCCGCGCGATGCGCGTGGCCGACGAGTCGCTCGCCGCGGCCGCCGCCGCCGACCGCCTCGGCTTCTGGGCCGACCAGGCCCGCGAGCTCGTGACCTGGGAGACCCCGTTCGAGACGGTCCTCGACTGGTCGGACGCGCCCGTCGCCCGCTGGTTTCCCGACGGCCGGCTCAACGTGGCCTACAACTGCCTCGACCGGCACGTGCTCGCGGGCCACGGCGACCGCGTCGCGCTGCACTGGGAGGGCGAGCCGGGTGACACCCGCGACCTCACCTACGCCGAGCTCACCGCGGAGGTCAAGCGCGCTGCGAACGCCCTGCGGGACCTGGGCGTCGTCGCGGGCGACCGGGTCGCGATCTACCTCCCGATGATCCCGGAGGCCGTCATCGCGATGCTCGCCGTCGCGCGCATCGGCGCCGTGCACTCCGTCGTGTTCGGCGGCTTCAGCGCCGAGAGCCTGCGCGCGCGCATCGACGACGCGGCGGCCCGCGTGGTGATCACCGCCGACGGCGGCTGGCGCAAGGGCAAGGTGTTCCCGCTGAAGCCCGCCGTGGACGCGGCGCTCGTCGGATCGGCCGGATCCGTCGAGCACGTCCTCGTCGTCAGGCGCGGCGAGAACGAGGTCGACTGGGACGACAGCCGCGACCTGTGGTGGCACGAGCGCGTGGCCGCCGCGGATCCGGAGCACGAGGCGGAGGCGTTCGAGGCCGAGCACCCCCTCTTCATCCTCTACACGAGCGGCACGACCGGGAAGCCGAAGGGCATCCTGCACACGTCGGGCGGCTACCTCACGCAGGCCGCGTACACGCACCGGAACGTCTTCGACCTGCACCCCGAGACCGACGTCTACTGGTGCACCGCGGACGTCGGCTGGATCACCGGCCACAGCTACGTCGTCTACGGCCCGCTCGCCAACGGCGCCACGCAGGTGATCTACGAGGGCACGCCCGACACCCCGGAGCCCGGCCGCTGGTGGGACATCGTGGAGAAGCACGGCGTGACGATCCTGTACGCGGCTCCCACGGCCATCCGCTCCTTCATGAAGACCGGCCGGGAGATCCCGGACGCGCGCGACCTCTCCTCCATCCGGCTGCTCGGCTCGGTCGGCGAGCCCATCAACCCGGAGGCGTGGCGCTGGTACCGCGACGTCATCGGCGGCGGTGACGTGCCCGTGGTCGACACGTGGTGGCAGACGGAGACCGGCGGCATCATGATCTCCGCGCTCCCCGGCGTCACCGCGACGAAGCCGGGATCCGCCCAGTCACCCATCCCCGGCATCTCCGTCGCGGTCGTCGACGACGCCGGCGAGCCCGTCGCCCGCGGCGAGAGCGGCCTCCTCGTGGTCACCGAGCCGTGGCCCGGCATGCTCCGCGGCATCTGGGGCGATCCGGAGCGCTACCGCGAGACCTACTGGGACCGCTTCGGCGACCGCTACTTCGCCGGCGACGGCGCGCGGCTCGACGAGGACGGCGACATCTGGCTGCTCGGCCGGGTCGACGATGTGATGAACGTCTCCGGCCACCGCCTCTCGACCGCGGAGATCGAGTCCTCGCTCGTCGCGCACCCGTACGTGGCCGAGGCGGCGGTCGTGGGCGCGTCCGACGAGGCGACGGGCCAGGCCGTCGTGGCCTTCGTGATCCTCCGGACGGCCGAGGCGAGCGCGCTCGGCGACGCGGACCCGAACGAGGTCTTGCGGAAGCACGTCTCCGACCAGATCGGCGCCATCGCCAAGCCGCGCCGCGTGTTCGTGGTGCAGGAGCTGCCGAAGACGCGCTCGGGGAAGATCATGCGGCGGCTGCTGCGCGACGTGGCGGAGGGCCGGGCGATCGGCGACACCACCACGCTGGCCGACACCCAGGTGATGCAGGTCATCAGCGACCGGATGACCGCGGGCTGACGGCCGAGGACAGCCGCGCATGAGGAGGGCCGGGTGCGATGCGCGCCCGGCCCTCCTCACGTGCCCGCCGCGGCTACTCGACGAGCGCCATCACGAGCTCGACCTCGACGGGAGACCCGAGCGGCAGCTCCGCGACGCCCACGGCGGAACGCGCGTGGATCCCGGCGTCGCCGAGGATCTCCCCCAGCACCTCGCTCGCGCCGTTGATCACGCCCGGCTGCCCGGTGAACCCCTCGGCCGACGCGACGAAGCCCGTGACCTTGATGACGCGCGCGATGCGGTCGACGCCGCCGGCCGCGTCCGCCGCCGCCGCGAGCCCGTTGAGGGCGCAGGTGCGGGCGTGCGCCTTCGCGTCCTCGGCGGACACCTCGGCGCCGACCTTGCCGGTCGCGGCGAGCGCGCCGTCGACGAAGGGCAGCTGGCCGCTCGTGTAGACGAGGCCGCCGTGCACGACCGCGGGGACGTATGCGGCGACGGGCGCCGCGACCGCGGGCAGCTCGATGCCGAGCTCGGCCAGCCGGTCGGACATCACGCCCATCAGGCGCCGTGCTCCGCGCCGGCGACCGGGCGCTTCATGTAGGCGACGAGCCCGCCCTCGGGGCCGGTGACGACCTGCACGAGCTCCCAGCCCTGGGACCCCCAGGTGTTCAGGATGGCGGCGGTGTTGTGGATCATCAGCGGCGTGGTGAGGTACTCCCACTGCGCGGGCGTTGCGGTCATCTCGGCTCCTTGCCGGTCGGGTCGGGGTGCATGACGGGACGGGCGCGGGCGGCCGGCGCACAGGTCTCACGGGTTCCCATACACCCTTCCCGTACTCTGGAGTCTATGTCTGCATCCAAGAACACGCCCGGCCGCGTCGCCGCCGCGCTCACGGGCGTCCTCGGCATGAGCGCCGTGGCCGGCGTGCTGGTGGCGGCGATGGTCACCCCAGCCATCGCCGTCACGAGCCTCGCGGCCAACAACACGATCGGCCTCTTCGAGGACCTGCCGGACTACCTGCAGATCGACAACCTGGCCCAGAAGACCGAGCTCTACGCCACGCAGGGCGGACACCCGGTGAAGTTCGCGGAGTTCTACGCGCAGAACCGCCAGGAGGTGGGCTGGGACGAGGTCTCCGACAACGCGAAGGCCGCGGCCGTCGACACGGAGGACCCCCGCTTCTATGAGCACGGCGGCGTCGACGTGCAGTCCACGTTCCGCGCGCTCGCGCAGAACGTCATCGGCGGCGGCGTCGAGTCGGGAGCGAGCACGATCACCATGCAGTACGTGAAGAACGTGCTCGTGCAGAAGGCGGAGACGCTCGCCGAGACGGATCCGGACGCGGGCAAGAAGGCGTATGCGGAGGCGACGCAGGAGTCGACCGCCCGCAAGCTCAAGGAGATGCGCCTCGCGATCGGGCTCGAGAAGAAGTTCTCGAAGAACGACATCCTGCTCGGCTACCTCAACATCGCGAACTACGGCGGCAGCGTCTACGGCATCCAGTCGGCCGCGAAGTACTACTACGGCGTGGACGCGAAGGACCTGAGCATCGCGCAGGCAGCGAGCCTCGTCGCGACCGTGAACTACCCCACGGCCCTGCGGATCGACGAGCCCGGGAACATCAAGGCCAACAAGGAGCGCCGCGACGTCCTCATCGACAACATGCTCAAGCATCACAGCATCACGCAGGAGCAGCACGACGAGGCGATCGCCACCCCCGTCACCCCCGCGATCACGCCCTCGGTGAGCGGCTGCAACGCCGCCCAGCCCGCGAGCGCCGCGTACTTCTGCGACGCGGTCAAGTACACCGTCGAGAACTCGAAGGAGTTCGGCGCGAACCCGGACGAGGCCCGTCGGAACCTCAACCGCAACGGCTACAAGATCTACACGACGCTGAACCTCGACCTCCAGGCCAAGGCCACGGACGACATGCGCAAGCAGATCCCGACCACGATGAACAGCATCAACGTCGGATCCGCCATGACGAGCGTCGAGGCCAAGACCGGCCGCGTGATCGCAATGGTGCAGAACACCGACTACGGCAACAGCGACCAGCGCGGCGTCACGAGCGTCAACTACAACACCGACCAGAACTACGGCGGCTCGGGCGGATTCCAGGTGGGATCGACCTACAAGCTCGTCACCCTGCTGGAATGGCTGAAGGAGGGGCACTCGGTGAACGAGGTCGTCAACTCCTCGAAGGGCACCTGGAGCGGGCGCGACTTCCAGGACTCCTGCACGGGCGGCAACCTCGGCTCCGACGTGCTCAAGGTCACCAACGACGGCGCCGCGCCGGGTGCCAACCGCACCGTGATGTCGGGTACGGCGAACTCCACCAACACGGCGTTCATGGCCATGGCCTCCGAGCTCGACATGTGCGGCATCGGCCAGACCGCGAAGGACATCGGCATCCACCAGGCGGTGCCGGGCAAGCCGCTCTCCAACTACGTGTCCGACATCATCGGCTCGGGCGGCAACAACATCGCGCCCCTCACGATGGCGCAGGCCTACGCGACCGTGGCCAACAACGGCACCACGTGCGACTCGATCATGATCGACAAGGTGGTCCTTCCGGACGACACCGAAGTCGCTCCCCCGTCGGCGAACTGCCGCGAGACGGTCAGCCAGGACGTCGCGCACACCGCCGCCTACGCGCTCGCGGGTGTCATGAGCGCCACGGGTGCCGCCGCCAACACCAACGACGGCACGCCGCTCATCGGCAAGACCGGTACCACCGACAGGGCGAAGGACACCTGGTTCGTCGGCTCCAGCACCGAGGTCACGACGGCCATCTGGGTCGGCAGCGCCTCGGGCCAGCAGATCCAGCAGCGCAACACCAAGCTCCCCAACGGGCAGCTCATGTCCACCGCGCGGTTCGCCGTGTGGAAGCCGTTCATGCAGGCCGTCAACGCGGTCTACAAGGGATCGGCGTTCCCCGGCCCGGCAGCGGACCTGACCCGC
Source organism: Clavibacter nebraskensis NCPPB 2581 (assembly GCF_000355695.1). Lineage (NCBI taxonomy): Bacteria > Bacillati > Actinomycetota > Actinomycetes > Micrococcales > Microbacteriaceae > Clavibacter > Clavibacter nebraskensis. The sequence goes on along the minus strand of NC_020891.1, from coordinate 898,055 downwards.
ACGCCGACGGTCCAGGTGCCGGACGTGTCGGGCATGTCCCCGGCCGACGCCCAATCGGCCATCGAGGGCGTGGGCCTGTCCTTCGCCCAGGGCGGCGCGCGCTCCTCCTCCGTTCCCGCCGGGCAGGTCGCCGGATCCGACCCGGGCGCCGGCGCCAACGCCGCGCGCGGGTCCACCGTCACGGTGTTCATCAGCAGCGGGCCCGATCAGAGCCAGCAGCAGGGCGCCCCGGGCACCGTCCCGGACGTGCGCGGGCAGGACATGACGACCGCCCGGCAGACCCTGCGCGCGGCCGGCTTCGACGTGACCATGGCGCAGGAGCAGGTGCAGGACAACTCGCAGATCGGGAAGGCGACCCGCACGGATCCCGCCGCCGGTGAACAGAGCGACGGCCCCGTCACGCTCTACATCGGACGCAGCTGATGGGCGTCGTGGGCACGATCGCGCGCACCGTCGGCGGCGTCGCGGCCGCCGGCGCGGCGGTCTTCGCGTACGCGTCGTTCTTCGAGCGGCGCCGCTTCACCCTCCGCGAGGTGACGGTGCCGGTTCTCCCCGTAGGCGCCGACCCCATCCGCGTGCTCCACCTCTCGGACATGCACATGGCCCCGTGGCAGCACAAGAAGCAGCGCTGGGTGCGCGAGCTGGCGGAGCTCAAGCCCGACCTCGTCGTCGACACGGGCGACAACACCGGGCATGAGCAGGGCATCGTCGCCGTCGAGGAGACGCTCGAGGCCTTCCGCGGGATCCCCGGCGTCTTCGTGCACGGCTCGAACGACTACTACGGGCCGATGCTCAAGAACCCGTTCAAGTACTTCACCGCGAACACGCACGCCACCCAGCGGCCCGCCGACCTCGACCTCCCCCGGCTCGAGCGGCTGTACGCCTCCCTCGGCTGGGTCGACCTCAACAACGCCGCGGGCGCGATCGAGGTCAACGGCACCCTGCTCGAGTTCTTCGGGGTCGACGACCCGCACCGTGACTTCGACCACCTCGAGGCTCTCCCCGGCGCGCTCGACGCGCTGCGCGAGGACGGGGAGGCCTACCAGGGCGCCTCGGATGCGCCGGTCGTGTCGATGGGCGTGGCGCACGCCCCCTATCGCCGGGTGCTCGACTCGTTCGTCACCAACGGCGCCCGCATGATCTTCGCCGGGCACACCCACGGGGGGCAGGTCTGCGTGCCGGGATACGGCGCGCTCGTCACCAACTGCGACATCCCCCGGCGCCAGGTGAAGGGCCTCAGCGTCTGGCCGCACGCCGACCGCGCGGCGTTCCTTCACGTGAGTGCCGGCCTCGGCACGTCGATCTACGCGCCGGTCCGCTTCGCCTGCTACCCGGAGGCGACCCTGCTCACGCTCACCGCGGTCTGACCGCCTCCGCGTACTCGGGAGCCCGGAACATCGGGTATCGTAGAGCCCGGCCCTCGGGCCATCGGGGTGTGGCGCAGTTTGGTAGCGCGCTTCGTTCGGGACGAAGAGGTCGCAGGTTCAAATCCTGTTACCCCGACACACCGCCTCCTGCGGGAGGCACGGCACGACGGGCACGAACGAGAAGGGCCGCTCCTCCGGGAGCGGCCCTTCGTCGTGCCGGGCCTAGCGGGATCCGGGCTTCAGCCGGAGCGCCGGCCGCTCGATCGCGTAATACGTCGCCGACGACAGCGCGAGCGTCACCGCCCCGACCACGAGCGTGTTGAGGGCGAAGCCCGCGAGCGTGTCCGGCAGCACGAGGCCCGCTCGGCGGAGGAAGCGGATCACGGGCAGGTGCCAGAGGTAGACGCTGAACGAGATCGTGCCGAGCCAGGCGATCCACCGGAGTTCGAGGAACCGCGTCATCGGGCCGAGGGATCCCCCGCGCCGCGGAAGCGCCACGAGGAGCAGCAGCGTCGCGCACGAGGCGGCCACGATGCTCTCCTCGAACGCGCCCACGGGCGCCTCGGAGGCGACGACGATGAGCGCGGCGGCGACGATCCCGGCGGGCACGCGCCAGGCCGCGACGCGGTCGCGCAGGCCCTCGTCCGCGGACAGCGTGAGCAAGACGACGGCCGCCGCCATGCCGTACGCGAAGAGGTCCGCGTGCACGAGGATGCTGCGGTTCACGACCGCCTCCCATGTGACGCCCCACTCGCTCGCGAGGCGGCCGCGGTGGCCGAGCGGGGCCTGCGCGACCACGGACCAGACCTTGCCGGCCACGCCGATCAGCAGGAGCACCGCTGCCGGCGCGAGGGCGCGGATCCACGTCGCCCTCCCCCGCAGCAGCCGCGCCGCGAGCAGCGCCACGATCGGCAGCACCACGTAGAAGGACACCTCGACGGCGAGCGTCCAGGCGACCTCGATGCCGCTGCGGAGCGTGCGCGGCGTGTAGCCCTGCAGCAGCAGGGCGTTCACGATCGTGTCGACCGGCCCGAGCGCGCCCACCGAGATGCCGGCGTCGCGGGTCTCCCGCGGCAGGATCGCGACGCGCAGCACGAGGCTCACGAGCAGCAGCACCACGATGTAGCCCGGGAAGACGCGGAGCACGCGGTTGACGGCGTAGCGCGACAGGCGCGGCATGGCGCCGCCGTCGACGAGGCCGCGCGCGAACTGCAGGAACAGCAGGAAGCCGCTCAGCACGAAGAACAGCGTGACGCCGTGGCTGAAGAAGGCGACCTCGCCGACGAGCGGGATGTCGGTGGTCGGCCGGGCCAGCTGGCGCTGCACGTGGTACAGCAGCACGGCGACGGCGGCGACCCCGCGGAGCCCCTCGATGCCGGGCAGCAGCGTGCGCACGCGCGCGGGTGCGGACGTCGGGGTCCCGGTCATGATGGCCTTCCCGGGTCGGTGGAGCGGCGGTCGCCCAGTCTACGAGGCGCCCGATCCGAGGGATCCGCGGCCGGGTCGCGCACAGCACGACGGCCGCCGCCCGGAGGCGACGGCCGACGGCGCGCGCTCCCCATCGAGCGCGGGCTCATCCCTCCGCGGGAGGGGCGGGCTGGGCCGGAGCCGCCGGAGCAGCGGGTGCCTCCGGTGCCGTGGGCGCCGCCGACTGCGTGGGCTTCGGTGCCGGCGGCACGTAGGGCTTCTTCGTCAACGCGCTGCTCGGCGCGGGGAAGCCCTCGGCCGGGTAGCGGTCGTCGATGAACGTCTGCAGCGGCTTGAAGATCCGGTGACGTGCGCTGTCCGCGGCCGAACCGTTGAGGACGTTGCGGCGCATGGACGCGAAGCCCTCGACGTTGCCGACCCAGACGGCCGTGGTGACCTCGGTGGAGGACCCGACGAACCAGGTGTCCTTCGAGCGGTCGGTCGTGCCCGTCTTGCCCATGATCTCGGTGCCGTCGCGCGGGTTCGACGCAGCGCCGGTGCCGCCCATGACGGCCTTGAGCGTGAAGGCGGCCGTGTTGGCGACATCCGGGCTCATGGCCTGCGTGCAGTCGCTCTTCGGGGTCACGAGCTCCGACTCGTCCGGGAGGACGACCTTGTCGATCACGATGGGCGGGCACATGGTGCCCTGGTTCGCGACGGAGGAGAAGGCGGTCGCCATCTGGAGCGGGGCGACGTTGTTGCCGCCGGAGCCCACGACGTCCGAAGGCTGGCTCGAGACGGGCTGATCCGGGTCGGCGTTGTAGACGCCCATGTCCTTCGCCGTATTGGTGATGTCGCAGATGTCGAGCTGGCTCGCCATGGCGATGAACGCCGAGTTCACCGACGCCACGGTCGCCTGGAGCACGGTCTGGTTCGACGTCGCCCCGGTGTTCGTGTCGTTCGTCACGGGGTACGCGGGGCCGCTCAAGCGGTTACCGCACGAGGTGAACTCGCTCTTCTGCCAGTTCGTCTTGGAGGCGTTGACGGTCTGGTAGATCGACTTCCCGCTCTTCAGCCAGTCGACGAGGGTGAAGATCTTGTACGTCGATCCGACCTGGAAGCCCCGCGATCCACCGTGCGCGAAGTCCGCGGAGTAGTTGACCTCGGTGATGCCGGGCTGGTCGCCGACCCCGTAGTCGGTGTTCTGGGCCATCGCGATGACGCGCCCCGTCTTCACCTCGCGGGAGACCACGGATCCGCCGATCTTCGTGAAGCGCGCGGTCGTCGGCACCTGCTTGCGCATCTGCTCCGCCGCGTTCGCCTGGATGTCGAGGTCGAGCGTCGTGTAGACCTGCATGCCGCCGCGCTTGAGCACGGCATCGCGCTCGGCCGGCGTCGCGCCGAACTCCGGGTTGGTGAGGATCTCGTTCTTCACGTAGTCGCAGAAGTACGCCGCCGAGATCGGGTTCGCCTGGATGCAGCCGCTCGTGGAGGGCGTGATCGTCGGCGTGATCGCGGCGGCGGAGGCCGTGTCGTACTGCTCCTGCGTGATCTTCTGCTCCTTGAGCATGTTCCGCAGCAGCAGGTCGCGGCGCTCCTTGTTGCGCTCGAGGTTGTCCGGGTTGTCGATCTTGAAGACCTCGGGCGCGTTGACCGTGGCGATGAGGCTCGCGGCCTGCTCGAGCGTGAGGTCGGCGGCGGAGACGTTGAAGTAGTAGCGCGCCGCGGACTCGATGCCGTAGACGCGGCTGCCGAAGTTCGCGATGTTGAGGTACGCGAGGAGGATCTCGTTCTTGGAGTACTTCTTCTCCACCCCTATCGCCATCCGCATCTCCTTGAGCTTGCGGGGCATGTCGGGCTGGGTGGCCTCGGTGAAGGCCTTCCGGCCCGCGGCCTGCGTGGCCTCGTCGGAGGAGTCGACCATGTTCTGGGCCTTCTGCACCAGGACGTTGCGGACGTACTGCATCGTGATCGTGGAGGCGCCCGACTGGACCTCCTTGTTCAGCACGTTCTGCGCGAGAGCGCGGGCGGCCGACAGCACGTCGACGCCGCCGTGCTCGTAGTAGCGGGGGTCCTCGGTCGCGATCGCGGCGTCCTTCGCGTACGACGAGACCGCGTCCCACGGGACCTCCTCGCGGTCCTGCGAGAAGAACTCGGCGAAGGGCACTTGGCTGTCGCCCTGCTTGGCGTAGAGCACCGTCTTCTGCGCGAGGTTGTCGATCTGCAGGTTGTCCGGGATGTCCTCGAACACGCCGATGGTGCTGTTGGCCGCGATGCCGGAGACGGCGATGGCCGGGGTCACCATGGCGGCGACGAGCACGCCAGCGATCGTGCTCATGCCGACGAGTCCGAGGAACGCGCCCAACCGGGTCGAGATGGTCAGGTCAGTTTTCCTCATTCTACTAATCTAACCCGCGCCCGGAGGCGCCACATCCGCCTCAAGGAGGGTCTCAGCTCCCCGTGGCCGAAATGTGATGAGTGCACTCGCGATCAGGCCGCGGCGGGCTCCGCGGTGGCCAGATCGCGCACCGTGCGGAGCGTCCGGATGCGGTGGTCGAGCGTCGTGGACGACGGCGCGACGATGAGCTCGTCCGCGCCCGTGGTCGTCAGCAGGCGCTCGAGGCCGATGCGCACGGCGTCGGGCGAGCCGATGGCCTGGCGGTGGTCGCGCGCCCCGATGATCTCGCGCTCGAGGTCGCTGAACTCGTAGGCGGCGGCCTCGGCCGGATCCACGGGCTGCGGCTTCCCGCCCTGGCGCATGCGGAGCCACGTGATGCGGCCGGCGCGCGCCTCGCGCTCCACGACGTCCGGGTCCTCGTCGGCGATGACGCTCACCGCGATGGCGCTGTGGGGCGCTGCGAGGTCGTCGCTCGGCTGGAAGCGCTCGCGGTACAACGCGAGCGCCTGCTCGGTGCGGTCGCCGGCGAAGTGGTGCGCGAACGCGAAGCGGATCCCGAGGGCCGCGGCGACCTGCGCGGAGTAGCCGCTGGATCCGAGGAGCCACATCTGCGGGACGTCGCCGAGCCCCGGGACGGCCGTGATCCCGCGCAGCGGGTTGTCGTCCGCCATGCCGCCGGTGAAGAAGCCGACCAGGTCGACGAGCTGCTGCGGGAAGTCGTCGACGCCGAGGCCCGCCTCGCTGCGCCGGAGCGCCATCGCGGTCGCACCGTCCGTGCCGGGGGCCCGGCCGATGCCGAGGTCGATGCGGTCGCCGTAGAGCGCGCGGAGGGTCCCGAACTGCTCGGCAACGACGAGCGGCGTGTGGTTCGGCAGCATGACGCCGCCGCTGCCGACGCGGATGGTGGACGTGCGCGCGGCGATGCCCGCGAGGAGCACGGCCGGGGCGGAGCTCGCGATGCCGGGCATCCCGTGGTGCTCGGCGACCCAGAACCTCGAGTAGCCCGCGGCCTCGGCGGCCTGGGCGAGGCGGATGCTGCCGGCGACGGCGTCGGCGTTCGTGCCGCCGAAGGGGCGCGGGGCGAGGTCGAGGACGTTCAGCGGGACGCGTTCGAGGTGGGTCACCCCGGGGAGAACGGGCGGGATCGGCGGCGCATTCCCCGTGCGGGCCGCGTTGCTAGGCTGCGGCCGTCATGGATCCCGCCGCCTCCACTCCCCCGCCGGGCGCGACGGCGGAAGGTGCGGGGCCCGCGCGGTCGCCGTGGGGCGCGCAGCGGGACCGCGCGCGCCGACGCATCCGACGGCGACAGGCCGCCGCGCTCCTCGCGGTGTACGTCGCCCTGATCGGGCTGGTCACGCTCACCCCCGACAGCGTCGACCGCGGCGTGTACCCGTACCTGATGCGCGGCGTGGTGTTCGTGCAGCACCACGGCATCCCCGGGTTCCGCTACTCGATGATCGAGGAGGTCGCCAACGTCGCCCTGTTCGCGCCGCTGGGCATGCTCGGCGTGCTGGCCCTCGGGGCTCCGCGCTGGTGGCTCGTCGTGCTCGCCGGGACCGCCATGTCGGCGTCGGTCGAGCTCGCGCAGGGGGCGTTCCTGCCGGCGCGCGTGGCGTCCGTCACCGACGTGGCGGCCAACGGCGCCGGTGCCCTCCTCGGCGTGACGACCGCGGGGATCGTCGCGGCCCGGACGCGACGACGCGGACGGATCCGGTCGTGATCGGATCCGCCCGCGTCGGGTCGTCGGCGGCGTCGGGCGTCAGGACGCGCGGCGCCGGCGGGCCGTCGCGATGCCCGCGGCCACGGCACCGGCGAAGAGCAGCCCTCCGCCGGTGATGGCGAGGCCGGTGGGCAACGTGCCGCCGGTGACGGGGAGCGAGCCGCCGTCCGCCGCGATGCGCGCGCTCGCCGGGACGACGGACACGATGCCGCACCAGTGGTCGCCCGACGCGGCGGTCTGGTTGGCACGCCAGGTGCCGGACGCCGTCGTGGGGACGACGAGCGAGCCGGAGACGGAGCCGTCGGCCGCTGCGGTGACGGATGCGGCGGGGTCGCCGGCGGCGGCGGGTGCGCCGGCCGTTGCGGAGAGGCGCACGGCGACGGTCTCGCCCGCGGTGAAGGACCCGGCGACGCCGGCGATCCGGACGGACTCGCCGGGCGCGACGGCGGCCGGGGTGACGGACATGCCGCTGCAGGCGACGGTGGAGTCCTTGGGGACGTAGTTCTCCGCCTGGGCGGCCAAGGGAGCGGAGACGGTGATCGCGAGCGCGACGAACGCGCCCGCCAGGGTCGTGGCGAGCATCTCGGGTGTGCCTTCTGTGATGCGCCCGGGACGGACGTGCGGGGGCACGACGGGTATCGCCTCGGAGCGGTGGTGTCCGCGGCGCGCGATTTCGGGTCGGCGCCTTCAGGCAGACAGCGGGTCGGGTAAACCCACGTTCGAGATGCTATCCGCGTCGGCGGTCCGCGCGGAGGGGAATGGGCGCGATCGGCCCCGGACTGGGGCCAACCGGTGCCCGCACGGGTCCCGGAGACGACGGAAGGCCCCGAGGCGGTTGCCTCAGGGCCTTCCGTCGCCGGGCTCCGGAGGGGAGTCAGGCGACGCTGTGCGTGATGCGGATCAGACCGTGGTGCGCTGGCGACGGACCGTGGCGAGCACGACGACGAGAGCGGCACCGAGCAGCAGCAGGCCGCCGCCGGTCCAGATGAGGACGACGGGCAGCTGGCCACCCGTGACGGGGAGGCCCGCCGCGTTGTCGGAGCTGGAGCCGCCGGTCGCGGTGCCGTTGCCGGCGGCCGCGACGACCGAGATGGTCGTGGAGACGGTGTTGCCCTGGGCGTCGGCGCCGGTGAGGGCGTAGGAGCCCGACGCGGATCCGGCGGGCAGCGTGACGGTGACGCGGAGGCCGCCGGCGTTGGTCGCGTTCTTGGTGATGGAGTTGCTGGTGACGGCCATGGGGGCCGTGCGGAAGGAGGCGAGCGTGGCGTTCGCCGCGTCCTCGCCCGTGATGGTGATGGTGACCGCGCTGTTCGGCGCGAACGAGCCGTCCGCGAAGGACAGGACCGTGCTCTGGCCGGGCGCGACGGTGGGGTCGCTGACGGTGACGCCGCCCTCGGGCGTGTACGGGTCCGCGTTGGCGGCGGTGGCGACGGTGAACGTCGCGGCGAGGGCGATGGCCGCCCCGGCGAGGATCTTCTTGAACATGTGGTTCCCCCAGTGTGAGCTTCTCTTGGTGCATAGGGGCCACGAGCGGACTCGGGTCCGCCGTCGATCATTCCCCCAGTGAGGAGACTACTGGGAAGCGTCGCAGGACAGGGAACGGAATTCTGTCGCGATCGTGTCAATTACCGGCGTGGTCACGATCGAGAGCGGCGTGTCGGTCTTTTTGTCCCCCAGCGTGTCCACCGATATGCGGACCTCCTGACCGGGCGTCAGCGTCACCTCGACCTGGGCGACGGCCCGCCCGCCCACGACCTCGGGCTGGAACGCCGCCTCCTGGCCGTCGATGTGCACGCGCAGCGGCACCGTGCCGGGTGGTCCGTAGACCGCGACCCGCGTCTTGATGTCGCCGGGGGCCACGCCGTAGACACCCCCGCCCGTGACCACGAAGGGCAGGGAGGCCGCGTCGGCCGGTGCCGTGGATCCGAGGATCACCTCCGTGCGGTAGTCCGGCCTGCCGTCGTCCCGGCACATGGCCATCGCCAGCGTGGTCCGCAGCGAGAGGAAGTAGTCCATCTTGGCGCCGGTCGAGTCGTTGAGGAACACGCCGAAGACCGTGGACTCGTCGTTGGTGGTGGGGAGCGACCCCTGGAACGTGGTGCCCGCGAGGGTCGCCTGCTCGTCGGCGCGCGAGTTCCAGATCAGGATGCGACGCTCCTCGGCCGCGTGCCCGAGCGCCTCCACCAGCGCGGCAGGGTCCACATCGCCCGAGGAGACCTTCGCGAACACCGAGTCGGCGACGCTCGCGAAGACCGCGTCCTGGACGTCCGGGTTCGGGTACCGGAGGTACACGTCGTGCAGGAGCAGGCCGACGGCGTCGTCGGAGCGGAGCACGTCGCCGGTCGCGAGGGTGATCGGGCCGGTGGCCTCGAGCAGGTACGAGAGGGCGACCGGGTCGATGCTGATCACGCCGTCGACCGCGTCGCCGTGCTTGAGCCGCCACATCTCGGCGGCGAGGGGCGCGGCCTGGGGGAACTCGGGCGTCAACGTCACGTCCTGCATGTAGCGGCCGGTGATGGTGCCGTAGAGGCCGGCGGTCTGGGGATCCAGGGGCAGAGCCGGTTCCTTGAGGCGCGGGAACGCGCGCGCCGAGTCCTGGCCGGCGAGCGAGAACGCGCCGCCTCCCGTGCGGACGAGCGCGAGCGCGCCGGGGATGCCGCCCGTGGAGCGCACCTCGGCGTTGTTCTGGAACATGAGCAGGTAGCTCCGGTCGCCGTCGGCGCCGAGCATGGCGGGCGCGAGGTCGGTGACGTGGCGCACGACGGCCAGCGTCTCGGCGGCCTTCCCGACCGTCTCCTCCAGGCGCGCGACCGCGTCGGCGACGGGCCGGATGGTGCTGCCGGTGTCGATGGCCGTCACGTCGGTCAGCGCGGCGTCGAGCGCGTCGTCGGCCTGGCGGACGGGCTCCTGCGCGGCCACGATCGGGTCGAGATCGAGCTTCCCGTCCTTCGGCGTGAGGCTCGCGATGTCGAGCGTGCCGGCGATGCCGACGACGGGCTGCAGCGCGTCCCCGCCGATGCGGTCGACGACGCCGGAGATCTCGCGGAAGGCCCGGAGGTTCGGGCCCACGAAGGGCACGTGCTCGGTGACGGCCCAGACCGGATCCCCCGTGAGCGACACCGCGCGCGCGGAGTGCTCGCGCAGCTGCGCGACGTTCGCCGACGCTCCCGCGGAGTCGCCGGCCAGGAGGTCGCGCTGCACGGAGGACGCGAGCGGCACCGCCTGCTCGAGCTCGGCGCGGGCGAGGAGGGCGCGGGCGGCGACCCACACGATCCAGAGCACGAGGATGGCGGCGATCACGGCGACGGCGACCGTCATGACGCGTCGACGCGTCCGGGGGCGTCGGGACCGGCGGCGGCGCCGTGACGGCGCGACGGCGTCCGCGGAGGTCACCAGGTGATCCCGCCGTCGGCGGAGATGCTGACGGCGTCGCCGGTGAGCAGCCAGACGTCGCGACCGGCGGCCGAGATGGCCACGGAGCCGCTGGTGGGGGCGGCCGCCGCGCAACCGAGCACGCTCACGGCACCCGAGGCCGGGACGATGCGGCCGACGCTCGTGCCCGCGCAGGATCCGGCGGTGCCGGCCGTGAGGATGCCGTCCGTGCCCAGCGCGAGCGCGAGGACCCCCGGGGCGTCGATCAGCCGGAAGTCGCCGCTGCCCGAGCGGACGTGCAGCGCGCCGGAGCCGCAGAGCATCGCGGCCGCCTGGCCGCTGTCGACGACCTGGACGGCGTCGTCACACGGAGCGTCCCGGGGGCCCTGGACGAGCTGCACCGTGCCGGGCTGCGCGGGGTCGACGTACGCCGTCGTCGCCGTGAGCGCCGACGCGTCGCGCCAGAACTCGCCGCCCGTGAAGCTCTGGAGCGTTGTGCGGGTGCATGCCGCCGTCACGTCCGCGACGACGCTGCCGACGTCCGGGCTGTCCACCTGCAGCGCGAGGATCCGGCGCGCGTCGAAGGAGCCCGTCGAACGGGTGTCCCAGGTGCGGCCCGCGTCGATGGTGGTCTGGATGCGGGCGGGCTCGCCCGTGCAGGAGCCGCCCGTGGTGCGCCACGCGACCTCGGCGTTCCCCGCCGCGAGGAAGACCGTCGGGGCGGCCACCGTCGTGGTCGGTGCGGCGCTGGGCGCGGGCGTCGGGGTCGCGGCGGCGTCGGTGCTGGCGGCGGAGGGCGCGGGGGCGGCCGTGCCCCCGTCGGTCGGCCCGCCGCCCGTGCGGGTCACCGCGGCCGAGACGAGGATCAGGTCGATGGCGAGGAAGGCGACCACCGCGGTCACGCCGACTCCGGGGATGATGCGGCCGAGCGAGGGACGACGGCGCCGGGCACGACCCGTGACCGCCATGGGCTTCCGGCCGTCGGGCGCGGTCCTAGCCACGAGCGGCTCCCGCGGGTCGAGGGGCGCGGTGGTCGGACGTGCGTCCTGGCAGGTGGCGCGGCGGCGCCTCGGCGTGAGCCGACATGGTGTCTCCCGGTGTGGCGGGCATCGTGCGGCACGCGGACCGCCCACCCTCTCGGGCGGCCGGATCCGGTCCGCGCCCCGACGACGAGCCGGGACGCGCTCCTCCGGTGGAGCAGGGCCCGGTCGGCGCATCGGGAGATGCGGGTCGAGCGGTGGTGTCACCCGGATCGTACAGGCCCCCACGGAGCCCGCCGGGACGACACGTGTCGGCGGCGGGTCCGGCGGCCGGTCAGGGAGCGGCCGGGCTCGTGCTGTCGGAGCTCTCGGGCCGCACGTAGGAATAGCCGTACTGGCCGTAGCCGTACGCGTCCGGGCCCTTGGTCGGGAGCATCGTCAGCACGACGCCCAGGACCTCGGCGCCGACGCTGTTCAGCGACTCGATGGCCGCGTGGACCTGGCCCCGGTGTGCGCGACCGGACGACACGACGAGGATCGCCCCGCCCGCGCTCTTCGACAGGACCGCGCTGTCGGTGACGGGCAGCAGCGGCGGCGCGTCGATGAGCACGGTGTCGAACTCGGCCTCGAGCTCCTTCAGGAGCGTGACCATGGTGCGCGAGCCCAGCAGCTCGCTCGGGTTCGGCGGGATCTGGCCCGCCGGCAGCACGAACATGTTGCGGTTGCCCCACGGCTGCAGGACGTCCTTGAGCTCGGCGCGGCCGATGAGCACGTCGGTGAGACCGACCGCGCCCTCGAGCCCGAGGTACGACGCGAGCTTGGGACGGCGCAGGTCCGCGTCGACGACGGCGACGCGCGCACCCGCGTCGCTCAGGGCGATGGCGAGGTTGGCGCTCGTCGTGGACTTGCCCTCCGACTCGACCGCGCTCGTGATGACGAAGCTGCGCGCGCGACCGCCGAAGTCGAGGAACTGCAGGTTGGTGCGCAGGCTGCGGAAGGACTCGGCGCGCGGGCTGCGCGGATCCGACTGCACGATGAGCGGGCGCTCCTTGGCCTTCGGGTCGTAGGCGATGCCGCCGAGGATGGGCGCGTGCGTGACGAGGCGCAGGTCGTGCTCCCCGCGGATCCGGGTGTCGAGCGTGGCGCGCAGCACGGCGGCGGCCACACCGAGCGCGAGCCCGATGAGCCCGCCCAGCGCGAGGTTCAGCGGGACCTGCGGGGAGACGGGCGATGCCGGGATCCGGGCCTCCTGCAGGGTCGTTATCTTCACCTGCGCCTGCCCGTTGGCGTCGAGCGGCGTGAGCTCGGCGACGACGTCGGTGAAGCTCCTCGCCACCGCGTTGGCGATGGTGGCGGCCGCCTCGGCCTTCTCATCCTCGACGGAGATCTGGATGATGACGGTGTCTGCCGCCGCGGTGGCGGTGATCTTCGGCGCGAGCGACTCCGCCGTCGCGTCGAGGCCCAGCTGGGCGATGACCGGCTCCAGCACGACGGGCGTCGCCACCACGTCGGCGTAGCTCTTGACCGCCTGCTGCGTGAACGTGCTGCCCTGGCTCAGGTCCTGCACGGTGCCGGCCGACTGCGTCGAGACGAACACCTTGGACGACGCCCGGTACTCGGGCGTCTGCACGAGCGAGTAGCCGGCGGCCGCCCCCACTCCGAGCAGAAGTACCAACAGGATCAGGATCCATGACCGTCGCAGGATCCGGATGTACTCACGCAGTTCCACAGGCGATCCCCCTCGTCGATCGAGCGCCCCCCAGCGGCGCCCCCGTCCCATGCTCCCACAGCCGAGGACCAGCATTGGTTCCCCGGGGCGGTGAATGACGTCACGTGAATGACGCCCCAGCTTCTGGGGCGGTCGATCGGCGGGACGATCGGGCTAGCGTGGATCCGCGCTCAGGCCACCCACCTCCCCGGATGCGCACGGTCGGCCCGCTCACCCGAGGAGGAGGCCAGCACCGTGCTCGACGTCTGCGTCGCCCTCGTGCCGCTCGCCACCCTCGTGCTCACGGGCGCTCTCACCGCGCACGGCCTCCGCTACCTGCGGGACTGACGCGCGTCGCGGCCTTTCCCGCGGCCGGATCAGGCGAAGTCGGCGTCCGGGCCGGCGGGGTAGCCGAACGTCGACGCGCCCACCTCGACGGGGCGGCCGCTCGTGAGCGCTCCCCCGCTCTCCGCCAGGTAGCAGGCGCCGCAGAGCGACATGTACGTGACGTCCTCGCCGTCGATCGCGACCTGGTCGCCGGCGAAGATGAACCGCTCGCCGACCTGGCGCGCGTTGAAGACGGCCTTGCGCCCGCAGCGGCAGATGGTCTTCATCTCCTCGAGGCTGTGCGCGATCTCGAGCAGCCGCCGGCTTCCGGGGAACGCCACCGTCTGGAAGTCGGTGCGGATCCCGTAGGCGATGACCGGCACGTCCTGCAGGATCGCGATCCGCAGCAGGTCGTCCACCTGCGACTCGCGCAGGAACTGCGCCTCGTCGACGAGGAGGCACGCCGTCGGGCCGCCCTTCTCCTGCAGCACGCGCTCGCGGTGGATCCCGAACTCCTGCCATACGTCCGCGTCCGGCTCGAGCAGGAAGTCCACCGGACGACGGACGCCGAGGCGCGACACGATGTCGCGGTCGCCCTTGGTGTCGATAACGGGCTTCGTGAGCAGCACGTGCTGCCCGCGCTCCTCGTAGTTGTAGGCGGCCTGGAGCATCGAGGTGCTCTTGCCGCTGTTCATCGCGCCGAAACGGAAGTAGAGCTTGGCCATCTACCGAAGGTAGCCGTCCTCGGTGGCGCGTTCGATCAGGTCGGACCGCCGACCCGCGATCCTCCCGACGAGGCGGTACTTCGCGCGGACGCGACGGAGGTAGGTCTTCGCGGTCTCGTACTGCACGTTCATGGCCGCGGCGACGGCCTGCGTCGAGCGGCCGGTCACGTAGAGGCGGAGGGCCTGCTCCTCGCCCTGGCTGAGGCGGGGGCTCGCGAAGGCGCGCGCCGCGCGCCCCTCGTCCCCGTGCGTCGTGCCGTCGTCCCGTCGCTGCGCGGATCGCGTCCCTGCGCCGGCCGCGACGGCACGCACCGCGGCCACGATGTCCGCGGCGGGTACCGGCCCCGTCAACAGCGCCGCCGCCCCCGCGTCGACCACGCGGCGACGGACCTCATCGGCGCCCGACCGCGACAGCACCACGACGGCGGCACCCGCCGCGCGGCAGGAGCGGATGCGGCCCTCGAGGCTGACGGCGTCGGCGAGGTCGTAGTCGACGACCACGACGTCCGTCGGGAAGCGCGGCGAGCGCACCAGCTGGAGCCAGCCCGTCGTGCTCACCACGACGTCGATCTCGGGAGCCCGGCGGCGGAGGATCGCGCAGACCTCGTCCAGCGCGCGCTCGTGTCCCATGAGCACGCCGACCCGCACGGGCTGCGGCGACGACCGCCCGGAGGCATCGCGCGTGCCAACCCCGGGGTCGCGCAGGGTGTTCATGCCAAAACCTTAGCCAGGGAGCGCGTCGGGACGGCATGCGGGGGCGTGGGTGGACACCTCGGCGCCCCGCTCCCCCGTCGTCAGAACAGCGTGGCCTGCGTCGCGGATGCGGCCGGGAGCGACGCGGCGACGAGCGGGCCCGGGGCGGGCGCCTGCGTCCAGCTGCCGCGACCGCGTGCCGTCGTGGCGCGGCTGTCCGCGCCCTCCTGGCTCCAGCCGGGACGCGGCCGGCCGCCCATCGGCGCGCGGGCCGCCTCGACGCCCGGCAGGTCGGCGCGGGACAGGACGCCGCCGGTGCGCGGATCCACCCGCCCGCCGCCGAGCCCGTGCCGCCGGACCAGCGGATACAGGCGCGCCTTCAGCCAGGACCGGTACGCCTGCGGGGCGTACGCACCGCGCGCGTAGAGGTCGAGGTAGCGGCCCACGAGATCCGGACGCTCGCGCTCGAGCCACTGGAGGTACCACTCCTTCACCCCCGGCTTGAGGTAGAGCGCGGAGTAGAGGACGCGCGTGCCGCCGGCCTCGCGGATGCGCGTGAGCGCGTGGTCGAGGTGCTCGACGGAGTCCGTGAGCATGGGCAGGATCGGCATCATGAACACGGTGCAGTCGAGGCCCGCCTCGCGGATCGCCGTGACCGTCGCGAGGCGCGCCGCGGTCGTGGGCGTGCCCGGCTCCACCGACTGCTGCAGGTCGTCGTCGAGCACGGCGATGCTCATCGCGAGGTCCACCGGCACCGACGCCGACGCCTCCCGCAGCAGCGGGAGGTCGCGGCGGAGCAGCGTGCCCTTGGTGAGGATGGACAGCGGCGTGCCCGACGACGCGAGCGCCGCGATGATGCCGGGCATGAGCGCGTAGCGGCCCTCGGCACGCTGGTACGGATCCGTGTTGGTGCCCAGCGCGACCGCGTCGTGCGTCCACGTGGGCTTCGCGAGCTCCCGGGCGAGCACCTCGGCGACGTTGACCTTGACGACGATCTGGTCGTCGAAGTCGCGGCCCCCGTCGAGGTCGAGGTACTCGTGCGTCGGGCGCGCGAAGCAGTAGACGCAGGCGTGCGTGCAGCCGCGGTAGGGGTTGATGGTCCAGCCGTACGGCATGACCTTCGACTCCCCCGGCACGCGGTTGAGGGCCGACTTCGCGAGCACCTCGTGGAACGTCACGCCCTGGAACTCCGGGGTGCAGACGCTCTGCACGAGGTTGCTCAGGCGGGCCAGCCCGGGCAGCGCGTCCACGCTCGCGTCGGACAGTCTCTGCGCGCTCCATCTCATGCGCTCATTCGAACACACTTTCGAACCTCGCGCGAGCGGGCGGCCGCGTGATCGCGACCGTCCGCGCCCGTCAGTGCTGGAGCTCGAGGACCTCCGCGGTCTCCTGGATGATCTTCGGCGTCTTCTTGGGGTCCGACGCGACGAGGGTGCCGTAGTTCGGGATCATGCGCGTGAGCGGCTTCTTCCAGCCGGCGATGCGGTCGGGGAAGCAGCGCTCGAGGACGTCGAGCATGATCGGGACGGCCGTCGACGCCCCCGGCGACGCGCCGAGGAGGCCCGCGATGCTGCCGTCGGCCGCCGCGATGACCTCGGTGCCGAACTGCAGCACGCCGCCCTTCTCCGCGTCCTTCTTCATGACCTGCACGCGCTGGCCGGCGGTGACCTGGTACCAGTCCTTCGGGTCGGCCGTGGGCATGAACTCGCGGAGCGCGTCGAACTTCGTCTCCTTGGAGGCGATGAGCTGGCTGACGAGGTACTTGATGAGGCTCAGGTTGTCCTTTGCGACGGCGAGCATCGGGATGATGTTGTGCGGCCGGATCGACGTGAACAGGTCGAGCAGCGAGCCCTTCTTGAGGAAGCGCGGGCTGAAGCCGGCGTAGGGCCCGAAGAGCAGGGAGGTCTCGCCGCCCACCACGCGCGTGTCGAGGTGCGGCACGGACATGGGCGGCGATCCGATGGCGGCCTTGCCGTAGACCTTCGCCCGGTGCTTGGCGACGATCTCGGGGTCGTCCGTGCGGAACCACTCGCCGCTGATGGGGAACCCGCCGAAGCCCTTGATCTCGGGGATGCCCGACTTCTGCAGCAGGTGCAGCGCGCCGCCGCCCGCGCCGATGAAGACGAACCTCGCGTCCACCTCCACGGTGGAGCGGCCGACGTCGTTGCGGACGCGGAGATGCCAGCTGCCGTCGGGGTTCTTCGACAGGCCGCGGACCTCGTGGTTGAGGTGCAGGGCCGCGCCGTGCTCCGTGAGGTAGTCGATGAGCTTGTTCGTGAGCGCGCCGAAGTCGACGTCGGTGCCGCCCTCGAAGCGCGTGGCGGCGATGACCTCGGACTTGTCGCGCTGGAGCACGAGGAGCGGGGCCCAGGAGTGGATGACCGCGGGGTCCTCCGTGTACTCCATGGCCTCGAAGAGGGGGTGCGCGCGCATGGCGTCGAAGCGGCGGCGCAGGTACTTCGCGTTCTCCTCGCCGCGCACGAACGTCATGTGCGGGGTGGGGTTGATGAACTCCTTGGGCTCCGGCACGGCACCCGCCGTGACGAGGTGCGCCCAGAACTGGCGGGAGAGCTGGAACTGCTCGTTGATGCGGGTCGCGGACCCGATCTCGATCTTCCCGTCCTTCTCCGGCGTGTAGTTCAGCTCGCAGAGGGCAGCGTGGCCCGTGCCCGCGTTGTTCCACGGGTTGCTCGACTCCATGGCCACCTCACCGAGGCGCTCGAAGATCTGGATGGTCCAGTCCGGTTCGAGCTGCTTGATGAGGGTGCCGAGCGTCGCGCTCATGATGCCCCCGCCGACGAGGACGACGTCTACCGGTTCCGCTGTATCACTCACCGGATCAGTGTACGCCCGCCCTCTCGGGCCCCCTCGGGGGCCGCGGGAGAAGGTACGGGCTACCTCACGAGCGCTGGTGGGGAGGGATCAGCGGCGGGCCGCGACGACCTCGGCGATCTGCACGGCGTTGAGCGCGGCGCCCTTGCGGAGGTTGTCGTTGCTGATGAACAGGGCGAGTCCGCGGCCCTCGGGTGCGCCCTCGTCGGCGCGGATGCGTCCGACGTAGCTGGGGTCGGTGCCGGCCGCCTGGAGCGGCGTGGGGATGTCGGACAGCTCGACGCCGGGCGCCGTGGCGAGGAGCTCGATCGCGCGGGCGACGCTCAGCGGCGACGCGAACTCGGCGTTGACGGAGAGCGAGTGGCCCGTGAAGACGGGGACGCGCACGCACGTGCCGCTGACGAGGAGGTCGGGGAGCCCGAGGATCTTGCGACTCTCGTTGCGGAGCTTCTTCTCCTCGTCGGTCTCGAAGAGGCCGTCGTCGACGATGCTGCCGGCGAGCGGGATCACGTCGAAGGCGATGGGGCGCTGGTACACGGCGGGCGCGGGGAGCTCGACGGCGCGGCCGTCGTGGACGAGGCGGCGGAGGGCTCCCGGGCCCGCGGCGACGGCGGCCTCGGCCTGGCCCGCGAGCTCCTCGGCACCGACGAGGCCGGATCCGGAGACGGCCTGGTACGTGCTCACGACGAGGCGGGTGAGCCCGGCCTCCTCGTGCAGCACCTTGAGGACGGGCATCGCGGCCATGGTGGTGCAGTTCGGGTTGGCGATGATGCCGCGACGCGCGTCGTCGATGGCCTCCGGGTTGACCTCGGAGACGACCAGCGGGACCTCGGGGTCCATGCGCCAGGCGCTGGAGTTGTCGATGACGAGCACGCCCGCCTCGGCGAAGCGGGGCGCCTGCGCGCGCGACGTGGTGCCGCCCGCGGAGAAGAGCGCGATGTCGAGGCCCGTGGGATCGGCCGTCGCCGCGTCCTCCACGGTGATGTCGCGGCCGGCGAAGGGGAGCGTCGTGCCGGCGGAGCGCGCCGAGGCGAAGAAGCGGATCTCGGCGACGGGGAACGCGCGCTCCTCGAGGAGGCGGCGCATGACGGCGCCGACCTGGCCGGTGGCGCCGACGACGCCGACGCGGAGGCCGGGGGTCTCCGATGCGGGGGCGGCGGATCCGGCGGGTGCGGTGTCGGTCACGGGTGTCTCCTCCTGCGGTGCGCGGACGCGCGGGTCGGGCGGGTGCGGGTCAGCGGCCGGTGCCGGCGTGGACGACGGCGACGTCGTCCGCGTCGAGCCCGAACGCGTGGTGGACGACGCGCACGGCCTCGTCGATGGTGTCGGCGCGCGTGACGACCGAGATGCGGATCTCGCTGGTGGAGATCATCTCGATGTTGATGCCGGCCTCCGACAGCGCGGTGAACAGCTGCGCCGAGACGCCCGCGTTGGTGCGCATGCCGGCGCCGACGAGCGCGAGCTTGCCGATCTGGTCGTCGTGCTGCAGGCCGGTGAAGCCGACCTCGTCCTTCTCGGCGGCGAGGACCGTGAGGACGCGCTGCGCGTCGGACTTCGGGAGCGTGAACGAGATGTCGGTGAGGCTCGTGGCGGCGGCCGACACGTTCTGCACGATCATGTCGATGTTCGCGCCGGTCTTGGCGACGATGGTGAAGATCTGCGCGGCCTTGCCCGGCACGTCGGGGACGCCGACCACCGTGACCTTGGCCTCGCTGAGGTCGGCGGCGACGCCGACGATGACGGGCTCTTCCACATTCTCTCCATCCGTGGGGTTGTAGACGATGGTGCCCTCGTTGTGCGTGAACGAGGAGCGGACGTGCAGCAGGACGCCGTGCCGGCGGGCGTACTCGACGGCGCGGATGTAGAGGACCTTCGCGCCGGACGCCGCGAGCTCGAGCATCTCCTCGCTCGTGATGCGGTCGATCTTGCGGGCGAGCGGCACGACGCGCGGGTCGGCCGTGAAGATTCCGTCGACGTCGGTGTAGATCTCGCAGACGTCGGCGCCGAGGGCCGCCGCGAGCGCGACCGCCGTGGTGTCGGATCCGCCGCGGCCGAGCGTGGTGATGTCGCCCGTGCCGCGGTTGAAGCCCTGGAAGCCGGCGACGATGGCGATGGCGCCCTCGCCGAGGGCGTCGCGGACGCGGCCCGGGGTGACGTCGACGATGCGGGCGGCGCCGTGCTGGGCGTCGGTGATCATGCCGGCCTGGCTGCCCGTGAACGAGCGCGCGTCGTAGCCCATGCTCTTGATGGCCATGGCGAGCAGCGCCATGGAGATGCGCTCGCCCGCGGTGAGGAGCATGTCGAGCTCGCGCGGCGCGGGGATGGGCGTGACCTCGTGGGCCAGGTCGAGCAGCTCGTCCGTCGAGTCGCCCATGGCGGAGACGGCGACGACGACGTCGTTGCCGGCCTTGCGGGTGGCGACGATGCGCTTCGCGACGCGCTTGATGCTCTCGGCATCGGCCACCGACGATCCGCCGAACTTCTGCACGATGAGGCTCACGGGCGACTCCTGGGGTTCGGGTGGGCGCGGGAGGCCCGGTTCACGATTGTAGGGCGGGGGCGATCGGCGGTCCCGCCGTGTGACGGCATGCGCCGGCTGGTGCGCCGTCGGGTCACTCCCCCACGAGGCGTCGGCCCTCGAAGGCCCGGCCGAGGGTGACCTCGTCGGCGTACTCGAGGTCGCCGCCGACGGGGAGGCCGGAGGCGAGGCGCGTGACGCGGATGTCGAAGGTGGAGAGCAGCCGCGAGAGGTAGGTGGCGGTCGCCTCGCCCTCGAGGTTCGGATCCGTGGCGATGATGACCTCGGTGACCGTGGCGTCGGCGAGGCGCTGCATGAGCTGGCGGATGCGGAGGTCGTCCGGTCCGATGCCGTCGATGGGGCTGATGGCCCCGCCGAGGACATGGTAGAGCCCGCGGAACTCGCGGGTGCGCTCGATGGCGACGACGTCCTTCGCCTCCTCGACCACGCAGATGGTGGCGGGGCTGCGGCGGGGATCCCGGCAGATGCCGCAGGTCTCCTCCTCGCTGACGTTGCCGCAGATGGCGCAGAAGCGCACCTTGTCGCGGACCACCGTGAGCACCTCGGCCAGGCGCGAGACGTCGAACGTCTCGGTCTGGAGGATGTGGAACGCGATGCGCTGGGCGGACTTCGGGCCGATGCCCGGCAGGCGGCCGAGCTCGTCGATCAGCTCCTGGACGATTCCCTCGTACATGCGGCGCTAGTCCTGACCTGTGGGGTGGATGGTGGGGCGGGCCTTGCGCTCGACGGGCTTCTCCTCGATGAAGCTCGCCTGCAGGATCTCGCGGACGACGGACTCGCCGTAGCGCTGGGGCGCCGCGGACGCCGGGGCGGTGGGGGGCGCGGACCTCACGTCGGCGGGCGCCGCGTCCGGCCGAGGAGCGGATCCGGGGGCGGCGGCCGGCGGCTGCTGCGCGGGGTCGGATCGGGCGACGGGCGGTGCCGCGTCCGGCGATGCGCCGCCGGTGGCCCAGCCGGGCTCGGCGGGGCCGAACTCGTCGGGCTCCGGCTCCTCGAAGTCGGGGACGTGGGCGTCGGGCACGACCGACGACCCGCGCGCGGGCGAGCCGGAGGCCGTGGTGCGCGGGGCGGCGGTCGGTGCAGCCGGCGGGACCGCGGGGGCCGCGGGGGCGGAACGCTCGGGACGGGAGGCGGGTGCCCGGACGGCGGGTGCCTCGGACGCGCCGGGGTCGGACGTGGGGATGGCCACCGTCGCCCATCCGCCGCCGGCCGGCGTCGTCTTCGCGGGCGGGGTGGTCTTCGCCGGGGTCGTCGGGCTCGCGGACGGGGCCGCCGACGCCGACGGGGCGGCGGGGACGAACGACGCGGTGGGGCTCCCCGCTTCCGGGCGCGTGCCGGTCGTCGCCGTGCGGGTCGTCGTCGGGGCGGAGGTGTCGGGCGCGGGCGACCCGGATCCGCCGCCGCTCGGAGCCGCGGTGCCCACGGGAGCGGAGGTGCCCCCGTGGGGCTCGACGCGCGCGATGAACTTCACGCGGATGCCGAGCACGTCGAGGATGGCGGTGCGCAGGATGTCGCTGACGCCCTGGCCGGGAGCGCCGCGCTCCTTGAACCTCTCCGCGTCGTTCGCGCTGATGAAGGATAGGGTGAGCACGTCGTCGGCGAGGGCGCGCGGCGTGGCCGTGACGGCGACGAGCCAGGCGCTGCGCTTGGCCTTCTCGACCGCCTCGACGACCGACGGCCAGGAGTCGCGGAGCTGCTCGAACGTGACCGGCCCGACGGGCGCGGCCGCGGCGGGAGCTGCCGACGCCTCTTCGGTGGGAGCGCTCGGCCCCGACGACGACACGACCGGGGACGGCTCGACGGGAGCGGACGACGGCGGTGCCGCGGGCGACGCGGCGGAGCCGGTCTCCGTCGGCGTCGCGACGGGGGCCGGATCGGGAGCCGCGGCCGGAGCCGGCGCGGCCACGGGAGCCGGCGGTGCGACGGGAGCGGGAGCCGCCGCGGGCGCGGGGGCCGGAGCCTTCGACGGAGCCGTCGCGACGGCGGCGGGCGCCGGAGCCGCCGCCGCGTCGGCGACGCCGACCCTGCGCTCGAGGCGCTCGACCCGGGCGAGGGCGCCGCGGTGCGTGTCGTCACTGGCGGGCACCAGCACCCGCGCGACCAGCAGCTCGAGGTGGAGGCGCGGCGACGTGGCGCCGGTCATCTCGGTGAGGGCGGCGTTGACCACGTCGGCGGCGCGGGACAGCTCGACGGCGCCGAACGCGACGGCCTGCGCGCGCATGCGCTCGAGCTCGTCCTCCGGGGTGCCGCGCAGCACGGCCGCGGCGCCCTCGGCGGAGGTGGCGCCGACGATGATGAGGTCGCGGAGGCGCTCGAGGAGGTCCTCCACGAAGCGGCGCGGATCCTGGCCGGTCTGGATGACCCGGTCGACCCCCGCGAACGCGGCGGCCGCGTCGTGCCGCGCGACCGCGTCGATGACCTCGTCGAGCAGCGCCGCGTGCGTGTAGCCGAGCAGGGCGACGGCGCGCTCGTACTCCACGCTCTCGTCCTCCGAGCCCGCGATGAGCTGGTCGAGCAGGGAGAGGGTGTCGCGCACCGATCCCCCGCCGGCGCGCACGACGAGCGGCAGGACGCCGGGCGCCACCTCGACGCTCTCCTCGCGCGCGAGGTGCTCCACGTAGTCGAGCATCTGCGCGGGCGGCACGAGGCGGAACGGGTAGTGGTGCGTGCGGGAGCGGATGGTGCCGATGACCTTGTCGGGCTCCGTGGTGGCGAAGATGAACTTCACGTGCTCCGGCGGCTCCTCCACGATCTTCAGCAGCGCGTTAAAGCCCTGCGGCGTGACCATGTGCGCCTCGTCGAGGATGAAGATCTTGTAGCGGTCGCGCGCCGGCGCGAAGACCGCGCGCTCGCGGATGTCGCGCGCGTCGTCGACGCCGTTGTGGCTCGCGGCGTCGATCTCGACCACGTCGAGGGATCCGCTGCCGTCGCGGCTGAGCTCGACGCAGCTGGGGCAGACGCCGCACGGGGTGTCGGTGGGACCCTCGGCGCAGTTGAGGCAGCGCGCGAGGATGCGGGCCGACGTGGTCTTGCCGCAGCCGCGCGGGCCGCTGAACAGGTACGCGTGGTTGACGCGGTTGGTGCGGAGCGCGGTGCGCAGCGGATCCGTCACCTGCGTCTGGCCGATGAGCTCGGCGAAGTTCTCTGGCCGATAACGGCGATACAGGGCGGTGACCACGAGCCTCAGGATACCGGGCACCCCCGACCGCCCGGCCGCCGGGGCGTCAGGTCTCGGCCGGGACCTCGGCGGGCGCGGCTGGGGAGGAGCGGCGCGCGCGCAGCTCGCGGATCCGGCCGGGCGCCTCCGCGCGGACGCGGCGGGCGAGCGCCAGCCCCTCGCGCCACGTCGCGTCGCGGATGAAGAGGAAGTCGAGCGCGATCATCGCGAGGGAGAACGGCCAGAGGCCCAGCAGGATCCCGATCATGACGTGCATGCCCGTGATGACCACGAGCGCGACGACTCGGGTCGGCCGCCACAGGACGAGCAGCGGGAACAGGCCCTGGAACGCGACCGCCACGAAGCTCGCCAGCACCACGCCGACGCTCGCCTGCGCCACCAGGTCGCTCAGCCACGGCCACGGCCGGTACCCCTCGATGAGCAGCGAGTAGTAGGTGGCGGATCCGTCGCGCCACTCCGGCCCCTGCAGCTTGAGGATCGCCGAGTTCACGTACACGAGCATGATCTGGTACGCGCAGAGCACCAGCGCGGTGTTGTGCAGGAGCACGCGCACGAGCCGCGGGATCCGGTCGACCGCCGTCCGCGCCGCCTCGACGTGGAGCGCCGGCGCCCGCCGCACGGTCCCCGCTTCGGTCGCCTCGCGTTCGCGGCGCCGCCGGACCGCGTCCAGCGACAGGTGCCGGGACAGGTCGGCGAAGAGGACGAAGAAGAGGGTGAGGCGGAGGACCGTGTCGCCGCCGTTGGTGAGGAGCGTGCTGTTCGTCGACAGGCCGATCCAGAAGAGGAGGAGGAACGGGGTCACGATGCGCGTGCGCCACCCGAGCGTGAACAGCGCGGCGAGCACGACGAGCACGAGGTACGCCAAGTCGAAGAGCGTGGCGTCGGTCTTCGAGAAGAGGCCCGTGAAGATCGGGAGCCAACCGCGGCGGGTCGCCTCGGGGTCGATGAACCGGGATCCGACGCCCCACAGGTAGTGGCGGTCGGCGAAGCACGTGACCAGCACCAGGAGGATCACGGCGCCGAGGGTGATGCGGAGCGCGGCGAAGCTGAAGGTGGCGTGCTCCCGCTCGGTCATCCAGGTGGCGACGCCGCGGGGCCAGCCGCGCGGGTCGCGGAGCGCCGTGAGCAGCTCGCGGTCCTGCAGCAGCCGGCGGACGCGGGCGGCGCGCGCGGAGGGGACGGCGCGGACGGTCCGGCTGCGTCCCGCCCACGATCCGGCGGCCACCGCCTTCGGGGTCGACGCGGTCTCGTGCGTCCTCGCGCTCATCGGGCGTACCTCTCCACGATCCCCTGGTAGACGCTGAGCGCCTGCGGGTCGATCACGTCGTCCGCCTCGCGCCACCCGAAGGTGCGCGTCGAGGGGGTGAACTGCTGCTGGTCGTCGGACCGGTGGGCGAAGTCGTTGGGACGCTCGGTCGCGACGCGCCAGCGCACGCGCTCGATGTCGCGGCCGAACCACGCCGTGGCCCAGTAGGTCGTGAACTCCTTGAGCACGTAGTCCGCGCGGAGCATCGTGATCACGCGGCCGCGGCCGCCCTCGTCGAGGGCGGAGAGCTGGTCGATGAGGGAGACGGCGGTCTTGGCCGCGAACCCCGAGTCGGTATCGGCGCGGCGGATGAAGGTGTCCTGCACGATCGCCTGCTGCTCGGGGGTGAGGCCCCGGAACCGCTCCGTGTAGGTCTTGAGCAGGTTCGCGCTCTGCTTCACGGTGCGCGCGGGCTGGATCTCGCCCTCCCCCGCCGCGTACTCGGCGCGGGTGATGTCCAGCCACTCGCTCTTGACGAGGGCACCCGAGTCGTCGCGCCACTGGGCCTGCATCTGGAGGTGGCGGTTCGTCTTCTGGATCGACGGGGCGAACACGTTCCACTGCTGGCTGAAGTACGGGCGCGCGGCGGCGGTGAGGGCGCGGGTGGCGTCGCCCTGCGGGACGACCGTGAGGATCGAGGTGGCCACGTAGATCGCGACGACGACGGCCGCGAGGGCGGTGCCGATGCGGGCGCCGAGCGTGAGGCGCGGCGTCGCGGGGTCCGCGGGTGATGCGGGTTCGGTGGGCGGTGGGGTCGACGACGACGTGGCGTCGTCGACCTGGTGGTCGACGTCGTGGTCGTGGGTCGTGTCGGTCATCGTGCGCCGTCCCCCTCGTGCGTCGGGTGGGTCTTCGTCGTGCGGGTCGTGCCCGTGGAGCGGATCCGGCGGGCGGCCCGACTCTCGCCGGACCGCCCGCCGTCTTCGTGCTCAGCTCGAGCGGATCACGCCCGTCGGCTGCGGCCGCGGTGCAGGGCACCGGCACCGGCACCGGCACCGGCACCGGCACCGGTCAGCATCATCAGGAGCGCGATGCCGCCGAGCAGCAGCATCCCGTCGCCGTCGCCGCCTGTGACCGGGAGGATCCCGCCGCCGTAGCCGCCGCTGATCGGCGTGCCGGGCTGGCCAGCCGGGACGGTGGATCCGACGACCCGGAACCGCGTGATCATCTCGTCGGCCATGCCCGAGTCGACACCGACCACCTCGACCCGGTGGTCCCCGAGCTCGAAGTCCGGGCCGATCTCGAACATGAAGGTCGCGCGTCCATCGGCATCCGCGACCATCGGCGTCAGCGGCCTCGGCGTGGAGAACACCGTCGCGTTGAGCGTCTCACCGGGGATGAACCCGAAGGCGTCGACCACCTGCACCGACCCGCTCCCGCGGACGAGCTCCGTGAAGCGGACGACGGCCCGGGTGGGGGCGTCGCCCCCGTCGGTGGATCCGTCGGTCGCGTCGGCGGCGTCCGTGGCGTCGGCCGCGTCCGTGCCGGCGGCGTCCGTCGCGTCAGCCGCGTCGGTACCGGCGGCGTCCGTCGCGTCAGTGCCAGCGGCATCCGTCACGTCGGTGCCAGCAGCATCCGTCGCGTCCGTACCAGCAGGGTCCGTCGCGTCAGCGCCAGCGGCATCCGTCGCATCCGTGCCAGCAGCATCCGTCGCATCGGCGCCAGCAGCGTCCGTCGCGTCCGTGCCAGCAGCGTCGGTCGCGTCCGTGCCAGCAGCGTCCGTCGCGTCCGTACCGGCAGCATCCGTCGCGTCCGTACCGGCAGCATCCGTCGCGTCCGTACCAGCAGCATCCGTCGCGTCAGCGCCAGCAGCATCGGTCGCGTCCGTCGCATCCGCACCAGCGGCGTCGGTCGCGTCTGCGCCAGCGGCGTCGGACGCGTCCGCACCAGCGGCATCCGCGGCGCCGTCGGCGTCGACCGCGTCCGCGTCCACGCCGCCGTCGGTGACGTCCGTGCCGTCGCCGTCCACGTCCACCGCGGCCACGGCGTCGGAGTCGATGCCCTCCTCGCCGGTCACGCCGACGTCGAACTCGACCGTCGCGTCACCGGCGGGAGCGCCGCCGATGGTCTGCGTCGCGATCGCCTCGTAGGATCCGCGCTCCAGGCCGAAGAACGTCACCGAGTAGTTGCCCTCTGCGTCGACCTCCGTGGTGATCGGGTCGAGCCCGAGGATCGAGACCGTCACCGTCCCCAGCGGGTCGGCCGTGCCGGAGATGGGCACGTCCCGGGTCGTCGCCCCGCCGTCGAGCGGGAAGACCTGGAAGTCGAACGGCGAGCCGATGTCCACCGGCACGCCGACCGTGAAGGTCACGGTGTCGGTGCCGACGGCGACGCCGCCGATCGTCTGGGTGACGGTGCCCGTGTAGGTGCCCGCGGGCAGGGCGGGCGTCGCCAACGTGAAGTCGCCATCGTCGTCCACGTCGACGGGAGCCGTCGTCGTGCCGCCGACCGTGAGGGTCACGGCGGCGTCCGGGTCGGCCGTGCCCGTCACCGGGACGGAGACGGTGGTGTCCCCGTCCGGCAGCGGGAGGAAGTCGCCGTCACCGGGGGTCTCGATGACGACCTGGTCGACGCCGGCGATGGAGACGGTGAAGTCGGCCGTGTCCGAGCCCGCGGGGGCGTCGAAGACGGTCTGCGTCACCGTGACGGTGTACCCGGCGGCCGTGAGGCCCGGGAACGTCGCCTCGAAGCGGCCGTCGTCCCCGACCACCTGCGTGACGGGGGTCTGGCCCGTCACCGCGATGAGCACGGAGCCGCGCGGGTCCGCGCTGCCGGTGACGGTCACGTCCACCGCGGTGCCGCCGGCCGGGACCGTGATGTCCTGCCCGTCGGTCGGGGTGTCGATGACCACGGCGACGGCGGGTGCGACGACCGAGAAGGTCACGGTCGCCGTCCCGGAGGCGACGCCGCCGATGGACTGGGTCGCGGTCGCCGTGTAGTCGCCGACCGGGAGGTCGGCGAACAGCACGTCGTAGATCCCGTCGTCACCGACGTGCTCGGTCTGCGGGTCCTGGCCCGGGATCGTCACCGTGACGCTGGCGCGCGGGTCGGCGGCGCCGGTCACGGGGACGTCGGCCGTCGGCACGGCGCCGGCGCTGAGGATCAGGTCGCCGTTCTCCGGCGCGGTGATGGTGACCCCGGCGGCGGGGGCGCCGACCGTGAAGGTCACCGTCTCCGTCCCGCGGACCACGCCGTCGATCGACTGGGTGGCGGTCGCCGTGTAGGTGCCGACCGGCAGGTCGGCGAACGTCACGTCGTAGACGCCGTCCGCGCCGACCAGCTCGGTCTGCGCGGTCTGGCCGGGGATCGTCACGGTGACGGAGGCGCGCGCGTCCGCCGCGCCCTCCACGGGCACGTCGACCGTCGGGTCCGCCGCGGTGGTCAGGAAGACCTGGTCCGCGGTGGGCGTCGTGATCGTGATGTCCGCGGCGGCCGCGGCGATGGTGAAGGTCACCGTCTCGGAGCCCGCGGCCTGCCCGTCGATCGTCTGGGTGACGGTCGCGGTGTAGGTGCCCGCCGGGAGGGCGGGAGGGGTGAGCGTGTAGGCGTTCCCGGGTCCGACCGGCTGCGGTCCGACCGTCTGGCCGCCGACGGTCAGCGTGACCTCGGCGTCGGGGTCGGCGGTGCCGGTGACGGGCACGACGACGGTCGTCTCCCCGGCCGGCAGCTCGATCACCTGGGCGGGCGTCGGCGACGCGATGGTCACGTCGTCGGCCGCGGGGGCCGGGACGGCGCGGACGGTCGAGCGGGCCAGGTCGATGGTCGGCCCGCCGTTCCCGAGCAGCCGCACGCGGAGGGCGGTCACCGAGGAGGAACCGGCGTCGACGCCGTCCCCGTCGACGAACGCGTCCGGCGTCTGCTCGTTGACCGTGAGGCGCACCACCCGGTCGACGACCGGGAAGGCCGGGGCGAGGGCGGTGATCACGCCCGTGCTGACGCCGGTGAGGGCGGTGCCGACGGCCGGCAGCAGGTTGGTGTCCGCGTTCGCGCCGATCAACGCGGTGACGAGGTCGTCGAACAGCGGCGTGAGCAGCGCGAGGTCCACCGTCGCGTTCAGCGGCGGCAGCAGCGCGGTGCGGGTGAGGCTGACAGTGGGCGCCGTGCCGGTCGTGCCGCCGAGCAGGCGGTCGAGCGACAGGTTGACGTCCACGCCGAGCGGGCCGGCGTTCGCGTTGAGCAGGCCCGTCGTGAGCGGCGCGGTGACCGCGACGTTCACCGTGGTGGAGGCGCGGAGCGCGTCCACGAGGCGGTTCGGCAGCACGTCCGTGAAGACGTCCGTGATCGCCGAGTCGACGACGCTCGAGAGGAGCGCCGAGGTCAGGACCGAGGTGCCGGCGGCGCGGTCGTTCAGCGCCTGGATCCGGTCGAGGTCCACCGTGATGGTGCCGGCGGACACGTCGATCGAGACCGTGCCGTCCTCGTTCGTGAGGGGCTCGGCGAGCGCGGCCTGCACGACGGCGGCCGTGTCCACGTTCGCCGTGGTCGTGACGGTCGGGGTCCCGACCCGGAGGGCCGAGGTCAGCACGTTCTCCCCGAGGATCTCCTCGAGGAGCGGGCCCGTGGCGGCCGAGACGTCGATGTCAGCGGCGATGCCGGGGGCGATGCCGTCGACGGCCGTCGTGAGCCGCGAGCTGATCTGGGCGACCAGCGGGCTCGTGAGCACGGCCTCGGCCGAGGCGATGTCGTAGTCCGAGGTCGGCGTCCCCGTGCCCGTCGACGTGACGGTGGAGGAGATCGCGCCGAAGCGCAGCGAGAGGTCGGAGAGGGCGTCGTCCGCGCCGATCGAGGCGATGGTCGAGCCGAGGCCGATGACCGTCTGCTGCCCGCCGCCCTGGCCGACCGTGATGGCGCCGCTGTCCGACACGGCTCCCGCCGCGCCCGTGGCGCCGGCCGGTCCCGCGGCCGCGTACTGCTGCAGCACGCCGGCCGCTGCCGCCTGGTCCAGGTCGAGGAGCGAGCCGAGCGTGACACCGGCGGCGAGCTGCGCGTTCGCGAGCCCCCCGAGGACGGTCGCGTCCAGCGGCGCGTCCTCCACCTGCGCGGCGGTGTCACCCGGGCCGTACGAGGCGTATGCGCCGTCGAGGGCGATCACCTGCGGGACGTTCGTCAGGGTCAGGAAGCGTCCCTCGGCCTCCGCCGTGTCCCCCGGTGCGGCGTTCGCGGGCGCGGTGCCCCCGAACGCGACGATCGCCGCGGCGAGCCCGAAGGCCGTCGCGGTCGCCAGCCTGCTTCTGCGGCTGGGCATGTGTAGTGCCATCTGCGTTCCCCTCGATTGCGTGGCCGGCCACGCTCGTGGGGCGCAGCCGTGCATCCCGCGGGGCGGCCCCCACCACACCCACGGTCATCGAAGGCTCGCATCCGCTCGCGGGGCCGACAACACTGCAGGGCACTGGTGTGCACGCTCGCGGGCACGCAGTCGGTTCAGTAGGCGTCCCAGTGGCGCTACTGATCCGCGCGGCCGGCAGCACGAGACGAGGCCCGCGATGCGATCGGATCACGGGCCTCGGGGACGGCGCGGAGAGGGCGGGGTCAGTCCGCGGTCGCCGCAAGCGACTGCCGGGCGATCTCGAGCTCCTCGTCGGTGGGGATCACGAGCACCGCGACGGGCGAGCCCTCGGGGCTCACGAAGCGCGCCTCGGAGCTGATGAGCTCGTTGCGGTCGTCGTCGATGGCGAGCCCCATGAACTCGAGCCCGACGAGCGAGCGGCGCCGCACGAGCGGGTTGTTCTCGCCGACGCCCGCGGTGAAGACGACCGCGTCCACCCCGCCGAGCTGCGCCGCGTACGCGCCCACGTAGTGGCGGATCCGATGCCGGTACACCCCGAGCGCGGTCTGCGCGGCCTCGTCGCCGTCGGCCGCGGCGCGCTGCACGTCGCGCATGTCGCCGAGGCCAGTGAGGCCGAGCAGGCCGCTCTTGCGATTCAGCAGCGTCTCGAGTCCGTCGAGCCCGAGGTCGGTGTGGCGGGCGAGGTGGAAGAGGATCGCGGGGTCGATGTCGCCGGAGCGCGTCCCCATCACGAGGCCCTCGAGCGGCGTGAGGCCCATGGAGGTGTCGATGGAGCGGCCGCCCTGCACCGCCGCGGCGGACGCCCCGTTGCCGAGGTGCAGCACGATGATCCGCGTCTCCTCGAGCGGCTTCCCGAGCAGGCGCGCGGCCGCCTCGGAGACGTACTTGTGGCTCGTGCCGTGGAAGCCGTAGCGGCGGATGCGGTGCGCGGCCGCGAGCTCCCGGTCGATCGCGTACGTGTACGCCTCGGCGGGCAGCGTCTGGTGGAACGCGGTGTCGAACACGGCCACGTGCGGGACGTCGGGGAACGCCTGCTGGGCCGCCTCGATCCCCTGCAGCGCGCCGGGGTTGTGCAGCGGCGCGAGCGCGGAGAGGTCGTCGATGTCGGCCTTGACCTGGTCGGTGACGACGGTCGGCTCGACGAACACGTCCCCGCCGTGCACGACGCGGTGGCCGACCGCGACGGGCGGCCCCTCCTCGAGCGACGGGCCGTGCTCCGCGAACGCGTCGAGCATCGCCTGGAAGCCCGCGGTGTGGTCGGCGATGGGCAGCTCGCGCTCCCACGAGTCGCCGCCGGCCTTGTGACGGGTGGATCCGGTCGGCTCGCCGATGCGCTCCACGAGGCCGGACGCGAGCACGGACTCCGAGCCCATCTCGATGAGCTGGTACTTGAACGACGACGATCCGGAGTTGACGACGAGGACGACGGGCACGGGCGGGCTCCTGACGGGTGCGGCGGGTGGGGCGGACGACGGGACGGGCGGGCCTCAGCCCGCCTGGAGCCCCTCGGCCTGGATGGCGGTGATGGCGACGGTGTTGACGATGTCCTGCACGAGCGCGCCGCGCGACAGGTCGTTGATGGGCTTGCGCAGCCCCTGCAGCACGGGCCCGATGGCGACCGCGCCGGCCGAGCGCTGCACGGCCTTGTAGGTGTTGTTGCCCGTGTTGAGGTCCGGGAAGATGAACACCGTCGCGCGGCCGGCGACCTGCGAGTCGGGCATCTTCGTGGCCGCGACGGCCGCGTCCGCCGCCGCGTCGTACTGGATGGGGCCCTCGACCGCGAGGTCCGGCCGCAGCTCCCGCACGCGTGCGGTGGCCTGGCGCACCTTCTCCACGTCGGCACCGGCGCCCGACTCCCCCGTCGAGTACGACAGCATCGCGATGCGCGGCTCGATGCCGAACTGCGCCGCGGTCTCCGCCGACGAGATGGCGATGTCCGCGAGCTGGTCGGCCGTGGGATCGGGGTTCACGGCGCAGTCGCCGTACACGAGCACGCGGTCGGCGAGCGCCATGAGGAACACCGACGAGACGACGGAGACGCCCTCGGTGGTCTTGATGATCTCGAAGCCCGGCCGGATGGTGTGCGCCGTCGTGTGCGCGGCGCCGGAGACCATGCCATCGGCGAGCCCGAGCTGCACCATCATCGTGCCGAAGTAGGAGACGTCGGTGACGGTCTCGCGCGCGATGTCGAGCACCATGCCCTTGTGGGCGCGCAAGCGGACGTACTCCTCCGCGAAGCGCTCGCGGAGCACGGCGTCGAAGGGGCTGAGCACGGTCGCGCGGCCGATGTCGATGCCGAGGCCGATGGCGCGCGAGCGGACCTCGATCTCCTCGCCGAGGATCGTGACGTCGGCGATGCCGCGTCGGAGGATCGTGCCCGCGGCGCGCAGCACGCGGTCGTCGGTGCCCTCGGGCAGCACGATCCGCTTGCCGGCCCTCCGCGCCCGCTCGATGAGCCCGTACTCGAACATGAGCGGCGTGACCACGTCGGACCGGCTGACGTCCAGCAGCTCGAGCAGCCGGGACGTGTCGACGTGCTGCTCGAAGGCGGCGAGCGCCGTGTCCATCTTGCGGCTGGACTCGGGCGAGAGCCGGCCGCGCGTCTGCGTGATGCGCTTCGCGGTCTCGTAGGTGCCGAGCTCGGTGGAGATGATCGGCAGGGTCTCGTCGAGCCCGGAGACGAGCCGCTCGATGGTGGGCGACAGCGCGAAGCCGCCGTTGAGCACGATGCCCGCGACGGTGGGGAACGTCTCGGAGGCGTGGGCCGTGAGCACGCCGAGGAGGACCTCGCTGCGGTCGCCGGGGATCACGACGATGGCGCCCTCGGTGAGGCGCGCGAGCACGTTCTCCATCGACATGGCGGAGACGACGACCCCGAGCGCCTCGCGGCTGAGGAGCGCCGCGTCGCCCTTGACGAGCGTGCCGTCGACCGCGTCCAGCAGCTCGGCGACGGTCGGCGCCACGAGGAACGCGTCCTCCGGGATCGCCCAGACGGGCACGTGCGGCGCCTTCGCCTGGAACGAGGCGGGGACGGCGGCGGGGATCGCGGCCGTGATGGCGTCGAGCTGCTCGGGATCGGCGCGGTTCACCACCACTCCGAGGAGGCCCGCGTGCGCGGTGACGAGCTCGGGGATGGCGAGGTCGGCGATCTGGCGCATCTCGTCGGGGCTGCGGCCGCCGGTCTCGTCGGTGCGGCGGCCCGTGAGCACGAGGAGCACGGGGGCGCCGAGGTTCGCCGCGATGCGCGCGTTGAAGGACAGCTCGGTGGGGCTGCCGACGTCGGTGTAGTCGCTGCCGACGATGACGACCGCGTCGCACTTGGCCTCGACGGCCTTGTACCGCTCGACGATGCGCGAGAGCGCGGCCTCGGGATCCGCGTGCACGTCGTCGTAGGTGACGCCCACGCACTCGTCGTAGTCGAGCTCGACGCCGTCGTGGGAGAGCAGCGCCTCGAGCACGTAGTCGCGCTCGACGATGGAGCGCGCGATGGGCCGGAACACGCCCACGCGCTGGATCTGGTGGGTGAGGGTGTCGAGCACGCCCAGCGCGACCGTCGACTTGCCCGAGTGCCCTTCGGCGGACGTGATGTAGATGCTCCGAGCCATGCCCGCAAGCCTATGGGCGTCGCCTGCACGGAGACCTGCACGTGTTAAAAGGAGAAGACCCCTCGCGCACCTGCCAGAGCCCGGCTGCCCTTGCTGCGTCTCCGCCCTGGGGGAGTTCACCTGGATGGCACCACGCGAGGAGCCGACACCGAGTGTACCCGACGCCGGGCGCCCGACGGTCGGCGCCGGCCCGCCCAGGAGCCGGTCACGAACCGCGCGTACCGTGGGGACCATGCGCATAGTCATCGCCGGAGGACACGGCCAGATCGCCCGACTGCTCGAACGACGCCTCGCCGACCAGGGCCACCAGCCCGTCGGCATCGTCCGCAACCCGGACCACGCGTCCGACCTCGCGGACGCGGGCGCCGAGGCGCTCGTGCTCGACCTGGAGGAGAGCGACGTCGACCAGGTCGCCGCGGCGCTCCAGGGCGCCGACGCCGTGGTCTTCGCGGCCGGCGGCGGGCCCGACTCCGGCCCCGAGCGCAAGATCACCATCGACCGCGACGGCGCGATCCTCCTCGCCGACGCCGCCGAGAAGGCGGGCGTCACGCGCTACGTCATGATCTCGGCGATGGCCGTCGACGGCTTCGACCCCGACAGCGACGACACCTACAAGATCTACCAGCGCGCCAAGTCCGAGGCGGACGCCGACCTGCGGGCCCGCGACATCGAGTGGACCATCGTCCGCCCCGGCGGCCTCACCGACGACGCCGGC
This sequence comes from Clavibacter nebraskensis NCPPB 2581, assembly GCF_000355695.1. Classification (NCBI taxonomy): domain Bacteria; kingdom Bacillati; phylum Actinomycetota; class Actinomycetes; order Micrococcales; family Microbacteriaceae; genus Clavibacter; species Clavibacter nebraskensis. Next base: position 863,896 of record NC_020891.1, on the reverse strand, counting down.
ACCGGCCGGATCCAGGTGGGCACGTCCACGGGCCGCGGCACCATCCCGCGCGCCGACGTCGCCGAGATCGTCGCGACCGCGCTCATCGACGGCACGGGCGTCCGCGTCCAGTTCGAGGCGATCTCCGGCGAGGAGCCCGTCGCCGAGGCCATCGCGGGGCTGCGCTACTAGCGCCAGCCGCCGGGCGCGCGACCCGCGCGGATCCGGATGACGGTCCCCTCCTCCCCGGAGGGGGCCGTCATCCGCTTCCGGGCCTGGTGAGACACCCGGGTCGTGCCGCGGGCGACGCGTCGGGTCGACGGCACCCGAAGCCGTCGTCCTCCCGCGCGTCGCTCGCATCGTGCGCCGGAGCGCACCGTCCGGAGCATCCCCATGCCCGGACATGAAGGAAACGCTAGGAGCGCCCGGATGTGTCCCCCACAGTGCCGACTACTTATTTCCGCGGCGCATCCGATCAGTAGACGTCGGTGCGCCTTCTCGGATCCCCGCATTCCGCGCAAGATGGACGCACAAGGACCGCGCAGCCTCGGGGGAATCGGCGCGGACCACCGCTTTGACGCGACGGGGGTCACATGAAGCAGATGACGCACACCTACATCCGGTCGAGCGGACGCGTGGAGAGCCCGGCTCCCGGGCGCGGCGGTCGCGCCCGCGACCTCGAGACGCTCGAGCGCTGGCTCGCGGCCGGCACGAGCGCCGTGGTCACGGGCAGCGTCGGCTCGGGTCGCAGCCACGTGGCGGGTCGCGTGGCCGACGCGCTCACGCGCAACGGCCTCACCGTGATCCGCGCCCACGCCTCCACCTCCGACCTCGCGGACGTCCTCCGCCGCGTCATCGACCAGGTCCCCGGGATCCGCGTCGCGCGCCCGCTCCCCGCCGCGCGGCCCGTCGTGGTCATCGACGACGGGCACCTCATGGCACCCGACCTGCGCGCCGCCCTGGCCGACGCGCGCGCGAGCGAGCACTGCACGCTGCTCGTGACGGTCGACGACACGGGCGGCGACGCCCGCCACCTCCGCGCCCGGGACCTCGAGTCCGGCGGCGACCAGGCCGCGCGCACGGCGCAGGCGGCCCACGAGATCCTCGGCCTCTGGCGGAACGGCTACGCCGAGCGGCTCGACCTCTCCCCGCTCGACGCGGCCGAGGTCGACGCGATGATCGACTCGATCGCGGGCCAGGTGGCGCTCGACCAGGCGACGCGCGTGCAGATCCAGCGGCGCAGCGGCGGCCGCCCGTTCCTCGTCCGCGAGCTGACCTTCGAGGCGCTCGAGTCGGACGGCACGGAGCGGACCGTCACGGGGTACGCCTTCCCGAGCCCGCACGCGCCACGCGCCCGGATCCTCGAGCTGGTCTCCTCGCGCGTGTCGATGCTCGACGACGACGAGCGGAGCACGCTCGTGCTCCTCGCCCGCCTCGACGGCGTCCCCTACCAGCGCGCCGCCCGCCTCTTCGGCGAGACGATCCTGCGGGTGCTCGGCGCCCGCGGCCTTGCGCGTGTGCAGGGCCAGGGCGACCGGATCCTGCGCGCCGACCTGCTCGAGGCCGAGGCCGCCCTCGCGCGCACCGCCCCGGACGCCGTCGACGCCCTCACGCGCCGCGTCGTCGGGTCGCTGCTCCAGGAGGCCGCGCACGGCGTGCCCCTCAACCCCAAGGAGAGCCTGCTGATCGCGCGCACGCTCACCGACGACGGGCGCCGCGACGCCGTCGAGCGCTTCGGCGCGGGCACCCTCGCGGCCGTGCACCTCGTCGCCGCGCGGCTCGCGAACGACGTCGGCATGACGCACGACGCGCTCGCCTTCGCGGAGATCGCCGGAGGCGGCGGCTCCGACGCGTACGCGGCCTGCGAGCGGGCGCGCGCCCTCACCGTCCTCGGCAACCCGGCACGCGCCATGGAGGTGCTGGAAGCGCTGGACACCGCGGCCCTCACGCCGGCGGAGCGCGTCGAGGCGCTCCACTGGCGCGTCCTGTCGACGCACGCCGCGATGCCGGGCACCGACCGCGTCCACCGGCTGCTCGAGGGGATCGCGCACGGCGAGGACGCGACCCCCGACGAGCGCGCGCAGGCCGCCGTCATCGGCTCGGCGATGTCGCTCGGGCTGATGGAGTGGGAGGCGGCGCTCACCGCCGCGCGCGGCGCGGCGACGCTCACGTCGAGCCCGCTCGTGCGCCTCCGGGCCCAGCGCTCGGTCGTCCTCGCGCTCGGCCACCTGGGCCGCGGTACCGAGCTCGGCGACGCCATCGATGACGGGCTCGGGCTCGTGTCCCGCCACGCCGACCGCCGCGGCACCTACGACGACATCCTGCTCGAGGAGGGGCGCCTCGAGCTGCTCTCGGCGAGCGCCTTCGCCCGCCGCCTCTGCCGGCTCGACCTCCCCGACCTCGAGCGCGAGCTGGACGCGTGGGTGGAGTCGGCGATCGCGCAGGACGCGCAGTGGTTCATCCCCGTCCTCGGCGCGATCACGGGCGGCGTCGCCCTCGACCTCGGCCGGCTCGACCGCGCGGAGGCCGAGCTGGCCCTCGCCGACGACCGCCTCATCGGCCCGGACATCGGCACGTGGCGGCTCTGGATCGGCATGCAGCGCGCCCGTGTGCTCGCGCTCCGCGGCCGCACCGAGGAGGCCGAGCGCATCGCGACGGAGATCGCGCACCGCGCCGACCCGCGCTACCCGTACCAGCGCATGCTCGCCGAGGGCGTGCGGGTGGAGATCCTCGCGTCCCGCGGCCGGCCGGACGAGGCGGCGACGCTCCTGCTCGACACCGGTGACCTCAGCGGCGACGCGTACGCGCTCCGGGCCGGCATGCTGTTCCGCGCGTGGATGCTCGGGTCCACGGACGCCCGACTCGTCCCGGGCGCCCGCCTGGTCCGCGAGCGCACCGACGTGCCGGCGCTGCACGGCATGGCCGAGGTCGTGGTGGGATCCCGCACGGCGGACGCGGCGCTCGTCGCGCAGGGCGTGCGCACGCTCGAGGAGTCTGGCCTGCACCAGCAGGCCCTCACCGCCTGCGAGGACCTGCTCCGCATGCTGGCGGGCGGCGAGCCCGGGCCCGCCCTCGCCGACGCGCGGGCGACGCTCGGGCGGATCCAGGCCCGCATCGACTGCGGTGCGCCCGCGGTGGAGACGTCCACGGTCACGCCCGTCCTCGACGTGAGCATGCTGACCCGCCGGGAGCTGGAGATCGGCGTGCTCGCGGCCCAGGGCCTGAGCAACCGGGAGATCGCCGGGCGCCTGTTCCTCTCCGTCCGCACGGTCGAATCGCACCTCTACCAGGCGCGCGCGAAGCTCGGCGCGCCCTCCCGTCGAGCCCTCGCGGGGCTGCTCGACACCCCGGGTGCATCGAGCCTCGTCGCGGGCAGGTAGTATCGACGGGTGCCGCCGCGTTCCTGACGCCGCGGCACGCGTCATGGAGGATTCGCCTAGTGGCCTATGGCGCACGCTTGGAAAGCGTGTTGGGTGAAAGCCCTCAGGGGTTCGAATCCCCTATCCTCCGCCAGACCGCAGGAGAGCCCCGACGGACCCAGGTCCCTCGGGGCTCTCCTGTACCCCGGCTGTCTCCCCATGTCCCCCATAGCGCCCCTGCCCGCCCGGTCGACACGCGCCTAGGCTGGACCGGTCGTCCCGCCCGCACCCGCGGGTGCCGCCCGTCCCGAGACGCGCGCGGCGCACCTGACGACGGCAGACGCGAGGACGGCGTCGGACGACCGGAGGCGACGTGCAGCACGACGACGACACGCCCGACGACGGCACGAGCACGCTCATCCGCCCCCGGGCGACGCTCCTCCGGCAGCTCGGCCTCGCCGCGCTCGCGCTCGTCGTCCCCCTGGGCGCGGCCCTCCTCGTCCTCGCCGTCCCCACCGGGAACGCGGCGGCCGTGCTCCTCGGAGTGGCCGTGGTCGTGGTGCTCGGCGCCCTGCTCGCCGGCCTGTACCTCACCTCCTACGTGCGGATCACGCATGCGACGGGCGACGTCGAGTGCCGGTTCCTCGGGCGTCGCACGCGCATCCGCGGGAGCACCGTCCACGACCTCCTGGTGGTGCACGTCTACCAGGGCCTCACGCTCGACACGCAGCCGCGCCTGTTCGTCATGGACGTCGACGGCCGGCTCCTCCTCCGCCTCAGCGGCCACGTGTACGACCTCTGGACCATGCGCTCGATGGCGGCCGACCTGGACCTGCCGCTCACGGAGCAGGCGCGGGTGCTCACGATGGCGGAGCTGCGCGGGGCCCGCCGCGGGATCCTGCCCTGGTACGAGCGGTCGCGGCTCGCGCTGGCCGGGGCGCTCGTCCTCCTGGGCGTGGCCGTGATCGGCGGCGTCGTCGGGATCATGGCACTCACGGGCGTGCCCGTGTCGATCCGGCTGTGACGGACGCGGTGCTCGCGCCGCTGCTCGAGCGCTGGCGGCTGGATCCGGACGGCCCGTCCGTCCGCACCGCCAGCAGCGTGATCGCCCCGGTCCGCCGCGACGGCGCGCGCCTGATGCTCAAGGTGCCGCTCGTGGAGGAGGAGCGCCGCGGCGGACGCCTGATGGCCGCGTGGGCCGGCCGCGGCGCCGCGCCCGTGCTCGCCTCGGACGCCGACGGGACCGTGCTCATGGCGCGCGCGGGCGACCCGGGGATCCTCGTGCGGGAGGCCTCGTCCGACGGGCCCGGCGCGGACGCGCGCGACGACCGGGCCACGCGGATCCTCGCCCGCGCCGCCGCGCGACTGCATCGCGTCCCGCTGGAGCCGCGGGTCGTCGCCGAGGCCGTCCCCCTCGAGGTCGGGTTCCGCGAGCTGGTCGCGCCCGAGCGGCCGCTCCCCCGGTCCCTCGACCGCGGCGCGGCAGTCGCGCGCGAGCTGCTCGCCGGGCCAGGGCCGACCGCGGTGCTGCACGGCGACGTCCACCACGGCAACGTCCTGCGCTTCGGCGGCGACGACAGCAGCGACAGCGACGGGGACGACGACCGCGACGATGGCTGGCGCGCCATCGACCCGAAGGCCCTCGTGGGCGACCCCGGCTTCGACACGGCGAACGTGCTCGCGAACCCGACGCCCGCGATCGCGCTGCGCCCGGGACGCCTGGCCCGCCGGGCGCGCGTGGTCGCCGAGGAGACGGGCGCCGACCTCGACGCCGTGCTCGCCTGGACCGAGGCGTGGTGCGCGCTGTCGGCGGCGTGGGACGCCGGCGACGCCGCGAGCCTGCCCCGGGTGGAGGCCCTCGGCCGGCTCGGCGCGTCCGCCCGCGACGTCCGCCCCGGCCTCGGACGCCTCCTCTAGCGGGCGTCCTCCGGCACGCGCCCCCGGGATCCGCGCGGCGCGAGGTCCGACGCCCGCCCCGCGACCGCCCCCAGCGCGCGCTCGAGCGGCCCGCGCCCGAGGGTCCTCGTCCAGAGCACGCAGAGCACGACCGTCACGACGACGAACGCCACGTACGCGCCGTCGTCCGCGATGAGGTCGCCCTCGGGCGCGACGAGGTCGATCACCACGATGTGCACCGCGTACACGGTGAGCGCGAGCTGCCCCACCGTCTCGAGCGGCACGAGCACCGCCGGCAGCAGGGCGGCGATGCGCAGGCACAGGCCGATCACGGCGATGGCGAACCCGCCGGATCCCCCGACTTCGAACGGCGACCCCTCGTGCGGCGTCGTCGAGAGGATGAACTCCCAGCCCGGCGGCGGCGCGGGCACGGCCGCCTCCACGAGCGCCGACCCGCCGTAGGCGAGCACGGCGAGCCCGGCGCCCACCGTCACGAGCAGCAGCTGCACGCGCGCGGAGCGGAGCGCGAGCCGGCCGATCCCGAGGCCCGCGATCGCGAACACCACCCAGGTGAGCGCCGGGTAGTGGCCGGTGACGACGAGCACGACGAACGGGTCGGGCCGCATGAGCGCGCCGTCGAAGTGGATGGCGAGCGCCGTCGTGGCCACCGGCAGCGCGACGGCGGCGACCGCGGCGAGCGCGAGCAGCCGCGACGCGCGCCAGCGGAGCAGCGGCAGCACGGCCACGAACAGCACGGCGTAGACCTCGAGGATCACGGCGACGTACGTCTGGAGCGAGGCCAGCAGCCCGCCGAGGAGGAACAGGCACGCGGCGCGCACGAGGATCCGCAGCCGCACGCGCGCGAGGTCGCTCCCGTCGACCGGCCGGTCGCGCCCCGACATGAGCGCGATGGACAGCCCCGCGAGCGTCGCGAAGAGGATGGAGGACCGGCCGTCGGCGATCGCGAGCCACGTGGCCGGCTCGTCGAGCCGGAGGGTCCGCGGCACCGCGACGTGCGCCGCCATCATCCCGAGGACAGCGAGCCCGCGCGCCGCGTCGATCCCCCGGAGGCGGGCCGGGTCGCGGGCGGGGCTCATGGCCTCACCCTACCCAGCGCTCCCCCGCGGTCGACGGCCGTCAGTTCGTGAGCGCCGGCACCGTCCGCGGCTGCACGATGAGCCACATCGAGAGGATCGAGACGACCGCGCACGCGCCCATGACGGCCGCCATCGGCACGCCCGAGGTGATGCCGATCACGCCGACGATGGGCGAGATCGCGCCCGCGAGCCCGAAGTTCACGGCGCCGAGCAGCGACGCCGCCGTGCCCGCCTCGTGCCCGTGGTTCACGAGCCCGAGCACCTGCACGCAGGGGAAGCCGAAGCCGCACGCGAGGATGAAGAAGAACAGCGGGATCAGGGTGCCGAGCAGCCCCGCGTCGGTGAACGTGCCGAGCACCACGATCGTCGCCGACGCCAGGAACTGCACCGTGACGACGCCCGCGAGGATCCACTGCGGCCCGATGACCTTCGTGAGCCGGGCCGCGATCTGGTTGCCGATCACGACCCCCAGCGAGTTGATCCCGAACAGGATCCCGAACTGCTGCGCGTCGAACCCGTACACGTCCTGGAACAGGAACGACGAGCTGGAGAGGTACGAGAAGAGGCCGGCGAACTGCATCCCGCCGATGAGGGCGACGCCGACGAACACGCGGTCGCCGAGCACCGAGCGGTAGCGGCGCAGCAGCGTGCCCTTCTCCTCGATGCGCACCCGGTCCTTGGGCAGCGTCTCGACGATGAAGAAGGTCACGGCGATCACCACGAGGATCGCGTAGGCGGTCAGCGCGTAGAACACGCCGCGCCAGTCGACGAAGCGCAGCAGCTGCGAGCCGATGACGGGCGCGAGGATCGGCGCGAGCCCGGTCACGAGGGCGAGACGCGAGAGCATGCGCACGAGCGGGCGGCCGCCGAACAGGTCGCGCACCATGGCCATCGCGACGACCGCGCCGCCCGCGGCACCGGCGCCCTGGAGGATGCGGAAGACGAGCAGCACCGTGACGTCGGGCGCGAGCGCGGCCCCGAGCGACGCGAGGATGTGCAGGCTCGTGGCGACGATGAGCGGCAGCCGGCGTCCGACCCGGTCGCTCCACGGCCCGACCACGAGCTGGCCGAGCGCGAACCCGACGGTCGTGCCCGTGAGGGTCAGCTGGACGGCCGCGTCCGAGACGCCGAACTGCTCCTTGATCACCGGGAAGGCGGGCAGGTAGAGGTCGATCGTGAAGGGGCCGAGGCCGACGAGGGCCCCCAGCACGATGATGTAGACGATGCGCTCCCGGCGGGAGAGCGCGTCGCCGGGATGGATGACGGCAGACGACACGGAGCGTTCCTTCGCGATGAGGGGGCGCGGGGCGCCGGAGGAGGGAGGGCGTGCGCGTGCATCGCCTCGATGTCCAACGGGCGCGCGCCCGGCTTATTCCCAGCCTATGGAATCGCCGCGCGGCCGCCCCTCAGCGCCGGAGCGCGCGCACGACCCGCTCCACGTCGTCCTCGTCGTTCCAGAGATGGAAGGCGATGCGCGCCCGGCCCGCGCGCCCCGAGGCGACGATCCCCGCCGCCCCGAGCGACGCGAGGTCGGCGCCGTCCGCGTCCGGCCACGTGACGATCGCCTGCCCGCGCGGCTCGATGCCGAGGCCCGCGCTCACGAGGTCGCCGAGCTCGACGTTCCTGCGGTGCACGGCGTCGAGGTCGAGGCGCGCGAAGAGCGCGATCGCCGGGGCCGCCCCCACCCATGCGCCGAACGCGGGCGACACGTCGAACGCGCGCGCGTCCTCGGCGAGCGCCATCGCGGGTCCGTAGCAGGACGCCCACACGTCGGCGCCCGCGTACCAGTTCGCCTGCACGGGCACGAGGGTCCGGCGGTAGCGGTCGGACAGCGTGAGGAACGCCGCGCCGCGCGGGGCGCAGAGCCACTTGTAGGCGTGGCAGGCGGTGGCGTCGAAGAGGCTCGCGTCGATCGGCATGGCGCCGGCCGCCTGCGTGGTGTCGCACAGCGTTAAGGCGTCGTGGATCCGCGCGGCCTCCCGGATCGCCGCCACGTCGGCGACCCGTCCGTCGGCGGACTGCACGAGGGAGAACGCGACGAGGTGCGTGCGCGGGCCGATCTCGCCGGCGAGCTCCTCGAGCGGCACGTGCCGCACGACGACGCCGCGCGCCTCCGCCACGACGAACGGGTAGGTGAGCGAGCTGAAGTCGCCCGTCACGCACAGCACCTCGGCGCCCGCGGGCACGGCGGCGGCGAGCACGCTCACGAAGGAGGCGGTCTGCGAGCCCACGGCGACGGATCCCACGCTGACGCCCACGAGCGACGCGTACGACGCGCGCACGCCCTCGACGACGCTGCCGTAGCCGTGCGCGGTGGATCCCCCGGCCGACCAGGTCGTCAGGTCGGCCCGCAGGCGCTCGACCGTCTCGCGCGTGGGCAGGCCCATGGTGCACGCGGAGAGGTAGCCGGGCCCGGCCTCGAACAGGTCGCGGAGGTCGGCGGGCAGGGGCGCGGTCGTCATGCGTCCAGCGTGACGAGCGCGGATCCATCGAGCAAGACCCCGCCCGGCATGCGTCCCATAAGCGCGCTTTATGCTCTGCGCATGACCGACGCTCCCCCGACCGCCCGCGACCTCGACTCGGCCGCGCTCGCGGCGGTGCACGCCCTGGCCGTCCGCGGCTCGATCACCGCGGCCGCCGCGTCCCTCGGCGTCAGCCAGCCCGCACTGTCGCAGACCCTCCGGCGCCTCGAGGCGCGCATCGGCGTGCCCGTCACCGCGCGCGCCGGCCGGGGCGTCGTCCTCACGGAGGCCGGCCGTGTCCTCGCCCGGCACGCGGAGACGGTGGTGCACGCCATCGACCGGGCGGCCGACGAGCTCGACGACCTGCGGGGCCTCCGAGCGGGCACCGTCCGCGTCGCGGCGTTCCCGTCCGCGTCCTCGACGGTCGTGCCGCGGCTCCTCGGCGGCCTCGCGCAGGCGCATCCGGGCCTGCGCTTCGGCTACCTCGAAGCCGAGCCGCCCGAGGCCGTCGCGGCCATCCGCGCCCGCGAGGCCGACGTCGCCGTGACCTTCGCCTACCCGGACGACCCGGACGATCCCGACGCGCGCGCCCTCGACGGCCTCGAGGTCCGGCCGCTCTGGCGGGAGACGCTGTGGGCCGTGCTGCCGGAGGCGCGGGCGCTGCGGCACCGCGGCGCGCTCGCGCTCCGCGACCTCGCCGACGACCGGTGGATCGCGGGCTGCGTCCGGTGCCGCCGCCACCTCGTGAGCGCGTGCGCGCGCAGCGGCTTCGCGCCGGCGACGTCCTTCGAGACCGACAACGCGGCCGCCGCCGTGGGCATGGTGCAGGCGGGGCTCGGGGTCGCGCTCCTGCCGTCGCTCGCCCTCGCGACCGCGCCCCTCCCCCGCGGCGTCGTCCGGCGGCGCATCTCCGGCGTCGGCGAGCGCGTGGTGCACGTCGTCACGGCGCCGGGCGGATCCGCCTCCCCGGCCGTGCACGCCGCCGTCCAGGCGCTCACCCGGCTGCGCGTGGACGACTGGGAGCTCCGCCGGGCCTGAGCGCCCGCGTCCCGCGCGCCGTCGGAGCGCCGCTCCTGGCGGATTGTCGGGCGTACTCCGTAGTGTCTAAGGGGTCTGCCTCCGGTGTCCGCCGTGGGCCCGTGACGCGCGAGGGACGAGGACGCATGTCGGACGAGCACGGCGACGAGCTGCAGGACGAGGTGCAGGCCTCGGGCGGATCCACCGAGCGGCAGAACCGCCACCTGCAGCGCAGCCACTCCGAGCAGGCCAGGTACCTGTCCGCCTACTTCGGCTGGAGCCTGCACGGCGACCTCATCCGCTCCCACGGCACGACGGTGTCCATGTTCGTGGAGGACCTGGCCGACACCATGCTCGCGCTGGGCTGGCTCGACGGCTCCGGCATCCTCTGGGAGGCCGTGCCGGTCGACGCGGACCGCGCCGTCGCGGAGGTGCGCCGCCACCAGATGGAGCAGGGGTGGATGCCTTCGACCACGGAGTGATGACGCGCGGCTCCTCGCGGGCTGTGCGTGGGCCCCCGGTCGCGCCGCTGCTCGATCTCGGGAGTAGCGTCCGAAGGGATCAGGCCGTCGGGGGACGCGTCTCGCAGACGGCCAGGAGGACACATGACGGACCACGCAGGAGCTCTGCTCGACCGCGACATGGGACTGCTGCTCGCCGCCGCGTCCCGAGCGGTGATCTCGCTCTACCGGCCGTTGCTCAAGCCCTACCACCTCACGCACCCGCAGTACCTCGTGATGCTCGCCCTCCAGGAGCAGGACCCCCGTCGCGCGGGCGATCTGAGCGATGCCGTGCAGCTGACGCCGGGCACGCTGTCCCCGCTGTTCAAGCGCCTCGAGCTCCTCGGCTACATCACGCGCCAGCGCGACCAGGCCGACGAGCGGCGCCTCCTCATCGCCCTCACGGAGCGCGGACGCGGCATCCTGCCCGACCTCCTGCGGGTCGCCGAGAAGGTGCACGACGACGTCGTCCACCGCAGCGGCGCCGACTCCAGTGCCCAGGCGCGCCTGCGGAGCATGACCGAGCTGCTGCTCGACGCCTGAGCCCCGCCGCCCAGGCACGCGATCCGGGTCAGCGCGCGCCGTCGACCACGCGCTGCCAGAGCGTGTGGTCGCTCCATGCGCCGTCGATCCGCAGGTACGCCGGCGCGATCCCGATGCGGTCGAACCCGGTTCGCGTGAGCACCTCCTCGGATCCGCCGTTCCCCACGAGAGTCGACGCCTCCAGCCGGTGCAGCCCGGCGGCGCGCGCGACGCGGACGGCCTCGCGCGCGGCGGCGGTCGCGAGGCCGGCGCCCTGCCGCTCCCGGTCGATCCAGTAGCCGAGGCTCGCGCTCTGGGCCGCGCCGCGCTTCACCGCGAACAGGTCGCAGCGGCCGATGATCCGGTCGCCCTCGACGATGAGGTACGGCAGGCCGGATCCGGCCGCCCGCTCGGCGATGCGTCCCGCGAGCTGCGCCCGCTGCCCCGCCGCCGTGAAGAAGGCGTCCGTGCGCGCGGGCTCGAACGGCCGGAGGTGCTCCCGGTTGGCGCGGTACGCGGCGGCGAGCGCGGCGGCGTCGGTGATCCGCGCAGGCCGCATCACGACGCCGTCGGCGAGCAGCGCGCGCTCGTCGGTGCCGGGCAGGGGCCCGCTCACGCCCCGGGGCGCACGTGGCGCTCGGGCCGGGCGTCGGCCGCGGGGATGGCGCGGTCGGCGATGAGCCGCGCGTACCAGAGCGCGCTGTCCTTCGGCGTCCGCTCCTGCGTGTCGTAGTCCACGTGCACGATGCCGAAGCGCCGCGAGTACCCGAAGGCCCACTCGAAGTTGTCGAGGAGCGACCACACCTGGTAGCCGCGGAGGTCGACGCCGCGCTCGATCGCCCGGTGGGCCGCGGCGAAGTGCCGCGAGAGGTAGTCGATCCGCGCGGGGTCGTGCACGGCGCGCGCGCCGTCGTCGCCCACGGTCACCTCGTCGTCGAACGCGGCGCCGTTCTCCGTCACCATGAGCGGCAGCCCGGGGAACCCCTCGTGCAGCGACACGAGCAGGTCCTCGAGGCCCTGGGGCTCGATGTTCCAGCCCATCGCCGTGTACGGGCCGGGCTGCTCCAGGAACTCGACGTCGTCGGTGCCGGGGAACGGCGTCGCGGCGACGTCGCCGTGGATGGAGGTGCCGCCGCCCGTCGACGAGCCGTCGCGCATCCGCACCCGGCTGGTGTTGTAGTAGTTGACCCCGAGCAGGTGCAGCGGCTGCCGGATGAGCTCGACGTCGCCGGGGAGCACGAACGACCAGTCGGTGATCGAGGCGGTGTCCGCGAGCACGTCCGCGGGGTACTCGCCGTGCAGCAGCGGGTCGAGGAAGACGCGGTTGCCCACGCCGTCGACGCGCCGCACGGCCTCCGGACCCGTGTCGCCCTCGCCGCGGATCACGTGCAGGTTGAGCGTGATGGAGAACCGCGCGTCCGCCGGCACGACCTCCCGGAGCGCGGCGACCGCGAGGCCGTGAGCGAGGTTCAGGTGGTGCACGGCGCGGAACGAGTCCTCCGCGTCCGTGCGGCCGGGCGCGTGCACGCCGGCCGCGTAGCCGAGGTACGCCGAGCACCACGGCTCGTTGAGCGTGGTCCAGGTGCCGACGCGGTCGCCGAGCGCCTCGCCCATGATCCGGGCGTAGTCGGCGAACGCGTATGCCGTCTCCCGGTTCGTCCAGCCGCCCTCGTCCTCGAGCGCCTGCGGGAGGTCCCAGTGGTAGAGCGTCGCGATGGGCGTGATCCCTCGCGCGACGAGCCCGTCGACCAGCCGCCCGTAGAAGGCGAGCCCCTCCGCGTTCGCGGGTCCTCGCCCGGTCGGCTGGATGCGCGGCCACGCGATCGAGAAGCGGTACGCCTCGAGGCCGAGCGCCTGCATCAGGTCGAGGTCGGACTCGAGCCGGTGGTAGTGGTCGTCGGCGACGTCGCCCGTGTCGCCGCCGAGGACCTTGCCGGGCGTACGGCTGAAGGTGTCCCAGATGGAGGGGCCGCGCCCGCCCTCGTCGACCGCGCCCTCGATCTGGTAAGCGGCGGTGGCGGATCCGAACAGGAACCCGGGCGGGAACGCGAGCCCCTCACCCCGATCGTCGGCGGGCTCTCGGGGCGTCCCGGCTGCGGCGGGCGATGCGTCGGTCATGGCGTTCGAGGACCTCTCCGTCGGGGCGATGGCGGGCCGGCGGATGCGCGTGCGCGCGGTCGACGACGACCTCCTGCCATCCTGCCCGGGCCCCCGCGGTGAGTCCAGCCGACCCGCCCCGGCGCCGTGTCGACGTTGTGCAGCAGGCCCGCTCCGGTTAGGTTGTAGTCAGCAACAAATCACCGACGACGCTGACAGGAGACACCATGGCGCTCACCCCCACCCGCGAGGACAAGTTCTCGTTCGGACTCTGGACCATCGGATACACGGGGGCCGATCCCTTCGGCGGCCCCACCCGCTCCGACCTCGACGTGGTCGAGGGCGTCGAGCGCATCTCGGAGCTGGGCGCCTACGGCCTCACCTTCCACGACGACGACCTCTTCGCGTTCGGATCCACCGACGCCGAGCGCCAGACGCAGATCGACCGCCTCAAGGGCGCGCTCAGCGACACCGGCATCGTCGTGCCGATGGTCACCACCAACCTCTTCTCGGCTCCCGTCTTCAAGGACGGCGGCTTCACCAGCAACGACCGCGCCGTCCGCCGGTTCGCGATCCACAAGGTGCTGCGCAACATCGACCTCGCCGCCGAGCTCGGCGCGCAGACGTTCGTGATGTGGGGCGGCCGCGAGGGCGCCGAGTACGACTCCGCCAAGGACGTCCGCGGCGCGCTCGAGCGCTACCGCGAGGCCGTCAACCTCCTCGGCGACTACGTCACCGACAAGGGCTACGACATCCGCTTCGCGATCGAGCCGAAGCCCAACGAGCCCCGCGGCGACATCCTGCTGCCGACCCTCGGCCACGCGCTCGCCTTCATCGAGACCCTCGAGCGGCCTGAGCTCGTCGGCGTGAACCCCGAGGTCGGCCACGAGCAGATGGCGGGCCTCAACTTCACCGCCGGCATCATGCAGGCGCTGTACCAGGGCAAGCTCTTCCACATCGACCTCAACGGCCAGCGCGGCATCAAGTACGACCAGGACCTCGTCTTCGGCCACGGCGACCTGCAGAACGCGTTCTCGCTCGTCGACCTGCTGGAGAACGGCGGCGTGGGCGGCGGCCGCTCGTACGACGGCCCCCGTCACTTCGACTACAAGCCCAGCCGCACCGAGGACATCACGGGCGTGTGGGACTCCGCGGCCGCAAACATGCGCATGTACCTGCTCCTCAAGGAGCGCGCGCAGGCGTTCCGCGCCGACCCCGAGGTGCAGGAGGCGCTCGCCGCCGCCAAGGTCCAGGACATCTACACGCCGACCCTCGACGAGGGCGAGTCCTACGACGACATCCTGGCCGACCGCTCCTCCTACGAGGACTTCGCCGCCGACGAGTACTTCGACGCCAAGGGCTTCGGCTTCGTCCGCCTCAACCAGCTGGCGCTCGAGCACCTGATGGGCGCGCGCTCCTAGAGCCCGCACCCCGCAGGACGCGAGAGCCGCTCCCGGATCACGGGCGCGGCTCTCGTCGTCTCCACTTGATGGCTCGTGGCGACCGCCCCGACTCGTCCTATTTCGCGTGTGCGAGAGACCCTGATGCCTGCTCTCACTCAGGCGGCCGTCGGCGCCTGGAGAGTGACACAGCGAAGAGCATGAAGAGAACCAAGAGCGGTACGGTCACGAGGGCGAGAAATCGGCCGCCGTCCTCACCGGATAGCACCCAACCCGCGATCGATACCGCAGCGATTCCGATGGCCCACAACACCAAGCGTGTTCTCATGCGGCACACCCCCACGCATATCTATTGACCCCATCACCCGGTCGGATGGATCTTCCCGCATCAGCAAGAAATTCGCGAGCCGCGTCAGACACAACGGCCTCGCAGGGTCGCGGTGTCGATGCGGAGTTCCCTATTGCCCGCGCAGAGGCCCCGATCGTTGATGTAGACCAAGGCGACCGCTATGACAGTCGCCGCGATACCGCACGCCACGGGGCCCGCGAAACAGATGGCAGCACCGAGTGCCGCGCCCGCTCCAGAAGCCAAAGCAGTTTGATCGGTCTTGTTGAACGAGATGTAAACGCCCCTCCTCTTGTCGTACCCGGCAGCGATCAACGACGACGATAGGGGTCCGTGCTGGCTGTCCCCGAGGACCTCCGGAACGATTACGGTCACACCGCTTCCTACCCGGTACTCCCGAACGGCGACACCGGACTCCACGGTGAATGATGCGGGCAGGCGTGACGCATCCAACTCGTGAACCAATTCGCTGACCGACTCTGGCTTTACAGAAGTGACGAGAGCCTCCATCGACTGCGACGCTCCTCCTGCCGCAGCATGTTCAGAGGCGTGCGCTGGAGCTGCGTAGAGGAGGGATGCGGCAATCACCGTGACGACGATCGGCCCGAATCTGGCGAGCGGTCGCCGGAAAGGTGTTTCGACATCGTTGCCGAACGAGAGGCGTCGTGAGGAAGCGTTGCCCCTACATTTTCTCATGACCGGATCTTAGAGACGCGAACCTTTCCGCTCGAAAGTTCTCCACACACGGGTCTCGCTCCTTGCGCTCTCGAAGTAGGCCATGCGGATTTGTGGCGTGGCGCACGAGAAAGGCCCGGCATCCACTCGGATGCCGGGCCCTTCTGCGTGCGCCGGAGCGCGGGTGGATCAGGTCGCGGACTTGGATCCGCGGCTCTTGTTGAACACGTCGAACGCGACGGCCAGCAGGAGCACGAGGCCCTTGATGAGCTGCTGGTACTCCGTGCCGAGGCCGAGCAGCGACATGCCGTTGTTCAGCACGCCCATGATCAGACCACCGATCATGGCGCCCGTCACGGTGCCGATGCCGCCGGTGACGGCCGCGCCGCCGATGAACACCGCGGCGATCGCGTCGAGCTCGAAGCCGTTGCCGGCGCCGGGGAGCGCCGAGTTGCTGCGGGCGGTGAAGGCGATGCCCGCGAGCGCGGCCAGGAAGCCCATGTTCACGAAGAGCAGGAAGTCGACGCGCTTCGTGTTGATGCCGGACAGCTGCGCCGCGTTGAGGTTGCCACCTCGGGCGTAGATGTGGCGACCGAAGATGCTGCGCCCCATGACCGCCGTGTACACGAGCACGAGGACCGCGAGGATGACCAGCACGATCGGCGTGCCCTGGTAGCTGGCGAGCAGGTACGTGATGCCGAGCACGAGGATCGCGATGGTCGCGAGCTTCGTGATGAACCAGGAGAAGGGCTCGTCCTCGAGGTTGAGCTTGACGCGGGCGCGACGCTCGCGGAGCTGCTGCGCGACCAGGAAGATCGCGGCCAGTACGCCCAGCGTGACGGTGACCCACTCGAGGTAGGACGTGCCGCCCGAGGGGTCGGGCAGGAAGCCCGCGCCGACCGAGACGTACTCGTCCGGGAACGGCGTGATGGGGCGGTTCTCCAGGACAATCTGCGCGAGACCGCGGAAGGTGAGCATGCCGGCGAGGGTCACGATGAACGCGGGGATGCCGACGTACGCCACCCAGAAGCCCTGCCAGGCGCCGATGAGGCCGCCGATCACGAGGCTCGCGATGATCGAGACGTACCAGGGCCAGCCCCAGTTGACCGCGAACACGCCCGAGACAGCGCCGATGAGGGCCACCACGGAACCGACCGACAGGTCGATGTGGCCGGCGATGATGATCATCACCATGCCGATCGCGAGGATCAGGATGTAGGCGTTCTGGACGACGATGCTCGTGACGTTGCGGGGCTCGAGGAGCGTCCCGTCGGTGAGGATCTGGAACAGCACCACGATCGCGATCAGCGCGATGAAGATGCCGATCTGCCTGAGGCGACTGACGAGGAAACCCGCCACACTGCTGAGACTGGACATGGTGACTATTCCTTTTCCTTGGTCATGTAGGTCATGAGGCTCTCGGGGGTCGCCTCGGCGATCGGCAGCTGACCCGTGATGCGCCCGGCGGAGAGGGCGTAGATCCGGTCGCAGATGCCGAGCAGCTCGGGCAGCTCGCTGGAGATGACGATGACGGCCTTCCCCTGCGCGGCGAGCGCGTTGATGATCGTGTAGATCTCGTACTTGGCGCCGACGTCGATGCCGCGGGTGGGCTCGTCGAGGATCAGCACGTCCGGGTCGGAGAACATCCACTTGGAGAGGACGACCTTCTGCTGGTTGCCGCCGGAGAGCTTCCCGGTGATGGCGCCCACGCTCGGGGCCTTGATGTTCATCGACTTGCGGTAGCCGTCGGCCACCACGTACTCCTGGTTGGCGTCGACCCAGCCGGCCTTCGCGAGCTTCTCGAGCGCGGCGCCGGAGACGTTGCGCTTGATGTCGTCGATGAGGTTGAGGCCGTAGTGCTTGCGGTCCTCGGTGGCGTACGCGAGGCCGTTCTTGATGGCCTCGCCGACCGTCTTGGCCTGGATCTCCTTGCCGCGCTTGTAGAGCTTGCCGGAGATGTTCGCGCCGTAGGAGCGGCCGAAGACGCTCATCGCGAGCTCGGTGCGGCCCGCGCCCATGAGGCCGGCGATGCCGACGACCTCGCCCGCGCGGACGTTGAGGTTGGCGTGGTCGACGATGACGCGGGAGTGCTCCTGCGGGTGGTGGACGGTCCAGTCCTCGATGCGCAGGATCTCCTCGCCGATGTCCGGCGTGCGGTCGGGGTAGCGGCTCTGCAGGTCGCGGCCCACCATGCCCTTGATGATGCGTTCCTCGCTGATGGAGTCGCGCCCGAGGTCGAGGGTCTCGATCGTCTTGCCGTCGCGGATGATCGTCACCGCGTCGGCGATCGCCTTGATCTCGTTCAGCTTGTGGCTGATGATGATGCTCGTGATGCCCTGGCCCTTGAGGTGCTTGATCAGGTCGAGCAGGTGGGCGGAGTCCTCGTCGTTCAGCGCCGCGGTGGGCTCGTCGAGGATGAGGAGCTTCACCTCCTTGGAGAGGGCCTTCGCGATCTCCACGAGCTGCTGCTTGCCCACTCCGATGTCGGCGATCTTGGTGGCCGGGTTGTCGCTCAGCCCGACGCGGGCGAGGAGCTTCGCGGCCTCCACGTTGGTGGCGTTCCAGTCGATGAAGCCGCCCTTGGAGATCTCGTTGCCGAGGAAGATGTTCTCCGCGATGGAGAGGAAGGGGCTCAGCGCGAGCTCCTGGTGGATGATCACCACGCCCGACTTCTCGCTGTCGCGGATGCTGGAGAACTTCACGACCTCGTTCTCGAGGACGATGTCGCCGTCGTAGGAGCCGGCGGGGTAGACGCCGGACAGGACCTTCATCAGGGTCGACTTGCCCGCGCCGTTCTCGCCGCAGATCGCGTGGCACGTGCCGCGCGTGACCTCGAGAGTGACGTCCTGCAGCGCCTTGACGCCGGGGAACGTCTTGGTGATGCCGCGCATCTCGAGAATGTGGTTGGCCATGGCCTGCCTCACTTGTGTGGATGGTGGTGCCGGGTTCCCGGCGGTGGTGCTGCGGGCGACGGGTGACCGCCGCCCGGAGGCGGGCCGGCCGCGGTGCGCGGCCGGCCCGACCCGGTGGAGGCCGGTCGACGCGAGCGTCGACCGGCCGGGTGCGCCGCCTGGGCGGTGCGGGTGGGTGCTACTCGCCCTTGTCGATCTCGTCCTGCGTGTAGTAGCCGCTGTCCACGATGACCTCGACGAGGTTGTCCTTCGTCACGGTCACGGGGGCGAACTGCTTGGTCGGGACGTCCTTCACCTTGTTGTTGTAGGAGTCGGGAGCGTCGGGCGTGCCGCCGGTGAGCAGGTCGTCGACCATCGTGACGGCCTCCTTGCCGAGCAGGCGCGTGTCCTTGAAGATCGTCGAGTACTGGACGCCGTCGAGGATGAGCTTGTCGGACGCCTTCTCGCCGTCCTGGCCGGTGATGATCGGCATGGCGTCGTTGGCGACGCCGGCCGAGGTCAGGGCCTGGATGATGCCGCGCGACAGGCCGTCGTACGGCGAGAGGACGCCGTCCGGCTTGGCGCCGCCTGGGTACGAGCCCGAGAGCAGGTTCTCCATGCGGGCCTGGGCGCCCTCCTGCTTCCACTGCTGGATCGCGACCTGGCTGAAGTCCGACTGGCCGGAGCCGATCGTGACCTGGCCGGAGTCGAGGAACGGCTTGAGGACGCTCATCGCGCCGTCGTAGAAGAACTGCGCGTTGTTGTCGTCCGGGCTGCCGGCGAAGACCTCGATGGTCTTCTTCTCGGTGCTGCCGGTGGCCTTGCCGTCGGCGTCCACGAGGCCGAGGCCCTGCAAGAGGGAGTTGCCCTGGAGCACGCCGACCTGCTGGTTGTCGAACGTCGTGTAGTAGTCGACGTCCTCGGTGCCGTTGATCAGGCGGTCGTACGCGATGACCTTGACGCCGTCGTCGGCCGCGGTCTTGAGGACCTGGGTCAGCGCGGTGCCGTCGATCGACGCGACGATGAGCGCCTTGGCGCCCTTGTTGAGCATGGTCTCGATCTGCGAGATCTGGTCCTGCACCTTGTCGTTCGCGTACTGCAGGTCGACCTTGTAGCCGAGCTTGGTGAGCTGGTCGTTGACGTTGTTGCCGTCGTCGACCCAGCGCTCGCTCGTCTTGGTGGGCATGGCGACGCCGACGAGGGCGCCCTTGTTGTCCTCGGTGCCCCCGGCGCTGCCGCCGCGGCCTCCGCCGCCGCCGCTGGAGCAGGCGGCGAGGGAGAGGGCGATGCTCGTGGCGGCGATGCCGACGAGGACCTTCTTCATCTTCACGGTCGTGTCCTTTCGTACTGCTGCTGTGAGACGCGGTCCCGGCATCTGCGCCGGATCCGCGCCCCTGGTGTGGGTGTTACAAGCCCTGGGCCAGGCGGTGGTACGCCTGGTTCCAGCGGACTTCCTTGGTGAAACCCTTGAGGGTCGTGTCCTCGTCGATGACGAGGAGCTCGGTTCGCGCGATCTCGGCGAAGTCCTCGAAGACCTCGACGCCGACCTGCGTGCTCATGACCGTGTGGTGGGCGGCCCCGGCGGTGAGCCAGGCCGCGGCGCTCGTCGCGAGGTCCGGTGCGGGCTTCCACACGGCGCGGGCGACGGGCAGGTTCGGGAGCGGCTCGTCGAGCGGGACGACCTCCACGACGTTCGCGACGATGCGGAACCGGTCGCGCATGTCCGACATGGCGACGACGACCGCGGGGCCGGGGTCGGTGTCGAAGACGAGGCGCACGGGGTCCTCGCGGCCGCCGATGCCGAGCGGGTGGATCTCGAGGCTCGGTCGGCCGGTCGTGAGCGTGGGGCAGATCTCGAGCATGTGCGCGCCCAGGATCTTCTCCTCGCCGGGGACGAGGTGGTACGTGTAGTCCTCCATGAGGCTCGCGCCCCCGGGGAGCCCGGAGCCCATGACCTTCGCCGCGCGGATCAGCACCGCCGTCTTCCAGTCGCCCTCGGCGCCGAAGCCGTAGCCCTCGGCCATGAGCCGCTGGACGGCCAGGCCGGGGAGCTGGCGGAGGCCGCCGAGGTCCTCGAAGCTCGTGGTGAAGGCGCCGAAGCCGCCCTCCTCGAGGAACGAACGGAGCCCGACCTCGATGGCCGCGCCGTAGCGGAGCGACTCGTGGCGCTCGCCGCCGCGCCGCAGCTCGGGCTGGATGTCGTAGAGACGCTCGTACTCGTCGACCAGCGCGTCGATCTCGGCGTCGGTCGCCGCGTCCACGCGCTCGACGAGGTCGTTGACGCCCCACGTGTTCACGGAGACGCCGAACTTGAGCTCGGCCTCCGTCTTGTCGCCCTCGGTGACCGCGACGTTGCGCATGTTGTCGCCGAAGCGGGCGACCTTCAGCTCGTGCACGGCGTCCCAGCCTGCGGCCGCGCGCATCCACGTGCCGATGCTCTCGCGCACCGACGCGGTGCTCACGTGGCCGACGACCGTCTTGCGGACGACGCCGAGGCGCGACTGGATGTAGCCGAACTCCCGGTCGCCGTGCGCGGCCTGGTTGAGGTTCATGAAGTCCATGTCGATGCTGCTCCACGGCAGCGCGACGTTGGCCTGCGTGTGCAGGTGCAGGAAGGGCTTCTGCAGGGCGTCGAGGCCCTGGATCCACATCTTCGCGGGGCTGAACGTGTGCATCCACGCGATGAGGCCGATGGTCCGGTCGCTCGCGTTGGCCTCCAGGGCCATGCGGCGGATGCTGTCGCTGTCCTTCAGAACGGGCTTCCACACGACGCGGACGGGGATGTTCGACGCCTCCTCGAGCTGCCGGGCGATCTCCTGCGACTGCTCGGCGACCTGCTGGAGCGTCTCCTCGCCGTAGAGGTTCTGGCTGCCGGTGAGGAACCAGACCTCGTAGTGGTCGAGGGAGGCGGTGATGCGGCTCACTTCAGGGCTCCTTGGGGTGCTTGTCCGTAGACGTTCTGGTAGCGGTCGAACAGGGAGTCGACGGCCTCGGCAGGGAGCGGGGCGGGCTCGCCGAGCTGGCGGGAGATGTGCACGGTGCGCGCCACATCCTCGACCATCACGGCCGCCTTCACGGCGTCCTTCGCGTCCTTGCCGATGGTGAAGGGCCCGTGGCCCGCCATCAGGACGGCGCGCGAGCGATGCCCGGTGAGCGTCTCGACGATGCCGCGGCCGATCGAGTCGTCGCCGATGATCGCGAACGGGCCGACCGGGATCTCGCCGCCGAACTCGTCCGCCATCGCCGTGATGACGCACGGGATGGGCTCGCGCCGCGCCGCCCACGCCACCGCGTAGGTGGAGTGCGTGTGGACCACGCCGCCCACCTCGGGCATGTTGCGGTAGACGTACGCGTGCGCCGCCGTGTCGCTCGACGGGGCGTTGCGGGAGCCGGGGGTGTCCGGGATCACGTTGCCGTCGAGGTCGCAGAGGATCATGTTCTCGGGGCTCAGGTCGTCGTAGGCGACGCCCGAGGGCTTGATGACGAACAGTTCGGCACCGGGCACGCGGCCGGAGACGTTGCCGCCGGTCCAGACCACGAGGCCGTAGCGCACGAGCTCGCCGTGCAGGCGGGAGACCTCGGAGCGGACGCGGGCGACCGCGACCTCGATCTCGGGTGCGTAGGTGCTCACGCGCGGGCCTCCCTCTTCAGCGACTTGAGCCGCTTCATGACGTCGTTGGCGCCGCGGCCGAAGTGGTCGTGCAGCGTCGAGTACTCCTCGTACAGGCGGTCGTAGGCGAGCGCGCGCTCCTCGCTGGGCTGGTACTTGGCGCGCTCGACCTTGCCCATGGCGTCGCCCGCGACGCGCACGTCGGGGTAGGCGCCCGCGGCGACGGCGGCGTGGATGGCGGATCCGAGCGCCGGGCCCTGCTCGCTCGTGATGACCGAGATGGGGAGGCGGAGGATGTCGCTGTACGCCTGCATGAGGAACGCGTTCTTCAGCAGGCCGCCCGCGACGATGAACTCGGTGACGGGGACGCCCGACGCGGCGAACGTCTCGACGATCTTGCGCGTGCCGAACGCGGTCGCCTCGAGCAGCGCCCGGTAGACCTCCTCGGTGCGCGTGGTGAGCGTGGTGCCGATGACGAGGCCCGACAGCTCGTGGTCGACGAGCACCGAGCGGTTGCCGGAGTGCCAGTCGAGCGCGACGAGGCCGTGGCCGCCGACGGGCTGATCGGCCGCGAGGTCCGTGAGGTGCTGGTGGACGCTCTTGCCGGCGGCCTGGGCCTCCTCGGCGTAGCGGGCGGGCACCTGGTTCTTGACGTACCAGGCGAAGATGTCGCCGACGCCGGACTGGCCGGCCTCGTAGCCGTAGAGCCCCGCGACGATGCCGCCGTCGACGACGCCGCACATGCCGGGGACCTCGGTGAGCACGTCGCTGTTCATGACGTGGCAGGTGCTCGTGCCCATGATCGCGACCATCTGGCCGGGCTCGACGGCGCGGGCGACGGGGGCGGTGACGTGCGCGTCGACGTTGCCGACCGCGACCGCGATGCCCTCGGGCAGGCCCGTCCAGGAGGCGGCCTCGGCGGAGAGCGTGCCAGCGGCGGATCCGAGCTGGCCGATCTCGTGCGCGACCTTGTCCTCCGCGAACGACGCGAAGTCGGGGTTCAGGGCGCCGAGGAACTCCCGGGTCGGGTACTCGCCGTCCTGGAGGATGCCCTTGTAGCCGGCGGTGCAGGCATTGCGGACGTAGCTGCCGGTGAGCTGCCAGACGATCCAGTCGGCCGCCTCGACCCAGTGCTCCATGAGGCCGTACAGCTCCGGGTCCTCCTCGAGCAGCTGGAGGCCCTTGGCGAACTCCCACTCGCTGGAGATGAGGCCGCCGTAGCGGGCCAGCCACTTCTCGCCGCGCTCCTCGGCCAGCGCGTTGATGCGGTCGGCGTGCGACTGCGCGGCGTGGTGCTTCCAGAGCTTGACGTAGGCGTGCGGGCGGTCGGCGTATCCCTCGACCTCGTTGAGCGGCGTGCCGTCGGCGAGGGTGGGGACCATGGTGCAGGCGGTGAAGTCGGTGCCGATGCCGATGACCCGCGCCGGGTCGATGCCGGCCTCGCGGATGGCGGCCGGGACGGCCTGCTTGAGCACGTCGACGTAGTCGCTCGGGACCTGCAGGGCCCACTCGGGCGGCAGCTGCGCGCCGGTCGCGGCGAGCGTGTCGTCCATGACCGCGTGCGGGTAGTCGAGGACGCCGGAGCCGAGCTCGACGCCGTCCGAGACGCGCACCACGACCGCACGGCCGGAGAGGGTGCCGTAGTCGACCCCGATGACGTAGCTCTCGGCCTCCGAGCCGGACAGGGCCTCGGCGGCGGTGCTCACGGGGGCGCTGGGCACGGGATCGACTCCTTCGTCTGATGCATCACGACCCGGGAAGATCGCGTGCGATGTGAACGGTCACATCAGCGGATGTCACTCTACACACGCGCGGGATCGACGTGTCAACCCAGGAGCGCCCACCCCCTCGAAGTGGGGTGGCGGCGGCTCGGGAGGACGGGCGGGGGCCCGCCCGAGGGGCTCAGGACGAGGGCAGTCCGGTGGACGCGCGCACGACCAGCTCGGGCGTGATCGTGCCGCGGTACCGGTCCCCCGTGCCGTCCATGCCATCGAGCAGCAGGGCGACGCAGCGGCGGCCGACCTCGGCGAAGTCCTGCCGCACGGTGGTGAGCGGGGGCCAGAAGTGCGCGGCCTCGGGGATGTCGTCGAAGCCGACGATGCTGACGTCACGGGGGACGTCGAGGCCGGCGTCGCGCACGGCGTGGATGAGGCCGAGGGCCATCTGGTCGTTGCTGGAGAAGATCGCCGTGAAGTCGCGGAGGCGCAGCATCTCGCGGCCCGCGTAGAAGCCGAACTCCGCCGTCCAGTCGCCGAGGATGGGCGCGGTGGTGGGGGCGTCGGCGGCCGACATGGCGTCGAGGAAGCCGCGCATCCGGGCCTCGGCCTCGATCCAGTCCTGGGGACCGGCGAGGTGGTAGATGTCGCGGTGGCCGAGGTCGAGCAGGTGCCGCGTGGCGAGCCGCGCGCCCGCGATCTGGTCGACCGAGAGGTCGTGCGCGTCCCCGCGCCCGTCGCTCTGCATGGTCACGTAGGGGACGTCGAGCGACATGCTCGCGATGACCTCGCGCACGCGCACCTGCGGCGCCACGACCACGAGGCCCTCCACGGCCTGGTCGACGAGGTGGCCGAGCGCGACCTGGATCGCGGCCTCGTCGGACGAGGGCAGGTTCGTGGTCGTGACCAGGTAGCCGGCCTCGCGGGCGGCCGACTCGATCGCCGCGATGGAGGACGCGGGACCGTACTGGGAGCTCTGGGCGGTGAGCACGCCGATGGTGCGGGAGCGGCTGGTGACGAGGGCGCGGGCCGCGCGGTTCGGGCGGTACTGGATCTGCTCCATCACGTCGAGCACGCGCTGCCGCGTCTCGGCGCGGAGCGAGGGCGAGTCGTTGAGCACGCGCGAGACCGTCTGGTGCGAGACCCCGGCGAGGCGCGCGACGTCGCGGATGCTGGGCGCCCTGCCGCGCGGCGTCTCCGTCGTCATCATCGACCCCGTCTCCGTCCGGGCGTCCGCCCGGCCGCGCCTCCTGGCGCAGGTGTCACATTGTCACATGTGACTGTCACATGCCGCATGTGCGCGGGATCGATCGCGAGCGGGAGGGCGGGCACCCGGGGTCGGACGGCTGCGGCAGACTGGTCGTCCACCCGACGAGAGGCACCACCTGTGACGATCACCGCCGCGGCAGACGGATCCGCGCTCGGCAACCCCGGACCCGCCGGCTGGGCCTGGTACGTCGACGACGAGCACTGGGCGGCGGGCGGCTGGGCGCACGCGACCAACAACCAGGGCGAGCTGAAGGCCGTGCTCGAGCTGTTCCGGGCCACCGCGCACCTCGACGACGACCTGCTCGTGCTGTGCGACAGCCAGTACGTCATCAACTCGGTGACCAAGTGGATGCCCGGCTGGAAGCGCAAGGGCTGGCGGAAGGGCGACGGCAAGCCGGTGCTCAACGTCGAGCTGCTCAAGGAGATCGACGCCGAGATCCAGGGCCGCCGCTACCGCTTCGAGTGGGTCAAGGGGCACGCGAACCACCCGCTCAACGAGGCCGCGGACGTGCGGGCGCGCGCGGTCGCCACCGCGTTCCAGGGACGCAGCGCGATCCCCGCCGGCCCCGGCTGGGCGGGCCATGGCGCCGACGAGGCCACCGGCTCCCCCGTCGACGCGACGGAGACGGCCGCCGTCGAGGCCGACGCGGAGCTGGCGGCGGATCCCGTGACCGCCGCGGCCGAGGAGCTGGAGGCCGAGGCGCCCGCGCAGCCGGGCCTGTTCGACTTCGACGCGTTCGACGAGGAGATCGCGCCCGAGCCCGGCGACACGACCCTCACCATCGCGCTCGACCGGGACACGATGGCGCGGCTCAGCGCCCACGCGCGCGAGCGCGGCGTGAGCGTCGACGAGGCCGTGCGCGGGCTGCTGCCCTGAGGCCCGCGCGACCCCGCCGGCGCGGTGGGGTCGCCCGCGCCTAGTGCTTGCCCTGCTTGAGCGCCTTGCCGAGCGCGCGCTCGAGGTCGACCACCAGGTCCTCGACGGCCTCGATGCCCACCGAGAGGCGCACCAGGTCATCCGGCACCTCGAGCGGCGTGCCCTTGACGGACGCGTGCGTCATCTCGGACGGGTAGCTGATGAGCGACTCCACGCCGCCGAGCGACTCCGCCAGCTGGAAGACGCGCGTGCCCTCGACCACGCGGCGCGCGGCCTTCGCTCCCCCGCGGACCTGGAACGAGATCATGCCGCCGAAGCCCGTCATCTGGGCCGTGGCGATGTCGTGGCCCGGGTGCTCCGGGAGGCCCGGGTAGTGCACGGCCGTGACGTCGGGGTGCTGCTGCAGGAACGCGGCGATCTCCTCGGCGTTCGCGGAGTGGCGCTCCATGCGGACGGCGAGGGTCTTGATCCCGCGCGTGGTGAGCCAGGCGTCCATGGGGCCGGAGACCGCGCCGATCGCGAA
Organism: Clavibacter nebraskensis NCPPB 2581; assembly: GCF_000355695.1. Taxonomy (NCBI): domain Bacteria; kingdom Bacillati; phylum Actinomycetota; class Actinomycetes; order Micrococcales; family Microbacteriaceae; genus Clavibacter; species Clavibacter nebraskensis. The sequence goes on along the minus strand of NC_020891.1, from coordinate 837,661 downwards.
CTGGAGGAAGCCGACCTTCTCGGCCAGCGCGTCGTCGTCGAGGATCACGGCGCCCCCGAGCACGTCGGAGTGGCCGCCCAGGTACTTGGTGGTCGAGTGCACGACCACGTCGGCGCCGAGCGTCAGCGGCTGCTGGAGGTACGGCGAGGCGAACGTGTTGTCGACGACGACCGTGGCGCCGGCCGCGTGGCCGAGGTCGGCGAGCGCGCGGATGTCGCTGATCTTCATCAGCGGGTTGCTCGGCGTCTCGACCCAGAGGACCTTCGCGGGGCCGGATCCGAGGACCCGCTCGACCGCGGCGAGGTCGCTCATGTCGACGGTCTCGACGACGATCCCCCAGTCACCGAGCACGCGCGTGAGGAGGCGGTAGGTGCCGCCGTACACGTCGTCGCTCAGCACGATGCGGTCGCCGGGGCGGGTGATCGCGCGCAGCAGCGTGTCCTCGGCGGCGAGCCCCGAGGCGAACGAGAACGCGTGCGTCCCCTTCTCGAGCGACGCGAGCAGCTCCTGCAGGCCGGTGCGCGTGGGGTTGGCGCTCCGCGCGTACTCGTAGCCGCCGCGGAGCCCGCCGATGCCGTCCTGCACGAAGGTGCTCGTGAGGTACAGGGGCGGGATGACCGCGCCCGTGGTGGGGTCGGGGTCCTGGCCGGCGTGGATGGCGCGGGTGTCGAAGTCGTGCTTGTCGCTCACGGGGACTCGTCTCTGTGGTGGGGGGATGCGCGGGCCGGAGGGCGGGCGGATCAGTCGCTGAGGTAGGTGAGGAGGTCGTGCCGCGTGAGCACGCCCACGGGCTTGCCGCCGTCGCTCACCATCAGGGCGTCGGCGGATCCGAGCGCGCTCCACGCGTCGGGCACGGTCTCGTTCACGCCGATGAGGCCGAACGCGTCGCCCGTGAACGGGCCGACCTGGTCGGACAGCTGCGCGCGGCCGCTGAACACGAGCTCGAGCAGGCTGCGCTCGTCGACCGCGCCCGCGACCTCGCCCATGACCACGGGCGGCTCGGCCGAGAGGACGGGCAGCTGCGAGACGTCGTACTCGGTCATGATGCGGATCGCGTCGCGGATGGTGTCGTTCGGGTGCGCGTGCACGAGGTCGGGCAGGCTGCCGGTCTTGGCGCTCATCACGTCGGCGACCGTGCGCTGGCCGTTGACGCGCGCGAAGCCGTACGACTGCATCCACTTCTCGTTGAAGATCTTGCCGAGGTAGCCGCGGCCGCCGTCGGGCAGCAGGATCACCATCACGTCGTCGGGGCCCAGGTGCTTCGCGGCCTTGAGCGCGGAGACGACGGCCATGCCGCTGGATCCGCCGACCAGAAGGCCCTCCTCGCGCGCGAGCCGCAGGGTCATGTCGAACGACTCCTGGTCGCTCGAGGCGATGACCTCGTCGACCACGTCGGGGTCGTAGGCGGCTGGCCAGAAGTCCTCGCCCACGCCCTCGACGAGGTACGGGCGACCGGTGCCGCCGGAGTAGACGGATCCCTCGGGGTCGGCGCCGACGATGCGGACGCGCCCCTCCGACACCTCCTTGAGGTAGCGACCGACGCCGCTGATGGTGCCGCCGGTGCCGACGCCCGCGACGAAGTGGGTGATCTCGCCCTCGGTGTCGCGCCAGATCTCGGGACCCGTGGTCTCGTAGTGGCTGAGCGGCCCGTTGGGGTTGGAGTACTGGTCGGGCTTGAAGGCGCCGGGGATCTCGCGCGCGAGCCGGTCGCTCACCGAGTAGTAGGAGTCGGGGTGGTCGGGCGCGACCGAGGTGGGCGTGACCACGATCTCGGCGCCGTAGGCCGTCAGTACGTTGCGCTTGTCCTCGCCGACCTTGTCCGGCAGCACGAACACGCAGCGGTAGCCGCGCTGCTGCGCGACGAGGGCGAGGCCGACGCCGGTGTTGCCGGAGGTGGGCTCGACGATGGTGCCGCCCGGCTTCAGCTTCCCGTCGCGCTCGGCGGCGTCGATGATGCGCGTCGCGATGCGGTCCTTGGCGCTGCCGCCCGGGTTCAGGTACTCGACCTTCACGAGCACGGTCGCCGAGATCCCCTCGACCACCTTGTTGAGCTTCACGAGCGGGGTGTTCCCGATCAGGTCGAGGATCGTGTCGGCGTACTTCACGTGAGGTGGCGCTCCCGGCTACGAGGTGTGCGGTCCGGTGGGCCCCGCCCGTCCAGTGTAGGCGCGTGCCTCCGCCGTGTTACGGGGCATCGGGCGCGGACGCGAGCAGGGTCCGCCCAGGCCGGGCCGATACCCTGGACGAACGATCCCCCAGCAGAGAAGGACCCTCCGTGGCGCGACGCGACGACACCACGCCCTCCGGCGACGAGAGCGGACGGCCTGTCCCGCCGACCGCCAAGCAGGCCCAGAAGGACCTCACGGTCAAGCAGCAGCGCGAGGCCCGCCGTGCCGAGAAGGTGGCGGCGCTGAAGAAGCAGCAGGACCGCGCGCGCCGCAACCGCCTCATCGGCATCATCACGGGATCCGTGGCCGCCGTCGCGGTCGTCGCCGTCGTGATCGGCGTGGTCGTCTCGAGCGGCACCCCGAAGCAGGATCCGGCCGACATCTCGATCGAGGGCCTCCGCACCTGGGACTCCCTGCCCAGCACGCACGTGCAGACCCCGGTCGACTACGCCGGTCTGTACGACGGCATGAGCCCGCCCGCCGGCGGCGAGCACAACCCCATGTGGCTGAACTGCGGCGTCTACGACCAGCCGCAGCCCAACGAGAACGCGGTGCACGACCTCGAGCACGGGGCCGTGTGGATCACGTACGACGCCGCGAAGATCACGGGCGACGATCTGTCGAAGCTGCAGAAGTACGCGGAGTCGTTCGGCGGCTACGTCACGATGTCGCCCTACGAGGGCCTCGACACCCCCATCGCGCTGTCCGCGTGGGGCGCGCAGGTGAAGGTCGACTCGATCGACGACCAGCGCATCAAGGACTTCATGGCCAAGTACTGGAAGAGCCCGAACGCCCCCGAGGCCGGCGCCGCGTGCACCGGCGCCCTCGAGGGCGAGGGCCGGGTCGACTGACCGTGACCGATCGCGGCACAGGCGCATCCGACCGCCCCGACGAGGGCGACGTCGTCGTGGACGACGACATCCGCGAGGACGAGCTCGAGGGCCTCGTCGCGCATGGCGAGGAGTCGCGCGCCCGCGGGCGCCGGATCCGCATCGGCCTCGCCGCGGGCATCGTCGCGGTGGCCCTCGTGGTCGCCGGGCTGCTCGTCGGCCGCGTCACCGCTCCCGTGTCGGCGCTCACGCCCAGCACGAACAGCGCGGAGGCCGGCTTCTCCCGCGACATGCAGGTGCACCACGAGCAGGCCGTGCAGATGTCGCTCATGATCATCGACCGCACGGACGACCCCGAGGTCAAGCTCATCGCGCAGGACATCGCGCAGGCGCAGGCCCAGCAGGCGGGCCAGATGTACGCGTTCCTCACGTCGTGGGGCCTCGACCAGGCGCCGTCGCAGCCGCGCATGACCTGGATGACGCTGCCGACCCTCGACGGGAAGACCGACCACTCATCGATGGACATGACCCCCGGCGCGACGATGCCGGGCCTCGCGTCGCAGGCCGACCTCGACGAGCTGCAGGGGCTCACGGGCGTGGCGGCGGAGCGGAAGTTCCTCACGCTGATGATCGCCCACCACCGCGGCGGCGTCGAGATGGCGCAGGCGCTCCTCGACCGGTCGCGGAACCCCCTCGTCACGGACCTCGCCAACGGCATGGTGATGATCCAGGACAAGGAGATCCTCTACATGCAACAGCTCCTCGACGCCCGTTCCTGAGCCGTCCCGCCGCACCGCCCGTCCGCCTCGCGGGCGGGCGGTGCTGCGTCGCCCGGGTGCCGTTCGAGTCCGCGGGTCAGGCGGCCTCGGTGCGCTGGTCGCTGTACAGCCGCGCGTACTCGCCGCGGCGGGCCAGCAGCTCCACGTGCGTGCCCTGCTCGACGATGCGGCCGGCGACGACCACGAAGATCACGTCGGCGTCGACCACGGTCGACAGCCGGTGCGCGATGGCGATGGTCGTGCGGCCGCGCGACGCGGTGTCGAGGGCCTGCTGCACGACGCGCTCCGAGATCGCGTCGAGCGCGCTCGTGGCCTCGTCGAGGATCAGCACGGCCGGGTCCTTGAGCAGCACGCGCGCGATGGCGATGCGCTGCTTCTCGCCGCCGGACAGCCGGTAGCCGCGCTCCCCCACGAGCGTGTCGTAGCCGTCGGGGAACGACTCGATGGTCGGGTGGATGTTCGCCGCCCGCGCCGCCTGCTCGATCTGCTCCTGCGTGGCGTCGGGACACGCGTAGCGGAGGTTCTCGCCGATGGTCGCGTGGAAGAGGTACGTCTCCTGGCTGACGATGCCGATGTTCTCCAGCAGCGACTCCTGCTCGAGGTCGCGCACGTCCTCGCCCGAGAAGAGCACGCGGCCGCCGGTCACGTCGTGGAAGCGCGGGATCAGGTACGACACCGTCGTCTTGCCCGCGCCCGACGGGCCGACGAACGCGGCGAACTGGCCCGGCTCGATCGCGAACGACATGCCGTCGAGCGTCGGCCTGTCGCCTGCGCGCGTGTCGGGGTAGGAGAAGCGCACGTCGTCGAAGGCCACCCGGCCGAGCGCCGGACCCCGGACCACCTGGCGCGCGTCGTGCCGGTCGCGGATGGCGGGCTCGAGGTCGAGGTACTCGAAGATCCGGGCGAACAGCGCGCCCGAGGTCTGCAGGTCGAGCGCCACGCGCATCAGCCCGATGAGCGGCCACATGAGGCGCGCCTGCACGGTCGTGAACGCGACGATGGTGCCCGCCGTGACGCTGACGCCGCCCGTGATGAGGAAGCCCGCGACCACGTAGACGATGGCCGGGATGATCGACAGGAAGATCTGCACGAGCGCGAAGAACCACTGGCCGCTCATCTGCTGGCTCACCTGCAGCCGGATCTGCGTGCGGTTCTCGGCCTCGTAGCGCGCGGTCTCCGCGGCCTGCCGGTTGAAGCTCTTCGAGAGCAGGATGCCGGACACCGACAGCGTCTCCTGCGTGATCGCCGTCATGTCGGACAGCGACTCCTGCGTCTTCGACGCGATCCGCGCCCGGACCTGGCCCACGCGCCGCTGCGCGATCACGAGCACGGGCATGAGCACTACCGCCACGAGCGTGAGCTGCCAGTTGAGCACGAGCATCGCCACGAGCGCCGCGATCACGGTCACGGTGTTGCCGAGCACGCTCGAGACCGTGTTGGTGAGGACGGCCGCCACGCCGCCCACGTCGTTCTGCAGGCGGGACTGGATCACGCCCGTCTTCGTGCGCGTGAAGAAGCCAAGCTCCATGCCCTGCAGGTGGCGGAACAGGTCGACGCGCATGGATCCCATGACCCGGTTGCCGACCGTGGCGGTGAGGTACGTCTGCCAGACGCCGAGTCCGGCGCCCGCGACCCAGATGGCGATCATGATCCCGACGAGCTCGACCAGCACGGGGATGTCGGGTCCGCCCGTCGGCGGGAAGAGCCCGCGGTCGAAGGCCTGCTGCGTGAGCAGCGGCGGCACCACCGTGAGGCCCGCGCCGACCAGCACGAGCGCGATCGTGAGGACCAGCGCCCGGCGGTGCGGACGGAACAGCTCCGCGATCCGGCCCAGCAGGTTCTCGACGCGCGGCGCCTCGGCGTTGGCCTTGCGCTGGGCCTCGGCGTCGGCCGCGCTCACCCGCCCGCGGCGTCCGCCGCCTCCGCGCATCCCGCCGCCCGCGGCGATGTCGCCCATCCTCGTCATTCCGGCGATTTTACGCCCGTGGGGGATCGCTCCCGACCACGGCAGCGCGGGGCATGGCGACGGCCCGGCCACCCGCGCGAGCGGACGACCGGGCCGGGTCGGACGGTGGCCGATCAGCCCTTGGTGGATCCCGCCAGCAGACCCCGCACGAAGTACCGCTGGAGGCTGAAGAACACGATCAGCGGGACGATGAGCGAGACGAACGCGGCGGCCGTGAGCCGCTGCCAGTCCTGTCCGCGCGTGCCCGTGAGCTCCGCGAGCCGCTGCGTGAGAGGTGCCACGTCCGGCGTGCCGCCCGAGAAGATCAGCGCCACCAGCAGGTCGTTCCAGACCCAGAGGAACTGGAAGATCGCGAACGACGCGATCGCGGGGAGCGCGAGCGGCAGCACGATCCGGAAGAACACCTGGCCGTGGCTCGCGCCGTCGACCCGCGCCGCCTCGATGACCTCGCCCGGGATCTCCGAGATGAAGTTGTGCAGCAGGAAGATCGCGAGCGGCAGCGCGAAGATCGTGTGCGCCACCCACACCGGCAGGTAGCCCTGCTCGGGGATGAGCGGGATCACGCCGTGCACGGCCTCCTGCAGCGGGCGGAGCGTGCGCGTGAACATCTGCAGCAGCGGGATGAGCGCCATCTGCAGCGGCACGATCTGCAGCGCGAAGATCAGCACGAACAGGAAGTTCGAGCCCTTGAACTTGATCCAGGCGAACGCGTACGCGGCCATCGAGGCGATGACCAGCGGGAACAGCGTCGCCGGGATCGCGATGGCGAGCGAGTTCACGAAGTACGAGCCCAGCTGCGGCGACGACTGCGACGTGGAGAGCAGCACGTCCTGGTAGTTGTCGAGCGTGAAGCCCGGGTTCTGGAAGATCGTCCACCAGCCCGTGGTCTGGATGAGGCCGGCCGGGCGGAACGACGAGACGAACAGGCCGAAGGTCGGCAGCGTCCAGAGCACCGCGATGACGAGCGCGGCGACCGTGGCGCGGCGCGACGTGAGCCGGTTCTTGACACGGCGGCTCTTCGCGCCGACGGAGGCGGCCTGCTCGATGGCGCCGCGACGCGTCCCGCGGTCCGCGACGGGCAGGTCGGCGGGTGCGACGCTCATCGGATCTCCCTCTGCTTGCTCATGACGCGGACGTTGTAGATGACGATCGGCAGCACCATGAGGAACAACACGATCGCGAGCGCCGAGCCGCGACCCTGCTCGCCGGCGCGGAACGCCTGCGTATACATCTCGTTGGCGATGACGCTCGTGTCGAAGTTGCCCGCCGTCATGGTGCGGACGATGTCGAACACCTTGAGCGTCGCGATGGAGATGGTCGTGACCACCACCACGAGCGAGCCGCGGATCCCGGGCAGGGTCACGTTGAGGAACCGCTCCCAGGCGTTGGTGCCGTCGAGCTGCGCGGCCTCGATCTGCTCGGTCGGCACGCCCTTGATGCTCGCGGAGAGCACGACCATGGCGAAGCCCGTCTGGATCCAGATCATCACGATGATGAGCAGCGCCGTGTTGATGGGCGAGGTCTGCAGCCACTGCACGGGCTCCTGTCCCATCCAGACGAGGATCTGGTTGAGCAGGCCGATCTGCGCGTTGTCGCCCGACTTGTAGTCGTACACGAAGCGCCAGATGATGCCGGCGCCGACGAACGAGATCGCCATCGGCATGAAGACGAGGGCCTTGAAGTACTTCTCGCCGCGCGACTTGTCGATGAACACGGCGTAGGCGAGGCCGACGGCCGTCGACAGCAGCGGCACGAAGACCACCCAGATGACGGTGTTGAGCAGCGTGCGGAGCGCGGACGGCTGGGTGAACATCCAGACGAAGTTGTCGAACCCGGCCCACTCCCCCGAGTTGTCGCGGAACGCGAGCAGGGTCGTGCGGAACGCGGGGTAGATGAGGCCGACGGCGAGCAGGATCAGCGCGGGGAGCACGAAGGCGCCCAGCTGCACCCAGTCCTTGCCGCGCTTAGGCGCCTTGTCGATGAGGAAGAGGATCAGCCCGATCACCACGGCGAAGACGGCGAGCGCCACCACCACCTGGAGGATCTTGCCGATCAGATCAGCGGTCGTCATGGACGTCTCGCCCTTCGGGTCGGAGGGATGTGGGAACGGGGCCGCCGCGCGTTCGCGGCGGCCCCGCAGGGGCGGCACGGATGCCCGCCCGGATGCCGACCCGATCAGGGCCGGCGGTGGATCAGCCTGCGTCGATCAGGACGCGGGCCAGCTCGACTCGATGGCGTCGACCGTCTTCTGGGTCGAGTCGCCGCTCAGCCAGCCGACGATCCCCTTCCAGAAGGAGTCGGTGCCGACCGCGCCGGGCATGAGGTCCGAGCCGTCGAACCGGAACGTGGCGTCCGGGTCCTGCAGGATCTCGATGCTCTGCTTGAGGATGTCGCTCGACGCGTTCGCGGGGTCGAGCCCCTTGTTCGCGCTGATGACGCCGCCCAGCTTCACGCGGTTGTTCGCCCAGGTGTCGCTCGAGAGGTAGGAGAGCACCGCGGTGATCTCGTCGCTCGACTTGAAGGCGCCGACGAGCTCGCCGCCGCCGGTGACGGTCGTCGCGTCGCCCTCGTTCGTGGGCGGCAGGAGGAACGCGTAGACGTCGCCGTCGGGCGAGACCTTCGCGTCGGTGCCGTCGGCCTTCTTCCAGAAGCCCTCGTAGAACGAGGCCTGGTGGTGCAGGGAGCACTCGCCGTCGAGGATCGGGAGGCCGGCGTCGCCGAACTCCGTGGAGATGATCGACGAGACGTCGCCGAGGCCGCCGTTGACGTAGTCGGGGTTCTTGATGATGTCGCCGACCGCGTCGAACGCCTGCACGATGGCCGGGTCGTTGAACGGGATCTGGTGCGTGACCCACTTGTCGTAGGTCTCGGCGCCCGACTGGCGGATGACGAAGCTCTCGACCCAGTCGGTGCCCGGCCAGCCGGTGGCGTCGCCGGATCCGATGCCGACGCACCAGGGCTTGTGGTCGCCCTCGTCCGCGATCTTCTTCGTGAGGTCCATGAGCTGGGCGGTGGACTTCGGGATCTCGTAGCCCTTCTCCTTGAACTCGCTCGGCGAGTACCAGACGTAGCCCTTGACGCTCGCCATGAGCGGCGCCCCGTAGAAGGTGCCGTCGACCGTGCCGTAGCCCTTCCAGTCCGTGGACCAGTTCTTGTCGACGTTCTCCTCGACGGCGGCGGGCGCCGGCTGCAGGTAGCCCTTCGTGGCGAGCACGTTGAAGAGGCCCGGCTGCGGGATGATGCCGATGTCGGGGGCCGACTGCCCCTCGGCGAGGACCGCGATCTGCGCCTCGAACTCCTTGGTGCCCTGGTAGTTCACGGTGATGCCCGTGCAGGACTCGAAGTCCTTCCAGGACTCGACGAGCCGGTCGGCCTCGTCGTCCTGGATCGTGCCGCCGATGCTGACCTCGGGGCTCCCCTCGAACGTGCCGTACGACGAGTACGGCGAGCAGTCGGTGTCCGCGGCGTCCTCGGCCGCGATGTCGCCCGTGCAGCCCGTGAGCGCGAGGCCGGCGATGCCGACCGCTGCGAGGGGTGCCGCGAAGCGACGTCGGAATAGGGCGTGGCCCATGTGCGTCTCCTCTTCATCGAGTGGATGCGGGTCCGCCCCGCCGTCCTGTCGTGCGTGCGTCGGCGGGTGAGGCGCCGTCGCCTGAGAACCTCTCCCGAGATGGGGAACCGGTTCCACAGGTCAACGTAGGGGAGCTCGCAGCCCACGGCAAGGTGGCTGGGGTAACGAAACGGTCTAGCTCATGGCGACGCGGTAGGCGCGCCCGCCACGGATGGTCCATCATCGGAACCGGCCCCCCGCGCATCCTGGAACCGCTTCCAGCGTGCGCGTCCGGCGCGACGAGGCGCCGCGGGTCCCGATGGAGGGAGCGCGATGAGCGCCATCGCCGACGTCGCCCGGCTGGCCGGGGTCTCCAAGGCCACCGCGTCGCGCGCGCTCAGCGGCCGCGGCTACGTCTCCCCCGCCACGCGCACCCGCGTCGCCGAGGCCGCCGCCGAGATCGGGTACGTCGTCTCCTCGAACGCGTCGAGCCTCGTGACCGGCCGCTCGATGAACGTGGGCGTCGTGATGCCCTTCATCAACCGCTGGTTCTTCGCGGAGCTGCTCGAGGGGATCGAGGAGGCGCTCATCGAGGCCGACCACGACCTCACGCTGTATCGGCTCACCGCGGAACCCGAGCAGCGCCGGAAGGTCTTCGAGTACTTCCTCGTGCGCAAGCGCGTGGACGCGGTCATCGCGGTGAGCGTCGCGCTCACGCCCGCGGAGGTCGTGCGGCTGCGCGCGCTCGACAAGCCGCTCGTCGGGATCGGCGGGCCGGTCGAGGGCATGAGCACCCTGAGCATCGACGACGAGGCCGCGGCGCGCCTGGCCACCGAGCACCTGCTGAGCCTCGGGCACGCGCGCGTCGTGCACCTCGGCGGCGACCTGCACGCGCAGATGGCGTTCTTCGTGCACGCCAAGCGGCTCGCGGGCTACCGGGCGGCGATGGAGGCGGATCCGCGCGGGCTCGAAGCCCGGTTCGCCACGGCCGAGTTCACGATCGACGGCGGCTTCCGCTCGGCCATGGCGCTGCTCGCCGACCCGCGGACGAGGCCGACGGCGATCTTCGCGGCCTCCGACGAGATCGCCATCGGGACGATCCTCGCGGCCCGGCAGCTGGGCATCGCCGTGCCCGCCGACCTCTCGGTCGCCGGGATCGACGGGCACGCGCTCGCGCCGCTGTTCGGGCTGACGACCGTGGAGCAGCATCCGCGGACCCAGGGGCGGACCGCCGTGGGCATGGTGTTCGAGGGGCTCGCGCCGGAGGGCCCGGCCGAGCGCACGGTGATGGTGCCCGTCGACTTCCAGGCGCGCACGAGCACGACCGCGCCCCCGATGCCGCCCGCGCCGTGAGGGCGGGTGGCATCGGGGGCGGAGGGGCGCGCCGGTCTCGCGTCAGGCGTCGCCGGCGGTGACCGCCTGCGCCTCCTCGAGGGCGTCGACGGGGTCCGCGTCCACGCGACGCAGCCAGCGGTGACCGGCCACGACGATCACGAGGGCGACGATCACGGATCCGGCCGCCGCGTAGTAGGGCGTCGCGTCCGAGAACAGGTCCGCGAGCTCGGTCGCCGCGGGAGGGGCGATGGCGCCGCCGAGGAACCGGACCGAGGAGTACGCGGAGGACGCGACGCTGCGCGGGTGGTCCGTGGCCTCCATCACGCACTCGGTGAGGACGGTGTTGAGGACGCCGAGCAGGAGCCCGCCGACGATCACGCACACCACGAGCCCGATCGAGGAGCGGACCACGAGCCCCGCGGCGGCGAGGTCGACGGCGAGGAGCGGGAGCACGAGCCGGAGGACCGATGTGCGCGCCATCCGCCTCGTGAGGAGCGGCGCCACGAGGACCGACGTGATCGCGAGGCCCACGCCCCAGCCGAAGAAGGTGAGGCCGAGGCCGATGGCGTCGAAGCCCAGCGGGAACGGCGTGTAGGCGAGCAGCACGAAGAAGCCGATGTTGTAGCACAGTGCGGCGGCGGCGAGCACCGCGAGCGCGGGGGTGCGCAGCGCGCGCAGCGGGGCGGAGAGGCGCATGGGCGCGCGGGGAGCGTCGTCCTTGCCGAGCAGGGCGAGGATCGCGACGAAGCCGACCGCCATGAGCGTCGCCGTGCCGAAGAACGGGCCGCGCCAGCTCCAGCTGCCGAGGAGGCCGCCGAGCAGCGGGCCGATCGCGATGCCGAGGCCGAGCGCCGCCTCGTAGAGCATGATCGCGGACGCGGTGCCGCCGGACGCGGATCCGACGATGGTGGCGAGCGCGGTGGAGATGAAGAGCGCGTTGCCGAGTCCCCAGCCGGCGCGGAAGCCGATGACCTGCTCCACGTCCTGGGAGAGGCCGGCCGCCGCGGCGAAGACGACGATGATCGCGAGGCCGATGAGGAGGGTGCGCTTGGCGCCGATGCGGCTGGAGATCCAGCTGGTGATGAGCATGGCGAGCCCGGTGACGAGCAGGTAGCTCGTGAACAGGAGCTCGGTCTCGGTGGCGGTCGCGTCGAGGCTCGAGGCGATGGCGGGGAGGATCGGGTCGACGAGCCCGATGCCCATGAACGCGATGACGCACGCGAAGGCGACGGCGAAGACGGAGCGGGGCTGGCGGAAGATGTCGCGGAACGACGCGTGCTGCTGGGTGGACACGGGTGCGGTGTCGCCTCCTGGGATCGGTGCGGATGGGTCGGTGCGGATGGGTGCCGCGGTGCCTGCGGTCAGTCGCCGGCGGGCGCGAGGTCGGGCGCGTCGTCGATCCGCGACATGACGACCTCGACGGCCCGCGCGAGCACGGCCACGTCGTCGACCGGGAGGTCGGCGAAGCGGGGCACGAGCGCGGTGGCCAGGCGGTCGCGCCAGTCGTCGAGCGCGGCGCGGCCGGCCGGCGTGATCTCGAGGAGGGTCGCGCGGGCGTCGGACGGGTCCGTCACCTGCGCGATCCAGCCCTGGCCGACGAGCGAGCGCACGATCTTGGTGGTCGTCGGCTGCGAGACGCGGCTGCGCTCGGCGAGCGCGCCGAGGCGCATCCCGCCGGGCCAGGTCACGAGCACCGACAGCGTCCGCCAGATGGCCGGCGAGCTGGTGCCGCCGACCTCGTGCGCGGCGAGGCGGGTGAGCCGGTGGCCGGCGGTCACCAGGTCGCCGAGGACGGCGCGGAGGTCCGGGGCGGTCGAGGTCATGTACCGATCATATAGCTGGGCTATGGATATGTCGAGCGCGGCGGACGGCGCGCGAGGTCGTCAGCGGACACCCGGGCCGATCCGGTCGCGCACCGCACCCGGGCACGCCCTAACGTGGACCCATCCGGCCGGACACGGGCCGGTGGCGCGCGCAGGAGGTGCCATGTCCGACGTCCCGACCGTCGACGACCTGGAGCGCGCCGTGGACGAGGCCCTCGCACGCGGCGACGCGACGGCCGCCGCGCACGCCATCGCCATGGCGTGGCCGCATCACGTCGACCTGCACCCGCGCCGGATCCGCGACCTCTACGACCGCGTGCCCCCCGCCGCCTGGGAGGACGACGCGTGGCTCGTCTCCGGGCTGGCCGCCACCTACCGCGGCACCTCGGAGACCGACCGGCGGGCGTCGCTCCCCTACCGCTCCGCCGTCGACCTGCTGCTCACCGCGGATCCCCCACCCGCCCCGATCGTACGCGCCGCCGTCCTCGTGCACCGCGCCGCGGGCGACCGCCGCGTCGGGCGCCTCGCGGAGGCCCGCGCGTCCCTCGCGGAGGCGCGGCGGATCCTCGACACCGAGCGCGGCGCGCCGCTCAGCGTGCGCATCAGCCTCCAGGCCGCCCTCGCGCTCCAGGACGGGCTGGTGCTCGCGCACCTCGGCGCGTTCACGGCCGCGCGGGACGAGCTGCGCACGGCCGAGGCGCTCGCGGAGCGGCACCTCGTGCGCACCGACCGGCTCGAGTGCCGCGGCGCCCTGGCGTACGTGGCCTACTGCCTGGGCGAGATCGAGGAGGCCCGGGAGCTCGTGGGACGCGCGCGTGAGCTCCTGTCGGGCGCGGGATCCGGGCCGGAGCTCGCGCGGAGCGGCTTCCGGGCGCCGGCGGAGATCGCGGCCGCGCTCATCGCCGTCGACGAGACGCGGCGCGAGGGCGCCCGCGCCGTCCTCGACGACCTCCGCCCCGCCTGCGCCGGGACCGACTGGGAGCTGCTCGGGCGCTTCGCGGAGGCGACGGTCGCGGCGATCCAGGGCCTGCGGCTCGACGCGCTGGAGCACCTGCGCGGCCTGCACAACCTCGGGTCGGCCTGGGAGGAGCACGGGCCGGTGCCGGTCATGCGGGACACGCTGCGGGCGTCGCTCCTCACGCACCTCGGCCAGACGGCCGCGGCGTGGGACCTGGTCCGCACGCTCCGGCCGGTCGAGCACCACTCCACGTGCCCCGCCACGGTCGCCGGCCGCCTGCGGGTGCTCGCCGACGACCACCAGGGCGCCCTCGGCGAGATGGCGGACTGCCTCGCGCTCGGCGATGCGCACTCGGGTCGGACCCTCATGGACGTGCTCCTCGTCGTCGCGGCGGCGCACGGCGGGCTGGGCGACCGCGTGCGCAGCGACCACGCCTACGACCGGGCCGCGCGCTACGCGACCTCGACCGGGATCCTGCGTCCGTTCGCGGTCTTCCCGGCGGCCGCCTCGTCGGCGCTGCTCGACCGGGCCCTGGAGCGCGAGCAGCCGCCGGACGTGCGGCGCATGCTCGAGGCCATGCGCGCCGACCGCGGAGCCGCCGAGGCCGTCCGCGTGGATCCGCTGACCGAGCGGGAGCGCGTCATCGTCGCGTGCCTCGCGGAGGGGCTGACCGTGTCGCAGATGGCCGGCCGCCTGTTCATCTCGCCGAACACCGTGAAGTCGCACGTGCGCAGCGTCTACCGGAAGCTCGACGCCTCGACCCGCGCCGAGGCCGTGGACCGAGCCCGCGCGCGCGGCCACGACCTCCGGCCGGGACCGTCCGCCTGAGATCCGCCGCCCGGCGCTCCGGGCGATCGGGGACCCCGGGGACGACGCAGGGCGCCGACCCCCGAGAGGATCGGCGCCCTGCGCGCTGTGCGGTGGTGCGAGCTACTTGACGGTGACCGTCGCGCCCGCGGCCTCGAGCTGGGCCTTCGCCTTGTCGGCGGCCTCCTTGTTGGCGCCCTCCAGGACGGCCTTGGGGGCTCCGTCGACGAGCGCCTTCGCCTCGCCGAGACCGAGGCTCGTGAGGGCGCGCACCTCCTTGATGACCTGGATCTTCTTGTCGCCGGCGGCCTCGAGGATGACGTCGAAGGACGACTTCTCCTCGACCTCCTCCGCGGGGGCGGCCGAGCCGGGGGCTGCGGCGGCGGCGACGGGCGCCGCGGCGGTGACCTCGAAGACCTCCTCGAACTTCTTGACGAAGTCGCTGAGCTCGATGAGCGTGAGCTCCTTGAAGGCCTCGATGAGCTCGTCGTTAGACAGCTTTGCCATGGTGTATCTCCTTGGGTTGGTGTGGTGTCTCGTGGATCAGTGCATCGCGCCCCGGGTGGGACCCGAGGGGTGCTACTGAGCCGATTCCTGCTTCTCGCGCAGCGCCTCGACGGTGCGTACGGCCTGCGAGAGCGGTGCGTTGAACAGGTACGCCGCGCCGAAGAGCGAGGCCTTGAAGGCGCCGGCGAGCTTGCCCAGCAGCACCTCCCGCGACTCGAGGTCGGCGAGCTTGTTCACCTCGTCCGCCGTCAGGGGGTTGCCGTCGAAGTAACCGCCCTTCACGACGAGAAGAGGGTTGGCCTTGGTGAAGGCACGCAGCGCCTTCGCGACGGCGACGGTGTCGCCGTGCACGAACGCGATCGCGGACGGGCCGACGAGCTCGTCGTCGAACGACGAGATCCCCGCCTGGTTCGCCGCGATCTTGGTCAGCGTGTTCTTCACCACGGCGTAGGTCGCGTCTGCACTGATGCTCTTCCGCAGCTGCTTGAGCTGGGCAACGGTGAGACCGCGGTACTCGGTGAGCAGTACGGCGTTCGAGCTGCGGAACTTCTCCGCGAGCTCGGCGACCGAGGCTTCCTTGTTCGCCATGGCACTCCTTATCACGTGGTTCCCCGACACCGCGGAAGCGGTGCGAGGTGCTGGCAGCCCCCGGCTGCACACATGAGAAACGCTCCGGCACAGGAGGCCGGAGCGGGAGTGTCGCGCAGGCCCTCGGGGCATGCGCTGCATCGTGCTTCGATCACCTGCGCGGGCCTTCACCTGAGTGAACCTTCGTCCGGCGCATCCCCTCGCGGAGGCACGCCGACGACCAGCGGTCTGTGGCTCCGCTAAGAGTAGGTGACGGGGATCGCCCGCGCAAGTCGGGCGGCGCGGGCGATCCCCGGGGCGGTCAGTAGCCGACGACCGCGTGCGGCACGTAGTGCTCCTCGAGCCGCGACACCTCGTCGTCCGTGAGCTCGAGGTCCAGCGACGCGACGGCGTCCTCGATGTGCGACGCCTTCGTGCCGCCCACGATGGGCGCCGTGACGACGGGGTTCCGCGACACCCAGGCGAGCGCGACCTGCGCCCGCGGCACCCCGCGCGCCTCGGCCACCTTCGCGACGGCGGCCGCGACCCGGCGGTCGGAGTCCTCCTGCGCGGCGTAGAGCGTCTTCCCGAAGTCGTCGGTCGCGCTGCGGGCGGTCGCCGCATCCCAGTCGCGCGTGAGGCGGCCGCGGGCGAGCGGGCTCCACGGCAGGGATCCCACGCCCGCGTCGGCGCAGAGGGGCAGCATCTCGCGCTCCTCCTCGCGGTTCACGAGGTTGTAGTGGTCCTGCATCGTGACGAACGGCGCCCAGCCGTTCGCCCGCTGCAGGTGCAGCGCCTTCGAGAACCGCCAGGCGTCCATCGACGAGGCGCCGAGGTAGCGCACCTTGCCGGCCTTCACCAGGTCGTGGAGCGCCTCGAGCGTCTCCTCGAGCGGCGTCGCGGGGTCGAAGCGGTGGATCTGGTACAGGTCCACGTAGTCGGTCCCGAGCCGGCGGAGGCTCTCGTCGATCTGCCACATGATGTGCTTCCGCGACAGCCCGCGCGAGTTCGGCCCCTCCCCCATGGCGCCGTGCACCTTGGTGGCGATGACCACCTCCTCGCGCGTGGTCATCGCCTTCAGCGCGCGGCCCGTGATCTCCTCGCTCGACCCGTCGGAGTACACGTTCGCGGTGTCGAAGAACGTGATCCCGAGCTCGACCGCGCGGCGGATGAGCGGGATCGAGTCCTCCTCCGTGAGCGTCCACGCGTGGTTGCCGCGCGTCGGCTCGCCGTAGCTCATGCAGCCCAGCGCGATGGCCGAGACCTCGGTGCCCGTGCTGCCCAGGCGGACGTACCTCATGACGGGTGCCCCGCGACCGGGTCGTCGCCCGTGGTGGCGGGCGCGTGGTCGCGCCAGGTGTGCTCGGGCTCGTAGCCGAGGATCCGACGCGCCTTGTCGATGGAGAGCAGCGTCTCGTGCTCGCCCAGCTCCTTCGTCACCTCGACGCCGGGGAAGACCTCCGCGGCGAGCTCGGCCGAGGAGCGGCTCATGACCGTGTCGGCGTTCGCGACGATGAAGCGGTCGAAGCCCGGCGCGTCGTGCTCGAGCGCCTTGCGCACCGCCTGCGCGCCGTCGCGGCCGTCGATGTAGCCCCACAGGTTCCACTTGCGCGCGAGCGCGTCGTCGTCGAAGCCCGGGAACCCCTCGTAGTCGTCCACGTCCATGACGTTGGAGAAGCGGAGCGCCGTCACCTGCAGCTCGGGATCCCAGCGGCACAGCTCGATCGCCATCTGCTCCTCGAGGTGCTTCACGAGCGAGTAGGTGCTGTTCGGCTGCGCCGGGTACTCCTCGTCGACGGGGATGTAGGGCGGCGGGACGTCGAACGGCAGGCCGAGGACGGTCTCGCTCGACGCGTAGACGACCTTCGTGATGCCCGCCCGGCGCGCGGCCTGGAAGACGTTGAAGCTCGTGAGCATGTTGTTGTGGAACGTGGCCACGTCGCTGAGGATCGCGGGGGCCGGGATCGCGGCGAGGTGCACGATCGCGTCGAATCCCTCATGCAGGTCCTGGACGCCGAACAGGGCGTCGACCACCTGCCCGTAGTCGGTGGTGTCGACGCGGACGTAGCCGGATCCGCGCTCCCCCACCTGGTCGATGTTGGTGACCTCGTGTCCGTGGGCGCGCAGGTCGGCCACGACGTGGCGGCCGAGCTTCCCCGAGCCTCCGGTGACGGCGATTCTCATCAGCTGGCATCTCCTTCGTGGGGCGGTTCCGCCCCCGTCCATCCTGGCCCGCCGCCCGAGGAGGCGAAGGCGGGATGGAGGACACCCGCAGCCCGCGGACGCGGCGACGGCCCGCCGCCCCCTCTCGGGGACGACGGGCCGTCGTGGTGGTGCCGGCTGCGCTACTCGCTCGTGATGGCGAGGTCCGGCGTGCCGGTCCCGGTGCCGATGCCGGCCGCGACCGAGATGCCCTCGCGCTGCGTCGTGACGAACGTGAACTGGCCGTCCACGTAGTCCACGTGCACGTGGTCGCCCGCGTTGAGGTCGCCCTGCAGGATGCGCTCCGACAGGCGGTCCTCGATCTCGTGCTGCACCGCGCGGCGGAGGGGCCGGGCGCCGAGCGACGGGTCGAAGCCGACCTCGATGAGGCGCTCCTTCGCGGCGGTCTCGAGCGTGATCGTGAGGTCGCGGTCCATCATCCGGTCCGACAGGCGCTTCACGAACAGGTCGACGATCCGGAGCAGCTCGGGCTTCGACAGCTGCGGGAAGACGATCGTGTCGTCCACGCGGTTGAGGAACTCGGGCTTGAAGTTCTTCTTCAGCTCCTCGCTGACCTTGCCCTTCATGCGCTCGTAGGAGTTCGCGGCGTTGTTCTCGACCTGGAACCCGACCGGGGCACCCGTGATGTCCTTGGTGCCGAGGTTGGTGGTCATGATGATGACCGTGTTCTTGAAGTCGACGACGCGGCCCTGGCCATCCGTCAGGCGTCCCTCCTCCAGGATCTGGAGCAGCGAGTTGAAGATGTCCGGGTGGGCCTTCTCGATCTCGTCGAAGAGCACCACGGAGAACGGCTTGCGGCGCACCTTCTCGGTGAGCTGGCCGCCCTCCTCGAAGCCGACGAATCCGGGAGGGGCGCCGAAGAGGCGGCTCACGGTGTGCTTCTCGCCGTACTCGCTCATGTCGAGCGAGATGAGGGCGTCCTCGTCGTCGAACAGGAACTCCGCCAGGGCCTTCGCGAGCTCCGTCTTGCCGACGCCCGTGGGGCCGGCGAAGATGAACGATCCCGAGGGACGACGCGGGTCCTTGAGCCCGGCGCGCGTGCGGCGGATGGTCTTGGACAGGGCCGAGATGGCCTCCTCCTGGCCGATGACCCGCTGGTGCAGGGCCTTCTCCATGAAGACGAGGCGCGAGGACTCCTCCTCCGTGAGCTTGAACACCGGGATGCCCGTGGCCTGCGCCAGCACCTCGGCGATCAGGCCCTCGTCGACCTCGGCGGTGGTGCGGACGTCGCCCGAGCGCCACTGCTTCTCGAGGCGGAGACGCTCGCCGAGGAGGTTCTTCTCCTCGTCACGCAGGCTCGCGGCCTTCTCGAAGTCCTGGTCCTCGATGGCGGTCTCCTTGGCCACGCGGACCGTGGAGATGCGCTCGTCGAACTCGCGGAGCTCCGGCGGCGCCGACAGGATCGAGAGGCGCAGGCGGGCGCCGGCCTCGTCGATCAGGTCGATGGCCTTGTCCGGGAGGAACCGGTCGGCGATGTAGCGGTCCGCGAGGTTCGCCGCGGACACGATGGCGCCGTCGGTGATGGACACCTTGTGGAACGCCTCGTACCGGTCGCGCAGGCCCTTGAGGATGTTGATGGTGTGGGGCAGCGAGGGCTCCTGCACCTGGATGGGCTGGAAGCGGCGCTCGAGGGCCGCGTCCTTCTCGAAGTGCTTGCGGTACTCGTCGAGCGTGGTGGCGCCGATGGTCTGCAGCTCGCCGCGCGCGAGGAGCGGCTTGAGGATGCTGGCCGCGTCGATCGCGCCCTCGGCGGCACCCGCGCCGACGAGCGTGTGGATCTCGTCGATGAAGGTGATGATGTCGCCGCGCGTGCGGATCTCCTTGGTGACCTTCTTGAGGCGCTCCTCGAAGTCGCCGCGGTAGCGGGACCCGGCGATGAGCGAGCCGAGGTCGAGCGTGTAGAGCTGCTTGTCCTTCAGCGTCTCCGGGACGTCGCCCTTGACGATGGCCTGCGCCAGGCCCTCGACGACGGCGGTCTTGCCGACGCCGGGCTCGCCGATGAGGACGGGGTTGTTCTTGGAGCGGCGCGACAGGATTTGCATCACGCGCTCGATCTCCTTCTCGCGCCCGATGACGGGGTCGAGCTTGCCGTCGCGCGCGGCCTGCGTGAGGTTGCGCCCGAACTGGTCGAGGACCGTGGAGCCCGCCTGCTGGCTCTGCTGCGCCTCGCCGCCGACGGCGACCGCCTCCTTGCCCTGGTAGCCGGACAGGAGCTGGATGACCTGCTGGCGCACGCGGTTGAGGTCGGCGCCGAGCTTGACGAGCACCTGCGCGGCGACGCCCTCGCCCTCGCGGATCAAGCCGAGGAGGATGTGCTCGGTGCCGATGTAGTTGTGGCCGAGCTGGAGGGCCTCGCGGAGCGACAGCTCCAGGACCTTCTTGGCGCGCGGCGTGAACGGGATGTGCCCCGTGGGCTGCTGCTGGCCCTGGCCGATGATGTCCTGGACCTGTTCGCGGACGGCATCGAGGGAGATGCCGAGCGACTCCAGGGCCTTGGCGGCCACGCCTTCGCCCTCGTGGATGAGGCCGAGCAGGATGTGCTCGGTCCCGATGTAGTTGTGGTTGAGCATCTTGGCCTCTTCTTGGGCCAGGACGACGACGCGACGAGCGCGGTCGGTGAATCTCTCGAACATCTGTATCTCCCTGGGCACCGGGGCAGGGGGCCGGCGCCGATATGTAGAGAGTAACGACGGGTCCGAGGAGTGCATGCCCCTGTTCGCCGTGGGCGTGACGCGATGCGGTGGGCGGCGGATCCGGGCCGGCAGACGGCCGGCGGGCGCGGTCCGCGCTAGCGGTCGGCGTCGGGCGCGGGCACGCCCATGCGGGCGCGCTCCTTCGCCTCGATGGCGGCGTACGCCTTGCGCTCCTGCTTGTCCGCCTGGATGACCGCTCGCATGATGAACCAGAAGATCAGGCCCACGCCGAGGGTGGGGAGGATCGACCAGATCGCGCTCGCCCAGAAATCATCCATGCGGAAAGGATACGCCGCGCTCTAGGTGAGGATGCCGTAGACGCCCTGGCCGATCATGACCACGGCGATGCCGCCCACGATGATCCAGAGGGCGTAGCGCGCGGTGGTGGGCTTCTTCGGGTTCGAGCCGTCGGGGCCTAATGGCATGGTCGCCTACTTCACTAGGGGGAACAGGATGGTCTCGCGGATGCCGAGACCGGTGATGGCCATGAGGAGCCGGTCGACCCCCATGCCCATGCCGCCCGAGGGCGGCATGCCGTGCTCGAGGGCACGGAGGAACTCCTCGTCGAGCGGCATGGCCTCGTCGTCGCCGCGCGCCGACTGGCGCGCCTGGTCGACGAAGCGCTCGCGCTGCACGACGGGATCCACGAGCTCGGAGTAGCCGGTGGCCAGCTCGAAGCCGCGGATGTAGAGGTCCCACTTCTCGACGACGCCCTCGATCGAGCGGTGCGCGCGCGTGAGCGGGGAGGTCTCCACGGGGAAGTCGAGCACGAAGGTGGGGCGCTCGAGGCCGCCCTTGACGAAGTGCTCCCAGAGCTCCTCGACGAGCTTGCCGTGCGTGCTCAGCGGCACGACGACGCCCTCGCGGTCCGCGATGGCCTGGAGCTCGTCGACGGTGGTGGCGGGCGTGATCTCGACGCCGGCGGCCGCGCTCAGCGAGCCGTACATCGAGATGCGGTCCCACTCGCCGCCGAGGTCGTACTCGGTGCCGTCGGCCCACGTGACGACGTGGCTGCCGGCGACGGCCTCGGCCGCGTCCTGCACGAGCGTCTGGGTGAGCTCGGCGATGGAGGTGTAGTCGCCGTAGGCCTCGTACGCCTCGAGCATCGCGAACTCGGGGCTGTGGGTGCTGTCGGCGCCCTCGTTGCGGAAGTTGCGGTTGATCTCGAAGACGCGGTCGATGCCGCCGACGACCGCACGCTTGAGGTACAGCTCGGGCGCGATGCGGAGGTACATCTCGGTGTCGAAGGCGTTGGAGTGCGTGACGAACGGGCGGGCGGACGCGCCGCCGTGCATGACCTGCAGCATGGGCGTCTCGACCTCGACGTAGCCGCGCTGGCGGAACGTCTCGCGCATCGAGGCGTTGACCTTCGCGCGGTCGAGGACGTTCTTGCGGGCCTGGTCGCGGACGATCAGGTCGAGGTAGCGGCTGCGGACCCGGGTCTCGTCGGAGAGCTCGGAGTGCAGGTTCGGCAGGGGCAGCAGGGCCTTCGAGGCGATGCGCCACTCGGTGGCCATGATCGACAGCTCGCCCTTGCGGCTCGCGATGACGCGGCCGGCGACGAAGACGTGGTCGCCCAGGTCGACGAGCTCCTTCCACGCGGCGAGGGCCTCCTCGCCGACCTCGGCCAGCGAGATCATGGCCTGGATGCGCGTGCCGTCGCCCGCCTGGAGCGTGGCGAAGCAGAGCCTGCCGGTGTTGCGGAAGTGGACGACGCGGCCCGCGATGCCGACCACGTGGTCGGTCTCCTCGCCGGGCTCGAGGTGGCCGAACTCCGCGCGGACCGCCGGGATGGTGGTCGTGACGGGCACCTGCACCGGGTACGCGCCCTCGCCCGGGCCGCCCTGGGCGTTGAGACGCGCGCGCTTGGCGAGGCGCACGGCCTTCTGCTCGGCGACGTCCTCGGCGGATCCCTCCGCGGCGGGAGCGGGGGCGGTCTCGGGCGTCGCGGGCGTTCCGGGGCTGTCGGTCATGGGCGGGCGGATCCTCGCGGGTCGGGGGTTCGGGGCGGCCGAGCGGCCTCCCGTCGATTCTCGCAGGTGCGGGCGGGGCCCGGGCACGGTCGGGTCAGGCTATGACGACGGTCGCGTTGTCGATGAGGCGGGTGCTGCCGACGTGCGCCGCGATGACGGCGAGAGCGACGCCCGTGAAGCCGTCGTCCACGGACTCGAAGGTGGTCGGGTCCACGACCTGGAAGTGGTCGAGGGCCACGGCGGGCTCCCCCATCACCACGGACTGGGCGGCGGCGATGACGGCGTCGACGCCGCGGTCCCCGGCGCTCTGGGCGGCCTCGAGCGCGGCCGGGATGACGCGGGCGGCGCGGCGCTCGCGCTCGTCGAGGTAGCGGTTGCGGCTCGAGAGGGCGAGGCCGTCGGGCTCGCGCACCGTGGGCAGCTCCTCGATGCGGACGGGAAGGTCGAGGTCGCGCACCATGCGGCGCACGAGGTGCAGCTGCTGGGCGTCCTTCTGGCCGAAGGTGGCGACGTCGGGCGCCACGATGTGCAGGAGCTTCGCCACGACGGTGAGCATGCCGTCGAAGTGGCCGGGGCGGGAGCGGCCCTCGAGCGTGAGGGCGACGGATCCGCCGGTGACGCGGACGCGCGCGGGGCCGTCCGGGTACATCTCGGCCGCTGGCGGCGCGAACACGAGGTCGACGCCGGTCTCCGCGAGCGCGGCGACGTCGGCGTCGAGCGTGCGCGGGTACGCGTCGAGGTCCTCGCCCGCGCCGAACTGCAGCGGGTTGACGAAGATCGACACGACCACGAGGGAGCCGAGCTCGCGGGCCCGGCGCGCGTGCGCCAGGTGGCCCTCGTGCAGCGCGCCCATGGTGGGGACGAGGACGACGACGGGCGCCTCCCCCGCCGCGGTGCGCGCGGCCCGGTGGTCGCGGACACGGGCGCGCAGCTCGGCGATGCCGGTGACGACGGTGGGCGCGGGGATCGTCATGGCAGGGGGCTCCTCGGTGCTGCGGGACGCGGACGCACCAGGTTAGTGCGGCTCGTGGCCCTCGTCCGTCGGCAGCGGCACGTCGCCGGAGGTGAGGCGCGCGCCGCCCGCCGGGGAGGAGCGGCGCAGCGCGTCGTCGACGGCCGAGCGGATCAGCGGGCCGAGGACGCGGCCGGGCTCCTCCACGCCGATGCCCGCGAGGAGGCCGGCGGCCTGGTCGACGATGGCCGTGGAGAACGTGGTCGCGGTGGAGATGGCCTCCGCGTAGGCGGCGCGGTCCCCCTCCTCCACGACGACGGGCTCGCCGCCCATCTCCACGACGAGCACCTGCGCGATCGGGAGCACGGGGGCGGGCGCGGTGACGGCGAACCAGCTGTCGACCATGCGGCCGAGGTCCATGCTCGTGCCGGTGAACGACATCGCCGGGTGGATGGCGAGCGGGATGATGCCGGACGCGAACGCCGGGGCGAGCACCTGGATCCCGTGCGCCGCCGACGTGTGCACGACCAGCTGGCCCGGCTGCCAGGCGCCCGTGGCGGCGAGCCCGGAGACGAGGCCGGGGAGCTCGGCGTCGGGGACGGCGAGGATCACGAGCTCGCTGCGCTCGACGATCTCCGGGATGTCGAGCACGGGCACGCCCGGGAGCATCGTCTCGGCGCGCTCCCGGCTCGCCTCGGACACCGCGGAGATGCCCGTGATCGCGTGGCCGGCGCCCGCGAGCGCCATGCCGAGGACGGGGCCGACGCGGCCCGCGCCGACGATGCCGACGCCGAGTCGGCCGGAGCGCTGGGACGGGGCGGTCATGCGGGGTCCTCGGGGGTGGATCGGTGTCGCGGGGCGGCGGCGTGGTCGGGGGCGGAGGGCGGCACGGCGGGCGGTGGATCCGCGGCGGGCGCCGGGTCGGGCGCGGGCGCCGGGACGGGCGCGGGCGCCGGGACGGGCGCGGGCGCAGGCGCCGGGACGGCGGCAGCGGCGGATCCCGGCGCCGGCCAGCTCGCGGCCTCGGCGCCCCAGCGCGCGGACGTGTCCGACCGGGCGGACGCCACGGCCGCCCGGACGAGCTGGGTCGCGAGGTCCACGCCGGTCGCGCGGTCGATGGCGCCGAGGCGCGTGTCCACGGGGCCCGCGACGGTCACGGCGCGCACCGCGACGAGGTCGAGCCGGCGGTCGACGGGGCCCTGGGTGAGGTCGACGCCCTGCGTGCGCGCGTGCGGCACGATGACGAGCCGGCGCCAGATCATGCCGCGGCGCACGAGGAACGCCGACGCGTCGACCGCGAACCCGGTGCGGCGCCAGGAGAAGGGCTTGAGGATCCACGCCCGACGCGGCGACGTGGTGAACCCGTCGTCGTCTCCCCCGCGGCCGGTCATGCCCACGGCGACGAGTGCGAGCGCCTGGTCGCCCACGAGGTCGGGCAGCACGAGGCCGAGCACGCGGTCCACGTCACGGCGGTCGCCCACGGGGAGGATCGACGTGTTCTGCTGGCCGGCCGCGCCCGGCGACGAGGAGTGCGAGGCGCGCGTGATGCGGATCTCCCACCAGCCGGCCGCGCGCCACAGCAGCGGCTGCACGACCTCGACCGCGTGGATCCGGCCGGGCGGGATGGTGTCGTTGCTCGTGGACAGCAGGCCGAACCCGACGCGCACGCCGTCGGGCGTGCCGGCGACGCTGTAGCGGAGCGAGCGCGTGATGCGGCGCACGAAGAAGCCGGCGGATCCCAGCAGCGTCGGCAGGAGGGGCACGAGCAGGTACCAGGCCTCGAAGCGCACGATGAGCGGGATCCCGACCGCGACGAACAGCACGAGCACCACCGTGGGCGCCGAGAGCAGGACCGCGCCGACCAGGCGCGGGAGGGGGATGCGCACGACGGATTGCGGCGGCGCGGCATCGGGGTCGAGCTCGGGGGCGAGGAAGTCGTCGACCCGGGAGCCGACGAAGCCGCGGGCGGGAGCGCCGGGAGCGGCCGACGCGGCGGGCGCGGATCCCGCCGCCTCGGCCCGCGCGCCGGACGCGAGCCGCAGCACGCGGAGCCGGAACGCGTCGGCGTCGCGCGACCGGAGGTACTGCAGGGGCAAGTTGGCGTCGTTTCCCGCGACCTGGATCTCGAGCTTGGCCGCCCCGATCAGCCGCGCGACGAGCGGGCGCACGATGTTGACGCCCTGGATGCGGTCGAGCCGGGCCCGCCGGTTCGTGCGCGACAGGATCCCGCTGCGCACCTCGACGGTCTCCTCCGTGACGCGGAACGTGTGCATGCGCCACGACAGGTAGGAGACGCCGACCGCGAGCAGGGTGAAGGCGAGGAGGGCGAGGATCACCCAGATGAGGGCGCCGGTCTCGACGAGCATCGGGATGAGGTCGCCCTCGCCGCCGCGGTCCTGGCCGGGGACGAATCGCTCCACGATCTGCTCGCGCAGCGACGAGAGCAGGAAGCCGATCGCGAGGAGGAACACGAACCCGCCGCGCAGCACGGGGGTCGCGGGGTGCAGGCGGTGCCAGCCGCCGTCGGTGAGCTCCTCGGCGATGCGGGCCTCCGCGGCGGGGATAGCGGGCTCGGGCTCGGCGGGGGACGCCGGACCCGCGGGCGCCTCGTCGGTCACAGCCCCGCCCGGCGCGTCTCGGCGAGGGCGACCAGCCGGTCGCGCAGCTCCTCGGCGTCGGCGTTCGTGAGCCCGGGGATCTGGATGGCCGCCGCGGCCGCCGCGGTGACGAGCTTGAGGTCGGCGAGGCCCAGCACGCGGCCGACGGGGCCGCGCGTGATGTCGACGAGCTGCATCCGGCCGTACGGCACGGCGACGACGCGCGTCCACATGATGCCGCGACGGAAGACGAGGTCGTCCTCGCGCAGCTGGTAGCCCATCGCGCGGACGCGGCGGGGGACGATCACGAGCGTCACGACCAGCTCGATCGCCGCCGCGGCCCCCAGCACGACGGGGAGCCAGCCCGGCGCCTCGACGGCGTGGAGGAACACCGCGATGCCGCCGAGGACGAATGCGGTGATCACGCCGCCCACCAGCTCGACGCCGACGAGGCGCGGGGAGACGCGGCGCCACGAGACGCCGTGCGGGTCGACGTTCGGGGTCACGGTGCTCCTCGGTGGTGCGTTCGGGCCCGCGAGCGTTGGTGCTGCGGAGCCCCTGAGCGGGGTGCGGTGGTGCCCGCGAGCGGTGGCGCTGCGGGGTCCTACGAGAGCTCGCGCGCCGGGTCCCCGGGGCGCGAGTCGTCCCGGTCGTCGGGCGGGACCGTGCACCAGTGCTCGGCGACCAGCCCGGCGACGAGGAGGACGACGGCTCCCACCGTACCGGCCACCGCCAGCCCGACCGAGGACGCGCCCGGCAGCACCGGGCGGGCCACCACGAACGCCAGCACTCCCCCGGTGATCCCGGTGAGCAGCGCGCCCGCGAGCGCCGACGCCTTCGCGAGCAGCACGACCCGGGTGGCGCGGAACGGGTCGACGCGGCCGGGCGTGCGGCCGAGCGTCGAGCGGCGGATGGGGCGGGCGAGCGCGAGCAGCACGATCCCGACGATGAGGAGCGTGGCGCCGAGCGTGAGCGGCGGGATGAGCAGCGCGCGACCGCTCATGACGAGCGCGTTCTCGGCGAACCAGCCGACGGCCGCGCCCGCGATGAGCAGGGCGATGAGGGTGGTGGAGCGCGTGCGGGTCATGCGCGGGCCTCCGCGGCAGCGGCAGCGGGCGCGGCTGCGGGTGCGGGTGGCGGCGCGAGGGCGGCGAGCAGCGCGTCGACGCGGCCGCGGCCCGGCAGCTCTGCGTCGGGATCCGCCTGCAGCCAGGGGCCCAGCACGAAGGCGCGCTCGGCGGCGCGCGGGTGCGGCACCGTGAGGCGTTCGTCGTGGATCCGCGCGTCGCCGTACGCGATCACGTCGAGGTCGATCGTGCGGTCGCCCCAGCGCTCGGCGCGCACGCGGCCGAGGTCGCGCTCGATCGCGGCCAGCACGTCCAGCAGCGCGTGCGGGCCGAGCCCGGAGTCCACCAGCGCGACGCCGTTGAGGTAGCCGGGCTTCGTCGGGTCCTCCCCGGCTGCGGTCACGGCGACGGACTCCACGAGATCCGACGTGCGCACGACGCGGAGGCCGGGCACCTCGTCGATGCTCGCCAGCGCGCGCTCGATGGTCGCCCGCCGGCCGCCGAGGTTGGATCCCACGGCCACGACCGCGCGCACGGTCTCCCCCGGCGCCGGCAGCGCGGACGCCCGCTCGATGACGACGGCCACGTCGTCGAAGGGCACGGCGATGGGCGCGTCCGGCTTGTGCACGGTGACGCGCACGGACCGGGCGACGGGATGCGCGAGCACGACGCCCGCGACGCGCTCGGCGACGGTCTCGATGAGGTCGACGGGATCCCGCCCGACCGCCGCGGCGACCTCCTCGGCGAGCTCCCCGTAGTGCAGCGTGCGGCCCAGCTCGTCGCTGCCGCCGGCGGGCGCGAGGTCGAGCGCGACCTCCAGGTCGATCACGAACGGCTGGCCGTCGCGGCGCTCCTCGGCGAACACGCCGTGGTGGGCGTGCACGCGGAGCCCGGTGAGCAGGATGCGGTCGGCGGGGGCGGGCGTCACCATGAGCGGCCCACGACGATGGACGGCAGGTCGCCCGGGTCGGCCGGGTCGTACCAGAGCGGCAGCTTGCCGCCGACGGAGGGGAGCAGCCGGTCGGCGGTCGTCACGGTGCGCGTGACGTGGTGGTCGCGCCCGTCGCCGTCGGTGAAGGCCACCGTGAGACGCGCGCGCACGGCCTCGCCGGATCCGTCGAGGCGCTGCACCGCGGTGACGATCGCGGAGGTGCGGCGGCCGGTCTCGGTGACGCGGCGGGCGGTGGCCGCGAGGCGCGCGACGCGGCGCTGCACGACGGCCCACGCGACGGCGGTGGCGATCCCCAGCACGGCGAGCACCGCGGCCACGAGCCCGAGGGCGCCGTGCGACGCGTCGCCCTCGACCGCGGCGGAGGAGAACGGCAGCGCGCCGACGATGCCGAGCGCCGTGCCGAGCAGCACGACGGCGGCCGGCCACAGCGCGGCGCCGACGGTGGTAAGGACGGGCGACAGCAGCACGACGGACGCGTAGGCGGCGCCCAGGGATCCGAGGAGCCCGAGCAGGGCCGCGACGACCTTCGCGACCACGACGGCCGCTCCCGCGCCGGCGGCGACGTCGGCCGGGAACGTCAGGCCGATCCCGAGGATCACGGACGCGATGAGCGCGGCGACCGCGATGCGCACGAGCACCGCCTGCGGGGAGACGACGACACGGTCCTGGCTCACGGCGCTCATGCTCCTACTCTGACAGACCGGCGGCGGCCGACGCCCCGGCGGATGCGGCGGCGGCCTCGGCGCGCCCGCGCGCCCAGGCCTCCTCGACCGCGAGCGCGGCGCGGGTGGAGGCGACGTCGTGCACGCGCACGGCCCACGCCCCGGCGCGCGCGGACAGGGCGCTGACGACCGCGGTCGGCACGTCGCGCTCCGCGACGGCCGCGCCCTCCGGCAGCAGCCGCCCCAAGAAGCGCTTGCGGGAGGCGCCCACGAGCACGCGGTGGCCGAGGCCCGTGAACGCGTCGAGGGATCCGAGGAGCTGCCAGTCGTGCGCGGCGTCCTTCGCGAAGCCGAGGCCGGGGTCGACGGCGATGCGCGCGGGATCCACTCCGGCGGCCACGAGCGCGTCGATGCGGGCGACGAGCTCGTCGCGCACCTCGCCGACCGTGTCGACGTAGGTCGCGCGCGCCGCCATGGTGTCGCTGTGCCCGCGCCAGTGCATGGCCACGTAGTCGACGTCGGCGTCCGCGACGACCGCGGCCATCCGCGGATCCGCGAGACCCCCGGACACGTCGTTGACGATGCGCGCCCCCGCCGCGACGCACGCCTCCGCGGTCGCGGCGCGCATGGTGTCGACGCTGACGGCGATACCCTCGGCGGCGAGCTCCCGGACCACGGGCAGCACGCGCGCGAGCTCCTCGTCCGCGTCGACGCGGAGCGCGCCCGGGCGGGTGGACTCGCCACCCACGTCCACGAGGTCGGCGCCCGCGGCGACCATCCGCCGGGCGTGCGCGAGCGCGTCGTCGAGCGCGAGGTGCCGGCCGCCGTCGCTGAAGGAGTCGGGCGTCGCGTTGAGGATCCCCATCACGAGCGTGCGCGGGGCGCCCACGGTCACGCCCGGCCGCCCGCGGCGGGCAGCAGCGCGAGCACCTCGGCGCGCGCCGCGGGCTCGGCGAGGGATCCGCGCGCCGCGATGGTGATGGTCGTGCTGCCGGCTTGGCGGGTGCCGCGCGCGGTCACGCAGCCGTGCGTCGCGTCGAGGATCACGGCCACGCCGCGCGCCCCGAGACCGTGCTCGAGGGCCTCGGCGATCTGCTCGCCCAGCCGCTCCTGCATCTGCGGGCGGGAGGCGAGGTCGTCGACCACGCGCGGCAGCCGGCCAAGGCCGACGATCCGCTCCCCCGGCACGTAGGCCAGGTGCGCGACGCCGGTGAACGGCAGCAGGTGGTGCTCGCAGATGGAGCGGAACGCGATGCCCGTCACGATCACGGGCTGCGGCGCCGCGTCCGTCTCCGGGAGCGGGAAGGTCTCACGCAGGTGCCGGAGCGGATCCGTGCCGACCCCCGCGAAGAACTCGCCGTACGCCTCGGCCACCCGAGCCGGGGTGGTCGCGAGGCCCTCCCGGCGCGGGTCCTCGCCGATGGCGAGGATCAACTCGGCCACGGCCGCCTCGATGCGCGCCCGGTCGACGCCCACCGGGTCAGGCCGTCGCGGGACGCGGGAAGGGCGAGCGCTTCGGCTTGCCAGCCGGCGGCTCCGAGTCGACCGCGCCATCGACGACGCCCTGGTCGATGGGCGCCTTCTGCGGCATGGGCACGGGGGGCAGGTCGGACAGGGGGCGCTTGTCGCTGGAGAGCCACTGCGGGCGCGGCGGCAGCTTCTTCACGTCCGCGAAGATGGCCGCGAGCTGGTCGTGGTCGAGCGTCTCCTTCTCGAGGAGCTCGGCGGCCAGGCGGTCGAGCACGTCGCGGTTGTCGTTGATGACCTGCCACGCCTCGTCGTGGGCGCCGTCGAGGAGCGCGCGCACCTCGGCGTCGACCGTGAGGGCCATGTCCTCCGAGTAGTCGCGTCCGCCGCCGAGCTCGCGCCCGAGGAAGGGCTCGCCCGAGCTGGAGCCGAGCTTCACGGATCCGACCTTGGCGCTCATGCCGTACTCGGTGACCATGCGACGCGCGGTCGACGTGGCCTTCTCGATGTCGTTGGACGCGCCCGTGGTGGGGTCGTGGAACACGATCTCCTCCGCGACGCGGCCGCCCATGGCGTACGTGAGCTGGTCGAGCAGCTCGTTGCGGGTGACGGAGTACTTGTCCTCGAGCGGCAGCACCATCGTGTAGCCGAGGGCGCGGCCGCGCGGCAGGATCGTGACCTTGGTGACGGGATCCGTGTTGTTCATCGCCGCCGCCGCGAGCGCGTGGCCGCCCTCGTGGTACGCGGTGATGAGCTTCTCGTGGTCGCGCATGATGCGGCTGCGGCGCTGGGGGCCGGCCATGACGCGGTCGACGGCCTCGTCGAGCGCGCGCTCGTCGATGAGCTGCGCGTTGGAGCGCGCCGTGAGGAGCGCGGCCTCGTTGAGGACGTTCGCGAGGTCGGCTCCCGTGAATCCGGGGGTCTTCCGCGCGAGGACCTCGAGGTCGACGCCCGCGGCGAGCGGCTTGCCGCGCCCGTGCACCTCGAGGATCTGCTTGCGGCCCTGCAGGTCGGGGGCGTCGACGCCGATCTGGCGGTCGAAGCGGCCGGGACGCAGCAGCGCCGGGTCGAGCACGTCCGGCCGGTTGGTGGCCGCGATGAGGATGACGTTGGTCTTGACGTCGAAGCCGTCCATCTCCACCAGGAGCTGGTTGAGGGTCTGCTCGCGCTCGTCGTTGCCGCCGCCGACGCCGGCGCCGCGGTGGCGGCCGACCGCGTCGATCTCGTCGACGAAGATGATGGCCGGCGCGTTCTGCTTAGCCTGCTCGAACAGGTCGCGCACGCGGCTCGCGCCGACGCCCACGAACATCTCGACGAAGTCGGATCCGGAGATCGAGTAGAAGGGCACGCCCGCCTCGCCCGCGACGGCGCGCGCGAGCAGGGTCTTGCCGGTGCCGGGAGGGCCGTAGAGCAGGACGCCCTTGGGGATGCGGGCGCCGACGGCCTGGAACTTCGCGGGCTCCTTGAGGAAGTCCTTGATCTCCTCGAGCTCCTCGATGGCCTCGTCCGACCCGGCGACGTCGGCGAACGTCACCTTCGGGGAGTCCTTCGACGCGAGCTTCGCCTTCGACTTGCCGAACTGCATGACGCGGTTCCCGCCGCCCTGCATGCCGGAGAACATGATCCAGATGAAGAAGCCGATGAGCAGCAGCGGCAGCAGGATGCTGAACGCCGACAGCAGCCAGCTCGGCTGCGGCACCTGGTCGTCGAAGCCCTCGGCGGGGTTGGCGGCCGTGATGGCGGAGACGATCTCGCCGCCGCGCTGCGCGACGTAGTTGAACTGCACCATGGTGCCGTTGTCGCCGTCCGCGCTCGCGAGCGTGAGGTCGACCCGCTGCTCGCCGTCGATGATCTTGGCGGAGGCGACCTTGCCGTCCTGGATCAGCTCGAGGCCGTGCTGCGTGGTGATGGTCTTGTAGCCGGATCCCGTGATGAGGCTGAAGCCCACCGACACCACGACGATGGCGAGGACGACGATCAGGATCGGGCTGCGGAGGAGTTTCTTGAAGTTCATGAGCGTAGGGGCGCGGGCCCGACACCTTTCTGCCCGTGCCGCGCCGTACGGCGACGAGATGTCTCGAGGATACAAGCGGCCGTCTGGGCGTGGCCGGGGTGTTCGCCGCCAGCCGAACGTGCGCCGGCATGGAGGCGGGTACGAGGGGCGGGACGCCTCAGCTGTAGACGTGCGGCGCGAGGACCGCCACGTCGCGGAGGTTGCGGTACCGCTCCGCGTAGTCGAGGCCGTAGCCGACCACGAAGTCGTTCGGGATCTCGAAGCCCACGTACTTGACGTCGACCGCGATCTTGGCGGCCTCGGGCTTGCGCAGCAGGGCGCACACCTCGACGCTCGCGGCCCCGCGCGAGCGCAGGTTCGCGAGCAGCCAGGAGAGCGTGAGGCCGGAGTCGATGATGTCCTCGACGATGAGCACGCGCCGGCCGGTGAGGTCGGCGTCGAGGTCCTTGAGGATGCGGACGACGCCGCTCGACTTGGTGCCGGAGCCGTAGGAGCTGACCGCCATCCAGTCCATGTGGATCGGCAGCTCGAGCTCACGCGCGAGGTCGGCCATGACCATGACCGCGCCCTTGAGCACGCCGACGAGGAGCAGCTCCTCCCCCGGGTTGTCGCGCTCGATCTCGCGGCACATCTCGGCGATGCGGCCGTGGATCTCCTCCTCGGTGTGGAGGACTTCGGTCAGGTCGTCGGCGATGTCGGTGGATCTCATGTCACTCTTCCGTCGTCCTGGCGCTGAGGACGATGAGCTCGTCCTTGCGTACGACCCTAACGCCCGGCAGGTCGACCGGTCCCTGCCCGTGCCAGTCGGTCACGAGGCGGGCGACCTCCAGGACGTGCGTCCGGGAGAGGTGCGCCGCGAACTCCTCGCGGGCGGCGAACCGGATCAGGCGGTGCCGGAGCGCGGGCGGCGCGGCACGCAGGGACGCGACCTCGAGGGAGATGCCGGCCTCGGCGTGGTCGGCGATCTCCTCGATCATCTCGGCGGCGAAGTGCTCGAGCGCGTCGTCGTCCTCGCGCAGCTGGTCGGCCGTGCGGGCGAGGGCCTCCGCGATGCCGGGGCCGAGCTCGCGCTCGAGCACGGGCAGCACGTCGTGGCGGACGCGCACGCGGGCGTAGGCGGGGTCGGCGTTGTGCGGGTCCCGCCACGGGTCGAGGCCTTGGTCGGCGCACGCGGCGCGGGTGACGGCCGCGCGGATCCCGAGCAGCGGCCGCAGGTAGACGGCGTCGGCCGCGCGCGCGGGCGTCGACCCGGCCATGCCGTGCAGGCTCGCCGCGCCGGATCCCCGCGCGAGCCCGAGCAGGACGGTCTCGGCCTGGTCGTCGAGGGTGTGGGCGAGGAGCAGCGCGCGGGATCCGGTCTCCCGGAGCGCGTCGTCGAACGCGGCGTACCGGGCGGCGCGGGCGGCGGCCTCGGGGCCGGAGGCGCCCGGATCCACCTGCACGCGCGTCACGACGACCGGCGCGAGGCCGCGGGCGCGCGCGGCGTCGGCAGCGCGGGCGGCGACCGCGCCGGATCCGTCCTGCAGGCCGTGGTCGACGACGACGGCCCCCACGGCGACGCCCGCGCGGGGGCCCTCGAAGGCGGCCGCGGCGGCTAGCGCGAGCGAGTCGGCGCCGCCGGAGAGCGCGACGAGGACGGGACCGGACGAGGACGGCTCGAGCCCCGCGAGCGCCTCGCGGACCGCCCGTCGGAGGTCCGCGACGGCGGGCGTGAGACGGGGGCGCTCGGAGGGCATCCACTAACGTTATGGCAGCATCCCGCCCACGTCAGAACCACGAGGAGCACGCGCATGGCCAGCTACGACGTCGTCGTCGAAATCCCCAAGGGGTCCCGCAACAAATACGAGGTCGACCACGAGACGGGGCGCGTGTACCTCGACCGGGTGCTCTTCACGTCGTTCGTCTACCCCACCGACTACGGCTACTTCGAGAACACGCTCGGCCTCGACGGCGACCCCGTCGACGTGCTCGTGCTCCTCGAGTACCCGGTGTTCCCCGGCGTCGGCGTCGCCGTCCGCCCCGTGGGCGTGTTCAACATGAGCGACGAGGCCGGCATCGACTCCAAGGTCATCGCCGTCCCCGCGAAGGACCCGCGCTGGGCGCACATCCAGGACATCGACGACGTGCCGCAGCAGACGCGCAACGAGATCGAGCACTTCTTCGAGCACTACAAGGACCTCGAGCCTGGCAAGTGGGTCAAGACGGAGGGCTGGGGCGACGCGACCGAGGCCGAGCGCATCGTGCAGGCCGGCTTCGAGAAGCTCCAGGCCGAGGACGACGGCCACGGCGGCGAGCCGGAGGAGGACGCCTGATCCGCGTCACCCGCTGAGTCCGCGCGCCGGACACGACGACGCCCGCCCCCGCATCCGATGCGGTGAGGCGGGCGTCGTCGCGTCCGGGCCGGGATGGGCCGGCGGGAGCGGATCAGCCGGGTCGGCCGACGTACGGCATGATGTCGCTGCCGCCCCAGAGGCCCTGGATCTTCACCACGTCGCCGGGCTTCGGTGCCGCGATGATGGTGTTCCCGCCGAGCGAGATGGCGTCGTGGTAGAAGCCGCTGCCGTCGTTCCAGAAGATGATGTCGCCGGCCTGGCGCTGCGAGAACGGCACCAGGCGGCCCTGGGCCTGCATGGTGTCGTACTGGCTGCTCACCGAGTGGCTGCCGACGTCGATGCCGGCCGCGCGGTACGCCATCATCACGAGGCCCGAGCAGTCCCACACGTTCGGGCCCGCGCCGCCGAGGACGTACGACTCGCCGAGCTGCGCCTTCGCGAACGAGATCGCGACCTGCGCGGCGTTGCCGGACGGGGTGGGGGCCGGTGCCGGTGCGGGAGCCGGAGCCGGAGCCGGACCGGGCGCCGGACGCGACGGCTGCTGCGCTCCGGGCGCGGGCGCGCTCGAGCCGCCACCGGACGACGACCCACCGCCACCGGACGAGGATCCGCCGCCGCCCGAGCCGCCCGAGGAGGGCGCCGGCGCGGCCACGGCCGCGGGGATCGGCGGCTGGGTGATGCCCTGGATGTACTGCGCCTCGATCTCCGAGGTGGAGTCCTTGAGGAGCGCCAGCTGCGCGATGAGCTGGTCACTGTTGCGCGTCTGCTCGGTGACCGCGGCCTGGGCGGTCGCGGCGGCGGAGTTCGCGTCGTCGAGCGCCTTCTGGGCCTCGTCCGCGAGCCGGGCGAGCTCGTCCTTCGCGACCTGCGCCTGGTCGCTCAGCGACGCGGCGCTGTTGCGGTCCGCGAGCGCCTGCTGGTAGACGGACTGCGTGCTCTCGGAGAGCTTCGTCATGGTGCCGAGCGAGCGGAGCAGCTCCTCGGCGTCGTCGCCGTCGGAGGCGAAGAGGCTCGCCGTGATGTCCTGGCCGCCCGCCCGCGCGAGGTGGCTCGCGAGGAGCCCGGCGCGCATCCGGCTGGTGAGGGCCGTGGCCTGCGCCTCGTCGGCCTTCTTCTGCAGGCGCGCGAGCTCGTCGGCCTTCGCGTCGCGCGCGGCCTGCGCCTCGGCGTACTTCTCGCCGGCGATCAGCGCGGCCTTGTTCGACTGGTCCGCCGACTCCTGGAGGCCCGTCACGAGCTCGGTCACGCGGTCGATGGCCGCCTGCGTGTCGGCCTGGTTCGCCTTCGCCGCCTGCACGTCGGCCCACGAGGGGTAGTCGGTCGCGGCGAACGCGGTCTGGGCGGCGACGCCGCTGGACACGGCGATCACCCCCACGGCGATCGTGGAGATGACGACCGTGGTCGGGCGGAGGTGGTTCATGTCGTTCCTCATGTCAATGCGTGCTGGTGATGGAGACGCCCTGGCCGTGCATGAACGCCACCGGGTCGGTGGGGTTCCCGTCGATGCGGATCTCGAAGTGGGAGTGGCAGCCGGTCGAGCCGCCGGTGGTGCCGGTGATCGCGATGGGCTGGCCCGCGACGACCTGCTGCCCGTTACGCACGAGCGTGCCGCCGTCGACGATGTGCCCGTAGGCGGAGGAGATGCCGCCGCCGTGGTCGATCCGGATGTAGTTGCCGTAGCCGCCGTTCCAGCCCGCGAACACGACGGTGCCGGAGTGCACGGCGTACTGCGTCTCGCCGCAGCTGTATCCGCGCACGAGGTCCTCGCCGGCGTGGAAGAGCATGCGGTGCTGGATGGGGTGGAAGCGGGGGCCGTAGAAGCCGCTCGTGTTCGCGCCGGGCAGCGGCGCGGTCCAGCCGGAGGCGCTGATGGCGCCGGGCGAGACGTCGCCTCCGGCGCGACCCTGGCTGGCGGCCAGCGCATCGGCGTCGGCCTGCCGCTTGCGGACGCCGGCCTGGTAGTCGTCCTCGGTGGCCTCGCGGTTCTCCGCCATGACCGCGAGCTTCGCGTCGGCGTCGGCCTTCTGGACGTTCTGGTCCTCGAGCGCCTGCTCGAGGTCGGCCTGCGCCTGCGCCGCGTCGGCGAGGAGCTGCTCGGCCTTCGCCTTCAGCGCGTCGAGCTCGGTGAGGGCGACCTGCGCCTGGTCGCTGAGGGACTTCGCGGCGTTGCGGTCCTGCAGGGCCATCGTGTAGATCTGGTCGGACTTCTCGGCGACCTTGCTCATGGTGCCGAGCTTGTCGAGGAGGTCGTCCGTGCCGTCGCCCTCGCTGAGGAGGAGGGTTCCGGAGAGGTTCTGGCCGCCGGAGCGCATGAGCTGCTTGGCGAGGCCCGCGGCCTGCTCCTGCGACTTCGTGGCCTTCGCGTCGGCCGCGTCGACCTTCGCCTGCAGCTGGACGGTGTCCTCGTATTTGTCGTCGGCGTCCTGCTGCGCCTTGTCGTGCTCCTCGCCCCGCTTGGTCACGAGGTCCTGCGCGTCGCTGACCTTCTGCTGGAGCGAGGCGATCTCGTCGTTGATCCGCTGCACGAGCGCCTGTTGCGCCTGCTCGTCGCCGCGCGCCTTCTGCACGTCGTCCCACGAGGCGAAGGTGTCGGCGTGGGCGGGAGCCGCGATCGACCCGGTGAGGAGCACGGCGGCGATGGCGACGATGGCCTGGAGGCTGCGGCGTCCGCGCGGGCGCGGTCGTCGGGCGCCCGAGGTGCGCGCTCTCCGGAGGAGGTCATGGTGCATGGTGATCCCGATCATCGTGTCGCCCGGCTGGCCGGCTGTGCCTCCCTGCAGGGCCGGCGGGGAGCGCGGATCACATCCGTCACGCCTTCACCGGCTCTCACAGTAGCAACGGGGGTGCGCGGCGCACAGCGCGCCGATGCGGGGATCCGTGCGGGGATCCCCTCCCCGGGAGGGTCGACCGAAGGCTAACCCCGCGGGAGGGTGGCGCCGGGGCAGCGCGCTGACCGTGTCGCGAACCTGGCAGGAGGCCGAGGACGGCCCGGACGAGGCGGTCCCGGGTGCCCCGCGGGAGGAGCCGACACGCCGCCCGATCCGCATGGCCGCGGGGCGCACGACCGCGACGGGAGGGCCGATTTGAGTCCTCGCCCGGAGTGCGGTTATGCTGACGTGTCGGTTGCTGCGAGACCTGGTCCGCCAGGGCGAGCGGCCCCATCGTTTAGTGGCCTAGGACGGCGCCCTTTCACGGCGTTAACACGGGTTCGAATCCCGTTGGGGTCACCAGGCAATGTGATTGACATGCAAGGCCCTGTAGCGCAGCTGGTTAGCGTGCCGCCCTGTCACGGCGGAGGTCGCGGGTTCAAGTCCCGTCAGGGTCGCCACGGATATGAGCCCTCTCTCACGAGAGGGCTTCTGTCCGATGTGGGCGTCTTCTCGCAAGCCGCCCGCTCGCCTGGGTAGCTCAGTTGGTAGAGCGTTCGACTGAAAATCGAAAGGTCCGCGGATCGACGCCGCGTCCAGGCACCATCCGCCGGTCCCCGTCACAGACGTCAGGGCCGGCGTTCGTCTTTCCCGCCCCTGACGTGCATCGCGCCTCAGGCGTCAGATCCGAGCGCCGCCGCGAAGGCCGCGAGCACCTGGTCCGAGAAGAGCACGAAGCGCAGCAGCTCGATCCCGTCGCCCGCGCCGTCGGCGAGCGCCCCGCGCACCGCGGCCGCCGCCACCCGCGCCGCGTCGTCGACCGGCCAGCCGTAGACGCCGGCCGAGACCGCGGGGAAGGCGACGCTGCGGAGCCCGAGCGACGCCGCCACCTCGATCGACCGGCGGTACGCGCTCGCGAGCACCGCGGTGCGGTCATCCGATGCCGACCAGACGGGGCCGACCGTGTGGATCACGTGGCGTGCGGGCAGGCGGAAGCCGGGCGTCGCGATCGCGTCGCCCGCGGGCAGGCCGTCCGGGAGCTCCTCGGCGCGGACGCGGCGGCAGGCGGCGAGCAGCTCGGGACCGGCCGCGCGGTGGATCGCGCCGTCCACTCCCCCACCGCCGAGCAGCGACGAGTTCGCCGCGTTCACGATCGCGTCGACGTCCTGCCGGGTGATGTCGCCGCGCACGGCCTCGAGGAGCGTCATGGATCCAGCCTGGCCCGGATCGCGACCGGGTGGAGACCCGGACGGACGACGCTGTCCGACGGGCCGCGACCGGAACCGTTCGGGTGGGCTCCGGGCACATCGGCGGTATTCGGAACGCGGGGGAGGACGGATTGGCCGCCCCATGTCCGCGGCGGGGCGCGACCGGGACGCGGAGCGGCCACCCGGGGATACTGGAGGGGTCGGTGCCCTCCTGCCGGCGTCGACAGGAGTCCCATGGCCACGCCCGCATCCCGCCCCGCACCCGAGCGCACCGACGGCTACGTCGCGCTCCGCAGCTACGCCGCCATCGGGGACGGGCGCACCGTCGCGCTCATCGCGGAGGACGGCGACATCGACTGGCTGCCGCTGCCGAACCTCCATACGGCGCCCGCGTTCGCCGCGATCCTCGACGCCCCGCACGGCGGCCGGATCATGCTGCGGCCCGACGAGGACTTCGAGGTGACGCGCGCCTACGTGCCCGGCACCAACGTGCTCACCACCACCTTCACCACGGCGTCCGGGAGCGTGCGCGTGACCGACGCGCTCGTCACGGGCGTCGCCGGGCGGCTGCCGTGGTCCGAGCTCGGGCGCCGGATCGAGGGGCTCGCGGGCGAGGTCACGATGAGCTGGCTCGTCGCGCCCGGCACGGCGCTCGGCACGTCGTCGCCGTGGGTGCAGTCGACGCACAACGGCCCGGTCATCCGCGTGGACGGCGTGACGCTCGCGGTCGTCGGCCTCGACCACGGGCCCGCCGAGCCCGGCACGCAGTCGCTCGGCGGCGCGTTCACCACGAAGGAGGGGTCGCGCCACGTCCTCACGATGGTGGGGACCGAGCGGGAGCCCGTGCGGATCCCGAACCCCGAGATCGTGGACGAGGGCATCGACCGCACCATCCGCAACTGGGAGGGCTGGCGCGCCGAGTTCCGCTACGAGGGCGAGTGGGCCGAGGCCGTGCAGCGCAGCGCCCTCGCGCTCAAGCTGCTCGTGCACGCGCCGACCGGATCCATCGCCGCGGCCGCGACGACCTCGCTGCCCGAGCGCATGGGCGGCGGCAAGAACTGGGACTACCGCTTCGCCTGGGTGCGCGACCTCGCGTACACGGTGAACGCGCTCGTGAAGTTCGGCCTCCGGGAGGAGACGCACGCGGCGGTGTCGTGGATGCTCCGCACCATCCGCGACAACGGGCCCGACCTCCACGTCTTCTACTCGCTCGAGGGCGCCGTGCCCGAGGGCAGCTCGACC
Organism: Clavibacter nebraskensis NCPPB 2581; assembly: GCF_000355695.1. Lineage (NCBI taxonomy): Bacteria > Bacillati > Actinomycetota > Actinomycetes > Micrococcales > Microbacteriaceae > Clavibacter > Clavibacter nebraskensis. The sequence continues at coordinate 798,121 of NC_020891.1, read as the reverse complement.
CCGGAGGTGCCGGGCTGGCGCGGCGTCGGGCCCGTCGTGGACGGCAACGACGCGCAGTCGCAGCTGCAGCTCGGGGTGTTCGGCGACCTGTTCGACGTGGTGCGCACGTATGTCCGCGACGGCAACGTGCTCGACGCGGACACCGGCCGCCTCCTCGCGACCTTCGCCGACCGCACGTGCGACATGTGGCAGAAGCGCGACGCCGGGATGTGGGAGCTCGAGGACGAGCAGCACTACACGACCTCGAAGCTCGGCTGCTGGCAGGCGCTCGACTGCGCCGTCGAGCTCGCGGAGCTCGGCCAGATCCCCGGCGTGCCGGATCGCTGGCGGGCCGAGCGCGACCGCATCCGCACCTGGGTCGAGGAGGAGTGCTGGGACGAGGGACGCGGCGCCTACGTCATGCACCCGGGCAGCCAGCGGCTCGACGCGAGCATCCTGCTGCACGCCGTCTCCGGCTTCGACCGCGGCGAGCGCATGTCCCGGACGCTCGACGCGCTGCGCTCCGAGCTCGGCCGCGGACCGCTGCTGTACCGCTACTCCGGCATGCCCGAGGAGGAGGGAACGTTCACGGCCTGCGCGTTCTGGCTCGCGGGCGCCTACGCGTGCGTCGGCCGGATGGACGAGGCGCGGGAGCTCATGGACCAGCTGGTCGACCTCGGCAACGACGTCGGGCTGTACTCCGAGATGATCGACGCCGACGACCACGCGTTCCTCGGCAACCTGCCGCAGGGGCTCAGCCACCTCGCGCTCGTGAGCGCGGCGCTGACGATCGACGAGCTGTCGGGCGGGCCGAAGCGCTCGACGCGGACGCCGCGCGCGAAGCGGTAGGCGCGCAGGCGGAGGACGGCGGTCGCCGGACGGAGCGCTAGGCGCGCGGCCGGAGCGGGCCGGCGAACTCCGTGCGGACGCCGCGGGAGAAGAGCACCGAGTCGGGCGCGCGGTCGACGATCCCCGGGAGGCCGGCGGCCGCGACCAGCTCGTCGTCGAGGTCCACCAGCTCGGCGCGCTCCAGGGTCCACGCGTCGTGCGTGTTCGGCCAGTAGCGCGTGACGCCGCCGCGGGCCACGTGCATGCCCCAGCGGGCGGTGAGGAAGTCGGCGAGCGGATCCCCCTCCACCTCCTCGTCGAGCGGGCGCACGGAGAGGCGCGACGACGGGCGGGAGCCCGTGTGCCTGCGGGACGTGTAGGTGACGACGCCGTCGCGCTCCTCGTGGGTCATCGACGCCCACATGTACGGCAGGCCGAGGCCCACGCGCGCGCCGATCACGGGCAGGAGCTTCGCGGCCTCGAGCGAGCGGAAGACCACGCCGCGGCGGCCGTCGTCGCCGACGCTGTAGAGGCGCACGTTGAGCTCGGCGAACGTGCCGGCCCACGGGACGGCGGGCAGGGGCGGGAAGGCGCTGCGGGACAGGACGAACGGGATGAGGCCGACCCAGCTGGATCCGTCGTGCACGTCGGGGCGCGTCCCCGGCGGGAGGAGCGGGGCGACGAGCGCGGGATCCACGCGCCAGTGCACGAAGGCGAGGTCGCTCCAGACCTGGCGGATGACGGCGCGGCCGGGGAGGCCGGGGGCGGCGGCGGCGACCGGATCCGCGGGGCGGGTCATCGGGCGCGCCCGGGGGTCGCGGCGGGTGCGGGCGCATCGGTCGTCTCGGCGGCGGGCGCGGGGCGACCGGCCGCGCGGATCACGTCGATGAGGCCGCGGCGCATCTCGGCGGAGCGGGCGGGCCCGGGGACGACGTCCTGCTCGAGCGCCTGCGCGCGCTCCCACGCCCGGGCGCCGGCCTCGGTGCGGGCGACGACGTGGCGGCGGCGGTCGGCGGGATCCGGGGCGCGCGACACGAGCCCCTCCCGCTCCAGCCGCTCGAGCGTGCGCGACATGGTCTGCGTCTCGACGTGCGCGGAGCGGGCGAGCTGGATCTGGCTGAGCGGCCCGTCGCGCAGGAGGTGCAGCGCGATGAGGCCCGCGTGCGTCACCCCGAGGCCCGCGAGCGCCTCCGACCACGCGTGCTCGACCGCGCGCGCGGCCGCGGACAGCAGCCGCCCGGTGGGCCAGCTGGCGAGCTCGTCGTCCTGCACGGCACTCCTCCTGCTACAGTGATCGTCAGCACGCTTACTATCCGCCTGCTGACATTCCCATCGTAGAGGAGCGGACCGCATGGGCACCGTGAAGGACATCGTCCGGCAGATCGTCGTCATCTCGAGCATGGCGTTCGCGATCATCGGATCCGCGTTCGGCTCGGGCGCGTTCAGCGACGAGAGCATCCAGACCGCGTCGAGCGGCGCCCTCAGCGCGAGCTACACGCCCGTCGCCCCGGCCGGCCCCGCGTTCTCGATCTGGAGCCTGATCTACCTCGGTCTCGTCGCGTACACGGTCTGGCAGGCGCTCCCCGCCCAGCGCGCCGACGAGCGCCAGCGGCACGTCGGCTACCCCGTGGCCGTGACCCTCGTGCTCAACGCCGTGTGGATCCTCACCGCGCAGGCCGGGTTCCTCGTGCTGAGCGGCGTCGTCATCGTCGCGCTGCTCGTGACGCTGATGTGGCTCTTCCGCGCGCTGATGACGACGCGGCCCCGGAACTCCGTCGAGGGCGTCGTGCTCGACGGCACCATGGGCCTCTACCTGGGGTGGGTGAGCGTCGCGACCATCGCGAACTTCGCCTCGATCCTCACGGCGTCGGGCCTCCAGCCGGGCACGACCGGGCGCGACGCGTGGGCGGTCGCGCTGCTCGCGGTCGCGGGCCTCGTCGGCATCGTGCTCGCGCTCCGCGACGGCGGACGGCTGGCACCCTCCGCGGCGATCGCGTGGGGCCTCGCCTGGGTCGCCGTCGGGCGCCTCACGGGCGATCTGCTCTCGACGCCGGCCGCCGTGGTGGCGCTCGTGGCGGCCGCGGCGGTCGTCGTCGTGACGCTCGTCGCCCGCGTCCGGGCCGGGTGGACCGGGCGGGTCGCGGCCCGTCCAGCGGTCGCCGCCCGCTAGCGCCGCGCGTCAGCCCTCCGCCGATCAGCCCGCCGCGGCCGCCCGGTAGGCGGCGTCGGCGGCGTGCTTCGCGTCGACGAGGCGCTGGATCCGGCGGTCGGTGTCCGCGTCCGGGCGGGTGCGCTCGGGGTGCGCGGCCCGCCACGCGACGATGCCGCGGACGGCCAGGTGGAACGGGATCCGCGGCCGGAACGCGGGGACGAGCCGGCGGATCCGGGTCGTGTCGAACACGGCGCTGTGCGAGAGGTCGCCCAGCACGAGCTCCGACCAGCCCCAGTCGGGCTCCACGATCGGGAACTGCTCGGCGGGCACGTGCACCAGCCGCGCCTCGACGCCGAGCGCGTCGGCGACGAGGTGGTGGATCCGGTCCCACGTGGAGACGTCGTCGCTCGTGATGTGCAGGGCCTCGCCGACCGCGCGCTCGTCGCCGAGGATCCCGACGAGGCCGACGGCGAAGTCGTCCGCGTGCGTGAGCGTCCAGAGGGACGTGCCGTCGCCGGGGACGACGACCTCGTCGCCGCGCGCGATGCGGTCGACGACCGTCCAGTCGCCCGCGAGCGGCGGGCTCGCCTCGTCGTAGGTGTGCGACGGGCGCACGATGACGACCGGGAAGCCGCTGTCGGCGTGGTGGCGGAGGAAGGTGTCCTCCATGGCGATCTTGTCGCGCGCGTAGGAGAGGAACGGGTTGGCGCGGAGCGTCGACTCGGTGATGGGCGTCTGGAGCGCGGGCTTGCGGTAGATCGAGGCGGAGCTGATGGCGACGAACTGGCGGGTGCGGCCGGCGAACAGCTCCACGCGGCGGTCGGCGCCCGCGGCGTCGAAGGAGAGGAAGTCGACGACGGCGTCGTAGGTGCGGTCGCCGATCGCGGCGAGGAGGGCGGCCGGGTCCTGGACGTCCGCGACGCGGGTCGCGATGCCCGCGGGCGTGCCGCGCCCCTTGGCGTCGGCGCCGCGGTTGACGACCGTGACGTCCATCCCGGCGGCGACGGAGGCCCGGACGCAGGCGGCGCTGATGGTGCCCGTCCCGCCGAGGTAGAGCACGGACAGGCGGGCGGCGTGTGCGGTCACGGGGGTCCTCGTCATCGAAGCGGGGGCGCCGGTCGGATCCGCGCCCTGCGTGCACGCTACGCCCGCGGCCGCCCCTCCCCACCCGCGGCGGAGGGGGAAAAGTTGCGGACATCCGGGGCGCGGTGGACGCCCGTCGTGAGGCCCGCGTAGGTTCCGCGATGACCGCACCGACGCATCCGCCCGCGGCCCGCCTCCCTCCCGCCTCGCGGCGCGCGGGTGCCGGGCGCGTGGCGCCGACCCCTCGAGGGGGACCCATGCCCGCCACGCCATCCGACCCGCCGACCACCGGCCGCCGCCCGACCGCGATCCCCGACGTCCGCCGCGCGGACGCGGTGATCACGGTGCGCGGCGCGGACGGGCAGCCGCTCGCGCACGCGGACGTGGTGGTGGAGCAGGCGAGCCAGGACATCGCGTTCGGCAACATCGGCTTCGACCTCATCCCGCTCGCGAACGGCGTGACGGATCCGGAGGCGGCCGGCGTCGCGGCCTTCGGCGGCGCGCGCCTCGAGGGGCTGGAACGGCTCGCGGAGCAGTGGCTCGACGTGTTCGACACGGCCACGCTCCCCTTCTACTGGGGCCGGTTCGAGCCCGTGCGCGGGCGGCCCGACACCGCGCGGCTCCTCACGACCGCGCGGTGGCTGCGCGAGCGCGGTGTCGCCGTGAAGGGGCACCCGCTCGTCTGGCACACCGTCACCGCGTCGTGGCTGCTCGACCTGCCGCTCGACGAGGTGGAGCGCGTGCAGCGGGAGCGGATCCGGCGCGACGTCGGCGACTTCGCCGGGCTCGTCGACACGTGGGACGCCATCAACGAGGCCGTGATCATGCCGGTGTTCGACCGCGAGGACAACGGGATCACGCGGCTCGCGGCGGCGCGCGGTCGGCTCGCGATGGTGCGCCTGGCCTTCGAGGAGGCGCGCGGCGCGAACCCGGCCGCGACGCTGATCCTCAACGACTTCGACCTGTCGCCCGCGTACGAGGAGCTCATCGAGGAGGTGCTGGGCGCGGGGATCCCGGTGGATGCGATCGGACTGCAGACCCACATGCACCAGGGCTACCGCGGCGAGGAGGAGGTGCTCGGGATCGTCGATCGGTTCGCGCGCTTCGGCCTGCCGATCCACATGACGGAGACCACGCTCCTCTCCGGCGACCCGATGCCGCCCGAGATCACCGACCTCAACGACTTCCGGGTGACGAGCTGGCCCTCCACGCCCGCGGGCGAGGAGCGGCAGGCGGAGGAGGTCGAGCGGCACTACCGCTCGCTCGTCGGGCACCCGGCCGTCGCGGCCATCACCTACTGGGGCCTCACCGACGACGGCATGTGGCTGGGCGCGCCCGGCGGCCTGGTGCGGGCGGACGGCACGACGAAGCCGTCGTACGACGCGCTCCGCCGGCTGATCCGCGAGGAGTGGCGGCTCGCCCCGACCACGCTGCGCACGGACGCGGAGGGCCGCGTGCGCGTCACGGCGTTCGCGGGCGGCGTGCGGGTGGCGCACGCCGGGTGCGAGGCCGTGGTCGCCGTGGCGGCGGGCGCGTCGGAGGTTGAGGCGGCGCTGGGCTAGGACGGGACGCGGGCGCCCACGGACCGGTCGGCGGCGTCGCGGACGGGATCGACGTCGACGGCTTCCGCGGCCGGCGCCGTCGCCGCCGCGCTCCCCCGGCGGGCCTTCGGCAGCACGCGAGCGAGGTCGAGCACCCCGCGCACGTCGCGGCACACGGCCGGGACGAGCGCGACGGCGAGCGCGTACAGCACCACGGTCGTGCCGACGCCCGCGAGGAGCTGCAGCGCTGCGGACCCCGTGTCGACCAGGGCGAGGAGCGCACCCGTCGCGACGCTCACCGTCCCCACGACGCCGATGATCCGGAGGGCGCCCATGTAGAGCCGGCGCGTCGGGATCGGCGCCTTGCGCGAGAGCCACCACAGCGAGATCGGCCAGCAGATGGCGGGCGCGGCGGCGTACCCGGCGGCGATGCCGACGATGCCGAACGAGGATCCGACGAGGATGCAGCTGACCTTGATCACGGCGCTCAGCAGCGAGAATCGGAAGAGGTCGCCCGTGAGGCCACGCGACACGTAGACCCAGTAGCCGACGAAGGCGAGGGTGTCGAAGATCCCGGCGATGGCGAGGAGGCGGAGGATCGGCGCGACGCTGTCCCACTGCGGCCCGAGGAACACCGCGGTGATGGGAATGGCCGTGGCCGCGACGAGGCCGAGGCCCGCGCCCAGCGTGTAGCCGAGGGCGAGCTGGCCGCGGGCGACGTAGTCGGCGAAACGGCGCTGCTCGTCGGCGAGGCGCGAGAGCACGGGGATCGCGACCGTGGTGAGGGGGCTGCGGATCTGCGCGAGCGGCGTCATCAGCAGCTGGAACGCGCGGTTGTAGATGCCGAGCGACCCGGCGCCGAAGCGGAGGCCCACGAGGAACGTGTCGATGTTGTTGCTGACGTAGCCGACCATCTGGCTCGAGACCATGTTCCAGCCGAAGCGCAGCAGCGGTCCCATGGGCTCGCCGCGGCGCGGCAGGCGCGGGATCCACCGGGCGAAGCCGACCGCGAGGCCGAGCAGCACGAGCGTCTGCGTGAGCTGCTGCGCGACGAGCGCCCAGTAGCCCCAGCCGAGGAGCGCGCCGCCGATCGCGACGAGGAGCGCGACCGCGGGGGCCGTGACGTCGGCCGTCGCGAGCGCGCGGAAGCGGAGGCCGCGGGTGAGGCTCGCGCGGTACTGGGTCGCGAGGCCGTTGACGACGAAGGTGAGGCTGAGGGCGTGCGCGATGGGGATCAGCTCGTCGTGGCCGAAGACCGCCGCGAGCGGCCAGGCGGCGCAGAAGACGAGGGCGGCGAGCACGAGGCCGATGCCGGCGTTGATCCACCAGAGGTTGTCGCGCTGGGTGCGGCTGAGGTCGCGCGCCTGGATGGCCGCGTTGGAGAGGCCGAAGTCGCGGAAGATCTCGCCGACGCCGATGATCGCGAGCACCATCGCGAGCAGGCCGTAGTCGGTGGGCGTGAGGAGCCGGGCGAGGACGACGACCGACGCGACCTGGATGAGGATGCGGACGAGCTGCGCGCCGATCGTGACGATCGCGCCGCGGGCGGCGCGGGCGCCGAGGCCCTGCGTGGCGGCGGGCGGCGTCTCCGGGCCGGGAGCGGACGCGGGCGACGCGGGCACGCCGGCCGGGGCGGCGGCGCGGGAGGCGGCGGCGTCCGCTGCGGGTTCGGCGGCAGGGTCGCGGGGATCCCGCGGGTCGCCGGGCAGGGCGGGATGCATGGGGCTCCGTCGTCGGGTCGAGGAGGGGTGGCGATCGGGTCGGCTGCGGGTGACAGCCGGATCACCGCGAGCTCGGGTGTCGGGCGGGAGACCGGGTACGCGCTCCCGTCCCGATCGTATCCGTCGACGTGCGCGGGGCCAGCCCCAGAACGCGGGGGTGGGCGGCGGCTCAGCCCCGCTCGACCCCGCGGCGGATCCGGAGCGCGCGCCGGTACGCGGACGCGTGCGCGGTGCCGGCCCGGTCCCAGTCGCGGCCGGCGAGGTCGGGCGACGACGCGCGCGCGTCCGTGCGCACGGCCTCGGTCGCGCGGAGCAGCTCATCCGGGGTCAGGTCGCCGTCGAAGAGGTGGATCCAGCCCGGGCCGACCTCCTCGGAGAGCGCGCGGTTCACGGCGTTGTCGGGCACCAGCACCGGCCGGTCGAGCGAGAGGGCCGCGAGCGCGCCGCCGGAGTTGTGCATGAAGCGGTACGGCAGCACGACGAGCTCGGAGGACGTGACGATGTCGACGAGCTCCGCGTCGGACTGGAAGCGCAGGTCGAGGCGGATCCGGTCGTCGCCCGCGGCGAGCGCGCGGATCGTGCCGGCGAGCTCCTCGCTCGACGGGTTGCCGCCGATGCGCAGCGACAGGTCGGCGCCCGCGTCCCCCGCGCCGCGGAACGCCGCGACGAGCTGCTCGACGCCCTTGTACCGACGGACGAGGCCGACGTACCCGAGGCGGCCGGGCACGGAGTCGGCGCGCGGCTCGTCGCGGAACCAGTCGCGGTAGTGGCCGTGCAGGATCGTGGCGTGCGGCTGGTCGGCCGGGATCTCGGTGATCGGGTTCACGCGCACGCGCAGCGTCGTCATCCGCTCCATGAGCGCGAGCAGCAGCGACTCGCGGCGGCTGATGCCCTGCGGCCGCTCGAGGTTGTGCACGGTGCGGACGATCGGGATCCGGCGGAGCGTCAGCTTCGCGAGGAGGACGACGGTGAGCGCCTGGCGGACCGCCTTCTTCAGCGGGCTGTGCCCGTCGACGAGGATCTCGGGCCAGTGCACGTGGAACACGTCGTAGCGGCCGGTGAGCGCGGTGCGCCAGCTGAAGTGCAGCGGGCGGACGCCGGGGGTCGCCGCGAGCGCGCGGCCGAGCATCACGATGTACGGGTTCGTCGTGGGGCGCGGCGCCTGCGACGACTGGAGGACCACGAGGTCGCGGCCGGGCGGGCGGGCGGGGACGGTCATGGCGCTCCTGAGCGGGATGACCGGCGTTGGGTCGTCGGGCACGACCACGGGGTCATCGGTCGAGGAAATAGACTATGCCACCACCCGCCCGCACCCGAGGGCGGCCCCGTCGGCGCGACCCCTGCCCGGCGACACCCGCCGCACCCGCCGCACCCGCCCGATCGATCGGATGCCCATGCCCCGCCCCGCCCTCCTCGCCGTCGTGGTCGTCAACTACGGATCCGCCGACCTCGTGCGCGAGAACGTGATGCCGCTCGTCGAGCGCCTCGACGACGCGCTGCTCGTGGTCGTCGACAACCGCACGACCGACGCGGAGCGGGAGCGCGTGCGGGAGCTCGCCGCGCACCCGTCGACGCGCGTGCACGGCGTCTACCCGGACGGCAACACGGGCTTCGGCACGGGCATGAACATCGGCGTCGCCGCGGCCCGCGCGGCGGGCGCGCGCGAGTTCCTGCTGCTCAACCCGGACGCGACCATCGAGCCCGACCAGCTCGCCGTGCTGCGGGGCGTCGTGGCGGCTGATCCGCTCACGCTCGCGGCCCCGACCATCCTCCGGCCGGACGGCAGCACGTGGTTCCGCGGGTCCGACCTCTACCTCGCCGACGGCCGGATCCGCGGTGCCGCCCGCCGCGCGCAGCACCCGGACCAGGCGACCGAGCCGTGGCTCACGGGCGCCTGCCTGCTCGTGACCGACGAGCTGTGGGCCCGTGTCGGCGGCTTCTCGGACGACTACTTCCTGTACTGGGAGGACGTGGACCTGTCGCGCAAGGTCGTGGAGGCCGGCGGATCCTTGCGCGTCGTCGAGGGGGCCGTCGCCGTGCACGCGGAGGGCGGCACGCAGAGCGCCGGGCACGAGGCCGCGGGCCAGGCCAAGTCGGGCACGTACTACTACCACAACATCCGGAACCGGCTCCTCTACGGGGCCCGGCACCTCGACGCGGCGACGCTCCGGCGGTGGCGGCTGCTCACGCCCGTGATCGCGTACGAGGTGCTGCTGCAGGGCGGGCGGCGGCAGTTCGCACACCCGGTGGCGCCCGTGACGGCCGCCGTGCGCGGGATCGTCGACGGGTACCGGGTCTCCGGCGGCTGGCGCACGGTGCCGTCGCCCGCGCCGACGACCGCCGCGGCCGGGGCGACCGCCCGCCCGGTCGCGCCCGCGTCCTCGCTCGTCGTCGCGATCCTCACCTACCGGCGCCCCGAGGACATCCGCGCCGTGCTCCCGCTCGTCGCCGCGCAGGCCGCCGAGCTCCGGGAGGTCGCCGAGGCCGACCCCGCGCTCCCCCGCGCCGTGCGGATCGTCGTGGTCGACAACGACCCGGCGGGCGGCGCCGGCATGTCCGTCGAGGACGCCGCCGCGGACTCCCCCGTGCCGATCGCCTACGTGCACGAGCCGACGCCCGGCATCTCCGCCGCCCGCAACCGCGCGCTCGACGCCGCGGGCGACGACGACCTGCTCGTGTTCCTCGACGACGACGAGCGGCCGGATCCCGGCTGGCTCGCCGCCCTCGCCCGCGCCCGCCAGGCCACGGGTAGCGCGGGCGTCGCCGGCCCGGTGCGCAGCGAGTACGAGGTCGAGCCCGACGCGTGGGTGCGGGCCGGCGGCTTCTTCGTGCGCCGCCGCCCTGCCACGGGCACGCGCCTCGAGGTCGCCGCGACCAACAACCTCCTGCTCGACCTGCGCGCCGTGCGCGCCGCGGACCTGCGCTTCGACGTGGACCTCGGCACGCAGGGCGGCGAGGACACGCTCTTCACCCGCCAGCTCGTCGCGTCCGGCGGCCTGCTCACGTGGTGCGCCGAGGCGGGCGTCGTCGACGTCGTGCCGCGCGCCCGCACCACGCGCCGCTGGGTGGTGCTCCGCGCCTTCAGCAGCGGGAACTCGTGGAGCCTCACCTCCGTCGCGCTCGCCCCCGACTCCCCGGCCGCGCGCACGCGGATCCGCGCCGAGGCGACCGCGCGCGGGCTCGTGCGCGCGCTCGGCGGCACCGGGCGGATCGCCGTGGGCGCCGTCACGGGCAGCGTCGCGCACCGCGCCAAGGGCACCCGCACGCTCGCGCGCGGTGCCGGCATGGTCGCGGGCGCGTTCGGCTGGTCGTACCAGGAGTACGCCCGGCGCGACTGAGCGGATCCGCCTGGCCCGTCCGGCGTCGCCCTCCCCTGGACGGGGGTCTCGTCGGCGCGCGCAGCCGGACGTACGATGCGAGGGCAGAAGACCCGGAATCCGGCGTCGGTCGACCACCCATCGCCCGCCCGCCCCGCGCCGCCGACCCACCCTGGTCGTCGGGCCCGTCTTCCGCCGTACCCGACGAGCGAAGAAGGCCATGCCCGCACCCGAGAGCACCCCGTCCGACCTGCGTCCGCGTCGCGACCGTCGTCGCCGCAGGCGCCGCACCACCGTCGCCGTGGTCGGCGCCGCCTCCGTCCTCGCGGTCGCCGCCGTGGTCGGCACGGTCGTGGTGAACGGATCCGGCTCCGACGCCCCCGCGTCCGCCGCGGACACGGAGGACTGGTCGGAGGTCGCCCCCACCGCCGGCGCCACCGAGGCCCCCGCCCCGCTCCCCGACGGCGACACCCGCGCGCTCGGCCAGGAGGTCGCGACCACCGTCGGCCTCGACGAGACCGCGGCGTTTCCCGGCTCGATCCAGGCCCGCATCGTCTCCGTCACGCCGACCAGCACCGACGGCGGCCGCGTGGGCGAGCTGAGCGGCGATGCGGTCGACGTGCGGCTCGAGCTCGTGAACGTCACGGACGCCGCCGTCGCGGTCGACTCCGTGGCCGTCAACGTCTTCTACGGCGCGGACCGCACGCCCGCGACGCCCGCCGACTCCGACACCGTGATCCGCGGCTCGCTGGAGCCCGGCGCGTCCGCGACCGGCGACTACGTGTTCAGCGTGCCGGCGGCCTCCGCCGGCGCGATCAGCGTGGTCGTGGCGCGCGATGCCGGGTCGCCGGTGGTCGTGTTCCAGTAGCGCGGGGCGCACGCGCGGGACGTCGTCGCGTCGACGTCAGCGACGGCCCTTCGCCCGGGAGCGGCTCGTCGGTAGCATCCCGACATGGCCTCCCGCACCGCCAACTTCTGCATCGACGCCCTCGACCCGCGCGCCCAGGCGCTCTGGTGGGAACAGGTCCTCGACGACTTCCACATCGTGCCCGAGGGGGCCATGGACGACGACGAGGCCGAGCTCCGCGGTCCGGGAGGCCGATGGCTGGAGTTCATCCGGGTTCCGGAGCCCAAATCCGTCAAGAACCGCATGCACATGTGCCTCCGCCCCGCCGGCGCGACGCGCGACGCCGAGGTGGAGCGGATCCTGGGTCTCGGCGCCGGCATGGTGGACGACCGCCGCGGGACCGACGGCTGGGCGGTCCTCGCCGACCCGGAGGGCAACGAGTTCTGCGTCCTCGCCACGTCCGCGGAGGAGGCCGGCATCAGCGCATGAGGCGGAGAGCGACGCGACGCTGACGGCGGGTGGTCGGCCGCGGCCCGGGCTCACCCCGCGGCGCGCGCCTTTCCCGCCGCGTGCGCCTTCCCTGCCCCACGCGGCGCGCGCCCCACCTGCTCCGTCTCCGCGCGGTAGTACGCGCGCTTGTCCTTCGTGGGGCGCACCTTGTTGAGCACGACGCCCAGCACGGATCCGCCGGACTTCTCGACCGCGTCGAGCGCCTCGGACAGCTGGGCGCGATGCACGCGCGTCTGGTCGGCGACGACGATCGCGCCGTCCGTCATGCGCGCGACGAACGCGGCGTCGGCCACGGCGATGAGCGGAGCCGTGTCGATCACGATCACGTCGTAGTCCGCCTTCGCGCGGGCGACCAGGTCCTCCATGCGGTTCGACGCGAGCAGCTCGCTCGGGTTCGGCGGGATCTCGCCGGAGGTGAGCACGTGGAGCGTGCCGTCGCCCCAGGGCTGCACGACGTCCTCGAGGAGCGCCTGGCCGACGAGCACGGTGGTGAGGCCCGCGTCGCCCTCGAGCCCGAGGTACTGCGCGACCACGGGTCGGCGGAGGTCGGCGTCGACGAGCAGCACGCGGCGCCCGCCCTCGCTGAGCGACATGGCGAGGTTCGCGGCGACCGTGGACTTGCCCTCGCCGGGGATCGACGACGTGACGACGATGCTCGACGACCGGTCGCCGAGGAGCACGAAGCGCAGGTTCGCCTTCAGCTGGCGGAAGCCCTCGGCCGCGGTGGACAGCGGCCGGACCGCCATGGCGACACCGGTCACGCCGCGCTCGCGCTCGAGCGCCCCGAGCAGCGGCGCGGTCGTGAGGTGCGCCACGGTCTCGGCGGAGCGGACGCGCGTGTCGAGCAGGCGCACCAGCGCGAGGCCGAGGAGGCCCGCGAGGAGCCCCAGGAGGAGGCCGGCGAGCGTGTTGGTGCGGCCGTTCGGGGCGGACTGGAACTCGGGCTCGGGCGCCTCCTGGATCACCCGGACGGAGACGGTGGGCGACCCCTCGGCGCCCGTCGGCGCGTACGCCTCGGCGGTGTCGCGGAGGCTCGTGGCGACCGCGTTGGCGATCTCCGCGGCCTCCGACGGCGACGGCTCGGTGACGCTGATCTCCATGACCACGGTGTTCTGCGGGGTCGTGACGGTGACCGCGCGCGCGAGCTCCTGCGGCGTCACGTCGAGGCCGAGGCGCGTGATCACGGGCTCCAGCACCGCGGGCGACTCCGCGAGCTCGCCGAACGACAGCATCTGGCTCTGCGTGTAGGTGGCGCCCTGGTTGAGGTCGCTCGCGCTGGATCCGCTGCTCAGCGAGAAGTAGAGGCGCGACTGCGCGGTGTACACGGGCGTCGCGAGCTGGGACAGGCCGAACGCGACCGCGCCGCCCGCCAGCGTCGCGGCGACCACGACGTACCAGAGACGGCGGAGCAGGGCGGTGAACTCGTGGAGCGTCATCGTGAGGGGGTTCTTCCGGGTAGGAGCGGTGGGGCGGTGATGCGGGCGGGCTCGGGGTGGTCGGCGGCGACGACGGCCGGTTGCTCGACGGGGTCGGGCGGTGGCTCCGGCAGGGGCGCGGCGTCGCGGCGGAGGATCTGGCTGGTCGCCGCGACCCCGGCGAGGAACCACACGAGCGTCGCGTACTGCGTGATGAGCGCGACCGAGGCGAGCGCGGGGATCTGCGCGACGAGCGCGATGGTCGCCGCGGTCGCGTGCCCGCGCAGCACGAGCCCGACGCCGACCGCGAGGGCGAGGAGCACGGCGCCCGCGACGAGCAGGCCGAAGGTGAGGCCCGTGAGCACGAGCTGGCTGTCGATGGAGCGGAACGGGCCGTAGAAGACGCGGCCGTCGCTGCCGCGGTGCGCTTCGGGGGTCGTGCCGAGTATTCCCATGCCGGGCACGAGGCTGTAGAGGTCGCCGCGGTAGTCGGAGCTGGCGCTCGCCTCCGTGCCGGCGTCGTCGAACACGCTCTGCACGAAGGGCGCCACCGCGGCCGCGACCACGACGACGCCCGCGGTGACGGTCGCGCGGACGCGCAGCGAGATGGCGTCGCGGAGGAACACGATGGACAGCGCGAGGCCGAGCACGGCGCCGAGCATGCCGACGCGGCTGAAGGTGAGGACCGCGGCGAGCATCATCACGGCGGTCATGCCGAGGCGCGTCACCAGGCCGAAGCGGGACGCGAGCGTGAGCGGGATCGCGATGGCGAGCGCGGAGCCGAGCGCGATCGAGTGCCCGTACGCGCCCTCCGCGCGGACGATGCCGCCGCGCCCCTGCAGCGTCGCCCACGTCTCGCGGAGCCCGGAGTCGCCGGGCAGCAGCACGAACGGGTTCCAGCCCGTGACGAACTCGACGATCGCGAGCGCGGCGACGACCGTGAAGACGACGGCGACGATCCGCTCCAGCGACGCCATGCCGATCCGGTGCGCCGCCATGCGCCCGAGGAGGTACCCCGGCAGCGCGTAGGTGAGGAACGTCACGAGCGTGGACATGCCGATCCCCGCGCCTCCGCCCACGACCACCCCGGCGAACCCGGCCGCGGTCATCAGCACCACGAGCGCGTCGAGCGGCGAGACCCGGAAGCCGGGCACGGGCACGATCGCAAGGATCACGAGGACGGCCGCGACCGTCGACGGCGGCAGGTAGTAGCCGCCGAGCGGCACCCCCGACCAGACGGGCACGAAGGAGAGCACGACGAGCCAGAGGCCGACGGCCGTGCGCGGCAGGCGCCGCAGGACGAGCAGCAGGAGGGCGCCGCCCGCGAGGGCGATGCCGAGGAGGAGCAGGGTCTGGAGGCCGGATCCGGCGAGCAGGGCGCTCATCGCTCACCTCCTCCGGGGAGCGCGCGCAGGCGTGATGCCGCCATGTCTCCCCCTCTCATTCCCCCGGCCGCGGAACGGCCCTGTCGATCATCTCAGTGCGACGCCCCGGTGGGCGGGTCCTCGGGACCCGCCCACCGGGGCGTCGTCGTCGCGCCTCAGGTCACCGGGCGGTGCCGTCCGTGACCACGAGGTCGTCGAGCGTGAACGCGACCGGTCCGGCGGCCGAGCTCGACAGGTACGTCTGGATCCCGAACGTGCCCGCGGTCTGCAGCGCCGCCAGGGTCCCGGTCGTCGTAGACTGCCACGCGGTCGGCTCGGCCTGGCCGACGGGCCAGAGCTTCGCGTTCATCGTGGTGGGCGACGTGCCCGTGACCTGCACGCGGACCCGCAGCTGCTGCCCGGCCGTGTACGTGAGGTTCGGGACGACCACCGACTTCAGGTTGGTGCCGTTCTCGGACTGCACGATCATGACCTGGCCGGTCGACCGCACCCAGACCTGCGTCTGGTAGAACGACGTGCCGACCTGGCGCGAGTTGATCCGCACGTACGCACCGCCGCCCGTGGGCACCTTGTCGAGCGTGAAGCTCACTTGGGCGTCCGATGCGGTGGTGCTCACGGCGTCGAGGCTCGCGGTGCGGGTCTCGCCGGCGGGGCTGGCGACCTGCGCCTTCCCGTCCGCCACCTTGAGGATCGACGCGTTGCCCGTGATGCGCCAGGCGCCTCCGGTCTCCGCCGTCCCCCAGCCGTTGGCGGCGGTGCGGGTGAAGGTGTCCTGCGCGAGGATCCCGGCGGCGGGCGGCGTGACGACCGGGGCGGTCACCGTGACGGTGCCGTCCTTCTTCGCCGAGGCGAGGCCCTTGTCGTCCGTGACCGTGAGCGACACCGCGTAGGTGCCGGCCGCGGCGTAGGCGTGGGTCGCCGTCTTCCCGGTGCCCGTGGTCCCGTCGCCGAACGCCCACGCGTACGAGGCCACGGTGCCGTCGGCGTCGGTCGACGTGGATCCGTCGAACGAGGCGGTCAGGTCCTTGGCGGTCGACGTGAACGCCGCCGTCGGGGCCTGGTTGGCCGGCGCCGGCGCGGGCGCCTGGCCGTCGCGGCCGACGACCAGGTCGTCGATCCGCGTCGTGACGGGAGCCGTCGCCGACCCCGAGAGGTAGGTCTGGATCCCGACGGAGCCCGCGGCCTGCAGCGCGGCGGTCGAGCTGGTGACGCTCGTCTGCCAGGCGGCGGGCTCGGCCTGGCCGGCGACCCACACCTTGGCCTTGACGGTGGTCGGCGAGGTGCCGGTCGTCAGGACGCGGACGCGGAGCTGCTGGCCGGCCTGGTACGTCGTGCCGGGGAGGATGTACGACCCGAGGGTCGTCGACCCCTCCGACTGCACCAGCTGGATCTGGCCGGTCGCCTTGATCCAGACCTGCGTCTGGCAGAAGGCCGAGCCCACCTGGCGGGAGTTGACCCGGGTGTAGGAGCCGCCGCCCGTGGGGACCGCGTCGAGCGAGAAGGTCGCGCTGACGTCCGACGACGTGGTGGAGACCGCGTCGAGGGTCATCGTGCGGGTCTCGCCCTTGGGCGAGACGACCTGGCCCGTGCCGTCCTGCACCTTCACGATGTTGGTGCCGCCGGTGACGCGCCAGGCGCCGCCGAGGTCGGCCGTGCCCCAGCCCGTGGCGACCGCGCGGCCGAACGAGTCCTGCGCGAGCACGTTCGACGCGGGCGCCTGGACGGTCACCGGCGAGGTGGTCGTCGTGGCGAGGCCCTTGTCGTCTGTGACCGTGAGCGACACCGCGAAGGTGCCGGCCGCGGCGTAGGCGTGGGTCGTGGTGCGACCCGTGCCGGTGGTCCCGTCGCCGAAGGCCCAGGACCAGGACGCCACGGTGCCGTCGGGGTCGCTCGACGGGGAGGCGTCGAGCGAGGCGACGAGGTTCACCGCGGTGCTCGTGAACGCGGCGACGGGCGCCTGGTTCACGGGCGGGGCGGTGACCGTGACGCTCGCGGTCGTGCGACCGGTGGCTCCCTTCTCGTCCGTCACCGTCAGCGCGACCTGGTACGTGCCGGCCTTCGCGTACGGGTGGGCGATGGAGGGGCCGGTGCCGGTCGTGCCGTCGCCGAACTCCCACGCCCAGGACGCGATGGTGCCGTCCGGGTCGCTGGAGGCGCGGCCGTCGAGGTTCGCGACGAGGTCGGCGGTCGTCGACGCGATGACCGCCGTGGGCTCCCGGTTGACCGGGGGCGCCACCACCGTCACCTGCGTGGACGCGGTGCCCGGGAGGCCCTTGTCGTCCGTGACCGTGAGCGCCACCGTGTAGGTGCCGCCCGCGGCGTAGGCGTGCGTCGGCGTCGGGCCGGTGCCCGTGCTGCCGTCGCCGAAGTCCCACGCGTAGGAGGCGACCTGGCCGTCGGCATCCGTCGAGGCGGATCCGTCGAGGCGGATCCGTCGAGCTTCGCGGTGAGGTCCGTCGCGGTGGCCGTCACGACGGCGGTCGGCGCGATGTTCGCGGGGGCCGCCTTCACGCTGACGTCCTGCTGCGTGCGGTTCGTCGCGCCGCGGTCGTCCGTCACCGTGAGCGTCACCGGGTAGGTGCCGGCCGCGGCGTACGTGTGCGCCTGCTGCGCGCCGGACGCCTGGAAGCCGTCGCCGAAGTCCCAGGCGTAGCCCGTGATCGTGCCGTCGGCGTCGGTGGACCCGGTCGCGTCGAAGGACGCCGCCAGGAAGTCCGTCTGCTGCGTGAACGCGGCCTTCGGGGCCTGGTTCGGCACGCGGCCGGTCGTCCCGAGGGAGAAGTGCGTCGCCACCGTGCTCGGGGTGAGCACGGTCGGGTACACCGCGACCTCGTCCAGCCGACCCTCGAAGGTACCGCTGGAGGAGCTCCACGTGTTGTCGCCGCCGATGCGCCAGTAGCCGTCGTAGGCCTGCGCCTGCGTCTGGCCGTTATGGCCGACGAGGTCGCCGTCCACGTAGAGCTTCAGGCCGTCGGATCCCTGCGACGCGACCATGTGGTGCCACTGGCCGTCGTTGTAGGCGCGCTCGGATCCCGCCAGGTTGGTCTGGCCGGTCCACGTGCCGAACTGCAGGCGTCCGTCGTCCTGCATGTAGACGTGGCGGTCGTAGCTGCCGGAGAAGTTGAACGGATCCGCGTTGTCGCCGAACCCGATCAGCTTGCCGCCGCGCGTGGTGGTCGTCTGGAACCACATCTCGAGCGAGTAGCTGGTCGGGTTCGAGACCCGCTGCTGGCTCACCGCGATGCTGTCGGAGAACGCCGCGGCCTGGCCGACGGGGCCCTGGAGGGCGCCCGCCTGGCCGAAGCGCACGTTGCGTCCGACGTTCGCGCCGACGTCGTTCTGGCCCGCGTCCTTCAGCGTGGATGCGCCCTCGGCGTCGTCGAGGCGCCAGTAGGACGACGGGTCGGCCGCGTACACCGCCTTGCCGTAGGCGTCCGCGGGCGCCTGCGGGATGGGCGAGGTGCGGCCGGACGCGACGAGGTGGTCGACGACGTCGGCGCGCGTGAGGGCCGTCGGGTAGATCGACACCTGGCCGATGTCGCCGGCGAGGTAGTAGCTCCGGGGCTGGTTGGGCCAGCCGCCGAGGTTGTCGCCGCCGACGCGCCAGTAGCCCGTGTAGTCCTGCCCGCGCGTGGTGTCCGCGCGCTGGCCGACGAGCTTGCCGTCGACGAACAGCGTCATGCCCGCGGAGCCCATGGTCGCGACGATCTGGTGCCACTTCCCGTCGTTGAACCCGGGTGCGGAGTTGAGCGTCTGGGTGGCACCCGTGTAGACGCCGAAGAAGACCCGGCCGTCGTTGTCGAGGTAGACCATGCGGTCGTAGTTGCCCGACGTGCCGGTGCTGGTGTTGCCGTAGCCGACGACCTTGCCGCCCGAGGTCGAGGTCGTCCTGACCCACGACTCCACGCTGAAGGTGTTCGGCGAGACCGCCGCCTGGGGCGTGACCGCGAAGGACCCGTCCTGGCCGGAGAAGGTGGTGGCGGTGGATCCGTCGATCGGGCCCGCCGCGCCGCGCGTGGCGGCGTCGACCCGGAGGTCCTCGAACGCGACGTGGTCGAGGCCGGCGGTGCCGCCCTTCTCGTCGAGCGGGTAGTACGCGGTCGCGCCGTCGTCCTTCACGCTCTGCGCGTACGCGTCGCTGCCCGACCGGTCGGTGATGGTGACGGGCGCGGCGCCGTTGCGGTCGGTGGAGTTCCCGGCCGAGTCGGTCACGACCACCTTGTAGGTGTGCGAGCTGCCGGGCACGAGGCCCTTGTCGATGAAGCCCATCGACGGCCGGTTCCAGAAGGTCGAGTCCTGCGTGACCTGGTAGACGGGCGTCGCGGTCTTGCCGTCGCGGATCACCTTGTAGGTGAGGCGCGTGTTGTCGCGGTCGAAGGTGGCCTGCCAGGAGACGCGGGCCTCGCCCTTCGTGTACGAGATCGACTTCGGGACGAGCTGGTCGTTGCCGTTCGGGCCGACCTTGTTCGTGGCGTCCTTCGCCATCGCGTAGCGGACGAGGCCCTGCTGCGCGGTGGTGTTCACGAACGGGAACTCGCCGCCGACGACGATGTAGTCCTCGTTGCCGTTGACGCTCCAGGCCGCCTGGCCCTGGCCCGTGAAGGATCCCGTGACGTACTTCGGGAACCAGTTGAGCAGCGACGGGGACGGCGTGCCGGCCCAGTTCGCGTAGCCGTACGGGTCGGCCGTGGCCGTGCCCGTCGCGGTCTTCGAGAACGCGAGGCTGTGCTGGAAGGTCCACGGCTCGGTCTGCGGGAAGCCGCCGATGTTGCCGCAGTAGTGCGGGTGCCCGGCGACGTACGCGACCGTGCTGGTGGCGAAGACCGAGTAGGTGTCGCCGTGGCAGTCCTCGACCCAGCTGACGACGCCCGTGTTCGGGTCGGCGGAGAAGGCGCCCTCGAGGTTGCCGCCGGCGCCGAACGTGTAGCCGGATCCGTAGACCCGGTCGTCGGTCGCGTACAGGCTCGTGATCGACGACTCGGCGCCGGCGTTCTTGACCTGCTGGTTCGCGGCCCACGGGAGGGATGCGCCCGTGGCGGGATCCACCGCGCCGAGCCCGTAGGTCGGCGTGCCGGACAGCTGCGTGAAGCGGCCGCCGACGATGAGCTTGGACGTGTCCTTCGTGAGGGTGAGCGCGTCCACGACGGTGTCCGCATCCGCGACGAAGGCCGTGTTCTGGCCGTTCGTCGCGGACACCGCGGCGAGGTACTTCCGAGCGGCGCCGTTGACGCTCTGGAAGGTGCCGCCGAGGTACACGGTGTCGTTCGAGGCGCTCACCGTGCGGGTCTGGCTGCCCATGATGGGGCGGAATGTCGGGATGATCTTGCCCGTCGCGGTGCTGAACGCCGCCGCGCGGTAGTAGCCCTGGCCGTCGATGTCGGTGAAGTCGCCGACCACGTAGATCCGGGATCCGTCGGGCGACGCGGTGACCGAGAGCGCCTGCGCGTTGAGCTTCGGCGCGAAGGACGTGATGAGCGCGCCCGTGCGGATGTCGTACGCGAGCAGGTTGCTGCGGGGCGTGAGGTTCGTGCCTGCCGCGGCGCCCGCGGGGCGCGCGTTCTGGAACTTGCCGGCCACGTAGACCGTGTTGCCGACGACGACCTGCGACCAGGCGACGCCGTCGATCTGGGTCGTGGGCAGCGGGTCGGCGGTGACCGTGACGGGCGTCTTCGGGTCGGTCGGGTCGACCGGCGCGGAGTCCGCCATGGCGGGCTGCGCGATCACGACCGCGGAGAGGATGACCGCGGCGGCCGCGGTCATCGCGGCCAGGCGGCGTCCCGCGGTGGAGATGATGCTCATGGTGTCCTTGCTTCGGGTGGGTGGAGCGGGGGTGGGAGGGTGCCGGTGGTCAGCGGTCGCTGGCCGGTCGGGGGCTGCCGACGCGCCTTGTGGGCGTGAGCATCGCGCCCACCGACCGCGCGATGCGCTGCCGGTAGAGCTCGGGTCCGTGCCGGTGCTCGGCGCGGAAGCGGTCGCGGGCGGCCCGGGCGCGGTACGCGTCCCAGTCCGTCGCGATGGACTGGAGGGCGTCCGCGAGGGCGGCCGGATCCGCGGGCGGCACCAGCTGCGCCGACTCGTACCCGCCGGCGGCCTCGCGGAGGCCGGACGTGTCGCTGACCACCACGGGCCGCGCGGCGAGCAGCGCCTCGACGGCCGTGTTGCCGAACGGCTCGTCCACCCGGGAGGGGACGACGCACGCGTCGGCGGCCGCCACGAAGGGGGTCACGTCGGCGTGGAAGCCGTGCAGCGTGATCCTCTCCTCGAGGTCGAGCACGCGGATCGTGGTGCGCAGCTGCTCCTCGTAGGCCTCGTAGCCGGGGAAGACGGCGCCTACGATGTCGAGGCGCGCGGGCACGCCGCGGTCGCGGAGCTCGACGATCGCATCGACGGCGACGTCCACGCCCTTGCGGTCGGAGAGCCGGCCGACGTAGAGCAGCCGGAGGCCACCATCGAGCGCCTGGCGCGCGGGCACGACGTCGGCGGGTCCGGGCACGCCGTTGTAGACGAACTCGGCGCGGCGCGCGACCCGCGGGAGGGCGCGGCCGAGCACGTCGACGCTGTAGCGGCTGTTCGCGACCACGCTCGTGGCGAGCGCGAGCGGCAGGGCGAGCGCGGTGCCGACGGCGCGCGACGCGGATCCCTCCGCCTCGTGCACGTGGGCGAGCACCGGGCGGCCGGCGAGGCGGCCGACGAGGATCCACAGCGGGATCGTGACGGTGTTGACGTACACGGCGTCCGGGCGCTCGCGGCGCACGAGGCCGAGGCCCGCGGACAGGCCGCGGACGGACTGGCCGACGAGGGTCGCGAAGCCGCGCGGGCGCAGCATCGACTTCCGCAGCACGGGCGTGGGCGCGTGGTGCACGGTCGCGCCGACGCCCGTGAGCGCGGCGACGAGCGGGCCGTCGGACGGGAGGGTGACGACCGTGCGGGCACCCGCGGCGACGAGGCCCGCGACGCTCTCGAGCAGCACGCGGTCGGATCCGTAGAGCTCGGCGCTCGGGTGGGCGACGAGGATCGTGCGGCCGCGGAGGCCGGCGCCCCCGTCGTCCGCCTGCGCGCGCGCCCGCTCCGTGCCGGCGAAGGCGGTCACGCGGTGACCCGCGCGGATCCGGCGGCGGCCCCGGCACGACGCGCGTCGAGCGCGCCCATGTCGCGGAACCACTTCACCGACGCGAGGGCGAGGTGCCCGGCGTTGGCGAGCATCATCAGCGCGTAGACCGCGAGGAACACGACGGGGGCGCCGAGCAGCGCGAACACGATGCAGAGGAAGCCGTAGTCGGTGGGGATCACGAGCAGCGAGCGCAGCAGCGTCGAGCGGCCGGCGTCGGGGGCCGTGGCGCCCGAGACCTGGTGCACGCGCTTGAGCTGGTCGTTGAGGATCATCGCGAAGAAGCTCGCGGCGGCCACGATCGCGTAGACGACGGGCACGAGGAGCCACGCGTCGGAGTCCGTGGCGGGCCAGCGGAACATCGACACGAGCACCGCGAGGTGCAGCGACGAGATCTTGATGCAGTCGACGACGTGGTCAAGCCACTCGCCCGAGAGCGAGCCGCCGCCGCGGAGGCGCGCGACCTGGCCGTCGGCCGAGTCGAACGCGTAGCCCACGGCGAGCAGCAGCCACACGGCGATGCCGAGCCAGACGGCGGGCTGCACGAGCGCGATCAGGGCGATGCCCGTGAACGTGAAGGCGGCGCTGATCGCGGTCACCTGGTTCGGGGTCAGCCCCTGGCGGAACGCCCACGCGGCGAGCAGGCGGCCGGCCGGGCGGTTGACGCGGATCGAGTACGCCGGCGCGCCGCGCGCCGCCTTCTTCTGGGCGGACGCCAGGCGGCGGACGACGTCGGCGTACGACTCGTCGCGCGCGGGCGCGGCGGTGCCGGTCGCGGCGGTCATCGGCTCTCCTCGAGGAGGAAGGAGGTGCGGCCGGCGTCGCTCGCGCGCAGCTCCGGCTCCCAGCGGGTGGCCGAGCGGATCCCGCGGCTCATGCCGTGCGTCGAGTAGCCGCGCGTCATGCGGGCGGCGAGCTCCTCGTAGCCGTCGGCGATGGCGTCCCAGTCGTAGGTCTCCTCGGCGCGCTCCTGCAGGCGGCGGCCGATCTCGACGGCCTCGTCGGCGTTCGCCTCGGCACCCTCGACGAGCGCGGCGACGCCGGCGGCGTCGGCCCAGAAGCGGCCGTCCTCGCCGAGCACGTCGCGGTTGAAGACGTTGTCGTTCGCGAGCGTCGCGGTCGCGGCGCCCATGGCGCGCAGCAGCGACGGGTTCGTGCCGCCGACCGAGTGGCCGTGGACGTAGGTGAGCGCGTGGGCGTAGAGCTGGTCGAGCTGCTCCTGGTCCCACACGCCGCCGAGGCGCTGGATGCGCGGGTCGGCGGAGGCGACCTGCTCGATGCGGTCGGTGTACGCGGCGGAGTACGGCGCGGATCCGACGACGACGAGCGGCAGGGTCGCGCTCGACGCGGTGTACCCGTCGACGATGACGTCGACGTGGTTCTCCGGCTCGAAGCGCGCGACGACGAGGTGGTACTGGCCGGGCTCGAGGCCGAGCTCGGCGAGGCGGTCGCTCGCGGGGTCGCGCAGGATGTTGGCGCCGTACGTGAGCAGCTCCGTGGGGATCCCGAACTCGTGGTCGTAGTAGTCGGCGATGCCCTGCGCGTCCGAGATGAGCGCGTCGGCGTCCTTCACGGCCATCTGCTCGGCCACGCGGTAGTACTTCTTCCCCATGCGGCCCCACTTGCCGCGCTTCCACTCGAGGCCGTCCACGTGCACGGCCGTGGCCACGCCGCGCGAGCGGATGAGGGGCACGAACGGCGCGTTGGCGGCGTTGAACACGAAGGCCGCGTCCTGGCGCTTCCCGAACGCCAGGTGGATCGCGGACAGCGCGGTGTGGCTGAGCGTCTCGATCGACTTGGTCTTGAGCGCGGGCAGGTGCACGAGCGTCATGCCGAGGTGGGTGCGCGGGCGCGCGCGGTTCGCGGAGCGGCAGTAGACGGTGACGTCGTGGCCGCGCGCGGCGAGGCGCTGCCCGATCTCCTCGATGGCGGTCTCGAAGCCGCCGTACGCGGCGGGGACCCCGCGGGTCCCGACCATGGCGATGCGGAGTCGACGCGGTTCGATTGCAGACATCAGTAAGCCCCTACGGGTCGGGTGAGCACCCGGAAGGTGCGCCACATGATCATCACGTCGCCGGTCAGGGACCAGTTCTCGACGTAGTACAGGTCGAGCCGGACGCTCTCGTCCCAGCTCAGGTCGCTCCGGCCGTTCACCTGCCACATGCCCGTGAGGCCGGGCTTGATGAACAGACGGCGGTGCACGTGGCTCTCGTAGCCCTGCACCTCGGTGCGCAGCGGCGGGCGGGGGCCCACCAGGCTCATGTCGCCGACGAGGATGTTCCAGAGCTGCGGCAGCTCGTCCAGCGAGTAGCGGCGGAGCACGGCGCCCACGCGGGTCACGCGGGGGTCGCTCCGCATCTTGAACAGCGGGCCGGATCCCTCGTTCGCCTCCGCCAGCGCCGCGAGCTCGGCCTCGGCGGTCACCCGCATCGACCGGAACTTGAGCATGCGGAACTCGAGGCCGCTCTTGCCGACGCGCTCCTGGCGGAAGAGGGCGCCGCCGGGGCTGTCGATGCGGACGATGCACGCGATGACGAGCATCACGGGCGCGAGCACCACGAGCGCGAGACCGGCCACCACGATGTCGAGGGCCCGCTTCATCACGTGCTTCCCGCCCTCGAACTGCGGGATCTCCACGTGGATGAGCGGGAGGCCCTCGACCGGGCGGAAGTGGATCCGCGGGCCGGCGACGTCCGTGAGCCGCGACGCGAGCACCAGCTCGATCGACGAGCCCTCAAGCTCCCAGCCGAGCGTGCGGACGGCGTTGCTGCCGGCGCGCGGCTGGCTGGCGACGATGACGACGTCGGCGGCGGTGCGGGCGGCGGCCGCGGCGACGGATCCGAGGTCGGAGACGACGGGGATCGTGCGCCCGGCGACCTCCAGGCCGTCGAGGTGCTCGTCGATGGCGACGCCCACGACCGTGTAGCCGGAGGCGGGACGCAGCAGGATCTGCGCGGCCACGTCCTCGACGTCGGCCCGGGCGCCCACGACCACGACGCGGGAGAGGTGCGCACCCTGGATCCGGCGGCGGATGAGCCACTGGCGCCAGCTCCACCGGGCGACCAGGAGCGCGACGACGCCGAGCGGGAAGGCGAGCACGACGTAGCCGCGGGCGATGTCGACCTTGAGGAGCAGGAAGCCGATCGCGAGCGCGCCGAACGTGATGGCCGACGCGTTGACGACGCGCTTGTACTCGGAGACGCCGACCCCGACGATGCGGGCGTCGCGGGTGCGGAACGCGCCGAGCACGGCGATCCAGGCGGCCACGACGATCACCGAGACGATGCCGTAGTCGAGCTGCATCGAGCCGGCGTCGACGGCCGCGTCCCCCGTGCCGAAGCGCGTGAGCTGGGCGGCGAGGACGGTGGCGATGATGATCGCCCAGTCGCTCGCGATGAGGCGGGTGCGGTAGTCGCGGGCCCAGCGGCGGCCCGAGGGGACGACGGGGACAGCGGGCGCGACGCCGGATCCGATGATCGGGCGGTGCGCCGAGCGGCGCTCGGTGCGCAGGCGGGTGCGCTCGTCCCGGGTCGCGGGACGGTTCCTCGTGGTGCTCATCGCGTGCCGGGCAGTGCGTCGAGCGGTCGAGGGGTGTCGGAGGGGCGGGTGGGCGCGTTCGGGCGCGGACGGCGGGTACGGTCCAGCGCCGATGACGGGTTCATCGGGTGTGTGCCTGCGTTTCGGGTGACAGGTGGGTGGTGCGGGGTGCGTCGAGGTCCGGGGGGACCTCGTCATGTCCACGGCTCCGGGATGGACGGGCTGGGTAGGCCTCGTCCGGGAGCGTCCATCGCGGGTACGACGGGTGAACATCGGGTGGTGACGGTGGCAATGCTAAACGCAACCTGTGCCCCGTGGCCCCTCCCCCTTCGGGGGACGGGTGGCCCCCGTCCCCTCCGGCCGACCTCAGCCGGCCGACGCGCCGATCACGCGGGCGCCCGTCGCGACACCGCGCAGGGCCGCGACGGCGGCGGGCACCGCGACGGCGACCGTCGCCTGCTGCGCCTCGATCTCGGTCGTGAGCCGCCAGCCGGATTCGAGCACCTTCCGCCCCACGACGTCGAGGCTCGTGCGGTCGTTGCCCGTGGCCCCGCTGAACGCCCCGACCGTGTCGTGGACGGCCGGGTCGCCGGGGCCGCGGGCCCACACGATCGCCCACCGCGGGCTGGAGGCGACGTCGCGCTGGTAGACGTTGCCGGCGGTCGTGATCCCCATCCGCGTGGCGGAGCGCTCGTGCGAGTGGTCCTCCACCGCGAGCAGCGCGTTGCCGGTGCTGCCCTGCATCACGTTGTCCGACACCTGGATGTCGGTGACGATCCACGTGACCGTGGGGTCCGGCAGCGCCTGCCGCGGATCGTGCCCGGCCTCCCCCAGGTTCGCCGCGCGCCGGGTGCCCTGCGCGATGTCCACGTCGCGCTTGTTCGCGGAGAACGTGTTGGCCCCGACCTGCGCGTGCCCGGAGTCGTCGATCCAGAGGCCGGCGGCGCCGTTGCCCGCCACGACGTTGTCGACGAACGCGAGCTGGGCGGAGAGCTCGAAGACGACGCCGTTGCCCGTGTTCGCGAGCACGTCGTTCCCGGCCACCGTCGCGTCGTGCACCGACTCGTCGAACCAGAGGCCGTTGCCGCTGCTGCGGAGGAACGCGCTGTCGGTCACGTCCACGTCGCGGCTGCGGGTGATCTTGAACCCGCCCGAGACCGGCGCCCGGTTGAAGCCCTCGGTGTCGTCGTCCGCGACCAGGAGCTGCGAGGCGCGGAGCCGGTCGGCGTAGTTCGCGTGGATCCCGAGCATGCCGTTGCGCGCCGAGGTCACCGCCCGCAGGGTCACGTCCGTGGACTAGACCGAGAGGCCCGTGGTCGCGGTGTCGGTGATCGCGACGTCCGCGATGGTCACGTTCCGGCCGCTGACGACGACCGCGCCCATGTCGGGCACGGACGGCGCGTACCGGCGGACGCCGATGCCGCGCACCGTGCTGCCGTCGCCGCGGACGGCGAGGGCGCTGACGCGGTCGCTGGCGCGCACGGTCTGGCCGGCGGGATCCGAGCCGAGGTAGAGGCGGTCGGCGGCGGTGTCGACGAAGAACGTGCCGGCGGTCACCTGCGCGAGCGACGCGACCTGGCGCTGCGCCGCCTGGCCGATCCAGACCTGGTCGGGGTGGGCGGCCATCGGGAAGGCCGGATTCACGAACGCCCAGCCCTCCTGCAAGCCGTCGGGCGCGCCGCGCGTGTAGGTGGGGCTCGCGTCGAAGGTCACGTCCCAGCCGGCGGCGTAGCGGGTGGATCCGGATGCGGTCCACGAGGTCAGCGTGCGGCTGCCGTCGAGCCAGACCGCCTCGCCCGGGTACGACTGCAGCGTGAGCGCCGTGCCCGCGGGCATCACCACGGTCTCGCGGTAGGTGCCGGCGCGGACGACGATCGTGCGTCCCGACGGCGCCGCGTCGACGGCCTTCTGGATGCTCGCGTACGGGGACGCCTTCGTGCCGGCGCCGGTGTTCGAGCCGGTGGGCGACACGTAGATGCCGTCCGCGGGCGCGGGGTAGGTCGTGGTGCCCACCGCCGCGGCGCCGGATCCCGTTCCGGGCCGCGCGTCGCCGCGGGGCACGGCCTGCTCCGGGTCCGACGAGGTCGGCGCGGGGGCGGTCGGGGACGGGGTCGGCGTGGGCGTCGGTGATGCCGCCTTCGTCAGCGGCCGGACCGTCACGTCGTCGAAGGCGAGGGCCTGCGTGGGCGACGTTGAGGAGAGGTACGACCAGACGCGGGTCGCGGATCCCGAGACGAGACGGTCGGCGCTCGCGTCGACCGCGGCCGCCTGCCACGCGGGCACGACGGCGCCCTGCGGCCAGACCCGGGCGTCCACGGCCACCGGCGCGGATCCCGAGACGCGGGTCTGCACGTTGAGCACATTGCCCGGCACCAGCCCGCGCGCCACGACGACCTCGGCCGCCACGGTCGTCTGGGCGGCCGTGGATCCGTTCACCCGCAGGACGGAGAGCCGCGCGTCCCCCGCCGGGTCGACGCGGACGCTCGTCTGGTAGTATGACGAGCCGGTCACGCGCTGCTGCAGCCCGGCGTAGACGCCACCGCCGGCGGCCGGGATCCGCGGCAGCATCACCTTCATCGTCGCCTCGGCGTCCGCGGAGACCGCGGCCGGCAGCGTCGCGGAGACGGAGGCGCCCGACCGCGGCAGGTCGACGACGCCCTGCGTCCCGTTGACGCGGAACGCCGACGGCAGGTCGTACGCGTACGCCGCGGATCCGGGGGCCGTGCCCCAGCCGCCGGTCGCGCTGCGCGTGAACGCGTCGGAGAAGACGGCGGTGCCCGCGACCAGGTCCTGGCCGCCTGCTGCCGCGGCGGGACCGGCGGCGACGAGCGCGGCGGGCAGGACGAGCCCGGCGGCGACCGCGAGCGCGATCGCGTGGCGGGGAGGGACGGTGGAGCGGGGCGTGCCGTTCATGGGACGGTCCTTGCGTGGGCGAGACGGCGGATGGGGGGGGTGGATCGCCCGTCCGGGGACGGGCTCATGGGTGCTCGTCCCAGGTTCCGTCGCGGCCGCCCGCCGGTCGCGGCGCAGGGGCCAGTAGTCGTACTCATCCCGCCGGATCCCGCACTGGTCCCCGCACTGACGCCGCCCGCCGGCCTACCGGCGCCCCTGCCGGCGGCGCTGCGGCGAGCGCCCGCCGACGCCCGGGGACGACAGGACGGGCCGACCCCCGAAGGGATCGGCCCGTCCTGTCGTGCTCCCGGGGATCAGCCCACGTCGGCCCCGAGCTCGCGCGCGCCGGTCGGCCAGCCGAGCAGGCCCGCCACCGCTTCGATGAGCGGCACGGCCACCTGCGTCTCGACGCGGCGCACCTCGTCGGTGAGCCGGAAGCCGGATCCCACGACCGGGCGCCCGTCGATCGCGAGCGACGTGCGGTCGTTCCCGGTCGCGGCGCTGAACGCCTGCACGGATCCGTAGACCGCCGGATCGCCGGCGCCGCGGGACCAGATCACGGCCCAGCCGGGGCGGTTCGCGGCGTCGCGCTGGTACACGTTGCCGGAGGTCGTGATGCCCATCTGGCCGGCGGAGCGCTGGTGCGAGTGGTCCTCGACGGCCAGCAGGGCGTTGCCGGTGGAGCCCTGCATCACGTTGTTCGCGATGTCGATGTCGGTCACCACCCACGTCACGGTGGGGTCCGGCAGCTTCTGTCGGGGGTCGTGGCCGGGCGTCGCGAGGTTCGACGCGCGGCGCGTGCCCTGCGAGATGTCGATGTTGCGGTCGTTGGCCACGAAGGTGTTGTTCCAGATGTCGACGTGGCCGGTGTCGTCGATCCAGACGCCCTCCTCGCCGTTGCGGGCCACCACGTTGTCCACGATCGCAATCTGGGCCGACAGCTCGAAGGCGACGCCTGATCCCGAGTTGTCCATCACGTCGGTGCCCGAGACGTTCGCGTCGTAGACCGACTCGTCGAACCACAGGCCGTTGCCGGCGTTGCGGAGGATCGCGCTGTCCTTCACGTCCACGTCGCGGCTGCGGGTGATCTTGAACCCGCCGGACACGGGCGCCCGGTTGAAGCGCTCGGTGTTGTTGTCGGCCACCAGGAGGCGCGAGGCGCGCAGGCCGTCGGCGTAGTTCGCGTGCATCCCGAGCATGCCGTTGCGGGCCACGGTGAGCGCGGTCGCCTTCGCGCCCGTCGCCGTGATCGAGATGCCCGTGGTCGCGTTGTCGGTGATCACGAGGTTCTCGACCGTGACGTTCCGGGCCTGCACGACGACGGCGCCGAGGTCCGGCACCGAGGGCGCGTACCGGCGGATGCCGATGCCGCGCACCGTGCTGCCGTCGCCGCGGACGCTGAGCGCCTGCACGAGGTCGCTCGAGCGCACGGTCTGGCTGCCCGGGTCGGATCCGAGGTAGAGGCGGTCGGCCGCGGTGTCGACGAAGAACGTGCCGGCGACGAGCTTGTCGCGCGACGCCACCTGCTTCTGCGCCTGCTGCCCGATCCACACCTGGTCGGGGTGCGCGGCCATCGGGTACGCGGGGTTGACGAACTGCCAGCCGGTCGCGGTGCCGTCGGGCTTGCCGCGCGTGTAGGTCGGGCTCGCGTCGAGCGTGACGGTCCAGCCGCTCGCGTAGCGGGTGGATCCGGAGGCCGTCCAGGAGGAGACCTGGCGGCTGCCGTCGAGCCACACCTTCTCGCCCGGGTACGACTGCAGCGTGAGGGCCTTGCCCTGCGGCATCACCACCGACTCGTGGTACGTGCCGGCGCGGACGACGACCGTGCGCCCGGCGGGGGCGGCGTCGACGGCCTTCTGGATGGTGGCGTACGGCGACGACTTCGAGCCGGACCCGCCGTTCGAGCCGGTCGGCGCGACGAAGACCGCGTCGGAGGGCACGCCGTAGGAGGTGGATCCGACGGGCGCGGAGCCGGAGCCTGTGCGCGCATCGCCGAGGGAGACGCCCTGCTCGGCGTCGGAGGAGCCGGTGCCCGAGCCGGATCCGGTCCCGGGCGCCGGGGCGGGCGTCGTCGGAGCGGGCGTCGGGGTCGGCGCGGGCGCCGCGGCCGGCGCCGTCAGCGGCCGCACCGCCACGTCGTCGAACGCGATCGGCTGCGGCGCGGACGACTTCGAGAGGTACGACCACAGGCGCGTGCCCGTGCCCGAGGCGAGGCGGGACGCGCTCGCGTCGACGGCGGCGGCCTGCCAACCGGGGACGGCCTGGCCGTCCATCCACGCGCGGGCGTCGATCGCGACCGCGGTGGAGCCCGAGACGCGCGACTGGATGGTCACCACGCGGCCGGGCGTGACGCCCCGGGCCACGACGGTGTCGCCGACCACGGTGGCCTGCGCCGCGGTGGATCCGTTCACGCGCACGACCGACAGCCGCGCGTCGCCCGCGCTGTCCACCCGCACGCTCGACTGGTAGTAGGAGGAGCCCGCCACGCGCTGCTGGACTCCCGCGTAGACGCCGTTGCCCTGCGCGGGGACGCGGGGGATCAGCACGCGCACGGTGGTCTCGCTGTCGACGGGGGCCGCCACGGGCACGGCGGCGGACGCGGCGGTGCCCGCCCGGGTGAGGTCGATGACGCCCTGCGCGCCGTTGGCGCGGAACGCCGAGACGCCGTCGTAGGAGTAGGCCGCGGTGCCGGCGGTGCCCCATCCCCCGGTCGCGCTGCGGGTGAAGGAGTCGGAGAAGACGGGGGTGCCCGCGGTGAGGTCCTGCCCCGTCGCCGCCTGCGCGGACTCGGGGACGACCAGCACGGCCGGGACGGCGAGGCCGACGACGACCGCGAGGGCGACCAGGTGGCGGGCGGGGCGCGGGCGGGATGCGGATGCGGGTGCGGCGTGCTCCGCGGTTCGGGTGGGGATGGATCGGGTGGGTGGGGTGCGGTGGCGCATGCGGGCGGGTCCTCGCTCGGATCGGTCCGTCAGACGGGCTGATGAACACCCACCAGACAGGTGGGGTTCGTTGACCGTAACCCAGCAACAGCCTGTTGTGTCCCCCGAAAGGAGGTCATGGCCCCCGGGGCGGTCGTGCGCCCCCGTATCCAGCGGGATGCCCCCCGTTCGGGTATCCCGCTTCCGCGGTGAGCCGGGTCGCCCGTAAGATCGCGGCAGGTCCACCGCTCCCCCGTCGCCCCCACCCCGGGCGGCCGACGTACCCGCGTCGCCGGAGCAGCAGGCCCCCGCCCGGCGTACCCGCACCGGGCTGCACCCGATCCCGCATCCGCGCGTCCCCGCGCCCGGAACGCGGACGACCCGAGACACGTGTGCCATGACCCGAATCGGCTACGCCGCCGGTGCCTTCGACCTCTTCCACGTCGGACACCTCAACATCCTCAAGCACGCCAAGAGCCGGTGCGACTTCCTCATCGCGGGCGTCGTCTCCGACGAGATGCTCGAGCGCAACAAGGGCATCACGCCCGTGGTGCCGCTCGCCGAGCGCCTCGAGATCGTGAGCCACATCAGCTACGTCGACCAGGCCCGCGCGGAGACGCTGCCCGACAAGCTCGACACCTGGCGCGACGTCGGCTTCGACGTCTTCTTCAAGGGCGACGACTGGCGCGGCACCCCGAAGGGCGAGCGTCTGGAGGCCGAGTTCGCGGCCGTCGGCGTGGAGGTCGTGTACTTCCCGTACACGATGCACACCTCCAGCACGCGGCTGCGGCGCGCGCTCGACATCCTGAGCGGCGTCGGCGCGCCCGCCGCGGCCCCCGCGGCGACGCTCGCGCAGCCGGCCGTCCACGGATCCCCCGCGCTGGTCGGCCGCTAGACCGCCGGTCGACCGCTGGGCCGCTACGCCGTCAGCCGGTCCGCCGCGCGCTCGGTCGCCTGGATCAGCGCGTCGAGGATCCCCGGCTCGTCGAACGCGTGCCCGGCGTCCGGCACCATCGTGAAGCGCGCCTCGGGCAGCGCCCGGTGCAGGTCCCACGCGGTGACGGCCGGCGTGCACATGTCGTAGCGGCCCTGCACGATCTCGGTGGGGATGCCGCGCAGCAGGTGCGCGTCGCGGATCAGCTGGCCGTCCTCCATCCACCCGCCGTGCATGAAGTAGTGGTTCTCGATGCGGGCGAACGCGAGCGCGTAGGTCGGCTCCGCGAACCGGGCGACCACCTCGGGCTTCGGGAGCAGCGTGATGCCCGAGGCCTCCCACGTGCTCCACGCGACCGCGGCCGGCCCGTGCACCGCGGGGTCGGGATCCGCGAGGAGCCGCGCGTACGCCGCGATGATGCCGCCGCGCTCCACCCCGGGGACGGGGGCCGTGAACGCCTCCCAGCCGTCCGGGTAGACCATGCCGGCGGGCCCCTCGTAGAACCAGTCGAGCTCGGTCGCGCGCAGGGTGAAGATGCCGCGGAGGATGAGGCCCGTGACGCGGCTCGGGTGCGTCTCCGCGTAGGCGAGCGCGAGGGTCGAGCCCCAGGATCCGCCGAACACCAGCCAGCGCTCGACGCGCAGGTGCTCGCGCAGCCGCTCGAGGTCGGCCACGAGGTGCCAGGTCGTGTTGACGGACAGATCCGCCGCGGGGTCGGAGACGTGCGGCGTGCTCCGGCCGCAGCCGCGCTGGTCGACGAGCACGATGCGGTAGCGGGCCGGGTCGAACAGGCGCCGGTGGGTCGGGCTCGTGCCGCCGCCGGGCCCGCCGTGCAGGAAGACGACGGGGATCCCAACGGGGTTCCCCGAGACCTCCCAGTAGAGGAGCTGGCCGTCCCCCACGTCGAGCATGCCGGTGTCGTGCGGGTCGATCTCGGGGAAGAGGCTCTGCATGCGACGAGCCTACGGGCGCCTGGATGGCGTCCACCCCCGGACGGGGGTCGGCGCACCGGCCGCCGCCGCGTAGCCTTCCAGGGAGCCGACCGCATCCCACCCGGAGACGAGGACCCATTGCCCTCCCTGCCCCTGAGGCGACCGTCGCCGGGGACCGTCCCCCGCGCGGTCCTGCGGCCGCTGGTGCCCCTGGCCCAGGGCGCCGTGGCCGCCGTGGCGCGGCCCACGCTGCGCCTGCACCTCCACCTCTACATGCGCGAGATGGAGACGGGGATCTTCCCGCAGCACGACGACGCCTCGGCCGTCCCAGGCCCGGATCCCGAGCGCGTCCTGTTCGTCGGCGACATCGGCGTGGCCGGGTACGGCGTGCTCCTCGCCGGGATGGCGATGCCCGCGCAGGTCGCCGCCCGGCGCACGGCGGCGACGGGCCGCGGCATGGAGTGGGAGAGGATCGCGGCGTACGACATGACGGCGCGCAAGGCCGTGGCCGCCATCGCCGAGCGCACGCCGAAGCCCCTCGACCTCGCGGTGGTCGCGCTCGGCATCCCCGACGTGCTCGTCGCGACGTCGGTCGAGGAGTGGACCGAGCGCCTGACCGGCATCGTCGCCGCCCTCCGCGCGCAGGCGGGCGACGCGTGCCGCATCGTCGTCACCGGCATCCCGCCGATGGACCGGTTCCAGCCGATCCCGATGGTCGCCCGCAAGCTGCTGCAGGCCCAGGTCTCCCGGCTGAACCGGGCGACGACCCTGCTCGACGACCCGGAGCACGGCGTGATCCACGCGCCCTACCCCGACATCTCCGGCACGCGCCTGCACGTCCGCGACCGCTTCTCCTACCGCGTGATGCACGCGCACTGGGCGGAGGCGATCATGCCGTTCCTGGGCGACCCGCAGCCCGTCGCGGACTGACGGGGAGGGGCGCGGGCTGGGCATGTCCGGCGGAGAACCGGGTGACGCCAGTATGACCGGTTATACTCGCGTCCATGAAGACCGCCATCTCCGTCCCCGACACCGACTTCGAGAGATTCGATCGCGTGGCGAAGCGCTTCGGGATGACGCGCTCCGAGTTCTACCGCGTCGCAGGGCAGAAGCTCGCCGACGAGCTGGAGGGAGCCGGCAAGGCGGAGCTGACGCGCCTCGCGGACGCCGCCATCGCCGAGGTCGGACAGCCCACCGCGGGCGAGGACTTCCTGCGCGAGTCGGAGCGCATCGCGCGGACCGGATCGGAGTGGTGATCTCCCGAGGGGACGTCGTCTGGGTCGACGTCGGAGCCCCCCGAGGGTCGGAGCCGGCAAAGATCCGGCCGGCCCTCGTCATCCAGGACGACTGGATCAACGAGAGCGGCGTCGCCACGATCGTGATCATCCCGTTCACCTCGCAGGTGCGCCTCCAGGTCTTCCCGGGGAACGTGTTCATCCCGGCAGCGGCGTCGGGGCTCGGCAAGGACTCCGTGGCGGTGGTGCCTCAGATCGGGCCCGTCAGTCGTGAGTTCATCGAGCCCTACCCCGTGGGTCACCTCCCGGGCTACCTCATGGCAGAGGTGTCGGCCGCGGTGCGGCTCCTCCTGGCGGTGTGACGACCCGGACGCCCCCGTAGCCTCGTCGGATGACCTCCTCCGCCGCATCTCCCGCCGACCTCGCCGACGTCCCCTGGGCCGACGGCACCTGGACCACCGCGCCTGCGGCCGTGCGGATCCACGACGACGGCATGGACGTGACCGCCCGCGAGGGCAGCGACGCCTGGCGGACCACCTCCTACGGCTTCGTGCACGACACGGAGCACGCCCTGGTCGCGCCGCTGCCGCAGGGGTCGGCCGTGGAGGTGGCGTTCACGCTCGACCTCCGCGAGCAGTTCGACCAGGCCGGCGTCTTCGTGCGGGTCGACGCGGAGACGTGGATCAAGGCGGGCGTGGAGCGCAGCGACGGCGAGGACGGCCTCGGCGCGGTCGTCACGCGCGGCGTCTCCGACTGGTCGCTCGCGCCGGTGCCGGGTTGGTCGGGCCGCCTCGTCACGATCCGCGCGAGCCGCTCCGGCGACGCCCTCACGGTGCGGGCCCGGGTCGACGACGAGCCGTGGCGGCTCGTGCGGGTCGCCCCGCTGGATCCCGACGCCGCCGTCGCCGCCGGCCCCTTCTGCTGCGCGCCCACCCGCGCGGGCTTCACGGCCCGCTTCGCGTCGTGGCGCACGGGGCCTGCGGATCAGGCGCTGCACGGCTAGGTGCGCCGCGCGCTACCCCTTCTTCTTCTCGCTCTTCTCCATGCGCGGCGCCGTGCCGTCGGCGATCCGGGCGTCGCGGTACGCGCGCGCCTCATCCTGGCGGTCGCGCTCCTCGCCGGAGGCGACGGGCGCGCGGACGTGCGCCGCCGTGTAGCCGAACGCGTCCACGAGGTCCTGCGCGTGCGGGCGCAGGCGCGCGACGAGCCGGTCGATGTAGGCCGTCACGGCGCGGGCGCGCGGCGCGCTGAGGCGGCCGTGGATCAGGAACCAGGCCAGGTCCTCCTCGATGAGGCGGAGGCCGAACAGGTCGCGGGTCCAGGTGAGGATGCGGCGCGTGCCGTCGTCCATCGCCCGGCCCGTCTCCGACGCGGGATCGAGCGCCTCGGTGAACGCCTCCCACTGCAGCAGCTGCGCGTGCGCGCGGGCCGCCTCGATGAGCGCGTGCTGGTGTCGGTTGAAGAGCGCGGCGGCCTCGGCCGGCGGCATCTTCCGGGTGGCGCGGAGCGCGGTCGCGATCTGCCCGACCATCGTCTCGACGCGGCCCGTCAGCAGCGCGCGCTGGGTGTCCGGCTCGCGGAGCTGGCCGACGGAGCGGGCGGTGGATCCGCGGTCCGCCAGCGCCTGCCCGAGCGTCCGCAGGCCGGTCGAGCGCAGCGTCCGATCCGCGGCCTGCTCCACGGCGTAGCGCGCGAGCACCCCGAAGTCGGCCTTCGCGAAGCGCTTGTTCACGTCGGTGAGCAGGCGCTTGGCGACGAGCTGGAGGAGGACGGTGTTGTCGCCCTCGAAGGTCGCGTAGACGTCGAGGTCGGCGCGGAGCCCGACGAGGCGGTTCTCGGCGAGGAAGCCCTGGCCGCCGCACGCCTCGCGCGCCTCCTGGATGGTGTCGAGCGCGTGCCACGTGCTGAGCGGCTTGAACGCGGCCGCCAGCGTCTCGAGGTCCTGCCGGTCGGCATCGGTGTCCGACGCCCCGGAGAACACGGCGTCGAACTGGCCGAGCAGCTTCTCGTGCGCGAAGGACGCGGCGTAGGTGGTGGCGATGCGCGGGATCAGCCGGCGCTGGTGCCGCTGGTAGTCGAGCAGCACCTCCTCGTCGGTGCCGCCCGCGACGAACTGGCGGCGCTGGTTGCCGTAGGTGATCGCGATCTGCAGCGCGATCTTGGCGGCGCTCGTGGCGGCGCCGTCGAGCGAGACGCGGCCCTGCACGAGCGTGCCGAGCATGGTGAAGAAGCGGCGGCCGGGGCTCGCGATCTCCGACGTGTACGTGCCGTCCTCGGCCACGTCGCCGTAGCGGTTGAGGAGGTTCGCGCGGGGCACGCGCACGTGGTCGAAGTGGAGGCGGCCGTTGTCGATCCCGTTGAGGCCGCCCTTGAGGCCGTCGTCCTCGCCGCCGACGCCGGGCAGGAACGCGCCGGTCTCGTCGCGGAGCGGCACGAAGAAGCAGTGCACGCCGTGGTTGACGCCCTGGGTCACGAGCTGCGCGAACACCGTGGCCGCACGGCCGTCGACCGCCGCGTTGCCGAGGTAGTCCTTCCACGCCGCGCGGAACGGGGTGTGCAGGTCGAAATCGCCCGTCTCGGGGTCGTAGGTCGCGGTCGTGCCGATGCTCGCGACGTCGGAACCGTGGCCGGTCTCGGTCATCGCGAACGCGCCGGGCGTCTCGAGCGTCATGATGCCCGGCAGCAGCTCGCGGTGG
Organism: Clavibacter nebraskensis NCPPB 2581; assembly: GCF_000355695.1. Taxonomy (NCBI): domain Bacteria; kingdom Bacillati; phylum Actinomycetota; class Actinomycetes; order Micrococcales; family Microbacteriaceae; genus Clavibacter; species Clavibacter nebraskensis. The sequence goes on along the minus strand of NC_020891.1, from coordinate 761,088 downwards.
TGGCGCTCGGTGCCGAGGTGCATCACCGCGGAGCCGAACAGGCCCCACTGCACGCCGGCCTTGATCTGGAGCGACGGATCCGCGGCCACGAGCTCCTCGAAGCCCGCGATGTTGCCGCCGTGGTCCTCGAGCCCGCCGACGATCCGCGGGAACGCGCGGTGCACGCCGCCGTGCTCGACGAGGATCTCCAGCTGCTCGCGCACGCGCGCCCGGTGCTGGTGCATGTCGAGCCCCTCGACGCGGTGCAGCTCCGGGCGGCTCGTCAGCGCGCGCGACGAGCGGCGGACGTCGGCCCAGCGTCCGAGGAGGAGGCTCCCGAGCGCCTCCACGTCGACCCGCGGACCGGCCCCCGTGTCCGCCGTGCCGTCGGTGCGACCGAGGTCGCGCGCGACCTCGGCGTCGACATCCCCCGCGACCGGGACGCCCGCCTCGCGGAGCGCGCCCTCGGGGACGGAGCCCTCGGCGGTCGCGCCTCCGCTCTGCGCACCCGCGGCGGGGCCTCGTCCCCTCGTGCCGCGGGTGGTGCGTCCTCGTGCCGCCGTGTCGACCATGGATCCTCCGTGCCGTCGCCTGCACCGGCGTCCCTGCCGGCATCGGCCACGCTATTCACGGAACCTCCATCTGCCGAAAATCACGTCGCGGGCCTCCAACGTGCTCCCGCGGTGAGCCGCCGCGGGTTGTGGGAACCCTCAGCGGCGGGGCCGGCGGCGTGCCGCCCGGGCGACCCGCCAGCGGGGCCGCGCGTCAGGCGCGGGCGCCGCGCGCGCTCACCCGCTGCGGCACGCCCCACGGGTTCGCGGTGCGCAGCGGCTCGGGAAGCAGCGCGTCGGGCACGCCCTGGAACGCGACGCCGCGGAGCAGCCGGTCGAGCGACGCGGTGCCGACGCTCGTGCCGCGGTCGAGCGTGGTGGCGGGCCAGGGGCCGCCGTGCTGCTGCGCGTCGGTGACGGAGACGCCCGTGGGCCAGGCGTCGACGAGCACGCGACCGGCGCGGGCGGCGAGCACGCGGATCAGCTCGGCCGCGGCCCCGTCGACCTCGTCGGTGCCGAGGTGGACGCTCGCGGTCAGCTCGCCCGTGAAGGTGCGCGCCGCGAGGGCCGCGAGATCGGTGCCCGCGGGGTACTCGACGAGGAGCGCGAACGGGCCGAACACCTCGTGACGCAGCACGTCCTCCGCGGCCTCGAAGTCGGCGAGCGCGACGGCCGCGATGGTGGGGGTCACGGATCCGTCGTCGCCCGCGGGCGCGCGGCCCTCCGCGACGAGCCGGACGCCGTCGACCGCGATGGCCGCGGCACGGCCGCCCGCGTAGCCCTCTGCGATGCGCGCGTTGAGCATGCCGTGCGGCGCGACGGCTCCGGCCTCCTCCGCGAGGACGGCGTCGAGGCCGTGGCCCGCGGGGATGAGCACGATGCCGGGCGCGGTGCAGAGCTGCCCGGCGGATCCGGCGGCGCTCGCCACGAGGGCCGACGCGATGTCCTCCCCGCGCTCGGCGGCGGCGCGTTCGGTGATGACGACGGGATTGACGCTGCCGAGCTCGCCGAAGAACGGGATCGGGTCGGGGCGGGCGGCGGCGACGTCGGCGAGGAAGCGGCCGGCGCGGAGCGACCCCGTGAAGGTGGCGGCGCGGATCCGCGGGTCGCGCAGCATGGCGAGCCCCGCCTCCTCGCCCTCGATCAGCTGGAGCGTGCCCTCGGGCAGGCCCGCGTCGACGAGCGCGGCGGACGCGGCCGCGGCGACGAGGCGCGACAGCTCGGGGTGCCCCGGGTGCGCCTTCACGACCACCGGGCAGCCGACCGCGAGCGCCGACGCGGTGTCGCCGCCCGCGACCGAGAACGCGAACGGGAAGTTCGACGCCGCGAAGTTGAGGACCGGGCCGACGGGCACGAGGTACCGGCGGATGTCGGGGCGCGGGGCGGGCGCCGCGTCGGGGTCCGCGTGGTCGATGCGGGCGTCGAGGTAGCGGCCGTCGCGGGTGGCTGCCGCGAGGATCCGCAGCTGCGCGGTCGTGCGCGTCAGCTCGCCGGCGAGGCGGCCGGGCGCGAGCGCGGTCTCCCGCTCGGCGACGGGCAACAGCTCGGGGCGGATCGCCTCGAGCGCGTCGGCGACGGCGTCGAGCGCGCGGGCGCGGCCCGCCGGGGCGAGGGCCGCGAGGGGTGCGGCGGCATCGGCGGCGCGCGCCGCGACCGCGTCGACGGTCCGGGCGACGGCGGGGTCCACGGCCTGGTCGGGGGTCGGGTCGGTCTCGTGCGGGGTCATGTCTCTCCTCGGTGGGGGCTCACGGTTCAGAACCGGAAGCCGCTCGGGAACGGGTCGGTGGGATCCAGCAGGTACTGCCCCATCCCGGTGATCCACGCGCGCCCGGTGATGGCGGGGACGATGGCGGGCCGGCCGGCGACGGTCGTCTCCCGCAGGATCCGGCCGGTGAAGCGGCTGCCGATGAACGACTCGTTGACGAACTCGTCGCCCACCGCCAGCTCGCCGCGCGCCCACAGCTCGGCCATGCGCGCGGACGTGCCGGTACCGCACGGCGAGCGGTCGAACCAGCCGGGGTGGATCGCCATGGCGTGCCGCGAGAGCCGCGCGTCAGATCCGGGCGCGAGGAACTCCACGTGGTGGCAGTGGTCGACCCCGGAGATCTCCGGGTGCGACGGCGCGTCCTGCTCGTTGATCGCGCCCATGATCGCGAGCCCGGCCTGGAGGATCTCCTGCTGCCGCTCCCGGTCGAACGGCAGCCCCAGCGCGTCGAGCTCGACGACCGCGTAGAAGTTGCCGCCGAACGCGAGGCTGTACGGGACGGTGCCGTGGCCCGGCACGTCGACGACCGCGTCGAGCCGCTCCACGTAGGACGGCACGTTCTCGATCGTGACCGAGGCGGCCCGGCCGTCCGCCACGTCGACCCGCGCGATCACGAGCCCGGCCGGGGTGTCGAGCCGGATCGTGGTGACCGGCTCCTGCACCTCGACGAGCCCGGTCTCCACCAGCACGGTCGCGACGCCGATGGTGCCGTGCCCGCACATGGGCAGGCAGCCGGAGACCTCGATGTAGAGGACGCCCCAGTCGCAGTCGTCGCGCGTGGGCGGCTGCAGGATCGCGCCGCTCATCGCCGCGTGCCCCCGCGGCTCGGTCATGAGGAGGAGCCGCAGGTGATCCAGGTTCTCGATGAGGTGCAGGCGGCGCTCGTTCATGGTCGCGCCGGGGATCACGCCGAAGCCGCTCGTGACGACGCGGGTCGGCATGCCCTCGGTGTGCGAGTCGACGGCGTGGAAGACGCGGGAGGACCTCATCCGTCGATCATCGCCCGGCGAGGTGGTCGAGCGCGCGGCGCGTGTCGCGCGTGACCTGCTCGGCGACGGCGGCGGGCAGCGGCGCGCGCGGCGGGCGCGTGGGGCCGCCCGTGCTCTCGCCGGCCACGTCGATCGACAGCTTGATGGCCTGCACGAACTCGGTGCGCGAGTCCCAGCGGAACACGGGCACGAGGTGCTGGTACAGCTCCTTCGCCTCGTCGATGCGGCCGGCCGTCGCGAGCCCGTACAGCTCGACGGCCTCGCGCGGGAACGCGTTCGGGTAGCCCGCGAACCAGCCGACGGCGCCCATGATGAGCGACTCGAGCAGCAGGTCGTCGGCGCCCGCGATGACGTCGAGGCCCGTGAGGTCCTGGATCTCCGTCACGCGTCGGATGTCGCCCGAGAACTCCTTGATCGCCACGACGTTCTCGAGCGCGTCGAGGCGCTGGAGGAGCTGGGGCGTCAGGTCGACCTTGGTGTCGAACGGGTTGTTGTAGGCCATGATCGGCAGGCCCACCTCGTCGACGCGCGCGTAGTGCTCGACGACCTCGTCGTCGCTCGCCCGGTAGAGGGTGGGCGGCAGGAGGAGCACGCCGTCGGCGCCGTCCTCGGCCGCGATCTCGGCCCACTTCCTCGCCTGGTGCCAGCCGACGCCGTGCACGCCGGCCACGACGATCCCGCGGTCGCCCACGGTCTCGACCGCGACCTGCACGACCTTCCGCCGCTCCTCGTCGGTGAGCGACGAGTACTCGCCGAGGGATCCGTTCGGGCCCACGCCGCGGCAGCCGTTCGCCATGAGCCAGTCGCAGTGCGCGGCGTACGCGTCGTAGTCGACGGCGAGGCCGGCGGGCGCGGACGCGTCCTCGCGGAACGGCAGCGTGGTGGCGACGACGACGCCTCCGAGGTCCAGGGCGGGTGCGGTCATGGCGTGTCCTTCCGGTCGGTGGTGCTGGGGGGTGCGGGGGTGGTCGGGGAGGCGGCGGTGCCGGCGGGCGAGGGGTCGTCGACGCCGGGCGCGGCCGCGGCGAGGGACGGGGGTCCGGCGTCGCGGCGGTCGTAGGCGGCGAGCTCGCCGAGGCGCACGGGCGAGGCGATGGGGCGGCGGTCGGATCCGGGGCCGGGCGCGGCGCGCGCGGCGGGCGCGTCCGCTGATCCCCCGCACGCCGGCGCCTCCGCCGCGAGCAGCTGCTCGATGGTGCGCCCGCAGACGCGGCCCTGGCAGATGCCGAGGCCGGCGCGCGTCGCGAGCTTCATGGAGCGGAGGTCGGTGGAGGAGGCCGCGCGCGCGGTGGCGCGCAGCCGGCCGACGGGCACCTCCTCGCAGCGGCAGGCGAGCGTGTCGTCGCGGAGCCAGCCGGTCCAGCCGCGGCGGATCCCGTGCGCGGCCTCGATCCGCCCGGCCACGTCGTGCGCGACGGCCCTGCGGCGGACGGCGGGGGCGACGGCGGCGTCGGTCGGGGATCCGCCCGCGGCGCAGTGCCCGGCCACCTCGCCCTCCGCGAGCGCCTGGTCCACTCCCCCGATGCCCGTGATCTCGCCCGCCGCGTAGACCCCGGCGGGCCCGGCGCCCTGCGACGCGTCGACCTCGACGAACCGGTCGGACCCGATGCGGCAGCCCGCCGCGATCGGCAGCTCGAGCCGCGGCGTGAACCCGTGGCCGACGCACACGGCGTCCACCGCGATCCGCCGCTCGGTGCCCGGGATGGGCGCCCACGACGCGTCGAGGCGCTGCACGGTCACGGCCTCGACGCGGTCGGTCCCGTGCGCGGCGACGACCGCGCTGCCGGTGGCGTACCCGATCCGCTCGCGCGCCAGCACGGACACGTAGCCCGCGAGCTCGGCGGCCTTGTGCGGCACGCGGGCGAGGCCCGCCGGACGCCGCAGCCAGCCGCGGGCGAGCCCTGGCACTCGCGCGGCCTCGTGGATCCCGACCACGCGCGCGCCCGCCTGAACGAGCGACACGGCGACGGGCAGGAGGAACGGGCCGGCGCCCGCGACGACCACGCGGTCGCCGATCGCCACGCGCTCGCCCTTCGCGAGGGCCTGCGCGGCGCCCGCGGTGAAGACGCCCGGCAGGTCCCAGCCGGGGAAGGGCAGCGTGCGGTCGTGCGCGCCGGTCGCGAGCACGAGCGCGTCGGGGCGGAGGGTCAGCGGCTCGCGGCGGGATCCGTCGACCTGGCCGACGAGGACGTGGACGACCGCCGCGGGCTGCCCGGGCGCGGGCGCGTCCGCCGCATCGGGCGCGTCGACCGCGTCGGCGTCCGGCGTCGGCCGCTCGATGGCCCACACCTGCGCGCCCGTCACGATCGCGCAGCCGTCGTCGGCGACCAGCCGCTCGCGGAGCGCGGTGAACGCGTCCCAGCCGTGGTGCAGGATCCGCTCGCGCGCCGCCGGCCGCGACCCCGGCAGGTGCCGCCAGTACTGGCCTCCCAGCTCGTCGGAGGCGTCGAGCAGCGTGACCCGGGCCCCGCGACCGCGCGCGGCCGCCGCGGCGGCGAGCCCGGCCGGGCCCGCGCCGATGACGACCACGTGCCGCCGGTCGCCCGCGGCGCTCACGAGGCCTCCCCCGCGCGCTCGTCGGATCCCGCGGATCCGCCGTCGGGCACGGTCGCACCCGGCCCGGTCTCGACCACGTCGCCCTCCACCGCGCGGCGCTGGCAGGCGCGCACGTCCGGCAGCCCGTTCACCGTGACGGTGCAGTCGAAGCACACGCCGATCCCGCAGAAGACGCCGCGCGGCCGTCCCGCGCTCGCGGTCGTGCGCCAGGCGAGCGTGCCGGAGGCGAGCAGCGCGCCCGCGATGGTCTGGCCGCGGACGCCCTCGACGGGATCCCCGTCCACGGTGAAGCGCACGGCCGCGGCCGGCTCCGGGCGGATGGGGTCGCGCGCCGGATCCACGCGCCGCGGCGTCACGCGCGCACCCCGGCGGCGTCGGTCGGCATCGCGAGCCCGAGCGACGCGCGCGCGACGGAGAAGGGCCGCACGTCGAGCGGGGTCGCCTCGCCCGTCATCTGCGCGACGATCAGGTCGGCCGTCGCGATCGACAGCCCGATCCCGGCGCCCTCGTGCCCGCTCGCGTGCCAGAGGCGGGGCAGCCGCGGATCCGGCCCGACGACGGGCAGGTGGTCGGGCAGGTACGGCCGGAAGCCGCCGTAGGAGCGCATCGCGTTCGCCTCCACGAGGAAGGGGAAGAGCCGCACGGCCTTCGCGGCGAGCTCCTCGAGCACGGCCACGCGCAGCGACGCGTCGAATCCCACGCGCTCGCGGCTGGATCCGATGAGCACGGTCCCCGACGGCGTCGACTCCACGACGCCCGAGGTCTGCAGGGCGCCGTCGCCGGATCCGACCGCGCCCACGTAGTCGCCGTCGTAGACCTTGTGCCGGATGCGGTGCGGCATGCGCGTGGTCACGAGCACGACCCCGCGCCGCGGCAGCACGGGCAGCTCGACGCCGAGGGCGCGCGCCACCTCGCCCGACCAGGGGCCGGCCGCGACGAGCACGTCGTCGGCGGCGATGTCGCCCGCGCTCGTCCGCACGCCGCGGAGGGCGCCGTCCGCGTCGAGCAACGGGCCGGTCACCTCGACGCCCGTGCGCACGACCGCGCCCGCGCGCCGGGCCGACGCGGCGAGCGCCTCGGTCGCGATGGCGGGCTGCACCTGCGCGTCCTCGGGGTAGTGCACGGCCGCGGTGATCGCCGGGTTCAGCCACGGCTCGAGCTCGAGCGCGCCGCGCCGGTCGACCGGGATCGCGGCGACGCCCGCGGAGCGCTGGGTGGCGGCGAAGGCGAGGAGCGGATCCGCACCCTCGTCGGTGGTCGTGACGACGAGCCCGCCCTTGGGCTCGTACTCGATGGAGGGGAGCGCGTCGCCCAGCTCGTCCGCGAGCTCGGCGGCCACCTCGGGCCAGCGGCGGGCGGCCAGCTGCGCGAGCTCGAGCTCGGCGCCCGGCCCCTTGTCGGAGACGAGGATGTTGCCCTCGCCCTGCGCGCTCGTGCCGGACGCGACGGCGGCGCGCTCGACGACCGTGACGCGGATCCCGGCCCGGGCGAGCGAGCGGGCGCACGCCGCGCCGACGATGCCCCCGCCGACGACGACCACGTGACGCGTCATGGTGTCCCTGCTCTCACGGGTGGATGCGCCTCGGGGAGGCGGGGTGGCGGTCGGCGGTGACAGTAATATGTCACACATCGTTCGCGAGTGGAAGTCCGGCCCTCGACGGGCGGATCAGGCGTCGGGTTCCGCGTGCTCGGGATCCGCCATGCCCGTGGCCTCGTCCTCGCCGCGCCCGGCCCACCACCCGGTGGCGTGCCGGATGTGGCGCACCATCAGCGCGTGCGCCCCGGGACCGTCGCCGGCGACCAGCGCCCGCAGCAGCTCGTGGTGCTCGGCCGCCGAGGCGTCGAGGAGGCTGCTCTCCTTCATCGACGCGAGGCCGACGAGGCGCGTGCGCGAGCGGAGGTCGGCGATGGCGGCCGTGAGCACGGGGTTGCCGAGCATGCGCGTGAGGGAGAGGTGCAGCTCCTGGTCGGCCTCGAGGTACGCGCGGAGGTCCCCGTCGCGCGCGCCCTGCTCGATGCGGTCGGCGAGAGCCTCGAGGCCCGGGAGCGCGCCGTCGGGCAGCCGCCCGGCGAGCCGTTCCATGGCCGGCGCCTCGAGGAGCTGGCGCACCTGCACCAGGTGCCCCAGCTCCTCGTCGCTCACGGCGGTGACGCGGAAGCCCTTGTTGCGGACGGTCTCCACGAAGCCGCGCTTCTCGAGCTCGAGCACGGCCTCGCGGACGGGCGTGGCCGAGACGTCGAAGCGCACGGCGAGCGTGGGGACGGTGATGAGCGTGCCCGGCTCCAGCTCGCCGGAGACGATCGCGGCCGACAGGGCCTGGTGCACGTGCTCGCGCAGGCTCTCGCGCGGGGGTGCGGGTCGCAGTGCGGAGAGGCTCATGCGGATCCTCCTCCTCGGGTCAGGACGGGGATCGCTGCGCCCGCATCCAGGACTCCAGGCCCCGGGCGTCGATCGGCAGCGCGTCCGAGATGACGTCGGACCCCGTCTGCGTCACCACGATATCGTCTTCGATCCGCACGCCGATGCCGCGGAGCTCGGGCGGCACCATCCCGTCGTCCGGCGGGAAGTACAGACCGGGCTCGACCGTCAGCACCATGCCCGCCTCGACCGCGCGGTCGTAGCCGGCGAGGCCGGCGCCCGAGCAGTCGTGCACGTCGAGCCCGAGGTGGTGCCCGATCCCGCAGACGAGCCAGCGCCGGTGGTGCTGCCCGGCGGGCGAGAGCGCCTCGTCGACGGAGACCGGCAGGAGCCCCATGTCGTGCAGGCCCTGGGCGATGACCTCCATAGACGCGTGGTGGAAGTCGAACAGCGGGCGTCCGGGCGCGACGGCGTCGAGGCCCGCGCGGTGGGCGCGCTCCACGACGTCGTGCACGAGCCGCTGCTCGGGCGTGAAGGTGCCGTCGACGGGGATCGTGCGGGTGACGTCGGCCGTGTAGAGGCTGCGCGCCTCCACGCCCATGTCGAGCAGCACGAGCTCGCCGTCGCGGATCGGGCCGTCGCAGCGCACCCAGTGCAGCGTCGTCGCGTGCCCGCCGCCGCCCACGATGGTGGCGTAGCCCGGGCCGGTGCCGACCGTGCGCGCGTGCCGGTCGAACGTGCCCTGCAGCCAGCGCTCGCCGCCCTGGGCCCGGGCCCGCGGGATCTCCCGCACGACCTCCGCGAAGCCCTCGACGGTGTCGTCGACCGCGCGGCGCAGCTCCTCGATCTCCCACGCGTCCTTGATCACGCGCAGCTCGCCGAGCGTCGCCACGAGCACGGGGTCGCGCGGCACGTCGGCGAGCGCGGACGGCACACCGGTGACGGCCCCCGCGCGGCGCACGTCGCGGAGGCCGGCGAGGTCGGGCGCCAAGCGACCTGGGTCGCGCACGGGGATCCCGAGCACGCCCTGCCAGTCGGCGGGCGCGGGTGCGGGGCCGACCCAGAGCTCGCCGTGGTCGGCGTCGGAGTAGAAGCGCGGATCCCCCGGGTGGGCCGGCGCGGGCACGTGCAGGACGGCGTCGTGGCCGCCCGGCACCGCGTGCATCACCAGCACGGCGCCCTCGATCTGCACGCCCGTCAGCCACACGAAATCGCTGTCGGCGCGGAACGCATAGCGGCAGTCGTCGTTGCGCGTGGGCGCGTAGCCGCTCACGACGGCGAGGGTGGCGCCGGGCATCGCGGCGCTCAGGCGGGCCCGGTGCGCGGCCGCCGCCTCGACCGCGCCGGGCACGGTGGTCGGCGTGCGGTCGGGCGTGATCCAGCCGCGCGCCATGAGGTCCTGGAAGGCGGGCACCTCCGCGAGGCGCGGCGGGCGGCGCCCCTCGGGGGTGAAGGGGGCGCGCGGCGCGCCGGGGTCCGTGGCGGGCGTCGTGTCGTGGGTCGTGTCGGTCATCGGGGCAGGCCTCCTCCATCGCGGGCGATCGTGTCCATCAGCCGCCCGAGCACGCCGGGTGCTCCGAGGCCGTCGTGCTCGTGCTCGTTCGTGATCCACGCGCGGACGTTGCCCACGCGCGCGACCGTGTCCTGCTGCAGGCCCGCGTCCACGTACATGTCGTCGTGGTAGATCGCGGCGGCCACGGGCACGTCGTTGGCGGCGAGGCGGGCCGGGTCGTAGAGCTCCGGCCAGTCGTCGCGGCGGGCCATGGCCTCGACGGCGCCGCGGAACGGGCGCAGCAGCCGGATCTCCTCGAACATCCAGGGGTACATCATCTCGCCGGTGAGCAGCAGCGGCCGGGCGGTGGGCGCGAACACCGGGTGCCGGCTCCGCTCCCGCTCGGCGGCCCACGCGGTCGCGGGTCGGGTGCCGGACGCGTAGATGCTCTCCTGCATCGCCGCGAACAGCGGGTTCGCGGCGTAGGAGGTGAGGCGCAGCGCCTCGGCGAGCAGGACGTCCGTGGGGTCGCCGCGCTCGTCGAGCGCCTCGTCGAGGAGGGCGTGGATCCGCTCCCGCCCGGGCGCCATGCCGAGGTCGATGCCGATGGTCTGGAAGCGCTTGACGGTGAGCACGTCGCCGTCGGGCAGGGTCACGTCGCCCACCTGGAGCCGGTCGGCGAGGCGCGACAGGATCCCCACGTCGGCCGGGTAGCGCGCGTGGTAGCCGGCGTTCTTCCGGACCGTGCGCGGGTAGGTCCGGCGGTACACCTCCTCGGCGTCGGGGTCGAGCGAGGCGAGGCCGCCCGTCACGTAGCAGGCCGACAGCGCCTCGGGCGCGAGCGACAGGTACGTGAGCGTGAGGAACCCGCCGTAGCTCTGGCCGAGCGTCGACCAGCGGCGCCCGCCCTCGAGGTGCTGCCGGAGCGCCTCGGCGTCCTGCACGATCGAGTCGGCGCGGAACAGCGCGAGGTACAGGGCGGCGGACTCGTGGTCGTCGCCGAACCGGATCATGGTGCGCGCCGTGACGGGCGTGCTCCTGCCCGTCCCGCGCTGGTCGAGGAGCACGACGCGGTGCGTCCGGAGCGCGTGGCCGATCCAGCCGCCGTCGTCGAGCACGCGCGGCGACTTCCCGCCCGGGCCGCCCTGGAGGTAGAGGAGCGCCGGCAGGTCGTCGCCGCGGCGGTCGGGCGCGACGAGCTCGCGGGCGAACACCGTGATCGTCGTGGTGGGCTCGCCGGCGCGCGCCGCGGCCCAGTCGAGCGGGACCTCGATCTCGTGGTCGGTGACGTGGACGCCGGGGACGGTCGCGGATCCGACGATCACGCGGCCGACCCGCCCGCCGTCTCGATGGCGGTGGTGTCGAGCCCGGCCGCGGCGCGCGCGGCCTGCCGCTTGCGATCCCACTCGGGGTCGATGCGCGGCACGGCGTCGAGCAGCGCGCGCGTGTACGGGTGCTGGGGCCGCTCGAACACGTCGTCGCGCGTGCCCTCCTCCACCACCTTGCCCGAGCTCATCACGGCGACGCGGTCGGAGAGCTGCCGCACGACGGCGAGGTCGTGGGCGATGAACACGTAGCTGAGGCCGCGCTCGCGCTGGAGGTCGCGCAGCAGCGCGATGACGCGCGCCTGCACCGTCACGTCGAGCGCGGAGACCGCCTCGTCGCACACGATGAGGCCCGGGCTCACGGCGAGCGCCCGCGCGATCCCGATGCGCTGGCACTGCCCGCCCGAGAACTGCGCCGGGTAGCGCTGCGCGTGGTCGGGGTTGAGGCCGACGCGGTCGAGCAGGTCGCGCACGAGCTGCCCGTGCCCGCCCGGCGTCGTGATGCCCTGGTAGCGCAAGGGCGCGCTGATGATCTGCTCCACCGTGTGCCGCGGGTTGAGCGACGACGCCGGATCCTGGAACACCACCTGCACCTGCCGCCGGAACTCGCGGAGGGCCGCGCCCTTCGCGTGTGTCACGTCCTCGCCCTTCAGCGCGAACGTGCCGGAGGTCGGGTCGAGCAGGTGCGCGATGATGCGCGCGGTCGTCGACTTGCCGGATCCGGACTCCCCCACGATCGAGAGCGTCTGCCCGGTCGGCACGTCGAGGCTCACGCCGTCGACCGCGAGGAAGCGGCGCACGGGCGGCCGGAGCCCCCGGCCGCCGCGCGTCACGTACTCCTTGGTGAGGTCGCGCGCGGAGAGGAAGGGCTCCGGCGTCGCCGCGGCGGGTGCGGTCGAGGCGGGCGAGGGCGCGGCGGCGTCGTGGCGGCTCATGAGGCGGGTCCCGTCGTCGGTCGGTCGTAGGCGGCGTCGATGCGGGGGATCGCCTCGAGCAGGGCGTGCGTGTACGGATCCTCCGGCGCGGTGAACACGCGCTCGGTGGTGCCGCTCTCGACGCGGTGCCCGCCCTGCATGACGAGCACCTCGTCGGCGAGGGAGGACACGACGGCGAGGTCGTGGGTGATGACGAGCATGCCCATCCCCGTCTCCGCGCGGATGGAGCGCATCAGGTCGAGGATCTGCGCCTGCACCGTCACGTCGAGCGCGGTGGTCGGCTCGTCGGCGATGAGCAGCTCGGGCTCGAGGCACAGCGCCATCGCGATCATGATGCGCTGGCGCATGCCGCCCGAGAACTGGTGCGGGTAGTGGTCGACGCGCGTCGAGGCCTCCTTGATCCCGACCCGGTCGAGGGCCGCGACGACGGTCGACCGCACGGACTTCCGGGAGCCGGAGCGATGCGACCGGTAGGCCTCCTCGATCTGCAGCCCCACCGTGTAGTAGGGGTTGAGCGAGGAGAGCGGATCCTGGAACACCATCGCCATGCGGTCGCCCCGCATCGCGCGCAGCTCCTTGTCCGTCCGGCCGACGAGCTCCTCGCCGGCGAGCTTGATGCTGCCGGTGACCTTCCCTCCGCGGGGCACGAGCCCCATCACGGCGAGCGAGGTCATCGACTTGCCCGACCCCGACTCCCCCACGATGCCGAGCGTGCTGTCCGGCTCCACGCGGAAGGAGAGGTTGTTCACCACCTCGACCGGCCCCCGCGAGGTGGGGAACGCGATGGTGAGGTGGTCGACCTCGAGCAGCGGGGTCCCGGGGACGGCGCGGGCGGGCGGCTGATGCGGTGCGGTGGCGGTCACGAGGTGATCCTCACTCGGGGGTCGAGCACGGTGTACAGCACGTCGACGACCACGTTCCCGACGACTACGAAGGCCGCGGCGAGGAGCGTGACGCCCATGATCACGGGCTGGTCGTTCTTGGCGATGGAGTCGGCGGCGAGCTTGCCGGCGCCGTTGAGGCCGAAGATGCTCTCGGCGATCAGGGCGCCGCCGAGCAGGCCGGCGAAGTCCATGCCGAACAGCGTGACGACGGGCGTGAGAGACGGCCGGAGCGCGTGGCGGCGGATCACGAGCGACGCCGACAGGCCCTTGGCCCGCGCGGTGCGCAGGTAGTCCTCCTGGAGCGTGTCGAGCACGTTGGCCCGCACGATCCGCGCGTACACGGATGCGTAGCCGAGCGCGACCACGATCCACGGCATGAGGTACGAGTCGAACCACATGACGGGGTCGTCGGAGAACGCCACGGACTGCGGGAACGGCAGGATCTGCAGCTGCACGACGAGCACGTACTGCAGGAGCAGCGCGGCGAAGGTCGTCGGCACGCTGATCCCGGCGAGCGCCGCCGCCATCGCGGTCCGATCCCACACGCTGCCCTGCTTGATCGCGCTGACCAGGCCGCCGGCCACGCCGAAGACGACCCAGAGGACCGCCGCGCCGACCGCGATCGTGATGCTCACGGGCAGGCGGGACAGCAGCAGGTCGAGCACGGGCTGCTGCGTCTGGAAGCTGAAGCCCAGGCAGGGCGCGGAGCACTGGATCGCCGTCGGGCCGTCGCCGTAGGTGCGACCCGTGAAGATCCCGGTGACGAAGTCGCCGTACTGCGCCCAGAACGGCCGGTCGAGGCCGAGGAGCTGGCGGATGGAGTCGATCTTGTCCGGCGTGCAGGTCTTGCCGCAGATGGTGACGGCGGGGTCCGGCTGGAGCAGGAAGAAGATCATGTAGGTGAACAGGCTGATGAGCGCGAGCACGATCAGCGCGGATCCGGCGCGGCGGAGGAGGTAGCCGATCATGCCGCCTCCCCCTGCTCGAGCGCGCTGCGGAGGTGGTCGCCGAAGACCGTGAACGACAGCACCGTGAGGAAGAGGAACGAGCCCGGCACGATGAAGTACGCGGAGTCGACCGTGTACCAGTTCACCGAGTCGGCGATCATCTGGCCCCAGGACGGCGTCGGCGGCAGCACGCCCACGCCGAGGAAGGACAGGGCCGCCTCGGTGCCGATGTAGCCCGGCACCGCGAGCGTGGCCAGCACGATGACGGTGCCGCGCAGGTTCGGCAGCACCTCCCGGAAGATCACGCCCATCGACGAGGCGCCGGATGCCCGGGCCGCCTCCACGAAGTCGCGGGTGCGGATGGTCATGGTCTGGCCGCGCACGATGCGCGCCGTGTACGGCCAGCCGAAGACGCTGAGCACCAGGACGAGCAGCGCCGGGCGGTTGCCCGCGGGCAGGGCCGAGAGGATCGCGATCATGAAGATCAGCGCCGGGAAGGCCATGAGGAAGTCCATGACCCGCGACACGATCTGGTCAACGATCCCGCCGAAGTAGCCGGCGACCATGCCCGCGACCACGCCGACGGCCGTGGTGACGACCGTCGCGGAGACCGCGATGAGCATCGACACCCGGGCGCCGTACGCGATGCGGGCGAAGATGTCGCGCCCGTTCTGCGGCTCCACGCCGAACCAGTGCGAGGCGCTCACGCCGCCGAACGGGCCGATGGGCAGGCCGCCGAGGACGGGGTCCACGGCCGTCGCGTCGAAGGCCGTGGGGCCCCAGCCGGTGATCCCGGACAGGAGCGGCGCGAACACCGCGAGGATCAGCACGAACACCATGAACACGACGCTGGCGATGACGGACGGCTTCGACCGGAGGGCGGCGACCACGCGCTTGGCCGGCGTGACGGCGGGCGGCCGTCCCGTTGGGTAGGCGGGGGCCGAGTCGGGCGCCGAGGCGCCCTGCAGGGTGGCGGTCACCGCCTACTTCCCCGTGTGGAGGCCGATGGTGGCGAAGTCCGGGGCCCCGTTGTAGAGCGGGCTCGAGTACGCGTTCCGCACGTTCTGCCCCAGCACGAGCACGGCCTGGCCGTAGAGGAGCGGCACCACGGGGGCCAGCTGCTGCACCTGCTCGTCGAGGTCTCCCCATGCGGCGTCCGCGGCCTTCAGGTCGGTCATGGCCGAGACCTCGTCGATCTTCGCGTTGATCGCGGGGTCGTCGATCTGCGACAGGTTGCTGTTGCCCTTCTCGGGGATCTGGCGTCCGTCGAACAGGATGGGGAGCACCGTGCTGGCGGAGTTCCAGTCGGGGCACCAGCCGGCCTCGGCCGCGTCGTGCTGCTGCGAGGTGGTGGCGATGGTCTCGTTGTAGGTCGCCGTGTCGAGGAGGTTGATCGCGACGGTGATCCCGACGCGGGCGAGGGACTGCTGGAGCGCCTCCGCCGCCTTCTGCGACGTCGGCACGCTGGCCACGTCGAGCGTGATCGTGAAGCCGTCCTGCAGGCCCGCCTCGGCGAGGAGCGCCTTGGCCTTGTCGACGTCGCCCGCGCTGTCGGTGCTGGGGTAGAGGTCGAAGTCCTTGTGGCCGGGGACGCTGCGGGTGAGGATCGTCGACGCGGGCTCCGCGATCATGGGGCCGCCGGCCACGTCGGCGAGCGACTTCTTGTCCACGGCGTAGGCGATGGCCTGCCGCACGCGCACGTCGCCCAGGTGCGGCTTCGTCGTGTTGAGCGCGAGGTACGTGGTGCAGCCGCTGTCGCCCGAGACGGTGCGCGCCTTGATCTGCGGCGTCTGGATGCGGGAGACGGACGCGGCGGTGATCCCGTAGGCGATGGCGTTCGCGTCGTCGCCCTGTCCGGCGATCATGCGCTCGTCGATGGTGGCCTGGTCGAGCCCCATCGTGAACTGCCACTCGTCCGGCTTGGCGGTCCTGACCTCGTCGGTGGACGCGTCCCACTCGGGGTTGCGCACGAGCGTGAGGGACTGGCCGGGCGTCCGGGCGCTCACCTTGTACGGGCCGGAGGAGATGGGCTGCTGGTCCACGCTCGTCACCGTGACGCGGTCCTTGTCCACGGGGAACGGGACGAACGTGCTCTGCGCCGTGACGCTCGCGAACTCCGGCACGGAGCGGTTGAGGTGGAAGACGATGGTCTTCTCGTCGGGGGTCTCGATGGAGGCCAGGTCGCCCGACTGGTACGGGCCCTTGTAGGCGTCGCCGCCCTCGAGGTACATGCGTGCGTAGGGCGAGCCGATGGCGAGCGCGGGGTCGAAGGACCGCTCCACGCCGAACTTCATCGACTGGCTCGTGATCGGGGAGCCGTCCTCGAACTTCAGCCCGTCCTTGAGCGTGAAGGTCCACTCGGTCGCGTCGGCGTTCGGCGTGCCGGTGTCGGTGGCGAGGTCGGGCGCGATCGTAGCGCCGTCCTTGCCGGTGGTCGTGGTGAGCGTGCGGTAGATGAGCCGGTAGACGTCCGCGAGGTCGGTCTCGTAGCCCATCGCGGGGTCCAGGTGCGGGAAGTCCGACACCTGCAGCACGTGCATGGTGCCGCCGGTGTCGGCGGGGCCGGTGATGTCGGCGGCGGCCTTGCCGCCGGCGCCGGCGCAGGACGTGAGGGCGAGGCTGGCGGCGAGGGCCAGCCCGACTGCGGTGATTCGTCTGTTCATCGGACTCTCGTTTCGTGGAGGGCGGCCGAGGCGCACCGGGTGGGGAGTGACGGACGGGGTCGTGCGATGGAGGGATGGGGAAGCGGAGGTGCGCGCGATCGCCCCGCATCGGGTGGATCCGTGGGCGTGCGCGGGGAGGGCGGCTCAGCCGGTGTCGGCGGCGCGGATCCAGACCCGCATGGCGGCGGGCGACCGGTTGCCCCAGAGGGCGTACGGCACGAGCACGGCGTCGACGGGGTCGGCCGACGCGGCGGGGACGGTGGCGCCGGGGACGACCTCGGGGTAGAGCTCGTCCGGTGCGGGGAGCGCGCGGCGGAGGCGGACGGCGAGCGCGAGGCCCGGTCCGGTCTCCGCGCGCGCGTCCGACGCGGGACCCCACGGGTCGGCGACGGGGAGCGGCACGGGTCGCGCCGCCGCCAGGTCGCGCGGGTCGAGGAGCAGGTCGTCGACGGGTGCGCCGGCGTCCTCCTGCTCGACCGCGTAGACGACCGGTCCGCGCGCCACCGCGAGGGTCCCCCGGGTGGCGTCGAGGTGCGGGTGGGATCCGAGGGCGCGCACGGGCATGTCCAGCTCGACCACGAGCGCGTCCCCGGCGGCCCAGGCGCGGGTGGCGCGGATCCACCGGTCGCCGGCCTCCGCGTCGACCTGCACCTCGGACCCGTCGGCGCCCGACACGACCGCGGTCGCGGAGCGGCACCAGCCCGGGCGGCGGATCACGATGCCGGTCTCCGCGCCGGATGCGCGCAGCACCTCGACGCGCACGGCGCCGTCCCACGGGTACGCGGTCGTCACGCGGACGTCGATCTCGTCGGTGCGGATCGCGCACGCGGCCGGGTGCGCGATCACGAGGTCGTCGCCTTCCGCGACCGCGACGTGGTCCTGCAGCTCGCTCATCCAGCGCACGATGTTCGGCGGGCAGCACGGGCAGGTGAACCACGGGCGGCGCATCAGCTCGCCCTCGGTCTCGGCGCCCGACTGCGCGTGGTGGTCCGGGCGGCGCTGGAGCGGGTTGTCGTAGAAGAAGCCCGTGCCGTCGGCGGAGAGACCGACCGCGTAGGCATTGAGCAGCACGGTCTCGTGGGTGTCAAGGAAGCGCGGCTCGCCCGTGGCGAGGAAGAGGCGCCACGCCCACTGCATCACCGCGATGGCCGCGCAGGTCTCGCTGTAGGACCGCTCGCTCGGCAGCTCGTAGGCGTCGCCGATCGCCTCGTCCGAGTGACGGCTGCCGAGCCCGCCGGTGACGTAGAGGCGGGTGCGCACCGCGTCGTCGAACAGGCGGACGGATGCGGCGAGCAGCTCGGCGTCGCCCGTCTCCGTCGCCACGTCCGTCGCACCCGCGGCGAGGTAGGCCATGCGGACGGCGTGACCCGTGACGGCGGGCATCTCGCGGAAGGGGTGCGCGTCCTGGAAGTACTCGGCGGGGAAGATCCGCGTGGCGACCGTGCCGCGCCCGCGCCGGTCGATGAACGCGGCGGCGAGGTCGAGGTACGCGCGCTCCCCCGTCTCGCGGGAGAGCTCGACGAGCGCCATCTCGACCTCGGGGTGGCCGCAGACCGCGACGCGTCCGCCGGGGCCGAACTCCCGCACCGCGGCGTCGGCGAAGCGGCGGGCCACGGCGAGGAGCCGGCCGTCGCCGCCCTGCCGGGATTCGGCGACGGCGGCCTGGATCAGGTGCCCGAGGTTGTAGAGCTCGTGGCCCCAGGCGAGGTCGGACCAGGGCTCGCGGTCGGATCCCGGCCGCTGCACGTACGAGCCGATGTAGCCGTCGTCCGCCTGCACGCGCTCGAGCACGTCCGCGGCCTCGTCGAGGAAGGCGCGCATCTCCGGGCTCGCGGCACCGCGTCCGACCTCGTAGGCGATGCCCTCGAGGGTCTTGTAGACGTCGGTGTCGAGGAACGGGTAGCGGGGCAGGGGCCGCTCGCCCGGCCCGTCGACGGCCGCGCGGAGGTCGTCGAGGTTGCCGGCGGCGGTCATGGACGCGATGGCGTGGGGGATGGTCCGGGCCCGGTTGCGCTCCTGCCACGCCCCGAGCAGACCGCCCTCGAGGGTGACGGCGTCGGCGCCCAGCGGTCGGCGTGATCCGGTGCTGGGGAGGACGGCAGCGCGGCCGCGCCCCGTGCGGACAGCGTCCGCATCCGCTCCTGTCACTGCCATGGCGCTCCCTCGTCCGGCCTTGGGCAGCCGGTGGTAGGTGACATATTACAAATACGCCATACGGTGTTGGCAATCCCGATGAAGCGTCTGCGGCCTCCCGTTACACGGTGTTTACATGCGGGGTCCTCACGGCCGCTCGCGTGCGGCCCGCACGCCTTACCACGCCTCGCCCGCTCCCCACAGCCCGCGTGGAGCCCGCGGCCGGACCAGTACGATCGTGGGCAACGGCGACAGCTCTTCGGGTGAGCTGTCCCGCCAGCGCCGGGCCGGTCTTCGGGTAAAAGTCGGCCGTGTGCGCGGCTCGGTCCCGCAGCCCTCGAGGCTCGGGACCGGGTCCCTCTCCCCCGCCGAGCGCAGGTCGGCCGGTGCCCTACTCGGCCGCGGCGGACCCGGCGGCGACGACCGCGAGCAGCCCCGCGCCGTACGTGTCGAGCTTCTTCTGGCCGATGCCCGTGATCCCGGCGAGCTGACCGAGGTCCTGCGGGCGCACCGTCGCGACCTCGCGCAGGGTCACGTCGGCGAACACCACGTACGCGGGGACGCCCTGCTCCTTGGCCTGCTCCGAGCGCCAGGCCCGGAGCGCCTCGAAGAGCCCCTGCGCCTCCTCGGGGAGGTCGACCACCTGGCCGCCCTTCGCGCGCGTGGTGCGGGTGCCGCGGCCGCGCACGATGCGCTCGGGCTCCTGCCGCATGGGCACCTGGCGGGATCCGCTGAGGACGTCGCCGCTGCCCGCGGTGATGACGAGCGTGCCGTAACCGTCGTCGCTCACGCCGAGCAGGCCCTGCGCGAGGAGCTGGCGGACGACGCCGCGCCACTGGACGTCGGTGAGCTCGCCGCCGATGCCGAAGGTGGCGAGCTGGTCGTGCCCCTGCTGGCGGACGCGGTCGGTCTCGTTGCCGAGCAGGATGTCGATGAGGTGCGCCGCCCCGAAGCGCTGGTTCCGCTCGCGCTGCAGCCGCACGATCGTGGACAGTAGCTTCTGCGAGGGCACCGTGGCGTCCCACGTCTCGACGGGCTCGAGGCACGTGTCGCAGTTGCCGCACGGACCCGTCTCCTCGCCGAAGTAGCGCAGGAGCTGCACGCGGCGGCAGCCGACCGTCTCGCACAGCGCGAGCATCGCATCGAGGTGCTGGGAGAGCCGGCGGCGGTGCTGCGCGTCGCCCTCGGACTGGTCGATCATGCGGCGCTGCTGCACGACGTCCTGCAGGCCGTAGGCGAGCCAGGCGGTGGACGGTAGGCCGTCGCGGCCCGCGCGCCCGGTCTCCTGGTAGTAGCCCTCGATGGACTTCGGCAGGTCGATGTGGGCGACGAAGCGCACGTCGGGCTTGTCGATGCCCATGCCGAACGCGATGGTGGCGCACATGACGATGCCGTCCTCGCGGAGGAAGCGCGCCTGGTTGCGCTGGCGGACGGCCGCGTCGAGGCCCGCGTGGTACGGCAGCGCGGTGATCCCCTGCTTGTTCAGCGCCTCGGCCGTCTGCTCGACGGTCTTGCGGCTCAGGCAGTAGACGATGCCGGGGTCGCCCGCGTGCTCGTTCCGGATGAGGTCGACCAGCTGCTTGCGCGGCTCGGCCTTGGGGACGATGCGGTAGCGGATGTTCGGGCGGTCGAACGAGGAGACGAAGTGGCGCGCGTCCTGGAGGCCCAGGCGCGCGGTGATGTCGGCGTGCGTGGCCTCGTTGGCCGTGGCGGTGAGCGCGATGCGCGGGACCTCCGGCCAGCGCTCCTGCAGCATCGACAGCGCCAGGTAGTCCTTGCGGAAGTCGTGGCCCCACTGGGAGACGCAGTGCGCCTCGTCGATGGCGAAGAGGGCGATGCGGGCCTCGTCGAGGAGGCGGCCCATCCGGTCGAGGATGAGGCGCTCGGGAGCGAGGTAGAGCAGGTCGAGGTCGCCGTCGAGCAGGGCGCGCTCGACCGCGCGGCTCGTCTCGAGGTCCTGCGTGGAGTTGAGGAACGCGGCCCGGACGCCGACGGCGCGCAGCGCGTCGACCTGGTCCTGCATGAGGGCGATGAGCGGCGAGATGACGACGCCCGTGCCCTCGCGGACCAGGCTCGGGATCTGGTAGCAGAGCGACTTGCCGCCGCCCGTGGGCATGAGCACGAGCGCGTCGCCGCCGCCGATGACGTGCTCGACGATCTCCTGCTGGTCGCCGCGGAAGGCGTCGTACCCGAAGACCGTGCCGAGGCACTCGAGGGCGGGGGCCAGGGCGGCGCCGGACGCGACGGATCCGGCGGGAGCGGGAGGGGTGGAGGTCATCGGGGCAATCGTATCCGGGGCGTGCTCCGCGGACGGCGGGGAGAGGGGCGGTGGGGACACGGACGGCCCCTCCCGGATGGGGAGGGGCCGTCGGCGCCGATCAGCCGCGGATGCGGATCAGCCGCGGGTCAGATCGCGGTCGGGTCGGCGCTGGCGCCGGGCGTGGCCTGCGCGGCCTCGGCGGCGGCCTGCTCCTTGAGGGCGGCCACGTCGACGGCGCGCACCTCCTCGATGAGCGACTCGAGCGCCGGGGCGGGCAGCGCGCCGGCCTGGCTGAAGATCAGCGTCTGGTCCTTGAAGATCATGAGCGTCGGGATGGCGGAGATGTTCGCCTGCTGCGCGAGGAACTGCTGCGCCTCGGTGTCGACCTTGCCGTGGACGATGTCGGCGTGCTTCTCGCTCGACTTGTCGAAGACGGGCGCGAACTGCTTGCAGGGGCCGCACCAGTCGGCCCAGAAGTCGACGACGACGATGCCGTTGGAGTCGACGATGCTCTCGAAGTTCTCGGCGGTCAGCTCGGTGGTGGCCATGGTGCGTCCTCTTCTCGTGCTCGGTTCGTGCGGTCTCGGGGTGCAACCGGGCGCGCGGTCCGCGCATTCCGCGTGCGGCGGGCGGCTACCGGACGAGGACGATCGACGGCCAGACGGTGCTCGACCCCTTGGCCCCGGAGTCGCCCGCGTAGCTCGCGGTGATGAGGTGGATCCCGCGGGAGAGCCTCGGCAGCGTGACGGTCGCGCGGCCGGCGTCGGCGTCGGTGACGTCGACGGAGGTGATCGCCCGGCCCCGGTCGAGGACCTGCACGCGGCCGGCCACGGGAGCGCCGCCCGCCTGCAGCCGCAGGGAGTACGCCACGGCCTGTCCGCTGCGGACGAGCAGGCGGTCGGCGTACCCGACGAGGGTCGACGCGTCGCGGATCGTGTCGAGGCCGACCTTGACGGGGTCGTGGTCGCTGGAGCGGAAGGCGCTGGATCCGTCGGTCGCGGCCCCGCCGTACTCGCGCGCCGCCCACTCGGGCGCGTTGATGTCCCACACCCCGACGCCCGTGACGCGCTCGGCGCCGGCGCGGGTCACGAGCACGTGGTCGAGGGATCCCACCTCGCCGTCGAAGGAGTACGTGCGCTCGCCCGGCGCCTTGGCGGCCACGAGGTCGACGAAGCCGGCGTCGCGGAGTGCCTGGATCGGGTCCTCCTCGGAGTAGGCGTTGAAGTCGCCGAGCAGGTAGAGGAGGTCGGATCCGCTCGACGCCTGCAGCTCGGACGCGAAGCGCGCGACGGCCTCCGCCTGCGCGACGCGGTCGGCGTTGAAGAAGCCCTGGCCGTCCGCCGGCTGCGTGCCGGATCCCGACTTCGACTTGAGGTGGTTCGCGACCACCGTGAACGTCTGGTCGCCGCCGCGGAACGCCTGGGCGATCGGCTCGCGGGCGTTGCCCCACACCGTCTCGTCGATCTGCGTGGCGGCCGCCCCGACCGGCGTGACGGCGTCGGTGCGGTAGATGATCGCGTTCTGGATCTCGTCGGTCGGCGTCGACGCGAGCGCGGCGGGCGTGCGCACGTAGTCCCAGACCTTCTTCCCGGCGGCGTCGTTCAGGCCGCGCACGAGGTCGGCCGTCGCGGTGTCCGCGGGCTCCCCGAAGCGGGTCGAGTT
This sequence comes from Clavibacter nebraskensis NCPPB 2581, assembly GCF_000355695.1. Lineage (NCBI taxonomy): Bacteria > Bacillati > Actinomycetota > Actinomycetes > Micrococcales > Microbacteriaceae > Clavibacter > Clavibacter nebraskensis. Next base: position 738,588 of record NC_020891.1, on the reverse strand, counting down.
CTCGATCTCCATCAGCGTCACGACCTGCGCGTCGAGGCCGGTGATCGCCGTGACGATCTTGGCGCGCTGCTTCCGGAACTCCTCCGCGGTGGCCGCGCCGCGCTCCCCGAGCGTCGTGAAGTAGTTGAGGACGTTGAACCCGGCGATGCGCACGTCGCCGCCCACCTCGGGCGAGGACGCGGGGCGCGGGTTCCCGCTCGTGAAGGTCGGCACCCGGCCGGCCGCGTCGAGCGAGGTGACGGGCGTCGTGGGCTGGAGGCGCCAGTCGTCGAAGCCGTAGGCGAGCACGTAGGGCGTGGTCGGGAAGACGGGGACGTCGCCGTTGCGCACCACGCGGTCGGCCGAGTAGTACGGCTGCGTCGCGCCCGCGGGGTACGCGGCGTTGGTGAGCTGGATGTTGTAGCCGTCGTCGAGGAGGAGCCGGCGCGCCCGGTTGTCGGCGGTGATCCGGTCGGCCTCGGCACCCGGGCGCACGACGTCGGTGGCCTTCACGGGCAGGTCGGCGCCGGCGCTCAGCCAGAGCGTGCCGTACGTGTCGAGCTGGTGCGCGGATCCGACGCGGTAGTCGCCCGTGGGCGTCACGAGCATGCTCTCGAGCGACTCGCGGTCGGCGCCGCGGAGCGTGTCGGGGAGCGGGGTGGCGGCGGGCACCCCGACGCCGGCCCGCACGAGGTCGGTCGCGGTCGCGGCGACCTGGGTCTGGCCCTGGCGCTCCGACGCGGTGCCCGTGACGCGGACCAGGTCGCCGATCGCGACGGCCGGGTCCTGGCCGCCGAGGTAGACGAAGACGCCGTCGGAGGCGCCGGGCGTCGCGTCGGTCCCGCCGCCCGAGCCGGGGGTCTGGATCACGACGCCCGCGTAGCCGCTCGCCCCTCGGTAGTCGGCGGTGACGACGCCCTCGACCGTGACGACGCGGCCGGCGAACGGGGTCGTGCTGCCGCTGCCCTGCACGTCGGCGATGGCGACGGTCGCGGCCTCGGCGGGCGACGCGACGAGCGCGGAGAGGCCGAGGGCCAGGGCGGTCGCGACGGCGAGCGGGCGGGCGACGCGGCGGGCCCCCACGGGGCCGCTCCCCCTGCCCGTGGCGGCGGATGCGGGTGCGGTCTCGGTGTCGTGCATGGCGTCGTCCCCCTCGGCGTCGCGGGTTCCCCCGCACGGGGGATCTCCCGTCGAGCGTAGGCCGGGCGCGACCGCGGGCGGCGGGTCGCAACCGGATCGTCACCGGCTCGTCATGCGCTCGACGCGGCGCGACGACGCGGGCCGGTCGGGACCATGGCGGAGGACCTCTCCCACGTACTATCGTCAGGACAAACATCCGCCCGCCGGCCACGAGGAGCAGTGCGACGCCGCATGGTCCAGACCCGCACCACCCCCGCGCCCCGCGCCGCCGTGACTGCCCACCCGACGGGATCCGCCGCGTGAGGGCCACTGTCGCCGGCGCCCCCGTGAGCTTCGGGGTGTTCGAGCTGACGCCCGAGGGCACCGAGGTCGTGCCCCCCGACGACATGGTGGAGGCGCTGGCCGAGACCGGGTACGCGGGGATCGACCTGGGGCCCGTCGGCTACCTCGGGCGCGGGCGGGAGCTGCGCGACCGGCTCACGGGCGCGGGCCTCGAGCTCGCCGGCGGCTGGATCCAGCTCCCCCTCTCCGACGACGACGCGTTCGAGGCGTCCCTGCCCGAGCTGCACGCGTCGCTGCGCGTGTTCCAGGAGGCGGCCGAGGCCGGACCCGGGCGGCTGCCGCTGCCGACGCTCGCTGATTCCGGATCCGCGCCCCGCGCCGCCGCCCCGGGCCGCGGCGCCGAGGCCGACCCGCTCGACGACGCCGCGTGGTCGCGCCTCGTCCGCAACACCGCGCGTGCGGCGGAGATCACGCGCGCCGCGGGCTTCGAGCCCACGTTCCACCACCACGCGGGCACGTTCGTGGAGTCGCCCGAGGAGATCGACCGGTTCCTCGACCAGGTCGACGTCGGTCTCACGCTCGACACCGGCCACCTCGTCATCGCGGGCGGCGACCCACTCGCGGCGATCTCCCGCTGGGGGTCGCGGATCACCCACCTGCACCTCAAGGACGTCGACGCCGCCGAGCTCCGCCGCGTGCTCGCCGCGGGCGGCGGCATGCGCGAGGTGTGGTCCTCCGGCGCGTTCGTGGCATTCGGCCGGGGCGACGTCGACCTCGCGAGCGTGATGACCGCGATCGAGGCGCAGGGCTACGACGGCTGGGTGGTGGTCGAGCAGGACGTGCTCAACGCGCCCGACGCCGACATCCGCCGCTTCCGGGCCGAGCGCACGGAGGACCAGCGCGTCAACCGCGAGGCGCTCCGCGCCTGGGCCTGACCTGGCGCCCACCCCGGCGCACCCGCATCCACCACCACACACGAGGACGGCGACATGACCACCACCCCCCTGCGCTTCGGCCTGATCGGCACCGGCCGCATCGGCCAGGTCCACGCCGCCAACATCGCCGCGGATCCCGACGCCGAGCTCGCGTGGATCTGCGACCCGTTCGTCGACGGCGCCCGCGCGCTCTCCGCCCGCCTCGGCGGCACGGTCACGGAGGACGCGGCGGAGATGATGGCGTCGGGCGGCATCGACGCGGTCCTCATCGCCTCGCCCACGCCCACGCACGTCGACCTCATCGCCGCCGCGATCGACCACGGCCTGCCCGTGCTGTGCGAGAAGCCCATCGACCTCGACATCGCGCGGGTCGACGCCCTCCTCCCCCGCGTGCTCTCCTCCGGCGTGCCGGTGGCGCTCGGCTTTAACCGCCGCTTCGACCCGGCGTTCGCGGAGGCGCGCGCCCGCGTGGCCGCGGGCGAGATCGGCGCGCTCGAGCAGCTGTCGATCACGAGCCGCGACCCGGCCGCGCCGCCCGCCGCGTACGTGGGGGTCTCCGGCGGCATCTTCCGCGACATGACCATCCACGACCTCGACATGGCCCGGTACTTCCTGCCCGACATCGTCGAGGTGCAGGCGACCGGATCCACCACGTTCGACCCGGGCGCCCGCGAGCACGGCGACTTCGACACGGCGGTCGTGACGCTCCGCGCGTCCACCGGCGCGCTCGTGGTCATCACGAACTCGCGGCACAGCGCCGTGGGCTACGACCAGCGGATCGAGGCGTTCGGGTCGCGCGGATCCCTGCAGGTGGCGAACGCGCTCACGAGCCTCGTGAGCGTCTCGAACGCCACGAGCGTCGAGGGCAAGCCGCCCTACCAGGACTTCTTCCTGGAGCGCTACGCCGCCGCGTACGTCGCCGAGCTGCGCGCCTTCATCCGCCTGGCCCGGGGCGAGGCCTCCGACAGCCCGACGTTCGCCGACGGCCGCGCGGCGCTCCTGCTCGCCGACGCGGCGCAGCGCTCGGCCGAGGAGCGCGTGGCGGTGGCCGTCTCGCTCTGACCCGGGAGGGGACCGACGGAGGATCCGCCCGACCGCGCGCACCGCGGTCGGGTGTCGTCGCGCGCGGCGGGTCCCGAGGAGGCGGCAGACTGGAGGCTCGGATCCGTCGGGGAGACCGCCGGACGACGATGGGTCACGACAGGGATCCGTCTTGTCAGCATGTGTTGACAAACCACGTCGGGCGGGACGAAGATCGCCCCGACGACGACGTCCAGGACCCCGCGCGCGGGCGTCCGCCCGACAAGGAGCATTCGATGAAGAACAGATTCCTCGCCCCCCTCGGCCTCGCGGTCGCAGCCGGGTTCCTCCTCACCTCGTGCGCGGGCACCGGCCAGGAGGCCGCGCCCACCGCGGGCGGCGCGAGCGGCGGCGGCGACCTCACCTTCGCGGTGGTCACCCACTCCGGCCCGGGCGACGCCTTCTGGGACCGCGTGAAGGCGGGCGCCGAGACCGCGGGCGGCCAGTACGGCGCCACCGTCACGTACAACGCGGACCCGGATCCCGCCAAGCAGTCCCAGCTCATCGACAACGCGGTCGCGCAGAAGGTCGACGGGATCGTCGTCTCGATGGCGAACCCCGACGGCGTGAAGGACAGCGTCGAGAAGGCCGTGGCGGCGGGCATCCCCGTGGTCACCATCAACTCCGGGATCGAGCGCTCGGCCGAGTTCGGCGCCCTCACCCACATCGGCCAGAGCGAGACGGTCGCGGGCGAGGCCGTCGGCAAGCGCCTCGGCGACGCGGGACTGAAGAACGCGCTCTGCGTGATCCAGGAGGCCGGCAACGTCGGCCTCGAGGAGCGCTGCTCCTCCGCGGCGAGCGCCTTCTCGGGCCAGATGGCGAACCTCCAGGTGGACGGCACGAACGACGCCGACGTGAAGGCGACCATCAAGTCGAAGCTGCAGGCGGATCCCTCGATCGACGGCGTGCTCACGCTCGGCGGCCAGTACGCCATCGACGCGGTCGGCGCGGTCGAGGAGTCGGGCAGCAAGGCGCAGATCGGCACGTTCGACCTCTCGGAGGACGTCGTCAGCGCGGTCGAGGCCGACAAGATCCTGTTCGCGGTCGACCAGCAGCCGTACGTGCAGGGCTTCCTCGGGATCACCGCGCTCGACCTCTACGCCACCAACGGCAACGTCATCGGCGGCGGCCAGCCCGTCTACTCCGGACCCGCGTTCGTGACGAAGGACAACGCGGCGCAGGTCGCCGAGTTCGCGAAGAACGGCACCCGGTAGCCGGCCCGCCGGGCGCGCCCGACGCGTCCGGCCCGCCCTCCCCTCGTCCCCCACCGCACCGCACTCCCCCGACGCTCACCGAAGGAGCCCCGCGTTGACCACGACGGACATCGTGACGATCGCCACGAGGCCGCGCCTCGAGAACAGGCCGATCCGCAAGATCCTCGCCCGCCCGGAGATCGGCGCCCTCGTGGCGGCCCTCGCCGTGCTGGTGTTCTTCTCCCTCTACACGCCGCAGTTCCTCACCCTCGCCGGCGCGGGCGTGTGGCTCGAGTCGGCGTCGACCTTCGGGATCATGGCGGTCGCCGTGGCGATGCTCATGATCGGCGGCGAGTTCGACCTCTCCGCCGGCGTCATGACGGGCTTCTCGGCGCTCGTGGTCGGCATCCTCACGTCGCACTACGGCCTCAGCATCTGGGTCGCGGTGCTCGTCTCGCTCGCGGCGGCCCTGGCGATCGGCGCGCTCAACGGATTCCTCGTGATGAAGACGGGCCTGCCGAGCTTCATCGTGACGCTCGGCACGTTCTTCGCGCTCGCGGGCGTCGACCTCGCCGTCACCAAGCTCATCACCGGCCAGGTCGCGATCCAGGGCATGACGAAGGTGCCGTCGTACGACCAGATCCAGCCGATCTTCGGCTCCTCGCTCGAGATCGGCGGCGGTGGCTTCTACGTCTCGGTGCTGTGGTGGTTCGCGGTCGCTGCCGTCGCCACCTGGATCCTGCTGCGCACGCGCGCCGGCAACTGGATCTTCGCGGTCGGCGGCGCCAAGGAGTCCGCCCGCCAGGTGGGCGTCCCGGTGCTCAAGACGAAGATCGGCCTCTTCATGGGCACGGCGGGCGCCGCCTGGCTCGTCGGGATGATCTCGCTGTTCCGCACCTCCACGGTGCAGGCGAACACGGGCGTCGGCCAGGAGTTCATCTACATCATCTGCGCGGTCGTCGGCGGGTGCCTGCTCACGGGCGGCTTCGGCTCGGCCATCGGCGCGGCGCTCGGGGCGCTGATCTACGGCATGGTCTTCCAGGGCATCACCTTCGCCCAGTGGGACACGAACTGGCTGCGCACGATCCTCGGTGTGATGCTCCTCGCGGCGGTGCTGCTGAACAACCTGGTGCGCACGCGGGCGGGAGGCGGACGATGAGCGCCGAGACGAGCGCGAGCGCCGCGTCCGAGCCCCTGGCCGGCGCCGTCCCGGGAGCCGCCGAGGAAGCAGGCGGACGCCCGACTCCCCCGCTGCCGCCCGTCGGCACGACCATCCTCGAGGTCCGCGACATCGGCAAGAGCTACGGCGCCGTCAACGCGCTCACGGGCGTCTCGACCGTGGTCGCCGCGGGCCAGGTCACGTGCGTGCTCGGCGACAACGGCGCCGGCAAGTCGACCTTCATCAAGATGCTCGCGGGCGTGCACGCGCCGAGCGAGGGCACGATGCTCCTCGACGGCGAGCCCGTCACCCTCGGATCCCCGCGCGCGGCGCTCCAGGCCGGCATCGCGACCGTCTACCAGGACCTCGCGGTCGTGCCCCTCATGCCCGTGTGGCGGAACTTCTTCCTCGGCTCCGAGATCACGAAGGGGAAGGGGCCGTTCCGCCGGCTCGACGTGGCGGCCATGAAGGCGATCACGCACGAGCAGCTCGCGCAGATGGGCATCGACCTCCGCGACGTCGACCAGCCCATCGGCACGCTGTCCGGCGGCGAGCGCCAGTGCGTCGCCATCGCCCGGGCCGTGCACTTCGGCGCCCGCGTGCTGATCCTGGACGAGCCCACCGCGGCCCTCGGCGTCAAGCAGTCCGGCGTCGTGCTGCGGTACATCGCGCGCTCGCGCGACCGGGGGCTCGGCGTGGTCTTCATCACGCACAACCCGCACCACGCCTTCCCGGTGGGCGACCGGTTCCTGCTGCTCAACCGCGGATCCAGCCTCGGCACGTTCGAGAAGGACGAGATCACGCTGGGCGAGCTGACGAGCCTCATGGCCGGCGGCGCCGAGCTCGACTCGCTGGCGCACGAGCTCGCGCGCGACCCGGGCTCGGCCCCGGACGCGGGCCAAGAGGGAGCCGCGCCCGCGGCGGGCCGCTGACGAGCCGCATGCCAGGATGAGGCGTTGACCTGACCTACGAGGGAGCGATCGACGTGACGCAACCGGAGCAGATCCTGCCCCCCGACCTGTTCCTCGCGCTCGACCGCTCGGGCCCGGTGCCCCTCTACTACCAGGTGGCCACCCTGCTGGAGACGGCGATCCACGACGGCACGCTGCCGGCCGGCGCGCGGCTCGAGAACGAGATCGCGCTCGGCACCCGTCTCGGGCTGTCCCGGCCGACCATCCGCCGGGCGATCCAGGATCTCGTCGACAAGGGCCTGCTCGTGCGCCGCCGCGGCATCGGCACGCAGGTCGTGCACGGTCGGGTGACGCGCAACGTCGAGCTCACGAGCCTCTACGAGGACCTCGAGCGGCAGGGCCAGGCCCCGGCCACGCAGATGCTGTCGTCGTCGCGCGGCGAGGCCGACGAGAAGGTCGCCGAGGCGCTCGGCGTCGCGGTCGGCAGCCCGGTGCTGCACCTCACCCGGCTGCGCACGGCCGACGGCGTGCCGCTCGCGATCCTCGACAACGTGCTGCCCGAGCCGTTCGTCGACCTGGATCCGGACGCCCTCGCGACCCACGGGCTGTACCAGCTGCTGCGCGGCCGCGGCGTGATCATGCGCGTCGCCAAGCAGCGCATCGGCGCCCGCGCGGCCACCGCCTCGGAGGCGCGCCTGCTCGACCTGCCGCGCGGCGGCGCGGTGCTCACCATGTCGCGCACCGCGTTCGACAGCTCGGGCCGCGCCGTCGAGTACGGCCAGCACTGCTACCGACCGGACCTGTACTCGTTCGAGATCACGCTCGTCGACCGGTAGCGGGCGGCGCAGGGCGCACGGGCGCTGCCACGATGGGCGGATGACCCCCGACGACGCCCCGACCGCCGCCGCCCCGCTCGACCGCATCGCCTGGCCGGTGCGCACCGAGCGGCTCCTCCTCCGCCGCATGTCCCCGGCCGACGCGCCCGCCATGTGGGCGTACCGGCGCCTCGACGAGGTCACGCGCTGGGTCACCTCCCGGCCCGTCGACGAGGCCGCGTGGATCGGAGGGAGCGGCGCCATGCTGCGCGACCAGCTCGTGCTCGAGCTCGACGGCCGGGTCGTGGGCGACGTCATGGTGCGGGTCGAGGACGCGTGGGCGCAGCGCGAGGTCGCGCACCTCGCCGTCGGCACGCAGGCGGAGCTCGGCTGGACCCTGGATCCGGCCGTCGGCGGCCGCGGCCTCGCGACCGAGGCGGTGCGGGCGGCGGTGAGGATCGCGTTCGAGGGGCTCGGCGTCCGCCGCGTGGTCGCGAGCGCGTTCGCCGACAACGCACCGTCGCTCCGGCTCGCCGAGCGCGTGGGCATGCGGCGGGAGTCGTACGCGGCCGCCGACTCGCTGCACCGCGACCTCGGCTGGATCGACGGGGTCGGCTACGCGATGCTCGCCGAGGAGCGGACCGCGCGCGGCTGAGTCGCGGGTCGGCGCGAGCCGCTCCACGGGATCCAATATCCTATAGGATCTCCTCACGTGCTCGATGAGGAGGACCCACGGATGACCCGGCTCTGGAACGACCCCGCCGACTTCGCCGACGACATGACGGCGGGCTTCGTCCGCGCCAACGGACGCTGGGTGCGTCGGGTGCACGGCGGCGTCTCCCGCTCCACCCGCTCGGCGGATCCCGAGGTGGCGGTCGTCATCGGCGGCGGCTCCGGCCACTACCCCGCGTTCGGCGGGCTGGTCGGCCCCGGCCTCGCGCACGGCGCCGCGATGGGCAACCTCTTCGCGTCGCCGTCGGCGCACCAGGTCGAGTCGGTGATCCGCTCGAGCGAGCAGGGCCGCGGCGCGCTCCTCCTCTACGGCAACTACGCGGGCGACGTGCTGCACTTCGACGACGCGCAGGAGCGCGTGCGCCGCGACGGCATCGACTGCCGCACGGTCGTCGTGACGGACGACATCTTCAGCGCCTCACCCGACGAGCAGGCCAAGCGCCGCGGCATCGCGGGCGACCTCACGGTGTTCAAGGCGGCGGGCGCCGCGTCCGCCGCGGGCTACGACCTCGACGACACCGAGCGTGTGGCCCGGCTCGCCAACGCGCGCACGCGCTCGATGGGCGTCGCCTTCACGGGCTGCACGCTGCCGGGCGCGGACGAGCCGCTGTTCTCGGTCCCGGAGGGGCGCATGGCGATCGGGCTCGGGATCCACGGCGAGCCCGGCATCGACGAGACCGACATCCCGTCCGCGGACGGCCTGGCCGAGCTGTTCGTCGAGCACCTCCTCGCGACGGCGGAGATCCCGGACGGCGTCGAGGTGCGCGGCGCCCGGGTCGTACCCGTGCTCAACGGCCTCGGATCCGTGAAGAACGAGGAGCTGTTCGTCGTGTTCACGCGCGTCGCGGACCTGCTCGAGGAGGCGGGGCTCACGCTCGTGGATCCGCAGGTCGGCGAGTTCTGCACGAGCTTCGACATGGCCGGCGCCTCCCTCACGCTGTTCTGGCTCGACGAGGAGCTCGAGCGGCTGTGGACCGCGCCCGCCGACACCCCCGCCTTCCGCAGCGGCGCGTTCGACGGATCCGCCCTCCAGCCCGTGGACGCGCGCGAGGACGACGAGGTGGACGCCGCGATCCCCGACGCGACCGACGCCTCCCGTCGCACCGCCGCACGCGTGGCCACCGCCCTCGAGGCCGTGCACGCGGTCGTCGCGGAGAACGCCGACGAGCTCGGGCGCCTCGACTCCGTCGCGGGCGACGGCGACCACGGCATCGGCATGCTGCGCGGATCCCGGGCCGCCTCCGAGCGCGCGGCCCGGGCCGTGGAGCAGGGCGCCGGTGCCCGCACCGCCCTCCGGCTGGCCGGCGACGCGTGGTCAGACAAGGGCGGCGGCACGTCCGGCGCGCTGTGGGGGCTCATCCTGCAGGCGGTCGGCGACGCGCTCGACGACGAGGACGCGGATCCCGCGACGGCCGAGGCGGTGGCCCGCGGCGTGGGCGACGCGCGCGACGCCGTGATGGGCCACGGCAAGGCGGCGCTCGGCGACAAGACCATGGTCGACGCGCTCGTGCCGTTCGCCGACGTGCTCGCCGAGCGGGTCGGATCCGGGGCGTCGCTCGCCGACGCGTGGACCGCCGCGAGCGACGCGGCGCAGGAGGCCGCGGACGCGACGGCCGCGCTGAAGCCCGGCATCGGGCGCGCGCGGTCGCACGGCGAGCGCTCTGTCGGCACGGCCGACCCCGGTGCCGTGTCGCTCGCGCTCATCACGGCGGCCGTGGGCCGCGCCCTCGCCGACCGATGACACCCACCGGCACCAGCAGCACCACCAGCAGCACGGCCAAGAGGAGGACAGCATGACCAGGACATGGCGCATCGTCGTCGGCGCGGACGACGCGGGATACGACCACAAGGAGGCGATCAAGGCCGACCTCGAGGCGAGCGGCCTCGTCGTGTCCGTGGTGGACGTGGGCGTCGACGCCGACGGCCACACCGCGTACCCGACCGTCGCGACCACGGCGGCCGAGATGGTCGCGCGCGGCGAGGCCGACCGGGCCGTGCTGATCTGCGGCACGGGCCTCGGCATGTCCATCGCGGCGAACAAGGTGCCCGGCGTCCGCGCCGTCACCGCGCACGACGGCTTCTCGGTGGAGCGCAGCGTGCTGTCGAACGACGCGCAGGTGCTCTGCATGGGGCAGCGCGTGGTCGGCCTGGAGCTGGCGCGGCGGAACGTGCGCGAGTGGCTGACGTACGAGTTCGACACGTCGAGCCCGTCGAACGACAAGGTCAACGAGATCCGCGCGTACGAGGCGAAGTAGGGCCGTGCCCGCCCATCCGCCCACATGGCCGGCCTTCGTCGGCGTGAGCCTGAAGATGCACCTCGGGCACGCCGAGACGGTCGCGTGGTGCCGGGCCGTCGCGGACGTCGCACGGGCGCACCCGGCGACCCGGGCCGGCGAGGCGGAGCTCGTGGTGCTGCCGTCGTACCTGTCGGTGCCGGCCGCCGTCGGGATCCTCGACGGGCTCGCCGCCGTCGGCGCGCAGGACCTCGCGGCCGAGGACGCCGGCGCCTTCACGGGCGAGGTCTCCGGCGGGCAGATCCGGGAGCTGGGCGGCGCGTTCGTCGAGGTCGGGCACGCGGAGCGGCGGCGGCTGTTCGGCGAGACCGACGAGGTCGTGCGGCGGAAGGCCGACGCCGCGCTGCGGGCGGGGCTCGTGCCGCTGATCTGCCTCGGCGAGGAGACGCGGGGGGATCCGGCCGACGCGGCGCGGGAGTGCGCCCGGCAGCTCGACGACGCGCTCGCCCTCGCGGCGGAGCGCGGCCACGGCGGGCGGATCGTGGTCGCGTACGAGCCGCAGTGGGCGATCGGCGCGGCCGAGCCCGCCCCGGACGCGCACATCCGGGGCGTGTGCCGGGAGCTGCGGGCGCACGCGCGGGCGCTCGACGCGCACCCGGGATCCGCGGTCGTCTACGGCGGCAGCGCCGGCCCCGGGCTCCTCACCCGCATCGGCGACCACGTCGACGGCCTGTTCCTCGGCCGGTTCGCGCACGACCCGCGGGCCGTCGCCGCCATCCTCGACGAGGTGCACGCCCGCGCGGCCCGGCCGGCGTCCGACGCCTCCCGCTGACGGCAGACTGTCCTGGTGACCACCGGCCTCCCGCTCGACGCGACCGCGATGCCCGCCCGGCAGGGCCTGCGCGACCGCGTCTACGACCTCGTGCTCGACATGCTCATGGGATCCGCGATGGAGCCCGGCTCCCGCCTCGCCATCGACCAGATCGCGCGCGACCTCCACGTCTCGCCCACGCCGGTGCGCGAGGCGCTCGTGCAGCTGGAGCGCACCGGGCTCGTCGCCCGCGAGGCGCACAAGGGCTACCGCGTCGCGCCGCCCATCGCCGGCGAGCAGCTGGAGGCGCTGTTCGACGCGCGGATCGTGCTCGAGGGCGGGGCGACCGCCCTGGCGGCGGCGGATCCGAGCCGGCTCGTGCCCACGCTCGAGGACGCCCTCGCGGCCCACCGCGCGACGACGGAGCGGGTGCGCGCGGCGACGGGCGACGGCGAGATGCCGGTCGGCCTCATCCGGGAGTACTTCGTCGTCGACTGGGACTTCCACCACCGGATCTTCGAGGCGACCGGCAACCCGTTCCTCCTCGACATGTCGGAGGCGATCTCGACCCGAGTGCACCGCATGCGCCAGACGATGCGCACGGGCGTCCACGACGCCGACGACGCCGTGCACGAGCACCGGGCGATCATCGACGCGGTCGCCGAGGGTCCGGATGCCGCGGCCGCCGCGATGCGCGCCCACATCGAGCGCGTGCGCGAGCGGTCGCGCCGGGACGCGGACGCGCCCTCCGCCTAGCCGCGCTCCCCCTCCGGCCGAGATCGGGACTAGCGCTCGCCCAGCTCTCCGCAATACATTGCTCCCACGCGAACGCATCGCGCACCTGCCCAGTCCCCGCAGCGCACGACCCGGCCTCGATCCCGCATCGAGGCCCGTCCTGCCCCGGGTCATGACACGGCTCGGGGACCACCCGCATCCCGCGGCGGAACCACCCGCCCGCCGGGAGTCGATCTCGGAAGGCGGTCCCCCACCCGGCCACGACGACCGCGCAGCCGCCCGGCGTCCCCGCCCAGCCCAGCCCCAACCTGCGCCCATCCCCGCGCCCTCCGACCCACCGACTCGGCGCCCCACCCCGGCGCCTCTCGACCTCCCTCCTCCGGACCCGAGACGGAGGAGGGAGAGGGACACGGCACGCGACATCCCCCACCCCCGCGCGTGCCGGGTCCTGACCCCTCGCGCGCACGCCCGCGACATAGCGCATCGCCGGCCGCGTGACCCGGGTCTTTCGGCCCTGTGCGAGGGCGGATCCGCGGCCTAGCCTCCGACTGACGGCACCGGATCCGCGAACCCGCGCGGCCAGGACGTCCGATGGAGGACACCGTGATCCCCGACCCCCTCTCGCCGGTGCGGCGCAGCGCCGTCGACGCCACCCGATCGGTCGCGTGACCGACGGACCCACGACGCCCGGTCAGGACGCGGCGGTCGCCCCCTCCGCAGGGCCCGCCCCGACGTGCTCCAGCAGGCTCGCCGCGCGCGCCAGGTCCGCCTCGCGCACCGGCGGCTCCGCCTCCTCCGCCGCCCGCCTCAGCCACGCGGCCCGGGCGCGGTCGACGTCGTCGAGCATCGCGCGGCCGACCTCGGCGAGCACGAGCCGCGTGCCGCCGCCGTCCTCGACCTCCGCGACCATGCCCTTGCGGATGAGCGACTGGAGGCTGGGGATGGTCGCCGCGCGCGCCGTCCGCGCCACCATGGCGAGCGAGGCCCGGTCCACGTGGTCGCCGCCGGCGATGATGCGGACCAGGAGGACCTGCAGCCCGGTCAGCGAGTCCCAGGCCTCCGACGTGTCGTCGTCCATGCGGTCGACCAGGGTCGCCACCGCGGCCGCGAGTCGGACGTGGACGGTCACGGCCGTGCCCCGAGCGGCACGGCCGGGCCGCCGCGCGCGTCGTGCGGAGTCGACATGTCGGAACACCTCCCGGGGACCCGACGTGTCGTCGGGGGTCCTGGCGACCAGCATCGGACCCTCCCGCCCCGGCCGCCAGGTACGAAGGTCCCGGTCGGCGGAGAGGATCCCGTGCCGCGGCATGAGACCGGCCCCGGCGGCCCGACGCGGGGCGGGCGCGTGATCACCGTGTTCATCGTGGACGACCACGAGATCGTCCGCCGGGGCGTCGCGGCGCTCGTCGACGGCGAGCCCGACCTGCGCGTCGTGGGCCAGGCGGGCACGGCGACGAGTGCCCTGGTGCGCATCGCCGCGACCCGCCCCGACGTCGCGGTCCTCGACGTGCGGCTCCCCGACGGGGACGGCGTCGCCCTGTGCCGGGAGATCCGCGCGGCCATGCCGGACGTGCGCTGCCTGATGCTGACCGCCTTCGACGACGACGCGATCAGCGCCGCCGCCGTCCTCGCCGGGGCGGCGGGGTTCGTGCTCAAGGACATCCGCGGTGACGGTCTCCTCGATGGCATCCGCCGCGTCGCCGCCGGCGAGCAGCTCGCCGCGCCGCGCACGGCGGATCCCCGCGCGCACGCGACGCACGGCCGCGCCGCCGACGCGCACCTGGCCTCGCTCACGCCGCGGGAGCGCGCCGTGCTCGACCTCCTCGCGGAGGGGATGTCGAACCGGCAGATCGGCGAGGTCCTGGACGTGACGGAGAAGACGGTGAAGAACCACGTCTCCGGCCTCCTGCGCAAGCTCGGCGTGGAGCGGCGCACGCAGGCGGCGATCTACGGGCTGGAGCGCCGTCGACGGCGGTGAGACCCGGCCAGGGAGAGCCCCGGGGAGAGCGGCGGGGCGGCGAGCTCCGGCGACCGGGACCAACGTCCCGTATCACCGCTCGACGCCGCCCGTAGTGTCGCCCGTAGTCGCCCTGGTCGACGGCGGGACCCGAATGCCGCCCGTCGACGCGACACCGGCCGTCCGCCCCCGAGGTTCCCCCGGTCGGCCAGGCCGCCGAGTCCGGTTCCTCCCCCGTCCGGCTCGGCGGCCCCTCCCGCCCCGCCACGCCAGCACGGTCTCGCCGGCGGACGCGATGCGGGCGTAGTCCGCGATCATGGGCGCGGGCTCCCGGCCGATGACGTCCACGTAGCGCCGGTACGCCCGGCGGGCGAGCGCCCGCATGGCGCCGGCGTCGTCGGGCCGGGCGGGCGCGAAGCGGATCTCCGGGCGCGGCGACTCGTCCATCGAGCCAGTAGACCACGGGCCCGGGTGCCGGGGCGGCGCTCGCGGACCCGACGGACGCCCGCTACCCGATAGGCGCCGGACCCAGCTCGTCCATCAGCTTCTTGATCGCCACGTACGCCCTGTTCCGGTACGCCACGAGCGCCTCGGTGCGCTCGGCGGGCACGTCGAGGTAGCCGGATCCGGTCTTCGTGCCGTACTCGCCCGCGTCCACGTGCGCCTGGAGCGACGCCGGCGTCGCGAAGCGCTCGGGCCAGCGCGTCTGCAGCGACGCGTAGCAGAACGCGTACACGTCGAGGCCGGCCATGTCGGCGATCGCGAACGGGCCGAAGACCGGCAGGCGGAAGCCGAAGGTCGTGCGGACGATCGTGTCGATGTCCTCGGGGGTCGCGATGCCCTCCTCGACGATCTGCGTCGCCTCGTGGAAGAGCGCGTACTGCAGGCGGTTGAGCACGAAGCCGGTGGAGTCGGTGACGCGCGCGGTCTCCTTGCCGGTGGCCGCGACGATCCCCTCGGCCATCGCGATCGCCCGCTCGTCGGTGCCGGCGTGCGGGATCAGCTCGACACCCGGGATGAACGGCGCCGGGTTCGAGAAGTGCACGCCGAGGAACCGCTCGGGGTTCGTGACGGCCTCCGCGAGCGAGCCGATGAGGATGGTCGAGGTGTTGGATCCGATGACCGCGTCGGGCCGCGCCGCCGCCGAGATCCGCCGCAGCGTCGCGTGCTTGATCTCGAGCTTCTCGGGCACGGCCTCCTCGATGAAGTCGGCGTCGGCGACGCCCTCCTCGATGGACGCGGAGGGCGTCACGGCGGCGCGGATCCGCTCCACGGCATCGGCGGGGAACAGCCCGTCGGCGACGAACCTCGCCGCCTCCTCCAGCAGGCGCGCGTGGTTGGCGACGGCGATCTCCTCCGAGATGTCGGCGATGCGCACCCGCGCGCCCGCGAGCGCGAGCACCTGCGCGATGCCGCCGCCCATGTAGCCGGATCCGACGATGGCGATGCTGCGTGCGGTGCTGTGCTGGTCGGTCATGATGCCTCTCCCTCTGCGTCGCGCGTCTGCGGCAGCAGCGTGCGGATGTAGTCGCGGTTCTCCGCGCAGACGCCGAGGCTGTCGCCGCCGTACTGCTCGGTGAGGATGATCCCGTCGAAGCCGAGCTCGACCGCGTCGCGGATCACCTGCCGGTAGTCGATGAGGCCGGCCTTCATGGTGGTGGGGACGCTGGTCGCCCAGCTGCCGTCGGCGGCCTCGTCGCGCATGTAGTTCTTCACGTGCCAGTAGTTCGCGTACGGCAGCGTCTTCGCGTACAGCTCGCGCCAGCTCTCGACCGGGCGGTGCAGGCGGATGAGGTTCGCGACGTCGGGGTTGAGCCCCACGTTGTCGAGGCCGATCTCCTCCACGAGCCGCACGGCGCTGTCGGCGGTGCCGAGGTAGGTGTCCTCGTACATCTCGAGCGCCATGCGGAGGCCCAGCTGCGCGGCGTGCCGGCCGAGCTCGCGGAGGCGCGTGACGGCGGCATCCCACACCTCGGGGTCGTCGGGGTCCTTTGGGCCCTCGGCAGTCCAGAACCACAGCGCCTTCCGCTGCGCGTCGCTGAACGGCTGGTGCAGGCCGGTCGAGAAGACGTCCATGCCCATCTCGGCGATCGCGTCGATGGTGCGGTGCGCGTAGGCCAGGTTCTTCTCCTCGTGGCCGGGCATGATCACGCTCTGCCGCTGCAGGTGCACCGACGGGATGCCGACGCCGTGAGAGCGGGCGATGGAGACGAGCTCGTCGCGGCGGGACGGCTCGAGGTCGGCGGGCCGCACGTGGCTGTCGGCGAGCTCGGCGAGCGTGAAGCCCTCGCGCGCGATGTCGGCGAACATGCGGTCCCATACCGCGGCCTCCGCGTCGTGGAGGGCGACGCCGTCCCGGCCGACCGTCGAGAAGCCGTGCAGGCAGGTGGCGATGGGCCAGTCCGCGGCGCTGAAGGCAGGCTCGGCCGGGGATCCCGGGGTGGTTACGGTCGTCGCGGTCGTCTCCGGCATGCTGCTCCATCGCGGTCGTCGGGCCCGGATGCCCGGGATCCAGATCCTATAGGAAATAGCATCCGAGCGGACGGTGGAGGACGACACCCGGCGTCGACGGCCGAGGCCGGGCGGGAGGAGCTCCCCCGCCCGACCCCGTCGCGATCCGGCGGTCGACGGCGCCGCGCGGCCTGCGGATCAGCGCGTCGATGACCCGGCGGCTACTCCTCGCAATGCGAGTTCCAGGTGTCGGGGAGCTTGATGTACACGCCCTTGCCGTTGCAGGAGGCGCTGCCCTTGACGACCTCCGCGAGGCCGCCGCTGAAGAACGCGCCGAGGATCCCGCACGTCACCCGGCTGAGGTCGAAGAAGACGCACACCGCCACGCTGGCGGCACCGGCGCTGACGCCGATGAGCCCGCGGAGCCAGTTGTGGTTGATGTAGAGCGTCACCCAGTGGATCAGGTGGCTCCACCAGTGCTTGGACTCCGCGATCGATCCGCCCGTGCTCGCGTGCCCCGCCGAGGCAGCGCCGCCCGCCTCCGGCAGGCCGTCCCTCTTCGCGAGGCTGTCCCGGGCGGCCATCATCTCGGGGTCCGCCTTCGCGGCCGCGTCCAGCCGGTCGACCGTCGGCTGGATCTCGGCGGCCTGCGCGGCCGAGAGGTCGATCCAGTTGTCGATGTGCCGACCGCCGACGTCGATGCCGACGCTGGCAGCGCGGACGATGTCGGACTCCGTGATCCGTCCCGACTCCATGTCGTCGAGGAGGTGCCCCGTCTCGATGGAGTGGCCCACACGGGCCTCGGGCGAGTGCGGATCCGTGACCGCGAACGCGCCGCTGCCCGGGGCGGAGATGACGAGCCCGACGGCGGCGACCGCGCCGATGGCGACGGTCGTGAGCATGGAGCGGGTGGTGCGGGTCCGGCGAGTGCTGGACATGCGGGTTCCTCTCTCTAGGGGCGGCTTGTGCCGCCGCCACCGCAAGGTAGTCCTTACGCGTGGAGCATCGTGCTTTTCTCGCCGGCATCCCCCTTAACGCCAGACGAACGTCTGACCTGGCGCTCGCCCGCGCTCGTGGAGGGCCGCGCGTCAGCCGAGCAGCGGCCGCTGCGCCCGCTTCCGCTCCACGTACTCGGCATGCGCCGCCCGCGTCGACGGCATCTCCGAGACGCCGGGCACGGGCACGTCCCACCAGCCCTCGCCGTCGGGGCCGTAGACGAGCGGGTCGGACTCGACGTGGATCACGGTGGTGCGGTCGGACGCCTTCGCGCGCCGCACCGCGTCGCCGAGCGCGATCGTCGCGTCGGGGCCGGACTCCACCTCGATCACGTCGACGCCGTAGCTGCGCGCGTTCGCCGCGAGGTCCACCGGCAGCGGCTCGCGGCCCTCGAAGTTGCGCGTCGCCGGATCGAGCGCCCGGTACCGGGTGCCGAAGCGCTCGGTGCCGACCGTCTGGGACAGGTGGCCGATGGACGCGTAGCCGTGGTTCTGGATCACGACGACGATGATCTTGATCCCCTCGGCCACCGCCGTCACGAGCTCCGTGTGCAGCATGAGGTACGAGCCGTCGCCGACCATGACGATCACGTCGCGGTCGTCGCCGTACGCCTCCGCCCCGCGCTTCACGCCCAGGCCACCCGGGATCTCGTAGCCCATGCACGAGAACGCGTACTCGACGTGGTAGCCGAGCGCGTCGCGCACGCGCCAGAGCTTGTGGAGGTCGCCAGGCAGGGATCCGGCCGCCTGCACGACCACGTCGCGCGGGTCGCTCGCGGCCTGCACCGCGCCGATGATCTCGGGCTGGCCGGGCAACGCGCCGCCCGTGGGCGCGAGCGCGCGGTCGACGGCGGCATCCCACTCGCGCTTCTCCCGGGCGATGCGGTCGGCGTACGCGGCGTCGACGCGGGTGCCGGCGAGCGCGTCGGTCAGCGCCTCGAGCGCCTCGCGCGCGTCGGCGACCACGGGCAGCTGCGTGCCGTGCTTGTACGCGTCGAAGGCGGCGACGTTGACGTTCACGAAGGTCACTCCCGGGCGCTGGAACGCCGTGCGGCTCGCGGTCGTGAAGTCGGAGTAGCGCGTGCCGATGCCGATCACGACGTCGGCCTCGGCGGCCAGGCGGTTCGCGGCGGTGGATCCGGTGGCGCCGATGCCGCCGACGTGCTGCGGGTGGTCCCAGGCGAGGGATCCGCCGCCGGCCTGCGTCGTACCGACCGGCATGCCGGTGGCCTCGGCGAAGCGGAGGAGCGCCTGCTCGGCGGCGGAGTAGATGACGCCGCCGCCCGCGACGATGAGCGGCGTACGGGCGTCGCGGATCGCCTGCACCGCGCGGGCGAGCGACCCGCGCTCCGGGAGCGGCCGGCGCAGGTGCCACTCGCGCGGCGCGAGGAACGCGAGCGGCACGTCGAGCGCCTCCGCCTGCACGTCCTCGGGCAGCGCGATGGTCACGGCGCCCGTCTCGGCCGGGTCGGTGAGCACGCGCATGGCCGCGAGCGCGATCGAGTACAGCTGCTCGGGCCGCTGCACGCGGTCGAAGAAGCGGGAGAGCGGGCGGAACGCGTCGTTCACGCTGATCCCCGTGTCGTGCGGGTGCTCGAGCTGCTGCAGCACCGGATCCGCCACCCGGGTCGCGAAGGTGTCGCTCGGCAGGAGGAGCGCCGGCAGCCGGTTCGCGGTGGCGAGGGCCGCGCCCGTGAGCATGTTGGCGGCGCCCGGGCCGACCGACGCGGCGCTCGCGTAGGTCGCGAGGCGGCGGTGCATGCGCGCGAAGCCCACGGACTGGTGCACCATCGCCTGCTCGTTGCGGGCCTGGTGGTACGGCATTAGGTCGGGATCCTGCGCGTTGGCCTGCATGAGCGCCTGGCCGATCCCGGCGACGTTGCCGTGGCCGAAGATCCCGAAGACGCCGGGGATGGTGCGCTCGCGGTGGTCGCCGTCGACCGTCCACTGGTTCGCCAGGAACGCGACGAGCGCCTGGCTGACGGTCATGCGGGCGGTGGGCTCGGTCATCGGGCGGGTGCTTCCTGGTCGGGTGCGGGTGCGGGTGCGGGTGCGGCGGCGTCGGCGGCGGCGGCAGCGTCATCGGGGGCGAACGGCAGGCGCGGGTCGATCTCCTGTCCGGCCCACGTGCCGCGGATCCAGCTGTGCGCGGGGTGGTCGCTGATGAGCCACGCGCGGTCGGCGCCCGGCCCCGCCATGACGTTGAGGTAGTAGAGGTCGTAGCCGGGCGCCGCGACCGCGGGCCCGTGGTACCCGTACGGCACGAGCACGACGTCGCCCGTGCGCACGACGGCGTCGATCGCGATCTCGCCCGCGGGCGACGAGGAGGTGTGGAACAGGCCGAACGGATCCGCGTCGGCGGGAGCGTCCAGCGCCCGGCCGACCGCGGTCTCGAAGTAGTAGATCTCCTCCAGCCGCGATTCCTCCCCCGGCTTCTCCTCGTCGTGCTTGTGCGCGGGGTAGCTCGACCAGTTCTCGGCGGGCGTCAGCACCTCGCAGACGATGAGGCGCTCGGCGTCGAGGGACCCGGGCGTGCCGGGCGTGCCGAAGTTGTGCACCTGGCGGCTCGACCGGCCGGCGCCGCGGAGCTCCACGGGCACGTCCGCGCGGGCGAGCCGGCGGCTCGGCACGTGCCGGGTGGCGGGCGACTCTGCGACGGCGACGCGACCGGATCCGGTGACCACCGCGGTCGACGTGCACGAGAGGTAGAGCACGTCGGTCGGCCCGGCGAAGACCGACGCGCGGCCCGCGAGGTCGGTCGCACGCTCGTCGCCGTCGCCCTCGCGGTGCCGCACGGCGAAGGATCCCGCGAGGGGCACGACCATGCGCTCCACGCCCGACGCGGCGAGCTCGAGCGCATCGCCCTCGGCGAGCACCGCGACCCGGAGGCCCGTGTGCTCCCAGCCGGGCAGGGATCCGTCGACCACGGTCTCCCAGCCGTCCCGGCCGAGGCTCCCGCGGGGGTGCAGCCACTCGTTCGTCGTCATGCGCGTCTCCGTCGTCGTCGTCGGGTGCCCGGCCGGGCGGGGGATGGTGCCGGTCAGTTCTGCGGGAAGCCGAGGTCGACACCGCCGTGCGACGGGTCGAGCCACCGGCTGGTGATCGCCTTCGCTTGCGTGAAGAACCGCACGCCCTCGGCGCCGTGCGCCTTGGTGTCGCCGAAGAGACTCGACCGCCAGCCGCCGAACGAGAACGTGGCGACGGGCACGGGGATGGGGACGTTGATCCCGATCATGCCGACCTGCACCTCGTTCTGGAAGCGGCGCGCGGCCCCGCCGTCGTTCGTGAAGATCGCGGTGCCGTTGCCGAAGGCGCCGGCGTTGATGAGCGCGACGCCCTCCTCGTACGAGCGCACCCGGACGACGCCGAGCACGGGCCCGAAGATCTCCTCGGTGTAGGCGCGCGACGACGTGGGCAGGGCGTCGATGAGCGTCGGGCCGAGCCAGAAGCCGTCCCGCTCGCCGTCGACCTCGATGCCGCGGCCGTCGACGACGACGCGCGCGCCGTCCTCCTCGGCGATGGCGATGTAGGACGCGACCTTGTCGCGGTGCGCCTCGGAGACGAGCGGGCCCATGTCGCAGCCACGGCGGCCGTCGCCGACGCGCAAGGACGACATGCGCGACGTGATCCGCTCGATGAGCGCGTCCGCGACGGGCTCGACCGCGACGACCACGGAGATCGCCATGCAGCGCTCGCCCGCCGAGCCGAAGCCCGCGTTGACGGCCGAGTCGGCGACGAGGTCGAGGTCGGCGTCGGGCAGCACGAGCATGTGGTTCTTGGCGCCGCCGAGGGCCTGCACGCGCTTGCCGTGCTTCGTACCCGTCTCGTAGACGTACTGCGCGATGGGCGTGGATCCGACGAACGAGATCGCGCGCACGTCCGGGTGCGCGAGCAGCTCGTCCACCGCCTCCTTGTCGCCGTTCAGCACCGTGAAGACGCCGTCCGGGAGCCCGGCGCGCTTCCACAGCTCGGCGATCCAGATGGCCGCGCTCGGGTCCTTCTCGCTCGGCTTCAGCACCACGGTGTTGCCGGCCGCGATCGCGATGGGGAAGAACCACATCGGCACCATCGCCGGGAAGTTGAACGGCGAGATGATCCCGACCACGCCGAGCGGCTGCTTCGTGGAGTACACGTCGACGCCCGTGGAGACCTGCTCCGAGTACTCGCCCTTGAGGTGGTGCGCGAGCCCGGTCGCGAACTCCACGACCTCCTGCCCGCGCGTGATCTCGCCGAGCGCGTCGCTCACGACCTTGCCGTGCTCCGACGTGATGATCTCCGCCAGCTCGCCCTTCTCGGCCTCGAGCAGCTCGCGGAAGCGGAAGAGGATCGCCTGCCGCTTGGCGAGCGACAGGTCGCGCCAGGCGGGGAACGCGGCGTGCGCCGACGCGATGGCGCGCTCGATCTCACCGGCGTCCGCGAGCGCGACCTCCTTCGTGACGACGCCGCGCGCCGGGTCGTAGACGGGCGCCGTGCGGCCGGAGGTCGAGGGCGAGCGGGCGCCGTCGATCCAGTGCGGGACGACGGGGAGCGGGGCGGTGTCGGTCATGGTGTCCTTCGTCGGTCGGCGAGTGGCGGGCGGGTCGGGTCGGTCTTCGGGTCAGGGGCGGGCGCGGCCGTGCACGAGGTCGACGGCCTGGTCGACCGCGCGGGCGACGTCGCCGTCGGCGGGGTGGATGAGCGTGCGGCCGACGACGAGGCCGCGGACGCCGGGGAGGCCCAGCGCGTGCTCCCAGCCGGCCCACGTGTCCTCGCTCGCGCCCTGCGGATCCCCGCCGAGCAGCAGGGTGGGCAGGGTGGTCGCGGCCATCACGCGGGCCATGTCGTCGACGACGGGCAGCTTCATCCACGTGCGCGCGGACGACGAGCCGAGGCCCGACGCGACGGCGATCGAGGTGATGACGGCGTCGGGCGTGAGGTCGTTGACGATGCGGCCGTCGTGCCACGCGCTCAGGAACGGCTCGAGCATGATCGGCAGGCCGGCGCGCACCGCGTCGTCGACCGCGCGCGCGTTGGCCTCGAGGGTGCGGGCGGTGCCGGCGTCGCCCAGGTTGATCCGCACGAGCGTCTTCGCGAAGTCGAGGCCGTCGCGCACGATCCCCGCGACGTCGTAGGCCGTGAAGCGGTCGTCCATCTCGAACGTCGCGCCGCGCAGGCCGCCGCGGTTCATGGACCCGACCACGACCTTGTCGTCGAGGAGGCCGAGGAGCGCGAGGTCGTCGACGATGTCCGGGGTGCCGAGCACGCCGTCGACGCCGTCGCGCGTGAGGGCGGTGGCGAGGCCGGCGAGCAGCTCGTCGCGGTCGGCGAGGGCCATCGGGTCGTCGCCGACGCCGAGCGCGCCGCGGGCGGGGTGGTCGGCGGCGACGATGAGCAGGCGGCCGTCGTCGCGGATCAGCGGGCGGTGCGCGCGGGCGGCGAGCGCGCGGGCGACGGCGGCGGGATCCGTGGCGCGCAGGTCGCGGAGGGCCTGGAGAGCGCCGGGCATGTCGCCCGCACGGAGCGCCTCGGCGGGCGCCCGGGCCGCGTCGACCGCGGTCATCGGATCCGCTCCAGCACAGCCTCGACCTCGGCGGTCGTCGGCATGGCGGTCGAGCACTCGCGGCGGGACGCGACGATGGCGCCCGCGACGTTGGCGAAGCGCAGGATCCGCTCGAGGTCCCAGCCCGCGAGCAGCCCGTGCACGAGCGCGCCGCCGAAGCCGTCGCCCGCGCCGAGGCCGTTGACGACCTCGACCGGGTACGGCGGCACCTCGACGGTCTCGTCGCGCGTCTTGGCGAGCACGCCCTTCGGCCCCTGCTTCACGATCGCGAGCTCGACGCCGCGGTCGAGCAGCGCGTCGGCGGCCCGCAGCGGATCCGTCTCCCCCACCGCGATCTCGCACTCCTCGCGGTTGCCCACCGCGACGGTCACGTGCTCGAGCGCCCGGCCGACCTCGCGGGTCGCGTCGGCGGGCGACGACCAGAACATGGGGCGGTAGTCGAGGTCGAGCACGGTGAGCGGCCGGCGCGCGCGGGCCCGCCATGCGGCGTGGTGCGCGGATCGGCTCGGCTCCTCGCTGAGGCCCGTGACGGTGGACCAGTAGACGCGCGCGTCCTGGATCGCCGTCGTGTCGAGCTGGTCGGCCTCGATGCAGAGGTCGGGCGCCTTCGGCCGGCGGTAGAAGTAGAGGGGGAAGTCGTCCGGCGGGAAGATCTCGCAGAAGGTGACGGGCGTGGGCAGGTCGTCGACGGGCGTCACGGACGCCGCGGAGACGCCGAGGCGCTCAAGCTCGCGCGTGACGTAGCGGCCGAACGGATCGTCGCCCACGCGCGAGATCAGGGCGGCGGACCTGCCGTGCCGGGCGGCCGCGACCGCCACGTTCGCCGCGCTCCCGCCGAGGTACTTGCCGAAGGTCTCGACCTCCTCGAGTCCCACGCCGTCCTGCAGCGGGTAGAGGTCGACGCCGACGCGGCCGATGGTGATCACGTCGTGGATCGGGGTCTCGGCAGGGGCTGCGTGTTCGGCAGGGCTCATGGCGGCGCTGCTTCCTCTCCGGCGGTGGAGGGCGGTGGGCGGGTGCTGCTTCACGTCCAACGTAGCGCATGTTCTGACATAGGCACATGGTTTTACGAGTGCCGGTGGACCTCATCACCCCGCCGACCGCGAAGCGGTTCAGCGACCGCGCGTCATCCCGACACCGAAGCCGGCGCCGAGCGCGAGACCGGCGACGACCAGGAGACCAGGCACGGGTATCGCACTGGAGGCGAGTCCGCCGAGGAACGAGCCGCACAGCGCGGGCACCAGCTGGCCGAGGCCGCGGGAGATCGCTCCGCTGGCGCCGCGGAAGGCCTCGTCCACGCCTGCGAGCACGACGAGCAGCGCCACGAGGAGCATGGGGACCAGGATGGCGACGGGGACGGACAGCATCAGCGGCGTCACGAGGGCGATCACCACCACGAGCGCGGCATACGCGGCGGTGGACGCCATGGTCCAGGCGACGTGGATCCGGAAGCGGCGGTCGTCCAAGGCGCGCACTGGGAGTTCGCGCAGCACAGGACAGGAGCCGCCGTGGCGGGCGTCGAGGTCGCCGCCGGTGCCGTCGACGCCGCTCGCAGGGAGGTCATCGCGGCGGTCGTCGGTCATGGTGCGACTGTATAGCCGGGGCGGCGTGCGGCCCAGCCGTCAGCGAACGACCTCGTCGAGCGGCAGGTGCATCACGTGCAGCCCGACGAGCCCGTCGTCCGCGTGGTCGAACGCCGCGGGGACGGTGCCGATGATCCGGAAGCCCAGCGACTCCCACAGGTGCACGGCGGCGCGGTTCGTCTCCACGACGGCGTTGAACTGGATCGCACGGTAGCCCTCCGCGCGCGCCCAGCCGATGACGTGCTCGCCCAGCGCCCGGCCGACGCCGCGGCCGCCGTGCGCGGGATCCACGAGGAACGACCCCGTGGCGACATGCGCCCCGCGGCCGGGGCGGTTCGGGCCGGCCTTGGCGGATCCGAGCACGGTGCCGTCGTCGTCCACCGCCACGAAGGTGCGGGCCGGCGCCTGGGCCATCCAGTTCGGCCGCGCCTCCTCGAGCGACTGCCCGGCCGGGAGCGCGTAGGTGCGGCCGGCGTCGACGATCGCGCGGTAGAAGGGGTGGATCAGGGGCCAGTCGGCGTCCGTGGCGGGGCGGATCTGCATGCGCTCGAGGCTATCCGGCCAGCCCGTCGGCCTCACGCGCGCGGGTCGTCCGCCAGCCGCTGGAACAGCACGTGGTCCTGCCACTCCCCCGCGATGCGGAGGTAGCGCGGCGCGA
The DNA here is from genome assembly GCF_000355695.1 of Clavibacter nebraskensis NCPPB 2581. NCBI lineage: Bacteria > Bacillati > Actinomycetota > Actinomycetes > Micrococcales > Microbacteriaceae > Clavibacter > Clavibacter nebraskensis. The sequence goes on along the minus strand of NC_020891.1, from coordinate 713,399 downwards.
GCCCGTACCGCGTGAAGCCCGCGCGGGCGAGCACGGCCTGCGACGCGGCGTTGTGCAGGAGCGTGCCGGCCTCGACCCGGTGCAGCCCGAGCTCGCCGAACGCGAGGGCGACCGCGGCCTCGACGGCGGAGGTCGCGAGCCCGCGGCCGGTCCGGTCCGCCGCCAGCCAGTACCCCAGAGAGCACGACTGGAACGCGCCGCGGACGATGCTGTTCAGGGTGATCCGTCCCGCGACGGATCCGTCGTCGTCGAGGATCGCGAGCGGCACGCCCTGCCCTTGCGTGTGCTGCGCGAGGGCCGCCTCGAGGTCGGCGCGCTGGCCGGCGGCGGTGTCGTGGTCCGGGTTCCGGATCGGGTCCCAGGGCGCCAGGTGGGGTCGGCTCGCGAGGCGCAGCGCGGACAGGGCGGGGGCGTCGTCGAGCGTGAGCAGGCGGATCCGGTCGGGCACGGCATCGAGGATGCCAGACCGCCCGGTCCCGCACGACGACGGCCGCCCCACCCGCGAGGGGTGGGACGGCCGTCGGGGTCGTGCGTGGTCGCTAGACGCGCGCGAGGTCCGCGATGACGCGGTCGCCGGCGGCGGCCATGACCGTCGTCGCCGTGATCTCGGCGCGACCCAGGAGGTCGTCCATGCGACGGCGGCGGGCCTTCGTGATCAGCGTCACGACGGTGCCCTGCTTGCCCGCGCGGCCCGTGCGGCCGGCGCGGTGGAGGTAGCTCTTGTACTCGTCGGGCGCGTCGGCCTGGATGACCAGCCCGATGTCGTCCACGTGGATGCCGCGGGCGGCCACGTCGGTCGCGACGAGCACGCGGACCTTGCCGCTCGTGAGGAGCTGCAGGTTGCGCGTGCGGCGCGCCTGGTTGAGGTCGCCGTGCAGCGACGTGGCCGGGATGCCGGCGTCCTCAAGCTGGTCGGCGAGCTGCTCGGCGAAGGCGCGGGTGCGGGCGAAGATCAGCGTCTTGCCCTCGCCCGAGCTGAGCTGCTCGATGATCGCGGCCTTGTCGCGCTGCTCGATGAGGAGCACGCGGTGGTCGATGGTCGACGACGCCTGGTCCTCGCCCGCGACCTCGTGGACACTGGGCGACGGCAGGAACTCGTTGACGAGCGTCGCGACGCCCTTGTCGAGCGTGGCGGAGAAGAGCAGGCGCTGGCCGTCCTTCTTCACCTGGCGGAGGATCCGCTGCACGGGCTCGAGGAAGCCGAGGTCGCACATGTGGTCGGCCTCGTCGAGGACGGTGACGACGATCTCGGAGAGGTCGAGGCGACCCTGGTCGATGAGGTCCTCGAGGCGGCCGGGGGTCGCGATGAGGATGTCGACGCCGCGCTGCAGCGCACCCACCTGCTTGAACTGCGGGACGCCGCCGAAGATCGTGGTGGTGAACAGGCCGACCGAGCGGGCGATGGGCTGCACCGTGCGGTCGATCTGCATGGCGAGCTCGCGCGTCGGGGCGAGGATCAGCGCGCGGGGCTTCCGGCCCATCTTGCGGTTCTTCGCGCCGTCGTTCTCGAGCAGGCGCTCCACGAGGGGCGCGCCGAACGCGATGGTCTTGCCGGATCCGGTGCGGCCGCGGCCGAGCACGTCGCGACCCGCGAGCACGTCCGGGATCGTGGCGGCCTGGATCGGGAACGGGCTCGCCGCGCCCAGCTCCTCGAGCACGCGGACGATGTTCTGGCCGAGGCCGAGGGCGGCGAAGGTCACGCCGTCGACGTCCTTGGCGGTCGTGGCCTGGGCCTCGAGGCGCTCGAGCACGACGTCCTCGGCGGGAGCGTGGCGCGGGGCGCCCTCCTTGCTCGGGTAGAAGTCGCTGTCGCGCTTGGGGCGAGCGTCGTCGTAGGACGGGCGCTCGCTCCGCTGCGGGCGGTCACCGTAGGAGGGACGCTCGGACCGCTGCGGACGGTCGCCGTAGGACGGGCGCTCCGCGCGGGCCGGTCGGTCGTTGTACGCGGGACGCTCGGACCGCTCGGCGCGGTCGCCGTAGGACGGGCGCTCGCTGCGGGCCGGACGGTCGTTGTACGACGGACGCTCGCTGCGGGCCGGACGGTCGTTGTACGACGGGCGCTCGGCGCGGTCGTCGTACGACGGACGCTCCGACCGCTGCGGCCGGTCGTTCCCGTAGGAGGGACGGTCGGCGCGCGGCGCGCGGTCGTTGTACGCGGGACGCTCGGAGCGCTCGCCGCCACGGTCGGGACGTGAGTTCCCGTACGACGGACGCTCGGAGCGCTGTCCGCGCTCGGCGCCGTACGAGGGACGCTCGCCGCGCTGGCCGCGGTCGTTCCCGCCGCCGTACGACGGGCGCTCGCCGCGCTGCGGGCGGGCGTCGCCACGCTCGGGGCGCTGGCCGGCGCGGTTCGGGCGGTCGCCGTACGCGGGACGCTCGCCGCGACCGGCGGGGCGCTCGGCGCGGGGCTCCCAGTTCGGGCGGTCGCCGCCGCGCGCGGGACGGGCCGCGCCGCCGCGCTGGGGGCGGTCGTCCTGGCCGGAGCGCTGCGCGCGCTCGTCGGCGTTCCAGCGCTGCTTCTTGGGCGCGGGATCGGAGTTGTAGCCGCGGTGGTTCGGGCTGCGGGATCCCGCGGGGGCGCGCTTGGCGCCGCGCGGGGAGTCGTTGTTGTAGGGCATGAGGGATTCCTCGTTCTGCTCGAGTGCATGACAATGCTCATTCGAAGCAGCGCGCTACAGGATCAGGGTGCGCAGAGCTGCTCTCAACCCGGGCAGTCGTCGACCGGGGGCCGTGTCATCGCGTGACGTACCCCTCTGCGGAACGAGAGGGGGAAACCGGCCCACCTGACTGACAAATCCATCCGCCCGGATGGATGGTCCGGTAGCGGTGTCAAGAGCCGACTGGAGCACACTACCGGACCGGCGCTCCAGGCACCAGGGCAGCACTCCGCCCGGGCGCGCCCCGCGGCGCCCCGGGCGGAGTCGGGAGCGCGGTCAGCCCGCGGTGCCGGCCTCGGTCGTCGTCGCGGATCCGCCCGCAGGCAGCCCGCGCTCGGCCCGCCTCCGCTCGCCCCTGGCCCGGATCCGCAGCGCCGCGCGCTCCACGAGCGAGTACAGCGACGGCAGCACGAGCAGGGTCAGCACGGTGGACGACAGCAGGCCGCCGATCACCACGATCGCGAGGGGCTGCGAGATGAAGCCGCCGTGGCCGGTGAGCCCGATCGCGAGCGGCAGCAGCGCGAAGATCGTCGCGAGCGCCGTCATGAGGATGGGCCGGAGCCGTCGCCCGGCGCCCTGCAGGATCGCCTCGCGCAGGCCCATGCCGCGCGTCCGGTACTGGTTCACGAGGTCGATGAGCACGATGGCATTGGTCACCACGATGCCCACGAGCATCAGCAGGCCGATGATCGACGCCACGCCCAGCGGGATCCCCGTCACGACCTGCAGCAGCACCGCGCCGGTCGCCGCGAACGGCACCGAGACGAGCAGCACGAGCGGCTGGATGAGGCTCCGGAACGTCGCCACCATGATGATGTAGACGATCAGGATCGCCGCCAGCACCGCGAGCCCCAGCTGCCCGAACGCGTTCGACTGCTGCGACGCGACGCCGCCGAGCGACGCCTGCGCGCCGGCCGGCAGCTGCACGTCCGCGACGGCCTGCGACACCTCGGACGAGGCGAAGCCCACGTCGTCGCTGCCCGGCGTCGCGCTCACGGTCGCGCTGCGGAAGCCGCCCGTGGTCGTCACGGTCGCCGGGCCGTCGGTCACCTCCACGGTCGCGAGATCGCTGAGCGGCACGAGGCCGCGCGCGGTGGGGATCCGGAAGTCGCGCAGCCCCTGCAGGCTCTGCGCGGCGTCCGGGTCCTGGATGTAGATGGACAGCGTCTTCTCGTCGATCACGACCTGCCCGACCGCGGCCGGCAGCCGGCTCGCAGTGACGATGCCGCCCACGGCCTGCTCGCTGAGCCCGGCCGCCGCGGCCTTCGCCCGGTCGACCGTCACGGCGATGTACGGCTGCGTCTCGGACAGGTTGCTCGTGGCCTGCTCGATGGACGGGACGTCCTTCACGGCCGCGAGGATCGCGTCGGCCGAGGTCTTCAGGTCGTCGGCGTCGTTCGCGGTGATCTGCACCTCGATGTCGCTCGAGGAGAACCCGCCCGACGCCGCCGCGAGCGACACGTCGCCCACGTCGGTGAGGCCGTCCACCGCGGAGCGCACGCCCTCGCGGATGGCGTCCTGGTCGGCGTCCGGATCGGTGGTGAGCGCGAACGTGATCCCGCCGCCGCCCCCGAAGGCCGACGTGAGCGACGTGCTGTCCGCGCCGATCGAGGTCTGCACGGTCTCGACGCCCGCGACGCCGATGAGCGCCTGCTCGACCTTCGTGGCCGCGGTGTCCTGCGCCTCGAGGCTCGTGTCGCTCGGCAGCTCCTGCGAGACCGTGAGCGTGTTCTGCCCGCTGTCGCCGAGGAAGTTGGTCTTCATGCTCGGGATGAGGGCCACGGTGCCGCCGAGCACGAGGATCGCGAGGACCAGCGTGACGGCCGAGTGCTTCAGCGTCCACGCGAGGATCGGCCGGTAGCCGCGCTGGAGGCGCGTCGGGGCGCCGATGCCCTCGCTCCCGCTCTGACCCTCCCCCTGGCCGTCCCCGGCGTGCGATCCGCGGGCTCGCCGACCCGAGCGTGCGCGATCGTCGACGGACCCGCGGACGGCGGCATGCGCGCCCGTCCGCGTGGTCTCCGCCGCCGCCGCCTTCTTCCGCGCCCGACGCGACTCCCCCTCGGGCCGCAGGAACCAGTACGCGAGCACCGGCACGATCGTCAGCGCGACGAACAGCGACGCGGCGAGCGCGATGGTCACGGTGAGCGCGAAGGGCCGGAACAGCTCCCCCGTGATGTCGCCCACGAGCGCGATCGGCAGGAACACCGCGACGGTCGTGGCGGTCGACGCCGTGACGGCGCCCGCGACCTCGCGCACGGCCGCGCGGATCGCCTCGAGCCGGTCGGGCGTGAAGGAGAGGTGCCGCTTGATGTTCTCGATGACGACGATGGAGTCGTCCACCACGCGCCCGACCGCGATCGTGAGCGCGCCGAGCGTGATGATGTTGAGCGTGTAGCCGGAGGCGAGCATGCCGATGAAGGTGATGAGCACGGACGCCGGGATGGAGATCGCCGTCACGATCGTGGACCGGATCGACATCAGGAACACGAGGATCACGAGCACCGCGAACACGAGGCCGAGCAGGCCCTCGGTGGTGAGGCTCGAGATGGACTGCTCGATGAAGGGCGCCTGGTCGAACACGACCGTGAACTTGGTGTTGCTGCCCAGGTCGTCGGAGAGCTGCGGCAGGAGCTGGGTGACGAGGTGCGAGACGTCGACCGTGTTGCCCGCGGGCGTCTTGGTCACGGCGATGGTGAGCGACGGCTGGCCGTCGACGCGCGAGATGCCGGTGGTCGGATCCTGTCCGAGCTCCACGGTGGCGACGTCGCCGATCGTGACCGCGCGCCCGCCCGCGGCGCCGAGCAGCGGCAGCGACGCGAGGTCCTGGGTGGAGCCGAGGCGCGTGCCCGACTGCACCGACAGCGTGGTGCCGTCCTCCGTCACGGATCCCGCGGGCAGCAGCGAGCCGTTCGCGTCGAGCGCGTCGCGGATCGCCTGGTTCGTGAGGCCCTCCGCCTGCACCTTCGCGGGGTCCGGCGTGATGACCACGCGCTGCCCGACCGTGCCGAGCAGGCTCGCGTCGCGCACGCCCTCGAGCTTGCGGATGTCGGCGAGGGTCGAGCGCTCGAGCGCGGCCGTGAGGTCCTGCGGGCTGAGGTCGCTCGTGACGGCGATCTGGATCACGGGCAGGTCGTCGATGCTGCCCGCGATGACGACGGGGTCGATGCCGTCGGGCAGCGTCGTGCGGATCCGGTTGATGGCCTGGTCGATCTTCTGCTCGGCCGTCGCGAGGTCGGTGCCGTACGTGAACGACGCCGAGATGACGGACGAGTCGGTGCGCGAGGTCGCCGTGGAGGACTCGAGGCCCGGCACCGCCTGGATCGCGCGCTCGATGGGCGTCGACACGTCGGAGTCGACGACCGCAGGCGAGGCGCCCGGGTACGCCGTGACGACCGCGAGCTGCGGGAACGTCACCGACGGGATGAGCTCCTGCTTGAGCGTCGTCAGCGCGATGCCGCCGAACACCCCGATGACGATCGTGATGAGCGCGATCAGGGCACGGTTGCGGAGGCTGAAGACGGAGAGGAGATGCAGGGGGTGCTCCTTGTGGGACGCGGGCCGCGGGTGCGGCGGTCGCTCGGACCGCTGATCGCCCGCACCGGGAACCCGCCCCGTGGAGGAAGTATCGCACCCGGCGTCGGGAAATCCCCGCTCGCGCCGGGTTTTCGGAAAGCCGTCACCGCATCCGGCCGACACCCATCCGCACGGAGCATGCTGGAGGGATGGCGCACCGGGCATCGAGCACGAATGGCACCGTCCCCGCGCCCAAGACCTGCGCCTCGTGCGGCCGCACCATCGAGTGGCGCAGGAAGTGGGAGCGCGACTGGGACCAGGTGCGCTACTGCAGCGACGCGTGCCGTCGCCGCGGCGTCACCGACGTCGACGCGGCGCTCGAACGGCGGATCCTCGACCTCCTCGCGCACCGCGCCGGCGGCGCCACCATCTGCCCGTCCGAGGCCGCCCGCGCGGAGTCGCCCGACGACTGGAGCGACCTCATGGAGCCGACCCGCCGCGCGGCCCGGCGACTCGTCGACGCGGGTGAGGTGGAGATCACCCAGAAGGGGTCGGTCGTCGACCCATCCACGGCCAAGGGGCCGATCCGCATCCGCCGCCGTCGCTGACGAGGCACACTAGGGGGATGCATCGACCGACCCTCATCGTCCTGGCCGCCGTCGCGAGCGCGGCGCTCCTGTCCGGATGCGGGGTCCAGTCGCAGTTCCAGACGCCCACGACGGAGATCTACGCCACCACCGCCGACGCCCAGACGGCGCTCGGCGCGTCCATGCCGACGTGGATCCCGGCCGACGGCACGCTCATCCGCACCAAGTCCGAGGCGAAGAAGGGCAGCATCGTCGCCGTCCAGACCGCGACGCCCGCTCCCGCCCCCGGCGGCTGCACCGACCTGCAGATGAGCGCCATCCAGGACACCTGGTGGCCGCCGGAGATCGACCCCGCGACCGTCACCTGCGCCGACGGCTGGAACCTCTTCGGCGCGAACGGCCGCATCTACGGCTGGAGCACCACGGTCGTCGGCTAGGCCGGGCTCGTCCCGCCTGCGTACCGCCGACGCCGGGCCGCCAGCGCCCGCAGCACGAGGATCACCACCACCCCGACCGCCGCGCCCACGATCGTGTCGACCACCCGGTCGGCCACGAGCGGCAGCACCGGCAGCGTCCGGCCGAGGCCGCCCATCACGAGCGCGAGCGGCGTGATGAAGACGAGCGCGAGCCCGTAGTGCGTGCCGACCGCGAGCTCGGCGGCGAACTGGCAGGCCACCGCCACGGCGATCACGGCCGGCGCCGGCAGGTGCAGCGCGAGGATCCCCGCGGCCACGACCGACCCGGCGACCGTCCCGAGCACCCGGTGCGCCACGCGCGTGAACGACAGCGGCCCGCGCACCACCGGCAGCACGGCGACGAGCGTCACGACCGCCCAGTAGTGGTGCCCGAGGCCGAGCGCCACCGCGATCGCGCCCGCCACGAGCGCGCCGACGACGTTCGCGACCACGGCCGTCCACGCGGCCGGGTCGCGGTGCACGGCGGCGTCGCGCACAGGGATCCGCGGCAGGGCGCGGAAGCGGTGCGCGTGCGCGTCCGGCGCCCACCGCCGCAGCAGCCAGCCGGACATGCACACGCCGGCCGAGAAGAGGATCGCGGCGACGGCGGTCACGAGCGCGTCGCGCGCCTGGGCGCCGTCCACCGGAACGGCCGCGCAGACGACCAGCCCGAACACGGGGAAGAGCGGATGCGGCGGCACCAGGCTCATCGCCGTCGACACGAGCGACGCTCCGCCCAGCACGATCGCGAGCCCCACGGCCTCGAGCGCGAGGGGCGCGTCGGCGAGCGACAGCAGCACGCCCGTGGTGATCGCGACGAGCATCATCGCGGCCCCGGCTCCCACGCTCGCGAGCCGCAGCCGGTACCGCTCGTTCCGCCCGTAGAGCCCGGTGAAGGCCCCGAACGACGCGTACAGCGCGAGGTCGAGCCGGTCGATCGCGAGGAGCACGAGCAGCGGCACGAGGAGCCCCACGCTCGCGCGCATCGCGGCCTCGAGGTCGAGCGTGCGGGTCGACGGCGGCCGGGGAGCGGGCGATGACGTCACACGGGATCCGATCTCCCCGGGGGTGGAAACGGGGCCTCCCCACGCTACGCCCGCCAGGGGCCGTGCCCGGACGCGACGACGCGCCCCCGGTCTCCCGAGGGCGCGTCGGTCGATCTCGCGGGTGCGGCTAGGAGCGCGCGGCCCGCAGCACGGTGAACGAGCGGTCGCGCACGAGGATGCTCGTCGCGTCCTCGGTCACGTTCTGCTCGGAGTCCGACGAGATGGCGAGGTGCCACGAGACGCCGATCCCAGAGGGCAGCTGGAACTCGACCGGACCCTCGGCCGCGTTGAACGCGACGAAGAACGCGTCGCTGTCCTTGCCCTTCATGATCACGCCGATGCTGAAGGCGTTGGGGTCCTCCCAGTCCTGCGGCTCCAGCGTCACGCCATCGGCCCGGATGAAGCGCACGGCCTCCTCGGCGCCCTCGACGTCGTCGCCGCGGAACCAGATGGGACGCAGCGCCCGGTTGCCGCGACGCAGGCGGATGAGCTTCCGCGTGAAGTCCTGGAGCTCCCGGCCCGCGTTCTCCCAGTCGAACCACGAGATCTCGTCGTCCTGGCAGTAGGCGTTGTTGTTGCCGCCCTGCGTGCGGGCGATCTCGTCGCCGCCGAGCACCATCGGGACGCCCGACGACAGCAGCAGCGTGCCGAGGAAGTTCCGGCGCTGGCGGTCCCGGATCGCGTTGACCTCGGGGTCGTCGGTCGGCCCCTCGACGCCGGCGTTGGAGGAGCGGTTGTCGCTCTCGCCGTCGTTGTTGTCCTCGCCGTTGGCCTCGTTGTGCTTCTCGTCGTAGGAGGTGAGGTCGGCGAGAGTGAAGCCGTCGTGCGCCGTGATGAAGTTCACGCTGCACAGCGGCGAGCGGCGGCCGGACTCGTACACGTCCGGGCTGCCCGTGATCCGCTGTGCCAGCGCGCCGAGCACGTTCTGCCCGCTGTGCCAGAAGTCGCGCACGTCGTCGCGGAACTTCCCGTTCCACTCCGACCAGTCCGCGGGGAAGCCGCCGACCTGGTAGCCCGCGGTGTCCCACGGCTCCGCGATCATCTTCACGGGCGCGAGCACGGGGTCCTGGTGGATGAGGGTGAGGAACGCGCTGTGGATCTCCGCGTCGCCGTCCTGGCGCGTGAGCGTCGTGGCGAGGTCGAAGCGGAAGCCGTCGACGTGCATCTCCTCGACCCAGTAGCGGAGCGAGTCCATGATCAGGGCGAGCGCGGCCGGGTGGCCGACGTTGAGGCTGTTGCCCGTGCCGGTGGTGTCGAAGTACGACGCCTCGTCGCCCTCGACGAGCCGGTAGTAGGACGCGTTGTCGATGCCCTTGAGCGACAGCGACGGGCCCATGTGGTTGCCCTCGGCGGTGTGGTTGTAGACCACGTCGAGGATCACCTCGAGGCCGGCGGCGTGCAGCGCCTTCACCATCTCCTTGAACTCGGCGACCTGCTGCCCGCCGTCGCCCGCGGAGCTGTAGTCGGAGTACGGCGCGAGGAAGCCGATGGAGTTGTAGCCCCAGTAGTTGCGGAGGCCCTTCTCCTCGAGGTGCGAGTCCTGCATGAAGTGGTGCACCGGCAGGAGCTCGACGCTCGTGACGCCGAGGTCGGTGAGGTACTCGATGGCGCTGGGGTGCGCGAGGCCGGCGTAGGTGCCGCGGATCTCCTCGGGCACCGACTCGAGCTGCTGCGTGAAGCCCTTCACGTGCACCTCGTAGACGACGGTCTCGTCGAGGGGCGTGCGCGGGGCCTCGTCGTCCTCCCAGTCGAAGCGGCGGTCGGCCACGACGGAGCGGGGCATGGAGGCGGCGGAGTCGGCCTCGTTGATGGCGTCCGGGTCGTCGAATGTGTGCGCGAAGACGTCCTCGCCCCAGGTGGGGTGGCCCTCGATCGCGATGGCGTAGGGGTCGAGCAGGAGCTTGGCCGGGTTGTGGCGGAGGCCGCGGGACGGGTCCCACTCGCCGTGGACGCGGAGGCCGTAGCGGGTGCCGATGCCGGCGCCCTCGACGAGGCCGTGGAAGACGTGGCCGGTGCGCTCGGAGAGGCGCGTGCGGGACTCGGTGCCGTCGTCGTCGAAGATGCACACCTCCACCGCCTCGGCGGTCTCGGAGTACACGGCGACGTTGAGGCCGCTGGGCAGGCCGCCGTCGCGCGCGACGACGGTCGCGCCGAGCGGGTACGGACGGCTGATGTAGGAGCGGCTGATGGGAGGGAGATCGATGGTCACCGGTTCAGTATGCTCGCGCCCGCCCAACTCCTTCGTGCACGAAGGGCAATCCCCAGGCGGCGGTCCGGTGTCCGGCGCTCGGCGGACACCGGGCCGCGGCCCGGGGTAGTGGCTACCGCCCGTGCAGCGAGGTCAGCGCCCGCTCGGCGTCGGCGCCCCACGAGGCGAGGAGCACGCCGCGCCCGGCGGAGGGGCGCGCGACGACGGCGCGCTGCTCACCCGCCGCCGTGAGCACCGGCGATCCGGCCGCACCCGTGCCGAGCGCGCACGGCAGCGAGGTCTGGCCACCCCTGTCGTGCTCCGGGCGTCCGGCGCAGGCCTCGAGCACGGCCGTCGGGGATCCCGCGGTCGGGTAGCCGAGGACCGCCAGCCGCGGCGCGAGCCCGGTCGCCGGCACCAGAGCGGATCCGAACACGGGCTCCGCGGCGCCGACCTCCGCGCCGAGGACCTCGCCCGCCGGGCCGCTCACGCGCGCGAAGCCTGCGTCGTCCGAGGCGCGGCCGCTCGTCGTCCACGCGGAGGACACCGCCGCGACGCGCACCGGCCAGATGCCGTGCGGTGCCGTGGCGCCCTGCGCGCCGGGCACGAAGGTCGCGAGGGTGGACGCGGCGCCGGTGCGCCGGTCGACGAGGCAGTGGGCGGCGGTCGCGATGGCGTCGCCGTCCGGGGTGTCGACGACGCTCGCGGTGCAGGCGCGGTCGCGTCCGCCGTCGACGTAGAAGAGGACCCCGACGAACGGCTGGTCCGGGTGCGGGACGGGAGCGGTCGCGGAGGCGCCCGCGGCGTCGGAGACGGACTCCGGGGAGGCCGTCGCGGCGGAGGCCGACACGGACGCGGCGACCGCGGGGGACGCCGCGAGGGCAGCGGCGCGGCGCTCGTCCGTCCAGTGCGCGGTGGCGGCGTCGGCCGACGCGGGGGCGACGACGACGGACGCGTCCTCGGCCGAGGCCGCGACGGGCGCCGCGAGGACGGACGCGGAGGCGAGTCCGCCGGCGAGCGCCAGCGCGGCGACCGCGGCCGCCGCCCGTCGGGATGGGGTGCGGGAGGCGGCCGGAGCCGCCGGGGTCGATGCGGTGGTGGATCGCGGTCGGATGCGCATGTCGTTCCTCCAGGCTCGTGCGGTTCGCGACCCGACGGGGACGTCGCTCGCCTGTGCGGAGGTGGTGGGGGACGGCCCTCGGGGGACGCGCGGACGCCGGAACGGTACCGGGATCGCCCCGCCCGCCGTCGGTCGCGTCCCCAAGCCCCGGACGCGGCCGTCAGACCAGGACCGACCGGTCCACCACGTCGTGCTCCCGGCCGGCGGCTGGCCGGCCGGCGTCCGGCGCGAGACCGCGCCAGGCGTCCTCGAGGATGTCGAGCGCCCGGTCGGTGGCGGCAGGCGGCGCCGTGATGGGGATCCGGAGGAAGCGCTCGAACGCGCCGTCGTGCCCGAACCGGCTCCCGCCCGTGATCGCCAGCCCCCGCGACCGGGCGGCCAGCGCGAGCTCCGTGCTCACGGGCGCGCCGATGCCCACCCACACCGCGAGCCCGCCGTCGACGTGCGGCACCTCCCACCCGGGGAACCGCCGCGCGAGCTCGGCCTCCACGTGGTCGCGCGTCTCCCCCAGCCGCGCGCGGCGCTCGACGAGGATCCCGTCCATCCCGCCCAGCACCTCGGCCACCACGAGCTGCTCGAGCACGGGCGTGCCGAGGTCGCGGGCCGAGCGCGCCCGGGCCAGATCGCGCAGGAGCGGCCGACCGGCGCGGATCCACCCGACGCGGAGCCCGCCCCACACCGTCTTGCCCACCGACCCCACGAGCACCACCGCGCCGGGCGACCCGTGCACGGCGAGCGGCGGATGCGCGGTCGCCCGGTCGATGTCGAGCTCGGCCGTCGTCTCGTCGGCGACCACGGTCACGCCGTGCGCCTCGGCGAGCGCCACGATCCGCGCCCGCTGGTCCTCGGGCATCGTGCGGCCGGTCGGGTTGTGGAAGTCCGGCATGAGGTACGCGAGCGCGGGACGGGTGCGGCGGATGGTCTGCTCGAGCATGTCCTCGTCCCAGCCGTCGACGCCGACTCCCGCCCCCACGAGCCGCGCGCCGGCGTCGCGCAGCGCCTGGATCGCGTGCGGGTAGCTCGGCTGCTCGACGAGCGCGCGGTCGCCGCGGTGCACGAGGACGGAGGCGAGGAGGCCGATCGCGTGCTGCGCGCCGACCGTCACCATGACGTCGTCGGCCTCGGTCGGCAGTCCGCGCGCGCGGTAGCGGGCGGCGATGGCCTCGCGCAGCTCCGGGATCCCGTCGACGTCGTAGCCGTGCCCCTCGAGGTGCGCGGGCAGCCGGGCCGCGGCGCGCATCGCGGCGTCCGCGAGCGCGGGTGCCGCGGGCACGGCGGCGCGGCTCATGTCCGCCACCTCGCGTCCGTCGCCCTCCGCGCGGAGCGGGCTCCGGGGGATCCGCGTCATGCTGCCCGAGCCGCGGCGGCTCGCGAGGTGGCCGGTCCCGCGCAGCGCCGCGTAGGCCGCCGCGACCGTGGTGCGGCTGAGGCCGAGCGCGGCCGCGAGCTCCCGCTCGGCGGGGAGCCGCGCGCCGACGGGCACGCGCCCGTCGAGGACGAGGTGCCGGATCCCGTCGGCGAGCGCCTGGTACGCGGGGGTGCCGGGTCGCGCCCACTCCCCCAGCAGCGCCGTGAGGGCGGTCGGTCCGAGCACGGCGGAGGGAGCGGATCCAGCGAGGGTCATGAGGCCACAGCCTGACGATTGGCCTCTTGTCCCGCAACCCGTGGGCGCGATTGGATCTCCCACATGCTCCGTCGCTCAGTCCACTTCGCCCTCGGCATCTTCCTCTACGGCTTCGCCATCGGGATGATGCTGCAGGCCGCCGTCGGCGTCTCCCCCTGGGACGTGCTGAGCCAGGGTGCCGCCCTCAAGACGGGCCTGCCGTTCGGCGTCGTCACCAACATCATCGGCGCGCTCGTGCTGCTCCTCTGGATCCCCATCCGCCAGCGCCCCGGCTGGGGCACCGTCCTCAACGTCGTCTTCGTCGGCTACAGCGCGCAGGTCGCACTCGCGGTCGTCCCGGCGGTCGAGAGCCTGTGGATCCGCATCCCCCTCTTCGCCGCCGGCCTCCTGCTCCTCGGCCTCGCGACGGGCCTCTACATCGGCGCGCACTTCGGACCGGGCCCGCGCGACGGCCTCATGACCGGGATCCACCGGCGCACGGGCTGGCCGGTGTGGCGCGTCCGCGTCGGCACCGAGCTGGTCGTGCTCGCGATCGGCTGGGCCCTCGGCGGGGATGTGGGCCTCGGCACGCTCGCGTTCGCGCTCCTCATCGGCCCCATCGTCCAGCGCACCCTCCCCCTGTTCGACCTGCCCGTGCCCGCCCGCGCGCCCCGCCGTCGCACGCGCGGCGCCGCCCCCGACGACGCCGCGGGCACCCTCCCCACGGGCCCGGTCGCGACGGTCGGGTAGTCCGCGGGGCGACGGGGATCCAGCGGCCTCACGGCCCGCTCCCGGCGCCGTCGCGGCCCGGGCGCGTCGCCATGTATCGTGGCCGCTCGTGACTCCGGACCCCCAGGCACCCGAGAGCAGTCCCGCCAAGCGGCTGCTCATCGGCGAGAAGCTCGCCAGCGACAAGCTCGAGGGCCAGCTGCTCCCCAAGCACCTCGCGCTCCCCATCTTCGCGAGCGACCCGCTCAGCTCGGTCGCGTACGCGCCGCAGGAGCTGCTCCTCATCCTCACGCTCGGCGGCCTCGCGTTCCTGAGCTTCGCGCCGTGGGTCGCGGCCTGCGTCGTGATCCTGCTGGTCGTCGTGGTGCTCAGCTACCGCCAGCTCATCAAGGCCTACCCGTCGGGCGGCGGCGACTACGAGGTCGCCCACAAGAACCTCGGCGAGAAGGCCGGCCTCGTCGTCGCGTCCGCGCTCCTCGTCGACTACATCCTCACGGTGGCGGTGTCGGTCGCCTCCGGCGTCGACAACATCATCAGCGCGATCCCCGAGATCGCGCCGTTCCGCGTCGAGATCGCGGTGTTCTTCGTGGCGCTCCTCGCGGCCGTCAACCTCCGGGGCGTGCGCGAGTCGAGCAAGGCCTTCGCGGTGCCCACGTACCTCTTCATCGCGAGCGTGGGCCTCATGATCGTCGTCGGCCTCGTCCGCACGGCCCTCGGCGACCCGCCCGTCGCCGAGTCCGCCGCCTACACGGTCGAGACCCCGAGCCTGTCACAGGTCGCCTTCATCCTCCTGCTGCTCCGCGCGTTCTCGAGCGGCTGCTCCGCGCTCACGGGCGTCGAGGCCATCTCCAACGGCGTCCCCGCGTTCCGCACGCCCAAGGTCAAGAACGCGCAGGCCACCCTCGTGATCATGGGCGGCACGGCCATCGTGCTGTTCGTCGGCCTCACGACCCTCGCGCTCATCGCGCAGGTGCACTACGGCGAGCACCCGTGCGACCTCATCGGCTGGACCGGGTGCGCCACGGAGCCGCAGAAGAGCCTCATGGCGCAGGTCGCCGGGGCCACGTTCGGCAACGGCAGCGTGATGTTCTACCTGCTGCAGGCGACGACCGCCGCGGTGCTGCTCCTGGCGGCCAACACTGCGTTCAACGGCTTCCCGCTGCTCGGCTCCGTGCTCGCGAAGGACGCCTACGCCCCCAAGTCGCTGCTCACCCGCGGCGACCGCCTCGTCTACAGCAACGGCATGCTGCTGCTGGCGCTCGGCGCGACGCTCATCCTCGTCGTCTACCAGGCGAACCTCACGCAACTCATCCAGCTCTACATCATCGGCGTCTTCGTGTCGTTCACGCTCGGGCAGACGGGCATGGTCGTGCACTGGACCCGCATGCTCCGCGAGGGCTGCGCGAACCGCGGCGAGGTGATCCGCGGCCTCGCCATCAACGCGTTCGGAGCGCTGCTCACGGCGCTCGTGCTCATCGTCGTCACCATCACCAAGTTCACGCACGGCGCCTGGCTCGTGTTCGCGATCATGCCGGTGCTGTTCCTCCTCATGCTCGGCGTGAACCGCTACTACCGCGACGTGGAGAAGGAGATCGAGGTCGACCCCGTCACGGTCTTCGGCTCCACGGGCGACCACGCGGTCGTGCTCGTCGGCCGGATGCAGAAGCCGGTCCTCAAGGCGCTCGACTACGCCATCGCCGCCAACCACGACAGCATCGAGGCGGTGCACGTCTCCGTCGACGACGAGGCGACCAAGCTGCTCGAGCGCCAGTGGATCGAGATGGAGATCGAGATGCCGCTGCGCATCGTCGCCTCCCCCTACCGCGACATCAGCTTCCCGCTCATCAAGTACCTGAAGTCCCGCCGGGCCGAGCACGGCAGCGAGATCATCACGGTCTACACGCCCGTCTACATCGTCGGCCACTGGTGGGAGACGCTGCTGCACAACCACAAGGCCCGACGGATCCGCCAGAAGCTGCTCCTCGTGCACGGCGTCACGCTGGCGCTGGTGCCGTGGCTGCTCGACTCGTCGGAGCTCATCTACGGCCGTCGGTCGCGGCCGGTGCCCGGGCAGGATCGCCGTGGCGAGCCCGTGCGCCCCGCCGTCCGCCGATCCGGCCCGCCGCCGACGACGCCCGTGAAGCACACGAGCGGCCGAAGGACGCCCTAGGTCCCGCCGCGGAGCCGGGCAGCGACGCGTCCCGGAGCCGAGCTCGGCGGCGACCGACGCGCGCGGCCGGGCCCCGTGTCCTCGAAAAGGAGGACACGGCTATAGACTCGTTGGTGTACGAACTCTTCCCCGAGAGCTCGTGCAGGTCGACCAGGCCCCGGGGTGCGCCGATGTCGGCGCACCCTGGACCGGTCGGGTCACGTCCGGACCGACCCGTGAGGTCCGGATGGACGCGGGGGCCTCGCCGCGAGTTCCCGCAGACGGCGCGGGCCCCCACGCCCCCTCTTCCGCGGGCCCCGGCGCGACGCCTCAGCCGAGGGCCGCGATGACCTGCCGCGCCACGCGTCGACCCGCGCGGTTCGCGCCGATCGTCGACGCCTGCGGTCCGTAGCCTGCGAGGAACACGCGCGGATCCCGCGCCGAGACGCCGGACTCGACGCGCACGCCGCCCTCCTTCTCGCGCAGGCCGAGCGGTGCGAGGTGCCGGATCTCCGGCCGGAACCCGGTGGCCCAGATGACCGCGTCGACCTGGTCACGCCCGCCGTCCGCCCAGACCACACCGTCCTCCTCGAAGCGCGCGACCGGGCCCCTGCTGTCGAGCACCCCGCGCCGGATCCCCGCGACGATGCGCCGCGTGCGCGGCACCCCCGTCCCGCTGACGATGCTCGGCAGCGCCTCCCCCGCGCGCGCGGCCCGGTCCTGCAGGTCGACCGCGCGCACGGCGGCCTCGACGTCGAGCTCGCCCGCCTTGAGGAAGTCGACGGGACGCCTCGTCGACCACATGGTGCGCGCCGCCACCCCCTCCAGCTCGATGAGGAAGCCGATGGCGGAGGTGCCGCCGCCCACGACGAGCACGCGGAGCCCCCGCAGGTCGGCCGCCGCGCGATAGCCCGACGTGTGCAGCTGCCGACCCCGGAAGGACCCGAGCCCGGGGTACGAGGGGATGAACGGCGCGCCCCACGTGCCGGTGGCGTTGACGACGAACCGGGCGACGCGGTCGCCGTCGGTGGCGCGCACGAGGAGCGGGCGGACGGAGTCGGAGGGGTGCGCGGCCCGGCGACGCGACGCGGCCTGCGGGGGCACGTCCGCGTCGAGCACCGCGCGCACCTCGACCGGGCGCGCGACCCGCAGGTCGAAGTGCTGCTCGTAGCGGGCGTAGTGGTCGCGCACCACGTCGCGCGCCGGAAGACGACGGTCGGCCGTCGCGAACGAGATGCCGAGCTCGGACATGCCGGGGAGGTCGGCCACGCGGTGCGCGGATCCGAGGCGGAGCGCCGCCCACCGGTGCTGCCAGGCACCGCCCGTCGTGGGCCCGCGGTCGAGCACGACGGCGTCGGCGCCCATGCGGAGGCCGAGCCGCTGCAGGTGGTACGCGACGGAGAGGCCGGCCTGTCCGGCACCGATGACCACGACCTGGGTCTCTGTCGGCTCGGAGGTCATGGGACGACCAGGCTAGCGCCCGCTCGCGGGCGCAGGGCGATTTCGGGACGAGGTCGTACGATGCCCGTGCACGCTCTCCGGACAGGGAGGACACGCCCGGGGCGACTAGGGCCCCATGTTAGGGTAGCCCCTAGGTTTTCTCCAATCCCTGTCCGCTGCATCCAGCGTTGTCACCGCCCGTCGGGGCCTGAGTCGTGAGGGGGTCTCGCATGGGGCGCGGCCGTCAAAAAGCTAAGCACACCAAGATCGCGCGAGAGCTGAAGTCGTTCAGTCCCAATGTGGACTACACGCAGCTGGAGCGCGAGCTGACCACCCACGGGGCGGTCGACGAGCAGTACGCGGCCGAGGCCGCCAAGTGGGACGAGTACGCCGACGAGCCGGACGCCTACGTCCCGGGCGACGAGCAGAAGCGCGCCTGATCCCGCCTCCGGCCCCGGTCGGATGAGCGTCGGACCCGCCTCCTGGTGAGGCGGGTCCGCTCATGTGCGCCCGCGGTCGCTCGTCGGCACGGGCGCGACGCCGTCCCCCGGGGCGGACGCACCCAGCGCGACGCGGATCAGTCGCGGTAGCGGCCGGTGAGGCGCACGGCCCCGCCGTCGACGCCCTTGGCGCCCTGCTCGAAGCCGGCGCCCGCCGGGGCGTCGCCGATCGTCACGCGGCCGGCCTCCCAGGTGGGGATGCCCGCGGCGGTGAGCGCGCGCGCGATGCCGTCGGCGGCCGCGGCGTCGACCACGGCGATCATGCCGATGCCGAGGTTCCAGGTGCCCTCCGCGCTCTCGAGCGTCGAGCCCGCGATGCCGGCGAGCGCACGGAAGACCGCGGGCGGCGACCACGTGGAGCGCTCGAGCTCGCTGAAGGACCCGCGCGGCAGCACGCGCGCGAGGTTCGCCGCGATGCCGCCGCCCGTGACGTGGCTGATGGAGTGGACGGCCGGGCCGAGCTCCGGCTGCGCGAGCACGTCGAGCAGCGGCGTCGTGTAGAGGCGCGTCGGCTCGAGCAGCACCTCGCCGACCACGCCGCCGAGCTCGGCCGAGGTGTCGCCGAAGCCGATGCCCGCGGTGGCGAGGATGTGGCGCACGAGCGAGAAGCCGTTGCTGTGCAGGCCGCTGGAGGCGAGCGCCAACACGACGTCGCCGTCGCGCACCCGCTCGGATCCGAGCACCGAGTCCGCCTCGACCGCACCCACCGCGGCACCGGCCACGTCGTAGTCGTCCGGCCCGAGGAGCCCCGGGTGCTCGGCCGTCTCGCCGCCGACGAGGGCGGTGCCGGTGTCGGAGCAGGCGCGCGCGATGCCGGCGACGATGTCGGCGATGCGCGCGGGCACGACCTTGCCGCAGGCGATGTAGTCGGTCATGAAGAGGGGACGCGCGCCGACCACGACGATGTCGTCGACGACCATGCCCACGAGGTCCTGGCCGATGGTGTCGTGCCTGTCGATGGTCTGCGCGATGGCGACCTTGGTGCCGACGCCGTCCGTCGACGTCGCGAGGAGCGGGTGGCGGAACCGGGTCAGGGCGCTCGCGTCGAACAGCCCCGCGAACCCGCCGAATCCGCCGACGACCTCGGGGCCGTGCGTGCGGGACACGGCCTCCTTCATCAGCTGGACCGCGAGATCGCCGGCCTCCGTGTCGACGCCGGCCTCTGCATACGAGCTCTTGGTGGTCACCTGAGACACAGTAGCGGCCGGGCGCGTCGCTCCCGTGTGGGAGACTGGCGGCTCCCCCACCTCTTCTACTCTTCAGGAGTCAGCCGAAGCATGTGCGGCATCGTCGGCGTCGTATCGTCCGAACCCGTCAACCAACTCGTCTACGACAGCCTCCTGCTCCTGCAGCACCGCGGTCAGGACTCCACCGGCATCGCCACCGCGGAGGGCAACACCTTCCACGTGAAGAAGCTCAGCGGTCAGGTCCGCGAAGCCTTCCGCACGCGCGACATGCGATCGCTGCTCGGCACCATGGGCCTCGGCCACGTGCGGTACGCCACCAAGGGCAGCGCCACGGACGAGGACGAGGCGCAGCCGTTCTACGTGAACGCGCCCTACGGCATCGTCCTCGTGCACAACGGCAACCTCACGAACACGCGGGAGCTGGCGCAGGAGCTCTTCCACGTGGATCGCCGCCACACGAACACGAGCTCCGACACCGAGCTGCTGGTGAACGTGCTGGCCCACGAGCTGCAGTCGCAGGTGTCCGGCATGGCGCTCGACCCCGACCAGGTGTTCACCGCCGTCGAGCGCCTCCACGAGCGCGTCGAGGGCTCGTACGCCTCGATCGCGATGATCGCCGGGCACGGCATGCTCGCGTTCCGCGACCCGTTCGGGATCCGCCCGCTCACCCTGGGCCGCCGCGAGCTCGAGGGCGGCCGGATGGAGTGGGTCGTGGCGAGCGAGTCGCTCGTCATGGAGTCGCTCGGCTACGAGATCGTGCGCGACGTCGCGCCCGGCGAGGCCGTGTTCATCACGATGGACGGCGAGATGCACGCGCGCCAGTGCCACCCGACGCCGCGGCTCATCCCGTGCGCGTTCGAGTTCGTCTACCTCGCGCGGCCCGACTCGGTCATGTCCGGCATCAGCGTGTACGACGCGCGCCTGCGCATGGGCAACCGGCTCGCCGCCACCATCGCGGAGCACAGCCCCGCGGGGGACATCGACGTCGTCATGCCCATCCCGGACTCCTCGCGCCCGTCGGCCATGCAGGTCGCGCAGACGCTCGGCATCGAGTACCGCGAGGGCTTCTACAAGAACCGCTACGTCGGCCGGACGTTCATCATGCCGGGGCAGGCGCAGCGCAAGAAGTCCGTGCGCCAGAAGCTCAACGCGATGAGCTCGGAGTTCCAGGGCAAGAACATCCTCATCGTCGACGACTCCATCGTGCGCGGCACGACGAGCCGCGAGATCGTCACCATGGCCCGGCAGGCCGGCGCCAACAAGGTGACGTTCACCTCGGCCGCTCCCCCGGTGCGCTACCCCCACGTGTACGGCATCAACATGCCGTCGCGGCAGGAGCTCATCGCGCACGGGCGGAAGATCCCCGAGATCGCGACCGAGCTCGGCGCCGACCACCTCATCTACCAGGAGGTCGCGGACATGCGCGACGCGATCCTCGAGGGATCCACCGGCGTGGAGGACCTCGAGATGAGCTGCTTCACGGGCGAGTACATCACCGGCAACGTGACGCCGGAGTACCTGTCCTGGCTGGAGCGCACGCAGCTCAGCTGATCGGCGCGACGCGGGGCCAGGAGGTCGGATGCGGGATCAGGCGCCCGGCTCGCCCGGCTCGCGCTCGGCCGTGAGGACGCGCGACCGGCGCGACGCCGCGCGGTCGAGCGCCAGCGCGAGGAGCGCGGCCAGCCCGCCGAAGATGACGACCGCGAACAGCGCGAGGAACGCCAGCACCTGGGCCTCGGAGAACTCCGGGTTCGGCGGGAACGTGAGCGTGAGGACCATCGCCACGATGATCCCGAGGACAGCTCCGACCCCTATGAAGCGGAAGTAGCGGGGGGACCGCCGCACGAGGACCTCGGTGCGGCGCTCGTCGTCGGGCTGGGGTCGGGCGTTGGTCATGGGTCCATCATCCCCCGCGCCGCCGACCCCGCACGAACCGCGGCGGCGCTGGCCGGCGCTCAGCGGTCGGCGGCGAGCTCCCACGGCACGGGCAGGAGTCCGCGCAGGTCGGCGCGGAGCCCGGACGCGCGCACGGCGCCCGCCTCGACGCCCGCGTCCCAGGTCGTGCCGCCCGTGGCGAGCGCGATCCACGTGGCGGGGTCGGTCTCGATGACGTTCGGGGGCGTGCCGCGCGTGTGGCCCGGGCCCTCGATGCACTGGACGGCCCCGAACGGCGGGACGCGCACCTCGACCGTGCCGCCGGGCGCGAGATCCGCCAACGCCTGCAGCAGGAAGCGGACCGCGGTGGCCCGCGTCTCCCGGTCGGCGTCGGCGCCCTTGGCGAGGGCCGCCCGCACGGCGGGCTGTCCGACGGTGGGGTGGATGCGCGCCTTGGCCATCGCCCCAGGATGCCAGAGCGGCGAGGTCGCGCAGCCCGTCCCGGGTCGCCGCACCCCTCCTACTGGGGCGTCGCGTCGGGTCCGCACTTTGGGGGACATCCATTACCGTGTATGGAAGTGCCCGGCGGTGACACGACCCGCTCGGCACGGCAGGACGTCCTCCCTCCCGTCGTCTCCCCGGGCGACGGGAGGGCAGGGACGATGCGCCCGCCGGCGGACCCGAAGAACGCCGGAGAGGGCAGGGAGCCGACCCGTGACGTGCCCGCGGCGGGTCGGTCTCCCATCCTCCTCTCCCCCTCCCGGGGCGGGGATCCGGCGCTCCCGGCGGCGCCCCCAGGGGCCCGGTCCGGTGGGGTCGGCGTCGATAGGGTGGGGGCGTGAAGATCCTGGTACTCGGTTCCGGTGCGCGCGAGCACGCCATCGTCACGGCCCTGCTCCGAGAGGACGCGGGCCACGAGATCGTCGCGGCACCCGGCAACGCCGGGATCGCGCGCGTCGTGCCCGTCGTGAAGATGGACATCGACGACCCCGCGGTGGTCGCGGAGCACGCGCTCGCGGAGGGCGTCGAGCTCGTCGTCGTGGGGCCAGAGGCGCCGCTCGTCGCCGGGGTCGCGGACGCGCTCCGCACGCGCGGCATCCCCGTCTTCGGGCCGGGCCGGGCGGCCGCCGCGCTCGAGGGATCCAAGACCTTCGCCAAGCGCATCATGGAGGAGGCGGGCGTGCCCACGGGCCGCGCCGCCCAGGCCGGCACGGTCGACGAGGTCGAGGCCGCGCTCGACGAGTACGGCGCCCCCTACGTCATCAAGGCCGACGGCCTCGCCGCCGGCAAGGGCGTGCTGGTCACGGCCGACCGCACGCTGGCCCTCGAGCACGCCCGCCACTACCTCGGCCAGGGCACCGTGCTCGTCGAGGAGTTCCTGGCCGGGCAGGAGGTGTCGCTGTTCCTCCTCTCCGACGGGCACGATGTGGTCCCCCTCTCGCCCGCGCAGGACTACAAGCGCCTGGGCGACGGCGACGCGGGGCCCAACACGGGCGGCATGGGCGCGTACTCGCCGCTGCCGTGGCTGCCGGACGGCTTCGTCGACGAGGTCATCGACACCATCGCGCTCCCCA
Source organism: Clavibacter nebraskensis NCPPB 2581 (assembly GCF_000355695.1). Taxonomy (NCBI): domain Bacteria; kingdom Bacillati; phylum Actinomycetota; class Actinomycetes; order Micrococcales; family Microbacteriaceae; genus Clavibacter; species Clavibacter nebraskensis. The sequence goes on along the minus strand of NC_020891.1, from coordinate 690,776 downwards.
CGGTGCGGAAGCTCGCGGAAGAGCAGACGCCGTTCATCGGGCTGCTCTACTGCGGGCTCATCCTCACCGCGGACGGGATCCGGGTGATCGAGTTCAACGCGCGCTTCGGGGATCCGGAGACCCAGGTCGTGCTGCCCCGCCTCGTCACGCCGCTCTCGCAGCTGCTGCTCGCGGCCGCGTCGGGCGAGCTCGGCGGCGTCGCGCGGCCGGAGTTCTCCGATGACGTCGCGGTCACCGTGGTGGTCGCGAGCGAGGGCTACCCGGAGGCGCCGCTGACGGGACGCGTCATCGAGGGCGTCGAGGAGGCGGAGCGGGTCGAGGGCGTGAGCATCGCGCACGCCGCCACCGCCGAGTCGGACGCCGGGCTCGTCGTCACCGGCGGGCGCGTGCTCAGCGTCGTCGCGACGGGGTCCTCGTTCGTGGAGGCGCGGTCGCGGGTCTACGAGGCCGTCGGGCGGTTGTCGCTCGACGGGTCGCAGCACCGCACCGACATCGCGGCGCAGGTGATCCGATGAGCGCCGGGACGCCCGCCGGCCACGCCGTCGACTGGGACCTGCCGGGCTGGGAGCACGCCTACTCGGGCAAGGTCCGCGAGCTGTTCAGCCCCGCGGTCGACGACACCGACGACCGCGCGCTCGAGGGCGAGCCGCACGTGCTGGTCGTCGCGACCGACCGCGTGAGCGCCTACGACTTCGCGCTCGAGCCGGGGATCCCCGGCAAGGGCGAGCTCCTCACGCAGCTCAGCCTCTGGTGGTTCGACCGGCTCGACGTGCCGAACCACCTCGTCGACGGCGACACCCTCGACCGCATCGGCATCCCGGACGAGGTGCGCGGGCGCGCGATGCTCTGCCGGGTTCTCGAGATGCTGCCCATCGAGTGCGTCGTGCGCGGCTACCTCGCCGGATCCGGCTGGGAGGAGTACCGCGAGCACGGCACGGTGTGCGGCATCCCGCTGCCCGCCGGCCTCGCGCAGGGCGACCGCCTGCCGGAGCCGATCTACACGCCCGCGTGGAAGGCGCCGCAGGGCGAGCACGACGAGAACATCACGTTCGCGCGCACCGAGGAGCTCGTGGGGCACGAGGAGGCGGCGCGCCTGCGCGACCTCTCGCTCGACGTCTACCGCCGCGCGTCGGCCATCGCCGAGGAGCGCGGCGTGATCCTCGCGGACACCAAGTTCGAGTTCGGCATCGACCCGCGCACGGGCATCACCACGCTGGCGGACGAGGTGCTCACGAGCGACTCGTCGCGCTACTGGGACGCCGAGGCGTACGCGACGGGCAACCGCACCGACAGCTTCGACAAGCAGATCGTGCGGGACTGGCTCGCGGCGAACTGGGATCGCACCGGCACGCCGCCCGTGCTGCCGCAGGAGATCGTGGAGCGGACGGCGGAGCGGTACCGGGAGCTCATCGCGCGGCTCACCGGGCGCTAGGCGCCGCCGGTCGGCGGACGCCCGGCGCGGATCTACAGGTGGTCGTAGCCGCGGACGACGCGGTCGATGGCGACCTCCGCCACCTCGCGGGCGTCCGCGTCGGGGAGCTCGTCGAGGGCTCCCTCGATGTCCTGGCCGCCCATGCGCAGGACGGCGAGGCGCTCGAACTCCTCGACCGCCTCGGGCGTGGGCTGGTCGGCCGGCCCCTCGGTCGTGGCCTCGGCGGCGTGCGGGTCGGTGTGCTGGTCCATGGTGGGTCCCCTCTGTCGTGCGTGGTCGGTGCGGATCGCGCCCCAGCCCCGCCGTCAGGGTCCCACACCCACGTGACCGGGGGATCCGAGGCCGCCAGGATCTCACACGGGGGCGGTGCCGCGCCGCCGGCGGGCAGCCGACCTCGGACGCTTGTAGGTTCGAAGGACGATCGGGCCCCGCCCGGACGACCCCTCGACGATTTGGCGCCCCTCCCCGTGACATCCGGTCCTCTGCCCGCATCCACCCCCGACGCGACCGCCCCGGCGCGCGTCCGCCTCGCCTCCGGCGCGGTGCCGCCGGGCGACGCCGCCGCCGGGCCAGCCGTCTCCCTCGTGCGCGAGTCGCTCGCGGCGACGCCACCGGGGGCGGGATGGACGACCGAGCGGGCGCTGGCGCTCGCCGTCGCGCTCGGCGACGGCGGTGCCCGGCCGGGCGCCGGCGGCACGGCGGACCTCTGGGAGGCGCTCGCGACGCTCGCCGCCGCCGACCTGGGCCTCGCCCGCACGGTCGAGCCGCACCTCGACGCGCTCGCGATCCTCGACCAGGAGCGCGACGCCGCGGGCGGCCGCGCCATCGCGGGCACCGGCGCCGCGCGCGAGGGCGACGCCGAGCCGCGCACGTGGGGCGTGTTCGCGGCCGAGGGCGGCAGGGATCCGCTGACGGCCCTGACGGACGCCGACGGGCCAGACGCGGTGCGGCTGTCGGGGACCAAGCCGTGGTGCTCGCTCGCCGGGTCGCTGACGCACGCGCTCATCACCGCCGCCGTCGACGACGGATCGCGCGGCCTCTTCGCCGTCGACCTCCGCCAGCCCGGCGTCGAGGTCGTGCCCGGCGCCTGGGTCGCCCGCGGGCTCGTGGAGGTCCCGAGCGGGCCGCTGCGCATGCAGGATGTGCCGGCGCGGCGCGTGGGCGCGCCCGGCTGGTATCTCGAGCGGCCCGGGTTCCACTGGGGCGGGATCCAGGTCGCGGCCTGCTGGTACGGCGGCGCGGTCGGGTTGGCGCGCACGCTGCTGCGGGCGGCGTCCCGTGAGGGCGCCGACCGCCTGCTGCTCATGCACCTGGGCGCGGTCGACGCGGCGCTCGACGGCGCGCGCGCATCGCTCGCCGAGGCCGCCGGCCTGGTCGACCGCGGGCTCGCCTCGGGCGAGGAGGGGCGCCTGCTCGCGAAGCGGGTACGCGCCGTCGTCGCGCGGGCCGTGGACGAGACGCTGACGCACGTCGCGCACGCCCTCGGGCCGGCCCCGCTCGCGCAGGACGCGGATCACGCCAAGCGCGTGGCCGACCTCGGGCTGTACGTACGGCAGCACCACGCCGAGCGCGACGACGCCTCGCTGGGTGGCGCGCTCGCGGAGGCGGCCGGGCGGCGGTCGGTTGAGGCCACCGCAACCGAAGCGACCGCGACCGATACCGCCACGACCGCCGCGACGGGCGTCGCCTTCGATGCGCGCGAGCCCGGCACCGACGCGGACGTCTGGGACGCGGATCCGCGCTGGGGCGCGCTCGACGCCCCCGACCTCGCGGGGATGGCCGCGCTCCTCGTGGTCTCCGCGCACGCCGACGACGAGTCGATCGGCGCCGCGGGGCTGATGGCCTCGGCGGCCGCGCGCGGCGTGCCGGTGACCCTCGTGATCGTGACGGACGGCGCCGCCTCGCACCCCGGATCCCCCACCCGCACGCCCGATGAGCTCGTCGCCCTCCGCCGCCAGGAGGCCCGCGCGGCCCTCGACGCGGTCGCGCCCGACGCCCGCCTCGTGCTCCTCGGCCACCCCGACGGAGGCATCCGCGAACGCCGCGACGCCGTGCGCGACGACCTCGCTGCGCTCCTCGCCGACGCCGCGCCGGGCACGTGGGTCGCCGCTCCCTGGCGCGGCGACGGGCACCGGGACCACCGCGTCACGGGCGAGGTGGTCGCCGAGCTGGTGGGCGCGCTGCCCGCCGGGCGCGGGATCCGGCTGGTCGAGTACCCGGTGTGGATGTGGCACTGGGCGACACCCGACGACCCGCGCGTGCCGTGGGCCGCCATGCGCGCGCTGCCGCTCGACGCGCGGGTGCGGGACGCCAAGCGCGCGGCGATCCGCGCGCACGCCAGCCAGGTGGATCCGCTCTCCGACGCGCCCGAGGACGCGGCCGTGCTGCAGCCCGGCTTCCTCCGGCACGCCGACCGCGACCGGGAGGTGCTGATCGTGGCCGACGCGCCCGCGACCCCCTCCGCCGCCGAGCGCTTCGACGCCGCGTACGCCCGCGCCGAGGATCCCTGGCGCGTCACGACCCGCTGGTACGAGCGCCGCAAGCGCCTCGCCACCCTCGCGGCGCTGCCCGACGAGCGGTACGGGCGGGCGCTGGAGATCGGCTGCTCGATCGGCGTCACGACGGCCGGCCTCGCCGAGCGCGTGGACGAGCTGCTCGCGGTGGACGTCGCGCCGACCGCGGTCGAGCGGGCGCGCGTCCGCCTCGCCGACGCGCCGCACGTGCGCCTCGAGGTGCGCGACGTGGGCGACGACTGGCCGGCCGGCACCTTCGACCTCGTCGTGATGAGCGAGATCGGCTACTACCTCGACGACGCCGCCTTCGACCGCGTGCTCGCCGCGCTGCCCGGTTCCCTCGGCGCCACGGGCACCCTGGTCGCCTGCCACTGGCGGCACCCGGAGGGCGACTTCCGGCGTGCGGGCGACGAGGTGCACGCGCGGCTCGCCGCCGTCCCCGGCCTGCACACGCTGATGCGGCACGAGGAGGACGACTTCCTGCTCGAGGTCCTGTCGGCGGATCCGCGCTCGGTCGCGACCCGCACGGGGCTGCGGTGACGGGCGGGTCGGCCGCGGCGGTCGGGGCGGAGCCGGCCCCGCGGATCCGCGCGGTCACGGTCGTCATCCCCGCGCGCGACGAGGAGGAGCTGGTGGGCCGCTGCCTCGCATCGGTCGAGGTCGCCGCGTCCCGGGCGCGCGCGGCGGGGGTGCGCGTGCGCGTGATCCTCGTCGCCGACGACTGCCGGGACCGCACCGCGGAGGTCGCGCGCGCCGCCGGCGTCGAGGTCATCGAGAGCGCGGCCGGACGCGTGGGCGCCGCCCGCGCGCAGGGGGTCGACGCGGCCCGCGCGGGCTGGGACGGCGACGAGGCCGAGCACTGGATCGCGTGCACCGACGCCGACTCCGCGGTGCCGCCCGCGTGGATCACCAGCCAGCTCGAGCTCGCGGACGCCGGCACCGACGTGGTCGTCGGCACGGTCCGCCCCGAGCTGGAGGACCTCAGCCCGGATCAGATCGCGGCCTGGCGGGCCACCCGCGTGCCCGGCCACGCCAACGGGCACGTGCACGGCGCGAACCTCGGCGTGCGCGCCGACGCCTACGTCGCGGCCGGCGGGTTCCCGGCCGTCGCCGAGCACGAGGACGTCGACCTCGTGAGCCGGCTCCGCGACCTCGACGCGCGGATCACGGCGTCGGCCGCCGGCGAGGTGCTCACCTCGAGCCGCCGCGAGGGGCGCACGCCCGGCGGCTACGCGGGGTACCTGCACGTGTCGCTGCTGGAGCGGGCGCGCGCACGGGAGCGCCAGCGCCGGCGCGATGCGGGCTGCGACAGCCCGTGCGTGCCCGCGGGCTGAGCCGCGTTCCGGGACGCCACGCCCTCATGGCCGGCTCATCGGATCGCCATGGCCGGTCCATCGGACCGCCCGGCACGGTGGTGCCGTCCCGACCGCCCGGACGCCCGACCAGGAGATACGACCCGTGACCCGCATCCCCGAACCCGACCGCACGCCCGACGGCCCCGCCTCCGAGGGCCGGCTGCTCGCCCGCGCCGACGAGGAGGCGGTCGACCAGGGCGCCGGCTTCGACCTCCGCACGCTGCTCAGCCGCCGGGCCGTGCTCGCCTACCTCGGGGCGGGCATCGGATCCGTCGCCCTCGCGGCCTGACCGGCCGGGGCCGCGGGATCCGGCGGCACGGAGAGCGCCGCCGCCCGGACGGGCGAGATCCCGGATGAGACCGCGGGGCCGTACCCGGGCGACGGGTCCAACGGGCCGGACGTCCTGGAGCGCTCCGGCATCGTCCGCAGCGACATCCGCTCGAGCCTCGACGGCGGCACCACCGCGGCGGGCGTGCCCATGGCGCTCACGCTCACGATCCTCGACACGGCGACCGGCGACGTGCCGTTCGCGGGCGACGACGGCACGGTGTCCTTCACGTCCGTGTTCCCCGCCTGCTACACGGGCCGCTGGCCGCACATCCACTTCGAGGTCTACCCGAGCATGGGCGACATCACCGACGCGACGAGGACCATCGCGACCTCGCAGGTCGCCCTGCCCGAGGACGCGTGCAGGACCGTCCACGCGCTCGACGAGTACGCCGGATCGAGCGCGAACCTCGCGCAGGTCTCGCTCGACTCCGACAACGTCTTCGGCGACGACGCCGACGGCGGGATCCGCGCCCTCCGGCGGCGGCGCCGGCGACCCGGGCGGCACCCCGCCTGGCGGCGACCGCTAGGGCTGCGCGTCAGGTCGGACCTCGGGGGTCCGGACACGCGCCGCCTGCAGCGCCGCCCAGCGCCGGTGCGCGAGCACGTGCAGGACGAGGGAGGCCGTCCCGGCGACCGCGAGCGCGGCCGCGAGGACCCAGAGGCCGGTGTCGCCGCCGATCCCCGCCACCACGGCGCTGACGACCGCCAGCGCCGCGAGGCCGACGCCCACGGCGAGGAGCCCGTTCGTCGGCGCCTCGAGAGGGTGGGGCGCGGAGCCCTTGGCCGGGACGCGCTCCCACGTCACGATGAAGAACGTCGCGATCGGCCCGAGCACGATCGAGACGAGGAACCAGTTCCACCGGGATCGGCCCTTCTGCTCCGCGAGCCCCGCGTTCACGAGGGCGAGCGTGAGCCACCCGGAGCTGCCGATCCACGACCCGTCGAACGCCATCTGATCCATGCCCCGACCGTAGGGCACGGCCCCCGCCTTGCCGAAGCCTTGCCGCCGCCGGGCTATTTCCCCACCTGCTCCACTACCCTCGGTCCATGCACAGAACCGCGCGGGAGCCCGCTCCCGACAGCCACAGTCCCGGCGCCCGGATGACCCCGGGCACGCCCCGCACCCTCCGCGCCATCACGCCCCTCACCGGGATCGGCGCCACCCGCTCGACCGGCACCCGCCCGACCGGCCCCCGCTCGTGAACGGCGACCTCGTCCTCAACATCGTCCTGGTCGTGGTGTTCGTCCTCGTCGGCGGCGTGTTCGCCGCCACCGAGATGGCGCTCGTCACCCTCCGCGAGGGCCAGCTGAACGCCCTCGCCGCCCGCGGACGCCGCGGCGAGAAGGTCGCCGCGCTCGCCCGGAACCCCAACACCTTCCTCGCGGCGGTGCAGATCGGCGTGACCGTCGCCGGCTTCGCGTCCGCGGCGTACGGCGCCTCGTCGATCGCGCCGTCCGTGGTTCCGGTGCTCGAATCGTGGGGCCTGGAGTCCGGACTCGCGTCCACGATCGCGACGCTCCTGCTCACGCTGGTGATCGCCTACCTGTCGCTCGTGCTCGGCGAGCTGGCGCCCAAGCGCCTCGCCATCCAGCGCAACGCCGGCTTCGCGTACGGCGTCGCGCCCGTGCTCAACGGCTTCGCGATCCTCATGCGCCCGGTGATCTGGCTGCTGTCCGTCTCCACGAACGTGGTCGTGCGCCTCCTCGGCGGCGACCCGCACAAGACCGGCGAGGAGATGAGCGAGGAGGAGCTCCGCGACATCGTCTCCAGCCACGAGGGCCTCCCCGACGACGAGCGCCGGATCCTCGACGACGTGCTCTCGCTCCGCCACCGCCAGCTCAGCGAGGTGATGAAGCCGCGGCCCGAGATCGCCGCGCTCGACGGCACCGGCACGGTCCGCGAGGCGGGGATCGACGTGCAGGACCGGCCGTACTCGCGCTACCCGGTGGTCGACAAGACCATCGACGACGTCATCGGCTTCGTGCACGTGCGCGACCTGTACCAGGCGATCGCGGCGGATCCGGAGCGTCCCGTCTCCGAGATCCTCCGCCCGATCCCGTACCTCCCGGCGACCGCGCGCGTGCTGCCGACTCTCACGATGATGCGCGCCGAGGGCCACCAGATCGCCGTGATCGTGGACGAGTACGGCGGCACGGACGGCATCGTCACGCTCGAGGACCTCGTGGAGGAGGTCGTCGGCGAGATCTTCGACGAGTACGACACCGACTCGGCCGCACGCGACCTCGCGGAGGACGGCGGCACGATCGACGGCCGGCTCAACTTCCAGGACTTCGAGGAGGCGACGGGTGTGAAGCTGCCCGACTCCGCGTCGGACACGGTCGCGGGCTTCGTCATCGAGAACCTCGGCCGGCTCGCGCAGGTCGGCGACACGGTCGAGGTCGACGGCGTGACCCTCCAGGTGACGGCGCTCGACCGGCGGCGGATCTCCGAGATCCTCGTCATCCCGCGCGAGGAGCCGGCGACGGAGGACGCGGACGCCGCGACCGCCTAGCGGGACGGCGGCGGGCGCGTCCCGGCTCAGGGCAGCGGGATCACGCGGTCCGCGACCGTGCAGCCGCCGACCTCGGCCCGGCCGTCGTCGAGCAGCCGCGTGACCAGCTCGCTGCCCTGGCCCTGCGTGATGCGGAGGCCGCGGCCGAGGTGCGCGGTGACCCGCAGGGCGGCGGCTCCGGTCGCCTCGTCCTCGGCGATGCCGAGGGCGGGAGCGGCCATGCGCGAGCGGATCCAGCCGGCCGACTCGTCGATCCACGCCCACGCGTAGAGGTGGTCCGCGCCCGCCTCGGATACCGCCGCGGCGAGGTCGAGCGCGGCCAGCTCGGCGGCGGAGGGCAGCTCGCGCCAGGCGAAGACGGGCGCCCAGGCCGGGTCCGCGGTCACGCGCTCGACGCCCGCGTCGTGGGTCACGGCCACGATCCCGGCCGGCACGCGCAGGTGGTCGACCGGCACGCCGCGCGACGCCAGCCACCACGCGGTGCCGACGGTGGGGTGCCCGGCGAAGGGCAGCTCGCGCGCGGGCGTGAGGATGCGGATCGACGCGCCCCGCGGCTCCGCGCCCGGCGCGTCCACCGCATCGACGAAGACGGTCTCGCTGAAGCCGAGCGCCTGCGCGATCGCGAGCTCCCGGCCGACGGTGCGGGGCGAGGCGAGCACGATCCCCAGCTCGTTGCCGTGACGCCCGTCCGCATCGACGAAGACCCGCACGACGTGCACCTCATCCGGCCGCACGCCGTCGAGCGCGACGGCCGGACGGCTCGTCACAGCTTCGCGTAGCGCGCGCGGGCGCCGCAGTACAGGCCGTAGGCGATGAGGCCGAGCCCGGTGATCGCGAGCACGGCGACGCCCGCGGGCAGCCCCGCGAGCGACTGGAGCGCGCCGTCGAGACCGGTCGCGCGGCTCGGGTCGGCCGTGACCGCGCCGACGACGAACAGCACGCCGACCGCGACGAGCGCGACGCCCTTGGCGACGTAGCCCGCGACGCCGAGCGCCGTGATCCCGCGCCCGAGCGACCCCGACGGCACGGCCAGGTCCTCGCGGAAGCGCTTCGTCGCGCCCCTGAACCCGAAGTAGACGCCCACCGCGACGACGGCGAGCCCGAGGGCCACGAGCAGCACGACGCCGCCGGGCGCCGCGAGGAGCCTGGCGCTGAGCGACTGGGTCTGCTCGGAGGAGTCGCTGGATCCGCCCGTCGCGAAGCGCAGCGCGGTGGCCGCGATCGCGAAGTACGCCACGGCCTTGCCGAGCTCCTTCGCGCGCGCCGCCCAGGTGCGCTTCGCGTTCTCGCCGCGCGTGAGCACGGTCTCGACGAGCTGCCAGAGGCCGAGCCCGAGGAGGCCGACCACGACGACCCACAGCAGCACGCGGCCCCCGGGCGATCCCGCGATGGAGCCGAGCGCGCCCGACTGGTCGGCCGAGCCGCCGCCGCCCGTCGCGAGGCGGAACGCGACCACGCCGATGAGGAGGTGCAGCAGGCCGTTGACCGCGTGCCCGAGGCGCGCGGCGACCGCGAAGCCGGGCGAGCGCTGCAGGCCCGCCGCGGCGCCGGACGCGCTCATCGCTCGGCGCGGGTGGCGGTGGCGGTGCGGCCCGTGAGGATCGCGGTGAGCCCGCGCGCCGCCTTCGTCACGGGTTCGAGGGGCGCGGGTGCCGGCGGCTCCGGCTCCTCCTCGTCCGGCTCCATGATGATCTTCCAGGCGGTCCAGGCGACGGCGGTGAGCGGCACCGAGAGGATCGCGCCGATGATGCCGCCGAGGATCGTGCCGGCGGTCAGGGCCAGCAGGACGACGAGGCCGTGCAGCTTGAGCGCGTTGCCGAGCACGACCGGCTGCAGCAGGTTGCCCTCGAGCTGGTTCACGGCGATCACGATGCCGATGACGATGATCGCCGTCAGCAGGTCGTTGGTCACGAGCGCGACGAGCGCCGCGAGGATGCCCGCGACGGTCGCGCCGACGATCGGCACGAACGCGCCGATGAACACCACGAGCGACAGCGGCAGCGCGAGCGGCACGCCGAGGATGAAGAGGCCGGCGCCGATGAAGACGGTGTCGACGAGCGCGACGGTCGCCGTGCCGCGGATGTACCCGCCGAGCACCTTCGAACCCTCGTGGCCCACGCGCACGGCGCGCTTGCGGCCTCGACCGCGGAACGGGCGGATGAGGAAGGCCCAGATCCGCGGCCCGTCCTTGACGAAGTAGAAGAAGACGACGAGCCCGAGGATCGCCCCCGTGACGACCTCGGCGGCGACGGAGACGCCCGCGATGGCGCCGGATCCGAACTGGCTGCTGGTGAGGAAGTCGACGGCCGACTGGCGGATCGAGTCGATCTGCGCGGAGTCGATGGGCAGTCCGCCCTCCTGGATGAACGTCTGCAGCTGGTCGACGCCCTCGCTGGTGGCCTTCACGAGCGTCGGCCACTGGCTCTGCACGCCGAAGACGACGGCCGTGATCGCGCCGCCGAAGAGCACGAGGCCGGTGAGCAGCGCGATGGCGGCAGCGAGCGCGTCCGGCACGCCGCGGCGCTCCATCCAGAGCACCATCGGGCGCACGGCGCAGGCGAGGATCAGCGCGATGATCACCGGGATCACGACGAGCTTGAGCGAGATGGCGGCGTACACGATCGCGATGGCGACCACGAGGACCGCCAGGATCTGCACGCAGCGGATGGAGAGGCGGCCGAGCTTGTCCTGCCAGACGGACTGCGGGGTGGTCATGCGCTCCACCCTACGGGCGGGCGGGCCGCGCGACCGGGCCGCGGTCCGGGCCCGGACACCCGCGTGACCGGCCGCTAGCCTCGACCCATGGGACCCCGCCTCTCCGTCGTCCGCGAGGGCGCGCTCGACGTCGCCGACCACGAGCGGATCGCGGCGCTCCTGGCCCTCGCCTTCCCCGACTTCGCCGCGGGCTACGTGGGCGCGCGCAGCTGGGCGGGCGCGCAGCCCGAGCTGCGGGTCCTCGTGCACGACGGCGACGAGATCGTCGCGCACGCGGGTCTCCGGCGCGTGTTCGCGGAGCTCGGCGACGGCCAGGGCGACCCGGCGGACGACCTGCTCATGGGATCCACCGGCATGGTCGCCGTGCACCCGGAGCGGCAGGGGCAGGGCATCGGCACGCTGCTCGCCGACGGGATCCGCGGCGCGCTCGCCCGCCTCGCCGTCCCGTTCGGCCTCCTCGAGACGGGCGCGGAGACCACCGGGTACTACGAGCGCCACGGCTGGATCCCGCTCCCCGACCGCACCGGCCACTACAACGGCTTCACCCTGCTCGGCGCCGCCGAGGTCGTGCACCAGGACCACGGCTGGATGATCCTGCCCGTCACCTCCCCCGCCGACGCCTTCCCCGCGGGCGCTCTGCACGTGAACGGGCAGCTGGTGTGAGCGCGCCCACCGCCGTGATCCGCCGGGTGCGGCCGGAGGACTGGCGCGAGTACCGCACGCTCCGCCTCGAGATGCTCGAGGACACCCCGCTCGCCTACCTCGAGACCCTCGAGAGCGCGCTGACCCGGCCCGACGCCGACTGGCAGGCCCGCACCCTGCGCTCCGCGCGCCCCGGCAACACGGCCTACGCCGCGGTGGATCCCACGACCGGACGCTGGCTCGGCGCGATGAACGCGTACGTCGCCACCGACCCCGCCGTCGTGATGCTCGTGAGCGTCTACATCACGCCGGACGCCCGGGGCCGCGCCGCGGGCGTCACCGACATGCTCCTCGACGCCGTGATCGCCTGGGCCCGCGAGCGCCCGAACGCGCGGGCCCTCCGCCTCGAGGTGCACGAGGACAACCCGCGCGCCCGCGCCTACTACGAGCGCCGCGGCTTCGTCCTCACGGGCCGCAGCGTGCCCTACGCGCTCGACCGCACGCAGAAGGACCTGGAGATGGAGCTGCCCCTCGCCTGAGCGGGGCGCCGACGGGACGGCGGACATGTGCGCATGTCCGGCCCGCACACGACGACGCCCGCCCCCTCACCGAGGGGACGGGCGTCGTGTCGTTCGATCAGCGGATCACCGCCGCGGCTCAGTGGGCCGCGACGCCGACCTCCTCGGCGTCGCGCGTCGGGCCGGGGGTGGCCTCGGCGACCGGCGCGTCGCCGGCGAGCGGCGGCAGGCCCGCGGCGACGGCGGCACCGAGCCAGCCGTCCACGTTCGTCCAGTACTGGATGACGCGGGCGCGGAGCTCGGGCCTCGTGACCTTGCTCACGTGGCCGACGATGTTGCCGACGAGGCGCTCGCGCTGGGCGTCGTCCATCGACTCGTTGACGAGCATGCGGGCCTGGACGAAGTCGTCGTCCTCGGCGTGCAGCGTGGCGGCCGCGCGGACGAGCTCGCCGTCCTGCTCCCAGCCGGCGCTCTCCGCGGCACGAGCCGGGTCGGCGTGCGCGCCGCCGTGCGAGTTGGGCGCGTAGACGGGCGTGCCGGCGTCCTGGAACGTGTAGCGCCCCTGGCCGTCCTTCGAGTAGCTGTGCACGGGCGACTTCGGCGCGTTCACCGGCAGCTGCGCGTGGTTGGTGCCCACGCGGTAGCGGTGCGCGTCGGCGTAGCTGAAGATGCGGGCGAGGAGCATCTTGTCGGGGCTGGTCTGGATCCCGGGCACGAAGTTCGAGGGCGCGAACGCGGCCTGCTCGATCTGCGCGAAGTAGTTCTCCGGGTTGCGGTTCAGGGTCATGGTGCCGACCTCGATGCGCGGGTAGTCCTTCTGCGACCAGACCTTGGTGAGGTCGAACGGGTTGAACCGGTACGACTTCGCCTCCTCGTAGGGCATGATCTGCACCTCGAGCTTCCACTCCGGGTAGTCGCCGCGGTCGATCGCCTCGGTGAGGTCGCGGATGTGGAAGTCGGCGTCCTCTCCGGCGATCTGGTCGGCCTGCTCCTGCTTGAGGATCTCGATGCCCTGCTGGGTCTTGAAGTGGTACTTCACCCAGAAGCGCTCGCCGGCCGCGTTGATCCACTGGTAGGTGTGCGAGCCGAAGCCGTCCATGTGGCGCCACGAGGAGGGCAGGCCGCGGTCGCCCATGAGCCAGGTGACCTGGTGGGCGGACTCGGGCGAGAGCGTCCAGAAGTCCCACTGCATGTCGTGGTCGCGGAGGTGCGAGCCCGGCAGGCGCTTCTGCGAGCGGATGAAGTCGGGGAACTTGATCCCGTCGCGGATGAAGAAGACGGGCGTGTTGTTGCCGACGAGGTCGTAGTTGCCCTCGTCCGTGTAGAACTTCAGCGCGAAGCCGCGGGGGTCGCGCCACGTGTCGGGGCTGCCCTGCTCGCCGGCGACGGTGGAGAAGCGCGCGAGCATCTCGACCTCGGCGCCGGGCTGGAAGAGGGAGGCGCGCGTGTAGGCGCTCACGTCGCCCGTGACGCGGAAGGTGCCGAACGCCCCGCCGCCCTTGGCGTGGACGACGCGCTCCGGGATGCGCTCGCGGTTGAACTGCGCGAGCTTCTCGACGAGGTAGTGGTCGTGCAGCGGGATGGCGCCGTCGGGCCCGACGGAGAGCGAGTGCTCGTCGCTGGCGACCGGGGCGCCGGAGTCGGTGGTCGTGTACTTCTGGTCGGTCATGGTGTTTCTCCTGTCAGCGGTGGTACGGGGAGGTGCTGGCTCGGGTGGTCGGCCGAGGGGCGGGCCGGTGGCGACCGCTAGGCCGCGACGGTGGAACCGGGATCCGCGGCTGCGGTCCGGCATGCGGGGCACAGGCCCCAGTACGTCACCTCGGCGCTGGCCACGAGGAACCCCGCCGAGTCGGACGGCGTGAGGCAGGGGGACTCCCCCACCGCGCAATCCACGTCGACGATCGTCCTGCAACCTGTGCACACGAGGTGATGGTGATTGTCGCCCGTCCGGCGCTCGTAGCGCGCGGATGATCCCGCGGGCTCGATGCGGCGCACGAGCCCGCCGGCCAGCAGCGCGCCGAGCACGCCGTAGACCGCCTGGATGCTCGTGCCGGGCAGCTCGCCCTTGACCGCCCGGAGCACCTCGTCGGCGTCCGAGTGCGGATTCGCGTCGACCGCCGTGAGGACGGCCACGCGCGGCCGGGTCACGCGGAGACCCGCCTCGCGGAGCGCGACGCGCAGGGCGTCGGCGTCGAGGGGCGGCGCGTGGTGGTGCGCGTGGTCGGTGGGCATGCGCCGAGTCAAGCACAGTTCCCTTGAGTGGTTCAAAACACGACGTGAACGCGGCGCGTCGCGGTCAGGAGCGTGCCTAGGCTCGAGAGGCGGCCCATCCGGCCGCAGGAGAACGGAGCACCGCATGAAGCACATCCACACCGGCACGGGCCTCGACGTCGGCCGCATCGGCCTCGGCTGCATGGGCATGAGCGCCTTCTACGACGGCGCCGGGCAGGACGAGGCGGAGTCGATCCGCACCCTCCACCGCGCGGTCGACCAGGGCGTCACGCTCTTCGACACCGCTGAGGCGTACGGGCCGTTCACGAACGAGCGCCTCGTCGGATCCGCGCTGAAGGACCGTCGCGACGACGTCGTGATCGCCACAAAGTTCGGCCTGCTCAAGCACGCGCCGGGCAAGGACGCCGAGGACTACGAGCGCGGCATGGACAGCTCGCCCGCGAGCATCCGGATCGCCGTCGAGGCCTCGCTGCAGCGCCTCGGGACCGACCGCATCGACGTGCTCTACCAGCACCGCGTCGACCCGGCCGTGCCGATCGAGGAGTCCGTCGGCGCGATGAAGGAGCTCGTCGACGAGGGCAAGGTCCTGCACCTGGGGCTCTCCGAGGCCGGGCCCGACACGATCCGCCGCGCGCACGCCGTGCACCCGATCTCCGTGCTGCAGAGCGAGTACTCCATCTGGACCCGCGACCCCGAGGGCCCCGTGTTCGACGTGCTGCGCGAGCTCGGCATCGGGCTCGTCGCGTACTCGCCGCTCGGCCGCGGCTTCCTCACCGGCGCGATCTCGAGCGTCGCCGACCTCTCCGAGGCCGACTACCGCTCCTCGTCGCCGCGCTTCGCGGAGGAGGCGTTCGCGCAGAACATGCGCATCGTCGACGCCGTGAAGGACGTCGCGGGCGAGCTCGACGTGACGCCCGCCCAGGTGGCGCTCGCGTGGATCCTCGCGCAGGGCGACGACATCGCCGTGATCCCCGGCACGAAGCGCGTGACGCGCCTCGACGAGAACGTGGCGGCGGACGCCGTGACGCTCAGCGCCGAGCAGCTCGCGCGCCTCTCGTCGCTGCCGACGCCCGTCGGCGACCGCTACGCGGACATGGGCCCCGTCGGGCGCTGACCCCGTCGCGCACCTGCGGGCCCGGTCATCTCGGAGGCCGGGCCCGCGCATACTAGGGCCCACAAAGAGTTCGCGCAAATCGAGCCGGAGCCGGTTCCGCCGGGCTGGACGGGGACCTACCGTCACGTAACGTGAACATGCTCTCGACCACGTCACCTGCAGGAACCGCTCCCGCGACGGCCCGCGATCGCAGCATCGCCGGCGTCGCCGATCCCCGCCCCCTGATGGCCGCGCTCGACGCGACGGCACATCAGCTGGGCCTGCTCCCCGACCCCGATCGTCCGGCAGCGCCGGACGACGACGACGCCGACCTCCGCCAGCGATCGTGGACGGATCCGACGGGCGGTCGCGTCCACGTCGGGATCCACCTCGGCGGCGTCGCCCCGCGCTCCCTCCTCCCGGCGAACCCGCGGAGCCGGGCTTTCCACGCGATCGTCCGGGCGGACGACCCGGAGGTCGCGGAGCTCCTCCGCGACGCCGTCGAGCGGCACGACCGGCGCCTGTCCGAGGAGGAGCAGGCCACGCTGTCCGCCGCCATGCCGGTCCTCGACTGGGCCGCCCGCACCCACCCGATCGCGCCGGGCGGCTGGCGGATCGTCTTCCGCGACCACCTCGTGGAGAACTCGCTCGGCTTCGTGCGCGCGCTGCTCGCCGCGGGCATCGCGCCCGAGGAGGTGATGGTGCTCGACAAGGGCGACCGCACGCTCAACCGGGCGCGCATCGCCGCGACCCTGCGCGCGCACGGCGTGGACGTGCGGAAGCTCGACAACGCCGCCGTCGACGGCACGGCGTCGGGCGCCGAGGCCGCGCGCGCGGAGGAGTCCGCCCGCGCCGTCGACCGGTTCGTCGCCGACGCGCACGGATCCGGCCAGCGGGTGGTGATGATCGACGACGGCGGGCTGCTCGGCCTCACCGGCGCCGACGGACGGTCCGTGCTCCAGCAGCGCCCGGATGCCGCGGTCGAGCTGACCGTGAGCGGGCTCAAGCGCCTCGCCCGCAGCCCGCTCGCGCGCGACCTGCCGGTGGCGAACATGGCGCGGTCCGAGGTGAAGCAGCGCATCGGCTACAACGAGATCGCCGACTCTTGCATCCGCCGGCTGCGCGAGGCGCTCCGCGGCGAGAAGCTCATCGGGATGCGCGTCGTGAGCGTCGGCTTCGGCTCGCTCGGCGCGCGCATCGCCCGCGGGCTCCGCGCCCTCGGCTGCCGCGTGGTCGTGGTCGACACCGACCACCTCCAGCTCATCGCTGCGGCCGAGGACGGCTTCGAGACGACCCCGTCCATC
Organism: Clavibacter nebraskensis NCPPB 2581; assembly: GCF_000355695.1. Classification (NCBI taxonomy): domain Bacteria; kingdom Bacillati; phylum Actinomycetota; class Actinomycetes; order Micrococcales; family Microbacteriaceae; genus Clavibacter; species Clavibacter nebraskensis. The sequence goes on along the minus strand of NC_020891.1, from coordinate 674,129 downwards.
GGCGAGGCCGTCGCGATGGCGCCCACGCTGCTCGTCTCCAGCACGGGCGAGCCCATCGCCGACGCGGCGACGCTCCGGGCGCTGCCGCGGACCTCCTACGTGACCGCGTTCGCGACCGCCGACCTGTCGGCGCTCGCGGACGGGCCGGACGACGGTCCCGTCGTGCTCGGCGACGGCCGGTCGTTCAACCTGCACCGCTTCGAGGGGATCCCGAACGGCGGGTACGACATGTACCGCGCGGCCACGTGGATCGTCCTCGGCCGCCTCATGGAGCGCGTCGAGGCCCGGCCCGGCGCGCCCGTGCCGCTCGCGGACGTCGACGGGTGGGTGCGCACCTCCGGCGTCTACGAGAGGTACTACGAGCACCACTTCCGTCGGGGCGCGTGAGCGTGCGCGTCACCGTGGTGGGCGGCGGGCGGATCGGCCTGCTGCGCGCGTCCCTCCTCGACCGCATGGGGCACGAGGTCACGATCGTGGATCCGCGCCTCGACCCGCGCGCCGTGCCCTGGCCGACCTCCCCCGATCTCGCGGGCGCCCCCGCGGACACGGCCGTCTGGATCATCGCGACGCCGACCGCGACGCACCTCGACCGGCTCCGGGAGATCGTCGCGCGATGCCCCGACGCGGCCGTGCTCGTGGAGAAGCCCGTCTGCTCGCCCGAGCAGCTGGACGCGCTGCGGGCGCTGATCGCGGAGCACCCCGGGGTCGTGCTCGAGGTGGCGTCGCAGTACCAGGACAGCGTCGCGATCCGGGCCCTCGGGCACGAGGCGCGGATCCGCCCGCGGCACGCGCTCACCGTGAGCTTCGTCAAGGACCGGCGGCCCGACGAGGCCCGCGGTCGCTTCACCGACCGGATCGCGGGGGTGCTCGGCTACGAGTGGCCGCACCTCTACGCGATCGCCCGGGCGCTGGGCGCGAGCCGGGACGACCTCGTGCCGACCGATCCGGACGCCCGGCGCCTCGAGCTCGTCGACGAGGGCGGGTCCCTCGTCGAGGCGCGGTTCGCCGCCGTGTGCGCCGACGGACGGGACCTCGTGCTCCACAGCCGCATCGCGGGGGCGTCCCCCTCGGTCCCGCTCGAGCCCGACGACGACCCGGCGTGCGACCCGGCCAACCACCGGGTGGTGCGGCTGTCGGACGGGCGGGAGCGGATCACGCTGTGGCTCGCGCCCTCGTACGCCGACGAGCGGACGTTCCCGAGCGCGCAGACCGCGCTGCTCGTGCACGAGACGCCCGACGGCCGGCGCGTGCGGACGATCCCGGACGACCCGCTGCGGGTGTCGATGCGGGACGCGCTGCTGCGCCTGGTCACGCGACGCCCGCGCCGCATCGACGTCGACCTCGACATGATCGAGCACACGCGCCTGCTGCTCGGCTCGCGCGCCGTGCCGGTCGTCGGCGGCGACGCCGGGTCCCGCCCGTGACGGCCCGGGACGTCGGGCTCGTCGGCCTCGGGGCGATGGGCGCGACGTACCACCGGCTCCTCCGCACGGATCCCGCGCTCGCGCCCCTCGTGGGCCGACTGCGGATCGGCGCGCGCCGGCTCCCGCCGGGCTGGCGGCCGCTCGACCCGCGCGACGAGGCGGCCTCCCCCGACGCCGTGCTCGACGACGCCTCGCTCGACGCCGTCCTCATCGCGACCCCGCCCGACACCCACGAGGAGCTCGCCCACCGCGCGCTCGACCGGGGCACGCACGTGCTCGTGGAGAAGCCGGCCGCGCTCACGGCCGCGGGCGCCCGGGCGCTCGACCGGCACGCGGCGGCCGCCGGGCGCACCCTGCAGGTGATCAGCCAGCTGCGCCGGGTCGACGACGTACGGCGCGTCCGGGAGAGGATCCGCGCGGGCGACCTCGGCCGGATCCGCACGGCCCTCGTCGAGCTCCCCCTCTGGCGCTCCGACGCCTACTTCCGGGCGTCGCCCGCACGCACGACCCACGAGCTGTGGAACCTCGCGTACCACCAGCTGGACCTCGCGGTCTGGTGCCTGGGACCCGTCGACCGGATCTCCGTCACGGCGTCCCGGGCGCCCTGCCGCGGCCCCGGCATGCGGCAGGGCGCCTTCACCGCCGCGCTCGAGCACGCGTCGGGCTGCCTCACCACGGTGCGGTACACGACGGAGGCGTTCCCGGGCCGCGCGCCACGGCTGGCGTTCGACGGCACGGCCGGCTCGGTCGTGCTCGAGTCGGAGACGGCCGTGCTCGACCTCGCGCCGTCGCCCGAGCAGGTCCCCGACGCGGGCCTGTACGCCCGCGAGGGACCCGCGACGACCGCGCCGTCGGACTGGCTCGCCCCGCACGTGGTCCAGCTCCGCGCCTTCCTCGCCGACCCCCGGGCGGCGTCGCCCCCGCGCCTCGACGCCGGCTCCCTCCGCACCGTCGACCTGATCGACCGCCTCCAGCAGCACCTGAACGACACCAACGCACCTCTCTAGGAAGGGATCCACCATGCCGTCCACCGCCTTCGCCATCGTCGAGGATGAGTTCTCCCGCGACTTCCTCCAGCACCCCCTCGACGCCCTCATCGCCGCCACCGTGCTCGAGCGGTCCGGGCACGACGTGGTCATCTGGGACCAGCGCGTCGCCGACGAACCGCCCGCAGGGACCGATCCGGACCACGTCGTGGTCGTCACCGCCATCGCCGACCGCGCCCAGTGCTACCCGCTCGACCTGTCGCCCGTCCGGGCCTGCGTCGCCGGCCTCCGCGAGCGCTGGCCCGCGGCCGACGTGATCGCCGTCGGCCCGCACGGCACGCAGCTGCCGCAGGCCACCCTGGACGACCTCGGGGTCGACTTCGTCGCCCGCGGCGAGTCCGACGCCGCCGCGATCGGCGCCGTCCGCCTGCTCGAGGCGGGTGGCACCCCGCTGTCGCGCGTGCTCCCCTTCTCCGGCGTCTTCCCGCCGCTCGGCCCCGAGGAGATGCCGGTGCCCGACTACGAGCTCATCGACCCCTCCCTCTACACGGCCGAGACCTTCACCGACGGATCCCTGCACCGCAGCACGTGCGGCATCGCCCTCGGGGTCCGCGGCTGCACCTACGGGTGCACGTTCTGCCACCTGCCCTTCGGGACGCGGATGCGCGCCGAGCCGGTGGAGACCACGCTCGCCTCCATCGAGCAGCAGACCGCGCGCGGCGTCTCGGACGTGTTCTTCCTCGACTACGTCTTCGGCCTGCACAAGACCTTCTACACCGAGCTCTGCGAGCGGCTGACCGGCCGCGGGGTGAGCTGGACCGGGCAGACGCGCACGGAGGTGGTGCTCCGCACCGACGTCGAGGCGTGGGCGGAGGCCGGGTGCCGCGGCATGTGGCTCGGTGCCGAGTCGCCGGCGGTGAGCGAGACGGGCGTGGGCAAGCGGATCCCGGCGGAGAAGATCCAGCTCGCCGTCGAGCGGCTGGCGGACGCCGGGATCACGCCGTTCGCCTTCGTGCTGCTCGGGCTGCCCGACGACCCGACGTGCCAGTCGGGCGAGATCGTCGACTGGGCGGCGACCATCCCCGGCTACTTCGGCCTCAACCAGCTGTTCCTCCGGCCGGGCACGCCCCTCTACTCCGAGGTCGCCGACCGCTACTCCCCCGACGGCCCGCCGCGGGACTGGCACGGCGTCGACCGCATCACGCAGCGCTATAGAGAGGAGTACCCGGCCGACCTCGACGACCTCGAGCGCCGGCTGCAGGCGCTGCCCAATTACATCGGCAACGCGCTATACTGATGGGGCCGGGCGCCGTCATCACCGTCCCGCCCGCGTCCGCGCACTCCTACGACCACGCGGGCTGGGCGACGGACCTCGTCGTCGCGGGGGCCCTCGGGGCGATCCTCGGCGGGGGCCCGGGGGGCCGGGCCCCCGCGGTGGTCGCCACGCGCGACGAGCACAGCATCCCCGCGCTCGCGGGCGGACCGCCTCCGCCGCTCGCGCACCTCGGGGCCCTCGCGCGGTCCGTGGCCGGCGGGGACGTCGTCGTGGGATCCACGGCGCAGCCCGCGGTCGCCGACTACGCCCGTGCCGCGTGGGACGCGCTCGCGGCGCGGGGCGCGCTCGAGCGCGGGGTGCACGCCCGGCCCCGATGCTCCCGGTGCGGGGCCCTGCCGGACGCCTCCGCCACCTCCGCCTGCGCGGGGTGCGGGAGCCCGGCGCCCCCGGGCGACGGCGAGCCGAACTGGTTCCTCCGCGTCGCGCCGTTCGCCGAGGGGATCGCCGCGTTCCGCGCGCGCGTCGACCTCCGGGGCCCGGCCGCGGCCCTCGGGCGCGCGAGCGCGGCCCCGCCCGCGACGCTCAGCGTCTCGCGGTCGGCGTCCCGCACGGGCGGGCACGGCGTGCCCGTGCCGGGCGACCCCGGACAGGTGATCCACTCGGGGTTCGTGGCGGCGGCGAGCTACCTGGCGCCGCGGCCCGACGCGGGGTGGGCGGAGGCGGCGACGCGGATCCAGGTGCTCGGCAAGGGCCTGCTCAACCTGCACCTCACCCTCGTGCCGCTCCTGTGCCAGGCGCTCGACGCGCCGACCGCCGACGTGCTCCACGTGCACCACCACCTGCGCGTGGAGGGGCGGTCCCCGCGGGAGGCGGCGGCCGCGGGGATCACCGCGTCGGCGCTCGTCGAGCGGCACGGGCCGACCGCGGTGCGCTGGGGGATCCTGCGCCTCGCGCTGGCCCGCCGCGACGCGTCGCTGCTGCTCCGCGACCTCGCGGCGCTCGGGTCCCGGGAGGCGCCGCGCGTGGCCGCGCTGGCCGGATGCGCGGGCCCGGACGCGGACGCGATGCCCGGGCCCGACGCGGACCCCGCCGCCGGGCGGCGGACGGCGGCGCAGCTCGCGGCCCTCGACCTCGGCGGGCTCACCCGGTCGCTGCTCGCCGCGCCGGACCGCGGCGGGCTCGACGCCGTGGCCGCGGGAACCGACCGCGCGCGGCTCGACGCCCTCGTCGCCTGGGTCGTCGGCGCGGGGGCCCGCGCGTGACGCGGCTGCCGCGCCGCCTGCTCGCGCTCCTCGTGCTCGTGCGAGCGGCGGGCTTCACGTCGATCGTCGCGGTCGTGTGGTTCCGCGAGCTTTACACGACGAGCGAGGTCGCGCTGATCCTCACGGCGGCCGGCGTCGGATCCGTCGTGCTCCCCGCCGCGGCCGGGCTCCTCGCGCCGCGCCGCGCGCTGCGTCCCCTGCTGATCGGCACGCTGGCGCTCGACGGCGCCGCGCTCCTCGTCCTGCCCGCCGCGGTGGGGGGATCCGCCCTCCTGCTGGCCGCGGTCATGCTCGTGGTGGGCGGGGCGGCGGGGCTGGCGCGCTCGCTCATCGGCACGCTCATCACGGTGCAGGTGGACGGGGACCGGCAGGCGCGCACGCAGTCCGCGATCTCCTGGACGGCGAACGTGGGCAGCGTGGTCGCGACGGGCGTGGCCGGCCTCGTCACGGCGGCCGGGATCGGCTACGGGCCCCTGATGCTCGTCGAGGGCGCGCTGCTGCTCGTCGTGGCGCTGCTCGTGCCGCGCTCCGCCCCGGGTGCGGCGGGCGACCCCGAACCGGCCGGCGGCGGGTCGCCGTCCGCGATCCGCCGCCTGGGCTCGTCGCTCCTCGTCGCCCTGGCCGGGACGGCGCTGATGCAGGGCCTCGCGATCCAGTTCGCGCTGACGACGGCCACGCCGGGGTCGTACGTGTACGCCGCGCTGACCAACGTCGTGCTGCTCATCGGCCTGCAGCCGCTCCTGCTCCGCGTGGTGCGCGACGAGCGGGCGCCGGCCTACCTCGTGGCCGGCTTCGCCGCGGGCGCGCTCACCGCGGTCGCGACGGCCGCGACCGACAGCTGGCTCGCGTTCGGCGTCGGCTGGACGGCGTGCGAGCTGCTCGTGACGGCGGGCATGGTGCCGACCATCCTCGCCCGCGTCCCCGCCGCCGACCACGTGGCGGCACTCGGGATGGTGGGCTCGTCCTGGGGGCTCACCGCGGCGATCACGCCCGCCGTGTCCGGGGCCGCGGTGGCCGCGGTCGGCACCGCGGGCAGCTGGGGCGTCCTCGCGCTCGTCGGCGCGCTGGGCGCGGTCGGCCTCCCCGCCGCGGCGGCGCTGCGGGCGTCGCGCGTGCGCAGCCGCGGGGCGCCGGCGGGCCCGGCGCCCGGCTGAGCGGGAGGCGGAGCGGTCGCGGGGAACCGATCCGCGGTGGGCGTCAGACCGCCTGCTCGAGCCCCCGGCGCCGGTTCGCGAGCACGGGCAGCGTGCCGCGCGCGGCCTCCACGGCCGACGGGTCGACGTCCACGACGAGCAGCTCCTCCTCGCCGCCGAGGCGGTGCAGCACCTCGCCCAGCGGGGAGATCACGGCGCTGCGGCCGATGCCCGTGGGCGCGCCGCTCGCGGGGTCGTGGCCGCGGGATCCGGCGGGCAGCGTCGCGGGGTCGCCCTGGCCGACCGCGACCACGAAGGTCGTGGAGTCGAGCGCGCGGGCCCGCAGCAGGAGGTCCCACTGGTCGGCCTTGCCGGGGCCCGCGCCCCAGCTCGCGCAGACGATGCTGACGACGGCGCCGCGGTCGGCGCCCGCCAGGAACAGCGTGGGGAAGCGCACGTCGTAGCAGGTGGCGAGGGATGCGCGCGTGCCGGCGACCTCGATCACGGCGACGTCCTCGCCCGGGTCGACGGTGTCGGACTCGCGGAACCCGAACGCGTCGAAGAGGTGGATCTTGTCGTACGAGGAGGCACCCGCGGCCGGCGCTCCCGCGGGCCGGGCCACCAGGAGCGTGTTGCGCACGCGCCCGTCGGCGCCGGGCGTGAACATCCCCGCGACGATCGTCACGCCGAGCCGGTCGGCGATCGCCCGCACCCCGGAGGCCCACGGCCCGTCCAGCGGCTCGGCGATCTCCGGCAGCGGGTTCCCGAACGCGCGCTGCGCCGCCTCCGGGAACACCACGAGCTCGGCGCCCTGCCGCGCGGCGTCCTCCGCGAACGCGGTGATCCGTGCCAGGTTCTCTGCGGGATCGGGCGAGCTGATGATCTGGGCGAGCGCGATCTTCATGGTCCTCCTCGTGATGTATACATATCGTATGCGAGAACAGGCGGGCGATCCAGGCACCTCGGCGAGCGCCCTCTCCGGCCGCGAGCGGGCCTACGAGTTCCTGCACGCGCACGTCCTTACCGACCCGGACCAGCAGGGCGCGTTCCTCAACGAGCAGGAGCTCGCGGAGCGCATCGGCGTCTCGCGCACGCCCGTCCGGGAGGCGCTGCTGCTGCTCGCCGCCGACGACCTGGTGGAGATGATCCCGAAGCGCGGCGCCCGGATCCCCGTCATCACCGGCCGCCAGATCGCCGAACTGATGGAGCTGCGCGGCGTCCTCGAGCGGCACGCCGCCACGAGCGCCGTCGAGCACGACCGCACGCCGCTCGACGCCATGCGCGAGGTGCTCGAGCAGCAGCGCGCGATGGTCGCGACGCCGCCGCGCGAGAGCGGCCGGGAGTTCATCGAGCACGACCGCCGCTTCCACCAGCTCCTCGTCGACGCCGCGGGCAGCGAGCTCATGAGCCGCACGTACGCGAAGCTCCGCGCGCGGCAGATCCTCGTCGGCGTCGAGGCGCTCTACCGCGCCACCGACCGGCAGGACCGGGTCTGCGAGGAGCACGCCGGCATCGTCGACGCGCTGGCCGCGGGCGACGCCGAGGCGGCCCGCGACGCGATCGACCGTCACCTCGCCGTCACGCTCGACGTGCTGCTGCGCACCTGACGCGGATCCGCCCGACCCTCCACCGCGCGCCTCAGTGCCAGGCCGCGAAGTCCGCCTTGCGGATCATGCAGTGCACGCCCTTCACCTGGTCCACGACCTGCGACACCTCGAAGTCGCCCGCCGCCGAGAGGTAGGCGAGCGCCACCGAGCGCGGGAGGTCGAAGCGCGTCGCGAGGAAGTCGACCGCGTTGCGCGCGGCGTTCCGCATCGCGACGTCGAGGTCCACGTCCATGCCCGTGGGGATCCAGTGGGTCGCGTTCTCGAGCACCGGTTCCGCGAGGCCGCCCGTCGCGCGCCGCGCCTCGGCGCCCGAGAGGGTCGTGAGCCGGAGGGTCGCCCGCAGCGGCGCCTCGAACGCGGTGAGCGCGACCTCGCCGTTGCCCTGCGCGAAGTGCGGGTCGCCCGTGGAGAAGAGGGCCTCGTCGGCGAGCACGGGCAGGTAGAGGGTCGACCCGGCGATCGCGTGCTTCACGTCGATGTTGCCGCCGAAGCGGCCCGGCGGCACCGAGTGGTGCGCGTCGGACCCGGGCGTCGCCACCGCCATGAGGCCGAGGAACGGCGCGAGCGGGAAGGCGAGCGTGCGGGCGTCGCCCGCGTGGATCACGCCGACGGGGCGTCCGGCTCGCTCCTCGACCCAGGCGAAGTGGCTGACGGATCCGCCCGTGATGATCGTGTCGACGTCGCGCGTGGCCAGCGAGTGCGGGTCGGCCGGCATCTCCCCGGCGAGCGCGCCGAAGCCGTGCCGGTTGCTGATGAAGCCGTAGGGCACGCGGGGCGCCAGGTCCAGCACGTCGACGCGCAGCACGTCGCCGGGTCGCGCACCCCGGACGCCCACGGGACCCGTGACCACGTGCGGGCCGTCCGCCTCCGTGTTCGGGATCCCGCTCGCCGCGATCTCCACGGCGTCGTCGAGCACGCGGTCGCGCCCGACGCCGAACTGGGCGAGGTAGGCGACGGGATCCCGGCCCTGGTCGTCGAGGATCCCCTCGTGGCTGACGGTGTCGATCGTCACGGTCTCCCCCGACGCGACCGTCAGCGCGGCGCGGCTCGCCTCGGTCGGCAGCCACCCCCAGCGGATCTCGTCCGCCCGCGACGGCAGGTGGTGCCGCCCGAGGACCGGTCCGGTGCCGGGCTGCAGGACGGCGCCGCTCATCGCGTGCCCCCGCCCGGGATCCCGACAACCAGGTCGATCTCCACGGTCGCGCCGACCGCGAGCCCCGTGACGCCCACGCAGGTGCGGCTCGGCAGGGACCCCGCGAACCAGGAGCGGTACTCCGCGTTGAAGCGGTCGAAGTCGCCGAAGTCGGTGAGGTACACGCGCACCATGAGCGCGTCGTCGAGCGTGGCGCCGAACTGGGCGATCACGGCCGTGAGGTTCGCGAGCACCTGCCGGGTCTCGGCCACGAGGCCGCCGGCCACGAGCTCGCCGGTCGCGGGATCCGTCGGCATCTGCCCGGTCACGTAGAGCGTGTCGCCCCAGCGGGTGGCATGCGCGAAGGGGCCGACCTGCGGCGGCACGCCCGTGGAGGCGTCGAAGGAGTGGACGCTGCGGACGGGGGCGGGATCGTCGGGGAGCGAGCGGGTCACGGTGTCCTCTCGGGAGCGCACGGCGGCGACGGGGGCGGTGCCGCCGGGGAGGCGGGCGGACCGGATGCCCGGCCCGGGTGAGGGAGAAGGTATGCGGCGCGCGACGACGGGACGAGCCCCGTCCGCGATCGGCAACAGACTCTTCACGCGCCCGAAACACCCCTCACGACGAGGACGGCGCCGACGGCCGGGGACCGTCGACGCCGCCGAGTGAGCCGGATCCCTCGGGTCAGCCCGCGGTGACCGGCGCCGCCACGCCCTCGGCGCCCGTGCGCACGTACTCCTCGTCCTCGGACACGTCCGAGTCGCGGCCCATGGCGAGGCCCACGAGCGTGAGCACGACCGCGGCCGTGAGGTACAGCGCGATGCCGACCCAGCTGCCGGTCTCCTCGTAGATGATCGTGAACATCAGCGGCGCGATGGCCCCGCCGATCACGCCGGCGATCGTGTACGCGAGCGAGGCGCCCGTGTAGCGGAGGCGCGGCGAGAACTGCTCGATGATGTACGCCGCCTGCGGCCCGTACATGAAGGAGTGGAAGAAGAGGCCCAGCACGATGCCCACGCCGAGCACGAAGGTCGACGAGCCGTCGGTGATCGCGAAGAAGACGTACGCCCAGACGGCCGCGCCCAGAGCGGCGGCCGCGTAGAGCGCCCGGCGGTTGATCCGGTCGCTCACGGCGCCCGCGAACGGGATCGTGAACAGCTGCACGGCGGATCCCACGAGCACCGCCACGAGCACCTGCGAGCGCTCGAAGCCGAGCGTGTTCACGCCGTAGGTGAGCGTGAAGACGGTGAAGAGCGCGTAGAGGACGTCGGGTCCGACGCGGGAGAGGATCGCCGCGACGAGCGGGCGGGTCTGGGTGCGGAAGATCTCCGAGATGGGCGCGCTCGGCCGGTCGCCGCGCTCCTGCAGCGCCTTGAACACGGGGGTGTCCTCGAGCTTCAGGCGGATCCAGAGGCCGAACGCCACGAGCAGCGCCGAGAGGAGGAAGGCCACGCGCCAGCCCCAGGCGAGGAAGTCCTCCTCGGTGAGCAGCACCGTGAGCAGCGCGAGCGCGCCGTTGGCGAGCAGGTTGCCCGCGGGCGGGCCGACCTGCGCGGCCGACGACCAGAAGCCCCTCTTCCGTGGATCCCCGAACTCGCTCGAGAGCAGCACCGCGCCGCCCCACTCGCCGCCGACGCCCACGCCCTGCGCGAAGCGGAGGAGCACGAGGATGATCGGCGCCGCGAGCCCGATGGTCGCGTAGCCCGGCAGCACGCCGATGAGGAAGGTCGCGATGCCGATGAGCAGCAGCGTGAGCACGAGGACCGGCTTCCGGCCGATCTTGTCGCCGAGCCGCCCGAAGACGAACCCGCCGACGGGGCGCGAGACGTAGCCGACCGCGTAGGTGGAGAACGCGAGGATCGTCGCCGTGTAGGGGTCCGAAGCGGGGAAGAACACGACGGGGAACACGACGGCGCTGGCCGCCGAGTAGACGGCGAAGTCGTACCACTCGAGCGAGGTGCCGGTGAGGCTCGCGGTGAACGCCTTGACGAGCTCGCGGCGGGTGGGCTTCTCGGTCGCGGCGGGTGCCGCGTGCGCGCCGGATGCGGGCGCGGTCGCCGCCGGGGAGGCGGTGGGTTCGTCGGCCATGGGGCTCCTCGGGTGAGGGAGCCGGGCTGGAGGATCCGGCGATCGGATCCCGCCCGGCGTCCGGTCGGTGTGCTGTATACAGTAGGCATACCGGAGCCCCGGCACCATGGCCGGGACACCCGGATCCGCATTTCTTCACACGCTCGAAACACCACCGGAGGACCGATGACCACCCTGCGCTTCCAGCTGCCCGACGGATCCACCCCGAGCGTCGAGGTCGTGTCGCTCCTCAACGCCGGCTACGCGGGCCGCGACCAGGCCGAGGTGCAGGCGCACATCGACGAGCTGGCCGAGCTCGGCGTGCCCGGGCCCGAGACCACGCCCGCGCTCTACCCCGTCGCGCCGTACCTCGCGTCGCAGGCCGCGACCGTCCCCGCGCAGCACGGCCGCACCTCGGGCGAGGCCGAGTGGGCCCTCGTGATCACCGACGACGACGTGCTCCTCACCGTCGCGTGCGACCACACCGACCGCGCGCTCGAGGTGCACGGCGTCGCGTGGAGCAAGAACGCCGGACCCGACGTCCTGGGACGCAAGGCATGGCGCCTCGCCGACGTGCGCGACCGCCTCGACGCGATCCGCCTGCGCGGCTGGGTCGGCGAGGAGGGCGCCGAGGAGCTCATCCAGGACTCCACGCTCGCCGCGCTCCTCACGCCCGACCACTGGCTCGAGGTGCTCGAGCAGCGCGGCCTCCGCGTGCCCGGCACGGTGCTCATCTCGGGCACGGTCGCCATGGTCCCGGGCGTCGACCAGTTCGCGTCCCGCTGGCGCGTGCAGCTCGAGGATCCCGCCACGGGCGAGACCATCGACGCCGCCTACCGCGTGGAGCTGCTCCCCGAGGCGATCGGCTGATCCCGACCCGCGCCCGACCGGCGACCGTCCCGCGCCCGCCCCGCCGGCCCATCCCGGCGGGGCGCGGCCGTCCGGTACGCTGAGCGCATCCACCCGCCTGCAGGAAGCCGGAGATCCATCGTGCCCACGATCGTCGTCGAAGTGATGCCCAAGGCCGAGCTGCTCGACCCCCAGGGGAAGGCCGTGGCCGGCGCCCTGGCCCGCCTCGGCAAGGACCGCTTCACCGGCGTCCGCATCGGGAAGCGCTTCGAGCTCACCGTCGAGGGCGAGGTGGACGACGCGCTGCTCGCCGACGTCCAGACCCTCGCCGCCGACATGCTGTCCAACTCCGTCATCGAGGACGTCATCAGCGTCCACGTCGCCGGGCTCGACGGCTTCGGCATCAGCGCCGAGGCCGACATGTCCACCGGCAACGTCACCGACGACCACACCGTCGCCGACGGCGGCACGGCCGACACCGACGTCGCCGCGCACCCGCTCCCCCACGGTTCCGCCGCGGCGGAGCAGCGCTGATGCGCGTCGGGGTCATCACCTTCCCGGGATCCCTCGACGACCGCGACGCGCAGCGCGCCGTCCGTCTCGCGGGCGCCACCCCCGTCGCGCTCTGGCATGGCGACCACGATCTCCAGGGCGTCGACGCGATCGTGCTCCCCGGCGGCTTCAGCTACGGCGACTACCTGCGGGCGGGCGCCATCGCGGCCTTCGCGCCGATCATGCGCGAGGTCGTGGACGCGGCCGAGCGCGGCGTCCCCGTGCTCGGCATCTGCAACGGCTTCCAGATGCTCACCGAGGCGCACCTGCTGCCCGGCGGGCTGATCCGCAACGAGGCCGGCAACTTCGTCTGCCGCGACCAGCGCCTCCGCGTCGAGGCCACCGGCACCGCGTGGACGAACGCGTTCACCGAGGGCGAGGAGATCACCATCCCGCTCAAGAACGGCGAGGGCGGCTTCATCGCCGACGCCGACACGCTCGACCGCCTCGAGGGCGAGGGCCGCGTGGCCTTCCGCTACCTCGGCGGCAACCCGAACGGATCCCTGCGCGACATCGCCGGGATCACCAACGCCCGCGGCAACGTCGTCGGCCTCATGCCCCACCCCGAGCACGCCGTCGAGGAGGGCTTCGGACCGGACACCCCGGCCGCCATGCGCTCCGGTGTCGACGGCCTCCGTCTCTTCACGTCCGTCCTCGAAGGAGTCCTCGCGCAGTGAGCGTCCACCCCGATCCCGCTTCCGTCCCCACCGACCCCGCGGGAGAGGGACGCAGCAACCGCCGCCACGTCGCCGACACCGTCGAGATGGCCGAGCGCACCCCCGAGAAGGAGCAGCCGTACGCGGCGCTCGGGCTCACGGAGGGCGAGTACCTCAAGATCCGCGAGATCCTCGGCCGCCGCCCCACGAGCGGCGAGCTCGCCATGTACTCGGTCATGTGGAGCGAGCACTGCTCCTACAAGTCCTCGAAGAAGTACCTGCGCCAGTTCGGCCAGAAGGTCTCCGAGTCCATGAAGAAGGACCTCATGGTCGGCATGGGCGAGAACGCGGGCGTCGTCGACGTGGGCGAGGGCTGGGCCGTCACCTTCAAGATCGAGAGCCACAACCACCCGTCCTACATCGAGCCGTTCCAGGGCGCGGCTACGGGCGTCGGCGGCATCGTCCGCGACATCATCTCGATGGGCGCGCGCCCGGTCGCCGTCATGGACGCGCTGCGCTTCGGCGACATCGACGACCCGGACACCGCGCGCGTCGTGCACGGCGTGGTCGCGGGCATCAGCTTCTACGGCAACTGCCTGGGGCTCCCGAACATCGGCGGCGAGACCTACTTCGACCGCGTCTACCAGGGCAACCCGCTCGTCAACGCGCTCGCGGTCGGCGTCCTCCGCCACGAGGACCTCCACCTCGCCAACGCGCGCGGTGTGGGCAACAAGGTCGTGCTGTTCGGCGCCCGCACGGGCGGCGACGGCATCGGCGGCGCGTCCATCCTCGCGAGCGACACCTTCGCCGACGGCGGCCCGACGAAGCGCCCCGCGGTGCAGGTCGGCGACCCGTTCGCGGAGAAGGTGCTCATCGAGTGCTGCCTCGAGCTGTTCGCGAAGGACCTCGTCGAAGGGATCCAGGACCTCGGCGCCGCGGGCATCTCCTGCGCCACGAGCGAGCTCGCGTCCAACGGCGACGGCGGCATGCACATCCGGCTCGAGGAGGTGCTGCTGCGCGACCCGTCGCTCACGGCCGAGGAGATCCTCATGTCGGAGAGCCAGGAGCGCATGATGGCGGTCGTCACGCCGGAGAAGCTCGAGGGCTTCCTCGAGGTCGTCCGCAAGTGGGACGTCGAGACCAGCGTGCTCGGCGAGGTCACCGACACGGGCCGCCTCGTCATCGACCACCACGGCGAGCGCATCGTCGACGTGGAGCCGCGCACGGTCGCGGTCGACGGCCCCGTCTACGACCGGCCCGTCGCCTACCCCGCGTGGATCGACGCCCTCCAGGCCGACTCCGCGTCGCGCCTCGCCCGGCCCACCTCGCCGGAGGAGATCAAGGACCAGTTCCTGCAGCTCCTTGGCAGCCCGAACCTCGCCGACGCGTCGTGGATCACCGACCAGTACGACCGCTATGTCATGGGCAACACGGCCCTGTCCTTCCCCGACGACGCGGGCATGGTCCGCGTCGACGAGGAGAGCGGCCTCGGCTTCTCGGTCGCGACCGACGCGAACGGCCGCTTCTGCCAGCTCGACCCGTACCGCGGCGCGCAGCTCGCCCTCGCGGAGGCGTACCGCAACGTCGCCGCATCCGGCGCCACGCCCGTCGCCGTGAGCGACTGCCTCAACTTCGGCAGCCCCGAGGACCCCGAAGTCATGTGGCAGTTCAGCCGCACGGTGGAGGGCCTCGCGGACGGCTGCCTCGAGCTCGAGATCCCCGTCACGGGCGGCAACGTCTCCCTCTACAACCAGACGGGCACGCAGGCCATCCACCCCACGCCCGTCGTGGGCGTGCTCGGCGTGATCGACGACGTCGCGCGCCGCATCCCCTCCGGCTGGCAGGACGAGGGCGACAACATCTACCTGCTCGGCGTCACGCGCGAGGAGCTCGACGGATCCGCCTGGGCCGGCACCGTGCACGACCACCTCGGCGGCGTCCCGCCCGTCGTCGACCTCGCCGCCGAGAAGGACCTCGCCTCGCTCATCGCCGCAGGCGCCACGCAGTCGCTCATCGCGAGCGCGCACGACCTCTCGGACGGCGGCCTCGGCCAGGCGCTCGCGGAGTCCGTGATGCGCTTCGGCGTCGGCGCCCGCGTGTGGCTCGACGGCATCGTCCAGCGCGACGGCGTCGACCAGGCGACCGCGCTCTTCTCCGAGTCCACCGGCCGCATGCTCGTCACGGTGCCGCGCGAGGACGACGTCAAGTTCCAGGGCCTCTGCGAGGGGCGCGGCTACCCTGTGCTCCGCATCGGGGTGACGGACGCGCAGGCGCCCGGCCTCGAGCTGCAGGGTCTCTTCACCCTGTCCGTGGACGAGCTGCGCGGGGTCCACCGCGCCACGCTCCCCGCGCGCTTCGGCACCGCCGTGGAGGCATGAGCATGACCGACCCCGCATCGACCCCCTTCTGGTCACCGTCCCTCGCCGAGCTCACGGAGCGCGTGCCGCTGCCCGCGGGCGCCGACATCCAGATGGGCCCCGTGCTGTACGACCACGAGGGCACCGAGCTCGAGGGGCTCCTCGCCCGCGACGCCGCGCAGAGCGGCCGGCGCCCGGCCGTGCTCGTGATCCACGACTGGTTCGGCGTCGGCGGGCACGTGGCCGCGCGGATCCAGATGCTCGCGCGCCTCGGCTACGTCGCGTTCGCCGCCGACGTCTACGGCCGCGACGTGCGCCCCGGCCCGGAGGAGGCCGGCCAGGTGGCGGGATCCTTCTACGGCGACCTCCCGCTCATGCGCGCCCGCGTGCAGGCCGGCATCGACCGTCTCGCGGCGGAGCCCGACGTCGACCCGTCGCGCATCGCCGTCATGGGCTACTGCTTCGGCGGCAGTGCCTCGCTCGAGGTCGCCCGCGCGGGCGCCGACGTCAAGGCCGCGATCTCGCTGCACGGCAGCCTCGTCGTGCACGAGCCCGCCGACGTCGCCGACGTGAAGGCCGCGATCCTCGTGCTCACGGGCGCGGACGACCCGATGGTCCCCGACGAGAAGGTCGCCGCGTTCCAGGACGAGATGCGCACGCGTCCCGCGATCGACTGGCAGGTCGTGACCTACAGCGGCGCCATGCACGCCTTCTCCGTGCCGGGCGTCGACTCCCCGGATCACGGCGCGCAGTACCAGGACCGGGCCGAGCGCCGCTCGTGGCGCGCGCTCACGGACTTCCTCGCGGAGCACCTGGGCTGACCCTCCTCCGCGTCGACCCGCGCGCCGCCGGCACGAGCCGGCGGCGCGCGCGTCTATCCGCGGGCCATGCGCCGGCTGGTGGAAACCTCCGCGACCCGCCGACACGCCGCCCTCGGGTTGCCATCCCCGCACCCCTCGCGTAGACCTGTCCGTGCAGTTCACGCATCCGCCATGCGCCGTTGGTCCCCGCAGGGGTCCCGTCGCGCAGGCTGATCATGCGAGACACGTGCGACCCGAGGAGATCTCCATGATGGCCAGCGGCGGATTCAGCCGACGCGACCTGTTCGACGGTGCCGGATCCTCCGATCCCGGCGTCGGAAGGCCCACCCGCGCTTCCGGCACGGCGCTCCTCGAGCGGCCGCGCGCGGACGAGACGACCACGACGACGGACGGCCCGGACGGCACCGCGGAGGCCGACCCCCCTCCGTCTCGTCAGGCGGCAGCGACCTCCGTCGCTCCCGCCCCGCCCCAGCAGGCGACCATCGGCTCCGCCGAGGGCGACCTCGTGCACGTCATGACCTGCAACATCCGCCTGGCCCGGCCCTCCACCGAGCCGGGCGACCCTGACCACTGGGCCGACCGCGAGCCCGTGCTCGCCCGGTTCCTCCAGCTCGAGCAGCCCACCGTCCTCGGCGTGCAGGAGGCCCTCTCGGCCCAGCTGCCCGCCATCGCCCGGGCGCTCCCCCACCACCGCATGCTCGGCTACGGCCGCGACGGCGGCTCCGGCGGCGAGTACAGCGCGATCTTCTACGACGAGCGCCGCCTCGACGTCGTGGCGTGGGACCAGTTCTGGCTGTCCGACCTGCCGGAGCTCATCGGATCCCGCTCCTGGGGCTGCAGCACCACGCGCATCGCGACGTGGGCGCGCTTCCGCGACCGCCGCAGCGGCGCCGAGTTCGTGCACCTCAACACGCACCTCGACCACGAGTCCGAGCTCGCGCGCGTGAAGAGCGCCGACCTCATCACGGAGCGGCTGCAGGAGGTCGCGTCCGGCGCGCCCGTCGTCGTCACCGGCGACTTCAACGCGCCGGCCGAGGAGTCGGCGGCGTACGACATCCTCACGCGCGACGCGGGCCTCGCCGACACCTGGACCACGGCCGCGCACCACGCGACCCCGGGCATCGGCACCTTCACGGCCTACGGCGACCCGGTGCCCGAGGGCGAGCGCATCGACTGGATCCTCGCGGGCGACGGCGTCGAGGTGGTCGACTCGGCCATCAACCCGTACACGTTCGAGGGCCGCTCCCCCTCCGATCACGCCGCCGTCCAGGCGCTCGTGCGTCTCGCCCGCACCGCCTGACCCGCGCTGCACCGAGGCCCGGCCGCACGTCGGCCGGGGCCCGATCACGCCCTCCGCCGATCGGCGGTCCGCCACGCCGCCACCCGGGGCGATGGAAACCGCATGCCACAATGGTTTCCGAGCGGCCCCGTGATCGCAGCGGCTGGCGGGGTCACCGGCTCGCCGCTGCCGCGGACCCCTCCACGATCGGATGAACACCTATGCCCGCACGTCGCATGGCCCGGGGCGCTCTCGGCGCCCTCGCCGCCGTCCTCCTGCTCGCCGGGTGCACCAGCGCGCCGCAGCCCGCCCCCACCGCGACCGAGGGCGAGCCCGCGCCCGGCGCATCCGCCACGACGGCGCCCGAGGACATGGTCCGCATCGTCGTCATGGGCGACTCGAACACGAACGGCTTCGTCGGCACGCTGCCGCAGGGCATCGACCAGGGCATGGCCTACGTCGACTACGTCGTGGGCGACCCCCTGACCTTCGCGGGCGGCTGGGGCACCGACGGCGCGACGAGCACCGTCATGGCCGCGAACACGCCCACCGTCGAGGACGTCGACGTCGCGCTCATCATGATCGGCACGAACAACCGCATCGCGGGCGTGCCGGACACGCAGCTCGACGCGGACATCCTCCAGACGGTCGAGAAGCTCGCGCCGAAGGAGACGGTGATCCTCGGCATCCCGCCGCAGAACGCGTCGCCCGAGACGCCGCCCGAGGTCAACGCGCACCTCGAGGAGTTCGCCGGCGCGCAGGGGTACCACTTCTTCAACCCGTGGAAGAACCTCACGAACAAGGACATGAAGTGGCGGACCGAGTTCTTCCGCGACGGGATCCACACCAACATGACGGGCTACAAGCTCATGGGCGCGGAGGTGCGCAAGTACGTGCGCACCGAGGTGCTCGCGGACGACGCCCAGAAGTAGGGGCAATTCCCCGCCCTCCCGTCGGCGACCCGGCGGTTAGGGTCGAAGCGGTGCCTCCGAAGCGTCGCGCCCGCACCAGAGGAGAGCCCGCGTGACCAGCACCGTGACTGTGAAAAGCGAGACCGGTCGGAAGATCGAGTTCCTCGAGGCGGTCCGCGGCGTCGCGTCGTTCATCGTGGTGCTGCAGCACCTCATCGCCGCGGAGCACCCGGCGTTCGAGGACTTCAGCCGGCAGTGGGTGGACGCCGGGCGCGTGGGCGTCGTCGCGTTCTTCCTGGTGAGCGGGTACGTCATCCCGCT
This sequence comes from Clavibacter nebraskensis NCPPB 2581, assembly GCF_000355695.1. Classification (NCBI taxonomy): domain Bacteria; kingdom Bacillati; phylum Actinomycetota; class Actinomycetes; order Micrococcales; family Microbacteriaceae; genus Clavibacter; species Clavibacter nebraskensis. Next base: position 655,496 of record NC_020891.1, on the reverse strand, counting down.
GAGCCTCCAGCGGCAGGACACCCGCACCTTCCTGGTGCGCCGCCTCTACCGGCTCTTCCCGCTTTACTGGCTCGTGCTCGGCGTCATGATGCTCTGGGTCGCGGCCACGGGCGACGGCGAGCTCGGCGGCCCTCTCGTGATCATGGCGAACGTGCTCATGGTGCAGGGCGCCGTGGGCATCTTCACGATCGTGCCGACGGCCTGGACCCTCGGCATCGAGCTGATCTTCTACGGCCAGTCCCTCGTCGCGAAGCTCATCGGCCGCCTCGACCGCAGCGTGGTCATGGGGTACGTGTGGCTCGCGGGCTTCGTCGCGGCGGCGATCGCCGGCCGGGTGCTCGAGCGCGAGCTGCCCTGGACCCTGCCGCTGCTGCTCTACACGGCCTCGCTCGGGCACGCGATCCACCTGCGCGACCGCGACGGATCCACCGCCTGGCGCGGCCTCCTCGTCGCCGGCGTCGTGGGCGTGCCGCTGTTCACGTACCTCAACGGCGGGCAGGACGCGGCGTGGCCGCCGTTCGACTACGCCGTGTCGTTCCTGCTCGGCCTCGGCCTGTTCTTCGCGTTCTACGCGTCGCGCGGGGCGGCCCACTCGCGCGTGCTCATCTGGCTCGGCGCGATCTCCTACGCCGCGTACCTCCTGCACCCGCTCGCCTACCGCGTGGTACGGGCCGTGGACGCGCCCGAGGGGATCGTGCGGGTGATCGCCGCCATCGCCCTGACGCTCGTCGTCTCGTGGCTCGTGCACCGGTTCGTGGAGGTGCCGTTCGTCGGCGTCGCCCGCCGCCTCACGAGCCGCCCGGCGGCTGCGAAGGCATCGCGGGGCTAGAGCCCGCACCGCGGATCCCGCACCCGGCCTCGAGGGATCGGGCACCCGCGCCGTCGTGCCCTGATCTCCCCGATGTGGGGTGCATGCGGACGCGCGCCCGGCCCGCCCGCGGGTGGCGAACAGGGCCACGTCCGGCAGCGAGGCGCCGGTACCGGCACCGGCGCCAGCTCCGGCACCTGCTCCGGCGCACGACGCCGCGGTCACGCCGCCGGACGCACGACGACGGGCGCCACTCCCTCAGGAGGAGCGCCCGTCGTGGCGTGCGGTGGTGCGGGCGGGTCAGCCGGCGGCCGGAGCCGGGGCCGCGCCGATGCCGAGCGGGGCGAGGATGTCCGCCATGATCGGCGCGAGGTCCTGCGACTGACGGGCCGTGAGGTGCGAGGTGTCGCCGCGCACGGGGATCCCGTTCACGAACGCCGGGCACGTGCCCTGGCTGCAGAACCAGCCCTGCGTGTTGATGAACTGGACCGGCGCGCCGACCTCCGTCGCCGCGGCCTCCATCGTGCGGGCGTGGCTGATGAACGACGGCGACACCGTGGACTGGCAGTCGTTCGGCGAGCTCGTCGGCGTCTTGCACTCCACGAGGGCGGTGGCTGCCGGCGGGCGGGACAGGACGATCACGTTGGACGCCGCGGTCTTCAGCGAGCCCATGGTGGTGAGCGCGCCGGCCTGCCACTCGCGGTCGGCGGCGCCGCCCGTCGCCCCGCTCGACAGGTACGAGTTGTCGACGGCCTCGCTCATCAGGATGAGCGCGGGCTTCGTCGCGTTCATCTCGCGGAGCGCCCAGTTGCGGAAGTCCGTGCACTCCGTGTACTCGGAGCCGTCGGTGTCCGTGCTCGTGACGGTGGACGCGGGGCAACGGGCCATCGTGAGCACGCGCACCTTCCAGTCGTCGCCGAGGGTCGAGCGGAGCATGGGCGCGTAGCTGATCGCGAGCGAGTCGCCGAAGATGACCGCGGTCTTCTCCGGTCCCGCCGCCTGGTTGCCGTAGACGCAGTGCTCGGCGTTCTTGATGGCGTCCTTCTCCTCGGCGAGGTCGGCGCCGAGGCAGCCGTCCTTCGCCCACTCGGTCGCGATGACGTCGCGGCCGAAGTCGCCGAATGACTCGACGGCGGGATCGAGGGCCGGCCACTCGTCCGCGGCGAGGGCGGCGGAGACCTGCTCGCCGCGGGTCTCGAGCGCGGTGCCGGTCGCCGGAGGCGGGGTCGCGGTGCCACCTGTGCTCGGGCCGTTCCCGAGCTGGCTCTGGCCGCTCGGCTCGTCGCGCACGACGGCGACGGCCACGACGCCCACCACGGCGACCGCGACGACCGAGAGCGCCGCGACGGTCATCTTCAGCTGGGCGCCGGAGGACCGGCGGCCGGCCTTCTTCGGGTCGAGCCAGCTGGAGCGGCGGATCGGGTCCTCGACGAGGTGGAACGACGCGACGGCGAGCACGAGGGTCGCGGCGATCGCGGCGCCGTAGTACTCGGGGGTGCCGGTGCCGAGCAGCGACGCCAGCAGGATGATCGCCGGGAAGTGCCAGAGGTACAGCGAGAACGACAGCCGGCCGATGTAGGTGGTGACCGGGTTCGTGATCGGCACCATGGCCTTCGACACCCCGCCGATGCCCGACGCGATCACGAGCGCGGTCGCAACGACCGGCAGCAGGCCGAAGGGCACCGGGAACGCGGTGTCGCCGGAGACGAGGAAGAAGGAGACGACGATGCCCGCGAGGCCGACGTAGCCGAGCACCGGGCGGATCGCGGCCGGCAGCGTGGCGATGCGCGCCGCGAAGATCGCGAGGAGCGCGCCGATGCCGAGCTCCCACGCGCGGGAGAAGGTGGAGAAGTACGCGACCGTCGGGCGGGCCGAGGTCTCGTAGAAGCCCCACGCGAGCGACGCGACGATGAGGACGCCGACCGTGATGCCGATCGTCTGCGTGAAGAGGCGGGCGCGCTTGGTGCGGTTCTTGGGGGTGCGGCGGCGGGCGAACGTGATCACGAGGAAGATCAGCACGGGCCAGACGAGGTAGAACTGCTCCTCGACCGAGAGCGACCAGTAGTGGCGGAACGGCGAGATGGGGCCGTCGGACGCGAAGTAGTCGGTGCCCGCGCTCGCGAAGTGCCAGTTGGAGACGAAGAGGGCCGACCAGACGGCGTCCCACAGGCTGGCCTGCGCGCGCACCACGTTGAAGACGAGGAACGAGACGGCCGTCGAGACCACCAGCACGAGGAGCGCGGCCGGCATGATGCGGCGGACGCGGCGCTTGTAGAAGTCGAGGAACGAGATGGTCTTGGTGCGCTCATACTCCTTGAGCAGCAAGCCCGTGATGAGGAAGCCGCTGATGACGAAGAAGACGTCGACGCCCACGAAGCCGCCGGACGGCCAGTCGAAGAGGTGGTCGACGATGACGGCGACCACGGCGAGGGCGCGGAGGCCCTCGACGTCTGGGCGGAAGCCCCGGTTCACCGTCGGCGAATCCCCCGCAGGTGGTGGGTTTTTGTCGTCCGGCGCGGAGCGGAGCTCCGACGGGTCCGGGAGCGCGGGCGTGCCCCGGCGAAATGTCTGCGAGCTCATGGCCCAGGTCCCTACTCACTCGTGTACCGCCGTGCAGCACTGCTGTCTGAGCGACCCTAACAGGGCTCCTCAGGCCCTACCATGCCCCGGACGGGGGCGTTCCAGGCTGCTGGCGCCGCTCGTGAGCTGTGTGATGATAGACAGCCGAGGCTGTGGATATCCCACGTTTGCGGATACTCCGCGCCTGTGTTTTTTTGGGGAAGGGTTCTAAGTTATGGCGCTCCGTGACTTCATTCGGATGCTGCGTAGGGGCGCGGTGCTCATCATCCTGACGCTCCTGGTCGGGGTGGGCGCAGCAGCGGCCTTCTCCCTCCTCCAGACCCCCGAGTACGAGGCATCCACCAAGATGTACGTCGCCCAGAGCAGCTCGGGCAGCGTGCAGGACCTCCAGCAGGGCAACAATTTCATCCAGCAGGCGGTGAAGAGCTACGCGGACGTCGTCACGACCCGCGCCGTGCTCCAGCCCGTGATCGACGAGTTCGGCCTCGACATGACGTCGCGCGAGCTCGCCGAGTCGGTCCGCGCCTCCGCGCCGCTCGACACCACGATCATCGACATCACGGTCAAGGACCAGTCCCGACAGGACGCCGCGACCCTCGCCGACGCGATCGGCGCGAGCCTCACCACGGTCGTGGGCACGCTCGTCCCCGAGACCATCGAGGGCACGCCGCAGGTGCAGATCACGCAGCTCGAGCAGGCCGAGATCCCCGAGTCGCCGTCCTCCCCGAACCTGACCGTCAACATCATCGTCGGCGCGCTCATCGGCCTCCTCATCGGCGTGGGCGTCAGCCTCCTCCGCGAGACGCTCGACAACCGCATCCGCGGGGAGCGCGACGTCGAGCTCGTCACGACCAAGCCCATCCTCGGCGGCATCGCGTACGACCCGAAGGCGACCGAACGTCCCCTCATCGTCCAGGACGACCCGCGCAGCCCCCGCGCCGAGTCTTTCCGCAGCCTCCGCACGAACCTCCAGTTCCTGGAGTTCGGCGGCCGCTCGCGCAGCTTCGTCATCACCTCCTCCATTCAGGGCGAGGGCAAGTCGACCACCAGCTCGAACCTCGCGCTGGCGCTGGCCGACTCCGGCATCAAGGTCGTCCTCATCGACGCCGACCTCCGCCGTCCGCGCCTCGCCTCCTACATGGGCCTCGAGGGCGCCGTGGGCCTCACCGACATCCTCATCGGCCGCGCCGAGATCGAGGACGTCATCCAGCCCTGGGGCTCGGGCATGCTCTCGATCCTCCCCGCCGGCCAGATCCCGCCGAACCCCTCCGAGCTGCTCGGCTCGCAGGGCATGGCCCGCCTGCTGCAGGACCTCGAGGCGCGCTACGACGTGGTGCTCATCGACGCCCCGCCGCTGCTGCCCGTCACCGACGCGGCGATCCTGTCCAAGAACGCCGGCGGCGCGATCGTCGTCGTCGCCGCGGGCCGCACGCACCGCACCCAGTTGAAGAGCGCCATCGCCAACCTCACCAACGTGGGCGCGGACGTGCTCGGCCTCGTCATCACCATGCTCCCCACCAAGGGCCCGGACGCGTACGGCTACGGCCACTACGGGTACGGGTACGGGTACACGGAGGACGAGGACGGCCAGAAGACCAAGGCGCCCATCGAGAAGATCAAGGCGTAGCTCCCCTCCATGTCGGAACTCCCCCCCACGAGCCGCAGGGCCGCACGCGCGGCCCTCGGCGACGCGTCCTCCGAGGGCGTCGACGACGGCTCGTTCCGCGTCCTGTTCGTCTGCTCGGGCAACATCTGCCGCTCCGCCCTCGCGGAGCAGGTCCTGCGGGCCCGCGTCCGCGCGATCTTCGGCGGCCACGCCGCCGAGGCCGACTCGGTCGTGCGCTTCTCCAGCGCCGGCACGATCGCGGCCGAGGGGCAGCGCATGCCCGAGCAGGCGGCCGAGCTGTCCGTCCGCTACGGCGGGGACCCGAGCGAGCACCAGGCGCGGTTCCTGACGCCCGGCATCATCCAGGGCGTCGACCTGGTGCTCACCATGGCGCGCGAGCACCGCAGCGCCGTCGTGCGCGCGGTGCCCCGCGCCAACCGCTTCACCTTCACGATCCGCGAGTTCGCGGCGCTCTTCGAGCACCTCGTCGAGGTGACCGGGGACGAGAAGCACATCGCGTGCGACGGCGACGTGCCGGAGCAGCTGCGGGCGCTCATCCCGCTCGTGGCGGCGCAGCGCGGCGTGACCCTGCCTCCCGCGCAGGAGGACGACTACGACGTGGTCGACCCCTACCGCCGGTCGCAGGCCACCTACGACGCCTCGGGCGAGCAGGCCGGGGGCGCCATCGAGTCGATCCTCGAGTCGGTGCGGGCCGTGACCCGCACGGACGCGCCACGCCTCCGGGGCTGACCCGACCAGCCCGCCACCGCACACGCGAGCGCACGCCGCTCCATCAGACACCACCGGCTCCCCATCGGAGCCGCCTGCCCCGGGGGACCAGTGGACACGCAACAGACACGACGCACGGACGAGGCCCAGGAGGGGTCGCGCTGGCGGGTCGTCTACGCCCGGCGCCTCGCGCTGAGCGACGCGATCGTCATCGTCCTCACGACCTTCGGGGTGCAGTTCCTCTGGTTCGGCACGACGGCCGGCACGGTCGACCTCGGCGGCAACGCGCAGGGCGTCGCGGTGACCTACACGATGGTCTCCGTCGTGCTGATCCTCGCGTGGCTCTTCGTCCTCACCGTCTACAGCACGCGCGACTACCGCATCGTCGGCACCGGCACGCAGGAGTACAAGCAGGTCGCCGACGCGACGCTGCGGCTCTTCGGGATCATCGCCATCGTCGCGTTCCTCGTGAAGATCGACCTGGCGCGCGGCTACATCATCACAGGCCTGCCCCTCGGCCTCGTGCTCCTGCTGCTGTCCCGCGCGCTCTGGCGCGTGTGGCTGTCGGCCCAGCGCCGCCGGGGCGAGTTCTCCTCGCTGATCCTCCTGGTCGGATCCCTGGAGAGCACCACCCACACCGCCACCACCCTCGCCCGCGCCCCCAAGGCCGGCTACCGCGTGGTCGGCGCGTGCCTCACCGGCGACGCGCGGCCCTCGCGCCTCCCGGGCCTCGACGTGCCCGTGGTCGGCGACGCGGACGACGTGCTCGCCGAGCTCGAGCGCCTCGGCGCCGACACGCTGGTGCTCACCTCCAGCGACGAGCTGCCGCCCGAGCGGATCCGCGAGCTCAGCTGGTCGCTCGAGCCCGGCCGCCACCACCTCGTCATGGCGCCCGGCCTCACCGACATCGGCGGCCCGCGCATCCACACGCGGCCGGTGGCCGGCCTCCCCCTCATCCACGTGGAGACGCCGCGCTTCGAGGGACGGAAGCTGCTCTCCAAGCGCCTGTTCGACATCGTCGTCGCGGGGATCACGCTCATCGTGCTGAGCCCGGTGTTCCTCCTGCTCGCGATCCTCATCAAGGCCACGAGCAAGGGCGACGTCTTCTACAAGCAGGAGCGCATCGGCCTGAACGGCGAGCCGTTCCACATGCTCAAGTTCCGCTCGATGCGCATGAACGCCGACGCCGAGCTGTTCGCGCTTCTGGAGCAGCAGGGCACGGCCGACACCCCGCTGTTCAAGGTGACGGACGACCCGCGCATCACGAAGGTCGGCGGCGTCCTCCGCCGCTACTCCCTCGACGAGCTGCCGCAGTTCCTCAACGTGCTGCTCGGATCCATGAGCCTCATCGGCCCGCGCCCGCAGCGCGAGGGCGAGGTCGCGCTCTACGACAGCGCCGCGCGCCGCCGCCTGCTCATCAAGCCCGGCATGTCCGGCCTCTGGCAGGTCTCGGGCCGCTCCTCCCTCTCGTGGGAGGACGCCATCCGCCTCGACCTCTACTACGTGGAGAACTGGTCGCTCACGGGCGACATCATCATCCTCGCCCGCACGTTCAAGGCCGTCTTCGGCGCGGACGGGGCCGTCTGATGGGCGGGCTGGTCGTCCAGGAGTGGATCGAGAAGTCGGGCGGATCCGAGAAGGTGTTCGACGCGTTCGCGCACGCCTTCCCCGACGCCGACCTCTTCACGCTCTGGAACGACGACCCGGGCCGCTTCGGCGACCGCCCGGTGCGGGAGAGCTGGATCGCCCGCACGCCGCTGCGCCGGAAGAAGCCCCTGGCCCTGCCGTTCATGCCGCTCACGTGGAGCGCGGTCGACCTGTCCGCCTACGAGTGGACCCTCGCCAGCTCGCACCTGTTCGCGCACCACCTCGGCCACGGCGGCCAGGGCACCCGGCGCCACGTGTACGTGCACAGCCCCGCCCGCTATCTCTGGACCCCCGACCTCGACCAGCGCGGCGCCAACCCGCTCGTCAAGGCCGCCGCTCCACCGCTCCGCGCGCTCGATCGGCGGCGCGCGCAGGCGTCCGGCGCCGAGGTCGCCGCGAACAGCGCGTTCGTGCGCGACCGCATCCGCGCCGCGTGGGACGTGGACGCGCAGGTCATCCACCCGCCCGTCGACGCCTCCGTCATCCGCGCCACGGCCTCCTGGGCCGATGCGCTCACGGGATCCGACGCCGCCCTCGCCGCGTCGCTGCCCGCCGAGTTCGTGCTCGGCGCCAGCCGGTTCGTGCCGTACAAGCGGCTCGACCTCGTGATCCGTGCGGGCGAGGCCGCGGGCGTCCCCGTCGTCCTCGCCGGATCCGGGCCGCTCGCCGAGGAGCTGCGGGCGCAGGCCGTCGCCGCGCGCGTGCCCGTCACGATCGTGCCGCGGCCGAGCGACGCGCTCCTCTACGCGCTGTACCAGCGCGCGCTCGCGTACGTCTTCCCCGCGGTCGAGGACTTCGGGATCATGCCCGTCGAGGCGATGGCCGCGGGCGCCCGCGTGCTCGTGAGCGACGTGGGCGGCGCGACCGAGAGCGTCGTCGACGGCGTGACCGGCGTGCACGTGCACGACTGGGAGGGCGCCGGCCTCGCCGACGCCGTCACGCGGGCCGGCGCGCTGGATCCCGCCGACAGCGTCCGCCGCTCCGCCGACTTCGACGCGGACGTGTTCGAGCGCCGCATCGCCTCCTGGGTCCGCCACGACGGCGCCCGGCTCGACGGGGCGGCCGCATGATGCGCCGGCTCGTCGTCAACGAGGCCTACGCGGGGCAGCGGGTCACCGGCCAGCAGCGCTACGCGACGGAGATCGCGCGCGCCCTCGAGGGCAAGCAGGGCGTCACCCGGGCGACGCCGTCCGACGGCGTCGCGTCGTCCGGCGCGCGCAGCTGGCTCTGGGTGCAGACGACCCTGCCGTGGATCACGCGCCAGGACGTGCTGCTGTCGCTCACGAGCCGCGCGCCGCTCGTGCACCGACGCCACATCGTGGTCGTGCACGACCTCTTCGTGCTCACGAACCCCGAGTGGTACAGCCGCGAGTACGTCGTGACCCACGTGCCGCTGCTGCGCGCCAACCTGCGCGACGCGCGCGTCATCGTCACCGTGAGCGAGCCCGTCGCCGAGCAGGTGCGCGAGCTCGGCCTCTCCAGCGCGCCCGTCGTGGTCGCGCCCAACGCGCCGAGCCCCGTCTTCGGCGAGCCGCGCGGCGCCGAGGAGCGCGCCCGCGTGCTCGAGCGGTTCGGTGTGACCGACGGCGGGTACCTGCTCGCGGTCGGCAGCATGGATCCCCGCAAGAACCTCAAGCGCCTCACCGAGGCGTACCTCGAGCTGCCCGCGGAGACCCGCGCCGAGACGCCGCTCGTGCTCGTGGGCGCGAAGAGCGCCGTGTTCGGCGACGTCGACATGGCCGAGTCGGACGACATCAAGCTGGCCGGCTACGTCACCGACGACGAGCTCGCCGTGCTCTACGCGGCCTCCCGCGGCGTCGTCTTCCCGAGCCTCGCGGAGGGCTTCGGCCTGCCGCTCGTCGAGGCGATGGTCGCGGGCGCCCGCCTGGCCGTCTCCGACATCCCCGTCTTCCACTGGATCTGCGAGGGCGACGCCGACTACTTCTCCCCCGCCGACACCTCGGCCATCACCGCGGCGCTCGCCCGGCTCGCCGCGGCGTCCCCGCTCGACGAGGAGGAGGCCGCCCGGATCCGCCGCGCCGTCACCTGCCGCTTCGACTGGCGCACCTCCGCGCAGACCGTCCACGACGCCTACCAGAGCATCGGGACGCGATGACCAGGCGGATCGGGCTGCTGCTCCCCACAGGAGCCGCAGGGCTCACGCGCGTGCTCCAGCTGGTGCTGCTCGTGGTCCTCACGCAGCTGGCCGACGAGTCGGCCCGGGCCGCGCTCGTGACCGGGTTCGCGCTGCTCAGCTCGTTCGCGATCATCACCGACTCGGGCGCCGCCAACTTCCTGCTGTCGCTGCCGCGCACGCGCCTCACCCGGAGCGTGCATGCGCGGGCGGTCGGCTTCCACGCGGGGCTCGGCGCGGTCGGCGCGGCCGTCGCGGTGCTGCTCACCGTCGCGTCCGCCTCGTCCGTGCCCGGCGAGGCCGCGCTGCTGCTCGTCGCGCTCGGCGTGAGCCAGGTGCTCGACTCGCTCACCCGCACGATCCGCGCGCCCCTGCTCGTCGGCCGCCGCGACGCCTCCTACGCCTTCCCCGACCTCGCGCTCGTGGTGCTGAAGGCCGTGCCGCTGGTCGTCGCGGTGCTCGTGCACGAGATCCTCGTGCTGCTGGCCCTCCCGGTCGTGTCGCTCCTCGTCACCGCCGGCACCTGGATCGCCGTCCGCCGCGACCTCGCCACCACGGGCGACGAGGCCGTGCGCGTGTTCCCGCAGATCCTCGAGTTCGGCCTCTCCGGATCCCTCTCCGCCCTCTACTCGCAGGCGCCGCTCGTGCTCGGCACGGCGATCCTCGGAGCCGACGCCATCGTGCCGCTGGCGCTCGCCTACCGGATCGTGCAGCCGCTCGAGGTCCTGCCGGCCACGCTCTCGCAGCAGCTGATCCCGCGGATCCGCGCCGCCGCCCGCCCCGCCCGCGCCTACTGGTGGCGGTTCGCGCTCGGCGGCCTGGTGCTCGCCGGGATCCTCGCCCTGCTCCGCGAGCCCGTCGAGCAGGTCTTCGGCGGCGACGCGTTCGACCAGGCGATCTTCCTCGTGGTGCTGCTCTCGGTCGCCCCCAAGTTCGGCAACTACGCGCTCATGGCGTACGCCATGGGCTCCGGCCTCGTGCGCGTCCGGCTCACCGCGACCATCGTCACGGGCGTCGTCGCCGTGGTCCTCACGCTCGTCGCCGCGCTCACCGCCGGACCCGCGCTGCTCGCCGGCGTCACGCTCGCCGCCGAGCTCGTCCTGAGCGCCGCCATCGCCGCGCTCCTCATCCGCCACCGCCACCGCACCGTCAGGAAGGAGGACGCATGAGGACCCTCATCGTCTCCGCCGACCGCACCCTCGCGTCCGGCCACCCCCAGAACCTCGGGGACGCCTTCCTCACCGACGCGCTGTCCGAGCGCCTCCGCCGGGCCGGCCACGAGACCGTGATCGCCGACTTCGGGCAGACCGCGCGCCGCGACTCCACCGAGGAGCGCGTCCGCGTCGGCGGCGTCCGCGGCCTCGCCGACGTCGTGCGCCAGGTCGACGCGGTCGTCGTCGGCGGCGGCACCCTCCTCGCCGACGACCAGCCGGGCCGCCCATTCGCGGGCCTCCCCCGGCTCATGGCCGCCACCGGCCTCATCGCGCGCACCAACCGCACGCCGCTCGCCGTGTTCGGCGTGGGCGCGGATCCCGTCACCCGCCGCCGCGCGCGCCTCGCCCTCCGCGCGGGCCTCGACGGCGCCCGCGTCTGGACCCGCGACCCCGACTCCGCCGGCCGCGCCGCGGGCTACTCGAAGCTCCCCGTCGAGGTCGCCGCCGACGTCAGCCTCTTCGCCGCCCCCGAGCTCGCGGCGATGGCGGCCCCCGCCGACCGGCGTCGCGGCGCCGTCGTCGCGCTGAACGCGAAGCACTCCCCCGAGGTCACCCTCGCGGACGTCGCGGCCCTCGAGGAGCGCTTCGGCGAGGTCGTCTTCGTGTCGATGGACCAGGGCGACGACTCCGACGCCGGCGCCCTGCATCCCGAGGTCCGCGCCCGGCTCACGACCGAGCCCGGCGACCACGGCTGGCGCCGCGCGGCCGAGCTCATGGCAGACCGCGAGGTCGTCATCGCCTCTCGCATGCACGCCATGTACCTCGGTACGATGCTGACGACGCCCGTGGTCGCCGTCGGAGGCGCCACCAAGGTCGGGGCGTTCACGACCGAGTTCGGCACGCGCACGGAGCCCGCGTTCGACCGGGCGGCCCGCACCGCCATCGCCGCACCGGCCGACGCCGGTGCCCCATCCACCACCGCGGCGGCGCTCGTCGCCGCCACCGCCCGCCTGGACGCGGCTTTCGAGGAGATGACCACATGGGTCCGACGTACCGCCTAGCCACCCCGGCGGTCTTCGCGGCCGCCGTGGTGCTCACCATCCTCGCCGCGCTCGGCGGCGTGGCCCTGCTCGGCAACGAGCTCTCCTACCCGTTCATGATCGCGGTGCTCGCGATCCTGCTCGTCGGCGTGCTCGTGAAGGAGACGGTCTCCAACGGGGACCCGATCACCCCGGGCGGCATCGTCGCCTTCACGGGCCTGCTGCTGTTCGTGCTGCGCCCGCTCACGGTCGCCAACAGCATGGAGACGAGCCCCGGCGCCATCGCCGACACGCGCTTCTTCTCCCCCACGCTGCAGCTCGCCGCGAGCTCCGCGCTCATCGAGGCGCTGATCTTCTTCTCGGCGTTCTTCGTCGTCTACTACTACTCGGTGGCCCGCGAGACCCGTCGCGTCTCCCGCGGCGGCGAGGACGCGAAGGCCCTCGAGGACAGCGCCCTCGCGGGTGGCCCCGCCTTCGTCGACCCCGACACGCAGGTGCGCTGGCAGCGCGTCTTCACCACGTCGGTGTCGCAGGCGCTCGTGGTCATCTCCTCGGTCGTGGCCCTCGGCCTCCTCGTCTACCTGGTCCTCTCCTCCGGCGGCATCCAGGCGTACACGACGGGCCTCGCCAACCGGAGCGACTTCCTCTCGGGCAAGTCGTTCATCGGCCTCTCCTACATCCCCGTGCAGATCGCGATCGTCTACAACGTGCTCGCGCGCCGCCAGAAGGGCCTCGAGGGCTGGAACTGGGTCAGCCTGGTCGCCGTCCTGGTGCTCGTGGTCTGCGCCGGGTCCGCAGGCGGCCGCGGCCCGCTCATCATCGGCGTGTTCCTGCCGTTCCTGATCCTCAAGCAGATCGGCCCGAAGCCCTTCCGCTTCCGCACCATCGCCCTCATCGGCGGCGTCACGGCCGTGGTCGCGATGGTCTACTCGATCGTCATCCGCGAGTCCACGTTCGACAACGGCCGCTCGCTCGGCCGCCTCACGCAGGACCCGCTGGGCGTCCTCCTCGACCGCCTCACCAGCGGCATCGAGACGCGCCCGTTCGACGTGCTCATCCGCCTCAACGAGGTCGCGTCGCTGCCCGACTTCGTCTACCAGTGGGGCGCCACCTACGCGGCGGTGCCAGCCTGGTTCGTCCCGCGCGGGCTCTGGGAGGACAAGCCCTTCGGCGGCGGCAACACGTGGTTCACGTCCACGTACGTGCCCCGGTTCTACGGCGTCAACCGCGTCGAGACGAGCCTGTCGGCCATCGGCGAGGCGTTCTCGAACTTCGGCATCCCCGGGGTCGTCGCCGTCGGCGCGCTGCTCGGCCTCGTGGCCGGCCTCTTCATCCGCGCCCGGATGCGCCGCCGCGGCCTCCTCGGCGCGGCCATCGCGGTCGTCGTCACGCCGTACCTCTTCTCCCTCATCCGCGGCGACGCGTACCAGGGCATGTCGACCAGCATCGCCTCGCTCGTGATCCTGCTGCTGTTCTTCTGGATCTCCTCCACGCGCAAGCAGGTCACCGGGCCCGTCAGCGCCCCGGTGCCCCTGCCCGACGAGACCGCGCCCGCGGCCGTCCGCGAGCAGGCGCTCATCGGGGCCGGCGCCGCGGGCCTCGGTCCCGTCGGCGCATCCGCCCCCGCGGCCGCGGACGCCCGCCCCGTGATCGGCAACGGCCGCGCCTTCCCGGCCGGCAAGCCCGCCGTGGACTGGACGCCCGACCGGTGAGCGGCATCGACGACATCCTGCCCCCGGCGGACGGCTCGGACGGATCCCGCTCCGACGGCGCGACGGGCCGCCGCAGCCGCCGCGACGACCGCGCGGACCGCGACGCGTCCCGCCCCCGTCGGCCGATCTGGAAGCGCAAGCGCCTCTGGATCCCGATCGGCGTCATCGGCGTCCTCGTGATCGGCACCGCGGTCTCGGCCGCGCTGATCCTGCCCCGCGTCGACACGGTGCAGAGCGAGCTGCGCGACGCGCTCCCGCTCTCCGACCAGGTGCAGACGGCGCTCCTCGCGGGCGACATCGACACCGCGAAGTCCGGCGCCGCCGAGCTCCGCGACCACACCGCGAAGGCCGCCGAGGCGGCGGACGACGGCGTGCTCGGCGCCTACGAGTGGATCCCGTTCGTCGGCCCGAACCTCCACGCCGCCCGCGTGCTGGCCGCGACGAGCGACCGGCTCGCGACCGACGTCGTCACGCCCGCCACGGAGGTCTCCCTCTCGGCGTTCACCCCCGTGCTCGGCCGCATCGACCTCGACGGGATCCGCTCCCTCGGCCAGACCGTCGACACCGCGAGCGACGGCCTCGCCGGCGCCCGCGCCGAGCTCGACACCATCGACCGCGACCGCCTCTGGGCGCAGGTGGCCGACGACGTCGACCTCATGGACGACACGCTCACGAGCACCGAGGAGACCGCGGGCACCTTCCGCGAGGTCACGGGCATCCTGCCCGACCTCCTCGGCGCCGACGGCGCGCGCAACTACCTGCTGATGTTCCAGAACAACGCGGAGGTGCGCTCCACCGGCGGCAACCCGGCCGCGCTCGTGCTGCTGACCGTCGAGGACGGCAGCGTGCGGATCGCCAAGCAGGCGTCGAGCAACGACTTCCCGCGGAACGTGCGCCAGGGCGACGTGCCCGACGAGACCGTGCGCCTCATCGAGCCGCGCTCGGACCGGTTCGAGCAGAACATCACGATGTTCCCCGACTTCCCCACCTCGGGCGCCCTCGCCAAGTCGTACTGGGAGGCCAACATCGGCGACCGGGTCGACGGCGTGCTGTCGTTCGACCCCATCGCGCTCAGCTACCTGCTGGAGGCGACCGGGCCGATCACGCTGTCCACGGGCGACGAGCTCAACGCCCAGAACGCGGTGCCCACGCTCCTCGGCGCCGTCTACAGCCAGTACCCCGACTACCTCGCGCAGGACCGCTACTTCGCCAGCGCGGCCGGCACGATCTTCGCGAAGCTCGTCACCGACACCCCGCCCGTCGTGCCGCTGGTGACCGCGATCGACCGGGCCATCGACGAGCGCCGCCTCCTGCTGTGGAGCACGGTGCCCGAGGAGCAGGCGCTCATCGAGGGCGGGCCGCTGAGCGGCGCGCTGCCGGACGACAACACCGACCAGACCGCGATCGGCCTGTACTTCAACGACATCGGCTCCGGATCCAAGATGAGCTACTACCTGCGCTCCGCGTCCCGGATCCAGGCGGAGACGTGCGGCGACACGACCACGTACACGGTGTCCGTCGACATGACGAGCATCGCGCCGGTCGACGCCGCGACGAGCCTGCCGCGCTACGTCACGGGCCTCGACGGCAAGGCCAAGGGCCGCCAGTTCGACGACCTCCTCGTGTACGGGCCCGTCGGATCCACCGTCACGGGCTGGTCCACCGCGGCCGACCTCACCACCGAGGAGGCCCGGGGCACCGACATGGGGCGCGGCATGATCCGCATCCGCACCGAGCTCGCGCCGCAGGACACGAAGACCGTCGACGTCACGTTCACCATGCCGGCGGCCGAAGCCCCGGGCCCGCTCGAGGTGCGGCACACGCCGCTCGTGCGCCCGCTCGAGTCCGAGATCACGCAGGTCCCCTGCACCACGGGCGGTTGATCCGCCGCACGCCGCCCCGACGACGCCGCACCGCCCGCCCCGGATGGGGGCTTAGCGCCCGTCACGCGCTCCCATAGGCTCGATGAGCCGCCGGGGGACGTACCCGCCCCCGCACGCCCGCATGCCGCCCCCGCGGATCCTCCAGGCCGAGAGCACACGTTGACACCCAGCACCACCACCCTGCCTCGCCGGGCGCATCGCGTCCGCCGCTGGATCGTGCGCACCCTCCTGGCGCTGCTGGTGCTCCTGCTGGCGTGGCTCCTGGCCGGCATCCCGCTCTTCGTCTTCCCCCCGGCGAGCCAGCCGGACAGGGCCGACGTGATCTACGTCATCGGCCCACCCAACCCCACCCGCCGCGACCTCGCGGCGAAGCTGGTGGACGAGGGCTACTCCGACACGGTCGTGTTCTCGGTGCCGCCCACAGGCCCGCAGTCGCCCGCCGAGCTCGCGGCCTGCAACGGCGAGTTCCCCTACGCCGTCACGTGCGACACCCCGTCGCCCTTCACCACCCAGGGCGAGGCCCGCTACCTGCGCGAGAAGTCCGAGGAGAACGACTGGACGAGCGCCATCGTCATCACCTGGACCCCCCACGTGACCCGCACGCAGCTGATCTTCTCGCGCTGCTTCACGGGCGACCTCATGGTGGTCGAGGACCCGGTGGACTTCGACCTCCGCCAGTGGGTGTCGCAGTACACGTACCAGACCGGCGCCTTCGTCAAGGCGCTCGTCACGCCCGGCTGCTGACGCCCGCTCGCCACCTCATCGTCGTCGCGCGGCCAGGCGGTCAGCCGCACGGGGTTGAATGGTGGTCATGACCCCCGCGATCGGCCCGACGACCGGCGACGACATCCACCTGATCTCGCTCAACGTGCGCATGCCCTGGCACGGCACCCGCGAGGGCGAGGCCGACCACTGGCCCGAGCGCCAGGAGGTGCTCACGCGCTTCCTGCAGCAGGAGCGGCCCACGGTGCTCGGCGTGCAGGAGGCGCTCTGGCCGCAGATCCAGGCCATCGAGAAGGCGCTCCCGCCGTCGTACCGCATGGTCGGGCAGGGCCGCGAGGGCGGCAGCCACGGCGAGCACGGCGCGATCTTCTACCAGGCCTCCCGCCTCACCCTCCTCGAGCACGACGTGATGTGGCTCTCGGACACCCCCGACGTGATCGGCAGCATGACGTGGGGCAACCCCATGCCCCGGATCCTCACCTGGGCCCGCTTCCAGGACGAGGCCACCGGCCACTCGCTCGTGGTGCTCGACACGCACCTCGACCACGACGTCGCCGAGGCGCGCGACCGCGCCGCCGAGGCCATCGCCGAGCTCGTGCGCACGCGCTTCGCCGGGCTGCCGCTCGTGCTCATGGGCGACTTCAACGCGCCCGTCGACTCGTTCCCCTACGACGCGCTCACCCGCCGGGCCGGCCTCCGCGACTCCTGGCTCGACACCGCGCGCCAGGCGACGCCCGCCTTCGGCACGTTCCCCGACTACCGGCCGCCGGTGGTCGACGGTCCGCGCATCGACTGGATCCTCGTGAGCGACCGCGTGGACGTCCGCGCCGCCGCGGTCAACGACTTCGCCTGGCGCGGCCGCATGATGAGCGACCACCTGCCGGTGCAGGCGCTCGTGCGGTTGAGCTGACACCGCCGCCTGAGCTGACGTCACCGCGCTGACGCCGGCCGTCACGCGTCCGTCGCCGCCCCGCCCGCCTCGTAGCCTGGGGGGATGACCACCGCACCGAAGGTATTCGCCATCCACGAGAACCCCGAGTGGTTCGGCCCGTTCGCCGCCGCGCTCGAGGCGCGGGGCGTGCCGTACGAGGAGTGGCTCCTCACCGACGGCGTGCTCGAGATCGACGAGGCGCCGCCCGAGGGGATCTTCTGGTCGAGGATCAGCGCCTCCGCGCACACGCGCGACCACGCGCTCTCGAAGGACTACACGCGCGCGCTCATGAGCTGGCTGGAGGCGCACGGTCGCCGCACGGTCAACGGGCGCCGCACGATCGAGCTCGAGGTGAGCAAGGTCGACCAGCTCACGGCGCTCCGGGCGGCGGGCATCGAGGTGCCCCGGACGCGCGCCGTGATCGGCAGCCACCGCATCGTCGAGGCGGCGCGCGGCCTGCCGACGCCCTTCATCACCAAGCACAACCAGGGCGGCAAGGGCCTCGGCGTCCGCAGGTTCGACAGCGTCGAGGAGCTGGCCGCGTACGTGGAGGGGCCGGACCTCGAGGAGCCGCAGGACGGGATCACGCTGCTGCAGGAGTTCCTCGAGGCGGCGACGCCGCGGGTGACGCGCGTCGAGATCGTCGGCGGGCGCTTCGTCTACGCGATCCAGGCCGACACCGCGCGCGGCGGGTACCAGCTGTGCCCGGCGGACGCGTGCGCGATCGACCCGACCACGGGCGCGCTCGTGATGCCGCCCGGGGCGACCATCGCCCAGGAGCCGGGTGACACGATCTTCTCGCTGCGGGAGGACATCACCGCGGAGCACCCGCTCGTCGAGCGCTACGTCGCGTTCCTCGCGGGGCTCGGGATCGAGGTGGCCGGCATCGAGTTCATCGAGACCGCGGACGGACGCCTCGTGACCTACGACGTGAACACGAACACCAACTACAACGCGGGCGTCGAGGCGGTCGCGCCGGCGTCGGGGCCGGGCGCCGTGGCGGAGCTGCTGGAGCGCGTGCTGCGGGAGACGTACCCGGAGGGCTGAGCCCCGGAGGGCTGAGCTTCGCCAGGCTGAGCCCCGGAGGGCCGGCGGATCAGGCCGCCGGGCCGCCGTCCTCGGGCGCGACCGCGGAGGTGGCCGCGCCCTGGTCCTCGGCGATGCGCGTGTGGTGGTGGATGACCTCGGCGACGATGAAGTTCAGGAACTTCTCCGCGAAGGCCGGGTCGAGCCGGGACTCCTCGGCGAGGGCGCGGAGGCGGAGGATCTGGCGGCGCTCGCGCTCGGGATCCGCCGCGGGCAGCCCGTGCGCGGCCTTGAGCCGGCCGACCGACTGCGTGAACTTGAAGCGCTCCGCGAGCATGTGCACGAGGGCGGCGTCGATGTTGTCGATGCTCCCGCGGATCTCCCCCAGCTCCTCGAGGGCGGCACGGGCGTCGTCGTCGAGGGGCGCCCCAGCGGGGCCGGTGTTCTCAGGCATGCGATGACCCTACCCATCCGCGCCTGGGACGACGGAGGCGAGCGTCCCCGCTGGGGACGCCCGCCTCGTGTCGTGCGGGGGGGATCAGTCGACGATGGTGACCTTCACGTCGATGTTGCCGCGCGTGGCGTTGGAGTACGGGCAGACCTGGTGGGCCGCGTCCGCGATCTCCTGGCGGCGCTCGGGTGCCACGTTCGGGAGGTAGACGTCGAGCTCGACCGCGAGGCCGAAGCCGCCCTGGCCGTTGTCGCCGATCGAGACGCTGGCGGAGACGCCGGCGTCCTTCGTGTCGACGCCGGCGTTCTTGCCGACGAGGTGGGTGGCGCCGAGGAAGCAGGCGCTGTACCCGGCGGCGAAGAGCTGCTCGGGGTTCGTGCCCTCACCCGAGCCGCCCATCTCCTTGGGGGGACGGGTGTCGAAGTCGATGCGGTCGTCCTCGCTGCGGACGTGTCCGTCGCGTCCTCCGCCGGAGGCGTGCGCGATAGCGGTGTAGATGGGTTCCATGGATCCATCAGACCACGACGGGCCTGGGAGCGCGCCGTCCGCGGTGGACGTTCGCGGCACGGACGGTGGATCGCGGGCGAACGCGGCGGGTCGCACTTCGAGGATCCGCGCGCCGCCCGGGCGCGTCGCGGCGGCCGCCCGAGCGCGCCGCCGCCCGTCAGGGCAGTAGGCCCGAGCGGTAGCCCCACACGACGGTCTGCAGGCGGTCGCGGGTGCCGAGCTTGGTCATGATCCGCGTGAGGTGCGACTTCACGGTGCTCGTCTCGATCACGAGCCGGCCGCCGATCTCGTCGTTGGAGAGGCCGTCGCCGAGGAGCCGCACGATGTCCTGCTCGCGCGGCGTGAGGACCTCGGCGCCGGGGTGCACGGCGGACGCGGCGCGGCGGCGGGTGAACTCGGCCATGACGCGGCGGGTCGTGACGCCGTCGAGGGCGGCGCGGCCCTCGGCGAGCGCCCGGACCGCCTGGATGAACTCCTCGGGCTCGGCGTCCTTGAGCACGAAGCCGCGCGCGCCCGCCTCGAGCGCGCCGAAGACGTACTCGTCGAGGTCGAAGGTGGTGGCGACGAGGACGGCCGGTCCCGGCCGGTCGCCAGGCGTGTCCGCGTCGGCGTCGGCGTCGGCTCCGGTGATCGCGCGGGTCGCCTCGATGCCGTCGCCGCCCGGCATGCGCACGTCCATCACCACGACGTCGGGCGCGAGGCGGCGCACGAGCTCCACGGCCTCGCGTCCGCCCGCGGCCTCGCCGACCACCTCGATCCCGCCGGCCGTCTCCAGCACGACGCGGAAGCCCGCGCGGACGATGGACTGGTCGTCGACCAGCACCACGCGGATCACGCGCCGGCCCCCGACGCGAGGACGGGCTCGACGGGCAGCTCGAGGCGCACGCGCCAGGTGCCGGATCCGGTGGGGCCCGCCTCCAGGCGGCCGCCGACGAGCGCGGCCCGCTCGCGCATCCCGACGAGGCCGTAGCCGGGCGCGGTCGCCGGGGCGGCGGCGGGCAGCGCGTTCTCGATGGTGAGGGCGATGCGCGCGGGGCCGGCCTCCGTCGTGAGGGTGACGGCGGATCCGGGCGCGTGCCGCCGCGCGTTGGCGAGCGACTCCTGCACGGTGCGGTACGCGGTGACGTCGGCGAGCGGCGCGAGCGCGGGCGCGGCGCCCGTCGCGCGCTCCTCGACCTCGGTGCCCGACGTGCGGGCCGCCGCCACGAGCCCCGGCAGGTCGGCGAGGCCGGGCACGGGCGCGGTGCCCGCCGCGTCGCCGCCCTCGCCGTCGGAGCCCTGCCGCAGGATCCCGACGATGGAGCGCAGCGCGTCGAGGGTCTCGCGGCCCTGGCGGCGGATGCCGCGGAGGGAGTCCTTGGCGCGCTCCGGGTCGAGGTCCACCAGGCGCTCCGCGGCACCGGCCTGCACGACGAGCGCCGTCAGGTGGTGCGCCGCCACATCGTGCAGCTCGCGGGCCATGCGCGTGCGCTCGGCGGCGACCGCGGCCCTGCTCAGCGCGGCCTGGTGCTCGAGGCTCTCGGCGGCGCGCGCCAGCACGTCGCGGTCGTGGCGGCGGCGGAGCGCGACCCAGGAGCCGACGGCGGCGCTGGCCGCGGCGATGAGCAGGCCGCTGACGAGGATCGAGACGGCCGCGATCACCGTGTCGACGCTGAGCCCCGCGTGCACGGCCGTGGGCACGAGCAGCGCCCTGCCCTGGCCGGTGGCGGCCAGGTAGGCGCCGACGGCCTCGATGCCGATGGCCGCGGCCACGACGCGCACCGCGGAGGCCGGCGCGAGCCGCGACCCGACCGTGTAGGCCGCGACAACCGGGGCGGCGGCGCAGAACCCGAAGTGCGGCGGGATCACCGCGACGAGCGCGCCCTGGAGGAGCGACACCGCCAGGAGCGTCGACCGCGGGTGGCGGCGGCGGAAGGCGAGGGGCGCGCACTGGACAACCGCGAGGATCCCGATGAGCGCGCCCTGCGCCGGCGACATGCTGCGCGAGGTGCCGTCCGCCCAGACGAGCGCGGCGAGCACGCCGAGGAGCAGCACCGTGAGGACCGCCCAGGCCGCGGCGGCCGCGGCGTCGCGCCCGGCGTCCGTGCGGATGCCGACGCGGGCGAGGCCGGCGCGGATCCGCTCCCCGAGCACGCCCCACGGGCGGACGGCGACGAGGTCGGCGGGCGTCGGGTCGGTCACGCTCCGAGCATGCCAGGCCGACCGGCCGCCGCCGACGCCCGCGTCGTCGCGCATCAGTAGCTCACGCTCGGCGCGAGCAGGCGGAAGCCGACCGCGAAGGCGGCGACGGCGACCAGCGCGAGGAGGACGAGGATCCGTCCCGCGACGATCCACGCCCCGCGCCGCGTCCGCACGGCCTGCCACGCGGCGAGCGCGGCGGGGATCACGGCGAGGGCGCCGAGGACCTGCAGCCCCTGCAGGGTGCGGAGCGCGCCGGCGGGGACGTCGACCAACGAGAGGGCCTGCACGGCCGCGGCCGTCCAGCCGAGGAGCGCGACGAGCGTCACGGCCTGCCCGATGCGGGACAGCAGGTGGGGGCGGCTGCGGCGGGGACGCGGCGCGGCGGGGACTTCGGCGTCGGCGCGGGCGGCCCGGCGTCGGCCGAAGCCCGCGATCGCGGTGGCCGGCCACACGATCACCGACACGAGCAGGACGGCGACGGACGCGAGCAGCAGGGGCATCGCGACGGACGCGACCTGCCACGGCTCGGCCCGGAGCAGCGTGAAGGACGCGCCCCAGGAGATCGCGTCGACCGGTCCGCCGTCGCTGGATGCGCGGGTCGCGAGCACGGCGTCGCCGCCCACCTCGCGCCACAGGTCGTCGCCCGCCTTCTCGTAGACGCCCGTCGTGACGCCGAGCGGCTTCGGGGTGACCGCGATGGTGCCGTCGGCGCGCGGGACGATCTCGGTCTGGCCGCTGAGGTTCAGCAGCGCGCCCGGGTTCGAGAACGGGGAGCGGGAGGACAGCCAGGTGCCGGCGAGCGCGGCGGCCGCGGCGGGATCGCCCGTCGGCGCGGCGGCGGACCCGCTCGTGCCGTCGTCCGCGCGCAGGTACCGGTCGGCGAAGCCCTGCAGCACGGTCGTCCGCAGCTCCAGGGTGTCGACGGCGTCGCGGCCGTAGCCGTTGAACGTCACGAAGATGCCGGCGTCACTCTCGGGGAACATGCGCATGGCCGTGTGGAAGACGTTCGTGTCGCCGTCGTGGCCGAAGGCGGGGACGCCGGGCGCGCTGTCGTCGAAGAAGGCGAGGTCCATGCGCTGGCCGGCGGCGAGGGTGCCGAGCTGGTCGGCGTCGAGGGCCGGGCGGTGCATCTCGTCGAGGGTGGCGGGATCCAGCAGCGCCTGGTCGGCGGGCAGGTCGCCCAGGTGGCCGAGCATGAAGCGGGCCATGTCGGACGCGGTCGCCGAGAGCGCGCCGGCCGGGGCCGCGTTGACGACCTCCGTCGGGTACGCGGGCTGGGAGTCGTCGGGGTACCCCTCCGCGAGGCGCGCGTCGAGGTCGGCGGGGAGCGGTTGCGCGAACGACGACGAGGTCATCCCGGCGCGGTCGAGCACCTCCTCCTGCACGAGGTCGACGAACGGCTTCCCGGCGACGCGCTCGGCGACGTAGCCGGCGAGGCTGGCTCCGTAGTTCGAGTACGCGGGGGTGGTGCCGGGGACGAAGACCTGCTCCGGCGGATCCTCCTTCATCACGTCGCCGAGGGCGCGCTCGCTGCCGGGAAGGCCGATGAGGCCCGTGATGACCTCCTCGAACCCGGACGTGTGGGTGAGGAGGTGCCGCAGCGTGACGGCGCCCTTCGGGGTGTCGAGGTCGAAGTCGAGGTACTGCTGCACGTCGGCGTCGAGGTCGAGGCGGCCCTCCTCCACGAGCTGCATGACGGCGGTGGCGGAGACCACCTTGGAGACGGAGCCGACGCGGAAGAGGGTGTCGTCGGGATCCACCGGGCGGGCGGTTCCGCTCTCGGTGCCGGTGTCGGCGAGGCCGTAGCCGCGGGAGGTGAGCACCTCGCCGTCGGCGACCACGGAGACGGCGGCGCCGGGGATCCCGGTGGTCGGCAGCGCGGAGCCGACGACGCCGTCGAGCCAGGCGTCGAGGTCGTCCTTCGTGAGGTCGTGGCCGCCCTGCTGGTGCTGCGGCGGGGCAGGGGGCGGTGGATCCGCGGGCGTGGCGGGGGTGGCGGCCCCCGCGGCGAGCGGGAGGGCGACGGCCAGGGCGAGCGCGCCGACGGTCGCGGCGAGGCGCCGCGGACGGCGGCCGCGGGTCGGGGCGGAGGGGGTGGAGCGGGGTGTCGTGTCCATGGATCCCACGCTCCCCGCTCGGCCGCTCCCGCACAGGGCGCGGGAGTCGGCACCCGGGTTGCGACTCGAGTCGCAGGCGGGGGTCGCCGGGCGTCGACGGCCGGGCGTCTAGGAGTCCGCCACGAGCTCGATCTTGAACCGCTCGCCGTCCTCCAGGAACGCGGCCCGGTGGTCGGGCCCGCCCGCGAACGGGTGGCGGTCCTCGTACAGGCGCGCCCAGCCGTGGTCGGGCGCCTCGGCCCAGAGGCGGTCGACGTCCGCGGCGGATCCCGCGTGGAACGCGAGGTGGCTGAGGCCCGCGCCGCGCCGGTCGTGTGGGGCGTCGCGCGGCGCCCGGGCGATCACGAGGTAGGCGTCACCGAGGCGGAGGCTCCGGCCGTCGGCCCAGCTGGCGTCCTCCGTGTAGCCGAGCTCGCCGAGGATCCAGCCCCAGGAGGCCAGCGCCCTGTCGAGGTCGCGCACCTGCAGCTCCACGTGGTGGAGGGATCCGCGGACGTCCGCCATCGTCCGCCTCCCGTCGTCGTGCCGTCCTGTCCACGCTACCGAGGAGGCGGACCGGGGCGCCGCGCGCGACGGGGACGCCGCGGGAGCGGCGCGGACGCGGACGCGGACGCGGACGCCGTATGGTGAGCCCGTCGCCCCGCATCGCCGGGGCCGAACGACGCGCCGCCCCGACGTCCGAACCGTCACGCGCGCGGGCCCATGCGCCGCGAGCAGCGCCCCCCGTATGCCCCCGCGCCTGGCGTTTCCCCACCCGAGGGGTTATGGTCGCCCGAGTCCCGATCGATCACCCGTCGCTGGGGACGTCGTGTGGCACTGCCGGAACTCGACGTGCCGGCAGTGCGACGGCGACCACACCAGGAGTCCGCCCGAACCGGGCACCTGGGAGCCGGGCCCGACGCGCGTTCGCGCGTTCGTCGGGCTCGGGCTCGGTGACGCACCTCCCCGCTCCGCCCCCGCCCGCCTGCACGGCGGAGCGTCGGATCCGCTCTCGCACGTGCCCGTCCCGCAGCCGTACGACGATCCAGGAGACCCCATGACCGCCGGAGCACCCATGCCACTCGGACGCCGCTCCCTGCGACGCGCGGACATCGAGCTCATGGTCGCGATCGCCTGGAACGCCGAGGGGCGCACGCGCGGCCTCCGCCCGCTGGCGTGGGAGGTCGGCGACGCGGACTTCGTGCACTTCATCGGGAGCGCCGACGCCTACTCGCACGGGGCGCGCCGGGAGATCATCGAGGACTGGATCGCGGAGCTCGGCCTCGCCGACGTCATCGACTCCACCGCTCCCCCGCTGCACCGCGAGGGGGCCGACATGGTCTGGACCGGCGCCATCGACTCCATCGGCATGCAGTTCCACTACCCCGCGGAGCCCGACGACGCGGATCCGTACGCCGACTGACCCGTCCCCCCGGGGCGCGGCCACTCAGGTCGCGGGCGTGCGGAACAGGACCGGCCGTCCCTCGTGGGCGGCGATGCGCGCGTCGAGGCCGGCGCGGACGGCGGGCCACTCGTCGGCGAGGATCGAGTGGATCGCGGCGTCGCGCCAGGTGCCGTCGGCCCGCCGCTGATCCCGCCGGCACACGCCCTCGAAGGTGGCGCCGAGCTTGAGGATCGCCGCCCGCGAGCGGTCGTTCCGCGCGTCGGCCTGCAGCTTGACCCGCCCGAAGCCGGAGTCGAAGGCGCGACCGAGCAGGAGGCGCTTGGCCTCCGCGTTGACGACGGTGCCCCAGACGCGCGGGTCGTAGGCGGTCCAGCCGACGTGCGCGCGCTCGCGGCGCACGTCGAGCTCGGTGAGGCTCGTGGTGCCGACGAGCTGGCCGTCGTGGGGGCCGCCGACGAGGATCACGGCGGTCGGCAGGTCGTCCCAGCGGAAGTAGCCGCGGGCCCACGCGTCGAAGGCGTCCGCATCGGCGGGGAGCCCGGCCGCGCCGCCGCCGAAGCCGCCCGCGAAGACGGAAGGGTGCGCGATCGCCGCGCGCAGGGCGGGGAGATGGGCGGGGCGCAGCGGGTCGAGCCGCACGTGGGTGCCGATCAGGGACGCGGGCGCGGGGACGGTGGCGGTCACCCGGCCATGGTGGCAGACGCGCGGCCGGGACCCGCGGTGGTCGCGGGCCCCGGCCGGGCGGGCGATCCGGTCAGCTGCCGGACGTCGCCGCGGGCGCGGGCGTCGTGGCGGGCGTGCCTCCCGACGTCGAGCCCTCGGAGGACCCGGGCTTCGTCGCCGGAGCGGCGGGGCCGGCGGGCGGGGTGGGCGCCGTGCCGTCCGCGCCGACGGGTGGGGCGGGCGGAACGCAGCCGTCGGCGGGGGGCGCGGGCTGCGTCGCGGGGGTGCCGTCCGCGTTCGTCGGCGGGGTGGGCGGCGTCGGCGGCGTTGCGGGCGTCCCGTCCGCGTTGGTGGGCGGCGCGGGGAGCGTCGCCGGCGTGCCGCCCGCGTTCGTCGGCGGCACAGGGAGCGTCACCGGCGTGCCGCCCGCGTTCGTCGGGGGCGTGGGCGGCGTCGCTGGCGTCCCGTCCGCGTTCGTGGGCGGGGCGGGGGGCGTGGATCCGTCGGGCAGCGCGGGCGGGGCGGGGCAGGTCGCGGTGGTGCCGCTCCCGGATCCGGCCGCACCGCTCGTGTCGCCGCCGTTCCCGTCGGCGAACGCCGGCGAGGAGAACAGCGCGACGAGGCCGAGGGAGGCGCCCGCGATGCCGACGGCGATGCCGGCGCGGTGCTTCCGGGGGGCGGGCGTCGGCGCGCCGGGCTCCCGGGCGCCGCACCCCTTCTCGAAGACGGTGATGGTGTCGTCCATGGTGGTCCTTCCGTGTCCGCCGCGGCACGGGTGCGTCGCGGTCGTGGATCCAGGCTCGGCAGCGGATCTGAAGTCCTCCTTAAGTTCGGCGCCCGGAGCGGACATGCGGCCGGAAGCGCCCATGCGCGGCTCCTACAGTCGGGGCATGCTCCCTCCCGCACGCGTCCTCGTGGTCGAGGACGACGCCGCCATCCGCGCCGCCGTCGTCGCCACCCTCACCGCCGAGCGCTTCGTCGTCCGCGGCCTCGCGTCCGGCGTCGAGCTCGAGGAGGAGGTCAAGGGGTTCCTGCCCGACCTCGTGGTGCTCGACTGGATGCTGCCCGGCCCGAGCGGGATCCAGCTGGCCGAGCGGATCCGCCGATGGAGCGACGCGAGCGTCATCATGCTCACCGCCCGCGACGCCGTCGAGGACCGCCTGCGCGGCTTCGGCCAGGGCGTCGACGACTACATCGTGAAGCCCTTCGCGCTCGCGGAGCTCGTGGCACGGGTCGGCGCGGTGCTGCGGCGGCGCGGTCGGCTCACGTCCGTGGTGGAGATCGGCGACCTGCTCGTGGATCCCGACGCGGGCCTCGCCCGGCGCGGCGGCGAGCAGCTGGAGCTCACCTCCATCGAGTTCCAGCTCCTCGCCTACCTCGCCGCGCACCGCGGCCGCACGCTCTCGAAGACGCAGCTGCTCACGCAGGTGTGGGGCTACGACCAGGCCGACCCGAACCTCGTCGAGGTCCACATCAGCGCGCTGCGCAAGAAAATGGAGGCGCACGGGCCGCGGCTCCTGCACACCGTCCGCGGGCTCGGCTACCGGGTGGAGGCGTGAGCGCGCGCGGCCTCGGTCGTGCTGCCGCGCCGGACGCGCCGCTGCGCACCGGATCCCTCCGCACCCGCACCGTCCTCGCGGTGCTCGCGCTCCTCGCCGTGCTGCTCGTGGCGCTGTCGCTCACCGTGCAGGCGATCCTCGGGGCGCAGCTCCGGCAGCAGATCCAGGACCGGCTCGCCGACCGGTCGTCCGCCGCGGCCGCGCTCGTGGGCGTGCTCGACGACGACGCGCTCGCCGAGCGGCTGAGCGCGCAGGGCGTGGCGGTGCAGATCACGAGCCCGGACGGCGGCGAGGTCTCGGCACGGCCCGGCCGGGATCCGCTCGGCGCCACGCAGCCCGGGCCGGATCCGCTGGGCTCCCCGCCCGGGTCCGCCACGACCGCGACGCCCCCATCGGACGCCGACGCAGTGACCGTCAGCTCGAGCGCCGTCAGCTCGGCGGACGGCGCGCTCACCCTCCGCTCCGACCTCAGCGACGGCACGGTGCTCGAGCTGTCGGCGGGCACCGGATCCGTGGACGGTACGCTCGCGTCCCTCCGCGGGATCCTCGCGGTGGCCTCCGTGGCGTTCCTCGCGCTCGCGGCGGTCGCGCTGGTCGTCGTCGTGCGCCGGACGCTACGGCCGCTCGAGGACATGACCGGCGTCGCCCGCTCCATCGGCCGCGGCGACCGGGGCCGCCGCCTCCGCCCCACGCGTCCCGGCACCGAGCTCGGCCGCACCGCGACCGCCTTCGACGAGATGCTCGACGACATCGAGCACGCCGAGCGCCAGGCCCTCGCGGCCGAGGCACGCATGCGCGCCTTCGTGGCGGACGCGGCGCACGAGCTGCGGACGCCCGTCGCCGGGATCCGCGCCTCCGCCGACGCCCTCGTGCGCACCGACCCGGGCGCCGAGGAGCGCGAGCGCCTGTCGGTGCACGTGGTGCGCGAGGCGATCCGCGCGGGTCGCCTGGTCGACGACATGCTCATGATGGCGCGCCTCGACGAGGGCCTCTCGGTCGAGGGGCGGCCCGTGCGCGTGGCGCCCGTCATCGGGCAGGCGGTCGCGCAGCAGCAGGCGCGCACGCCCGGCACGCGCGTCGTCGCAGGCGTCCGCGGCGCTCCCCCGGCGGTGCGCGCCGATCCCGACCGGCTCGCGCAGATCCTCGACAACCTCCTGCAGAACGCGGCCCGCTACGCGGCATCCGAGGTGCGCGTGGAGGCCGAGGGCGCCGACGACGGAACCGTGCGGATCACGGTCGTCGACGACGGCCCCGGCGTCCCCGACGCCGACCGCGAGCGGATCTTCGACCGCCTCGTGCGCCTCGACGACGGCCGCGACCGCCGCGACGGCGGCGCGGGCCTCGGCCTCCCCATCGCCCGCGCGCTCGCCCGCGCCCAGGGCGGCGACCTCGTGTGCCTGCCCGCCGTCCCGGGTGCGGGCGCGCGGTTCCTGCTGACGCTGCCCGTGGCGGATCCGGTCGGCTGAGCGCCCCCGCCGCCGGTCGCCGCATCGCCCCCGGCCTTCGCTGACGAGATGAGCACCGACGCCCGCGCCCCGCGCACCCTGTCCGACCACCGGCCCGAGGACGCGGAGGACCTGACCATCGAGGTCCCGGCGGCCCGGCTGTCGGCCGTGCGCGTGCGCGCCCGCACCGGGGATCCGGCGACCGCGCCCGTCGCGCTTCTGGTGCCCGGCTTCACGGGATCCAAGGAGGACTTCTTCCCGCTGCTCGGCCCGCTCGCCGACCGCGGCTTCACGGTCGTGGCGTTCTCGCAGCGCGGGCAGTGGGGATCCACCGGCCCCGGCCAGGCCGAGCCGCCCGTCGACGCGACCGGCTACGAGCTCGAGACCCTCGGCCAGGACGTGCACCACGTGGTCGACGCGCTGGCGGGCGTCGGCGGATCCGGCGGTCGGCACGTCGCGAACGACGCCGCGCCCGCCGCGCCGCTCGGACCCGTGCACCTCCTCGGCCACAGCTTCGGCGGCGTCGTCGGGCTGCAGGCCGTGATCCGCGACCCCGGCCGCTTCGCCAGCTACACGCACTGGAACTCGGGCCCCCGCAGCCGCGGCGAGCGCTCAGAGCAGATCGCCGCCCTCCGCGCGTCGGGCAGCGCCGGGCTCTGGCCGCTCTGGTTCCTGCCCGAGCAGCTCGACGGCGACGACCCCGAGGTCGCGTGGTTCCGCACACGCCTGCTCGGCACGGCGTCGGCGCAGCTGCTCGGCGCGCTGGAGATCATGCAGGCCCAGACCGACCGCGTTGACGAGCTCCGCGCGACGGGGCTCCCGGTGCTCGTCTCCCGCGGCGACGCCGACGACGCCTGGCCCCAGGACTGGCAGCGCGACATGGCCGGGCGCGCGGGCGCCCGCTACGAGGTGGTCGCGGACGCGGGCCACTCCGCCCAGGTCGACCAGCCGGAGGCGAGCGCGGACCTGCTCGCGGGGTTCTGGCGGGGCGTGGCGCCCGCGGCGTGAGCCGGGGTCGGGCCGCCGCCCCTCAGGACAGCCGGCCGGTGTCCTCCTGGAACCACCGGATCAGCTCGCGGAGGGCGGGCCGGATGCGGTCGTCCGGGCGGTCGCCCTCCAGGTCCTCGAAGGACTCGCGGTAGCCGGGGAGCCGCTCGGCGACGCGGGCGTCGTAGCGCGCGAAGCCCATCGTCCAGTCGGGGAACTGGCGCTCGGTGATCCGCTCCTCCATGAGGATGGCGATGCGCCCGTGGCGGTCGTCGGCGAGGATCGCGGCCATGCGCTCCCGGACGTCGTCCTCCTCCCCCTCGATCAGCTGGAGGAATCGCCCCTCGCGGTGCACGAGAAGCCCGGTGAGCCCGTGGGCCTCGTTCGTCGTCCGGCTCTGCGCCAGGAGCTGGGCGAGGTCGACGTCGTCGAAGGACCGCTCGGCGGTGCTGGAGTAGACGATGGAGAGCATGGGGTCCTTCCCGGTGCGCGGGGCCGCGTGGCCCGGGACGGGTCGGGTCCCGCCGCCCCTCCAGCCTGGTCCGGGTCGGCCGCCGCGACCTCGTCACGGCGGGACCCGTCGGATGCCGGATGCTACGGACCGTCAGGCCCGGTCGTGCAGCGTCACGTGATAGCCGTCCGGGTCCGCGAACGTGAAGGTCCGACCGAAGGGGCCGTCCATCGGAGCGGAGACGATGCAGTGCCCGTCCGCGACGAGCGCGTCGTGGATCGCCTGCACGTCCGTCGCGTGCAGCCACAGGGCCGCGCCGATCCCGGGCTGCGGCGTGCCCGCGATGTCGGTGCCGGGGACGACGTCGCGGAGCGCGAACGCGATGGGCGTCGTGGTGAAGACGACGGCGTGCGGGGGTCCGGCGGGCGAGCGGACGAGGCCGAGGAACCGCTCGTAGAACGCCTGTGACGCGTCGAGGTCGGTGACCTGGAGCGAGATGAAGTCGGGTCCGGTGACGGGCATGGTGTCTCCTCAGTTCGATGTCAGATGCCTGACATATATGAGCGTATGTCAGAATGCTGACATGAGTCAAGGCGACGACGGCATCCACCTCCCGACCTCGCTCGGCTACCTGCTGAAGGAGGCCGCGAGCGCCCTGCGCGCGGCGATGGAGGAGGCGCTGCGACCCCTGGGCATGACGATCACGCACTACTCGTGCCTGGAGCTCCTCGCCCAGCGCCCCGGGTCCTCGAACTCCGACCTCGCCCGCGGCGCCTTCGTGACGCGCCAGTCGATGAACGTGTTGCTGCAGTCCCTCGAGCGCGACGGGATCGTCACGCGCCCGGCGGAGGAGGCGGTCGGCCGGGTGCAGCCCACCCGCCTCACGGCGGCGGGCCGTCGGCAGCTGGCGACGGCGAGCGCGGCCGTGCGCGCGGTCGAGCTGCGCATGCTCGGCAGCCTCAGCGACGCCGACCGCGAGGCGGCGACGCGGATACTCCGCAGCATGGTGCGGTCGCTGCGCGCAGACGGCGCCTGACCGCTAGAGGATCACCGCTCGACGACGAGCCGCCGCCCTTATTCGCCTAGCTACCCCGCTGAGACAGCACTGAGGCCGCAGCGTCGAGCGCAGCTGCATCAGCACCAAGCTGTTTGCATAAGACCAGCGATAAGACAGCCCTCGTATTTTGATCGACCCTTGAGAGGAGTTCTTGGCCACCGTCAGTCACGCCCTCTACGTGAGAACCGGAGTGCGCGAGGCGGTTACGCGTCGCCATTACGTCGCTTACCCACTGCCTCTGACGCACGCCCGCGTTTGCGACTAGATCCGCACCCACATAGGACTTGACACCCATCAGCTTGGTCTTAAGTGTCACGCGATTCACAAGGTTTGATAAAAGCTTCTTGAAGTCTTCGTTATCCTCATGCGCCGCGTGCCACTCCTGGCGCTCCAAAAACAATTCTTCGTTCATAGCCACTTGCGGGTAGTCGCTCAAACGCTCGTACGCCGACTCAAGGGCGGCCGTAGCACTGATCACATGATGCTCAAGAAAGGCCCGCCGAGTAGAGTAGCGACCGGCAAGAATTTGCGGCAAAGGATACAAATGCCTACATGCCTCCCACCAAGCACTAAAAAGAAGCACTGGGTCGAAACGGTTGCACGTGAGGATCATGGAGCTTCCGTGTGGGCGGACGACGGAAGACTTCGTGGCCACACGCCGGTGTATGGTCACGACTTTGCCGCCGATTCGACCAGATCTACCAGACAAATGGGCTTGTCTCTGAAAGCAGAATGAAAGTAGATTCGAGAGATCTAGTGCCAGATGATTATAAAAAGCGAGCGGGGCCGGTGGATTAGTGACCATCACCACTCGTGTAGCGTCGCCTGATCCATCCCTAATCATGGCAACATCCATATCAGGTCTGCGGTGAAGAGTCTCCGGGTCATCCACTCGAATTGTCATTTCAATGTCATCATCAACGTATGGTACAAATCTTGCAGCCCCATACTGAGGCCCAGGCTCTTCATGATCAACCGTTTTGGAATACCTCGACCATGAACCGAGGCCTTCGTACGAGTATGTCATCTCATCGAAAAGCGTCGTCCCCTCATCTCCACAATTGGCACCGACTAGAGCAGTACCAACGTCTCTTTTCCGAGACCACTCAACGGTCGACGAGCGGGGCGCTTCTTGCAGCGGACTAAAATCATCAAACCATAGAGTAAGGGCCACACCGCCAGCCGCTCGGCCGTAAAGGGTTTTCGAGTGAAGGCGCGACAAGGTCGCTGGTGAAGTAGATGAATCGACATACAGGGAAGGCCGGCCGGACCGTCGAATCCGTAAATAGCCGTGAGCACGTTGCTCTGGATGACTAGGTGACCACCACTCGCCAATGAGCTTCATAAGCAGAGACTCTAGATGCATTGCGGCCACATCGCCTAGTATCCAATTGGGTCAAATGTGAAAATCACATCAAGTGCTGGTCGAAGCTTTCCCCTGCGTCACCGCTCGACGACGAGCCGCCTGAGCTCCGCCGACGACACGTACCCGAAGCGGTGCAGCTCGCGCCACGCGGTGACGTACTGCTCCTGGCCCATGTCGAGATCCGCCTGGAGGCGCTCGCGGTTCATGGTGCGGGCGTCCGCGCGGCTGAGGAAGCGCGCGAGGTCCGACGCGTCCGTGCCGAGGCGGGCGTCGTCGGCCCAGCCGTCGTGGATCAGGGTTAGGCCTCGAGGAGGTCGTGCAGCACGACGACCTGCTCGCGCTCCGGGCCCACGCCGATGGCGGAGATGCGGGCGCCGCTCATGCGCTCGATGGCCGTCACGTAGTCCTGCGCGTTCTTCGGCAGGTCCTCGAAGCGGCGGCAGGCCGTGATGTCCTCCTGCCAGCCTGGGAACTCCTCGTAGACGGGGGTCGCGTGGTGGAAGTCGGACTGCGAGACGGGCACCTCGTCGTGGCGCACGCCGTCGACGTCGTAGGCGACGCAGACAGGGATGGTCGCGAGGCCCGAGAGCACGTCGAGCTTGGTGAGCACGAAGTCGGTGACGCCGTTGATGCGGGCCGTGTAGCGCGCGATGGGCGCGTCGTACCAGCCGCAGCGACGCGGGCGGCCGGTGGTGGTGCCGAACTCGAAGCCCTTGGCGCGGAGGTACTCGCCCGACTCGTCGTGCAGCTCCGTGGGGAAGGGGCCGGCGCCGACGCGAGTCGTGTACGCCTTGACGACCGCGATGATCCGCTCGAGCCGGTTCGGCGCGACGCCGGAGCCCGTGGCCGCGCCGCCGGACGTGGCGCTCGACGACGTGACGAACGGGTACGTGCCGTGGTCGATGTCGAGCATGGTCGCCTGGCCGGCTTCGAACAGCACGGTCTTGCCGTCGTCGAGCGCGGCGTTCAGCTCGAGCGACGCGTCGCACACCATCGGGCGCAGGCGCTCGACGTAGGAGAGGAGGCTCTCGACGATCTCCTCGGCCGAGATGGCGCGGCGGTTGTAGATCTTCACGAGCATGTGGTTCTTGGCGTCGAGGGCCGCCTCCACCTTCTGGCGCAGGATGTTCTCGTCGAAGAGGTCCTGGATCCGGATGCCGACGCGGTTGATCTTGTCCGCGTACGTGGGCCCGATGCCGCGGCCGGTGGTGCCGATCTGGCGCTTGCCGAGGAAGCGCTCCGTGACCTTGTCGATGGTGCGGTGGTAGTGCGTGATGACGTGCGCGTTGGCGCTGACGCGCAGGCGCGAGACGTCCACGCCGCGGGCGGCGAGCGCGTCGAGCTCGTGGAAGAGCACCTCGATGTCGACGACGACGCCGTTGCCGATGACGGGCACCACGCCCGGCGTGAGGATGCCCGACGGCAGCAGGTGCAGCGCGTATTTCTCGTCGCCGACGACGACCGTGTGGCCGGCGTTGTTGCCGCCGTTGAACTTCACGACGTAGTCGACGCGGCTGCCGAGGAGGTCCGTCGCGCGTCCCTTGCCCTCGTCACCCCACTGGGCTCCGATGATCACTACTGCGGGCATGGCTCACTCCTCGTCGGGGGCGGGGTCGGTCGGTATGGATCGGGTGGCGTGCGGTGGTGCGGGCGGAGCGGTGGGGCGGTGGATCAGTCCTGGCCGCGGATGACGATGGCCTCCGTGGGCGGGAGGCCTCCGGCGGTGGCGGCCTCGATGTGGCCGGCGGCCGTGGGATCCGCGTCGCGCAGGAAGGCGCTGAGGCGCGAGACCTCGTCCTCCTCGCCGATGGCGGCGGCCGCGCGACGCAGCGCGTACACGGAGCGGAGGACACCGCGGTTCGGCTCGTGGCTCCACGGCACGGGCCCCTGGCCCTTCCAGCCGGACTTGCGCAGCGAGTCGAGGCCGCGGTGATAGCCGACGCGGGCGAAGGCGTACGAGGCGATGCGGTCGCCCTGCACGTACGCGGAGTCGGCGAGGAGCGCCCAGACGAGCGACGACTGCGGGTGGTCGGCGGCGATGGCGCCGAGGGTGTCGTGGTGGCCGTCGGCATCCTGGATGCGGGCGGCGACCTCGGGCTCGTCGGCCAGGCGCGTCTCGGGCACGCCGAGCAGGTTCTCTCCAGTCACACTCGATCCTACCAAGGCGGTCCGGCGCGTCCCGAGGGCGGGCGGATCCGGTCGCGGGTGTCCGCCGAGCGCGCCCGGGGAGGGGATCCCGGGATCCGGGGCATGCGCGGGCCGCGCCGGACGTTGGCCGAGGGGTACCTACGAGAGGACATCCCCATGAAGACGTGGTTCATCACCGGCGCATCCAAGGGCTTCGGCCGCGAGTGGGCGGAGGCGGCGCTCGAGCGCGGCGACCGCATCGCCGCGACGGCCCGCGACACCTCCACCCTCGACGTGCTCGTCGAGCGGCACGGCGACGCCGTGCTCCCCATCCAGCTCGACGTCACCGACCGCGACGCCGGCATCGCGGCCGTGCAGCAGGCGGCGGAGCGCTTCGGTCGGCTCGACGTGGTCGTCAACAACGCGGGCTTCGGCCAGTTCGGTGCCATCGAGGAGCTCACCGAGGACGAGGTCCGCGGCCAGTTCGAGGCCAACGTGTTCGGCGCGCTGTGGATCACGCAGGCCGCCGTGACGATCATGCGCGAGCAGGGATCCGGCCACATCGTGCAGGTCTCCAGCATCGGCGGGATCAGCGCGTTCACGAACACCGGGATCTACCACGCGTCGAAGTGGGCGCTCGAGGGGCTCAGCCAGTCGCTGGCGCTCGAGGTGGCCGAGTTCGGGATCCACGTGACGCTCGTCGAGCCCGCCGGCTACAGCACCGACTGGTCAGGCCCCTCGGCCAAGCGCAGCGAGCCGATCGCGGCCTACGACGGCATGCGCGAGCGCCGGGCCGAGGGCTACAAGAAGGTCACGCCGGGCGACCCGACGGCGACGCGCGACGCGATCCTCGCGATCGTCGACGCGGAGGAGCCGCCGCTGCGGATCTTCCTCGGCGACGGCCCGCTCGCCATCGCGGAGAAGGACTACGCGTCGCGTCTCGAGACGTGGCGGAAGTGGGAGGACGTGTCGGTCGCGGCGCACGGGAAGAAGGACTAGCCCGCGCGGGCGCCGACCGGCGAGGCCGTGTCGGCGCCCTCCGGTAGCGTGACGGGCACCGAGGCAGACCCGAGGAAGGACCCGCGTGCGCATCCTCCACACGAGCGACTGGCACCTCGGGCGCACCCTCCACGGCGAGGACCTGCACGCGCATCACGCCGCATTCCTCGACCACCTGGTGGACCTCGTGCGCGAGCGGGAGGTCGACGTGGTGCTCGTCGCCGGCGACGTGTACGACCGCGCGGTGCCGGGCGTGCCCAGCGTTCGGCTGCTCGGGGACGCGCTCGCGCGGCTGAGCGCGCTCGCGACCGTCATCGTCACCCCGGGCAACCACGACTCGGCCGCGCGGCTCGGGTTCGCGTCGGCGCTGCTGCGCGACGGGCTGCGGATCCTCGCGTCGGTCGAGGCGCTCGACGTGCCCGTGGTCATCGAGGACGCCGACGGGCCCGTCGCGTTCTACGGGGTGCCGTACCTCGATCCCGACGCCGTGCGCGCGTCGCTCGTCGCGCCCGGGTCGCCGCCTCTCCCCCGCTCGCACGAGGCTGTGCTGGGCGCCGCGATGGACCGGGTGCGCGCCGACGCCGCCGGGCGACCGGAGGCGCGCGTGGTCGTCGTGGCGCACGCGTTCGTCACGGGAGCGGCGCCGAGCGAGAGCGAGCGGGACATCCGCGTGGGCGGGTTCGACCAGGTGCCGGCGTCGGTGTTCTCCGGGGCGGACTACGTCGCGCTCGGGCACCTGCACGGGGCGCAGGAGGTGCGGGCGGCGGGATCGGCGCGTCCCGTCATCCGCTACTCCGGCTCGCCGCTCGCGTTCTCCTTCGGGGAGCGGATGCAGCGGAAGTCGAGCGCGCTCGTGGAGCTGGCGGCCGACGGATCCACCACGGTCGAACTCGTCGACGCGCCCGTGCCGCGATGGCTCGCGGAGGTCACGGGGACGCTCGCGGAGATCGTCGACGGGCGGCACGCCGACCTCGCGGACGCGTGGCTGCGCGTGCACGTGACGGATCCCGTGCACCCGCCGCACCTCGTCGCGCGTGTGCGGGAGGCCCTGCCGCACGCGCTCGTCGTGCTGCACGAGCCGGAGGGGCGTGTGGAGGGCACGCGGTCGCGCGTGGTCGACGCCACGACGGATCCGCTCGAGGTCGCCGCCGACTTCGTCGCGTACGCGACCGGGGCGCCGCCGACCGAGGCCGAGGCGCTCGTGCTCCGCCAGGCGTACGAGCTGGCCCTGGCCGCGGACCGGAGCGCCTGATGGACCTGCACCGCCTCACCCTGCGCGCCATCGGGCCGTTCGCCGGCGAGCACGTCATCGACTTCGCGGAGCTCGGGCGGTCGGGGCTGTTCCTGCTCGAGGGGCCCACCGGATCCGGCAAGTCGACGCTCATCGACGCCGTGGTGTTCGCGCTCTACGGGTCGCTCGCGAGCGACGGGTCGAGCCGCGACCGCCTGCACAGCCACCACGCGGCGCCCGGCGTGGAGCCGTACGTGGAGCTGGTGTTCGAGACGGCCGCGGGGACCCACCGCGTGCGCCGGAGCCCGCAGCACCAGCGCCCGAAGGCCCGCGGCACGGGCACCACGAACCAGAACGCGACCGCGACGCTCGTGCGCCTGTCGTCGCCCGACGCCGACGCGGGCGAGGTGATCGGCACCAGCACGCAGGAGGTGGGCACGGAGATCGCGCGCATCGTCGGGCTCACGCGCGCGCAGTTCGTGCAGACCGTCGTGCTGCCGCAGGGCGAGTTCGCCGAGTTCCTGCGCTCGACCGGGGAGCAGCGGCGGCTCGTGCTGCAGTCGCTGTTCGGCACGGCCGTCTACGACGCCACGGCCAAGCAGCTCGCCGAGATGCGCACGGCCGCGAAGGCGCGCACCGACGCCGCCGACGCGAGGGTCGCCGAGGCGCTCACGGGGCTGCGCGAGGCGACGCGGGTGGATGCGCTCGAGGTCGCCGACGCAGCGGACACCGTGCGGCTGCTGGCCGAGCTCGCCGACGCGGCCGAGCAGGCGCGCGCCGAGGACGAGCGGGCGCGGATCGATGCGGCCGACGCGCTCGCCGACGCGGAGCGGGTGTCGCGCGGGCTCGACCGGCGGCGGGCGCTGATCGCGCGCGAGGAGGCCCTGCGCGCGGCCGTAGAGGAGATCGCCGGGCTCGCGCGACGCGCGGAGGAGGCCAGGCGCGCGGCGGCGGTCACGGGACCGCTGGCCGCGCGCGACCGGGCGGAGGCGGCCAGGGCCGCGGCCGAGGACGCCGACGACGCGGCCCGCGCGGCCTGTCGCGAGGAGCGGCCCGCCCTGGCCGGTGCCGCCGCGTCGGCGCTGGCCGAGCGGCGCGACGCGCTCGTGGCCGAGCTGACGACGCTGGCGGACGCGGAGGCGCGCGAGCGCGGGCTGCCGGGACGCCGCGCCGACGTGCGCGCCGCCGAGGACGCGGTCGCGGCGCGCGAGGCCGCGGCGCAGGAGGCGGAGGCGTCACTGCAGGAGCGGCCGGCCGCGCGGATCCCGCTGGTCGAGGCCCGGGACGCCGCGGCGGAGGCGGCGGGCGGCTTCAAGGCCGCGCGCGCGGCGGTCGCGGAGGCGGAGGCGACCCGGCTCCGGGTGACGGAGCTCGGGGATCTCGAGGCGCGGATCCACGTGGCCCGGGACGCCCTCGACGCGCGCTCGGCCGCCGCGGGGTCCGCAGTGCGCCACGAGGCCGACCTGCGGCAGCGCAAGATCCGCGGCCTCGCCGGCGAGCTGGCCCAGGAGCTGGAGGACGGCGCGCCGTGCCCCGTGTGCGGCGCGGTCGACCACCCCCACCCGGCGCCGAGCGCGCCCGGGCACCCGGACGACGACGAGATCGAGCGGGCGGCCGAGGCGCGCGCCCGGGCCGAGCGGGCGCAGGGCGACGCGGCGCAGGCGCTGTCGGCGGCGACCGCGCGGCACGAGGTGGCGCAGGCGGCGCTGGGCGGGATCACCGCGGAGGCCGCCGACGCCGAGGTCGCCGCCCGCGCCGCGCGACTCGCGGAGGCCGAGGCGGCCGGCGGCGCGCTCCGGGCGGCGGAGGCGGCGGTCGTCGCGCACGACGCCGAGAGCGAGCGGATCCGCGCCCGCCGCGACGACGCCCGCGCGGCCCTCTCGGGTCTGCGGGAGCGCGTGATGCGGGCGCGCGAGCTCCTGGTGGAGGACGAGGCGGCCGTGCGCGCGGTGCTCGCGGAGCGGGACGCGCAGCGGGACGCGGACGCCGCCGGACCGGACCCCGTCGACGACGCCGACACCCCCCGCGTCGCCGCCCTGGTCGCCGACCGCGCCGCCGAGCGCGCCCTCGTCGACCGCCTCATCGCCCTCGCCGCCGCCCGCGAGCGCACCGCCGCGGACGCCGCCGCGCGCGCGGTCGAGCTCGCCGACGCCCTCGCCGCGCAGTCCTTCGCCACCGAGGCCGACGCCCGCGCCGCGGCGCTCCCGCTGGCCGAGCTCGAAGCCGCCGCCCGGCGGGTGTCCGTGCACGAGCGCGAGCAGGCCGTCGTCGCCGAGGGCCTCGCGGACCCCGAGGTCGCGTCGCTCACGGGCGCCGAGCACCCGGATCCGGACGCCGCCCGCGCCGCCCTCGACGCCGCCCAGGCCGCCGCGCGCTCCAGCGCCGAGCGCGCCGCCCGCGCGCGCGACCGGGCCGACCGCAGCGCATCCGCCCTCGCGCGCCACGACGCCGCCCGCCTCGAGAGCGCCCGCGCGGGCGACCAGGCGCGCGCCGCGATCCGCATGGCCGAGGTCGCGAACGCCGTCACCCCCGAGAACACGCGCGGCACGACCCTCGGCACCTACGTGCTCCTGCGCCGCTTCGAGGACGTGGTGCAGGCCGCGAACGCGCGCCTCCGGGTCATGTCGAGCGGGCGCTACGAGCTGGAGGTGAGCGAGGAGCGGGAGGCGACGAGCAGGTCCCGGAAGACGGGGCTGGCGCTGCAGATCCGCGACCACGTCGTCGACCGCGTTCGCGAGCCCGCGAGCTTCTCCGGCGGCGAGACGTTCTACGCGTCGCTCGCCCTCGCGCTCGGCCTGGCCGACGTCGTGCAGGCGGAGGCGGGCGGGCTCCAGCTCGGCACGCTCTTCGTCGACGAGGGGTTCGGCACCCTGGATCCGGAGACGCTCGACGCCGTCATGTCGGAGCTCGGCCGGCTCTCCTCCGACGGCCGCACGGTCGGCATCGTCAGCCACGTCGAGGAGCTCAAGCAGCGCGTGGCCGACCGGATCGAGGTGCGCCGCCGGGCGGACGGGTCGTCCACCCTCACGTCGACGGTCAGCTGAACGGGTCGCGCCGCTTCGCCGCGAGGTGCCGCCGCCAGTAGAAGGTCGCGCCGCCGCCGAGGCCCGCGGCCAGCACGAACGCGACGACGCCTACCACTCCGAGGCCGCCGCCCGTCTGCACGGTGACCACGCCGAGCGCGACCATCACGAGGCACGAGCGCAGCAGGATGAAGGCCAGGGACCGGTCGCTCGTCATGCGGCGCCTCTCGGGGGGGGTGCGGATGCGGTGGGGAAGACGACCGCGATCCCCGAGCCTAGGCGGCGCGACCGTGCGGATCCGGTGCGTGCGCCGGGCGCCCGCGGTGCGGCACCGGGGCGCGCGGAGGGAGCCGGCGGCCCGCCCCGCCGCGAACGGCCGGGGGACGCGCTTTCGCTCAGCGGATATCCGCGGAGCGACGACCCGCTCTCTGACGGGGCGGTGCCGAAGTGCTGTCACCTCCCGGTACCCCGGAGGGGCCTGACCGTGAGTGCACGATGCATGATGAGCGGGAGGGCGGAGACGACCGACGCCCAGAGACCGCAGGAACCATGACGACAACGCTGACCCCCGCCGGAACGAGGGATCCCTCACGCCGCCCGCGCACGACGCACGCCGACACCGACGCATCGCTCGCGGCGCCTCTCGTCGCGCCGTCGATGACCTCCGCGTCCGCGCCGGGCTCCCCCGCGGATCCCGCTGCCCCCGATACCTCGTCGCTGGGCACCCGCTCCCTCTCGCTCGTCGCCGGCGCCGGCGCCGCCGTCATGGGCATGGCCGCCGACGCGGCCGCGGCTGCCCGCGACACCGCGACCGCGGATCCCGCCCCGCAGGACGCCGACGCCGAGCCGACCGCGACGGCACCGGCCGCCGCCCCCGCCGACACGGCCGCCGCCCCCGCATCGGCTCCCGTCGACGCCTCCGCCGAGCCGTTCCTCCGCGCCGTCCTGGCCGGGGCCGACATCGACGAGGCCACCGCGAGCTTCAGGTCGGTCCTCGAGGGGGTCCGCTTCGCCCCCGACCGCCGCACGAACACCTTCTCCTACCGCTACGCGATCCTCGGCAGCGAGCGCGTCACCCTCCGCACGTCGCGCATCGCCGGCACGCAGTGGGCCGAGAGCGGCCGGCTCCCCGAGCACGTGGTCACCTGGTTCCTCGAGGGGCAGATCACGGTCGACCGCGGACACCGCGCCGTCAGCTCCCGCGGCCAGCTCCCGTTCCTCTTCCCCACCGGCCGCCCGTTCCAGTACCAGGCCACCGCGACCCGGCAGAACTGCGTGCACCTCGACGCGGGCTTCCTCGAGCAGACCGCCACCGAGTTCCACCACGGCCCCGCGCGCCCGCTGCTGTTCGAGCACCGCAGCGTGCCGAGCGCCGAGACGGCCGCCGTGTGGCGCCGCGCGGTCGCCGCCGCGGCACCCGTCATCACGGATCCGGACGCCTCCCCCCTGATGCGCCTCGAGGCCGACCTCTCCCTCGCCCGCGCCACGCTCCGCCTCTTCCCGTGGGACGACGTGGAGATGCCGGACGAGCTGCGCGCCCCGCGCATGGCGCACATCCGCGTGGCGGTGGAGTACCTGCACCACAACGCGCACCTGCCGATCACGCCCGCCGAGGCCGCGGCCGCCGCCGGCATCTCGACGCGCGTGCTCCAGCTCGCCCTCCGCCGCCACCACGGCCAGACGCCCACCGAGTACCTGCGCGGGATCCGACTGCGCCGGGTGCGCGCGCAGCTCGTGGACGCGACGCCCGCCACCACGACCGTCCGCGCCGTCGCCGAGGAGTGGGGCTTCGCGCACCTCGGCCGGTTCGCGGCGTCGTACGCGGGCGCCTTCGGCGAGCTGCCGAGCGAGACCCTGCGGAGCTGACCCGGCCGGCGACGCGCCCGCCGGCTGGGAGCTCGCCGCACTAAGTTGCACACAAGTGTGCAGGATCACTAGCCTGGTCGCATGCCCCCCATCGCCTCCCCGCGCGCCCTCCGCAAGGACGCCGCGACCAACCGCCAGGCCCTCGTCGACGCGGCCGTGGTCGCGCTCGACCGCGACCCGGACGCCTCCCTCGAGACCATCGCCGCCGCCGCCGGTCTCAGCCGCCGCGCCGTCTACGGCCACTTCGCCACGCGCGACGACCTCGTGCGCGAGGTGCTGCAGCGCGGCGCCCGGCGCATCGTGGAGTCGCTGGCCGGGATCACGCACGAGGACAGCCGGATCCACGTCGCCCTCATCGGCGCCCGGCTCTGGGCCGAGGTCGAGCAGGTGCGCGTGATGGCCCGGGTGGCCGTCCGCGGACCGCTCGCGCGCGAGGTCGGCACCGAGCTGGCGCCGCTGCGCGCCGAGCTGCAGCGGGTCGTCGAGCGCGGCATCGAGGCGGGCGAGCTGCGGGGCGACATCCCCGCGCCGACGCTCGCGCGCCTCATCGAGGGCGGCGCCCTCGCGGTGCTCGACGAGGCGACGCGCAGCGACATCGGCCGCGCCGAGGGGCACTCCCTCGTCATCCTCACCGCGCTCGCCCTCTGCGGCCTCGACTGGCGGGCGGCGGGCGAGCTCATCGCCGCCACCCCCGAGCTCCGCGAGGCCGCGCCCCGCGTCACGGAGGCGGCGTCGTGATCGTCACGCTGACCGACGCGCGCGTCGGCGACGGCCCCGCGCCCGCCCTGCCCGCGACCTCGCTCTCCTTCGGCGGCCCGGATCCGGCGGTCGCGGTCGCCGAGACCGAGCTGCGGCCCACCGTCCTCTCGCTCGTGGCGTCCGGCCGCATGCGGATCGACGGCGGGTCCCTCGCCCTCAACGGCGACGACTCCGACGGCGTCGCCGCGCGCGTCGCCGAGCGGGTCGCGCTCGTCGACACCCCGCGGATCAACGAGCCCGCCGACGACGTCGCGCTCCGCGCGGTCGTCGCCGAGGAGCTGGCGCTCGCCGGGCACCGCTCCGGCCAGCACGAGGTCGGCGTGATCCTCGACGATCAGGGCCTCTCCGACCTCGCCCGCGCACCCTTCTCGGCCGTCCCCGCGGTCGCCCGGATCCGCCTGCTCACCACGCTCGCCGCATCGCGCGCGGGCGTCGAGGCCGTCGTCGTCACCTCGCCCGAGCGGCACGGCGGCGCGGTCGCCGAGTGGATGCGCGTCCTCCGCGACCTCGCCCGCTCCGGCACCGGCGTCCTCGTCGTCACGAGCGAGGCCGCCGCCGAGGCGATCGCCGCGCTCCCGGCCCACGACGCGATCGCCACCCCCGAACCCACCCCCTCGATCGACGGAACGCAGACCCGATGAGACTGATCCCCCTGGTGCGCGCCGAGCTGACGCGCCTCACCGCCACCACCATGTCCAAGATCGCGCTCGTCGCGCTCGTGCTGGTGCCCGTGCTCTACGGCGGGCTGTACCTCTGGGCGAACCAGGATCCGTACAGCAGCCTCGACAAGGTCCCCGCCGCGCTCGTCGTCGCCGACCAGGGCGCGACGGTCGACGGGAAGCCGGTCGACTACGGCACCGACGTCGCGAAGGACGTGCTCGCTGACGCCTCCTTCGACTGGCACCAGGTCTCCTCCGCCGAAGCGCGCACGGGCCTCGAGGACGGCACGTACGACTTCACGCTGACCATCCCGTCCGGCTTCTCGGCGGCGCTCTCGTCGGCGTCGGGCACGGATCCGCAGCAGGCCCGCGTGGTCATGGCCACCGACGACGCGAACAGCTACCTCGCCACCACGATCGCGCAGCAGGCCGGGGCGCGGATCACGAAGTCGGTCGCCTCGCGCGTCGGCACCGAGGCCGCGGGCAAGCTCCTGCTCGGCCTCGCGGACGTGCGCTCGAGCCTCGGCGACGCGGCATCCGGCGCTCAGCAGCTCGTCGACGGGACCGCCACCGCGCGCTCCGGCGCCGACTCGCTGGCGGACGGGAACGGGAAGCTCGCGACGGGCGCCGACACGCTCTCCTCCGGCCTCGGGCAGCTCCGCTCGGGCACCGCGCAGCTCCCCGCGCAGACCCAGGAGCTCGCCACGGGGGCCGACCAGGTCGCGTCGGGTGCGGCCACGCTCTCGACCGGTGCGAACGACCTCTCGACCGGCGCCGCGGCGCTCACGCCGGGCGCGCAGAAGACCGCCGCGGGCGCGCGGAAGGTGGCCGACGGCAGCGCGCAGGTCGCGGCCCTCGGATCCACCGCCACCGCGGGCGCCGACGAGCTCGCCGGTCAGGTGCCGACGATCCGCGCGGCGATCCAGCAGCGCATGGAGGAAGCCGGCATCCCGAAGGCCGACATCGACGCCGCGCTCGCCAAGCTCGACGTGCTCGGCACCGACATCACCGACTCCACGACGAAGACGGACGGCCTCAACGCGCAGCTGCAGCAGCTCGCCGCCGGCAGCGAGCAGGTCGCCCAGGGCAGCGCCCAGGTCGCCGACGGCGCCGGGAAGCTGCAGACCGGATCCGCCGCGCTCGCGACCGGAGCCGGCACGCTCGCGTCCGGCAGCTCGC
The DNA here is from genome assembly GCF_000355695.1 of Clavibacter nebraskensis NCPPB 2581. Taxonomy (NCBI): domain Bacteria; kingdom Bacillati; phylum Actinomycetota; class Actinomycetes; order Micrococcales; family Microbacteriaceae; genus Clavibacter; species Clavibacter nebraskensis. Next base: position 611,512 of record NC_020891.1, on the reverse strand, counting down.
AGGTCGCGACGGGCGCGGACGCGCTCGCCAAGGCCTCCCCCGCCCTCGCCGACGGGATCGCGCGGGCCGCCGACGGCAGCGCGACCCTCGCCACGGGCGCGCACTCCGCGGCCGACGGCGCGACCTCGCTCGCGTCCGGACTCGGCACGCTGCAGGACGGCACGACGAAGCTGCGCGACGGCCTCGACTCGGGGCTCGACCAGATCCCCGCCTCCACGGACGCGCAGCGGAACGCGCAGGCCGACACCATCGGCGACCCGGTCGCGCTGCGGCAGGATGCCGTGACGCAGGCCGGCGACTACGGCGCCGGGCTCGCGCCGTTTTTCATCAGCCTCGCGGCGTGGATCGGGATCTACGCGCTGTTCCTCATCGTCAAGCCGCTGTCGCGCCGCGCGATCACGGCCCGCACGGCGCCGCTCCGCATCACGCTCGCGGGCTGGCTCACGCCCGCGCTCCTCGGCGTCGTGCAGATGGCCGGCCTCTACGCGATCGTCGCCGGCGCGCTCGGCTTCCGCATCGCCCATCCGCTCGCCATGTACGGGACGATGGTGCTCGCCTCGATCACGTTCGCGGCGATCATCCTCGCGCTCAACGTGCTGCTCGGTAGCGTCGGCCAGTTCCTCGGGCTCGTGCTCATGGTCGTGCAGCTCGTCACCGCGGGCGGCACGTTCCCGTGGCAGACCCTGCCCGGCCCGCTCGCCGCGCTGCACCACGTGCTGCCGATGAGCTTCGCGGTGGATGCGCTCCGCCAGCTCATGTACGGCGGCGACCTCGGGCAGGCCGCCCAGGACGCCGGCGTGCTCGCGCTGTGGCTGGTCGCCGGGCTCGCGGTGGCGCTGGCCGGGGCGATCCGCATCACCTCGCACCGCACGCTGCGGGACCTGCGGCCGTCGCTCATCGGCTGACCCGCCCGATCCCGCGCTCGGCCCGCCGCCCGCCCGCCTGCTAGACAGGTCGGGCGGGCGCGCCGGCCTCCGCGGACAGGGCGGATCGTGTCATTCCTCGAGGACCGGGCGCCCTGGGGTTCGGCCGTCGTGCCGGACATCCCGCTGCCGCCCTTCGCCGACGAGGCGGCGCACACGCGCTACGTGCGGATGCTGCAGACGCACCTCGCGCTCGTCGACGGCGGCGGACCCGAGCTGCCGACCGTCGCGCTGGCCGTGGCGCTCGAGCGTCCCCGGTTCCGCGCCCGGGATCCGACCACCGCCGCCTCACGCCGCTCGAGCTCGCGGTCAGCCTCACGTCGTGGTTCCCCGCGCCGTGGACGCCCGACGCACTGGCGGACGCGCTGGTCGACGCGCCGTACGGCGGCCCGAGGCGCACGCGGGACGGCTGGCGGTGGATGGGCGACCCGGACTTCACCGCCTCCCCGGCCCGCGGCGGCGGCTGGACCGTCACCCGCCACGAGCGCGGCACCGTGGACACCTCCCACCTCGCCGACGACCGCGACCTCGTGGTGCTCTGGCTGTCGCACCACCGCGGCCGCTTCGGCTACCCGCTCGCGCACGCGCACGACGACGCGGACGTCGCCGCGCTCGCGCCCGCGTCCCTCGCGGTGATCCGGAGCGATGCCGTCGACGCGGCGTTCCCGTACCGCGCGACGTGGCGCGAGGAGCGCGACCGGGCGCTGACGGCGGCGCGCGCGGCCGACGGCGGCAGCGCCGAGGACGGTCCCCGCTAGGACGCGCCGGGATCGCGCCGGTCGCGGCGACCGCCCACGCGGATCCCCGCCCAGAACGCGAGCATGACCAGGCCTATCGCGATCACGCCCGCCGCGACCAGCGTCCCGGTCGCGAGGATGTGGGCGCCGGGCGAGTAGACGCCGCCCGACGCCGGCGCGCAGGCGAAGAAGCCCAGCGTGACCGGCTGCATCAGGGACCAGATCAGCGTCAGCGCCCCGCCCACCACGGCGAGCGCCGCGACGACGAGCAGCGCGGTCATGCGGATCCGGCCGCTCACGCGAGGCGCTCCAGCGGGTTCTCGGCGAGCTTCCGCACGAGGCCGCCGTCGACGAGGCGGCGGGCGGCCGTGTCGGGCTTCCGCTCCGCCTGGTCGCGCACGCACGCGCCGAACTCCGCGGCGAGCGCCCCGCGCGGGTGGGCGGCGATCACCTCGCGGAGGAACGCCTCGGGCAGCGCGTCGGGCCGGGCGCCGGAGATGTCGAGGCCGGTCGCGACCTCCAGGAGGTGCCCCTCGACGTCGAGCTCGGGATCGACCGACGGCCAGTTGTGCCGCACGATCGCGTCGAGCACGCGCTGCCGCCGCGCGGCGGGCCAGCCGGCGCCGGCCGTGAGCGCGACGCCCACGTGCCCGCCCGCGTGCTCGTACGAGACCGTGTGGTTGTCGAACTCCGCGACCGTGCCGATGTCGTGCAGCACGGCGGAGACGTAGAGGATCTCGTGGTCCACATCCGCGAGCCCCTCGACCCCGGCGAACGCCTCCGCGAACAGCCACGAGCGGATCCCGTGGGCCGTGATCGCGGCGGACTGGTACGAGGTCGCGAGCTCGAGGGCCCCGCGGGCGGCGACCGTGTCGGGCACGGGGAAGTCGGCGATGCGCATGGCCCATGCTGGCATGCCGCCCGCCGTCCACCCCGCCGCCGCATCGCATTCACCCGGCGGCCCTACCGTGATCGTCTGTGACCCAGGACCCGACGACGCCTCCTCGCTCCGCGCTCTCCCGACGCGGCTTCCTCCTCACGAGCGGCGCGGCCGGCGCGCTCGGCGTGGCCGGCCTCGGCGGTGCGCTCCCCGCGACCGCCGCGACCGCCGCCGACGTCGCGGACAGCGCGAAGGCGAAGACGCCCACCGCGCAGCAGGGATCCGGCGCCCGCTGGAAGCCCGACACGACCTCGCCCCGCTTCACCATCGCCGTGCTGCCGGACACGCAGTACCTCTTCGACGGCGCCCCGATCCACCCGGAGCCGCTCGAGGCCTCGCTCCGCTACGTGCTCGCCGAGCGCGACCGCCACAACATCGTCTTCCTCGCGCACCTCGGCGACGTCACCCAGAACGGCGCCGCGAACGAGATCCAGGCGGCGAGCGCGCAGTTCACGCTGCTCGACAGGGCGGGCGCGGCGTGGAGCGTGCTCGCCGGCAACCACGACGTCCCGTCCTCCACCGACGACCAGCGCGGCCGCACCCCCTACCTCGACGCGTTCGGCCCGACGCGGTTCCGCAAGTCGCCGAGCTACCGCGGATCCAGCCCCGACGGCTACAACTCGTTCCACACCTTCACGGCGGGCGGACGCGACTGGCTCGTCCTCGCGCTCGACTGGCGCACGAGCGCTCGCGGCGTGGAGTGGGCGCGCGGCGTGCTCGCGGCGCACCCGACGCTGCCGGTGATCCTCACGGCGCACGACATCGTCGACTCCAAGCCCGACGGATCCGCCGTGCTCGACGACTACGGCCAGGGCCTCTGGGACTCCTTCATCTCCCAGCACGACCAGATCTTCCTCACCCTCAACGGCCACTACTGGAAGCCCGGCCGCACCACGAAGGAGAACCGCGCCGGCCACGACGTCGACCTGCACCTCGTGAACTACCAGAACCGCTACTACGGCGGCGCCGCGATGATCCGGCTGTACCACGTGGACCTCGAGCGGAACGCGATCGACGTCGAGACCCTGTCGCCCTTCATCCTGGGCGGCGGGCTCGGCACGGGCAACGAGCTCGCGGACGGGGAGGCGGCCCTCTCCGGCGACGTCGACCGATTCACGGTCAGCGTCGACTTCGAGCAGCGCTTCGCCGGCTTCGCGCCCGTCCCCGCGCGGGCCGCCCGTCCGGCCGCGCAGATGCTCGTCCCCGGCACGGTCGCGTACTGGCGTTTCGACGGGCACGCCGACGGATCCGCGCTCGGCACGGCCACCCGCATCCCGGACGCGTCCGGCCGCGGCAACGACCTCGTCGTCGCGAACCGGGCAGGGGCGGCGCCCGGATCCCTGCGCTTCGCGTCCGCGCACCACGACGACCAGCCCGGCTTCGGCAGCCTCACCCTCACGGGCGGCAAGAAGAGCGGCGACCACCTGCGCACCGTCCCGGGCGCCCCGCTCGACGCCGCGACCTTCCGCCAGGGCTATACGGTCGAGGCGTTCGTCCGCATCCCCGCGGACTTCGACGGCGACGCCGACGGCTTCAGCGCGATCCTCTCCCGGGCCGCCTCCGCGAAGGACGCCGGGAAGACGCCCGGCGACGCGGGCGACCCGGACGAGCCCGCCGCGACGCTCAGCGTCTCCGGCAGCCGCGAGATCCAGTGGTGCGTGTACCCGACGACTCAGCAGGGATCCCTCACCAACTGGTCGCACGAGCTGCCGGCCGCGACGTAGTGGCACATGGCGGTCGTCAACGACGGCCAGCACACGACCATGTACGTCGACGGCTGCCCGGTGGTGCGCAACCCCTCGACCTCGAACCGCGGCCTGGCAGCGGCGTCGCCCGCGACCTCGTGGCTGCTCGGCGCGAACCTCTACGCGGGGAAGCTCGACCACGTGCTGCCGGCGTCGATCGGCGACGTGCGGATCGTGGAGCGGGCGCTGAAGCCGTCGGAGTTCATGATCGCGTGACGTGCCTCGACGCGTGCGATGGTGTCCGGCGATCCGGATTTCCGAGTCATGGGGCTTGATCTGGAAAATCGGATAGGCTAGCTTGATCCGGATAAGCGGATCACATGGGTCCGCGACATCGCGACGGGAGACAGCATGCGCACCGCGGCCATCACGGATCCGACCGCCCTCGGTCTCGTCCTCCGCGAGGCGCGTCTACAGCGCGGGATGACCCAGCGCGAGCTGGCCGCCGTCCTCGACGTCCGGCAGAGCTACATCGCGGAGATGGAGCTCGGCAAGTCGATCAAGGCCCTCGAGCGACTGTTCGACTTCGCTCGCGAGACCGGCCTGACGCTGAGCGCCGACCTCGGCGACGATCCGGACGCCCACTGATGCGGCTCGCGGTGGAGCTCTACGGCGAGCGCCTCGGTGAGCTGATCGAGAGGCGTGGCGGCTTCGACTTCGTCGCCGACCCGCAGGCGGTGGCCGCACACGGCATCGGCAGTCGGCTCCTCTCCGTCGCCGTCCCGCTCACCACCCGCGCCCGACCCGCGGACGCCGCCCTGCGCCGGAACTTCTTCGACGAGCTGCTGCCCGAGGGGCGCGCGAGGACCAGCCTGGCCGGACGTGCGGGGGTCACCGCCGACTACACGATCGGCATGCTGGCGCGCTACGGACGCGACGTCGCCGGGGCCCTCCGCATCTGGGATCCGGAAGGCCCCGACGAACCGCGGAAACCCGAAGCCGTCCCCATCGACGATCTCGGCGTGGAGGAGTCGATGAAAGCCGTCAGGGCGGCACCGCTCGGCAACAGCACCGCCCGCCGGATGTCCTCGCTCGCCGGAGTGCAGGACAAGATCGTGCTGGCCCGGACGGCGTCCGGCTGGGCGGAACCCCTCGACGGCTTCCCTTCCACCCACATCATCAAGCCCATCCTCATGACCATGCCGACCCTGATCTTCGACGAGGAGTACGGCTCGCGCATCGCCCGGCATCTCGGCTTGCTCGACTACGCGACGGAGATCAGGATGTTCGGCCGCACGTCTGCGCTCGTGATCGAGCGCTACGACCGCGACCCGGACTCACCCGACGGGCGCATCCATCAGGAGGACTTCAACCAGGCGCTCGGCATGAGCGGCGACGGGAAGTACCAGGACGACGGACACCCGGGCCTCGCCGCCATCGCCCGCGTCGTGCGACAGGCGGACACGGGATCGCTCGCAGGATTGGCGCAGATGATGACCCTGTCGGCTGCCGTCGGGAACCTCGACATGCACGCCAAGAACCTGTCCTTGCTCCACCGCCCGGACGGCTCCATGACCCTGGCACCGGCCTACGACATCGTCCCGCAGCTGCACCAGGACGTCGACCCGGTCGTCGCCCTCCACGTCGACGGTGTGCGACAGCACCGCGACCTCCGAGCCGGGCACCTCATCGCCGAGGCGCGGTCATGGGGACTGCGCGACGCCGATGAGCTGGTCGGGAGGACCATCGCGGAGATCTCGGGATTCGTGGCGACGGAGAGGCCGCACGCCGGTGCCGCACCCGACCTCGCGCACTCCATCTCCGCCATCTGCGCACAGCTGCTCGACGATGCGCCCGCATCGAGGCCCGAGGAGGGCACGGACGAGGGCGACCCGCCCCTCCGCTACCTGCCGGAGAGCCCCGGCGGATGGGGCGGCCCCGTCCGCCGGTGAGATGCGACCGTGGCGGCCTCCCGGCCTCAGAGCTCCGGGTGGTCGTCCTCGAGCAGGTGGAAGCGGCGGTCGCGGTAGACGAGCGGCGGGGCGGGCTGCCCCAGGATCACGTCGAGGACCTCCGCGACGACCAGCACGGATCCGCCGACCGGCACGGTCTGCAGCGTGCGGCAGCGGAGGGCGGCGCGCGCGTCGGCGAGCAGCGGCTCGCCGGTCGGCAGCTCCTGGAAGCCCTGCTCCTCGGTGAAGCGCGGCGACCCGGAGACCGCGAACGCGCGGGCGAGCGCGGCGTGCTGCCCGGCGAGCAGGTGCACGACGCAGCTGTCGGCGGAGAGGATCGCGCCGGCGGATCCCGTGGCGCGCGTCACCGAGAACGAGAGCGCGGGCGGATCCACCGACAGCGACGCGACGCTCGACGCGGTGAGGCCGGACGGCCCGTCGGCGGTGCGCGCGGTGATGAGCGCGACGCCGGCCGGGTGACCGCGGAACGCGGCCTTGAAGAGGTCGGGGTCGGCGCTCACGCGGGCTCGACCTGGCGCGGGACGGCGGCCACCACCGCGTGGTCGTACGCGACGGCGCCGACCTTGACGGCGCCGCCGGGGGATCCCATCTCGGCGAAGAACTCGACGTTCGCGGTGTAGTAGTCCGACCACTTCTCGGGCAGGTCGTCCTCGTAGTAGATCGCCTCGACCGGGCACACCGGCTCGCAGGCGCCGCAGTCCACGCACTCGTCCGGGTGGATGTACAGCGACCGCTCGCCCTCGTAGATGCAGTCGACCGGGCACTCGTCGATGCAGGCGCGGTCCTTCACGTCGACGCACGGGAGGGCGATCACGTAGGTCACAGGGCGTCTCCACGGGTGGGGGCCGTCGTGACGGCCGGGCGGGTGATGCGCATGGTGTCCACGTTAGAACCTCACGTACCCTTGAGGTCAATCGGGAGGGGACGTCGTGGCGGATGCGCAGGCAGGCCCGCGGCACGCGCCCGGCGAGCTGCTCACGGTCGGCGAGATGACCCGCCGCACGGGCGTCGCCGCCTCCGCCCTCCGCTTCTACGAGGACCTCGGCCTCATCGCCGCCGAGCGCACCGCGGGCAACCAGCGCCGCTACGCCCGGCACATGCTGCGCCGCGTCTCGTTGATCACGGTGGCCAAGCGCCTCGGGATCCCGCTGGCCGACGTGCAGGCCACCTTCGACGACGCGCCTCTCGACCGCCCGCCGAGCCACGCCGACTGGCAGCGCGCGTCCCGCCGGTGGAAGCGCCTGCTCGAGGAGCGGCGCCGGCGCATCGAGCGCCTGGAGCGCGAGCTCACGGGCTGCATCGGCTGCGGCTGCCTGTCGATGCGCGCCTGCGGGCTGCTGAACCCGGACGATGCGCTGGGCGACCGGGGCGCGGGGCCGCGGCGGGTGCAGCTCGACTGATCCGCGGATCCGGCGGCGTGATCAGCCGTGGTCGAACCGCATGCCGCAGGCGCGCGCGTCCGCGTCCGGCGCGACCTCGCCCGTGCGCGCGAAGTCGGCCCACACCTGACGCACCGCCCGCCCACGCGCGGCGACCTCGGGCCACGACTCCGGCGGGACCAGGCGCATCCGGGTCCACGCCTCGCGCGTGCCGAGGATCAGCGGCACGTCGGCGGTGTGGCCCGCGCCGATGGGGCTCGACGCGGGCGCCGCGCGGAGGACGTAGCGCACGGCCCGGCCGCCCGCCGCGCGATGCCGGGCGGCGAACGCCCGGACGGGCCGCGCGTAGACGGCGCGGCTGGTGGGCCGGACGACCGTCCGCATCAGCACGCGGCGGAGCGCCCGGCCCACGACCGGCACGCGGAGGAGCGGCGCGATCACCGGCAGCGCCGGCAGGTACATCGCAGTCTCGTCGCGCGTCGTGCCGATGAGGAGGTCGACCTCCGGGGCGACGGCCCGCCACGCGGCATCGCGGTCGGCCTCGGCGGGCAGCGGCGCGTGGCCGTACCGCGGCCCCCAGGGCAGGCCCGCGCGGATCCCCGACGCCCACGACGCGCGCTCGGCCCGGGCCTGACGGCGCAGCACGGCGTCGAGCGGCGCATCGGCCGGGAGCGATCGCGTCACGCGCCCCATCGCGCGGAACATGCGCTCGCGCCCGCCCGTGATCCCCACCGGCGGGCTCTGCACGATGGCCCGCCGGACGAGCCCGCGCGCACCGGCGCTGATCATGAGGTGCAGGATCGCGTCGCCACCGGCTGACTGGCCCATCGCCGTGACCGCCTCGGGGTCGCCACCGAACGCCCCGATGGAGTCGCGGATCCAGCGCAGCGCCTCGAGCTGGTCGAGCAGGCCGAGGTTCGCGGGCTGGCCCCCGGGAGCGCCGCCGCCGAAGCCGAGCAGCCCTAGCCGCGACGTCACCGCGACCACGATCACGCGCTGCTCCACCACGAGCGCGCGCGGGTCGTGGATGGCGAGGTCGCCCGCGCCCGTCGTGTAGCCGCCACCGTGGAACCACACGATCACGGGCAGGGTCTCGCCGGGCGCGCGGTCGGCGGGCAGCGTGATCGAGAGCCGCTGGCAGTCCTCCGAGCGCTCCATGCCGTCGAGGGCGCCCTGCATCAGCGCGTCGAGGATCCGCGACGACGGCTGCGGGCACGCGGGCGCCGGGTGCACGGCTGCGAGCACGACCGGCCGCCCGTCGGATCCGCGCACGGGCACCGCCGACACGGGCGGGACGCCGCGGGCCGCCGTCGCGTATGGAATGCCGAGGTACCGGATCACGTCGCCGTCCCGGACCCCCGTCACGGGGCCGGATCGCGTCGGAGTCGGGCCGGGGACGGTGGGAGCGGGCATCCCGCCACGGTATCCGGCGGCCGAGGAAAAGCCGCGCGGTTTCGGCGAACCGGCCGGGCGGGCGTAGCGTCGAGGGGTACCGCATCCGAAGAGGGCGCGGCCGGATCGACCCGATCCCTCCCCTCCCCCACCGGACAGCACAAGGAGAACCCATGCGCACCGTCAACGCCTACGCGGCCCCGTCCGCCACCGATCCCATCATCAAGACCACCATCGAGCGCCGCGACGTCGGCCCGAAGGACGTCTCCATCGACATCGCCTACTCGGGCGTCTGCCACTCCGACATCCACACCGTCCGCGGCGAGTGGGGCCCCATCCAGTACCCGCAGGTCGTCGGCCACGAGATCGTCGGCCGCGTCACCGAGGTCGGCTCCGACGTGTCCAAGCACAAGGTCGGCGACCTCGTCGGCGTCGGCTGCATGGTCAACTCCTGCAAGGAGTGCGAGCAGTGCAAGGCCGGCCAGGAGCAGTACTGCCTGAAGGGCAACATCCAGACCTACGGCGGCACCGATCCGGCCGACGGCACCATCACGCAGGGCGGCTACTCCGAGGCCGTGGTCGTCGACGAGGACTTCGTGCTCCGCGTCCCCGAGTCCCTCGACATCGAGAAGGTCGCGCCGCTGCTCTGCGCCGGCATCACCACCTACTCCCCGCTGCGCCACTGGAACGCGGGCCCCGGCACCAAGGTCGCCGTCGTCGGCATGGGCGGCCTCGGCCACATGGCCGTGAAGATCGCGCACGCGATGGGCGCCGAGGTCACCGTGCTCTCGCAGACGCTCTCCAAGAAGGAGGACGGCCTGCGTCTCGGCGCCGACCGCTACTTCGCCACGAGCGACGACGCCACCTTCACCGAGCTCGCCAGCTCGTTCGACCTGATCATCAACACGGTCTCCGCGAAGCTCGACATGAGCAAGTACATCGGCCTGCTCGCGATCGACGGCACGCTCGTCAACGTCGGCGCCCCGTCGGAGCCGCTCGAGATCCCCGCGTTCGCGCTCATCCCCGCGCGCCGCAGCTGGGCCGGATCCATGATCGGCGGCATCGCCGAGACGCAGGAGATGCTCGACTTCTGCGCCGAGCACGGCATCGTGCCCGAGACCGAGCTCATCTCGGCCGACCAGATCAACGAGGCCTACGAGCGCGTCCTCAAGTCGGACGTGCGCTACCGCTTCGTCATCGACGCGAAGACGTTCGCGTAGGCGGCGACCCACGTCGACGGACCCCGCGGATCCAAAGATCCGCGGGGCCCTTCCGCGTCCGGGGAGCCGCGATACCGTCGGGGCATGCGCCTGATCCTGATCCGCCACGGCCAGACCGCATCCAACGTGGCGGGCGTCCTCGACACCCGCATCCCCGGACCCGGGCTCACGGATCTCGGGCGCGCGCAGGCGGCGCGGCTGCCCGAGACGCTGCGGGAAGAGGCGATCGGCGCGCTGCACGTGTCGACCATGGTCCGCACCCACGAGACGGCCGCGCCGCTCGCGCGGGCGCTCGGCCTCGCGCCCGTCGAGCGCGACGGGATCCGCGAGATCGCCGCCGCCGACCTCGAGATGCGCGGCGACCGCGCTGCCGTCACGGAGTACCTCGACACAATGATCCGCTGGGTCGCGGGCGAGGAGGACCTCCCGCTCGCGGGCGGCGAGACGGGGCGCGGCTTCCTCGCCCGCTTCGACGCCGTCGTCGCGGAGGCGGAGGGGTCGGGCCACGGAACGGTGGCGTTCGTCAGCCACGGCGCGGCCATCCGCTGCTGGGCGGGGATCCGCGCCCGCGGCCTCGACGCGGCCTTCGTCGCCGCGCACCCCTTGGAGAACACTGGCGTCGTGGTGCTCGAGGGGTCCGGCCGCAACTGGGCCCTCGAGTCCTGGGAGGGCGATCCCGCGAGCGGCGTGGGCGATGGCGCGCCGTCCGGCCCGACGGGCGACCCGGCGGCCTAGGCGGGCGCTCCGGCCGCGGGACCCGGAGCGGGCCGCCGCCCGATGGACGGCTGGAAGCGCACCAGGTAGCCGTCCGGATCCTGCACAAGGAACTGGCGGACGCCCGTCTCCTCGTCGTCGATCCGGTACCAGGTCGTCTCGGGCTCCAGGAAGAGCGCAACTCCGGCCGCGGATAGCGCCTCCGCCACGACGTCGGCGTCCTCGACGGCGATCTGGAAGTTGATCCCCCGCCCGAACGGCCGCTCCAGCGGCCCCGACACCCAGTTCCGGATGATGCCCGCCTGCTCGAGCATGAGGTGCGCGCCGCCGCGGGCGACCCTCGGCGGGCCTGTCGTATCGGACGGCGAAGCCGCAGAGGTCGCGCCAGGACGCGAGGCTCGCGGCGAGGTCGGTCACCAGCAGCTCGGGGACGAGGTCGGGCTCGGCGTCGGGATCCATGCGGCCATGCTCGCCGACGGCCGCCTCCGCGCCGGGCTCCGGCCGCGGATAGCCCCGCCCCCGCCCGTTACCGTGGACGGATGATCTCCACGCTCCCGCCCACCGCCGAACTGCACCTGCACGTCGAGGGGACGCTCGAACCGGAGCTGGTGTTCGAGCTGGCCGAGCGCAACGGCGTCGACCTGCCGTACGCGGGCATCGAGGACCTCCGCTCGCGCTACGCCTTCACCGACCTGCAGTCGTTCCTCGACCTCTACTACGCGTGCACCGCGGTCCTCCGCACCCGCCGCGACTTCCACGACCTCGCTGCCGCGTACCTGGAGCGGGCCGCGGCCGACGGGATCCGGCACGTCGAGATGTCGTTCGACCCGCAGGCGCACACGACCCGCGGCGTCGCCGTCGACGAGGTGATCGACGGCCTCCTCGACGCCCTCCGCGACGCGCGCGTGCGCCACGGCATCTCGGGCGGCCTGATCCTCAGCTTCCTCCGCGACCGGCCGGTGGAGGAGGCGATGGCGACCCTCGAGTCCGTCGCGGGACGCGCGCACGAGCTGCTCGCCGTCGGGCTCGACTCCGCCGAGGTCGGCTACCCGCCGTCCCTGTTCGTCGACGTGTTCGCGCGGGCCCGCGAGCTCGGCCTGCACGCGGTCGCGCACGCGGGCGAGGAGGGGCCGCCCTCCTACATCCACGAGGCGCTCGACCTGCTGCGCGTGGAGCGGGTGGATCACGGGGTGCGCTGCCTCGAGGATCCCGCGCTCGTCGACCGGCTGGTCGCCGACCGGATCCCGCTCACGGTCTGCCCGCTCTCGAACGTGCGGCTCGGGGTGAACGAGACGCTCGACGAGCACGCGCTGCCGGAGCTCCTCGCGCGCGGCGTGCTCGCGACCGTGAACAGCGACGACCCCGCCTACTTCGGCGGCTACCTCGGCGAGAACCTCCGGCAGCTGCGCCGCGCGCACGCCTTCGACGACGCGCTGGCACTCCTCGCCCGCAACTCGTTCGAGGCGTCGTTCCTCCCGGACGACCGCCGTGCGGAGCTGCTCGCCGCGGTCGACGCCTGGCGCGCCTCCGCGTTCTGACGCCAACCCCGGCGGAGCCCCACGGCTTCCGGGTAGCGCCCTGACACGACGCGCGGGTTCGGGTACGTGATCGAATCGGAGCATGACGCCGCACGAGGATCCCGAGGACAGCCGCTCGATGACGTTCACGATCGGGGACGACGAGCTCGTCATCCGCCACAAGTACGAGGTCGCGAGCATCGTCAACGACATCATGGTCGCCGCGTGGTTCGTGGTCGGCAGCATCCTCTCCTTCTCCGAGTCGACCACCACGGCGGGGACGTGGCTGTTCCTCGTCGGCAGCATCCAGCTGATGATCCGACCGCTCATCCGCCTGGGTCGCCGGGTGCACCTCACCCGCATCGGGGGCGGCGCGCCGAGCGACACGGGACGCGACTACTGAGGCCCGACGCGATCTCGCTCGTGGCGCGGCGCTGCGCTGCGCCGTGCCTCCCGGCCGCACGCGCCCCGTCGACGACGGCGCGGACCAGGGTCACGGCGGGCGCGGGTCTGACGTCTCGCGCGGGTCCGTGCCCGCGACGCGACCAGCCTGCCAGGCCCACGTGCAGCACGGGATGTCCGCCCAGCGATGCGCGGATGTCCGCTGCGCACCCGACCGGCCGGTTCCCCGGACCGCTCCCTAGCATCACCGCGTGCCCGAGTACATCCGCTTCCAGAGCGCCGCGCCCAACCGCCGCGGCACCTTCCCCGGCGTCTTCGCCCTCGCGGACGGGATGCGCCAGAGCGGCATGCTCTCGACGGAGGAGGTCGAGTGGATGGACGCGGTGAACGCGCGGGCCACCGCCGCCTACCCGAATCCGCGCAGCGTCGACCCCGACTGCTACGACCGCGTGAGGAACCCGGGCGCCCGCGCCTGGTACCTGGCGAGCGCGACGGACCTCCTCGCGTTCACGGCCGACTACCTCGCCCTGCTCGACCGGCACGACGTCCCCTGGCACGAGCTGCGCACGCGCACGCCCGGCCGCATCGTGTACGAGGACGACGTGCAGGTGGTCGCGGTGCCGCACACGCACGAGGATTGGCCGTTCGGCTGACCGCGCCGGGTCGCGGCGGCGCTCAGATCCCGCGCGCCGCCCGCGCCCGGGCGAGGATCCCCTGGATCACCGCGGTCTTCGCGTCCGCGTAGGCGTCCATCGACTCCCACCGCCGGGTCATGAGCTCCCGCTTCGTGCGCTCGTAGAGGTCGCGGTCGGCCGGGACGGTGCGGAGCCGGCCGCGGAGCAGCAGGTACGACTCGACCGCGGGGGCGCCCTCCTCGTAGACGTGCACGTGGACGTCCCGCGCGGGCGTGCGCACCAGACGGTGCCCCGGCTCGCGGATGCGCAGGTCGTAGCCGGCGGCGACGAGCCGCTCGACGTGGTCCTCCTCGGCCGTGATGTCGGCCACCACGACCACGATGTCCACGATGGGCTTCGCGGCGAGGCCGGGGACGGACGTGGAGCCGATGTGCTCGACGGCGAGCGCCGCGTCGCCCACGGCCTCGAGGATCCGTCGCCGGTGCGCGAGGTACGCCTCCGCCCAACCGGGGTCGTGCTCCTGCAGTCCGACGGTGAGCGGTGGCTGCCCGCCCACGACCTCCACGGTCCTCACGTCGGGTCGGCGGCGGTCGCGGTCGTCCATCACCGGGACATCCTCACAGGCACCGCCCCGCGGGTCAGTCGAACGCCACGTGCTGCGTGATCCACGCGTGCATCACGACCGCGGCCGCCGCCGACGCGTTGATGGAGCGGGTGGATCCGAACTGCGAGATCGCGACGGTCATGTCGGCCGCGGCCACCGCCTCGTCGCTGAGGCCCGGGCCCTCCTGGCCGAAGACGAGCACGCAGCGCTCCGGGAGACGGGTGGTCTCGAGCAGCACGGATCCGTCGACGTTGTCGATCGCGATGATCGGCAGGCCCTCCCCGCGCGCCCACCCCACGAGGTCGGCGATGGTCGTGTGGTGCACGACGTGCTGGTACCGGTCGGTGACCATCGCCCCGCGCTTGTTCCAGCGGCGGCGGCCCACGATGTGCACGGTATCGGCCGCGAACGCGTTGGCGCTCCGCACGATCGACCCGATGTTCATGTCGTGCTGCCAGTTCTCGATGGCCACGTGGAACGGGTGCCGGCGCTGGTCGAGGTCGGCGACGATCGCGTCCATGCGCCAGTACCGGTAGCGGTCGATCACGTTGCGGGTGTCGCCGCGCTCGAGCAGCTCCGGATCCAGGTGCGGCTCGTCGGGCCAGGCGTCGGGGCCGCCCGGCCAGGGGCCGACGCCGTGCGTGGAGAGCTCGACCGTCGGCGCCGGCTCCTCGGGCTGCGGCATCAGATGTAGATCCCGGGATCCACGAAGAACGCGGGATCCACATGCGCGTCGGGCCCGCGCCCGGCCCGCTTCCCGGTCTCCACCGCGGGGATGCCCGTGAGCACGGATCCCGCGGGCGCGTCCTTCACCACCACCGCGTTGGCGCCGATGACGCTGCCCGCGCCGACCGTGATGGGCCCGAGCAGCTTCGCCCCGGCGCCGATCGTCACGCCGTCGCCCACCGTCGGGTGCCGCTTGCCGCGCACGAGGCTCTTCCCCCCGAGCGTGACGCCGTGGTACATCAGCACGTCGTCGCCGACCTCGGCCGTCGCCCCGATGACGACGCCCATGCCGTGGTCGATGAACAGCCGCCGTCCGATGCGCGCGCCCGGGTGGATCTCCACCCCGGTCAGCGTCCGCCCCGCCTGCGCCAGCAGCCGCGCGGCCAGCCGGAGCCGCCGCCGCCACAGCGCGTGCGACACCCGGTGCAGCCACACGGCGTGCAGGCCCGGGTAGCCAAGCACCATCTCCAGGTACCCGCGCGCCGCTGGATCATGCGCGCGCGCGGTGCGGAGGTCCTCGGCGAGGCGGGCGACGATCCCCACGCCTAGTCGCGCAGGTCGTCGAACAGCACGGTCGAGAGGTACCGCTCGCCGTAGTCGCACACGATCGCGACGATGGTCTTCCCCGTGCTCTCCGGGCGCTTCGCGATCTCGAGCGCGGCCCACACGATGGATCCCGACGAGATGCCGCAGAGGATGCCCTCGTCGGTGGCGAGCGCGCGGGAGACGCGGATGGAGTCCTCGAGGGAGACGTCGACGACCTCGTCGTAGACCTCGGTGTCGAGGATCTCGGGCACGAAGTTCGCGCCGATGCCCTGGATCTTGTGCGGCCCGGGCCTGCCGCCGTTGAGGATGGGCGAGTCGAGCGGCTCGACCGCCACGATCTGCACGCCGGGCTTCCGCTCCTTGAGCACCTGGCCGACGCCCGTGATGGTGCCGCCCGTGCCGACGCCCGCGATGAACACGTCGACGCCGCCGTCGGTGTCCGCCCAGACCTCCTCGGCCGTGGTCTCGCGGTGCTTCTGGGGGTTGGCCGCGTTCGCGAACTGCTTCGCCCAGATGGCGTTGGGGGTCTCGTCCACGATCTGCTTCGCGCGGTCGACCGCGCCGCGCATGCCCTCGGGGCCGGGGGTGAGCACGATCTCGGCGCCGTACGCGCGCAGCACCAGCCGGCGCTCGACGCTCATCGTCTCCGGCATCGTGAGGACGACCTTGTAGCCGCGCGCCGCGCCGACCATGGCGAGCGCGATGCCCGTGTTGCCGCTCGTGCCCTCGACGATGGTGCCGCCGGGCTTCAACGCGCCGGCCGCCTCGGCCGCGTCGATGATCGCGACGCCGATGCGGTCCTTCACGCTGGATGCCGGGTTGTGCGACTCGAGCTTCACGAGGACGGTCGCGTCGAGCCCCTCCGTGAGCCGGTTCAGCCGCACGAGCGGCGTGCCGCCGACCAGCTGGGTGATTTCGTCGTAGACGCGACCTGCCATGGGTTCCACCTTCGTCGTGATCCTGGTCGGTGCGGGGCGCTGCCGCGCGCACCTGCTCGACTTCGAGCCTATGCGAGCCCCAACCGCGCGTGTCGCGGCGGCATTCCTGGGCGGGGGGCGGGTCTGAGACTCGACAGCCTGTGGAGGAGTCCGCCGCCGCCGGTGGCGCCCAGGCAAGGATGCGCGCGACCACCCCGAGGCGATCCCGCGGCGTACGTCATCCGCACCCGAACCGGGATGCCTCCTGCTGCTCACGAAGGAGGGACATGCCCATCCCGCGCGTCCACTCACACCGATGCTCGTCGTCACCGCGGCCTCGCTGGTCGGGGCGATGACCGCCGCCCTGGGAACCGCTCCCAGCACCGTCCCGGACACAGCGCAGCGCCAGACAGGGGCCATGCACGCGAGCTTCGACACCGCCGATCGGACGACGCCAGCGGCCACCCTGGCTTCCATCCCCGCCATGACCGACGCCGACCTCGACGGCCTCGTCGCCGTGCTGGATGCCCTGCCCGATGACATGAAGTCCGCCGATCCCCGCACGACTCCGGATTACGAGCGGCGGCTGAGTCGCGCCATCGACCGGGTGACCGCATCGTCGGACACCGGCAACACCACCCGGTCCTCAGCGGCGGAAGTTGGGCTCCCCATGATCGGCACGGGACGGGGCGCGCTCGCAGCGGACCTCCGCAGCCCCGCTCCGACGGCTCAACTCGCCGTCGACTGGATCGGTTGCGCCGCGTCGATCGCTGGCGTCATCGCGCAGTACGGCTTGCCGGTGTTCAAGGTGGTGAGCTTCATCAGGGAGGCACGTGCACTGTTCGGCAGCGCCTATGACATCTATCTAGCCATCCGCTACGGCCGTGCGGCCGCCGAGATGGGAGAAGAGGCGACGCAGATCATCGAAGCGCTCCTCGGGGTCGACGGCGTCGTCTCGGCGTGCTTCGGTGTCGCCGCCATGGACGTCTGACGTGTCCGCAGGCGAGCCCGTTGACGACGACCGCACTCCTCCGACCTGGGAGGCGCCGCCCATCTGGGCGCCGGTCGCCGGGCACATCTCCGTCGCCTTCCTGAAGATGCCTCTGGTGGTCCTGATCTGCTTCGCGTCGACTCGGATCCTCGGCTTCGCCAACCCCGCCCTCTCCGCGATCATCGGCGGCACCATCCTGCTGACCGCCGTCAACATCTGCGTGACGGTCGCCACTGAGCGGCCATTCGTCCTCAGGCGTCGCAGCTCGGTCCCAGGCGGGTGGGGCTTCGCCCTCGCGCCATGGCTCGCGGGTGCGATCAGTGCCTTCGCTCTGGCCGGCGTCCTCCTGCCAGGTCCGGCCTCCCTGGCCCTGGCGAGTGCCATGACGGTCGTGGAGGCGGTCGAGCTCGCGTGGTCCCGCGCCTGGCGCCCCGGCGACACCGACGCCGAGTTCCACGAGAAGTGGGTCGCGTTCCGGGAGCTCACAAAGGAGACCTTCGCGCCGGACGTCGCGGATGTCCGTCATCGGCTGGATGAGCGGGCGATGGACGGGTACCGCCGGAAGATCGCCGAGCGCGAGGCGCAGCGGGCGCGTCACGAGGAGCAGGAGCCTGACGAGGGGGACCGATCGCCGCGCGACGCGTGACCGCCGCCCGCCGACGCGGCAGGCTGGACCCATGAGCGCGCGCATCGAGGTGGAGGGGCCCGGCGGGCCCGAGGTCATGGCACTGACGGACGGACCGGTGCCGGATCCGGGGCCCGGCGAGGTGCGGATCCGCGTGCACGCCGCGGGCGTCAACTTCATCGACACGTACCGGCGCAGCGGCGTGTACCCGATGGCGCACCCGTACGTGCCGGGGTCCGAGGCGGCGGGCGTCATCGAGGCGCTCGGCGACGGCGTGAGCGGCGTGCACGTGGGCGACCGCGTCGCCACCGCGGAGGCCGAGGGCACGTACGCGCAGCACGCGCTCGTCCGCGCGGAGACGCTGCTGCCCGTGCCCGACGGCGTCGCGATGGAGACCGCCGCCGCGCTCCCGCTCCAGGGCCTCACCGCGCACTACCTCGCCACGAGCTCGTACCCGGCCGGCCCCGGGGATCGCGCGCTCGTGCACGCGGGCGCCGGCGGCGTGGGGCTCCTGCTCACGCAGCTGCTCGTGGATCGCGGGGTCGAGGTGATCACCACGGTGTCGAACGACGAGAAGGCCGCCCTCTCGCGTGCGGCCGGCGCCGCCCATGTGCTCGGCTACGACGACGTGCCCGTGCGGGTCCGCGAGCTGACGGGCGGCCGCGGCGTCGACGTGGTCTACGACGGCGTGGGCCGCGACACGTTCGACGGCTCGCTCGCGTCCCTGCGCATCCGCGGCACGCTCGTGCTCTTCGGCGGCGCGAGCGGGCAGGTGCCGCCGTTCGACCTGCAGCGGCTCAACTCCGGCGGATCCCTCTCCGTCTCGCGCCCCACGCTCGCCCACTTCCTGCTCGACGCGGAGGAGCGGCGGTGGCGCGCGGGTGAGCTGTTCGCAGGGCTCCTCGACGGATCCCTCGACGTGCGCGTCGGCGCCACGTACCCGCTCGCCGACGCGGCCCGCGCCCACGAGGACCTCGAGGCCCGGCGCACGACGGGGTCGATCGTGCTCACCCCCTGAGCCGGCCCGGATCCGCACCGCCTACCCTCGTGCCATGCCCGCACCCGGATCCGCGCCGACGCGCCTCGGCTTCCTCACCACCGGCCCGTTCGACCCCGCCGACCCCGCGACCGGCCTCGAGGACGTGCTCCGGCTCGTCGAGCTCGGCGACGCGCTCGGCCTCGACACCGCGTGGCTCCGGCCCGATCACCTCCGGCACGCGGTCTCCTCCCCCGTCGCGATGCTCGCCGCGGCGTCGCAGCGCACCCGCCGCATCGGGCTCGGCACCGCCTCGATCCCCGTCCGCGCCGAGAACCCGCTCCGCCTCGCGGAGGACCTCGCGACCGTCGACCTCCTCTCCCGCGAACGCCTCCGCCCCGGCCTCTCCGTCGGCAACCCGACGCGCGTCGCGGCCGTCGACCGGGCGATCCACCCGACGACGGCGGAGCACGAGGAGCCGGGCCGCGAGCGCCTGCTCCGCTTCCGCGACCTGCTCCGCGGCGGGCCGGTGCCGGGCGCGGAGGACCGCGACGACGAGCGCGACGACGACGAGGCCCTCACCTCCACCGTGCAGCCGGCCTCGGCCGGGCTCGCCGACCGGCTGGGCTACGGCGCGGCGACGCTCCGCACGGCCTCGTGGGCGGGCGCGCACAGCTTCCGCCTGCTCGCGTCCGACGTGACCGAGCGCGGATCCCGCGGCCGCGGCTTCGCGCAGGACCAGCGGGACCTCATCGACGCCTACCGCGCCGCGCACCCCGACTCAGCCGCCGCGCACGTCACGCTCGCCCTCGTCGTGGTGCCCACCGATGGCGCCACGGCCGAGCAGCGGGCCAGGTACGCGGCCGCGCGCACCGAGCGGACCGCGCGGGCCGCGCGGGCCGACCAGTCGGAGGATCCGCGGGCCGCGTCGAGCATGGTCCGCGCGCCGGACCTCGTGGGCCCGTCCGACGAGCTCGCCGCCGCGCTCCTCGCGGATCCCGCCGTCCAGGCCGCCGACGAGCTCGCGATCGCGCTCCCGGCCGGGCTGCCCGCGGGCGACCGCGCGCGGATCCTCACCGACGTCGCGGAGCGCCTCGGCCCCGCGCTCGGCTGGTCACCCGCGACGACCTGACCCGCCCGGGTCGCCTACCCTCGATCCATGCCCGTCCCCGGTACCCCGCTCACGCGCCTCGGCTTCCTCACGATCGGCACCTTCGACCCGGCGGATCCCGCGGCCGGCCACGAGACCACGCTCCGCGTCATCGAGCGCGGCGAGGAGCTCGGCTTCGACAGCGCGTGGCTGCGGCACCGCCACCTCCAGCACGGGATCTCCTCCCCCGTCGCCGTGATGGCCGCGGCCTCGCAGTGCACCAGCCGCATCCAGCTCGGGACCGCCGTCACGCCCATCGGCGCCGAGAACCCGTTCCGCCTCGCCGAGGACCTCGCCACGGTGGACCTCCTCACCGGCGGCCGCCTGCAGCCCGGCTTCAGCGCCGGCGCGCCCATGTCGTTCGACCGGTACCGCGACGCCATCTACCCCGACACCCTCGAGCAGGAGGACCTCGGCTACGAGCGGCTCCTCCGCTTCCGCGACTACGTGCGCGGCGACGCCGTGAACGACCGCGCGGGGCGCGAGGGCCAGGAGGAGTTCGCGTCCACCGTGCAGCCGCACGCTGCGGGCCTCGTCGACCGGCTCTGGTACGGCGCGGGCAGCACGCGCTCCGCGGTGTGGGCCGCGGAGAACGGCTTCCACCTGCTCACCTCCAGCGTGATCCAGGGCGAGATCGGCGACGACTTCGCCGCGAACCAGCGCGCGCAGATCGACGCCTACCGCGCCGCCCACCCGCGCGGCGCCGAGGCCCGCGTCTCGCAGGGCCTCGTCGTGATCCCCACCGACCGCGCGACGCCCGAGCAGGTCGCCCGCTACGAGGCGTACGCGGCCTCCCGGGCGTATCGCGTCGGCGTGCCGATGGGGCCCCGGAAGATGCTCTTCGCGGCGGACCTCGTGGGCACGTCCGAGCAGATCGCCGCGACCCTGCACGCCGACGCCGGGTTCCAGGCGGTCGACGAGGTCGCGTTCGCGCTGCCGTTCACGTTCGGCGAGGCCGACCTCGAGCAGATCCTCACCGACATCGCGGAGCGCCTCGGCCCAGCCCTCGGGTGGTCGCCCGCCGCCTGATCCACGGCCCACGCATGACGACGCCCCTCCCGCGCGCTGCGAGAGGGGCGCCGTCCTCCGCCCTAGTCGCGACTTCTGCGCCGGCGGCGCTTCTGGAAGGTCGCGGAGACCAGGTACGTGACGACGAACATGAGCACGGCCACCACGCTCGCGGGCACGGCTTGCGAGGCAGGGGAACGGCCGTCGAGCACGGGCACGATCACAAGCTGCGAGAAGAGGAAGAACGCGACGACGATGCTCGACGACGCGAGCGCACGGCTTCGATCAGCTCGGTGGTCCTCGGGGTCAATCACGACGGCACTGGACTTCCAACGTCGGGAGGTAGATCCGCACGTCGCGGTTGCGTGTGCAGATGCCATGGGCTGTGGCTACCGCGACGATGGTCGCTCCTATGCCTACGCCCACTGCGCACCCGAGGCCACCGCTCTCCGGGCCGAGTGCCGCACAGATCAGCAAGCCCAGCGTGCCCGCCGCGCCCGCTGCTTGTTCGGAGGGGTCGCGGCTGACATACGGGAACGGATCCGCCCCGGCTCGTGCGAGAGACCTGCCCAGCTCCTCCTGTGTCGGTACCCCGACCACCGGCGCTCCTCCGGGTGAGTAGGTGTAGGTGATGGTCGCTCCGTCGCCGATCCGGTACGTCACGCGCTGGCCGAATGCGGTAGTGACGGCGTCCCGCGGAACCGCGCTCTCGCGGAGCGCGATACCGGCCCTCTCGATGCGCTCCGTGGATGGAACCGCGTCGGAGACGTCCGCCGTTCGAGCAAGTCCGGATGAGGATGAGGCGCTGACGCGGCTCAGAGGAGTGTCAGTCGGCGTCGCGGAGGCGCTGGAGGCGACGGAGAGCGACGACAGTGCGACGGCTACGACGACCCCCATGATGGGGATCGGATGAATGCACATGGTCGCTCCTGGACAGTTGGTGGACTTCGCGGCAGTTTCGCGGGTCGCGCACATGCGCGAGCGAAGCGCACACACCCCGGACGAGGCGGGGGTCAGCGCGACTTCCTGTGCCGACCCGGCGGGCACACGACGACGCCCCTCCCGCGCGCTGCGGGAGGGGCGTCGTCGTGATCCGGCGCGGGATCAGTGCATGCTGACGGCCTCGGTCGACGCGCCCTCGCGGAAGCGCTCGAGCGGGACGCGCACCATCGACCAGGAGATGATCGAGGCGCAGGCCACGCCGACCGCCGCGGCGAGGAACACCACGTGGTACCCGTCGACCTGCTGCTGCAGCGGGTTCGCCACGCCGTCCGTGACGGACGCGGTGACGGCCGACGCGAACAGCGCGGTGAAGACGGCCGTGCCGATGGATCCGCCGATCTGCTGCGTGCCCGTGAGCGCCGCGCCCGCGACGCCCGCGTCCCGCGGCTCGATGCCGGACAGCGCGACGTTCTGCATCGGCACGAACACGCAGGCGAGCCCGATGCCGAGCAGGATCTGGCCGGGCAGCACCTGCACGGCGTACGCGCCGTCGACCGTGATCCGACTGAACCACAGGAGCCCGGCGGCCGCGATGAGCGGGCCGACCGTCATGAGGATGCGCGGGCCGACCTTCGGCAGGAGCCGCGCGACCTGCGGGGCCGTGAGCATGATGGTCGCGGCCATCGGCAGCGACGCGAGGCCCGAGATCAGCGGCGACATGCCGAGCACGATCTGGAAGTGCAGCGTGAGGTAGAGCAGCCCGCCGAGGAGCGCCGCGCCCACCATCACCGAGGTGAGGTACGCGCCGCCGCGGGTGCGGTCGGCCACCACGCGGAGCGGCAGCAGCGGGTTCTTCGCCCGCGACTCCCACCAGACGAACGCGACCATGATCCCCACGCCGAGCGCGAGGAAGCCGATCGTGTCCGGCTCGCCCCACCCGTTCTCCGCGCGGGAGAAGCCGTAGACGATCGACGCGAGGCCGAGGGTGACGAGGAGCGCGCCCGGCACGTCGTAGCTGCGGTCGCCGTCGGCGCGGCTCTCCTTTACCAGCGGGATGCCCGCGACGATGGCGACGATCGCGATGGGCACGTTGACGAGGAGGCACCAGTGCCAGCTGAGGTACTCGGTGAGCACGCCGCCGAGCAGCAGGCCGACGGCCGCGCCGGATCCCGCGATCGTGCCGTAGACCGCGAACGCCTTGACGCGGTCGGGGCCGGACGGGAACGTCACCGAGAGCAGCGCGAGCGCGGCGGGAGCGAGGAGCGCCGCGAACACGCCCTGCAGGCCGCGCGCGATGAGGAGCATCTCGCTCGAGACGGCGAAGCCGCCGAGCGCGGAGGCGGCCGCGAAGCCGACCATGCCGAGGAGGAACGAGCGCTTGCGGCCCCAGTAGTCGGCGATGCGGCCACCGAGCAGGAGCAGCGAGCCGAACGCGAGCGCGTAGACGGTGACGACCCAGGTGCGGTCGGCGTCGGTCATGCCGAGGTCGCGCTGGGCGGCGGGCAGGGCGATGTTCACGATGGTGCCGTCGAGCACGACCATCAGCTGGGCGAGGGCGACGACGGCGAGGAGGATCCACTTGCTGCCGGCGGAGGGCGCGGCGGGGCCCGCGGGCGCGGCGGGCGCGGGCTGGCCGGGGGTCGCGGCGGCGGACGGCGAGGGCGGTGCGTTCTCGGGGGTGCGTGCGTGCGAGATCTGGTGCTCCTGGATGGTCGTGCGGCGCCCGGGCGGGCGAGGACGGTCCAATCTAGGGCCGCCCCACGCGAAGAGTCAAACGAACCGGTTCGTTTGACATACGCTGTTCACATGGCAGAGACGACGGGGTCCGCCCGCACCACCGACGAGAAGCCGGACGACGTCCGGCACCGCATCCTCCTGGCCGCGCGCGAGGAGTTCGCTGCGCACGGGCTGGCGGGCGCGCGTGTCGACCGCATCGCCCGCTCGGGCCGCGCGAGCAAGGAGCGGCTGTACGCGCACTTCACCGACAAGGAGTCGCTGTTCCACGCGGTGCTGCAGCTCAACGGCACCGAGTTCTTCTCGGCCGTGACCCTGGATCCCGCCGACCTGCCCGGCTTCGTCGGCCAGCTCTTCGACCACGCCTACGAGCACCCGCAGCACCGCCGCATGCTCGCGTGGGCGCGGCTCGACGGCGTCGCGCTCGACGTGCCGCACAGCGAGACGTCGCCGTCGGCGAAGGTGCAGGCCATCCGCCGCGGGCAGGAGGAGGGCCACATCGACCCGTCGTGGGATCCGCAGCGCCTCCTCACGATGCTGTTCGCGCTGGCGCAGGCGTGGGTGCAGTCGCCCTACCCGGCGATGCACGCGGACACGCCCCGCGCCCGCGCCGCGGACCGGGCGGCCGTCGTGGAGGCGGCCCGACGGATCACGGCCCCTCCCGGGCGCTGACGCCGCCCTCCCCTGTGCATCCGTCCCGGCACCCTGCGGATTCCCCGGGTGAGGGAGACGCCGCCCGAGTCCCGCCCGTAGCGTTG
The DNA here is from genome assembly GCF_000355695.1 of Clavibacter nebraskensis NCPPB 2581. NCBI lineage: Bacteria > Bacillati > Actinomycetota > Actinomycetes > Micrococcales > Microbacteriaceae > Clavibacter > Clavibacter nebraskensis. The sequence goes on along the minus strand of NC_020891.1, from coordinate 587,018 downwards.
ACCCATGTCCGACACCCTGACCCGCGAGTACGAGGCGGGCTCCAGCCACGCGCATCCGCTCCGACGGTTCCTGCGCCGCTGCCGGGCCTGGATCGAGCTGCACCCGAAGGCCCGCTGGCTGTACCGGATCCTCGTCGGGATCCTCGGCCTCGGCATCGTCCTCGTCGGCATCGTGCTCATCCCGCTCCCCGGCCCCGGCTGGCTCATCGTCTTCCTCGGGATCGCCGTGCTCGGCACCGAGTTCCCCGCCGCCCACCGCGTGAACGTGTTCCTCAAGCGCCAGCTGCACCGCTTCTGGGACGCCTGGCGCCGCTGGCGCGCCTCCCGCGCCGAGCGCCGCGCCGCCCGAACCACCCGCTGACGCGCGCGACGACGAGAGCGGCCGCCCCTCGGGACGGCCGCTCTCGTCATGTCACCTGGCGCGGATCAGCTCGCGAGCGCCGGGTAGTCGGTGTAGCCCTCGGCGCCGGGGCCGTAGAACGTCGCCGGGTTCGGCTCGTTCGTGGGCGCGCCGGACTCCCAGCGCTCGACGAGGTCGGGGTTCGCGATGACCATGCGGCCCACGGCCACGACGTCGGCCGTGTCCTCGTCGACGAGCTGGACGGCCTCGTCGTACTCGGTCTGCACGCCGAAGCCGCTGTTGATCATGAGCGGTCCGCCGAACGTCGTCCGCAGGCCCTGCACGAGCTCGCCCGCGGGCTCCGCGTGCAGGATGCTCACGTAGGCGAGGCCGAGCGGCGCGATGCCGGACAGCAGCGCCTCGTAGGTGGCGCGCGTCTCGTCGGCGTCCTCCTCGAGCACGTCCTGGATGTTGTGCGACGGCGAGATGCGGATGCCGACGCGCTCGGCGCCGATCTCGCGCGCGACGGCGTGCGCCACGTCGATGCCGAGCTTCGCGCGGTTCTCGGGCGATCCGCCGTAGGCGTCGGTGCGCACGTTCGAGACGGGCGAGAGGAACTCGTGCAGCAGGTAGCCGTTGGCCGAGTGGATCTCGACGCCGTCGAACCCGGCGTCGACCGCGTTGCGCGCGGCGACCGTCAGCTCGTCGACGATGAGGGGGACCTCGTCGGTCTCGGGCTCGCTCGGCACGGGGTACGGCTTCTTGCCGGTGGGCACGTGCACCTCGCCCTGGATCGCGATGGCGCTCGGCGCGAGCAGCGGCAGGCCGCCCGTGATGTCCTCGTGCGAGACGCGGCCGCCGTGCATGAGCTGCATGACGATGCGGCCGCCGGCCTCGTGCACGGCGTCGGCGACGCGGCGCCAACCGGCGATCTGCTCGTCCGTCACGATGCCGGGCTGGCCCGGGTACGCCTTGCTGCGCTCGCTCGTGAACACGCCCTCGGAGACGATGAGGCCGGTGGACGCGCGCTGGCGGTAGTACTCGACGACGAGGTCGCCGGGCACGCCGTGCTCGTCGGAGCGCATGCGGGTCAGGGGCGCCATGGCGACGCGGTTGGGGAGTTCGAGGGCGCCCAGGGCGACGGGGGAGAACAGCTTCACGTGGTGGATCCTTCGTCTCGCGGGTGGCCGGCGCGCGCTTTGACGCATCGCGTCGGGGCGGGCGGCGGGGCCTGCGGCCCCAACGGACCGCCCTGGGGCAACCCTTTGGCCCCGCGGCGGCATTCCTCCGCGCATCCTTCTCCCAGGCCCTCGTCAGGCTCCGGGCGCCCCGGGCGCGTCCGCGGACGCCCGCGTCAGTAGGAGAGGAACGCCTCGACGCGGCGCGCGAGCACGACGTCGTCGGCGGCCAGGTCGTGCCAGCCGCGGAGGAGGTGGCGCGAGTCCCAGCCGACGGACGCGTACGGCAGCCAGATCGTGAACAGCCAGCCGAGGACGAACCCGTTCTGCACCACGCCGCGGAGGAGGGCCCGGCCGAAGCCGAGCGTGCCGGGCTCCGAGAAGCGCTGCACGCGGATCCCGACCATGGCCTTGCCGGGCGTCGAGCCCTTCCAGCCGAGCCACCACGTGGCGATGAGAGAGGTAGGCGATGAGGCTGATGAAGGTGGCCAACACGGCTCCGCCGACGTAGGAGTCCATCATGTCGACGGCGGCCTGGCCGAAGAGCTGCAGGTCGTTGATCCGCTGCTGCGCGATCCCCTGCAGCGGGATGACGAACGCCGCGGCCGAGAGCCCGCCGACGATCCCGAAGACGACCTGGTCGAGGATCCGCCCGGCCGCGCGCCGGCCGACGCCCGCGAGTCGCCAGGTCGGGTCGATGTGCGCGGGGAGCGGACGCAGCGCGTGCGGCAGGAGGACCATCCCGTAGCCGGGCGGCGGGACGGCCGCCGGGTACCCGGGTCCGGGCTGGGTAGCGGGTGCGTACGCCGGCGGGCCCCCGCGACCGGCCGTCCGTCGTCGTGCGTGTCGCTCATCGCGTCTCCCTTGGTCACTGCGCCCCGCGGCGCCGACCCAGATTATCCAGCAGACGGGGAAACGGCGACGGCGGGCGCGGAAGGGCCCGGCACCCTCCCGGATGCCGGGCCCTCCCGGTCGTGCTGGTGACGCTTGCCTCAGCCCCGGATCTCCCCGCGGGAGACGGCCTCGGCGTACTTGCGGAGGTCCGGTCCCGGCTCGAAGTCGATGAACCGGTCCTTCAGCTGCTCGAACAGGCGCTGGTACACGGTCTCCCAGTCCTGGCCCTCGAGCTCCTTCGCCACGGTGAGCACGGCCTCCTGGAGCACGCGGTCGCTGTCCGTGAGGATCTTGTCGCGCGCCTCCTGGTTCCAGACGATCTCGGATGCGTCCATGATCAGGCCTGGACGTCCCCGCGCCAGGCGCCGTCCTCGGAGCCGCGCTTCTCGATGAACTCCTTGAAGTTCTTGAGGTCGGCCTTGATGACGTGGTCGTCGACGCCGATCGCGGCGCCGACCTTCTCGACGAGGCCCTTCGCCTCCCAGTCCAGCTGGACGGTGACGCGGGTCTCGGTGTCGCTGAGCTTGTGGAACGTGACGACGCCGGCGTGGTCCTCGTCGCCGCCCGTGGAGTTCCAGGCGACGCGCTCGTCGGGGTGCTGCTCGGTGATGTTGGCCTCGAAGGTGCGCTCGACGCCGCCGATCTTCACCTTCCACTCGGTGAGCGTGTCGGTGACCTGCGTGATCGACTCCACGTAGCTGAGGAAGTTCGGGAACGACTCGAACTGGGTCCACTGGTTGTAGGCGGTGCTGACGGGGACGTTGACGTCGACGGTCTCGATAACTCGGGGCATGGCTTCTCCTCGTTCGGATTCGGTGCGTGGGGTCGGATCGTCGGGCGATCCGAGAGCCCGGGCGCCGATGTGGACACCGGCGCGGGCACGTCTTCGACGCTACGCCCGGGCCCCGCCGGGTATCCGGCACCCGAGGAATGCACAGGGAACGGTCAACCTCGCATCACGCGTCGGCGGCGTGGGAGGGGCCGAGCATCCGGTGGACGAAGGCGCGCGACCAGGAGGCGTAGACGCGGGAGGCCTGCGCGGCGTCCGGATCGCCCAGGTCGATGACGCTCTCGCCGGGGAAGGGGACGGCGTCCGCATCGGGGCGGGACGCGACGATCTCGGCCGTGATCCGGTTGAGCAGCCGCGCGTGCCGGGCGGCGACCGCGCGCCAGGGCGAGGGGATCCCCACGCTCTCGTTCAGCGGCGGGACCTCGGGGATGAGCACGCGCGCGCCCTCCGGCAGCCCCCGCGCCAGGTCCTCGATGGCCCCGCACAGCAGCCTGCGCCACACGCGCTGCGGCGTGAGGCGGATGCTGTCGCCCACGCCCACCATCAGGAGCACCACGTCGACGCCGTCGAGGAGGGCCCGGTCGCGGACCGCGCCCGCGGCGGTGTGGATCGTGAGGTCGGAGAAGGGGCGCGTCGCCCACTCCACGCCGCGACCCGTGCGCCGGGACAGCTGGCGGGAGAAGTGCCCGGCCATGCCGAGCTCGTGCGAGAGGACCCCCATGCCGACGGCCGTCGCCTCCCCGATGACGAGCACGCGGTGCGGGAAGTCGCCCGGCACGACGCCGGACGCCGCGTCGCGCGGGAAGACGGTGCCCTGGAGGCCGGTGCGCAGGGCCACGTACTGCGCGAAGATCGCCGGCCGGGCCACGGCCTGCGCGAACCGCCTGATGCGTCCCGTCACGCGTCGCACCCCCCGGTCATCGACGCGCCCAACGTACTCGGCGCGTCAGACGCCGCGGTTGCGGAGGAAGGGCATGGGCGAGGTGGCGACGCCGCCCTGCCGGATCTCGAAGTGGAGGTGGCAGCCGGTGCTGAGGCCGGCGCTGCCGACCGCGCCGATCTGCTGGCCCGCCTGCACGGTCTGGCCGGTGCGCACCATCACGCCGTACGAGTACATGTGGCCGTACACGCTCGTGACGCCACCGCCGTGGTTGAGCGTGATCGCGTTGCCGAAGCCGCTGGATCCGCCCGCGAACTGCACCGTGCCGGCCGCCGTCGCGTAGATGGGCGTGCCGCAGCCGGCGCCGAAGTCGTCGCCGGCGTGCAGGCGCCAGTAGCCGAGGATCGGGTGGAGGCGCATGCCGTAGGACTGGTACGAGCCGTAGCTGCGGATGGGCATGGTCCAGCCGGACGCGGAGGGCTGGCCGCCCGACGACGGCGGGCGCGGGGCGTTGGCCGGCGGGCGCGCCGCGGCGTTCGCGGCGGCGGCCGCGGCCGCGGCCGCCGCTCGGGCGTCGGCCTGGCGACGGGCCTCGGCGGCCGCCTCCTCCTGGCGCTTCCGCTCGCCGATCGCATAGCCCTCCTCGACGGAGATGCGGGAGTCGCGGAGCGTGGTGAGCTGCGCCTGCAGCTCGGAGCTGCGGGCCTCCTGCTCGGCGAGCGCCTGATCGGCGCGGGCCTGCGCCGCGGACGCCTCCTGCAGCTTGGCCTCGGCGTCGGCGGCCAGCGCGGCGAGCGCCTCCTTCGCGACGGAGGCCTGCTTGCCGAGCGACGCGGCCGTGCGGGCCGAGGTGACGGCGGCGGTGAACGCGGTGTCCTGGCGGTCGGCGAGCTTGGTCGCGGTGCCCATGCGGGCGAGGAGGGCGTCGGCGTCCTCGCCGCCGCTCGTGAAGAGGCGGAGCGCGACGTCGCCGCCCCCGCCGCTGCGGGCGAGCTGGGCGACGAGCTGGCCGACCTGGCGCTTCGCCTCGTCGGCGTCGGCCTGGGCCCGGGCGGCCTTGGACTCGAGGGCCTCGAGCTCGCCGGTCGCCTCGTCGAGCGCGTCCACCGCGGCGGCGTGCTCGTCGGCGCGCTGGAGCGCGAGGGCCGTTGCGGCCTCGACCTCGGCGGAGAGGCCGGAGATGAGGGAGGTGATGCGCGTGACCTGGTCGGCGGTGGCCTGCTCGCTCGAGCGCGCGGCCTGCACCTCGGACCAGGTGGGGTACTCCTCCGCGGCCTGGGCGGACGGCACGCCGAGGCCGAGCAGGAGACCGGACGCGGCGAGCACGGCGGCCAGTCGGACGCGCGGCGCGGTCGCGTTCCGCGGGCGCCGGACGGCGGGGCGGGAGGTGCGTGCGGTGCGGGAGATGGCGGGCCTCGTCGAGGTCGGTGGAGCGCGGACCTTTCGACGGTAACCGAAATATGGGCGGACAACACCATCCACTTTCGTTTCCGTGCCTGAGGAAATCCGCGGGGCGACGGCGGATCGAGCGTCCCGGCGCACCTCCGCGCCCCGGACGCGCGCCACACCGCGTGACAGACTCGATCGACACGAGGAGCGCGACGCCGCATGAGCCACGACACCACCCCCGTCACGACGGGAGCCGACGCCGCCGTCGCGCCCCGCGACCCCGAGCTGCAGAGCACGACCTGGACGCTGGTGCTCGCCCTGAGCGCCGAGCAGGTGTCGGGCGACGGCACGAGGTCCGCCCGCCTCGCCGAGGCGCAGGCCGCGTTCGAGCGCCTGCTGCCCGCCGACCACGTCGTCGTCCGCTGGACCCGCGAGGTCGGCCGCATGATGACCGAGGAGGCGCGCCTCTGGACCCGGTGGGAGCTGTTCACGCCCACGGTCGCGACGCCGCTGAAGCTGTGGTCGGAGGGCTACGTCGACGAGGCGTGGTTCGCCGAGCGGCTCGACGACGACCCCTTCGTGCCCGTCGTGATGAAGGCGCCCGCCGACGTCGCCCAGGACGGGGCCGCGTCGTGAAGGTCCTCGTCACCGGATCCCGCGGCAAGGTCGGCCGCGCCGCCGTCGAGGCGCTCGTCGCCGCGGGCCACGACGTCACGGGCGTCGACCTCGTGCGCCCCGTCTTCGACGCCGGCGTCGTGGTGCCGGGCCGCTACGTGATGGCCGACCTCACCGACGCCGGATCCGCGTTCGCGGTCGTCGCCGGCATGGACGCCGTCGTCCACGTCGCCGCGATCCCGCAGCCCACCGGCAACCCCGCGCACGTCGTGCTGCAGACGAACCTGATGTCGACGTTCAACATGATCGAGGCCGCCGTGCGCTTCGGCGTCCCGCGCTTCGTCAACATCTCCAGCGAGAGCATCGTCGGCAACTTCTTCCCCGAGCGGCCGTTCCTGCCCGACTACGCACCCGTCGACGAGGAGCACCCGCTCCGCCCGCAGGATCCGTACGCGCTCTCCAAGGCCTTCGGCGAGCAGCTGATGGACGCAGCCGTGCGCCGCTCCGACATCCGTATCATCTCGCTGCGGCCGAGCACCGTGCACAACGGCGACAACTACGCGTCGAACCTCGGCAAGCAGGTGCGCGACGCGTCCGTCCTCACCGCGAACCTCTGGAGCTACATCGACGCGGACGACCTGGCCGACGCGATCGTGCTGTCGGTCGCCTCCGACCTGCCCGGCCACGAGGTCTTCTACATCGCGGCCGCCGACAACGCGGGCGGCCACGACTTCGCCACCGAGCTGCGCCGGTACTACGGCGACGCCATCGAGCTGCGGGCGATCGAGCGGGTGGACTCGTCGGGGATCTCGACCGCGAAGGCCCGCCGCCTCCTCGGCTGGGAGCCCACGCGCAGCTGGCGCGACCACCTCGACGCCGACGGGAACGCGCTGCCGCGATGAGCACGGCCGGATCCGACCGCGGGCCCGCTCCCCGGTCGGGATCCACGCCCGCCGCGCTGGAGGGCGCCATCGCCGGGGCTCCGGGTGAGCCATCGGCGGCGGCCGACCCCGGCGCCCGCACCACCGCCGCGGGCGCCGCGCTGCAGGTCGGCACCATCGTCAGCGTCAGCTACGGGTCGTCGCTCGCCGGGCTCGTGATCCCCGCGGTCGGCCCCGTGCTGGTCGTCGCCGCGCGTCAGGTGATGATGGCGGCGCTCGTGCTGCCCGTGGCGCGGCCCCGGATCCACCGGATGACGCGCGCGCAGCTCGTTCCCGCCGTGATGCTCGGCCTCGCGCTCTCGCTGATGAACCTGTCCTACTACGCCGCCGTCGACCGGCTCGGCCTCGGCATCGCCGCGACCATCGAGTTCCTCGGCCCGCTGTCGATCGCGCTGCTCGCCTCGCGCCGCCTGCTCGACGCCGCGTGCGCGCTCGTGGCGGCCGCGGGCGTCGTCGTGCTCACCGGGCTCGAGGGCCGGATCGACGCGTTCGGCCTCGTCTGCGGCGCGACCGCGGCCGTCACCTGGGCCGGCTACATCGTGTTCACGCGCCGGGTGGCGGAGCGGCTGCCGGGCTTCCAGGGGATCGCAGTCGCGAGCATCGTGAGCCTGGTCGTGCTGGTGCCGTGGGCGCTCCTCACGCTCGACGTCGCGGCGCTCGACGGGCGGATCCTCGGCCTGCTCGTGGCGATCGGCCTGCTGTCGTCCGCCGTGCCCTACTCGCTCGACACCGTGATCCTCCGCCGCATCACCCCGCGGCTGTTCGCCGTGCTCACGAGCCTCAGCCCGGTGGTGGCGGCGGTCCTCGGCGTGATCGTGCTGCGCGAGACGCTGTCACCCATGCAGCTCGGCGCGATCGTCGTGGTGTGCGTCGCCGCGGGCGTGGCCATCGCGACGCGGGCGCCCGCCGACGCCCAGCCCCGGACACGATCGCGCCCGGCCGCGTCGTAGGGCGGCCGGGCGCGGATCGATCGGACGCGGGTCAGCGCGCCCCGAGCTCCGCGAGCACCTCGGCGAGCTGGCCGACGGCCCAGACGAGGTCCTCCTCCTCCACCACGATGGGCGGCGCGAGCCGGATCGTCGAACCGTGCGTGTCCTTCGCGAGCACGCCGCGCTGGGCGAGCCGCTCGCACACCGCGCGGCCCGTGGCGAGCGCCGGGTCGATGTCGATGCCCGCCCACAGGCCGCGGCCGCGCACCTCGAGCACGCCGTGGTCCACGAGATCCGCGAGCCGCGCGTGCAGCACGGCGCCGAGGCGACGCGCGCGCTCCTGCGGCTCGCCCGACGCGAGCATCTCGACCACCGCGTGGCCCACGGCCGCGGCGAGCGGGTTGCCGCCGAACGTGGATCCGTGCTGCCCCGGCTGGATGACGCCGAGCACGTCCGCGTCGCCGACGACCGCGGAGACGGGCACGATGCCGCCGCCGAGCGCCTTGCCGAGGAGGTACAGGTCGGGCACGACGTCGGAGTTGTCGCACTCGAAGGTCGCGCCCGTGCGGCCGAGGCCCGACTGGATCTCGTCGGCGATCATCAGCACCTGCTCGCGCGTGCAGATCCGCCGCACGTCGGCGAGGTACCCCGCGGGCGGCACGACGATGCCGGCCTCGCCCTGGATCGGCTCCACGAGCACCGCGACCGTGTCCTCGTCGATCGCGGCCTCGAGCGCCGCGGCGTCGCCGTACGGCACCGTGACGAACCCGGGCGTGAACGGCCCGAAGTCGGCACGCGCCTCCTCGTCGTCGCTGAAGCTCACGATGGTGGTGGTGCGGCCGTGGAAGTTCCCGGCCATGACGATGATCTTCGCGCGGCCCGCGGCCACGCCCTTCACGCGGTAGCCCCAGGCGCGCGCGACCTTGATCCCGGACTCCACGGCCTCCGCGCCCGTGTTCATCGGCAGGACCATGTCCTTGCCGGCGAGCTCGGCGAGCGCCGTCACGAACGGCCCCAGCTTGTCGTTGTGGAAGGCGCGGCTCGTGAGCGTGATCCGCCCGAGCTGCTCGGTCGCGGCCCGCACGAGGTCCGGGTGCGAGTGCCCGAAGTTCACGGCCGAGTAGGCGGCGAGGCAGTCGAGCAGGCGTCGGCCGTCGAGGTCGGTGACCCAGGCGCCCTGGCCGGACGCGACCACGACGGGCAGCGGGTGGTAGTTGTGCGCGGCGTGCGCCTCCTCGGCGTGGATGGCCAGGGCGCCGGCGCCGGACGCGGCGGGGCGGTCGATGGTGTCGGTCATCTCGCCGCCCCCTACTTCCGCAGCTCGAGCGTGCAGCACTTCACGCCGCCGCCGCCGAGCAGCAGCTCGGACAGATCGACGCCGATCGGCTCGTACCCGCGCTCGCGCAGCGACGCCTCGAAGCCGACCGCCCTCTCGGCGATGACGACGTTGTACCCGTCGCTGTACGAGTTCAGGCCGAGGATCGACGCGTCCTGCTCGCTCACCTCGACCGCGTCGGGGTAGCGGCGCTCGATCTCGTCGAGGCTCGCGGCGTCGAAGGCGCTCGGGAGGTAGGCGATGTTGGTGTCGTCGAGCACCGCGATCGCGGTGTCCAGGTGGTAGAACGACGGGTTCACGAGGCGCAGCGTCACGACCTCGCGGTCGAAGATCCGGGCGACCTCGGCGTGGCTGGTGCTGTCGCTGCGGAAGCCGGTGCCGGCGAGGATCGTGTCGCCGACGAGGAGGATGTCGCCCTCGCCCTCGTTGATCTGCTCGGGCACGCGGACGTCGAAGCCCGCCTCGCGGAACCAGTCCATGTACGCGGGGCCCTCGGGCTGGCGCTCCGCGTGCTGGAACGCGGCGCCGTACGCGATGCCGTCGAGCGTGAACCCGCCGTTGGCCGCGTAGACCATGTCCGGCAGCCCGGCGATCCCGTCGATGAGGTCGACCTGGAAGCCGAGGCCCACGTACGTGTCGTAGAGGGTCTGCCACTGGCGGACCGCGAGCGACGTGTCGGTCGGGACGGCGGGATCCATCCAGGGGTTGATCTTGTAGACCACGTCGAAGTGGTCGGGCCGGCACATGAGCACGCGCTTCGCGACGGGCGTGCGGCCGGCTGCGGTCTCGGTGGGCAGGGGAAGGGTGGAGGGCATGGTGCTCCTGCTTCGTGCGGCGCGCCTCGCGGCGCGGTCGTGGAGGCGGACGATGTCCCAGAGCCCCGAGGGGACGCCTTGCCGCCAGCCTGGCATGCGGATCGCGCCCGTTCGAGGGGGTGCGACGCGGATCCCGCGCGTGAGAGACCCTTCGCACGCACGATCCCGCCATAGGCTCGGAGCATGGACAACCTGGACCACCGGATCATCGACCTCCTCCGCCAGAACGGCCGCGCGGGCTACGGCGACATCGGGGGGACGGTGGGCCTCTCGGCCAGCGCGGTGAAGCGGCGGGTCGACCGACTGGTGGCCGACGGCGTGATCCGCGGCTTCACGATCCAGGTCGACCCCGCGGTCGACGGCCTCAGCACCGAGGCCTACGTCGAGCTGTTCTGCCGCGGGACGGTCGCGCCCGACGAGCTCCGCCGGATCCTCCAGGGCGTGCCCGAGGTCGTCGACGCGGGCACCGTCACGGGCGACGCGGACGCCATCGTCCGGATCCGCTCCCGCGACATCCCGAGCCTCGAGGACGCCCTCGAGAAGGTGCGCCTCGCCCCGAACGTCGACCACACGCGCAGCGCGATCGTGCTGTCGCGGCTGGTGAACCGGACGCTGGAGTAGCGCTCGCGCTAGGAGAAGAGCGCCACCAGGATCACGACGTAGATGACGACGAAGAGCGCGGGGATCACGTAGCGGATGAGGTTCGTGAGGCCCTCGGAGGCGATGACCGCGCGGCCCGCGTGCGAGGTCGCGCCCGCGTCGCGGAGGTCGCGGGCGATGGCGATGGCCTGCGAGTTGATGGAAAACTGCACGGCGGATCCGAGCACGCCCGTCGCGAGCAGGATGAGCGCCGCCGCGAGGCGCGTGCCGAGGTCGGCGTCGGCGAGACCCGTGCGGAGCAGGACCACCGTGGAGGTGAGCAGGAAGATCGGGCCCAGCTGGCTCGTGATCATCTGCTTGCGGGCGCGCGACCACATCGTGATCAGCTCGAGCTCGGACATGCGGATCCTCCCGTCGGCGGCCGGTGCGCCGCCCTCCCATCCTGCCCCGCCGCGGGTGTCCCCCGCGCCCACCGCCGTGCATCTCGCGCCCGCCGGCCACCCCTGCCTCGCTAGCCTCGGCGCATGGATCCCGCGCCCGGCTATCGCATCGACCCGGGCTCCGCGACCCCGCCCTACGAGCAGCTCCGCGCGGAGGTCGCGCGCCGCGCCGCCGAGGGCGAGCTGCCCGTCGGCGCGCGGCTGCCGACCGTGCGCGCGCTCGCCGAGCAGGCGGGCGTCGCCGTGAACACGGTGGCCCGCGCGTACAAGGAGCTCGAGGCCGACGGGGTGATCGAGACGCGCGGCCGCGCGGGTTCGTTCGTCGCCGCGCGGGACGACGTGCCCGGCGCGCTCCGGGAGGCGGCCGTCGCGTACGCGCGGCTCGCCGGTCGGCTCGGCGTGGCCGACGAGGAGGCGCGCCGCCTGGTGGACGAGGCGCTCGCGGCCGGATGACGGCTGGCTCGGGCGCGGCGGCGACGCCGGGTCGCCGCGATTCCACCTCCCGTTCACCCGGAGGCCCGACAGTGCTCACGCCGCCCGATCCGAACGGAGACCACATGCCCGAGTCCTCCCCGGAGGCGGCGACGCCGCACGACGACGCCCAGCGCGTGCTCGACCGGGCCGACGCCGTCACGCCGCCGCGCACGCTCGTCGACGTGCTCCGGGCGACGGTCGCCGCGCACCCCGACGCGTCCGCCATCCAGGACGGCGACGGCGCGCTCAGCTACCGCGAGCTCATGGCCCGCGTGGTTCAGGTCGCCGCGTCGCTGCGGGACGCGGGCGTGGGCAAGGGCGACCGGGTCGGGATCCGCATGCCGTCGGGATCCCGCGACCTCTACGTCACCGTGCTCGGTGTGCTCGCGGCCGGCGCCGCCTACGTGCCCGTGGACGCGGACGACCCCGACGAGCGCGCGCGGCTCGTGTTCGGCGAGGCGCGCGTCGCGGGCGTCGTGACGGGCACCGGCGAGTACACGCCGCGCGCCGCGGACACCGCCGACGCCGCCGAGACGGCTGACGCCGCCGCGCTCCGGATCCTCCCCGCCGCCGCCGCGCACGCCTCCACCTCCGCGCTCCCCCTCGTCGCGCCGCCCGCGCCGGACGACGACGCCTGGATCATCTTCACCTCGGGATCCACCGGCACCCCCAAGGGCGTCGCCGTCTCGCACCGCTCGGCCGCGGCCTTCGTCGACGCGGAGGCGCGCCTGTTCCTCCAGGAGGAGCCGATCGGCCCCGGCGACCGCGTGCTCGCGGGCCTCTCGGTCGCCTTCGACGCCAGCTGCGAGGAGATGTGGCTCGCCTGGCGCCACGGCGCGTGCCTCGTGCCGGCGCCGCGCAGCCTCGTCCGCAGCGGCATGGACCTCGGGCCCTGGCTCACGACGCACGGTGTGACGATCGTCTCGACCGTCCCGACGCTCGCGGCGCTGTGGCCCGCGGAGTCGCTCGAGAACGTGCGCCTGCTCATCTTCGGCGGCGAGGCCTGCCCGCCCGAGCTCGGCCAGCGCCTCGCGACCGACGGGCGCGAGGTGTGGAACACGTACGGCCCCACCGAGGCGACCGTCGTCGCGTGCGCCGCGCCGCTCGGCGGGCCGGGCCCCGTGCGCATCGGCCTGCCGCTCGACGGCTGGACCCTCGCGGTCGTCGACCCGGAGGGCGCGCGCGTGCCCGAGGGCGGCGTGGGCGAGCTGATCATCGGCGGCGTCGGGCTCGCGCGCTACCTGGATCCCGCCCAGGACGCCGAGAAGTACGCCCCCTTCCCCGCGCTCGGCTGGGACCGCGCCTACCGCTCGGGCGACCTCGTGCGCTTCGAGGCGGAGGGGCTCGTCTTCCAAGGCCGCGCCGACGACCAGGTGAAGGTCGGCGGCCGGCGCATCGAGCTGGGCGAGATCGAGGCGGCGCTCCAGGCGCTCGACGACGTGCACGGCGCCGCCGTCGCCGTGCAGACCACGGGCGCGGGCAACCCGGTGCTCGTCGGCTACCTCGTGCCGCGGGATCCCGCGACCTTCTCGCGCGAGGATGCCGTGCAGCGCCTCCGCGTCGCGCTGCCGGCCGCGCTCGTGCCGCTCATCGGCGTGGTCGAGTCGCTGCCGACGCGCACCTCCGGCAAGGTCGACAAGGCCGCGCTCCCCTGGCCGCTGCCGGGTGCCGCGGGCGACGACGGCGCCGACCTCGACGCCGAGCTGCGCCCGCTCGCCGAGATGTGGTCGGCCGCGCTCGGCACCCCCGTCGCGAGCGCCGACGCGAACTTCTTCGACCTCGGCGGCGGATCCCTCTCGGCCGCCCAGCTCGTGGCCCGCATCCGCACCATCGCCCCCGAGTTCACGGTCGCCGACGTCTACGCCCACCCGCGCCTCGGCGCGATGCACGCCGCGATCGCCGGGCGCGCGCCGCGGGCCGAGAGCCGCGGGCCGCAGGTGGACGTGACGCCGACCCCGCGCCGCACGCAGTGGATCCAGACGCTCCTCGGCGCGCCGCTCCTCGCGCTGCAGAGCCTCCGCTGGCTCGCGCTGCTCCTCACCGCGAGCGCGCTGCTCCGCCCGCTCGGCGGGTTCGACGCGCTCCCCGAGGTGTCGTGGTTGCTGCTCGTCCCCGGCCTCCTGCTCTTCGCGACGCCGTTCGGGCGCATGGCGATCTCCGCGGTCGCCGCGCGCCTGCTCCTCCGCGGCCTCGAGCCGGGCGACCACCCGCGCGGCGGACGCTGGCACCTGCGGCTCTGGCTGGCCGAGCAGATCGCGCAGCAGATCGGCGCGGTCGGGCTCGCGGGCGCGCCGTGGATCACCTACTACGCCCGGGCGCTCGGCGCGCGCATCGCCGACGACGTCGACCTGCACACGCTGCCGCCCGTCACGGGCATGCTCCGCATCGGCCGCGGCGCCTCGGTGGAGCCCGAGGTCGACCTCTCCGGGTACTGGATCGACGGCGACACCGTGCGCGTCGGCGCGGTCCGCATCGGCGCGGGATCCACCGTCGGCACGCGCTCGACGCTCCTGCCGGGCACGCGCATCGGCAAGGGCGCGGAGATCGCGCCGGGCTCGGCCGTCTTCGGGCGCGTGCCGTCGGGCCAGCGCTGGGCCGGATCCCCCGCCGCGCGCGAGGGCAAGGCCCGGGTCTGGTGGCCCGACCACCGGCCGCCGCGCAACACGCGCTGGGTCGCGGCGTACGGCGCCGCCTCGGTCGCGACCGCGCTCGTGCCCGTGGTCGCGTTCGTCGCGGGCGGCGGGATCCTCGCGGCGGCCATCCGCGGATCCGCCGACCTCGGCGACGCGTGGTGGCGCGGCCTCGGTGCGCTCGTGCCCGCCGTGCTCGTCACCGGGATCGTGCTCGCGCTGCTGGTGGTCGGATCCGTGCGCCTGCTCGGCCTCGGCGTCACCGAGGGTATCCACGCAGTACGCAGCCGCGTCGGCTGGCAGCTGTGGACCACCGAGCGCCTGCTCGACCTCGCCCGCACGGTGCTCTTCCCCCTCTACGCGGGCCTCTTCACGCCCGTGTGGCTGCGGCTCCTCGGCGCGCGCGTCGGCAGGGACGTCGAGGCGTCGACCGTGCTCCTCATCCCCGCCATGACGACGATCCGCGACGGCGCCTTCCTCGCCGACGACACGCTCGTGGCCGGCTACGAGCTCGGCGGCGGGTGGATGCGCGTCGCCCGCGCCGAGATCGGCCAGCGCGCGTTCCTCGGCAACTCCGGCATGGCCGGGCCCGGCCACAAGGTCCCGAAGGACGGCCTCGTCGCCGTGCTCTCGGCGGCGCCCACGAAGTCGAAGGCCGGATCCTCGTGGCTCGGCTCCCCGCCCGTGCGGCTCCGGCGCACGGTCGCGGCGGCCGACGACTCCCGCACGTTCCGCCCGCCGACGCGGCTGCGGGTCGCCCGCATCCTGTGGGAGCTGCTGCGCGTCGTGCCCGTGCTCGTGACCTGCGCGATCGGCCTGGCCGTGCTCGTGGCGCTCGCCGCCATCACCGAGGCGTGGGGCCCGCTCGTCGCGTTCCTCCTCGGCGGCGTGGTGCTGCTCGTGGCCGGCGCGGTCGCGGCGGGGATCTCGACGGCCGCGAAGTGGATCCTCATCGGCCGCATCCGCGCGGAGGAGCACCCGCTGTGGTCGTCGTTCGTATGGCGCAGCGAGGTCTCGGACGTGTTCACCGAGATGGTCGCCGCGCCCTGGTTCGCGTCGCCCGCCGCGGGCACGCCCGCGCTCGTGTGGTGGCTGCGGAGCCTCGGCGCGCGCATCGGATCCGGCGTGTGGTGCGACTCGCACTGGCTGCCCGAGGCCGACCTCGTGACCCTCGGCGACGCGTCCACGGTCAACCGCGGGTGCGTCGTGCAGACGCATCTGTTCCATGATCGGATCATGAGCATGGACACCGTCACCCTCGACGCCGGTGCGACCCTCGGGCCGCACAGCGTCATCCTCCCCGCGGCGCGCATCGGCCCGCAGGCCACCGTGGGGCCCGCCAGCCTCGTGATGCGCGGGGAGCTCGTGCCCGAGGCGAGCCGCTGGAGCGGCAACCCGATCGGCCCGTGGCGCGAGGTGACGCTCGGGCGGTACCTGCCCGCAGCATCCGCCGCCGCTCCGACCGACGCCGCCGCGCGCGCGACCGCCGGTCACCGGTGAGGGCCGCCGCAGGTCCGTCGTCCGGCGACGCGTACACGCCCGAGGTCGGATCCACGGCCTTCGCGGTCGAGCGCTACGACCTCGACCTCGACTACCGCGTCGCCCGCAACCGCCTGAAGGCGCGCGCCGTGATCACCGCGGTAGCCCGCGAGCCGCTCCCCCGCTTCGAGCTCGACCTGACGGGCCTCCGCGCGGGCGACGTGCGCGTCGACGGCCGCCGCGAGACCCGGCACGTGCAGCGCGGCGGGCGGCTCGTCGTCACGCCCGCGGCGCCCATCCCCGCGGGCACCACCTTCACGGTCGACGTCGCCTACTCCGGCGAGCCCGGCCCCCGCCGCACCGTCTGGGGCGACCTCGGCTGGGAGGAGCTCGGCGACGGCGTGCTCGTCGCGTCGCAGCCGAGCGGCGCGTCCACCTGGTTCCCCTGCAACGATCGGCCGGACGACCGGGCCGCGTTCCGGATCCGCGTCGCGTGCGAGGTCGACTACTCCGTGATCGCGAGCGGCCGGCTCGTCTCCCGGCTCGAGCGCTCGGGCCGCGCCACCTGGACCTACGAGCAGGACGCGCCCACCGCGCCGTACCTCGCGACCGTGCAGATCGGCCGGTACGTCGAGAAGCGCGTGCCCGCCGGATCCACCCAGGCGGTCTTCGCGTACCCGAAGCCGCGCGAGGCCCGCGTGCTGCAGGACCTCGCGCTCGTGCCGCGCATGATGGCGTTCTTCGAGACGCTGTTCGGGCCGTACCCGTTCGACGAGTACCGGGTCGTGGTGGCGGACGACGAGCTGGAGATCCCGCTCGAGGCGCAGGCGATGGCGGTGCTCGGCGCGAACCACGCCGACGGCACGGGCGGATCCGAGCGGCTCGTCGCCCACGAGCTCGCGCACCAGTGGTTCGGCAACTCCGTGGGCCTCGCGTCGTGGCAGCACATCTGGCTCAACGAGGGCTTCGCCTGCTACGCCGAGTGGCTGTGGTCGGAGGAGTCCGGGGGTCCGACCGCGGATCAGCTCGCGCGCCAGCACCACGCGCGCCTCGACCGGTACGGCACGCAGGTCCGCATCGGCGATCCCGGCCCCGAGGCGATGTTCGACGACGTCGTCTACAAGCGCGGCGCCCTCGCGGTGCACGCGCTCCGGCTGACGCTCGGCGACGCGGCGTGGCGCGCGCTGCTCCTCCGCTGGACGGATCCGGCATGGACGGCGCCGCGCACCACCGCCGACCTCGTCGGCGCCGCCGGCGACGCGGGCGCGCTGCTGCGGGCGTGGCTCGCGGACGCGCCGCTGCCGGCGCTGCCGCGGGTGGGGCGGCGCTGAGGGGTCAGATCCCGACGCCCGGTCCGCTCAGACGGTGGATCCGCACGTCGAGCTCCCCGAGGCCGCGTCGGGCGACGCCCGCCACGAGGTCGGGGCCGACGTCCGTGTCGACGAGGCGGTAGCGCGCGTCCTCTCCATCGATCCACGCGAGGCATCCGTCGGCGCCCTCGTCGGCGAACCGCACGCGCCCCGGGTCCACCCGGAGCCCGCGCCCGTCGGCCTTCAGCACCGCCTCGATCCGCACCCACTCCGCGAGAGTGGTCCCGGGCGGCGCCTCCCGGCCGTGCGGCTCGGCGTCGATGCCGATCGGGCCGTCCGCGCTGACCGCGACCACCACCGCGTCCCCCGCGTGCGCGACGCTCGCATGGAGTCCGTCGAGCGCGCCGGATCCGCCGAGCACCGGCCGCCCGTGCGCGCCGCCGCACGTGGCGCAGCGGGCGCGGACCGTCACGTCGGCGGGATCCGCGCCCACGAGCTCCGCGGCGAGCGACCGCAGCGCGACGCGGCCGGCGGCGGTGCGGGCGGCGCGGTCGGCGGTCTCGGGCCCCGGCACCACCACGACGTGCACGAGCGCGGGTCCGGGGATCACGTGTCGACCCTAGGCGGCGGTCAGACGGCCATGCGCGCGAGCGCCACGGCGGCCGCCGTCAGGGCCGCGGCAAGCAGCACCGCCGACGGGCCGATCCACCACCAGCCCTGGCGGGCCCGCGTGCCCTCCACGACCGCGGCCACGGCGAGCAGGACGAGCCCCACCGCGACGCCGCCGCGCGCGGGGGACGTGGCATCGTCGCCGATCAGCGCCACGAGCCCGGACGTCAGGAGGGCGCCGGCGAGCATCAGCCAGCCGAGCACGTGGACGGCGTGCGTGATCCGGCTCCGCAGGTCGCACGGTCGCAGCGGCTTCGCGCCGCGCCAGCCGTCGGGGGCGCGCAGGCCGTCCACGATCGCCATGACCTCGTCGAGCTCCGCGGGCCGCTCGCCCGCGGGCAGCGCGAGGAAGCGCCCGAGGTGCTCGTCGCGCACGCCGGACGAGGCGATCAGGCGCGCCAGCAGCTCGCGCTCGCGCGCGGTGGTCCAACCGGGCAGGGCGATCCCCCACCGGGCTGCCTGGTCGGGCGCGCGGACCTCGCGGTACCAGGACGCGAGGAGCAGCCGCGCAACCGCGTCACCCGGCTCCTTCCGCACCCGGGTCCGCAGCGCGACGATCGCGTCGCGGCGCCGGCCCCCGTCCCACAGCGTCCGGGCGCGGTCGACGGCCTCGGAGGTCTGCATGCGCCCAGGGTCGCGGATCCCGGCGGACCCCGCTCCCGTTTATCCCAGGCCCTTCGCCAGCCGCTCGTCCGTCTCCGTCGCCTGCCGGGTGACGCCCGCGTCGTCGACGTACGCGTACGAGCTCGTCGTCATCTCCCCCGTGCCGCGGTAGCCGAGCCGCTCGTACAGCGCCCGGGCGCGCGGGTTGGCGAGGGCGACGCCGACGGTGAGGCGGCCGGGGGTGACGCGCTCCTCGGCCGCGCGGACGATCGCCGTGCCGACGCCGCGACCCCGCGTGGCCGCGCCCACCCGCAGGTTGCGCAGCTCGGGCACGGCTCCGCGGGTGTCGAGCTGGCCGGATCCGAGCGGCCGGTCGCCGTCCCACGCGACGAGCAGCGTGGATCCGCCCGCCGCCTGCGCCGCCCACATCGCGCGCGCGAACCCGCGGCCGGGCGGCTCCTCCTGCTCGAGCCGCCCGACCTCCGAGGCCGCGAGCGCGCGGACCTCGATCGCGGTCACCTAGATGACCGCCTCGCTCCAGTCGTCCGGGTTGCCGAAGCGGTGGGCCGTGATGCTGATGGCCTGCTCGCGCAGGAACGTGAGCATCTCGACGCGGCCGGCCGCGGTGACCTCGTCGGCGAAGACGGCGACGTCAGGCGTGCCGCGGAGCGCGTCGGACAGGGCGCGCGCCTCGACGAGCCGCGAGTCGCGCGCGGCGACGAGGCGCACGCGCTCGGTCGCGATCCCGTCCGCGGCGACCCGGGCGAGCCACACGTCGTCCGTCTCGATGGTCACGTGCACGCTCGGCAGGTCGTCGAGCACCTGGCCGAGGCCGGCCGGGAGGATCCCGGGGACCGACACGTGCATCTCGGCGCGCGCCAGGCGCCCGGCCGCGAGCACGCGGAGCAGGTCGGCGAGCGCGCCCGACTCCGTGAGGCGCACCGTGACGGGCAGCGGCCGGTAGCGGAACAGGTTGCGCTCCACGCCGAGGCCGCTCGGGTCCTTCACCTGGCCGAACTCGTCGTGCCAGGCCACCGCGTCGCTGAGCGCCGAGCGGCGGACCAGGTCGAAGTCCTCGTAGCGGATGGCGGGCTGCGCCGACTCGATGAGCTCCGTGACCCGCGGCGCGAGCCCGCGCAGGTGCAGCGAGCTCGAGTGCCGGCCCTCGTCGGCGACCCAGGAGCCGAGGCCCATGAGGTAGTTCGGGCCGCCGGCCTTGGTGCCGGATCCGACCGAGGAGCGCTTCCAGCCGCCGAACGGCTGGCGCTGCACGATCGCGCCCGTGATCCCGCGGTTCACGTAGAGGTTGCCCGCCTCCACGGTCTCGAGCCACTGCTCGAGCTCGCGCGCGTCGAGGCTGTGCAGGCCCGCGGTGAGGCCGTAGGGGATGGCGTTCTGGAAGCGGATCGCCTCCTCGAGGGTGCGCGCGCGCATCACGCCGAGCACGGGCCCGAAGAACTCGGTGAGGTGGAAGTACGACCCGGGCTTCACGCCGTCGCGGACGCCCGGCGACCAGAGGCGGCCGGTCTCGTCCTTCGCCTCGGGCTCGACGAGCCACTTCTCGCCGACGCCCAGCTGCGTGAGCGCGTGCTTGAGCTTGCCGGCGGCGGGCTCGATGATCGGGCCCATCTGCGTGGTCGGGTCCGACGGGTAGCCGACGCGCAGCGACGAGACGGCGTCGGTGAGCTGCGTGAGGAACCGGCGCGACTTGCCGACCGAGCCCACGAGGATCACGAGGCTCGCCGCCGAGCACTTCTGGCCGGCGTGGCCGAACGCGCTCTTCACGACGTCGGCGGCGGCCAGGTCGAGGTCGGCGCTGGGCGTGACGATGATGGCGTTCTTGCCGCTGGTCTCGGCGAGGAGCGGCAGGTCGCTCTTCCAGGAGCGGAAGACCTCGGCGGTCTCGTAGCCGCCCGTGAGGATCACCCTGTCGACCGCCTTGTGCGAGATGAGGTGCTCGCCGAACTCGGCCTCGCCCGCGTCGACGAGCGCGAGCAGCTCGCGCGGCACGCCGGCCTCGCGGAGCGCCTCGACCAGCACGGCGCCGGAGCGGCGGGCCTGGCCGGCGGGCTTGACGACGACGCCGCTGCCGGAGGCGAGGGCCGCGAGCATGCTGCCCGCGGGGATCGCGACGGGGAAGTTCCACGGCGGCGCCACGACGGTGACGCGCGACGGCACGAAGCGGGCGCCCTGCACCCGGTCGAGGTCGCGGGCGCGCTCGGCGTAGTAGTGCGCGAAGTCGACGGCCTCGCTGACCTCGGGGTCGGCCTCGGCGATGGTCTTGCCGGTCTCCGACGCCATCACCTCGATGAGGCGCGCGCGGTTGCGCTCGATCGCGACGCCGACGCGGTGCAGGAGGGCGGCGCGCTGGTCGCCGGGGCGGGCGCCCCACGACGCGGCGGCCGTGCGGACGCCGTCGATGAGATCGTCGAGCTGGTCGGTGGAGTCGATGCGCGCGGCGTCGATGGTCGCGACGCCGAGCTGCGAGGCGCCGACGCGCGACAGGATCTCGCGGCCCCAGGCGCGGTTCGTCGGCAGCGCCGGATCCGTGTCGGCCGCGTTGTGGAACGGCGTGGTGGACGCGTCCGGGTCGACGAGCGCGTCGGGCGTCAGCAGCGAGCCGCGCGTGAAGCCCATGACCACGCTCGTGAGCTGCGGGTCGACCTCGTCCTCCGGCTCCTCGGTCGCCTCGGGCTCGGCGAGCGGATCCACGTCGTCGAGCTCCGGCGGGAACCGGCGGTCCTGCGTGCGGTTGGGCGCCGGGATCGTGTCGTCCACGGCCCGGAGCGACGAGCGGAACCGCGACTCCTCGCGCGCGAACAGCTCGCTCGAGGTGCTCAGCTCGAACACCGCCGACATGAAGTTCTCCTGGCTCGCGTTCTCCTCCAGTCGGCGGATGAGGTACGAGATGGCCACGTCGAACTCGGTCGGGTGCACGACGGGCGTGTAGAGGAGGAGCCCGCCGACGGTGCGCTTCACGGCCTCGGCCTGGCCGGTCGCCATGCCGAGCAGCATCTCGAACTCGATCCGGTCGGTCACGCCGCGCTCCTCCGCGAGCAGCCAGGCGTACGCGACGTCGAAGAGGTTGTGGCCGGCGACGCCGACCTTCACGGCGTCGGCCGTGGCGGGCTGGAGCGCGTGCTCGAGCATCCGCTTGTAGTGCTTGTCGGTCTGCTCCTTGGTGGCCCAGGTGGCGACCGGCCAGTCGTGCATGCGGCCGTCGACCTGCTCCATCGCGAGGTTCGCGCCCTTGACGATGCGCACCTTGATGGGCGCGCCGCCGGCCGCGCGCCGCTCCTGCGCCCACGCGGTGAGCCGCTGGAGAGCGGCGAGCGCGTCGGGCAGGTAGGCCTGGAGGACGATCCCGGCCTCGAGGTCCTTCAGCTGCGGCTGATCGAGCACGCGCGTGAACACCTCGATGGTGAGGTCGAGGTCCTTGTACTCCTCCATGTCGAGGTTGATGAACTTGGGCCGCGGCGACGCGAGCGCCAGCTCGTACAGCGGCGTGAGCCGCTCGACGACCTTGTCGACGGCCTCGTCGAACGCCCACATCGACAGCTGCGAGACGACGCTCGACACCTTGATGGAGACGTAGTCCACGTCGTCGCGGGCGAGCAGCTCGCGCGTGCCCTCGAGGCGGCGCGCGGCCTCCTTCTCGCCGAGCACGGCCTCGCCGAGCAGGTTGAGGTTGAGGCGGGATCCACCGGCGCGCAGCTTCTCGATGGCGGGCCCGAGCTTGTCACTCGTGGCGTCGACGATGAGGTGGCCAACCATCTCGCGGAGCACGCGGCGCGCGACAGGCACGACGACCTGCGGGAGGACGGGTCCGAGGATGCCGCCCGCGCGGATCGCGCCCTGCATGTACCAGGGCAGGAAGCCGGGGGTCTTGGCGGTGAGGGCGGCGAGGCTGTTGCCGGCGACGGGCAGGTCCTCGGGGCGGACGACCCGGTCGACGAAGCCGATGGTGAAGTCGAGGCCGTTCTCGTCCTTGAGGACGCCCGCGAGGCGCTCGGCGGACGGGTCGGCGGGGTGCTGGGCCGCCTCCGCGAGCCAGGTGCGGACGAGCGCGACGGAGCGGTCAGCGAGGGCCTCGCGGTCGGGGGCGGCGGATGCGCCGTCGACCGTGGGGACGGCAGCGGTCTCGGGGGCGGATGCGGTCTCGGCGGTCATGCGGGAACCTCTTCGTCTCAGGTGGGCCGGAGCCCCGTCGTCGGCCGCGCTGCGGGCGCGTCCTCCCAGTGTGCGACCATGCTCACATCGGATGCGCTGAACGTTTCCGATGATCATCGTGCGGCCCTGCCGATGATTCCATGCTCGTCGCGGATCCCCGGGAGGCGCACGTGCTCGAGATGCGACGGCTGCGGCTCCTGCGCGAGCTCAAGCTCCGCGGCACGATCGGCGCGGTCGCCGACGCGCTGTCGTTCAGCCCGTCGTCGGTGTCGCAGCAGCTGTCGCAGCTGGAGCGCGAGGCGGGCGTGACGCTGCTGCGCCGGGTCGGCCGGCGGGTGGTGCTCACGCCGCAGGCCGAGATCCTCGTCGAGCACACGACGGCCCTGCTCGAGCGGCTGGAGCGCGCCGAGACCGAGGTGAACGCGTCGCTCGCGAACGTGTCCGGCACCATCCGCGTGGCCGCGTTCCAGTCGGCGCTGCTCGCGCTCGTGCCGCCCGCGCTCACGATCCTCCGCGACGACTACCCGGACCTGCGGGTCGAGATCACGATGCGCGAGCCCGAGTCGGGCCTCCACGACGTGTGGGCGCGCGACCACGACCTCGTCATCGCCGAGCAGTACCCGGCGCACGCGGCACCCAGGCCGGCCGACCTCGACCGCGAGGAGCTGTGCGTGGATCCGCTCCGCCTCGGCCTCCCGCCCGGCCGCGACGACGTGCGTTCCATCTCCGACGCGCGCCGCCTGCCCTGGGTGATGGAGCCCGCCGGCACGGCCTCGCGCCACTTCGCCGAGCAGGTGTGCCGCGTCGCGGGCTTCGAGCCGGACGTGCGGTACGTGACGGCCGACCTGCAGGCGCACATCGACCTGGTGCGCGGCGGGCACGCGGCCTCCGTGCTGCCCGACCTCGTGTGGGCCGGTCGCGAGCCCGACGTGCGGCTGATCGGCCTGCCCGGCTCGCCGCGGCGCACGGTGTTCACGTCGTCGCGCGTGGGCAGCCTCGACCGGCCGGGGATCCGCGCATGCCGGGACGCCCTCGCGCGCGCCGTGGAGGTCATGGGGACCGGCGCGGGCTGACCCGCGGCCGGGCGCGCGCATCCGGGCGCGGACGACGACGGGCCCGGATCCGCGCGGGATCCGGGCCCGTCGTCGCGGGGCGTGCGCGGTCAGGCCGCGGGCGGTCCGCCCTCGGGCGGAGCGTCGCCCATCACCGGGGCCGCGGCGCTCGCGGCCGGCTTCCGCCGCCCGGTCACCACGATAAGCACGACCGCGGCCGCAGCCAGCACGACGATCCCGATGCTCACGCCGACGATGACGCCGAGGTAGGGCGTGACGCCCTGCTCCTGCCCGGCCGCGGTGCCCGCGTCCGTCGACGAGCCGGCGCCGCCGGACCCGCCCGACGCGGCCGCGCCGGATCCGGCCGCTCCCTCCTGCGCCGCCGCGCAGCCCGGGCCGTCGGCCGTGCCCGAGGAGGCGGTCACCCCCGCCGGCGCCTGGTACATGAACGCGATGGAGTCGGAGACGGGGTGCCCGTCCGCCGAGACCACGCGCCACGTGACCGTGTACTGCCCGGATCCCCCGAGCGCGACGGGCACCGAGACGGTGCGCCCGGAGTTGGTCGCGCAGCCGGTCTCGAAGTGCATGCCCTGCGCGTCCGGTCCGGTCACCTGCACGATGGACGAGCCGCCCGCCCCGGTCCCGGAGCCGGTCGAGGCGTCGCCGCCGGCACCGCCCGGAGTGCCGAGGTCGAGGATCACGTCGTTGAAGGTCAGCGTCACCTCCGACGGCGGCGCGTCGATCGTGGATCCGGCCGCGGGCGAGCTCGACACGAGGTAGTCGTGCGCGGACGCCGACAGCGCGCCGTCGGGCCCGCTCCCCTGCGCCAGCCCCGCGAGCGCGAAGGCGCCGGTCGCGAGCGCGGCGCCCGCGACCGCCGCGGCGAGCGTCCGGAGCGGCCGCCGGCCGGCGCCGCCCCTGGCCGGGATCCGTCCGCCGGGCGTCACGCCTGGCCGCCGCCCTCGCGGCGCACGCGGGTGAGGGCGAAGACGGCGACCACGAGGGCCACCGCGCCGAGGGCGAGGCCGCCCACGCCGAGGCCGACCGCGACCGCGCTGCTCGTGGCGCTGGTGTCCGACGCGGCCGTGGTGACGGTGGCGTCGGGCGCCGCGGTGGTCGTCATCGCGCTCATGGAGTCGGCGGGCGGGGCATCGTCCACGTAGAGCGTGGGCGCGGGGTGCTCGGGCTCCTCACCGGAGGCCGGGGTGGCCTGGTCCCAGTCGACGACGGATCCGTCCGAGTAGCCCTGGTGCGCCGAGAGCATGATGCTGCCGGTGTCGGGCACCGGTCCCACGGAGACCGTGAAGCGCTGGAACTCGCCGGCCTTGAGGCCCACGCCGTCGTCCGCCGTCCAGGTGACCTCGATGGGCGCGTCCGTGATCGTGGCGTCGTCCGTCTTCACCGGGGTGTCGAGCTTCTCGGTGGTGACCTTCGCGGTCCAGCCGGGGACGGGCTCGGTGGAGAGGCTCGAGAAGGGGGTGTCCTTCGGCAGGTCGACCGTGACGCTCGTGGTGGTCGCGGTCGCGGACTCGGTGGGGACCTTGAAGGTCAGCGTGCTGTAGCTGCCGGCGGCCGCCTGGTCGGGCGAGACGCGCACGTGCGCGGAGGCCGCGAGCGGCACGGCGACGGCGAGCACGACGCCGCCGACGAGCGCGGTGGCCGAGCGGAGGATCCGGCGGCGGGGGGCGGAGGTGGATGAGCGGTTCATGGCATGTCCTGTTCCGGGCCGCGCGGGGCGGCCCCGGGAGCGGACGCGGCGGTGCCGGCGTCCGGGGAGGGAGAGAGGAGGGCGGGCGATGCTCGGGCATCGCGTCCGCGGCGCGAGCGGGCTCGCGCGGTGGGCGGAGGATCCGCGGGTCGCGGGATCCGGCCGGCGCGTCAGGCTGCGGCGAGGGCGCGAGCGCGCGGCGGGCCGCGGTGCCGCAGGCGCCCGAGCCGGGCGCAGAGGTCGCGCAGCGCGAGCGGCGCGCGGGCGGCCCGGGCGAGCTCGGTGGTGCGCCGCCCCTCGGGCCGGAGGAACGGGATCGCGAGGGCGTGCACGACGCGCAGCGCGGACGCGTCGACGAGCGCGCGGATGGCGGCCTCGCCGTGCCGCAGCGCGAGCACGGTGACGACCAGGGCCGCGCCGTGCGAGAGGAGCATGCCGGGGTCGACCGCGCCGGCCGCTCCCGAGGGCGCGGCGTCGAGGCCCGGGAGCACGATCGTCGCCGCACCGTGCCCCATGCCCGCGTGCGGATCCGCCGCGACGGAGGCCGCGGAGGCGTCCCCGGCCGCCGTGAACAGCCCGTGGAAGAGGAGCTGGCTGACGCCCACCGCGGCGACGAGGCGCCACAGCGCGGTGCGGGCGCCGGCGAGCGCGATGGCCGCGAGCGACGCGAGGGCGAGCCCGAACGCGACGACGCCCCACGACGGAGCGGCCCCGCCGCCGGCCTCATGGAAGAGCGCGGCCACGAACGTGGCGGTGGCGGATGCGGCGAGCCCCCGGATCACGCGCTGGACGCGCGGCGGGATCGGTGACGGGGACGGGGCGGGCATCGACAGCGAGTGTAGATGAGCGGCCCGGGAGGACGCGGCGACGGCGGATGCCGCCGTCGCCGCGCCTGGCGCTACTGCGGCGGGTTCGCCGGGTCGAACGCCTTGGTCGTCGGGATGTCGGCAAACCCGCCGAGCCCCCCTTCGCCGTATCCGCGGTCGACCTTCGAGGTGTCGCCGCGGAACTGGAGCTTCACCGTCGGCCCGAGCGTCCCGCCGCGGCGGAAGGACTCCTTCGTGCCGACGGCGTCGATGAACGACTCCACCAGCCCGCCCGGGAGGATGTAGCTCGAGTACGCCTGGAACGCGCCCGGCGTCTGGTTGTAGTCGGGCGCGTACGCGGTGCCGCCCGCGTAGTTGAGGTTCGTCGGGTTGCCGAGCACGAGGCCGGATCCGCCGTTCATCGGCTTGTAGTCGCTGCGGAGGCCGTTGCCCACGAAGCCGTAGACGCCCTCGGGGCCGTCGATGCCGTTCGCGAACGTCGACCGGTGGCTGATCGTGAACAGGTAGTGCTTGCCGTTCTGGATCATCACCTCGGGCCGCTCGGTCTGGTCGGTGACGCACGCCGACTCGAGCAGCGGATCCAGGTAGTGCCACTTCGTGAGGTCCGCGTCGTCCGCGACCGCCAGGCCGATGGACGCCATCTGCAGGTTCGCGCCCGTGGCGGTGACCTCCTTCGAGGACTCCGCCGCCGGGTCGCCCTTGCGGTAGCCGAGGTCGGTCGCGTCGCACTGCCGCTCGCCGCGCTTGCCGGCGACGTTCGCCTCGAACACCATGTACGTCTTGCCGGGGTGGTCCGGATCCGTGAACGTGAAGGGGTCGCGGAAGTTCACGTACGGGTTCTGGTCCCTCGTCTGGTACCGCTGGCCGTCAGGTCGCAGGAGCGGGGTCACCGTCTCGAAGCCGGCGACCTTGACCGCGCCGTCCCTCTTCTCGAGGCGTCCCTGGCTGAGCGAGATGACCGGGTCGGCGGGCTTCACATCCTGGTCCTTCGCGTCGCGGTAGAACGCCACGTCGGTGAAGAAGAGCTTGACCGTGCCGTCCGCCATGATCCGCGCGGAGCCCGACCACTCGGCCTGCTGCGTGAACGACTGGTCGGGGAAGATCCCGTCCGTGACGCCGTACTCGAACACGTTGCCCTGGTACGTCCAGCCGCCGTTCTCGGGCTGCTGCTCCGCCGGGATGCCGGTGGGTCGCGTGAAGTAGCCGATCTTCGCCGCCGTGTGCCGTTCGTCGAACGACAGGGTGCGCGGAGCCGTGAGCGCGAAGATCACGTCGTAGCCGTCGACGCTATAGGTCTGGCCCGAGGAGTCCGTCAGCGGCCAGGTGTCCCAGACGTACGCCTGGTCGGTCATCGATGGGAAGTCCTGCGGCACCTGCGGCATGGTCTGCGCCTCGGGCATGGAGTTCTGCCGGGACGGGGCCTTCGGGTCGGACAGCTTCGCGATCTGCTTGGCGTCCGCCCGGGTCCAGTGGGCCGTGAAGTCGTCCTCGGGCGCGTACGCCTTCTGGGTGTGGACGGTGGGCCGCGGCGGCGTCGTGCCCGCGGCCTGGGCGGGTCCCCCGGCGAGAAGCGCGGACGCCACCACCAGGGTCACTGCGGCGGACGCGGACAGCCCGCGCCTGATTCTCTTTGTCACCTGTTCTCACTCTCGTTCTCGTGTCAATGAGTCCGATCGCGTCGCGCGGTGCACGCTCCCCCGGTCGGGGAGCCTAGGGGGTGACGGGCCGTTCCCGCGCCCCCGGACGGGGTCGGCCACGGATCCCGGGCGTGTCCCCCGGATGGGGTGGACGTGGCCCGGCTGACCCTGTACTGTCTCCGGATCGGTCGTGCGGCGGTGCATGCTCTCCCGCTCCGCTCCGCCACCCGTCTGCCCCCGATCGCCCACCGCGAGGAGTCCGACGACATGACCGCATCCCCGTCGCGCCCGCCCGCCGCGGGCGTCGCGACCCGGCTGCGCGACCGCATCCGCCCCCTCGCCCGCCGCCATCGCCGCGCGCTCATCACGATCGGCGCGATCCTCCTGGTCGCGGCGCTCGTCGTCGCCTGCCGCGGCATCACGGGCGCCGACCGCGGCCCCGTCGAGGCCCCGCCGCCCTCGCCCCGCGCCGCCGACGACCGGATCCACATCCGCCCGTCGGGCGAGTTCATGAACGACCCGCAGCGCCCGTTCCTCCTCGACGGCGTCTGGCACGCCTACGCCCTCGTCAACGTCGACCACCCGGGCGGCGACGGATCCTCGTGGCGGCACTACACGTCCGCCGACCTCGTCTCGTGGCACGACGAGGGCATCGCGATCGACAAGTACGACACCCCGCTCGGCGACGCCGAGACCGGCAGCGTCGTGGTCGACACCGGGAACACGTCCGGGCTCGGCGCGGGGACGGTGATCGCGATCCTCACGCAGCAGTCCGATGGCGTGCAGCGGCAGTCCCTCTACTACTCGACCGACGGCGGCTACCGGTTCCAGGCCTACGCGCAGAACCCGGTCATGGACAACCCGGGCGGCCCCGACTTCCGCGACCCGAAGGTGGTGTGGGACGGCGCGCACGGCCGGTGGAGCATGGCGCTCACGGAGGGCCGGCGCATCGGCTTCTACACGTCGCCCGACCTCATCCACTGGACCTACCGCTCCGACTTCGCGCGCGGCGACCTCGGCACGCTCGAGACCCCGGACGTGTTCCCCATCACGAGCGCTGGCGATCCCGACCGCGTCCGCTGGGTCCTCGGGGCGGGCGCGAACGGCGCCGCCCAGGGCCGTGGCACCGGGTATGCGTACTGGGTCGGCGACTTCGACGGCGAGCGCTTCACGACCGACGACGACGCGCCGCGCTGGCTCGACCAGGGCGCGGACCTCTACGCCGCGGTCACGTGGGCGGATCCGGCCGACGGCGCAGCGTCCACCCGCCGCTACGCGATGGGCTGGACGAGCAGCTGGGACTACGCGGACCGGCTCCCGCTCCGGGACGGCGGCGCGGGCGGCGGCCAGTCGCTCGTGCGCGAGCTGCGGCTGGTGCCGGACGGCGACGGGTGGGCGCTGCGGTCGTCGCCCCTCGACGCGTTGGCCGCGCGCGAGGGCGACCCGCAGCCCGTCGCCGACACGCGCGTCGATGCGACGACCCCGCTCGCCCCCGCCCCGGGCGGCCCGTCGCGCCTCCGCCTCACCCTCACGCCCGACCCGGCGGATCCCGCGCGCGAGACCCGCGTGCGGCTCGCCTCCCCCGAGGGGGGCACCGTGACGGTCGGCTACGACGCGGAGCGCCGGCAGGCGTTTGTCGTGCGCGACGACGACCCGGACGGGATCATGCCGGACGCCTACGACCGGCCCGCGACCGCCCCGCTGCCCGACGTGGCGGCCGGGGATCCGGTCACGCTCGACATCGTCCTGGACGACCGCACGCTGGAGGCCTTCGTCGACGGCGACGGGGCCGTCCTCACGAGCGCGACGGTCGGGACGCTCGACGCCGCGGGCCTCTCCGTCGAGGCCGTCGACGGCACGACGCGCGTGACCGACGCGAGCTGGACCCCGTTCGACGTCGGCCGCTGAGCAGCCCGTCGCGGAGGCAGCGCGCCCCCGATCAGCCGGCGGCCGCGTCCTCCGCCAGCGCGCCCGTGAGGCGCCCCACCACGTCGTCGAGCGCGTCGCGCAGCGCCTCGAGCTCGGCGACGGTCATGCCGGTGCGCGCGGCCGCCTGCGCGGGCACGTCGACCGCGCGGTCGCGGAGGTCGCGGCCCGCGGCGGTGAGGGAGACCACGACCACGCGCTCGTCCGCGGCGCTCCGAGCCCGGTCGACGAACCCGGCGGTCTGGAGGCGCTTGAGCAGCGGGGTCAGCGTCGCGGGCTCCAGCTGCAGCGCGGATCCGAGGTCCGAGACCGAGCGCTCGTCCCGCTCCCACAGCGCGAGCATCACCAGGTACTGCGTGTGCGTCAGCCCGAGCGGCTCGAGGATCGGCCGGTAGACGGCCACCACGGTGCGGGCGGCGACGACCGCCTGGAAGCAGACCTGGCTCTCGAGCGCCAGGGGGTCCGTCACCGTCATCGCATCCTCCTCGGCCGGCGCCGTGAACTATTCGGCACTGGGGGAGATGCTACGCACATGCGCGCATCAGCCCGCGACGACGAGCTCCACGTTGATGTCGTCCGGGTCCTGCACCGAGAGGATCGACATGCCCGTCGGGAAGTCGATGACCTCGCCGTGCGCGATGCCGCGCTCCGCGAACAGCGCCGCCGCACGGACGAGGTCGTCGCGCGACCCGACCTGGAGGCTCACGTGGTCGAGGCCGCGGGTCGCGGGGTCGAATGCGGCGCCGTCGCCCGCGGCCCCGCCGTCCGAGACGGGACGGAGGCCGAGCAGCTGCGAGCCCACTCCGTAGATGACGCCGCCGAAGTACTGGGCGGGATCCTCGCGCACGGCGGGGTCGCTCACGTCGCCCTCGCTCTCGATGGCGGGGGTGAGGCCCAGCACGCCCTCGTAGAAGGCGCGCGAGCGGCCGAGGTCGGTGACGGAGAGGCGCACGTGGTGCACGCCGGTGATGGAGTCGAGGGCTGTGGTCGCGCTGGTGACGGTCATCCTCCGACGCTAGAACGGTCGGCGCCGGGCGTCCCGGGCCGCTTCGGTTTCCGACCACGGCCCCGCACGCGGCGCCCGGAGGCGACGACCGCGCACCGGTCAGTCGTGCAGGTCGATGCCCCAGGTGCCCGACCACTCGGATCCAGGCGCGAGCGTGATGAGGCCGTCGCCCGAGTTGAACGCGTCGGCCGGCGCCGTCATCGGCTCCACCGCGACGGCCCACACGTGGCCGTCGGCGACGGGGTACCACGGCGTGACGAAGACCTGCCAGTAGGTGAACTCGCCATCGGCCCAGATCTCGGTGCGGCGGCCGTCGGGAGCCTGGACGCCGTGCCGCGTGACGCCGTCGACCACGCGGGCGTCGGCCCACGCGTCGTCGAGCTGCGCGTCGCGCACGCGCACGCCCTGGCGCAGGTCGTAGCGGGTGCCCTCGACCGGGGTCTGGGCGCCCGTGGGGTTGAGGCGCACGGGATCCACCTCGATGTGGGTGGGCGCGTCGATGACGACCTCGAGGTCCTCGGTGGGCACGTCGCCCACGCGGAGGAACGGGTGCGTCCCCACGGCGACGGGCGCGTCCGCGTCGCCGACGTTGCGGATCACGTGCGTGACGCGCACGCCGGAGCCCGTGAGCTCGTAGCGCACGCTCGTCTCGAGGGCGAAGGGGTAGCCGCGCTGCGGGTGGACGTCGGCGGCGAGCGTCACGGAGACCTCGTCGCGCTCCACGAGGCGGTACGGCGAGTGCAGGAGCAGCCCGTGGATCGCGTTCTCGCGGTCGACCTCGGTGATGTCGAGCTGGTGCGTGACGCCATCCTGCTCCCAGACGCCGTCGCGGATCCTGTTGGGCCACGGCGCGAGCACGATGCCGCTGCAGAAGGGGGGCCGGGCCTCGTCGGGGTAGGCCTGCACGAGGTCGGTCCCGTCCACCTGGAGCACGCGGAGCGCGGCGCCGACCTCGGCGATCACGATGCGCTGGGTCCGGCCGTCCACCTCCGCGACGAGCTCGTGCTGCTGACCGGTGGGGAGGCGGGGTACGTACGTCACGTCGTCGGGCACGCGCCGAGCCTATCCATACGAGGCGCTGTGGCGCCTCCCAGGGGCGCGGCCCTGCGGATCCCTAGGATCGTCGGCATGGCCCGGCATGAGAACGAGAAGGTACGCGCGATCCGCGAGAAGGCACGCATCGAGAGGGCCCTCGACGACCGGCGCCGCAAGCGCCGCCGCCTCATCACCCAGTTCTCCGTCGCGGGCGGCCTCGTCATCGTCATCGCGGCCATCGCCGGCGGCGTCTACCTCCTCGGGCAGTCCCAGGCGGCGAGCGCCGCGGGCCCCGTGCAGGACACGACGGCGGCGCTCTCCACGGGGGACCAGGTGCGCATCGCGACCGAGCCCACCGGCGTCAGCGTCGGGGCGGCCGACGCCCCCGTGACCATGGACGTCTACGAGGACTACTCGTGCCCCCACTGCGCGCAGTACGAGGCCGAGACCGGCCCGCTGCTCGACCGGATCGCCGCCACGGGCCAGGTGCGCATCGTGTACCACCCCATCCAGATCGTCACGAAGTACGGCGTGGTCGCGGGCAGCGCCGCCGCGTGCGTGCTCGCCGAGGAGCCCGACAAGTGGTCGGCCGTGCACTCGGCGCTGTTCGACAACCACTCCACCCTCACCGACTCGTGGACCCACGCCGACTTCGTCACCTGGCTCACCACGCAGGGCGTCACCGCGGACGCGGCGCGCACGTGCGTGGCCGAGGGCAAGTACTCGTCGTGGATCACGGGCAACACCTCCGACGCGACCTCCGCGGGCGTCACGGGCACCCCGACGCTGCGCATCCAGGGCGACATCATCACGACGGTCGCCGGCCAGGACCTCGTGGACGCGCTCACGAAGGCCGGCGCGGACCTGCCCGCCGGCATCGCGGCCGACAGCTGACCCGAGGGCCCGCCGGGCGCCGCCGCGGGACGGCGCTCAGTGCGTCCGGTGGTCCTGCACCGTCATGCGCGGGCCGAACCGCGGCTTCCGGAACCCGCTCGCCTCGATGAGGCGCATCACCCGCTGACGCTGGCCGCGCCATGGCTCGAGCAGCTCCAGCATCCCGTCGTCGTCGACCGCGTGGCCGACGAGGGCCCATCCCACGGTGTCGTGCACGTGGTAGTCGCCGACGCTGACGGAGTCGGGATCCCCGTGGGCGCGCTGCGTGGTCTCCGCGGCCGTCCAGATGCCGACCCCCGGGATCGACCGCAGCCGCCGCGTGATCTCGTCGCTCCCCCGGCCCAGCGCGAGCGTGCGCTCGAGGCCCGCCGCCGAGCTCGCGACGGAGATGAGCGTGCGCGACCGCTTCGGGTCCACGCCCGCGCGGTGCCACTCCCACGACGGGATGAGCCGCCAGCGCTCGGGCGACGGCAGCACGCGCATGCCGGTCGGCACGGGGCCGGGCGCGGGCTCGCCGTACGCGAGGATCAGCTGCCGCCACGCGCGTCGGGCCTCGAGCCCGGTGACCTTCTGCTCGAGCACCGCGGACGCCATCGCCTCGAACACGTGGTTCGTGCGCATCAGCCGGAGCGCGGGCAGGCGGCGGTGCGCGTCGCGGAGGAGCGGGTGGGCGGAGACGTCGAGGTCGGACCAGTCGTCGCCCTCGCCCAGCAGCTCCGGCACGCCGGCGACCGCCCACTCGGCGCCGGGGCCCCAGGCGCGCGCCTCGACGCCGCCGTCTGCGCGCGGATCGAGCCGTAGCGAGGCGTTCCCGAGTGGCGTGCGCGCCGTGCGCCAGACGCCGGCGCGGCGGGATCCGGGCGGGGCCGGGTCCCAGCGGCAGGTCGGATCCACGACGCCACGGAACAGCGGACGCAGCACAAGCCGCAGGTCGACCTCGCGGTCGGGCAGGTAGGTCGTGCGCGCGTCGGGGGCCGTCACCTCCGCGCCGCCCTGGTCCATCCCCTCAGGGTACGCACGGCCGCCGACCCCGCCCGGCCCGCCGCCGCGCGCGGAGCGTCGGCCGCATGACCGACACGACGAACGACCACCAGGACGACCGCGCGCGTCGCCGAGCTCGTGAAGGGCGCCCGCATCGCGCTCCTCACCACCGTCAACGCGCACGGGCAGCTCGTGAGCCGCCCGCTCGCCAGCCAGGAGCGCGACCTCGACGGCGACCTCTGGTTCTTCACGCAGGATCCGAGCGACAAGACCGCCGAGATCCGCGCGGACGACCAGGTGAACGTGTCGCTGCAGTCCGGCGACGGGTTCCTCTCCATCGCGGGACCGCGGAGATCACCCGAGACCGAGCGCGCTGATCAAGTACGCCAAGGCCGCCATCACGGGCGAGCGTCCGAAGGACGTCGGGGAGCGCGGCACCGTCGAGCTGTGATCCGCGCGCTAGCCGGTGATCGCGGCTGGCACGCCCGCGGCCGTGCCGTCCACCACGAGGTCGGCGCGGTCTCGGGTGCCTTCGATGAGGCGCGCGTTGACGCCGTCGACGTCGCGAGCCCACGCCGCGGCGGCATCGGGATCGCGTCCGCCGGCCGTGTGCCGCTCGACCAGGCGCGAGAAGCGCGCGTCTGCGGGGGTCTCGCAGAACCACGCCTCGTGGAACTCGGCGCGGAGCAGCCCCCACGGGCCGTCGTCCACGAGCAGGTAGTTCCCCTCGACCACGACGAGCCGGACGGCCGGATCCACCGCGATGGCGCCCGCGACGCCCTCGTCGACGGCCCGGTCGAAGGACGGCGCGTAGACGACGTGCTCGGTCTCCGCGCGGATCCGCCGCACGAGGGCGAGCACGCCCCCTCCGTCGAACGTGTCGATCGCGCCCTTGCGGTCGCGGCGGCCCAGCCGGTCGAGCGTGGCGTTGGCGAGGTGGAAGCCGTCCATCGGCACGTACGCCGCGGTGCCCTCGCCGTCCAGCGCGTCGATGCGCGCCACCAGCGCGCGCGCGAGCGTCGTCTTGCCGGCGCCGGGGCTGCCCGCGATGGCGAGGATCGCGCGGCGGCCGTCTCGGACGAGGCCGAGCGCGCGGCGCGCGAGGCGGTCGAGGTCGCCCGTCGCGGGCGAGGCGGGATGGGGGCGGCCGTCGGGTGCGGGGTCCATCCGGCCAGTCTCGCGGACCCGTGCCCCATGATGGACGAGTGCGCATCGGAATCCTCACCTCAGGCGGAGACTGCCCCGGACTCAACGCGGTCATCCGTGGGGCGGTGCTCAAGGGAACGACCATCCACAAGCAGGAGTTCGTGGGCTTCCGCGACGGCTGGCGGGGTGTCGTCGACGGCGACGTCATGCCGCTCGCGCGCCGCGACATCCAGGGCATCGGCAAGCAGGGCGGCACGATCCTCGGCACCAGCCGCACGAACCCGTTCGAGGGCGACGGCGGCGTGGAGCGGATCCAGGAGAACCTCGACCGCCTCGGCATCGACGCGATCCTCGCCATCGGCGGCGAGGGCACGCTCGCGGCCGCGAAGCGCCTCACCGACGCGGGGCTCAAGATCGTCGGCGTCCCCAAGACCGTCGACAACGACCTCGACGCCACCGACTACACGTTCGGCTTCGACACCGCGGTGCAGATCGCGACCGACGCCATGGACCGCCTCCGCACCACGGGCGACTCGCACAGCCGCTGCATGGTGGCCGAGGTCATGGGCCGCCACGTCGGCTGGATCGCACTGCACTCCGGCATGGCCGCGGGCGCGCACGCGATCCTCATCCCCGAGCAGAAGACGAGCATGGACGAGATCATCGGCTGGGTCCGCTCCGCCTACGACCGCGGGCGCGCTCCGCTCGTCGTCGTCGCGGAGGGCTTCATCCCCGAGCACGCGTCGGACGCGCACGGCGAGCGCGGGCTCGACGCCTTCGGCCGCCCGCGGCTCGGCGGCATCGGCGAGCAGATCGCGCCCATCATCGAGGAGCGCACGGGCATCGAGACCCGGGCGACGACCCTCGGCCACATCCAGCGCGGCGGCACCCCGTCGTCGTACGACCGCGTGCTCGCCACCCGCCTCGGCCTCGCCGCGGTCGACAGCGTGCGCGACGGGCACTGGGGCCGCATGGTCGCGCTCCGCGGCACCGACATCGTGCACGTGGGCTTCGAGGAGGCGCTCGGCCGACTCAAGACTGTGCCGCAGCACCGCTACGACGAGGCCGCGATCCTCTTCGGCTGAGCCCGGCCGGCCGGCGGATCGCCCTCGCTCGCGTCGCCGCGGCTCCCGGGCGTAGCGTGACGGCATGACCTACCGCGCGCTCGTGGCCGAGAAGACCGTACCCGACGACGGCTCGAAGGGCATCGAGGTCGCGCTGCGCGACCTCCCCGACGAGCAGGCGACAGGCGGCGCCGACGGACCCGGCGACGGCGAGGTCGTGCTCGACGTGCTCTTCTCCAGCCTCAACTACAAGGACGGCATGCTGCTCGGCGGCCGGCCCGGCATCGCGCGCACCAGCCCGCTGGTGGCCGGGATCGACGCGGTCGGCACGGTCGCGGCGGGCGGATCCGAGGACTTCGCGCCCGGCGACCTGGTCGTCCTGAACGGCGCCGGCCTCGGCGAGAGCCGCGACGGCGGGCTGGCCGAGCGCGTGCGCGTCCCGGCCCACGCACTGGTGCGCGTGCCCGACGGCATGTCCGCGGCGCGCGCCGCCGCCATCGGCACGGCGGGCTTCACCGCGATGCTCTCGGTGCTCGCGCTCGAGCGCGGCGGCGTGGAGCCCGGATCCGGCGACGTCCTCGTGACGGGCGCGGGCGGCGGGGTCGGATCCGTGGCCGTCGCGCTCCTCGCCCGCCTCGGCCACCGGGTGGTCGCGTCGACCGGCCGCGTCGACGAGCTCGGCGACCGGCTGCGCGCGCTCGGCGCGGCCGAGGCGATCGACCGCTCCGAGCTCGGCGAGCCGGGCCGACCGCTGCAGAGCGTCCGCTGGGCGGGCGCGGTCGACAGCGTCGGCAGCGCGACCCTCGTCAACGTCCTCGCGCAGACCCGCTGGGGCGGTGTCGTCACGGCGGCCGGGCTCGCGCAGGGCCCCGACCTGCCGGGCACCGTGCTGCCCTTCATCCTCCGCGCCGTCACGCTCGCCGGCATCAACTCGGTCGAGGCGCCGGCCGCGCTGCGGCGGGAGGCGTGGGCCCGGCTCGCGACCGACCTCGACCCCGCGCTCCTCGACTCCATCACGACGACCGTGCCGCTGGACGGCGCGATCGCCGCGGGCGAGCGGATCCTCGCGGGCGCGTCGAGCGGACGCGTCGTGGTCGACGTCCACGCCTGACGCTCGCCGTAGCTCCGTCCGCCGCCGCGCCACCCCGAGCGGGGGCCCGGCCGCGCTAGCCTGGGCGCGACGCGGCACGCTGCCGCCAGAGCGAGGGATCATGACCGCAGTAGCCGCCACCGGAACCATCTTCGTCGCGCTCGCGGCCCTGCTGCACGTGTTCTTCTTCCTCCTCGAGAGCGTCTGGTTCGAGAAGCCGTTCGCCTGGAAGCGCTTCGGCGTGGCCGACCAGGAGAAGGCGCTCATCATCAAGCCGTGGGCCTACAACCAGGGCTTCTACAACCTGTTCCTCGCGCTCGGCGCCGACCTCGGGCTGATCCTCTACTTCGTCGGCAACGTCCCCGCCGGCCTCACGCTCGTGCTGTTCACCACGGCGTGCATGGTGCTGGCGTCGATCATCATCGCGAGCACGGGCAAGAAGTACCTCATCCCCGCGCTCATCCAGGGCGTGCCGCCGCTGCTCGGCCTCGTGTTCTTCGCCGCCGCCTCCTGAGTCGCGGCCGAGGGTCGGCAGGACAGCGTCCGACGCCTCTTCCGCCCGGCCGGCAGATGAGGTTAGGCTCACCTACATCATGACCGTCGTCTCCCTCACCGAGGCCCTCCGCGACCGCGCACGACCGCGCGCCGAGGCGCAGGACGCGGACGATTTCATGACCGCGCTCGTCACCGGCCGCGGCTGCCGCGACGACTACGTCGCGCTCGTCGCCCAGCACTACTTCGTCTACCGCGCCATCGAGGCGGCGACCGCGCGCATGGCGGCGGATCCCGTCGCGGCGCGCTTCATCAGCCCCCGCCTCACGCGCCTCCCGGCCATCGAGGCCGACCTCGACTTCCTGGTCGGGCCCGACTGGCGCGATGTCGTCGAGCCGCTCGCGAGCACGGCCGCGTACGTCGAGCGGATCGAGCAGGTCGCGTCGGTCTGGGTGGGCGGCTTCGTCGCGCACCACTACACGCGCTACCTCGGCGACCTGTCCGGCGGCCGGCTCCTCCGCTCGCTCCTGCAGCGCCAGTTCGGCTTCGACACCAACGGCGTCGGGCTCTACCTCTTCGCGGAGATCGCCGAGCCGCGGCGCTTCTGCAGCACCTACCGGGAGGCGCTCGACCAGGCGCCGTGGGACGACGACGAGCGCGCCCGGGTCGTCGCCGAGGTCGAGCACGCGTACCGGCTCACCACGGACGTGTTCGCGGAGCTCGCGCGCGGGCGCGCCACCGCTCCCCTCCGCCGGGCCTGACCCGGGGCATCCCGCCGCCCGCCCGCCTCCGGGCGTCCACCCGGCCGGCCGGTCGAGCGTCCGGGGCCGGGCATAGGCTCCGGGCATGGACGGCTACGACCTCGACTTCCTGCCCATCGCCCTCCCGCTGCCGGAGGCCCCGGCCGTCGCGCGGCCCGTGCGGCTCGACTACCTGCACTTCACGGTGCTCATGGACACCGACCGGCGCCTCGCCGCGCTGACCGCCGTGAACATCGACGGCGCGCGCCTCGTCGACGTCGAGCGCTCCGACGACTGGCACCTGGATCCGCGCCTGCCTGCCGACCAGCAGTGCGGCCCCGAGCTGTACGCCCGCAACGACATCGACCGCGGGCACCTGGTGCGGCGGAGGGATCCCGTGTGGGGCGACATCGCGGAGGCCGCCCGCGCGAGCGCGGACACCTTCGTCTACACGAACGCGGCCCCGCAGGCGGCGGAGTTCAACCAGTCCAAGGAGCTGTGGCTCGGTCTCGAGGACTACGTGCTCGACAACGCGGACCTCGGCGACCGGCGCATGACGGTCCTCACCGGCCCCGTGTTCTCGGACGACGACCCCGTGTACCGCGGCGTGCGGATCCCGCTCATGTTCTGGAAGATCGCGGCCTGGGTCTCGGGCGACCGGCTCGCGGCCACGGCGTACCTGCTCGACCAGGCGCCGGAGCTCGGCGACCTGGACCGGCAGTCCGCGACGCCGGACGCACCGGAGCTCGGGCCGTACCGCACCTACCAGGTGGCGGTGTCGGAGATCGGCGCGCTCACGGGCTACGACGTGGCGCAGCTCGCCGCGGCCGACCGGCTCGGCGTGCCCGCGACCGCGCGCACCGGTACGCCCGCGGACGGGCGCGACGGCTGGGTCGAGCTGGAGCGGTTCGCGGCGATCACGCTCTGACTCACGACCTCATCTCCGCTTGGACGCTTCGGAGACACCGCCTACGGCTGCGAGGCCGAACGCAGCGGCCGCCACCGCGGAGACCAGCGCAGCAGCCGCGAAGGTCGACTGGGCGGATGCCGCGCCCGATATCGCCCCGCCGATGACGTTCCCCATCGGAATGCCCAGCCCGAGCGTCAGAAGACGGCTCGCGATCGCCACGCGGCCTTGGAGGGAGTCCTCAGCAACGCTCTGACGCAGGGCGGCGGCGCCCACGAAGACCACGACGAACGGTGTTGCCCATGCAGCGAGCAGCGAGATCGTGACCCAAGGCGGCTCCGGGAGCTGAAGGCCGGAGAGGAGCGCGGCGGCGAGGAGGAACCCCCACGCGGCGATCCGAAGGGGAGCATCTGCGAAGCGGATCCTCGTGAGGATCCAGGACCCGAGGACCGATCCGGCCGCGATCGCCGTGTACGTCGGTGCCACGAGCGCGCTGCCCGCAACGTCTCCGAAGCGCTGAGAGAGCAGCACCACGAGCTGCCCAAGCATGAGCCCCTCCGTCAGGGCGAAGACGAACGCCGCAGCCGTCGTCGTGGCCACCGTCCGTGTCTGCCGGATGAAGGCGAATCCCGACAGGGCGGCCGACCACCCGCCCGCCGGCCTCGAACCAGGTCGCGTCGCCTTAGCGTCGAGTCGCCCCCGGATCGACCAGAGGAGCACGGAGGAGATGACCAGGGCGAACGCCTCGAGAAGGAACACTTCCGTCGCGCTCATCACCACGAGCGCGACCCCCGCGGCCAGCGGGGCCGCGATCTCGACCACCGCAGCCGCGCCGGAGACCGTCGCGTTCGCCCGCTGGAGCCCGTCCGCGCCGACCAGGGTCCGCAGCGAGCCGGCGTTGGCCGCATCCGTCGCGACGAAGAGCACGTTCGTGACGACCAGCACCGCCACCAGCACAGCCGGGCCGAAGGCGCCCGTGGCCGCGGAGATCGGCACGATCGCCAGAGCGAGTCCGCGTGTGATGCTGCATGTCACCAGCACTGGTCCCCGCGGCCAGCGATCGACGAGGTGTCCCACGGGAATTCCGAAGACGAAGTACGTCGCCCCGCCGATGGCGGCGATCAGGCCCGTGAGCCCCGCGGAACCTGTCGAGGAATAGACCAGAACCGGGACGACGACCGTCGTGGCGGAGGCCCCGGCGATGGATACAAGCCGTGCCGCGAGGTACATGTGGAATGCAGTGGAAGGTGCATCTCCCCGGCGGCCCTCGCGTGAGATGAGGGGCATCACCTCGACGAGTGCTCGGGCACGAGGTGCCCGATGCGGAGAAGAGTCCGCCCTAGCGTGATCGCAGCGTCCGTCCCGATCTCGGATGCCAGTTCATCGACGCGGACGACGTGCCGCTCCCGCAGGATCGCGAGGGCGGGGACCGCTCCGGCCGACATGGCGTAGGTCCTCGCTCCGATCACGACTTGCACCCTCCCCTCCTCTGCCGCGGCGTAGGAGAGCGGGTCCTCGCCCTCGCGCCGCCGCAGGACCGACACCTCGCTCAGATCGGCCTCCGCATTCGCGACGGCCTCGAAGAACCCGATGCGTCCGGAGCCGAGCTGTTGGGCAGCCTCCTTGACCAGAGAACGTGCCGCCTCCTCGACCTGCAAACCATCCAGCTTCAGGACGAGCTTCTGCAACGCGCTCGCCAGGACCGTCGTGACCTCCTCGATCCGGGATGTGTTGAGGGTCGGTTGAGCGGCGAA
The DNA here is from genome assembly GCF_000355695.1 of Clavibacter nebraskensis NCPPB 2581. Taxonomy (NCBI): domain Bacteria; kingdom Bacillati; phylum Actinomycetota; class Actinomycetes; order Micrococcales; family Microbacteriaceae; genus Clavibacter; species Clavibacter nebraskensis. Next base: position 546,277 of record NC_020891.1, on the reverse strand, counting down.
GGCAGGATCGCCTTCGACGGCGTCGCGCACGACGTCCCCCAGCAGCTCGCCCAAGGATCGCGGCTTCGTCGTCACAGAGAGGTGCAGGGAGAGCTGGTCGACGGATGCCGCAACGGGAGGCGTCCCCCACGGCAGGTAGAGGACGTCACCGGGGCTCATGACGAACTCCATCGAGGGGGGACCGAGCGTGCTCGCGTCCAAAGCGTATCCGGCCGTCGGGCGCGGCCTCAGCGTGTCCCACACCTTCCACGACTTGGTGCCGCTGATTCGGATCACGAAGACCTCGGTGCTGTCCAGATGCGGGGCGAATCCCTGGACGCCGCCGCCGGGTGTGAGGAAGGACACGACATCGCTCCGGCATCCCAGGGTACGCGAGATCATGGTCGTGAGATCTCGCAGCCTCGCGTTGAAGTGGTTCATGGAGTTCCAGGTGATGGTCGCCCCTCCTCGGAACGCCTGGAGGACCTTGGCAGGGTCCACGACGTCATCCATGTGAGCCAGCTGCACACGAGCCAGGCGAGTGAAGACGCCGTCACGGATCTGATCCCCACCCTTCGCCATCCTGAAGTAGGGCGGCCGGATCGCCTCGCTGTTGAGGAGATCGTCGATGTCCCGAAGGCTCACGAGCTCCTCCGGAGACGAGATCGCTCCTAAGCGGAGCAGCGGCCTCGCATCCCGATACGAATCGAGGAACTCAGCTTCGTCACCTGCCAGGTCCTCGAAGGTCACGACGTCCATCTCTCCTGCCTCTCTCATGTGATCCGACCGACCTCCTCCGCGAGCCGGAAATCCTCGGGTAACCCGTCATCGCGCAGTACCGGATACCCGGCGCCGAGCATGTATGTGGGAAACTCGTCGCGAATATCAAGTCCGAGCATTTCCGCAACCCGCGTATCCTCGAAGCCGGCTGTTTGAAACGGCCCGAGCTGCAGCGCCGTCGCCGCCAGGGCAAATGTCTGACCGACATGCCCCACGTTATACATCCAGATGCGATATGCACGGGCATGGCGGTACTTGTAGGCGATTCGCGAAATCACGGAGGTGGTGAACACGGAGAATGCCGAATTCACCACGTGCGGCTGCTGCCCGACCATATCCAACAGATCCGAACGGGACGGCATATCCGCTATGCGTTCCAGCGAGTGCTCGAGCACGTGGTAATGGTAGATAGCCGGAACCAGCCCCTGGACGTTGAACGGCAGCACATAGGCTTCCACGTCGTGTCGCGAGCCGCCAGCCGGGCTCACTTTCACGAGCTGGGTCCCGAGAGGGCCGGTGTCCTGGAATCGCGTGACTCCGGAAGAACGGTTCAGGACGGTCGCCAGATCGTCGAGCAGCACTGGCCGCGCCAGGAAATCACGGTGCGTCCTCCGCGCTGCGAAGACGTCGTCGATCTCGGCCCTCAGCGGCCGATTGTGCCGGGAGAGGTAGACACGAGGCGCGTCCGGGTAGGTCTTGATGCGATTCGGCTGCTCCTCGCGGGAGAAACCGGCAGCGAGGGCGGCGGAACGCTCCGAACGGAACGGCACGAAACCAACGTCCATGGCAGCGTGATGGAACGACTCCGCGTCGGGTCCGAAAGTCGAGAGCGGCCCCGACTCCCCGCACCGACCAGTGTCGTCCCCGTGGTGCAGCAGCCCGTGCTCGACGAGCCTGCCGAGGAGCGCCCGGACGGCGGGCCGCTGGGAGACAGCGACCTCGCCCAACAGCTCATGCTCGTCAACGGGGACCGCCATGCGCGAGACGATTGCGAGCACATCCGACGAAACGGCCACGCGATCGCGGCTGTTGTGGTTGCTGAGCATCGGCCGCCCAGGCGACTCGCAGCGACGTGGGGCGGCAGCACGGTGTCCCGCTCGACATCGAGATGATGCCCCTACAGGACAGCCGAAATGGGCCGGAGACTTTGTCTACTGCTCCATGCCGCACACCGCGGCACCCGGGTGCCGGCGGCTACGCGGGCGGGGTCGCCGCGACGGCCGCGCGGGCGGCGGCCGGGAGCGCGCGGATCACGCGGTCGAGCGACGCCTCGTCGCTCGCGGCCGAGACGAACCAGGCCTCGAAGACCGACGGCGGCAGGCTGACGCCCTGGTCGAGCATGGAGTGGAAGAAGGCCGGGTAGCGCCACGTCTCCTGCGCCTGCACCGTGGCGTAGTCGGTGATCCCGTGCTCCGGCGGCGTGCCGAACGTGAAGCTGAAGAGGCTTCCCGCGCGCTGCACCGAGTAGGCGAGGCCGGCGCGGTCGAAGGCGAGCTCGACGGCGTAGATGAGGATGTCCGCCGCGATGTCGAGCGCGCGGTACACGTCCGCGTCCGCGAGGCGGAGGGTCGTGAGGCCCGCGGCGACGGCGACCGGGTTCCCGGACAGCGTGCCCGCCTGGTAGACGGGGCCGAGGGGCGCGAGGTGGTCCATCACGTCGGCCCGGCCGCCGAGCGCGGCGACGGGGAGGCCCCCGCCGATGACCTTGCCGTACGTGACGAGGTCGGGGGTCCACGCGTCGGGGTGGTCGGCCGCGAGCCCGGCGTTGTCGAGGCCCCAGTAGCCGGCCGGGTGCACGCGGAAGCCCGTGAGCACCTCGTCGGAGATGAGCAGGGATCCGTTGTCGTGCGTGAGGCGCGCGAGCTCGGCGGTGAAGCCGGGCAGCGGCGGCACGACGCCCATGTTCGCGGCGGCGGCCTCGGTGATCACGGCGGCGATGCGCGGCCCGTGCTCGGCGAGGACGGCGCGGACGGCGCCGAGGTCGTTGTACGGCACGACGATGGTCTGCGCGGCGATGGCCTCGGGGATCCCCGCGGAGCCGGGCAGCGCGAGCGTCGCGACGCCCGAGCCCGCCTCGGCGAGGAGGCTGTCGGAGTGGCCGTGGTAGTGGCCGGCGAACTTCACGAGGAGGTCGCGGCCCGTGAACCCGCGGGCGAGGCGGATTGCGGTCATGGTGGCCTCGGTGCCGGTCGACACGAGGCGCAGCTTCTCGATGGGGCGGCGGTCCGGGGATCCGTCGACGCCGGCGACGCGCACGCGCTCGGTGACGAGCTCGGCGAGCTCCGTCTCCGCGGGCGTGGTCGCGCCGAAGCCCAGGCCGAGGGCGGCGGCGTCCTGCACGGCCTCCACCACCTCCGGGCGGGCGTGGCCGAGGATCGCGGGGCCCCACGAGTTGACGAGGTCGACGTACTCCACGCCGTCCGCGTCGGTCACGTACGGGCCGGCCGCCTTCACCATCATGCGCGGCGTGCCGCCGACGGAGCCGAAGGCACGGACGGGCGAGTTCACGCCGCCGGGGATGACGTCGCGTGCGCGGTCGAAGAGGTCCTGGGAGTGGGTCACGGTGAGTCCTTCGGTGCCGGGCGGGGATCCGCTCGGAAGTGGGCCGGACGCTGGTCCGGCGAGGAGGAGGGCGGCGGCTCAGCGCCGGGCGAGGCGCTCGGCGAGCTCGACGGCCCAGTAGGTGAGGATCGCGTCGGCGCCGGCCCGCTTGATGCCGAGGACGCTCTCGTCGATGGCGCGCTCGCGGTCGATCCAGCCGTTCTGCGCGGCGGCCTCGATCATCGCGTACTCGCCGGATATCTGGTACGCCCAGACCGGCACGCTGCTGGTCGCGGCGACGTCGGCGAGGATGTCGAGGTAGCTCATGGCGGGCTTCACCATGACGACGTCGGCGCCCTCCTCGATGTCGAGCTCCACCTCGCGGAGGGCCTCGCGGCGGTTGCCGTTGTCCATCTGGTACGTGCGGCGGTCGCCCTGCAGCTGCGAGTCGACGGCCTCGCGGAAGGGGCCGTAGAAGGCGCTGGCGTACTTGGCGGCGTAGGCGAGGATCGCGACGTCGTGGTGCCCGGCGTCGTCGAGGGCCTCACGCACGGCGCCGACCTGGCCGTCCATCATGCCGCTGAGGCCGAGCAGGTGGGATCCCGCCTCCGCCTGGGCGAGGCCCATGGCGCGGTAGCGCTCCAGCGAGCGGTCGTTGTCGACCACGCCGTGCTCGTCGAGCACGCCGCAGTGTCCGTGGTCGGTGAACTCGTCGAGGCACAGGTCGGTCTGGACGACGAGCGCGTCGCCGACCTCCTCGACCGCGACGCGCGTGGCGACATTGAGGATGCCGTCGGGGTCGCTCGCGCCCGAGCCCTCGGCGTCGCGCACCGTGGGGATGCCGAACAGCATGACGCCGCCGATGCCCGCCTCGGCCGCCTCGACGAGCGCGCGCCGCAGGCTGTCGAGCGAGTGCTGGGAGACGCCGGGCATCGACGTGATGGGCGACGCCTCCGTCAGGCCCTCGCGCACGAACATCGGCAGCACCAGGTCCGCCGCATGCAGGCGCGTCTCGGCGGTGAGCCGGCGCATCGCCGGCGAGGTGCGGAGGCGGCGCGGACGGTAGTAGGGGGAGGTCATTCGGTGGTGCTCCGATCGAGGAGGTCGGCGAGGCCGGTGAGCCCCGCCGTGTCGGCACGCGGCTCCTCGTGGCGGGCGATCTCGACCAGCGACTGGATGAGCGACGCGGCCGAGCGCTCGGAGGCGACCACGTCGACGCGCACGCCGGATCGGCGCGCGTCCTTCGCGGTGCGTGGGCCGATGCAGGCGATGAGGACGCCGTCGGGGACGTCGCCCAGCTGCTCGTGCACCTGCTCCGCGACGCTGCCCGAGGTGACGAGGATCGCGCGGACGCGGCCGGAGGACACGTCCTCGCGGATCCGGTCGCTGACGGGGACGCCGACGGTGCGGTACGCGACGACCGAGCGGACGTCGTGGCCGCGCGCGATGAGCCCGTCGGTGAGCGTCGGCTTCGCGATCTCGGAGCGGAGCGTGAGCACGCGGCGGCGAGGGGATCCCGCGGCCATCTCGGTCCACTCGTCGAGGAGCGCCATGGCGGACGAGTCGATGGACGGCACGAAGTCGACCGTGTAGCCCGCGGCGACGAGCGCGGCGGCCGTGGTCTCGCCGACGGCCGCGATGCGCGTGCCCTCGGGCACGACGGCGCGGTGCGACGACAGCACGTCGACCGTGGTGGCGCTCGTGACGGTGAGCCAGTCGAAGGATCCCGCGGCGAGGTCGGCGAGGGCCGACTCGAGCGCCTGCGCGTCCTGCGTGGCGGCGAAGTTGATCATGGGCGCGACGACGGGCGTGGCGCCCTGCGCGCGGAGGTCGTACGCGACGCCGTCGCCCCACGGTCCGCCGCGGGGCACGAGGACGCGCCAGCCCTTCAGGGGCTTCTGGTCTGTCGAGGTCATCGGGTCCCTCCCAGCGGCGCGAGATCGGCCGCTCCGGCGTCGAGGAGCTCGCGGGACACGGGCCCCGAGAGCGCGGAGGCGGAAGCGCCCAGCTGCGCGAGGTCGAGCCCCGCCGTGTCGAGCTCGTGGCTCGCGGCCATGCGCTGCGTGCCGTCGGGCCGGTAGACCACGGCGGTGAGGGCGAGGCGGCCGCTCGTGACGGTGGCCCACGCGCCGATGGGCGCGGCGCAGCCGGCCTCGAGGGCGGCGAGCACGCCGCGCTCCGCGAGGACGGCGGCGTGCGTGAACGGGTCGTCGACGGCCTCGACGGCGCGGCCGACGACCGAGTGCGTCTCGGCGTCCTCCGTGCGGATCTCGAGCGCGAGCGCGCCCTGCCCGGGCGCGGTGGGCCAGCGGTCGAGCTCGAGGTGCTCGGTCGCGGCGGAGATCCGGTCGATGCGCTCGAGCCCTGCGGCCGCGAGCACCACGGCGTCGAGGTCGCCCGCGGTCACGCGGGAGAGTCGGGTGTCGATGTTGCCGCGGATGTCGACCACATCGAGGTCCGGGCGCTCGGCGAGGATCTGCGCGCGGCGGCGCGGGGATCCGGTGCCGACGCGGGCGCCGCGCGGCAGGGTCGCCAGGGTGAGGCCGTCGCGCGCGCAGAGCACGTCGCGCGGATCCTCGCGCACCGGCACCGACGCGACCGTGAGGCCCGCGTACGGCGCGGTCGGCAGGTCCTTGAGCGAGTGGACCACGAGGTCGCACTCGCCGCGGAGGAGCGACTCGCGGAGCGCGCTGGCGAACACGCCCGTGCCGCCGAGGCTCGCCAGGGACTCGCGCGACGTGTCGCCGTGCGTGGTCACGGGCACGAGCTCGACCTCGAGTCCCGACGCGCCGGTGATCTCCGCGGCGATCGCCCGCGTCTGGGCCAGGGCGAGCGCGCTCCCCCGGGTCCCGATGCGGAGGGTCGTCGTCGGAGCCGACGTCGTGGGACCGTCCGTCACGGTGCGAGCCCGGAGACGGCGGGCTTGAAGCCCAGCCGCACGTTCTCGCAGCAGCCGGTGCGGCACACGTCGTACCAGGGTCCGAGGTCGGTCATGTGGGGACGGTCGGCGGCCTTTACGCCGTCGCGGCGCTCCAGCACGAGGTCGATGAGGCCGTCGACGTACGCGGCGTGCACGCCCGGCGTGGGCACGCGCACCGAGTACAGGCCGTTCTCGGCAGCGGACTCGGTGGCCTCGTTGTCGAGGTCCCACTTGACCTCCATGTGGTCGCTCACGAAGCCGAGGGGCACGATCACGACGGCGCGGCGGCCCTGCGCGGGCAGCTCGCCGATGGCGTCGTTCACGTCGGGCTCGAGCCACGGCATCGAGGGCGGGCCGGAGCGGGACTGGTAGACGAGCTGCCACGGCACGTCCTGGTCGATGCCGAGCTCCTTCTTCACCTCGTGCATGACGACCTCCGCGACGGCGAGGTGCTGCGCCGCGTAGGCGCCGTCCTGGTCGAAGCCGCGCTCGGCGGGGCCGGACTTCGCGGCGTCCGACGACGGGATGGAGTGCGTGGAGAAGAGGATCTCGACGTCGGTCGCGAGGTCGACGGGCTTCCCCTCGGCCTCGAAGTGCGCGATGACGTCGCGGATCCCGTCGCGCGTGCCCTCGATGAATGGCGTGACGAAGCCCGGGTGGTCGAAGAACTGGCGCACCTTGTCGATGCGGATGACGCCCTGCAGCTGCGTGTCCTCGAGCGCGTCCGCGAAGTCCTCGCGGTACTGGCGGCACGAGGAGTAGGAGCTGTACGCGCTCGTGGCGACGGCGATGAGCTGGCGGTAGCCCTTCTCCTCGGCCTCGCGCAGCGCGTCGTTGAGGTACGGGCTCCAGTTGCGGTTGCCCCACAGCACGGGCAGGTCGATGCCGCGCTCGGCGAGGCGCGCCTCGAGGGCGGCCTTCAGCTCGCGGTTCTGCTCGTTGATGGGGCTGACGCCGCCGAACGCGCGGTAGTGGTGGGCGACCTCCTCGAGGCGCTCCTCCGGGATCCCGCGGCCGCTCGTGACGTTGCGGAGGAACGGGATGACGTCCTCCTGGCCCTCGGGTCCGCCGAAGGAGGCGAGAAGGATCGCGTCGTACGCGACGGGCTCCTCGACGTGGGCGGGGCCCATCTTCGCCGCCTCGCTCGCGGCGGACACGAGGGCGCCCGGCTCGCGCGGGGCGTCGGTGGCGGGAGCGGGCTTGCGACCCAGGTTCGCTGCGGCCATTACTGGAGGACCTCCACGAGCTCGGCGGTGGTGATGCGGCGGCCCGTGTAGAACGGGACCTCCTCGCGCACATGACGGCGCGCGTCCGTGTTGCGCAGGTCGCGCATCATGTCGACCAGGTCGACGAGCTCGTTCGACTCGAGCGGGAGGATCCACTCGTAGTCGCCGAGGCCGAACGACGAGACCGTGTTGGCGATGACGCTGCGGAAGGCCGCGCCCTGGCGGCCGTGCTGGGCGAGCATGCGCCCGCGTTCCTCGGGCGGCAGCAGGTACCACTCGTAGGAGCGGACGAAGGGGTAGACGCAGAGCCAGTCGCGCGGCTCGACGCCCCGGAGGAAGCCGGGCACGTGGCTGCGGTTGAACTCGGCGTCGCGGTGGACGCCCGCGGCGCTCCACGACGGGATGAGCGCGCGGATGAGGCGCGCGCGGCGGATCTCGCGGAAGGCCCACTGCAGGGTCTCCATCTGGGGGCCGTGGATCCAGACCATGAGGTCGGCGTCGGCGCGCATGCCCGAGACGTCGTAGAAGCCGCGGACGGTGACGCCCTCGGCCTCGACGATGTGGACGATGCCGTCGAGCTCGTCGACGGCCCCGGGGACCTCGCGACCGTCGAGGTCGTCGGGGCGGGCGGGATCGCGGCGGAGGACGGCCCAGAGGGCGTAGCCGCTGGGGGATGCCGCGGGGGTCGACCCGTCGTCAGGACGGGCCTCTCCGGGGGACTCGATCGGGGGGACCTGAGATGCCGCCGACTCGGCAGCCGGGATGCTCATGATCTCCATGGTACGTCGCGCGGCGACCCCGCCCCGCATCGGACGGGCGGCCGTCAGATCATTCGCGGGCTACCGGGCGTCGCGACCCGTGAGCGCGAGCAGCCGCACCTGCAGGGGCGCGTCCTCGGCGACCGGCACGGGCGACGCGAACAGGCCGCTGGCCTCGAGCGTGTCCTTCTGCGGGGCGAACACCGTCCACGTGGCGCGCACGAGCTCGTCGTCGATGCGCTCGTCGGCGCCGACCGCGCGCGCGAGGTCCCAGCCGTGGATCACGACGTCGGACAGCTGCTCGCGCAGGTACTCCCGGGCCGGCACGCGGTCGGTCGACAGCAGGACGGGACGCTCCGGATCCACGCCTTCCCACGCCGCGAGCGCCTCGCGGGAGTAGCGGCCCCACTCGGCCACGAGGTCGTCGTCGAGCGCGCGGATGTGCGGCTGCCCGGTCTCCGCGGTGTGGCCGGCGAGGAGGAGCGGCACCCACTGCTGCTCCTCGATGACGTGCGCCACGAGCTCGCGGACGTCCCACTCGACGTCGGGCGTGGGCGCCGTCCAGTCGGTGACCGCGCCGAGGCGGTCGGCGAAGCGGTCGTGCGCCCGGCGGATGAGGTCGTGCCAGTCGAGGTCGGTGTCCATGGTCGAGCTCCCGTCGGTGGTGTCACCGGGGAACGTCCGCGGCGGGCGCGCGCATTCCCGCTCCGGATCCGGGTGGCGCGACGGTCGTCAGGCCGGGGGCTGCCGCACGGCGGAGAACTGGTGGCGGGGAGCCCGGAGCGCCCGGAACGGATCCGTGCCCGCGAGGCCCTGCAGCCCCGGCGCTAGCACCCCGAGGATGCCGACCACCGCCACGGAGACGACCAGCATGCGCGGCCAGCCGGACGCGACGGGGTGCACGACGGCCATGGGCTCCAGCAGGTTGACGCCGACGAGGAACACCGTCGCCGAGACCGCGAGCGACATGGCCGCGCCGTCCGCGATGCCGACGACGGCGAGGATCACGAGCACCCACAGGCCGTACCAGGGGTACACGACGGGCGACATGGCGACGATGCATGCGAACGCCAGCGCGAGGCGCGCCTCCCCGGAGAGGGTGCGGGTGGTGAGGATGCACCACGCGGCGCCCGCGAACCCGAGCACGATGCCCGCGGTCTTGATCCCGCCCTCGACCGCGCCGCCCGGACCGCCGAGCGCCTCGACCAGGGGGCCGAACGCGCCCGCGGCGATGCCGAACGGCATGAACCAGGAGACGACGGAGACGGGGCTCGACAGCGCGGAGATCCAGCCGAGGCCGACGCCGAGCAGCTCGCCGCCGAGCGCGAGGAGGCCCATCGCGGCGATCCCGGACGCGGTCCAGGCCGCCCACACGCGCGGGTCCCGCGTGGGCGGGCGGAGGCCGACCACGCCGCCAGCCGACCCGTCGACGGCCACGCCCTCCGGCGCCCGGTCGTCGACGCGGCGGGCACGCATCTCCGCGTGCACGATGGCGACGATGGGCAGGGCGAGGAGCGCGATGGGCTTGACCGCCACCGCGCACGTCACGAGCAGCACGCCGAGCACGGGCCGGGAGTCGATGGCGGCGAGGAGGCCGGCGACCAGCAGCCCCATCATCAGCGCGTCGTTGTGCGCGGCCACCACGAAGTTGAAGACGACGAGCGGGCTCGCGGCGAGGAACCACGCCGTCCGCACGGGGTCGATTCGGCGGCGGCGTGCGATGCGGAGGCCGCACACGACCATGAGGACGACGCCGACGACGGCGACGCCGCGCGCGGCGAGGACCGCGACCTCGACTCCGACGGCGTCGGAGATCGCGCCGATGACGCGCTCGATCGCGAGGAACAACGGGCCGTAGGGCGCGGGGTTGTGCGCCCACAGCGGGTCGACGCCCGTGCTCCGCCAGTCGGGCAGCACGCCGGGCCCGTGCTCGTACGGCGAGAGGCCGGCGCCCAGCACGCGGCCCTGGGCGATGTACGAGTAGATGTCGCGGCTGAACAGCGGCGCGCTGAAGAGGAGCGGGACGGTCCAGACGACCGCGAGCCGCAGCGTGGCACGCAGGCCGGACAGACCGAGCCGCGGGAGGAGCGCGCCGAGGAGGAGCCAGCCGGAGGTGAGCATCAGGCCGCCCACGACGACCCCGAGCGACGCCACGCCGGTCGCGAACGGCGAGACGCGCAGGGCGCCGATCACGGGTGTCCGCGACAGCTCCGACTCGGCCGGCGCGTGGCCGACGACGAACGAGGCCACGAGGAGGATCAGCGAGCCGGCGAGGCCGACGAGCCCCGGCAGCATCAGCGGATGCGCACCCAGGGATCCCGGGTCACGCGCCTCGCGGCGGCGCGGACGCGCGGATCCCCCCTCGGCCATCACGGGCGCTCGACCGGGGGGTCAGCGGCGCGCGGCGCGGGCCACGGCCCAGACCACGCCGCCGACCGCCACGACCGCGCCTACCCCGACGGCCACGACGAGCAGCGGGTCCTCGTCGGCCGTGCGGCGGATGCGGCGACGCAGGTCGGCGATGCCGTCCTGCGCCCGGCGACGGACGTTCAGCTTGGCCTCGAGCGCGTCGAGCGTCGCGGAGATCTCCTCGCGCGTGTGCTGGATGTCGAGCTTCAGCTCGGTGCGGGACCGGGGTCCCGTGGGGCGGGGGCGGTCAGTGGTCATACTTGCCGGTCCCCTTCACCGCGTCGACGTCCTCCTTGAGGCTGTCCACCGTCTCCTCGGGCATCGGCGGGACGCCCTTCTTGAGCCAGCGGATGCCGAGCAGCGCCAGCACCACCGTGATGAGGAGGAAGACGCCCGCGACGATGAGCGCGGACAGCCACGGCGAGAACGCCTCGGACAGGCCGAGGATCGCGGCGGCGACGAGCACCAGGAACGCGATGAACGCGAAGAACAGCGCCACGACGAGGAAGCCGGCACCGATCCCCGCGTGCTTGAGCTTCGAGACGAGCTCGTTCTTGAACGACTCGATCTCGTCCTTGATCAGCTGGACGATGAGCGTCGGCAGGTCGGCGACGAGCCGGACGAGCGAGCGCTTGCTCTTCGGATTGAGATCCTGATCCGTCATGCGGGTTTCCCTCCTGGGGATGGGCTTGCGGGTCAGCGGGAGGTGCCGGAGCCGTTCGGCTCGGGCGAGGCGGGGTCCATGGTCGGGTACGAGGAGGTCGACGCGCTCGAGGGCGTGGTGCCGCGCGAGGAGTCCTTCTTGCCGCCGGTGACGGTGCCGACGACCTTCTTGGCACCGCCGACGACCGCGTGCGCGACGTCGGGGGTGTGGTCCTTCACGAAGCCGGCCGCGTTGTCGACCTGGCGCTGGACCTTCGGGTCATCCCAGACCTTCTTGGCGTTCGTGCGGATCTGCTCGTAGCGCTTGCGTCCGGCGCGGGCGCCGAGGACGTAGCCGACACCAGCTCCGGCGACGAAGAGAAGCTTGCCTTTCATGGGAGATCTCCGATCGTTGAAGGGGCACGTGCAGCACACGTCGGTCCAGCGTATCCCTCCGGCGCGGCCGCGTGGTCGGGGCGGCGGGGCGGTCGGTGCCCGGCCACGCGGGTCCTCGACCGCGCATCAGCGGCCCAGGAGGCGTGCCGCCGCGGCCTGCGCGTCGGCCACCACGGAGGCGAGACCGGTGCCCGCGACGGCGGATCCGGTGATCTCGAGGCCCGGGTGCTCCGCGGCCTCGTCGCGCACGGCCTGCACGCGCTCGCGGTGGCCGGAGGCGGCGAACGGGAGGGCGTTGGTCCAGCGCACGCGGGCGGATCCGGTGACGCGGCCGGCCAGGTCGACGCCGAGCAGCGCCGACGCGTCGTGCACCGCGACGGCGGTGAGCTCGTCGTCGGGGACGGCCGCGGTGTCGTCATCGCCGCCCGCGCGCCCGTAGGAGAGGCGGAGCACGTGCCGGTCGCCCGCCTGCTCCTTCAGCCACGGCCACTTGGCGGTGGCGTGCGTGAGGGCCTTGGCGCGGATCCCCGGGGCGTCGGCCGCGACGAGCACGCCCGTGCCGCGGGGTGCGGCGTCGAGCTCGGGCGCGCGCACGACGAGCGTGACCAGCTCGACGGAGGACGGCTCGGGCCAGCCCTCCGTGACGGCGCGGGGCGCGAGGCCGGAGAAGAGGCGGATGAGCCCGGCAGCGGGGATCGCGAGGACCACGCCCGCCGCGTCGATGCCGCGGCCGTCGGCGAGCTCGACGTGCCAGTCGTCGTACGCGGCCGCGCCCTCGTGCGAGCGGTGCCGGTGCACGGACTCCACGGCGAGCGAGGTGCGGACGTCGACGCCGAGGCGCGCGAGGTCGGCGGCCAGGGCGTCGACGAGCAGGTGCACGCCGCCGACGATGCCGCTGACGGCGGATCCCGCGGGGGACGCCGCGCGCATGGACGCGACCGCCTTCCCGAGCGACCCCTGCTCGGCGAGGCCGGCGCGGAGGCCGGGCGCGACGGAGTCGGCGTCGACCTCGTCGGGGTGGGCGCTGTGCACGCCAGAGACGATGGGGGCGACCAGCCGGTCGACCACGCGGTCGCCCATGCGGGCGCGGACGAGGCCGCCGAGCGTGCGCTCCTTCGCGCCGACGGAGGCGGGGAGGAGGAGGTCGGCCTTCGCGCGGGCGACGCTGGCCCGGCCGATGGCGGTGGCGATGGTGGCGTCGAACGGGTGCGCGGGGATCCCGAGCAGGCCCGTGCGCGGCAGCTGGATGGCGCGCTCGGCGAGCTGCACCCACGCGCCGTCCGGATTCGGCTGCACGATCCGGTCGGCGAGGCCGAGCTCCCCGAGGAAGGCGGCGACCGTGCCGCGGCGGGTGGCGAAGCTCTCGGCGCCGCTGTCGAGGCGGAGGCCGTCGACCACGTGGGATCCGACGGTGCCGCCGAGCGCGGGCGACGCCTCCACGAGGATCACGCGCTTCCCGGCGAGGGCGCACGCGCGGGCGGCGATGAGGCCGCCCACGCCGCCGCCGATCACCACGACGTCCGTGGGATCCACCTGGCCGGCCGCCTGCCGCGGGTCGCTACTCACGGACGAGCTCCACGATGCGGGTGAGCACGGTGGGGTCGGTCTCCGGCGGCACGCCGTGGCCGAGGTTGAGGATGTGGGCGGGCGCCGCCTCGCCGCGCTCGAGCACGTCGCGCACGTGCGCCTCGAGGATCGGCCACGGGGCCGCGAGGAGGGCCGGATCGACGTTGCCCTGGACGGGGACGGATCCGCCGAGCCGCCGCGACGCCTCGTCGAGCGGGATGCGCCAGTCGACGCCCACCGCGTCGACGCCCACGTCGTGCATCGCGCCGAGCAGCTCGCCCGTGCCGACGCCGAAGTGGACGAGCGGCACCGTGCGGCCGTCCGCGGCGATGATCGTGCGCACGTGGTCGAGCGCGAGCGCGGACGCCGGGGCGACGCGCTGCGTGTAGTCGGCGAGCGAGAGGCCGCCCGCCCACGAGTCGAAGAGCTGGGCGGCGGAGGCCCCCGCCATGACCTGCGCGTGCAGGAAGACGCCCGTGATCTCGGCGCACCAGCGCATGAGCGCGTCCCAGGCGTCGGGATCCGCGTGCATGAGGCCGCGGGCCGCGATGTGGTCCTTGCTCGGCCCGCCCTCGACGAGGTACGCGGCGAGCGTGAAGGGGGCGCCCGCGAACCCGATGAGCGGGGTGTCGCCGAGCTCGGCGACCGTGCGCGCGACCGCCTGGCGGATGGGCTCGAGGGCGGCCGGATCCAGCGACGGCAGCGCGGCCACGTCGGCCGCGGTGCGCACGGGCTTCTCGAGCACGGGGCCGCGGCCCGCGACGATGTCGACGCCGACGCCCGCGAGCTTCAGCGGGATGACGATGTCGCTGAAGAAGATGCCCGCGTCGACGTGGTGGCGGCGCACCGGCTGCAGCGTGATCTCGCTGGCCATCTCCGGGTCGAGGCACGCGTCGAGCATGCGCGTGCCCACGCGGAGCTCGCGGTACTCGGGCAGCGACCGGCCGGCCTGGCGCATGAACCACACGGGCGCGCGCTCGCCGCGGTGGCCGCGGTACGCCTCGACGAGGAGCGACGACGCGGTGCGCGTGTTGAGCGGGTGCTCCGCGGGGAGCGGGACGGCGGCGGACGAGGGCACGGAGGACGGCGAGGAGCTGGGCGTGATCACGGAGGAGATCATCGCATCCCCCGCCTGCGCGGCGGCTCGGCTGGGGAGGCGGCCCGGCCTAGCCAGGGTGCCCTCACCGGCCCGGAGCACACGGTGGGGAGGTTTACCATGGAGCGTGCTCATATGTCTGACGGCGAGTCATCACAACGCCAGCTTCGAGGTCCTCGAGAAGCTGTCCGTGGCCGCACCCTCCGTCGCCGGCACGCTCATGGCGCAGAACGACTTCATCGCGGGCGCCGTCGTGCTCGCCACCTGCAACCGCTTCGAGGCCTACCTCGACGTGGAGGAGCCCCTCACTGCGGCCCGCGCCCTCGCCGTCGAGGCCACGGTCGACGTGGTCAGCGGCGCCAGCGGCATCGGCCGTGACGACGTCCGCGGCAGCGTCGACGTGAAGTGCGGCGACGCGGTCGCCGAGCACCTGTTCGCCGTCTCCTCCGGGCTCGAGTCGGTCGTCGTCGGCGAGGGAGAGATCGCGGGCCAGGTGCGCCGAGCCCTCGAGGGCGCGCGCACGGGCGGCACCACGAGCACCGGCCTCGAGCGCCTCTTCCAGACCGCGTCCAACACGTCCCGCGGCGTCAAGACCCGCACAGGACTGCAGAGCGCCGGCCGCTCCATGGTCCGGCTCGCGCTCGACCTCGCCGAGAGCCGCATCGCCGACTGGTCGGCCACGCGGGTCCTGCTCGTCGGCACGGGCGCCTACGCCGGTGCGAGCCTCGCTGCCCTCCGCGACCGCGGCGTCGTCGACGTGCACGTCTACTCCCCCTCGGGCCGCGCGCAGAGGTTCGCGGGCCCCCACGGGATCCCCGCCGTCGAGGGCCGCGACCTGCTGAAGGCGCTCGCCGCATCCGACATGGTCGTCACCTGCAGCACCGCGCCCGCCGCCGTGCTCGCCGCGGACCACATGCAGGGCGCCGCCGCGGTGTCGGGCGACGGCCGCCGCCGCCTGGTCATCGACCTGGGGCTCCCCCGCAACGTGGATCCGGACGTCGTCACCGTCGAGGGCGTCGAGCTGCTCGACCTCGAGACCATCAGCCTGCACGCGCCGTTGCGCGACCTGACCGCCACGGACGACGCGCGCGAGATCGTCAGCACCGCCGCCGCCGAGTTCCGCGCCGCGAGCGCCGAGGACGAGGTGGCCCCCGCGGTCGTCGCCCTGCGCACCCACATCTTCGACGTCCTCGAGGGCGAGCTGGAGCGCGTGCGCAAGCGCGGCGACTCCTCCGAGGCCACCGAGAAGGCGCTCCGGCACCTCGTCAGCGTCCTCGTGCACCAGCCCTCCGTCCGCGCGCGCGAGCTCGCGCGCCAGGGCGAGGGGGCCCGCGTGGTCGACGCCGTACAGGCGCTCTTCGGCCTCGACGTGGAGATGCCCGCCGCGGTGTCCTCCCCCGTCGCCGTCGCGCTGCCGCGCACGGCCGAGGCAGGCCAGGCGTCGTGAGGCCCCGCATCCTCCGCGGCCCGCGCCTCGATGCGCCGCTCAGGATGACGGAGCCCGTGCGCACCGAGCGCCTGGTGATCCGGCCGTACACGGCCGACGACCTCGACGACTACGCCGACATCCAGCGCCGGCCCGACGTGGTCGAGTACATGTTCTGGCCGCTCCGCGACCGCGAGGCGTCGAAGCGCCACCTCGCCGCCCGCCGCCGGCAGACGCGGCTCGAGCAGTCGCACGACTTCCTCGGCCTCGCCGTGGAGCTCCCCGACGAGCCGAGCCTGAACCCGCGCGCGGGATCCGGCCGCGTGGTCGGCGACGTGTCCCTCCTCCTCCGCAACGCGGCATCCCGCCAGCTCGAGATCGGCTGGGTCATGAACCCGGACTTCGCCGGCCGCGGCTACGCCACCGAGGCCAGCCGCGCCATGCTCGACATCGCCTTCCAGCGCGCGGGCGCCCACCGCGTCCTCGCGCAGCTCGACGCCCGCAACGCCTCGTCCGCGCGCATGGCCGAGCGCCTCGGCATGCGCCACGAGGGGCTCTTCCGCGAGGAGCACCTCGTGAAGGGCGAGTGGGTCGACAGCCTCTACTACGCGGTGCTGGCCGACGAGTGGGCGGCGACGCCGCCCGCCACCTCCTGACCCGGCGGATCCCCGTGGACGGCGACCTGCCCGCGCTCGACCCGGTCGAGGTGCGCGGTCCCGTCCGCACCGCCCGGCTCGTCCTGCGGCCCTTCACGCCGGACGACGTGGTCGCGATCGAGTCGTACGCGGAGTCCCCCGGCGCCCGGCCGCACCTCGCCGGATCCGCGGCCGACCCCGCGCGCATGCTCGCCGACCGCCTGGACTGGACCCGCCTGGCTGGCGTCGGCGACCGGCTCGCCCTCGCGATCGAGCTGCCCGCCCAGGGCCAGCGGTGGGCGCGGGTGGTCGGCGAGGTGCACCTGCTGCTGCGGGACCCGGGTGCCCGGCAGGCCGAGCTCGGGGTGGTGCTGCACGAGGACGTGCGGGGAGCGGGGCTGGCGGCGGAGGCGGCCGACCGGATCCTCGAGCTCGCGTTCGCCGAGGCGGGCGTGCACCGCGTCGCGTGCCGGTTCGACGCGGCGGACGCGACCGCGCTGGGGCTGGCCGAGCGCCTCGGCATGCGACGCGAGGCGCTCCTCGTGCACGACCGATGGGCCGGAGGAGCCTGGGCCGATACCGTGGTCGTCGCCCTGCTCGACGTGGAGTGGGCGGCTCGCAAGAGCCTCGACGGACTGTAGGAGGACCGCGTGACATCGACCCCCGACCCCGCCGGACGACCGGTCGTCCCCGTCCTCGACGACGACGATGACGACCTGGACGAGCTGGACGTGCCCGACGGCGACGGTCCCGGGGACTCCGGCCGACGCCGCAGCCCGGACGAGCGCCCGCTCCGCGTCGCCGCGCTCGCCCTCGTCCGCGACCGCCGCGTGCTGATGGTGCGCGTGGAGGGACAAGACGTGCTCTACCTGCCGGGCGGGAAGATCGAGCCCGGCGAGGGCGCGCGGCAGGCGCTCGTGCGCGAGGCCGCCGAGGAAGTGGGGCTCGACATCGACCCTGCCACGATCGAGGACCTCTTCACCGTCCTGGCCGACGCCCACGGCGTGCATGCGGGGCGCCTCGTGAGCATGACCGTCTACCGCGCGGAGCCCCGGGAGGGCACGCGGCAGGAGCCCGTGCCGTCGGGGGAGGTGGCCGAGGTCGAGCTCGTCGGATCCGCGGACGCCGACCGCTGCCCGCCCGCCGGCCAAGCGGCGCTGGAGCGCCTCGTGGCGCTCCGGCTCATCGACTGACGGCGTCGTCCCCGGGCGCGGCGTCGGCGGCACCGGCATCGACGGGCGCGCGGGATGCGGCGGCCAGCTCGGCCGCCCGCGTCGCGCGGACCTTACGGCGCTGGTCGACGAACGCGATCGCGGCCACCACGGTCGCGATGCCGCCCGCGACGAGCGTGCCCGTGACCTCGCCCAGGCCGTCCGCCTGCACGGCGGCCACGAGGATCGCGACGGTGAAGGCGGCGATGACGACCGCGACCGCGAGGATCAGCCAGGAGAGCAGGCCCTTCGCACGGGCGTCGGGGGTGCGGGTGGCCATGTGCCCATCCTCCCACGGGCGACGCGGGATCCTGGGGCGGCGCCCGCCCGTGCGTCCGGTGGGAGGGGGTGACGCCGGGGGCGCGCGGGCGTAGCGTCGGAGACGTCCCATCCCCCGAACGAAGGAGCGCATATGAGTGCGGATGACAAGGCCCAGAACACCGGCGAGAAGCTCGCGGGGAAGGCCGAGGAGGCCTTCGGGAAGCTGACCGGCGACGACAGCAAGGTCGCCGAAGGCGAAGCGAAGCAGGCCGGGGCAAGCGCCAAGCAGGCCGGCGAGAACGTGAAGGACGTCTTCAAGAAGTAGGACTTCCTCAAGGGACGTCCCTCCTGAGAGGCGAGGGGCCGGATGCCGAGCATCCGGCCCCTCGTCATGCCCGGGCGGAGCGGGCGGCTCGCGCGACGCGGGCGGCTCGCGCGACGCGTCAGGCGGCCGGGTCCGCGTCGGCCAGCGCCCGCAGCGCCCGGCGGTCGGGCTTGCCGGACGGCAGCGTCGGCAGGGCGTCGATCCCCCGCACGACCGCGGATCCCGCAACGCGGCCCAGGCGCGCGGCGAGCTCGCGGCGCACGCGCTCGGCGAGCTCCGGATCCACGGTCCCGGGCGCGAACACGACCGGCCGCTGCCCCCAGCCCGCGTGCTCGCCGGGCACCGCGACGGCCTCGCCGAGACGCGGCTCCCACGCGACCATCGACCGCACCGCCTCCTCCACCGCGGCGAGCCGCAGCTTCTCGCCGCCGGAGATGACCACGTCGTCGAGCCGCCCGGTGATCCGCAGCACGCCGTCGACCAGGTCGCCGCCGTCGCCCGTGCGGTACCAGCGGCGGCCGTCGTGCTCGCCGAAGGCCGCATCGGTCGCGGCCGGATCCCCGAGGTAGCCCTCCGCGAGCATCGGGCCGGCGAGCTCCACCTGGCCGTCGACGACCGCGACCCCGGCCGTCGCGACCGGCACGCCGTCGTAGACGCAGCCGCCCGCGGTCTCGCTCGATCCGTAGGTGCGCACCACCCGCCACCCCAGCGCGGCGGCGCGGTCGACCAGGTGCGGCGGGGCCGCCTGGCCGCCCACGAGGATCGCGTCGAGGCGCCGGACGGCCTCGCGGACGCGGCGGGCGTCGTCGCCGGTGTCGCCCTCGGCCGCCTCCACGAGCCGGTGCAGCTGCGTCGGCACGAGCGACGTGTAGCGGGCGACGCGCGCGTCCAGCGACGTGGCCAGCTGCGCGAACGCGCGCGGGTCGAATCTCCCGGGCGCGAGGACCGCGGGCGCGGTGCCCGCCGCGATCGAGCGCACGAGCACCTGGAGGCCGGCGATGTAGTGGGTGGGAAGCGCGAGGATCCACTGCCCGGGGGCCCCGAGCGCCGCCTGCGACGCGGCGGCGCTCGCCAGCAGCGCGTCCGACGACAGCGCGACGCGCTTGGGCCGGGAGGTGGTGCCGCTCGTCTCGACCACGAGCGCGACGCGGCGCTCGACCTCGGCCGGCGGCGGCGGATTCCCGACGGCCACGGGCGCGTCCACGGGGCGCGCGAGCAGCGCCGGGCCGTCGCCCGCGAGGGCCGCGCGGAGGAGCGGCACCACGTCGGCGCCGGACGCGGTCAGCCGCTCGAGGCGCCTCACGGGAGCGGGGCCGCGCGGATCAGAACTGCCACGGGAACGGCGACCAGTCGGGCGCGCGCTTCTCGAGGAAGGAGTCGCGCCCCTCGACGGCCTCGTCGGTGCCGTAGGCGAGGCGCGTGGCCTCCCCGGCGAACACCTGCTGGCCGACCATGCCGTCGTCGACCGCGTTGAAGGCGTACTTGAGCATGCGGATCGCGGTGGGCGACTTCCCGAGGATCGTCTCGGCCCACTCCAGCGCGGTCGCCTCGAGCTCGGCGTGCGGCACGACGCGGTTCACGGCGCCCATCTCGTGCATGCGCTGGGCGCTGTGCTCCTCGGCGAGGAAGAACACCTCGCGCGCGGCCTTCTGCCCGACCTGGCGGGCGAAGTACGCGGATCCGTACCCGCCGTCGAACGAGCCGACGTCCGCGTCGGTCTGCTTGAAACGGCCGTGCTCGGCGGAGGCGATCGTGAGGTCGCACACGACGTGCAGCGAGTGCCCGCCGCCGGCCGCCCAGCCGGGGACGACCGCGATGACGACCTTGGGCATGAAGCGGATCAGGCGCTGCACCTCGAGGATGTGCAGGCGTCCGGCGCGCGCCGGGTCCACGCCTTCGGCGGTCTCGCCCTCCGCGTACTTGTAGCCGTCGCGTCCGCGGATCCTCTGGTCGCCGCCGCTGCAGAACGCCCAGCCGCCGTCCTTCGGGCTCGGGCCGTTGCCGGTGAGGAGCACGACGCCGATGCGCGGGTCCTGCCGGGCGTCGTCGAGCGCCTGGTACAGCTCGTCGACCGTGCGCGGGCGGAAGGCGTTGCGCACCTCGGGCCGGTCGAACGCGATGCGCGCGATGCGGCCCGTGAGGTCGTGGTGGTACGTGATGTCGGTGAAGCCCTCCGCGAGGGGGACGTCGCGCCAGCGCGTGGGATCGAGGATGTCGGAGACCTGCTTCACCATGCGTCCAGCCTAGGCGGCGCCCCGCCGGCCGCCCGCGGGTGCGAGGCTGGATCCATGCTCCCCGCCCTCGACGACCTCCTCGCCACCGCCCGCGTCGTCGCCCTCCCCCTCCGCACGCGCTTCCGCGGCCTCGACGTGCGCGAGGCGGTGCTGATCGAGGGCCCGCTGGGCTGGACGGAGTTCTCGCCGTTCGTCGAGTACGACGACGCCGAGGCCGCCGCCTGGCTCGCGGCCGCGATCGACTTCGGCTGGACGGAGCCGCCCGCGCCGCTCCGCGACCACGTGCTCGTGAACGCCACGATCCCGGCCGTCGACGCCGCCCGCGTCGCCGAGGTGCTGGCCCGGTTCCCCGGCTGCCGCACCGCGAAGGTCAAGGTCGCGGAGCGCGGCACGACGCTCGCGGACGACGTGGCGCGCGTCGCCGAGGTGCGCCGCCTGCTCGGGCCGGAGGGGCGCGTGCGCATCGACGCGAACGCGGCCTGGAACGTCGACGAGGCCGAGCACGCGATCCACGCCCTCGCCGAGCATGACCTCGAGTACGCGGAGCAGCCGTGCGCGTCGGTGGAGGAGCTCGCCGAGCTGCGCGGGCGGATCCGCCACCTGGGCGTGCCCGTCGCCGCCGACGAGAGCGTCCGCAAGGCCGACGACCCGCTGCGGGTCGCCCGGGCCGGCGCCGCCGACCTGCTCGTGATCAAGGCGCAGCCGCTCGGTGGGATCCACCGCGCGCTGCGGATCACGCGGGACGCCGGCCTGCCGGTGGTCGTCTCCAGCGCGCTCGACACGAGCGTCGGGATCGCGATGGCCGCGCACCTCGCGGCAGCGATCCCCGAGCTGCCGCACGACTGCGGCCTCGGCACGGTCTCGCTCTTCGTCGAGGACGTCGTCGCCGACCCGCTCGTGCCGGTCGACGGCCGGATCCCCGTGCGGCGCGTCTCGCCCGACGCGCGGCTCCTCGACGCCCACGCGGCCGACGCCGAGCGCCGCGACTGGTGGCTCGACCGGATCCGCCGCACGCACGCCGTGCTCGCCCGCGCCTGACGCAGGCCGACCCCGCAGACCAGGCCCTGCGGTCTACAGCCCGCTGTAGGTGTGCAGGCCCTTGAAGAACACGTTCACCACGCCGAAGTTGAACATGACGGCGGAGAACCCGATGATGGCCAGCCACGCGGAGCGCGATCCGCGCCAGCCGCGCGTGGCCCGTGCGTGGATGTACCCGGCGTAGAGCACCCAGATGATGAAGGTCCAGACCTCCTTGGTGTCCCACCCCCAGTAGCGTCCCCACGCGCGCTCGGCCCAGACGGCGCCGGCCATGAGCGTGAACGTCCAGAAGATGAAGCCGACGATGTTGAGGCGGTAGGCCATCGACTCGAGCGTGACGGAGTCGGGCAGCGTCGCGAGGAAGCGCATCTTCATCGACTGCGCGTCGGCCGCGAGCGATTCGCGACGGAACTGCAGCAGCTGCACGCCCGAGAGCGCGAAGGCCAGGGCGAAGAACCCGGTGCCGAGGGCGGCGACGAAGACGTGGATCACGAGCCAGTACGACTGCAGCGACGGCGGCAGCGGCGCCACCTCGACGCGGTACTGGACGACCGCGATGCCCAGCAGGATGAGGATGAGACCGGTGACGAACGTGCCGAGGAAGCGCAGGTCGCGGCGCGTGAGCACGATGAGGTAGACGCTGAGGATGAGCAGCGTGCCCGTCATGGCGAACTCGTACATGTTGGCCCACGGCACGCGCGAGGCGGCGAGGCCGCGGAGCACCGTGGCGACCGCGTGGGCGATGAACCCGACGACGAGCAGCACCATGGCGACGTTGAGGCTCAGGGACCGACCGGCGGCGACGGGCGCGTCCGGTCCGCTGGCGACGCGGTCGCGGTCGGAGGACCCGGGCTCCCTCTCGAGGGTGGCGGTGCCGCCGCGGCGTGCGGCGGTGGCGCCGACCGCGGACGGCTGGCGCGCCGCGACGGTGGCGGCGTCCGGCACGAGCGCGGAGCGCCGCGCGAGGTCGAGGGCGAACGCGATGAACGCGGCCGCGTAGAGGCCCATCGCGACGAGGAGCGCGATGAGGGAGACGTCGTCGAGCATGGCCGTGTTCACGAGTGGAGCCTAACTTCTGCATCTGACACCGCGGCAGGCGGGAGGCCGGCCACGTGCTTGTCCGCCAGCGCCGCGACCGCGGCCTCCAGCGTGGGGTCCTCGCCGCGGGCGAGCCCGGCGTACTCGAGGGTGGTGGATCCGTCGGCCTGCGGCACCGCCTTCACCCACACGCGCCGGCGCGGCACGAAGAGGGAGGTGAGCAGGCCGCCGAGCACGAGGATCGCGAACAGCAGCACCCAGCGCTGCGTCGGGTCGTGGTGCACGTCGAACGACACGAAGCGCGGCACGGAGTCGAGGCTCACGCTGCCGAGGCCGTCCGGCAGGTCCGTCGTCTGGCCGGGGGCGAGCTCGATGGACTGGACGCCGGTCTTGCCGCCCGTGAGCTGCGTCAGGTTCCCCGTGTCGAGCGTGTAGACCGACGTGGGCACACCGCCGTCGATCCCGAGGTCGCCCGTGTAGACGTTGAGCGTCAGCAGCGGGTTGTCGAGGTCCGGGTAGGAGGAGAAGAACGGCGCCTTCTCCGCGCCCTGCGTCGGGTAGAAGAAGCCGAGCATGCCGACCTGCTCGCGCAGCCCGTCCGGCACCTTGACGACGCCGAGCGACGTGAGCTTCGCGTCCTGCGGGAGGAACGGCACGTCGGCGCTGTACACCACGGTGCCCTCGGGATCCCGCACCGTCACGTGCGGCGCGTAGCCGTTGCCGAGCAGGTACATGTCGGTGCCGCCGATGGCGAGCGGGTCGTTCACCTTGACCTCGCGGTCCTGCGGCTGGCCGCCCGGCACGTCGGCCGTCACGTCGGCCGTGAAGTCGAGCGGCTGGCCGATGGCGTTCGGGTTCTCCTGCTCGTACTGCACGTGCAGCGCGTTCAGCTTCACCCGGTACGGGGTGAGGGAGGAGTCGTCGAAGAACCGGCCGGGGTTGAACGAGTCGAAGGTCGACAGCGTGTTGACGAATGACTGCCCCTCGACGAGCACCTTCTGCCCGGAGTAGCCGAAGCCGCCGCCGATGCCGACCGTGATGAGGATCCCCACGAGCGCGGAGTGGAAGACGAGGTTGCCGGTCTCGCGCAGGTAGCCCCGCTCGGCCGAGACCGAGAGCACGCCGCCCGCGGCCGACGCGTCGTCGACGAGGACGGTCCGGTACCGCTGGCGCTTGAGCAGCGCGCGGGCCTGCCGGATGGCGTCGACCGGATCCGCCGTCGTGGTGCGCGTCGTGAACCCGGCGAGGCGCGAGAGCCGCGCGGGCGTCTTGGGCGGCGCCTGGCGGAGCGCGTCGAAGTGGTGCTTGGCGCGCGGCACGACGCAGCCGATGAGGCTGATGAACAGCAGCAGGTAGATGGAGGAGAACCACACCGAGCTGTAAGTGTCGAAGACCTGCAGCTTGTCGAGGACCGGGTACAGGTCGGGGTTGTCGGCGCGGAACTGCGTGACGCCGTTCGGATCGGAGCTGCGCTGCGGCACCAGGGATCCGGGGATAGCCGCGAACGCCAGCAGCAGCAGCAGGAACAGCGCCGTGCGCATGCTCGTGAGCTGCCGCCAGAACCAGCGCAGGGTGCCGAGGAACCCGAGCTTGGGCTGCGTGATGGACGCCCCCTCGCGCGGCGCCTGCCGCGGGGAGTCGACGTGGTCAGATGGCCGGGACATACGTGGCGATCACCCCCTGGAGCTGGAGCATCCACGCCGACCAGAGGCCGGAGACCATGAGCACGCCGGTGACGACCAGCAGCGCTCCCCCGACGAGGTTGACGGTGCGGATGTGTCGGCGGAGGAACCCGACGGTGCGCGTCATCCAGCCGAGCCCGAGGGCCACGAGGAGGAACGGCACGCCGAGCCCGATGCAGTAGGCGACCCCAAGCAGCACGCCGCGACCCGCGTCGGCCGAGGTGAGGCTCATGGAGATGACGACGGCGAGGGTCGGGCCGATGCAGGGCGCCCAGCCGATGCCGAACACGACCCCGAGGAGCGGCGCCCCGGCGAGCCCGGTCGCCGGGCGCCAGGAGCTCTTCACCTGCCGCTGCAGGAATCCGAGCCGGCCGGTGAAGACGAGCCCCATCACGATGAGGACGACGCCGAGGATGCGCGTGATGACGTCCTGCCAGCGCAGGAGCCAGAATCCGGCCGTCGCGGAGACGAGCGTCGTGACGATGAAGACCGCGGAGAAGCCGAGCACGAACAGCGCCGTGCCGACGAGCAGGCGGCGACGCGTCGCGGATCCGCCCTTCGCCTCGGCCATGCCGCCGATGTACCCGAGGTAGCCAGGCACGAGCGGCAGCACGCAGGGCGACGCGAACGAGACCAGGCCCGCGAGCAGCGCGAGCGGCACCGCAACGAGGAGCTGGCCGGAGAGGACGCCCTGGATCTGATCCACCTACCCCGCCGCCTCGGCGACGGTGTCTTTCACCAGCGTGCGGAGCACCCCGGGGTCGATCTGCCCGAGCACGCGCGAGGCGACGCGCCCCTGGCGGTCGAGGACGAGGGTGGCGGGCACGGCGTTCGGCGCGATGGTGCCAGCGAACGCGAGCTGCATGGAGGTGTCCTCGACGTCGAGGACGGACGGGTAGGTGATGCCGTAGGTCTTGTCGAAGGAGTCGACGTTCGGGCGCCGGTCGCGGGTGTTGACGCCGAGGAACTTGACGCCGTCCGCCGCGTGCTCCTCGTTCGCGGCCTGCAGGTCCTTGGCCTCGAGGCGGCAGGGCGGGCACTCGGCGTACCAGAAGTTGATCACCGTGACGGATCCGACGTAGTCGGCGGAGGTGATCTCCGTGCCGTCGGACAGGGTGCCGGAGAAGTCGACGGGAGCGGCGCGCTCGGCCAGCGGGACCTCGGTGAACGTGCCGTCGCCGGCGATGTAGCGCTTGTTGTCGCCGGCCTTGAACTCGGCGGCGAGCGGATCCTCGGTGCAGCCCGCGAGGGCGAACGCGGCCAGCGCGGTGGACGCGGCGGCGGCGAGGACGCTGCGACGGCTCACGCCGGGCATCAGACCGCCCCCTGGTCGACGGCGTCGGCGGCGAGCCCGGCAGCCGCGTCGATGTAGCCCGTCTCGACGAAGCGGTCGCCGACGCGCTCCACCGTCGTGATGCTCGACAGGGCGCAGCGGCGCTGGCGCGGATCGTGGAAGAGGCGCTCGCCCGCGAGGGAGAGGTGCACCATCCAGATGGGCAGCTGGTGGCTGACGATGACGACGTCGCCGTCGGGCACGGAGCGGTGCGCGGCCTTCACGGCCTCCGCCATGCGCGCGGCGATGGAGCGGTAGGACTCGCCCCAGCTGGGCTTCACGGGGTCGACGACGAGCGGCCAGAGGCGCGGCGATCGGGCGATGCGCGCGGGCGAGGGGAACCGGGATCCCTCGAAGCGGTTGGTGGGCTCGATGACGCGCTCGTCGGTGGCGACCTCGAGGGCGAAGCGCTCGGCCCACGGGGCGGCGGACTCCTGCGCGCGCTGGAGCGGGGAGGCGATGACGCGGTTGACGGGAGCACCCTCCTCCTCGAGCGCGCGCGCCGCGGCGTCCGCCATGCGGTGGCCGAGCTCGGAGAGGCCGTACCCGGGGATGCGTCCGTAGAGGATCCCGTGCGGGTTGTGCACCTCGCCGTGACGGACGAGATGGATTCGTGAGGCGACCACCCGTCAAGTGTAGGTGGCGAGGAGATGTACAACCGCCGAGGAACGAGCGCAACCCCCTGCGCTAATCGTTCGTCCCCAATACGATTGGGCGCACCGGTGGGGGCCGGCGTCTCGAGACCGGTGCCGGCCGGATATTACGTCCGTATACGAACGGTTTGGCCCCAAAGGAATCGCGCGCTAAGTTAGGTGCTCGAGGTCGTGATCCGGCCTCCCGGCGAGAGCCCCGTGGAGCACGGGACCTCGCAGTGACCCCCGTCGAACGGACGCGGGCCCGCATGACGATGCCGTCCGCGACGGCACGGAAGGAACGGGCACCATGACGATGACACCGACCCGGCCCACGGCCGCCGAGACCACCTCCGACACCGAGCTCGACCAGGTCGAGTCCGTCCGTCCCGTCGATCCGTACGCGGACTCCGACCTCCCCGAGCCGTCGCTCGTCACCCCCGGCGCCAGCACCGACGCCGTCAAGGACTACCTCCGCCAGATCGGCCGCGTGCCGCTGCTCACCGCCGAGCAGGAGGTGACCGTGGCCCGCCGCATCGAGGTGGGCGTGCTGTCGCAGGAGGTCCTCGACACCCGCACCGACCTCACCTCGGCCGAGCGCCGCGAGTACCAGACGCTGGCGCAGGACGGGATGCGCGCCAAGCAGCACCTCGTGAACGCGAACCTGCGCCTCGTCGTCAGCATCGCCAAGCGCTACACGGGCCGCGGCCTGCCGTTCCTGGACCTCATCCAGGAGGGCAACATGGGACTCGTCCGCGCCGTCGAGAAGTTCGACTACCAGGCCGGCTTCAAGTTCTCGACCTACGCGTCGTGGTGGATCAAGCAGTCCATCACCCGCGGCATGGCCGACACGAGCCGCACCATCCGGATCCCCGTGCACACGGTCGAGCACATCAACCGCATCAACGCGGTGCAGCGCGAGCTCGCCGTCGAGCTCGGCCGCGACCCCTCCATGGAGGAGATCGCACGCGAGTCGGACACGCCCGTCACCAAGGTGCGCTACCTGCTCGACCGCGCACAGGAGCCCATGTCGTTGCAGGTCCTGGTGGGCGGCAGCGGCGGCGACGGCGACACCGAGATGGCCGACCTCATCGAGGACGCGGACGTCACGCAGCCCATCGACGTGGTGACGCAGCAGCTCATGGCCGCGCACGTCATGCGCCTCATCGACGGGCTGGCCGAGCGCGACGCCGAGGTCGTGCGGATGCGCTTCGGCCTCGCGGGCCTCGAGCCGCGTTCGCTCGCCTTCGTGAGCCAGCAGCTCGGCGTGACGCGCGAGCGCGTGCGCCAGATCGAGAAGAAGGTGCTCGCCAAGCTCCGCATCCCGGAGCTGGAGACCTACATCCGCGGCTGATCCCGTCGCGCCACGAGAGGGCCGTCAGCGTGAGCGCGGGCGGCCCTCCGTCGTGCGCGGGCGTCGGGATGTCCGTCAGCGGGCCCCAAGCTCCGGATCCGCTCGGAAGAACGCCCACTAGTCGTTAGTGCGCATACAGTTGGGTTCCATCCCATCGGACGGCGTCGCGGCGCGCATCCCCGTCGCCGACGACAGCACGGGGGCTCGACGACGAGCCACGGAGAAGGAGGAGCAATGGCTCTCACGCAGGCCGCGCCCGGCCAGACCGACATCCCCGGCGTCAGCTGGTCCCCCGTCGCCGCGGGGCTCTGGGTCGCCCGACGCGGGGACGAGTTCGCGGGGCTCTCCGAGGAGCGGTGGGGCGCGGGCTTCCACGTCACCGACCGCCTCGGCCGCGACGTCGGGGACTTCCCGACGCTGCAGGAGGCGCGGGGCGCGCTCGGCTGATCCGCCCGGCCGGGCGGGCGGCGCCCGCCGCACGCTCGGCCGCCGTACCACCTCCCGGCTGCGCTGGCACCGGGCCGACGGTCGCGGGCGAGCGGGCCTAGGGTCGAGCAGGTGCCTTCCCCCGAGATCCACCCGCCCGCATCCGCCCCCGACGACCGAGCCGACGGCTTCGTCCGGGTGCGGGGAGCGTCCGAGAACACGCTCCGCGACGTGGACGTCGACATCCCCCGCGACCGGATCGTCGCCTTCACGGGCGTCTCGGGATCCGGCAAGTCGTCGCTCGCGTTCGGCACCGTCTACGCCGAGGCGCAGCGCCGGTTCTTCGAGTCGGTGGCGCCGTACGCGCGCCGGCTGATCCGGCAGGAGCAGACGCCGCACGTCGAGAGCATCACCGGCCTGCCGCCCGCGGTCGCGCTGCAGCAGCGGCGGGGCGCGCCCAGCACGCGCTCGACCGTCGGCACCGTCACCACGCTGTCCAACTCGCTGCGGATGCTCATGTCGCGCGCGGGCACCTACCCCGCGGGCCAGGGCCGCCTCGACTCCGACGCCTTCTCTCCGAACACGGCCGCGGGCGCGTGCCCCGTGTGCCACGGACTCGGGGTCGCGCACACCGTGACCGAGGAATCGCTCGTGCCGGATCCGTCGCTCACGATCCGCGAGGGCGCCGTCGCCGCGTGGCCGGGCGCCTGGCAGGGCAAGAACCTGCGCGACATCGTCATCGCGCTCGGGCACGACGTGGACGTGCCGTGGCGCGAGCTGCCGCAGGACGCGCGGGACTGGCTGCTCTTCACGGAGGAGCAGCCGGTGGTGCAGATCACGCCGCAGCGCGACCGCGTGGCGAAGCCCTACAACGGGCGGTTCTGGAGCGCGCGCTCCTACGTGCTGCACACGCTCGCCGACTCCGCGAGCCCGCGCCTGCGCGAGGCGGCGCTCGCGCACATGGTGTCCGGCACGTGCGAGCGGTGCGGCGGCAGCGGGCTCACGCCCGAGGCGCTGGCCGTGACCTTCGCGGGCCGCAGCATCCAGGAGCTCAATGCGCTGACGCTCGCCGACCTCGCCACCGCCATCGCCCCGACGGACGGCATGGGCGACGTGGCCGTGACGATCACGACGGACCTCGTCGCCCGCCTCGCCGTGCTCGTGGACCTCGGGCTCGGCTACCTCAGCCTCGGCCGCGTCACGACGACGCTCTCCCCGGGCGAGATGCAGCGGCTCCGGCTCGCGACACAGCTGCGGTCGGGTCTGTTCGGCGTGGTCTACGTGCTCGACGAGCCGTCGGCGGGGTTGCACCCGGCCGACGCGGAGCCGCTCCTCGAGGTGCTGGAGCAGCTGCGCGACTCCGGCAACTCGGTCTTCGTCGTCGAGCACGACATGGACGTCGTGCGGCGGTCCGACTGGATCGTCGACGTGGGACCGGGCGCGGGGCAGGCGGGCGGATCCGTCGTCTACAGCGGTCCCGTCGACGGACTCCGCGAGGTCGAGGCGTCGGCGACCCGGCCGCACCTCTTCCCCGACCTCGCGCCCGCCCGGGTGGACCGCACGCCGCGCACGCCGACCGGGAGCATCCGGGCGACGGGCGTGACGCTGCACAACCTCGTGGACCTCGACGTCGAGATCCCGCTCGGCGTGATGGTGGCCGTGACGGGCGTCTCCGGATCCGGCAAGTCGACGCTCGTGAGCCGCGTGCTGCCCGACCTGCTGCGGGCATCGCTCGCGCCCGACCGCGTGGTGGTCGAGGACTCCGACGACGCGGACGGCGACGACGACGCGTCGGGACCGGCGCGGATCGCCCGGGTGGAGGGCGCCGACGCCGTCGACCGGCTCGTGTCCGTGGACCAGCGCCCCATCGGCCGCACGCCGCGCTCGACGCTCGCGACCTACACGGGGCTCTTCGACGCGGTCCGGCGGACGTACGCGTCGACCGACGAGGCGCGCGCCCGCGGCTACGGAGCGGGGCGGTTCTCCTTCAACGTCGCGGGCGGGCGCTGCGAGACCTGCCAGGGCGAGGGATCCGTCACCGTCGAGCTCCTCTTCCTCCCCGGCTCCTACGGGCCGTGCCCCACGTGCCACGGCGCCCGGTACGAGCCGGCGACCCTCGAGATCGAGTACCACGGGCGCTCGATCGCGGACGTGCTGGCGATGACGGTGGACGAGGCGCACGGCTTCCTCGCCGACGTGCCACTCGCCGCGCGCGCCCTCGCCACGCTGCGCGACGTGGGCCTCGGCTACCTGCGGCTCGGCCAGCCGGCCACGGAGCTGTCGGGCGGCGAGGCGCAGCGGATCAAGCTGGCCACCGAGCTGCAGCGGGCGCCGCGCGGCCACACGCTCTACCTGCTGGACGAGCCGACGACGGGGCTGCACCCGGCCGACGTCGTGCTCCTCCTCCGGCAGCTGCAGGGACTCGTGGACGCGGGCAACACGGTCGTCGTGGTCGAGCACGAGACGGATGTGGTGGCGGACGCCGACCGCGTGATCGACCTCGGGCCGTCGGGCGGCGACCAGGGCGGGCGGATCGTCGCCCAGGGCACCCCGCGCGAGGTCGCCGACACGGCCGGGAGCCGCACGGCGCCCTACCTCGCGCGGCGGCTCGACGCCTCCTGAGACGGGTCGCGCGGGACGGCGCGGGCCCAGCGCGACGTGGGTAGTCTGACCTCTTGCGGTCGTGCCCCGGTGCGTCCGACGCGCTCGCCTCCATCCCGCACGCCCCTAGGAGCACCTCGTGACTGACTCGACCGGAACGCCCTCCACTCCCGCGGGCTGGTACGCGGATCCCGCGGGATCCGACCGCCTGCGCTGGTGGGACGGCACGCGCTGGACCGACCACCTGGCCGATGCGCCTGCCGCAGCCGCGGCAGCCGCTGCCGCCGAGCCCGCCGCCGCGCCGACCTCCGGCCATGTCGCCCCGGAGGCGCCGGCCGCTCCCGCCTCGGCGCCGCCGGCGAACTGTCAGCAGGCTCCCGGGCAGGCGTCCGCGCAGCAGCCGTACGCGCAGCAGCCGTACTCGCAGGCCGGGTACGCGCAGACG
Source organism: Clavibacter nebraskensis NCPPB 2581 (assembly GCF_000355695.1). Lineage (NCBI taxonomy): Bacteria > Bacillati > Actinomycetota > Actinomycetes > Micrococcales > Microbacteriaceae > Clavibacter > Clavibacter nebraskensis. Next base: position 515,323 of record NC_020891.1, on the reverse strand, counting down.
CCGTACGCCGTCCCGACCCCTCCGCCGCAGGTGCCCGCGTCCACGGCGCCGTTCACCTGGGCGATCTGGGTGCTCGCCGCGCTGCCCGTCATCTCGCTCATCTCGATCCTGGGCCTCGACCTCCGGCAGATGATGAGCCCCATGCACTACGACCGCGGATCCATGGCCCCCGGTGTCGGCCCCTTGCTCCCCGGCGTCGGCTACCTCGTGGCGAACCTCGTGGCCTTCCTCGTCTACGGCGCCAACGTCGCGGTCGCGTACTTCGACTGGCGCGACCTCGGCCGGCGCGGCATCGTCCGCCCGTTCCACTGGGCATGGACGTTCCTCGGCTCGGGCGTCTACGTCATCGGACGGTCCGTCATCGTCCGTCGTCGCATCACCGGGAACCCAAGCCGCGTGCTCGCGCCGCTCTGGCTGTGGGTCGGCATCACCGCGATCGTCCTGTTCGTCGCCGTCGTCAAGTGGGTCGACGGGTTCATCAGCGTGATGCAGATGTACGGACCCACCCGCTACTGACCACCGGCGGTCCGCCGCCCGCACGTCCCGCGCCCCGGACAGGGCGTCCGCTCACACGAAGCGGACGCGCTGGCCGGGGCGCAGCTGCGCCGCCAGCCGGATGTCGTCCCGCGCGACCACGCCGATCACCGGGTAGCCGCCCGTCATCGGGTGGTCGGCGAGGAACAGGATGGGCCGGCCCGACGGCGGCACCTGGAGCGCGCCCGTGACGACGCCCTCGCTGGGGAGCTCGCCGGGGATCCGCCGCTCGAGGGGATCGCCGTCGAGGCGCACGCCCACCCGGTCGGCCTCGGCGGTCACCTCCCACGCGCGGTCGAAGAGCGCGGCCCAGGATCCGTCGACGAACCAGTCGAGGCGCGGGCCCGGCGACGCGCGGAGGAGCACCTCGCCGTCGGCCGGCGCGGAGACGGCGAGCGCGTCGACGGGGGGCACGGGCCGGGCGGGCGCGGATCCGACGGGCAGCACGTCGCCGACCGCCACGGGCGCGGGTCCCACGCGGGAGAGCAGGTCGGTGGCGCGCGAGCCGAGCACGGGCGCGACGTCGACGCCGCCGCGCACCGCCAGGTACCAGCGGATCCCCGCGACGGCCGTGCCGATCTCGAGGGCGTCGCCGGCGTCGAGCAGCACGGCGGCGGCGTACGGCGCCGGGCGGGACTCGCGGCCGACGGTGCGCACGAGCGGTCCGACGGCGCCCGTGACCGCGACCCACACGGCGGAGGTCGCCCGCAGCACCGCGCCGCCGAGCACGATCTCGAGGCCCGCCGCGCCGGGGTCGTTGCCGACGAGGAGGTTCGCGTCGGCGAGGGCGCGCGGATCCAGGGCGCCGGACGGCGAGACGCCGATGCCGCCGTGGCCGGGTCGGCCCGCGTCCTGCACGAGCATGAGCGGGCCGGTGCGCTCGACCACGAGGCCGGCCTGGACGACGGCCCACGCACGGCGGCCGCGGCGTCCGACCACGGCGTCGCTCACGCGTCGACCTCGCGGAAGCGCACGGCGGATCCGGGCTGCAGGAGCGCCGCCGGCTCGCGCTCCGGATCCCACAGCACCGCCCGCGTCGTGCCGATGAGCTGCCAGCCGCCCGGCGAGACGCGCGGGTAGATGCCGCTGAACTCGCCCGCCAGCGCGACGGCGCCGGCCGGGACCCGCGGCCGCGGCGACGTGCGGCGCGGCACCTCGAGGCCGGGCACGCCGGCGAGGTAGCCGAAGCCGGGCGCGAAGCCGCCGAACGCGACCGTCCAGGTGCCCGAGGTGTGCCGCTCCACGACCTCGCGCACGCCGATGCCGAGGAGCGCGGCCACGTCGGCCAGGTCCTCGCCGTCGTAGACCACGTCGATCTCGACGGGCGCGCCGCCGCGGGCGCCGGCCTCGTCGGCGGGCTGGGCGGCCAGAGCCCAGGAACGGGCGGCGGCGAGCGGCAGCACGCGCGGATCCACCGTGACGAGGATGCTGCGCGCGCCCGGCACGATGTCCACGACGCCGCGCGGCCGGGTCGCGTCGAGCACGGGCTGCAGGCGCAGGACCTCGTCCAGCGAGTCGAGGTCGAGCATCACGGCGGCGTCGCCGCACGGCAGGAGCCGGAGGGTCACAGGGTGCGCCGGTCGCGGGCGGGGAGGACGCGGTGGCCCGGGGTGGAGGATGCGCCCGCGTCCGGCACCGGCCGGATCTCGACGCCCGCCGCCTCGAGCGCGTCGCGCACCGCGCGCGCCAGCCCCACGGCTCCGGGGGTGTCGCTGTGCAGGCAGAGCGAGTCGGGGTCGAGCCGCACCACGGATCCGTCGATCGCGACGACCGTGCCCTCCGTCGCCATGCGCACGGAGCGGGCCGCGACCTCGGCCGGGTCGTGGATCACCGCGCCCTCCTGCCGCCGGGACACGAGCGCGCCCTCGGGCGTGTAGGCGCGGTCGGTGAACGCCTCGACGCGCGTCGGCAGGCCGGCGGCTGCGGCCAGCCGGAGGATCTCGGAGCCCGGGAGCCCGAGCACCGGGAGCGAGGGGTCGAGCGCCACGACCGCGTCCACCACGGCCTGCGCCTGGACGGGGTCGTGCGCGATGCGGTTGTAGAGGGCGCCGTGGGGCTTGATGTAGGAGACGCGGGCGCCGACGGTCCGGGCCATGCCGCTGATCGCCGCGAGCTGGTAGAGCACGTCGCCCGTGAGCTCGGCGGGCGAGGCGTCGAGGTCGCGCCGGCCGAATCCGGCGAGGTCGCGGTAGGCGACATGCGCGCCGACCGCGACGCCGTTCCGGGCCGCGCGCTCGAGCGCGTGCAGCATGACGAGCGGATCCCCCGCGTGGAACCCACAGGCCACGTTCGCGCTCGACACGACGTCGAGCATCGCGTCGTCGTCGCCGAGGGTCCAGCGGCCGAAGGACTCGGCCAGGTCGCTGTTGAGGTCGATGTGCATGGCGTCTCCCCTGCGTGGTCGCGCCGCGGCGGGCGCCGGCGCCCGCCCGTCGCGTGGCCGTGCCACCAGGCTAGGCGGCCCGCGGGGCGACCGGCCCGACAGCGCCGCGGATAGACTCGACGACCGTGACCACCCGAACCCTCATCAAGAACCTGGCCGCCCTCGACGACGGGGACGTGGCCGTCTCCGGCTGGGTCGAGACCGTCCGGGATCAGAAGAAGATCCAGTTCGTGATCCTCCGCGACGAGTCCGGCGCGGTGCAGCTCACCTACAAGCGCCAGGGCGACGAGGACGCGACCGCCGACACCATCTCGGGCCTCGCCGCGGGCACGTTCCTCACCGCCACCGGCACGCTCAAGCACGACGAGCGCGTGAAGCTCGGCGGCCTGGAGGTCGGCCTGTCCGGCATCGAGGTCGCGGGCGCGGCCATCCCCGAGACCCCCATCGCGGCCGACTCCTCCATCGACAAGCGCCTCGACTGGCGCTTCATCGACCTGCGCGCGCCCCGCAACTCGCTCATCTTCCGCGTGCAGACCACGCTGGTCCACGCGCTGCGCACCTACTGGGTCGAGCACGACTTCATCGAGGTCTTCTCCCCCAAGCTCATGGCCACGCCCTCCGAGTCGAACGCCGAGCTCTTCAAGGTCGACTACTTCGACGGCGTCGCGTACCTCGCGCAGAGCCCGCAGTTCTTCAAGCAGATGGCGCAGTCCGCCGGCTTCGGCAAGATGTTCGAGGTCGGCCCGGCGTTCCGCGCCGACCCGTCCTTCACCTCGCGCCACGCGACCGAGTTCACCTCGGTGGACGCGGAGATCAGCTGGATCGAGAGCCACGAGGACGTCGCCCGGCTCCAGGAGGAGCTCATCGTCGCCGCGCTGACCGCGGTGAAGGAGAAGCACGGCGACGAGATCCGCGAGCTGTTCGACGTGGAGGTGACCGTGCCGAGCATCCCGTTCCCGCGGATCCCGCTGCTCGAGGCCAAGGACATCGTCGCGAAGCGCGGCCACGTGATCGACCGCGCCGACGACGACCTCGACCCCGAGGGCGAGCGCCAGATCGCGGCGCACGTGATGGAGGAGTTCGGCCACGAGTTCGTGTTCCTCACCGACTACCCGTCGTCGATCCGGCCGTTCTACCACATGCGCAACGCCGAGGACCCGACGATCACGAACAGCTACGACCTCATCTGGAACGGCGTCGAGATCACCACGGGAGCGCAGCGCGAGCACCGCGTCGACGTGCTCGAGGCGCAGGCCCGGGAGAAGGGCCTCGACCCCGAGGAGCTCGGCTCGTACCTCGACTTCTTCCGCTACGGCGTGCCGCCGCACGGCGGCTTCGGCATGGGCCTCAACCGCGTGCTGATGCTGCTGCTGCACCAGTCGAACCTGCGCGAGGTCACCTACCTGTTCCGCGGCCCGAACCGGCTCGCCCCGTAGGCCCAGCGTCCACCGGACGGCCCGATCCCCTCAGCAGGGGGTCGGGCCGTTCCGCGTCGGCCGCACGGTTCGGGGGTGCGGATCTACATCGCTCGGGGGAACCGCTGCCGCCGCCGCGTCCGTAGCGTGGCAGGCACCGCCGATCCGACCGGGACGGCCGCACGCCCGGACCCCGAGGAGCCCGCATGCCCCGCGAGACGCGACACGACGGGCGCCTCGCGCCCGGCATCGCCCGGCACGGCCGGCTGCGCAAGCCCAGCGCCGTGCCCACCGCGGTGAAGGCGCTCGCTGCGGCGACGGCCGTGGTGATCGCGAGCACGGGATCCGTCGCCGCGTTCGCCGCGTGGGACCTCGCGCGCACGGTGCAGGCGAACTCGGTCGACATCAACGACGGGCAGGCGCCGCCGCCGTCCATCGGCGGGATCGACGGGGGTGCGAACATCCTGCTCGCCGGGAGCGACAGCCGCGAGGGGCAGGGCGACCGGTACGGGGATCCGGCGGAGATGGTCGGCAACGACCACAACGACGTCACGATGCTGCTGCACATCAGCGAGGACCACTCGCGGGCGACGGTGGTGTCGTTCCCGCGCGACCTCCTCGTCGACCGTCCGGCCTGCCGCAGCGCGGACGGCACCCGGGACCTGCCCGCCGCGAGCCGCAGCCCCTTCAACGACTCCATGCAGGTCGGCGGGCTCGCGTGCGTGGTCCGCACCGTCGAGAGCCTCACGGGTCTCGCCGTCCCGTACGGCGGCGTGGTGCAGTTCCTGGGCGTGAAGGGGATCACGCAGGCGATCGGCGGGGTGCCGGTGTGCCTGGCCAACCCCATCGACGACGACGCGGACATCCACCTGGGCGCGGGCGAGCGGACGCTCCAGGGCGATGACGTGGTCGGGTTCCTCCGCACCCGGCACGGCGTGAGCGACGGCAGCGACATCGGCCGCATCAGCAACCAGCAGGTCTTCCTCGGCGCCCTCGCGCGAGCGGTCACGAGCACGGGCACGCTCACGAATCCCGCGAAGGTCTACGGGATCGCGCGGGCTGTCGTGGAGGACATGAAGCTCTCGACGTCGCTCGACGATCCCGCGACGATCGCGTCCCTCGCCCTGACGCTGAAGGACATCCCCCTCGACCGCATCACGTTCGTCCAGTACCCGGGCTTCCGCGAAGGGCAGAAGGTGGTGCCGGACGCCGCGTCCGCGGACCGGATGATGGCGCTCATCTCGGCCGACGCGGACTTCGCGCTCGCGCCCGACCGGGCGGCCAACGGCGTCGTCCTCCCGCCCGGCTCCGAGGCCACGCCGGACCCGTCGTCCACGTCGGACGCGGGCGCCGCGCCTTCCACGGATCCGTCGGCACCCGCCGTGCTCCCCGAGAACGTGATGGGCCAGACCGCCGACGAGGCGACCTGCTCCAACGCGCGATAGCGACCCGCCCGTCGCGAGAGGATGGGGCGTGCCCCGCTCCCGACCCGACGCCGACGATGACGCCGTCGAGGTGTTCAAGGTCCTCGCGAACCCCGTGCGCCTGCGGATCATGCGGTGGCTCCGTGACCCCGAGGGCGAGTTCGCCGACTACGAGCCCATCGCCGACCGGCGGGAGCACGGCGTGTGCGTCACGCACATCCAGCTCAAGTCGGGCCTCGCGCAGTCGACGGTCTCCTGATCCCGTGACGACACGCGACAGCCCCCGCACCGCCCTCATCGTGCACGCGCACCCCGAGCCCCTGTCCTTCGCGACGGCGCAGATGCGCGAGGCGGAACGTGCCCTCGCCTCCCGTGGCTGCGCGGTCACGGTCGTCGACCTGCGCGAGGGCGGGTGGGATCCGGTGCTCGCGCGGGCCCAGCTCCCCGACGCGGGCGAGCGCTTCAAGCCCCAGGCCGAGCAGATGGCCGCCGTCCGCGACGGGCGGCTCGATCCCGCCGTCGCCCGGCAGCTCGACGCGCTCCTCGAGGCCGACCTGCTCGTGCTGTCGTTCCCGCTCTGGTGGTTCTCCGTCCCGGCGATCCTCAAGGGCTGGCTCGACCGCGTCCTCGTGATGGGCGCGGTCTTCGGCGGCGACCACGGGCTGTTCGACGAGGCCGCCCTCGTCGGCCGACGCGCGGTGCTCCTCGTGACCACGGGAGGGTCGCCGGAGTCGTTCGGCCCCGGATCGTGGTTCGGCGACCTCGACGCGCTGCTGTTCCCGCTCCACCACGGCACGCTGCGCTTCGTGGGCTACGACGTGCTCGAGCCCGTCGTGACGTACGGCCCGGCGCACCTCGACGACGCGGCCCGCGACGCCGCGCTCGGCGAGGTGCGCGCGGCCTTCGACGCGATCGCATCCCGGCGCATCCTGCGGCTGACCACCTGAAGGTGCGTCGACCGGCGGGACGGGCCACGGGATCGCCGCCCGACGGGCATCTTTTTCCTCTGTTGCCGTAATATCTGATGCACCACTCGATGCCCTCACCCGAGGGTCGCCAAGCCGTCGACGCCGCGGGATCCTCAGGATCCGCGCCCGCGACGGGCACCAGGACGGGACACGGAGGAGGGCAGGGCATGGGCCAGCTGATCTTCGACAGCAGCACCCGCACCACCATCGACGACCGCGCGCTCGCGCACCTCCAGATCGTGATGCTCAACAAGCTCCGCCGCCGGGAGAGCTTCGCGTTCTCGTGGAAGTACCCGGCGTCCGAGGGCGACGGCCGCAGCACCGTGTGGGTCGCGCCCGAGCTGCCGCTGCACTTCCGCTTCTCGGGCAGTCGCCCGCCCGCGATCAACCCGGTGTGGGTGGAGGTGCTCATGGACAGCGCGAACACCGGCTCCGGGCTGCACCTGCTGCCGGAGCCCCCGCTCGGCTCCGGCGCGCACGCCGACGCCTCCCTCGACTGACGCGATCCGCGCTCCCGGCGCCCCTCCCGACCACGCCCGCCCCGCACGCACCCAAGGACGCCCATGGCCCTCACGAACCTCCCCTACGACGACGAGGCGATCCTCACCGCCACCGAGTCCGCCACCGTCCTCGGCCGCGAGGTGCGCGACGTGCAGGTCGACTTCGCCGGCACGAGCGTCTCGGGTGACAGCGTCGCGCGCGTGACCGCGACGATCACGTGGACTGTGCCGGCCGACGAGGCCGTGCGGATCCTCGACGCGGCGCTGCCGCGGGGCTGACGCGACCTCCGTCGGCGCGGGTACGCGGATCCCCCGCTCGGCCGACGACCGCCCCGTCCGCACGCCCGCGCGCCCGCCGATGCGACCGCCCGCTCGCGCGAGCGTCCTCGCCGGCGTCCGCGCCACCGCGATCGTCCTCGTCCTCAGCCTCCTCGCGAGCGGCCTCACCAGCCCGGCCCAGGGCGTCCTCCCGTTCTGGACGGCCTCGTTCGCGAACTCGGCCGGCGGCTGGAGCATGCTCGCCTTCGTCGCCGCCTGGGCCTCGCGGGCGCGCCCGCTCCTCGGCGCCGCGCTCGGCGCGGCGTCCTTCGTCGCGATGGTGGAGGCCTACGGCGCCGTCAGCCTGTGGCGCGGGCACTTCCTCGCCGAGCCGCTCCACTCCATGTGGATCCCCGTCGGCCTCGTCGCGGGCCCGGTCATCGGCGTCGCGGCGGCGCTCGTGCGGCGCGCGTCGTCCCGGTGGACGATCGCGGGCGTCGCCGTGCTCAGCGCCGTGCTCGTGGCAGAGGGGATCTTCGGCCTCACGCGGGTCGCGGACACCACGAGCCCGGTCTACTGGACCCTCGAGATCGTCCTCGGGGTCGGCTTCCTCGCCGCGGCCGCGCTGCGGGGGCGACGGGCGCGGCTCCCGGCGGAGCCCGCCGCGCCGCTCGGTGAGCCGCGGCCCGCGTCGATCCGCCGGCGCGCGCCGAGGGCGACGACGCCCTGGGAGGTCAGACCTCGAAGTCGACCGAGGCCGCGGACGCCACCAGGCTCCGCACGAACGCGGCGACGCGCTGGTGCTCCGGGTGCACGTCGTACGCCTCGAGGCCGGCCCGGTCGTCGAAGTCGGCGATGAGCACGACGTCGTGGCTGCGCGCGGATCCGACCACGTCGCGCCCCAGCTGGAACGCGCGGATGCCGGGCACCAGGTCGGGCAGGGTCCCGAGCGCCTCCATGACGCGGGCGGCGTCCCGGTCGAGGGCGGCGGGATCGCGGTCGGCGAGCTTCCAGGAGACGACGTGGCGGAGGGTCATGCTCCGACCCTATCCGCGGGCGGCGGCGCCGGGTCCCGGTCCCGGGTCAGCGCGCGTCGAGCGCCCGCCGCAGCCGGTCGGCGTCGATGCGCCAGTAGTTGTGCACGCGCCCGTCGATGAGGAGCACGGGGATCTCCTCCGCGTACCGGTCCGCGAGCGCCCGGTCGTCGAGGATGCTGCGCTCCTCCAGGGTCACCTCGGCCGCGCGGGCGGGCTCGAGCCCATCGAGCACGCCGGTCACGACGTCGCGCGCGTCGTCGCAGAGGTGGCAGCCGGGCTTGCCGACGAGGGTCAGGACCGTTGCGCTCATCCGCCCAGCGTAGGCGAGCACCCCCGGACGCACGAAGAGGACGCCGCCCCGTCACCGGGTCGGCGTCCTCTCCATCACGTCCTGCGCCCTCGTGGGCGCGTCCGCTCTACTTCTTGTTGCGGCGCTGGTGGCGCGTCTTGCGAAGCAGCTTGCGGTGCTTCTTCTTCGCCATGCGCTTGCGACGCTTCTTGATCACTGAACCCATAGGGGCACCTCATCTGTTGCCGGACGGAACACGCGGGTTCTGGTGACCCGCGGAAAATAGCCTCAGAGGAGTCTAGCCGACATCCGACATGCCGGAGTGACGCGAGGCCTCGCCGGGCTGGCCGGGCAGCGCGTTGGTCGGGTCGATCGCGGCGAGCACGGCGGACTCGGGCACGCGGAACGAGCGGCCGAAGCGGATGGCGGGCAGGTCGCCCGAGTGCACGAGGCGGTAGACGGTCATCTTGGAGACGCGCATCATCTCGGCCACCTCGGCCACCGTGAGGAATCGGACGTCGGACAGGTCACGCGACATGGGCGGATCGACTCCTCGTTCTGCGTGACCGGCTCACGGACCTCATCGCCCCCGCGATGCGGGCGCTGGTGCGCGATTCTAGGGGTCCGGATGGACGCCTGTCCATCGTGTCACATCCTGCATCACGCGTCCCGCGAATTCCCCGGCTTCCAACCGCGCAGCCGGCCGAGCGACGCCTGGCCCGCCGAGCCCGCGACGCGCGTGGCGTCGTGCACGGCGGCGGCCGCCTGGTAGCGGGTGTCAGCCCAGATCCGGCCGAGGGACGCGGCGAACGGGTAGCCGGCCGGCTCGCCGTCGTCGCCGGCGTCGGGGTCCGCCGACAGGCCGCCGCCGAGCAGCCCCGTGTCGGGATCCGCGTGCCCGTCGTCGGCCGGCTCAGCCCGGTCGTCGTCGACGAAGGGCGCGACCCACGCGTCCAGCGCCTCGAGCGGCGCCGGCTCGAGGCGGTAGTAGCGGTGCTGACCCTCCTCCCGCACGGAGACGAGGCCGATGTCGCGCAGCACCCGCAGGTGCTTCGACACGGTCGGCTGGCTGATCCCGAGGGTCTGCACGAGCTCCGAGACGCTGATCTCCCCGGTCGGCGCCTCGGGCACCGCGCGTCGGTCGAGCAGCACGCGGAGGAGGTCGCGGCGGGTGGGGTCCCCCACGACGTCGAAGATGTCAGCCATCCCCGAAGGGTATTCCGTCCCGCGCTCGCAGTACCATGGCGATCCGGGGCACTGCGCCCCGGAAGCGAACAGGGGACCATGCGCGTCAGGCCGGATCACGGGCGTCCCCTCCTCGGGCGCATCCGCGACTTCCTCGACTACTTCGCGCACTCCACGCCCGCCCGCTTCGCGATCCTCATCTTCGCCGCGCTCGTGTTCACGCTCACGACGATCCTCATGCTCCCCGGCATGACGTCGACGGGCGGCACCGCGCCCTTCGCCGACGCGCTCTTCACGGCCGTGTCCGCCATCTGCGTCACGGGCCTCGCGACCGTCGACATGGCGACGTACTGGACCCCGCTCGGCCACGCCTTCATCGCGCTCGGCGTGCAGATCGGCGGCATCGGCGTGCTCACGCTCGCGTCGATCATGGGCCTCATCGTGTCGCGCCGCCTCGGCCTCAAGGCGCGGCTCATGGCGGCGAGCGACAGCAACCCGCTGCGGATCCACCACGGCCCCGTCGCCGAGGGCCAGGCCGTGAAGCTCGGCGAGATCGGCACGCTGCTGCTCACGGTCGCGATCAGCGCGCTCGTCATCGAGCTGTCGATCGCCGCGCTGCTGTTCCCGCGGATCCTGCTGGAGGGGATCCCGGTCGGCCAGGCCGCGCTCGACTCCTTCTACTACTCGCTCATGGCGTTCACGAACACGGGCTTCGTCTTCAGCGAGGCCGGGTTCGAGCTCTACCACCAGGACTACTGGTTCCTCAGCCTGCTCATGGTCGGCGTCTTCCTCGGCAGCATCGGCTTCCCCGTCATCTACGCCGTCTACCGCGGCTGGCGGAAGCCCCGGCGGTTCTCCGTGCACGTGAAGCTCACGCTCGGGACGTCGCTCATCCTCATCGTGCTCGGCACGCTCGCCTACGTGGTGCTCGAGTGGGACAACGAGAAGACCTTCGCGCTCATGGATCCCGTGCAGCACGGCTTCCAGGCGCTCTTCCTCTCGGTCATGACGCGCTCCGGCGGCTTCTCCACGCTGGACATGGCCGACTTCGGCAACGCGAGCCTGCTGGTCACCGACATGCTCATGTTCATCGGCGGCGGGTCCGCGTCCACGGCCGGCGGCATCAAGGTCACCACCCTCGCGATCCTGTTCCTCGCGGCGCTCGCCGAGGCCCGCGGCAGCGAGTCGATGGAGGTCTTCGAGCGCCGCATCCCGAGCGACGTGCTGCGCCTCGCGGTGAGCATCGTCCTCTGGGGCGCGACGACCGTGGCGCTCAGCAGCATCGTGCTGCTGCAGATCTCCGGCGAGCGCCTCGACTACGTGCTCTTCGACGCCATCAGCGCGTTCGCCACCTCGGGGCTCAGCACGGGCTTCACGGCCGAGGCCACGGATCCCGCGAAGTACGTGCTCGCGGCCACCATGTTCCTGGGGCGCGTCGGCACGGTCACGCTGGCCGCCGCCCTCGCCTCCAGCACCCGCCGGCAGCTCTTCCAGCGCTCCGAGGAGCGGCCGATCGTCGGCTGAGCCGGCGACGCGCACCCACCCACCCGTCCCATCCCGCACCGACCGGATCAGAGAGGCCCCTCATGGGCGAACGCATCCCCCACAACGCCCCCGTGCTCGTCATCGGGCTCGGCCGCTTCGGCGCCGCGACCGCGGGCCAGCTCGCGCGGCTCGACCGCGAGGTGCTCGCGATCGACGCGAGCGAGGGGCTCGTGCAGAAGTGGTCCGACCGGGTCACCCACGCCGTGCAGGCCGACGCGCGCAACATCGAGGCCCTGCAGCAGCTGGGCGCCAAGGACTTCTCGATCGCGGTCGTCGCGGTCGGGTCGTCCATCGAGGCCAGCGTGCTCATCACGGCGAACCTCGTGGACCTCAAGATCCCGCAGATCTGGGCCAAGGCCATCAGCCAGTCGCACGGCAAGATCCTCGAGCGCATCGGCGCGAACCACGTCATCTACCCGGAGGCGGAGGCGGGCGAGCGCGTCGCGCACCTCGTGTCCGGCCGGATGCTCGACTTCATCGAGTTCGACGACGACTTCGTGCTCGCCAAGATGTACCCGCCGAAGCCCATCCGAGGCATGACGCTGCTGGAGTCGGCCGTGCGGAGGAAGCACCGGATCACGGTGGTCGGCGTGAAGACGCCCGGCAAGCCCTTCACCTACGCGACCTCGGAGACGCTGGTGTCGAACCACGACCTCATCATCGTGTCGGGCACCTCGGCCGACATCGAGCGGTTCGCCTCGCTGTCCTGATCCGCCGGTCCGCCCGCAGCGGCGCGCTCAGCCCGCCGCGAGCTCCCGGGCCCGGGCGAGCGCGGCGTCGGTCGCTCGGTCGAACAGACCTGACAGATCCGCCGCCTCCAGCACCTCGACGGCCCGCTCGGTCGTGCCCTTCGGGCTCGTGACCCGGCGGCGGAGCTCGGCGGGCTCGTCGTCGGACGCGGCCAGCAGCTCGACCGCCCCGCGGAACGTGCCCTGCACGAGCACGCGCGCCTCGTCGGCGCTGAAGCCCTTGGCCTCGGCCGTGCGGGTCAGCTCCTCGATGAGCAGGAAGACGTAGGCGGGGCCGGATCCGGAGATCGTGCTGAGGGCGTCGATCCGCTCCTCGGGGACCTCGACGACGTCACCGACCGTGGCGAACACGGCCCGGGCGACCGCCAGGTCCTCGGGCGTCGAGCGCGTGCCCGCGGCGAGGCCCGTCACGCCGCGGCCGACGAGCGAGGGCGTGTTCGGCATCGAGCGCAGCACCGCGATGCTCTCCGGCAGCAGCTCCTCGAAGGTGGCGATCGTCACGCCGGCGGCGACGCTGATCACGAGCGCGCCGGGATCCAGGTCGTCGGCGATCTCGCGCAGCAGGTCGGGCACCATGTGCGGCTTCACGCCCACGATCACGACCCGCGCGCCGCGGACCGCGCGCCGGTTGGCGTCCGCGTCCTCCTCGACGCTCGACGCGGTGACGCCGTCGCGCTCGCCGAGCGCCGTGGCGCTGGCGGCCGAGCGGGTGGTCACGCGCACGTCGCCGTCGACCTCGACGCCCGGCTGCAGCAGGCCACCAAGGATGGCGCCGTTCATGGATCCGGTGCCGAGCATCGCGAGCGACGGGAGGCGGACGGTCTCGGCGGGAGCGGACGGGGCGGAGCGGGAGGCGTCGGGCATGCCCCGATCCTAGGGACCGGGCGTCGCCCGACCGAGTGGTCGGCGACACCGGCCGCGTGGCTAGGCTGAGGCGACCGGGGCACGCGCGCCCGGGCGGCCCGAGCCGCCTCGCCGGTCGAGGAGGACAGGCCTTGAGCGAATCCCACGGCAGCAAGGCGATCCTCGCCGCATTGGCCGCTAACGTCGGCATCGCGATCACGAAGTTCGTCGCCGCGTTCTTCTCGGGCTCCTCCTCCATGCTCGCCGAGGGCGTCCACTCGCTCGCCGACTCCGGCAACCAGATCCTGCTGCTCATCGGCGGCAAGCGCGCCAAGCGCCTCGCGGACGAGGAGCACCCGTTCGGATACGGCCGGGTCCGCTACGTCTACGCGTTCATCGTCTCGATCATCCTGTTCTCCGTCGGCGGCGTGTACTCGCTCTACGAGGGCATCCACAAGATCGAGCACCCGGAGCCGCTCGACGTGCCGTGGCTGCCGATCGTCGTGCTCCTGATCGCCATCGCGCTCGAGTCGTTCTCGCTGCGCACCGCGATCAAGGAGTCCAACCCGCTCCGCGGGAAGCAGACGTGGGTGCAGTTCGTGCGCCGCGCGAAGAGCCCGGAGCTCCCCGTGCTGCTGCTCGAGGACACGGCCGCACTCTCGGGCCTGGTGTTCGCGCTCCTCGGCGTGACGGCGTCGATCCTCACGGGGAACGGGATCTACGACGGCATCGGCACCCTGCTCATCGGCGTGCTGCTGGTGGCAGTCGCCGTGATCCTCGGGGTCGAGATGAGCAGCCTCCTCGTCGGCGAGGGCGCCTCGAAGCCGGACCTCGCGGCCATCCGCGCCGCCATCATCGCGGGCGACGAGGCCGAGTCGATCATCCACATGAAGACGCTGTACCTCGGCCCCGACGAGCTGCTCGTGGCCGCGAAGATCGCCATGCCCGCCACGAGCTCGCTCGGCGACGTGGCCGCCGGCATCGACGCGATCGAGCGCCGCGTGCGCGAAGCCGTGCCGGTCGCGCGCGTCATCTACCTCGAGCCCGACGTGCGGGTCGCCACGCGCTGACGCCGGTCGACCGGGTCAGGCGCCCCGCGCAGCGGCGCCGGATCCGCCCCGCCGCCCCGCGAAGAACGCGTCGAGCAGCGCCGCGCACTCCTCCGCCGCGACGCCCGCGAACACCTCCGCGCGGTGCGGCAGCCGTCGGTCGCGCAGCACGTCGTAGAGGGATCCGGCCGCGCCCGCCTTCTCGTCCCACGCGCCGAAGACGACCCGCGGCACGCGCGCCGCGAGGATCGCACCCGCGCACATCACGCACGGCTCGAGCGTGACCACGAGCGTGGTCCCGACCAGGTGCCGGTCACCCGTCGTCGCGGCGGCTTCGCGCAGCGCCTCGACCTCGGCGTGCGCGGTGGGGTCCTGCCTGGCCTCCCGGAGGTTCCGCCCCCGCCCGATGACGACCCCGCCCGCGTCGACCACGAGCGCCCCCACGGGCACGTCTCCCGTGGCCGTGCATGCCCTGGCCTCGTCGAGCGCCACGGACATCCAGCGCGCGTAGTCGCCGCGGACGGGCAGGTCCAATCGCGTTCCCCCTTGCTGGTTGAATGGAGCCTATGCGAGTCCACGTAGCCGACCACCCGCTCATCACGCACAAGCTGACGGCGCTGCGGGACCGCACCACCCCCTCCCCCGTGTTCCGCAGCCTGGCCGACGAGCTCGTCACCCTGCTCGCCTACGAGGCCACGCGCGACGTGCGCGTCGAGACGATCACGGTGCAGACGCCGGTCGCCCCCGCCGAGGGCCTCACGCTCAGCGACCCGAAGCCGCTCGTGGTCCCCATCCTCCGCGCCGGTCTCGGCATGCTCGACGGCCTGATGCGCCTCATGCCGAGCGCCGAGGTCGGCTTCCTCGGCATGGTGCGCAACGAGGAGACGCTCCAGCCGGACATCTACGCCGAGCGCCTTCCGACCGACCTCTCCAACCGCCAGTGCTTCGTCGTCGACCCGATGCTCGCCACGGGCGGATCGCTCCTCGCCGCCATCGAGTACCTCTTCGACCGCGGCGCGGTGGACGTCACGTGCATCTGCCTCATCGCCGCACCCGAGGGCCTGAAGGCCGTCGAGGAGGCGACCGAGGGTCGCGAGGTCACCATCGTGCTGGGCGCGCTCGACGAGAAGCTCGACGAGGTGGGCTACATCATCCCGGGCCTCGGCGACGCTGGCGACCGCCTGTACGGCACCGCCGCCCACTGACCCGCGGCCTCCCGGCCCGCCGCCCTCGTACCTCCGGCGCCCGCCCCCCTCGGGGACGGGCGCCGCTGTGCGCGCACGCACGATTCCTGCGCGTCCCGCACGATTCCGGCCGCTCCTGTTGACACGGGCGCACGGATCCGTGCAAGCTCTCTCCATGACTCTGAACGCGCACGTCCTGACCTCCTCCGAGGCCTCGGGAGTCGCCGGCATGATGATGCCCGGCCGTGTCGCGATGTGCTGTCGAATGTCGGCCTGACCCGCCGCCTTCGCCCGAGCGGTCCCGCGACGCATCCGTCGCCGACCCTCCCCGCCGCATCCCGGCGCATCCGCCCCCTGAGGCGTCTCGCACTCCCCTGAGGTCCCGCGCACTCCAGCTGCGCCGCACCCGCATCATCACAAGGATTCCCGCCATGTCTCTCGCGACCATCGACCCCGCCCGCACCTCCCTCCGATCCGCTCCCGCCGCACCCGTGCTCCGCGCGGCCGCGCCGCTCGCCCCGCCGGTCCGCCGACCCCAGGCCGTGCCGGCGTCCACCACGACCGCCACCGCGCCGGCCACCGCGCCCGCCCGTCCCGCCCGCCTCCGCGCCGTCCCCGAGGGCACCGAGGCGCGCGGCTTCGCGATCTACGTCGGGCTCGACGAGCTCAAGGCCGCCGCGGCCGGCACCGACCTCGGCACCGTCGTCGCCGCGCTCAAGCGCCTGGCCGCCGAGCTGGCCCCGGGCGTCGAGACGCACGCCGCCGTCGCCCTCGCCCCCGAGGGCGCGGGCGGCCGCGACATCGACGTGGTCCGGCTCGCGCTCCAGGACCCCGCCGCCGTCGCCCAGCACCGCGAGCAGCCCGAGGACGAGGACCGCGTCGACGGCGGCGTGACGGTCGACCTGTCCCGCAAGCGCGTCGTGCTCGACGGCGCGACCGCCCCGCTCACCTACAAGGAGTTCGAGCTCCTGCAGTACCTGGTGCTCCGCGAGGGACGCACGATCGAGCGATCCGAGCTCATCGCCTCGCTGTGGTCCGCCGCGGACGAGGACGACGTGCCGAACGAGCGGACCATCGACGTGCACGTCCGCCGACTCCGTTCCAAGCTCGGCCGCTACGAGGAGATCGTCCGCACGGTGCGCGGCGCCGGGTACCGGTTCGACCGTCACGCGGACGTCGCCGTCCACCACGCCAGCACGCAGTCGCCCGACCTGTTCTGAGGCGTCCGGACGCGCTCAGCCTGCCCTGGCGGAGCTGTCGGCGATCTCCCAGCGCATGGCGCCCGTTTCGGGTAGCCGGGCGTTACGGGATCGTTATACAGTCTTCTCGTCCCCATCGTTTGCTGTGGCGGTGGAGACGGAATGTGATTGCAGGACACTCCTGGTGCAAGGGAGAGGGTCGGCCCCATGCCTCTGGGGTCGGCCCTCAGTCGTGTCCGGCGCGGATCCGCTCCGGGCTCTCCCCCGGCGCACCGCTCAGTAGACTCGCCCTCGACAGCGTGCGCCCGATCCTCATCGCGATGCGCACCGGACGAGGAGGCGTGGTGGGCGAGACAGCGGACGCCGTGCGGGCCTGGGAGTCGCTGTTCCGAGCCCAGGTGAGCGTGATGCGCCGCCTCAGCGCCGAGTTCCCCAGCCGCGAGCTCTCGTTCAACGAGTACGACGTGCTGTTCAACATCTCGCGGCAGCCCGAGGGGCGCCTGCGCCTCCGCGACCTCAACCAGCACGTGCTGCTCACCCAGCCCAGCGTCAGCCGCCTCATCGACCGGCTGGTGGCGCGGGGCCTCGTCGTGAAGTGCGGTGACGAGAGCGACGGGAGGGCCACCATCGTGCGGCTCACCGACGCCGGCGACGCGGCCTTCCGCGCGGTCGCGCGCGTGCACATGGAGTCCATCGCCTCGACCGTGGGCGGGGCGCTGACGCCGGACGAGCTGAACACGCTGCGCGAGCTCACCGACAAGCTGCGCGGGAGCGTCGCCGAGGCCTAGGCCGCTGGCCCACCCGTCGTGCTCGGACGCGCGAACGGCCCGCCGTGGGCGACGAGCAGCCGCAGCAGAGCCATGACGAGATCCAAGGCGGTCACCACGCACGCCGCCCAGCCGACCGCCGTGGTGAGCCCGGCCGCTGCGGGGCCCCCGACCTCGGCCGCGGTGACCACGCCGACGACGAGCACGGCCACGACGGCGGCGGCCACGGCGTCGACCAGCGAGAAGGGCGGCACCGTCTCGGCCGCGGCGGGTCCGCGGCGACGGCCTCGGTGAGCGAGCCGGTGCAGGCCGTCGCGGATGCGGGAGACGCCGTACGCCGCCTCGGCCACCTCCAACGGGAGGAACGTCGCGCCGAAGACCACGTCGGCGAGGGTGCGTTCGCGGATCCGACGGAGGGTGCGGATGTGCAGGGGCAGCCGCACCACGACGGGGAGAGTCCACCACCACGCAGGCTGCAGCATCCCCTGGATCCCCGCGGCGGCCAGGTACAGTGCCACCAGCGCGTAGGCCGCGAACCGGAGGACGGGCCCGACGCCGATGCGCAGGGACGCCAGGCGCGCGCGGCGCCGATCGCTGACGTCGGCCGGCGAGCCCCCGCGCGACAGCCGGGCGACGTGGGCGCCCCACCGGTCGCGTCGCTCGCGCATCACCCCCCACGTGACGGAGGTGTCGACCCGGGCGCGCGCGCCGGGGACGAGGGCCGAGCGGTCGTCGCCGGCGAGCAGGGCCGTGAGGATCCCCTCCGACGGATCGGTCGACGGCGACCGCGGATCGCGCTCGGGGAGCCGGAGGAGGGACGCGGGTGCGAGCGGCACCGGCCCGGTGAGGCCGAGGTCGGCGCCGGTCTCGACGGCGCCCATGGCCCAGTGGCGCTGCAGGAGGCGGAGCGCGCCCGCGATGGGGCCGTGGGATCCGCTCGGCCGCTGGTCGAGGGAGGCGGACACCGAGAGGGCGCCCGGATCCCGGTCGAGGGCCGCGGAGAGGAGCTCGAGCACGTCGGGCTCCAGCTCGGCGTCCGGCGAGACGAGCAGCACGCGCCCCGCATCGCCGACCAGCCGGAGGGCGAAGCCGTACGCCGACCGGAGCGAGCTCTCCCGGGGGCCGCGGTCGATGACCGTGACCGTCGTGCGGGCGGCGCCTCCGCCGGGGAGGGCGCTCTCGTGCCGTCCGTTGAAGGTCCGCGCCACGGCGAAGGTGTCGTCGCGGCTGCCGGCGACCACGACGACCATGCGCGCGGGCGGCAGGGTCTGACCGAGGATCGAGCTCAGCGTGGCCGCGATGGTGGATCCGGCGTCACCCGCCACGACGACCGCCGAGACGGCGTCGCGTGACGACCGACCGGGGTGCTCGGGCGGGGGCAGGGGCATGCTCTGGTTGTCCATGAGCCTCTCGATGACAGCGGTCTCCGGTGGGCGGTCGGACCCGGACGGACGCGCACTGCCATGTGCGATATTACGTGCCGCCGGGCTCCGTGCGCGAAGCGACCACGCGCCGGTCGCCCCGGTGACACCGTCCTAGGCTCGATCCATGAGCGACGACGACGCCCCGGACCGCGGATCCGACGATCGGGAGGGCGGCGACGGGGCGCAGGGCCCGAGCATCGTGTGGCTCCGCGACGACCTCCGCGTGGCCGACAACCCGGCGCTGCACGCGGCCGTCGAGCGGGGCGAGCCCATCGTGGTGCTGTACGTGCTCGACGAGGAGAGCGACGGGATCCGGCCGCTCGGCGGCGCCGCGCGCTGGTGGCTGCACATGAGCCTCGCGCGCCTCGGGGAGTCGCTCCGGGAGCTCGGCTCCCCGCTGGTGCTACGCCGCGGGAAGGCCGCCGACGTCGTCGACGGCCTCGTGCGAGAGGTCGGCGCGGGCGCGGTGCTGTGGAACCGTCGCTACGGCGGCGCGGAGATCGCGGTCGACACCGCCATCAAGAAGGGCCTCGGCGACCGGGGCCTCGACGTGCGCAGCTTCCAGGGGTCGCTGCTCGTCGAGCCGTGGACGGTGACGAACAAGCAGGGCGAGCCGTTCCGGGTCTACACGCCGTTCTGGAAGACCGCCCAGGAGCGCGAGGAGCCGCGGAAGCCGCTCCCCGCGCCGCACGAGCTCGACGCGCCGCGGACGGCTCCCCGCTCGGACGACCTCGACGGCTGGGGGCTGCTGCCGACCAAGCCCGACTGGGCGGCCGGCCTCCGCGAGGCCTGCGACCCCGGCGAGGCCGCCGGACTGCAGCGCCTCGAGGACTTCGTGCACCACGAGCTCGAGGACTACTCCACCCAGCGCGACGAGCCCGCGGCGATGACGACCTCGCGGCTGTCGGCGTACCTGCGCTGGGGCGAGGTGAGCCCGTTCCAGGTGTGGCACCGGATCCAGCGCACGCGCGGCAAGAAGGTCGGGGGCGACGGGGTCAACGCCACCAAGTTCCTCTCGGAGCTCGGCTGGCGGGAGTTCAGCTACCACCTGCTGTACCACCAGCCGGATCTCGCGACCCGGAACTTCGTGCCGCGCTTCGACGCGTTCCCCTGGGACGAGCCGACCGACGAGACGCTCGGCGCGTGGCAGCGCGGAGAGACGGGTGTGCCGCTCGTCGACGCCGGCATGCGCGCGCTCTGGAAGGACGGGCACCTGCACAACCGGGTGCGGATGGTCGTGGCGTCGTTCCTCATCAAGAACCTGCTGATCGACTGGCGCCACGGCGAGCAGTGGTTCTGGGACACGCTCGTCGACGCGGACGCGGCCAACAACGCGGCCAGCTGGCAGTGGGTCGCGGGATCCGGCGCGGACGCCGCCCCGTACTTCCGGGTGTTCAACCCCGTGCTGCAGGGGCGGAAGTTCGACCCGGCGGGCGAGTACATCCGCTCGTACGTGCCCGAGCTGGCGCACGCGCCGCGGGACGTGGTGCACGAGCCGTGGAAGGTGATGGGCGACCTGGTCGCGAGCGCCGAGGACGGCGCGGACGACCAGGCCGCGGGCGGGCTCGCGGCCTACCCGGCGCCGATCGTCGACCTCAAGGAGTCCCGGCAGCGGGCACTCGCGGCGTACGACGAGATCAAGGACCGCTGAGGCGGCGGGCCGGCGCGGATCGCGTGGGCCCGCCGCTCGGATCAGGCGCCGTCGCCCGCGTCGCCTCCGCCGCCGAGGCGCTCGACGCGCTCGTGCCGCTCGCGGATCCCGCGGCCGCGCTTCACGTCCTCGCGCTCCGCGGCCGCCTTCTTGTCGCTCACCTTCGTGTCGCGCGGCGGGAGCTGGAGTGTCTCCTCCGCGGCGATGCCGGCCTGGAGCTGGCGCCCGCGCTCGAGCTCCGCGTCGAACTCGGCGCCGAACAGCAGCGCGAGGTTCGCGATCCACAGCCAGAGCAGGAACACGACGACGCCGGCGAGCGCGCCGTAGTTCTTCGCGTAGCTCGAGAAGTTCGTGACGTAGAAGGCGAAGCCGACGCTCGCGACGACCAGCACGACGAGCGCGATGGCCGCGCCCATGCTCATCCAGCGGAACTTCGGCTGCTTCGCGTTCGGCGTCGCGTAGTAGAGGATCGCGATGAGCAGCACGATCGCGAAGGCGAGCACCGGCCACTTCGCGATGGACCACACGATCTGCACGGTCGGACCGAGGCCGAGCGCGGCGCCGATGGCCTCGGTGACGGGACCGGAGATCGCGATGACGAGCGCGCAGATCAGCAGGATCACGATGCCGATGACCGTGACGGCGAGCTGCATGGGCTTGAGCTTGAGGAACGGGCGGCCCTCGGGGATCTCGTAGATGCGGTTCATCGCCCGGGTGAAGGCGCCGACGTAGCCGGAGGCCGACCAGATCGCGAGCACGATGCCGGAGACGAGGGCGAAGCCGGCGGCGGGCGAGTCGACGAAGCCCATCAGGATCGGCTCGATGAGCTCGAGGGCGTCCCGGGGTGCGAAGCCCCGCACCACGTCGAGCACCGCATCCACCGTCGACGGTCCCTGCCCGAACACGCCGAGCAGCGAGATGATCGCGATGAGCGCCGGGAACAGCGACAGCACCGCGTAGTAGGTGAGCGACGCCGCGATGTCGGTGCACTGGTCGGATCCGAACTCGCGCATGGTTTTGCGGAGGACGTACTTCCAGGACGGCTTCTCGATCTCCGTCGGGGAGTCGGGCTTGCGCGCGTCCTCCTCGTCGGGTCGGTCCTCGATGGTGCCGGCCGTGTCTCGTCGTGCCACTGGTGCCTCCGTGGTGTGCGCGGGGTCGGGTCCCCTCCCCCCAGCGTGGCCCCCGCCCGGCGGCGCGCCTAGCCCGCGGTGGGAGGAGCGGTCGGCCGCGGGCCGCGTCCGCCGTGCGCGCACGCGTCTCGTACACTCGCCGAGGGCCTCGCGCGGAGGCGGATCCGGCACCCGCCGGAACATCCGCCCCTCCGCGCGCGTTGCCCACGTGATCGCCTCGTCGATCACCGTGCTCCGCCCCGGCAGGCACGGACGCCGCCCGAGCAGAGGAGCACGCATGCTGCGCACCATGATGACCGCGAAGATCCACCGCGCCACGGTGACGCACGCCGACCTGCACTACGTCGGCTCGGTCACGGTCGACCGCGACCTGCTCGACGCCGCCGACATCCTCGTCGGCGAGCGCGTCAGCATCGTCGACGTGACCAACGGCGCACGGCTCGACACCTACACGATCGCGGGCGAGCGCGGCAGCGGCGTGCTCGGCATCAACGGCGCGGCCGCGCACCTCGTGGGCGTCGGCGACGTGGTGATCCTCATCGCCTACGGCCAGATGACCACGGAGGAGGCCCGCGCGCTCGAGCCGCGCGTGGTGCACGTGGACGCGGGCAACCGGATCCGCGCCGTCGACGCCGACCCCACCGCGCCGCCCGCGCCCGGCCTCGAGCGCTCGCCGCTGTCCGAACCCGTCTGACCGGGGCCGCCGAAGGAGGGCCGACTGTAGCGGGTCCTCCAAACGACGGACAAAGGCGCTTCCCCCCAGTCCGGGGTACATTCCCGCGCATCCAGGGGGATCGTCAGCATGCGCGGCTACCGTGGAGTCATCCGGTACGGCTCTTCGGGTGAGCGGTACCGCACCAGCCGGTTCGTCTGCGGGTAACAGACGTTCACGTGCGCAGATCGGCCCGGGCCTCGAAGGTCCGGGCCGATCTCATGTCCGCTACGCGTCCGCTGGTTCAGCGCCCCTCGGCGCGACGCCTCCGCCGCTCGTCGCGCTCCGCGTCGGCCGCCGCCGCCTCCTCGGGCGTCGGCGCCGTGCCGCCCCGATGCCGCGGCTGCCACCACGTGCCGCGGCCGTCCACCGGGTAGGCGGACTGCAGGTCGTCGACGAGCCGCTGGAGCTCGTCGCGCAGGGCGTCGGTGACCTCGCGCGGATCCGCGTCCGGCGCCACGGGGATCCGCTCCCCCACGCTCACGTGGACGGGCACGCCGATGCGGTCGCGCAGGCGGATGCGGCGGTTCTTGGTGAGGAGCCGATGGCCGCCCCACACGGCGACGGGCACGATCGGCACGCCAGCCTCGGCGGCCAGCCGCGCGGCGCCGGTCTTCAGCTCGCGGACGCGGAAAGAGGCGCTCACGCCGGCCTCGGGGAAGACGCCGATGAGCTCGCCCGCGCGCAGCGCCGCGACGGCGTCCGCGTAGGCCGCGCCGCCCGCGGTCATGTCGACGCTGATGTGGTGCATGCGCCGGAGCACCCAGCCGACGCCCGGTCGGTCGAAGGCTCGCTTCTGCGCCATGAAGCGGATCCGCCGGCGGTTGTGCAGCCACGTGGCCCACTCGACGAGCGCGAACTCGAGGTAGCCGAAGTGGGTCATCGCGATGACCGCGCCGCCGGTGTCGGGGATCCGGTCGCGGCCGTCGGCGACGAGGCGGAGGCGGAGGGATCCGAAGAGCGCGCGCCCCAGGATGACGGCGGTCCCGTAGACGGGCTCGCGGGTGGGGCGGCTCATGCACCGACCCTACGGGGGTCGACTCCGCGCGCACCGGGAGCCGACGGTGCCAGGACGGGCACGTCGGCTCCCGGACGTCGCCAGCGGGTCAGCGGCGGCGGCGGGCGGGATCCAGCCAGTAGTTCGCGAAGCCCGTGTCGGCCGGGTTCACGTTGAGGCCGGGCGGCACGATCTCGTCGATGCGGTCGAGCGTCGCGGCGTCGAGCTCCAGGTTCGCGGCGTCGAGCTGGGACTCGAGCTGCTCCATGGTGCGCGGGCCGATGATCGCGCTCGACACCGCCGGGTGGCGCAGCACGAAGGCGAGCGCGAGGTGCACGAGCGGCACGCCGAGCTCGTCGGCGAGGGCGCCCAGCTGGTCGGCGGCCGCGAACTTCGGGTCGGCCGGGTCGTAGCGGGACGGGTCGCGGTCGTTGCGGTGCGTCTTCGGGATGTCCTGGCCCTTCCGGTACTTGCCGGAGAGCCAGCCGCCGGCGAGCGGCGACCAGACGAGCGTGCCCATGCCGTGGCGCTGTGTGGTGGGGAGGAGATCCGCCTCGATGCCGCGGGTGAGCATCGAGTACGGCGGCTGCTCGGTGACGAACCGCGCGGTTCCGCGCTCCCGCGCGACCCACTGCGCCTCGACGACCTGGCTCGGCTGGAACGTCGACGAGCCGATGTAGCGCACCTTGCCCTGCGCGACGAGGTCGGTGAGCGCGCCGAGGGTCTCCTCGATGTCCGTGTGCTCGTCCGGCCGGTGCATCTGGTACAGGTCGATGTGGTCGGTGCCGAGGCGGCGCAGCGAGTCCTCGACGGCGCGCATGATCCAGCGCCGCGATCCGCCGCGGAAGTTGGCCTCGGGCTTCATCCCGTTGAAGAACTTGGTGGCGAGGATCAGGTCGTCGCGGCGGCCGGACTGCGCGAGCGCCTTGCCGACGATCTCCTCCGACTCGCCGTACGCGTAGATGTCGGCGGTGTCGATGAAGGTGATCCCCGCGTCGATGGCGCGGTGGATCACGCGGATGGACTTCTCGTGGTCGGTCTCGCCCCAGGCGCCGAACATCATGGTGCCGAGGCAGAGGCGCGAGACCTCCACGCCGGTGCGGCCGAGGTACGCGGTGGGCTGGGCGGTGGACTGCTCTGTCATGAGCGCCACGCTACGCGCTAGGCGGTGGGGCGGCCGCCCGCGGCGTCGGCGGTCGCGACGTCGGACTCGGTGGAGGCGCCGGGCTCGACCGAGGCCTGGGCCTCGTCATCCATGGTCTCCAGCGTGATCTCGGCCTCCGGGGCCTCCTGTCCGTCCGCGTCGAGCGGCACGATGTAGTCGCCGAGGCGACGGCGGGCCGCCTCCTCGCGCTGCAGGCGGATCCGCTCGAGCTTCTCCTCGCGGAGGCGCAGGCGCTCGGTGTCGACCTCGACGCGGCGCACGGTGACGCCGCGCGTGGGGCCGGCAGCCTTGGCCGGCGTGGTCTTGCGGCTGGGCTCGCGCTTCGCGGCCTCGCTCGCGGGCTTCCGCGACGGGGCGATGCCCGACTTCGCGGCCGCCGAGGTGGGCTTGGTCGACACGGCCGGCGGCTTCCCCGAACCCGGGCAGCGCTCGTGGTTGTGACCGTGGTCGAGGATGTTGCCCGTGGCCATGCCCACGGGGTTCGCCTTGCCGCAGACCGAGCACTTCGTCGCGGGGGTTGCTGCCACGTTCGATACCGCTTTCCATCGCCGCGCCGTCGCCGGACCGAGGATGCCGGTCGGCCGGACGGTGCCTGTCCACGCTACCCGACGCGGGAGGTGCGGGGATACCGGAGTCACCCGGCCAGGGGTGTCAGGCCGGGACGCAGGTGGTGCGCATCCGTACCACGACGGCGCCGTCGGCCTCCTCGACCGCGAGGTCGACCGAGATGGACGCGAGCTCGTCGAGGCTGGCGAGGTGGGTGCCCCCGCATGGGATCCGGGCGGTGCCGTCCGGCAGCTCGCACACCCAGGAGCGACGCGAGGCGAGCAGGTCGCCCTCGCGCTCGATCCGCGCGGCGGCGCCCGAGGCGACCCACCCGGCGAGCGTGGCGTCGACCTGCGCGCGCACCTCGTCGAGGCGCTCGACGAGCGTCGCGGGCACGAAGCCCTTCTTCCGCAGCGACTTCCCGAGGCGGTAGGTGTCGACGGACGACCACGGTCCGATGCGCGAGGTGCCGATCGCGAGCGCGTCGAAGCCCGGCGCGCCGAGCGCGTCGCGGGGCACGTCCTTGGTCCAGGCATCGGCGAGCGCGCGGTCGAGGGCGAGGGAGGCGAGGTGGCAGCCCGTGTGGCCGGCGCTGAGCGACCGGCGGTGCTCGGGATCCACCAGGACCTCGACCCCGTCGCCCGCGCGCACGTCGGCGTCGCCCGGCACGACGTGGACGGCGACGAACGACCAGCCGTCGGCGCCCTTCTTCACCGGCACGTCCGACCCGACGTGGAGCGCCGCGTCCTCCGCGGGATCCGTCGACGCCGCGCCGACGACGCAGTCGAGCACCTCGATCCCGGCGCCGCGCACCCGGAGCACCGCGCGGTCGGCCGGCTGGTCGGGCCAGGCCGCGTCGACGGGGTGGCACGCGGTCACGTCGAGCACGACGGCGCGCGTGCCGTCGGCGAGGTCGTCGACGCGGAGGACGGTCCCCTCCGAGGCGACGGATCCCGCCGGGTAGGTCACGCGCGTGGGCGGCAGGGCGACGGCGCCCGCGGGGGTGGAGATCATGGTGGCTCCCGGCTCGGTGTGCCTCGATCCTCCCAGACCGGGTGCCGCGGACCGGCCGACTGGATCACGCGGGCGCCGTCCCCCGCGAGGGCGCGCGGCCGAGGAGCCGCCGCAGCGCCGCGCGCTCGACGAGCGTCCACGCGGCGCTGGACAGCAGGTACAGGGCCGCGGCGAGCGGGGCTACGCCCGCGAAGACGACCGTGACGAACGGCAGCACCCGCATCATCGTGGTCATGCCGGCCGTGCCGGGCAGCGCCGGATCGACGGGTGCGGGCGGCCCCTGGAAGCGCAGGTCGGCGCGGCGGCGGACCTCGATCACCACGGCGAGCAGCCCGAGCACGACGACCGCGACGACGAGCGGCGTGACGCCCAGCCCCGTCGAGGCGAGCGCGCTCGTGCCGAGCGGGATCCCGGCGAAGGGCGCGGCGAGCAGCGCGTTCGCCTCCCCGCCGATCCGCGCGTGCGCGAAGAGGGCGTAGACGGCCGCGAGCACGGGCGCCTGCGCGAGCGTCGGCAGGCAGCCGGCGAGCGGCGACGCGCCCTCGCGGGCGTACAGCTCCTGCATCGCCCGCGACAGCTGCTCGGGCTTGCCCGCGTGGCGGCGACGGAGCTCGGCAAGCGCGGGCGCGATCCGGCGGCGCTGGATCTCGGCGCGCACCTGCGCCACGCCGACCGGCACGAGCAGGGCGCGCACCCCGAGGGTCAGGAGGATGACGGCCACGCCGGTCGCGGAGGCGCCGGCGAGCGGGTGGATCAGGTCGGCGAGGCCGACGACGAGCTGGGACAGGCCGTCGAGCACGGTTCGGACGGGGGCGATCGATGTGGGGTCCACGGAGTTCCTTGCGACGAGAGCGGATGCGGTCCGACTGGTCGTCGCATGCGGGCGCGCGCCGGATCCGTGCCGCGCGATGGCGGCGGTGGACCCCTGCTGGCCGCGGTCAGGCGGCCGGGAGCGGCGCAGGCACGACGACCTGCATCCGGCGGCCCGGTGCGCGCGAGCGCTCGTGCCCGTCGGCGTCCGGGTCGCTCGAGGAGACGAGCACCGGGAGGTCGACGTCCTCGTCCGGGAGGGACGGAGGCGCGACGCGTCCGAGGAGCCCGCGCGCCGCGGCGATGCGCACGAGCGCGACCGCGGCGGCCACGGACGCGGCGCCGAGGAGGGCCGCGAGGAGGATCGCCGGCGAGACGCCCGCGCCGCCCAGCACGACGTCGCCGAGGAGGGCGAGCGCGCGGCCGAGGGCCTCCAGGACGATGGGCATGCCCGACGGTAGCACCGCACCTACGGCGCGCACGAGGGCCGGTGACCGCCACCCGCCGTCATCGACGGGACGCGCCGCCATGCGCGGCACTCCGAGGTACCGCGCACTGCGTGATACTGTGCGACGCATGAGAGAGATCGACTGATGGACACCACGCAGCTTTTGAAGGGCGCGCTCGACACCGCGGTGCTCGCCGTGGTGCAACACGACGACGGGTACGGCTACGACATCGTCCGGCGCCTGCGCGACGCGGGCCTCGGCGACGTGGGCGACGCCTCGGTCTACGGGACGCTCCGCCGCCTCTACGCGGCCGGCGCGCTCTCGAGCTACGTGGTGCCGTCCGAGGGCGGACCGCACCGCAAGTACTACGCGATCAACCCCGAGGGCCGGGAGCTGCTCGCCGGGCAGCGCGCCACCTGGGCGGCCTTCGCCACGGCCATGAGCGGGCTCCTCGGCGAGCCGGCCCCCGCGCCGACCCACCGCACCCGGAAGGCCGGCGGCACCGGCGAGGGCTCCGTGCCCCCATCCGTGAACGTCCGCACGATCGGAGAGAAGCCGTGAACACCGCAGATCCCACCCTCGACACCCGCATCGCCGCCTTCGCCGCGGCCGTGCGCGCCCGGCTCGCGGACCTCGATCCCGAGGACGTCGACGACCTCACGGGCGGCCTCGAGGCCGACCTGCAGGAGGAGGCCGCGGATCACGACGGCGCCCTCGAGCTCGGCGACCCCGCGCGCTACGCGGATGAGCTGCGCAGCTCGGCGGGACTGCCGGACCGGACGGTCGAGACAGCCGCCGCCTCCCCGCTGCACCAGCTGCGGGACGGGATCCGCGCGCGGGCCGGGGAGCTGCACGCCCGGATCCGTGCGAACCGCGAGCTCTCCGCGATCCTCGACCTGCTCATCGTCTTCCGCCCGGTGTGGTGGCTGCTGCGGGCGTGGGCGGGGTACCAGGTGCTCGCGTTCGTGGTGGCCGGGAGCTTCCGGGTGCTGCCGACGGATCTCACCGGCTGGGTCGCCCTCATCGTGCTGACGGTGATCAGCGTGCAGTGGGGCCTCGGGCGGTGGACGCGATCCCGCACGGCCCGCACCCTGCGCACCATCGCGAGCTCGGTCACCGCGGTGGCCCTCGTCGTCCTGATCCCGAGCATGCTCAACGAGCTCGCCGCCCGGGGGTATGACGACCCAGGGGCGGCCTACTCCACCCCCTACGAGCAGCCGGGCCTCTCGCTCGACGGCAAGCAGATCACCAACCTCTTCGCGTACGACGCCGAGGGGGACCTCCTCGACCGCGTGCAGCTCTTCGACCAGGACGGCGAGCCGCTGACGACCATCGGCTCGTACGAGACGGACGGCACCGTCAGCGACCCGGCGACGGGCGAGCCGGTCACCCCGGCCGACGGCGCCTGGAACGTCTTCCCGCTCGGCGGATCCGACGCCGCCCTGGTGACCGGGACGATCGACGGCAGCGACGCCGTGGTGCGTCCGCCGTTCGCGAAGGCCCTGCCGCTCGACCCGGATCCCGAGGCGACGTCCGCGCCGTCGCCGACCGCCGCACCGGATGCGTCGCCGCCCGCGGAGACCCCCGCACCCGAGCCCGCCCCCGCCGAGGAGCCGACCCCGTGAGCGCCCTCCTCGACCACGGCCACCCCGCCCTCGGGATCAGCGCGGATGCGGAACTCGCGCGGCTGACGGCGCGCGAGCGGGAGATCCTCGTGCTCGTCGCCCGCGGCCTGTCCAAAGCGGAGATCGCTGGGCGGCTGTTCCTCGCGCCGACGACGGTGAAGACGCACGTCAGCCGCACGCTCGACAAGCTCGGCGTGCGCGACCGCCTGCACGCCACGATCTGGGCGTACGAGAACCGCGTGGTGGAGCCGCTCGCGACGACGCGCTGAGGGGCGGCATCCGGGATGTCGCCGGAGAAACGCGAACGGCCCGCCAGTGGCGGGCCGTTCGGCATCCTGTCTCAACCAGAGAGATGCACCCGGAGGTGCTGTGCGCCCGGAGGGATTCGAACCCCCAACCTTCTGATCCGTAGTCAGATGCTCTATCCGTTGAGCTACGGGCGCAGTCGTGCGGCGATGATCCCCGCGAGCGGCGATCAGGCCGGGAGACAGACTACATGCTGCGGGGCCGCCCCGCGAATCCGCGCCGCCGACCGCCCGCCGCGCCCCTGCCGCTGTCCGACGGATTCCGGCCGACGGCCGTCACGATCGCCGCTCATTAGGCTGGATCGACCCGAACCGCGAGGAGCGACCCTTGGCATCCTGGACCGACCACGTCGTCTGGTGGCACGTCTACCCGCTCGGCTTCACGGGCGCGCCGCAGACCCGCGACGACCTCGCCGGGCCCGACGGCGGATCCCCCGCGCACCCCGACGCGCCGCCCGCCCACCGCCTCGACCGCCTCCGCGCGTGGCTCCCCTACCTCGTCGACCTCGGCGCGAACGGCCTGCTGCTCGGCCCGGTCTTCGACTCGGAGACCCACGGCTACGACACCCGCGACAACCTGACCGTGGATCCGCGGCTCGGCGACGACGCCGACTTCGACACCCTCCTCGCCGACGCCTCCGCGCGCGGGGTCCGGGTGCTCCTCGACGGCGTCTTCAACCACGTGGGCCGCAGCTACCCGCGCTTCGTGCAGGCGCTCGCCGACGGGCCTGGATCCGAGGCCGCCTCCTGGTTCCGCTGGGACGACGCCGGCGAACCCGTCGGCTTCGAGGGCCACGGCGCGCTGGTCACGCTCGACCACGACTCCGAGGCCGTGCGCGCGCACGTGGCCGAGGTGATGATCCACTGGCTCGACCGCGGCATCTCCGGCTGGCGGCTCGACGCGGCCTACGCCGTGCCCGCGTCGTTCTGGGCGGCGGTGCTGCCGCGCGTCCGCGAGCGCCACCCCGACGCGTGGTTCGTCGGCGAGATGATCCACGGCGACTACGTCGGCTACCAGGCCGGGTCGTCCATCGACTCCGTCACCGCGTACGAGCTGTGGAAGTCGATCCGCAACTCCATCGCCGAGGGCAACCTGTTCGAGCTCGACTGGACCCTCACGCGCCACGGCGAGCTGCTGCCGGCGTTCACGCCGCAGACCTTCGTCGGCAACCACGACGTGACGCGCATCGCGTCGGCGGTGGATCCGCGCCACCTCGGCCACGCGATCGCCCTGCTGCTCCTGCTGCCCGGCATCCCGTCGATCTACGCGGGCGACGAGCGCGGCCTCACCGGCGTGAAGGAGGACCGCGCGGGCGGCGACGACGCCGTGCGCCCGGCGTACCCGGCCGCGCCCGACGACCTCCCCGACGACGAGCACGCCGCCCGGATCCGCCGCCTGCACCAGGAGCTCGTCGGCCTCCGTCGGCGGCACGCCTGGCTGGTCGACGCGCGGATGGAGACCTCGGGCCTCACCAACACCGCGCTCACCGTCACGCTGCGGCCGTCGGGAACGGGCGCGGGCGGCGGCGTGGCGCTCGGATCGCCGGACGCGCTGCGCCTCGTGCTCAACCTGGGCGACGAGCCCCTGGCGATCCCCGGTCCGTCTGGCGGCCTCGAGGCGGGCGACCTCGCGGGCGACGGCCGCGTGCCCGGGCACTCCTGGGCGGTGCTGGCCGGCGCGTAGGCGACCGGAGGGAGCGCCGCGGCGACAGGAGGCGCGTCAGATGGCGCGGTGCGGCCAGCCGTAGACCTCGGCGAGGAGCGCGGCTCGTGCGGCGTGCGCGGCGGCCTCCTCCTGAGCCTCCCCGTCCGGATCCTCGTCCGCGGGCGAGAAGTGCCCGTCCGCGATCTCCGGCTCGTCGTCGTCGTCGAACGGCCGGTGCGTGAGCGGCCACTCGACGACCGTGAGCGGGGGCCAGACCGAGAGGTCGGTGGCGTCCGCCGCCCGTTCCCGCGGCTCGTCGTCCGTATCTCCGTCGCACGCCTCGGCGCTGAGGAGCTGCTCGTCGGACGCGTCCGCCTCCACCGCGCGCAGCCCCTCCCCGTCGCCGTACGGCGCGAAGAGGAACTGCGAGAAGTGGCGGGTCACGGCGTCAGGCTAGTCCGCCGGGGCTCCCAGGAACGGGCGTCGAGCGGGGTTGTGGAAGGCTGCCCACTACCTGTTCGCGGACGATCTCCGGTCAGTCCCCGGAGCGCCCCGGCTGTCCCAGCGGCACGGCCTCCGGGCGCCCCACGCTGCTGCGGATCTCCCCCGTCGAGGCGGGGTCGAGGATCGCGTCCATGACCTCGAGCACGTGGAACGCGAGCTCTCCGGACGCCCGGTGCGGGACGCCCCGGCGGATCGCGTCGGCCATCTCCGCGAGGCCGCAGCCGCGGCCCGCGTCGACGTAGCCGGCGCTCGGCTCGACGTCCGCCCACTCGCGGTCGGCGGACGTCGCGACCTGCACCGCCCCCGAGAAGTGGTTCGGGTCGGGCACCGAGAGCGTGCCGGCGGTGCCGTACACCTCGATGTTCGGGATCCGCGTGGCCCACACGTCGAAGCTCATCGTGACCGTGGAGACCGCGCCCGACTCGTGCGTGAGCACGGCGCTCACGTGCGTGTCGACGGTGACGGGGATCTCGCGGGATTCGGGGTCGGAGGCGGCGGAGCGGACCCGGTCGGAGCGGAGCGAGGCGCCCTGCACGCGCGTGATCGGGCCGAGCAGCGTCACGAGCGCCGTGAGGTAGTACGGCCCCATGTCGAAGAGCGGCCCGGCACCCGGCTGGTAGTAGAAGGCCGGGGCGGGGTGCCAGAGCTCATGCCCCGGCGCGCCCCAGAAGGCGTTCGCGGCGACGGGCTTCCCGATCGTGCCGGCGTCGAGCACGGCGCGGGCGGTCTGGATGCCGGTGCCCAACACGGTGTCGGGCGCGGATCCGACGCGCAGCCCATTCTCCTCGGCGAGCCGCAGGATCGGCTCGGCCTCGGCGGGGCTGAGCGCGAGCGGCTTCTCGCCGTACACGTGCTTCCCGGCCTCGAGCACGCGGAGGTCGACCTCGGCGTGCGCGGCGGGGATCGTGAGGTTCAGGACGGTGTCGATCCGCGGGTCGGCGATGAGGTCGTCGACGCTCAGCGCGTCCACGCCCTGGGCCTCGGCGACCGTGCGCGCACGATCGAGGTCGAGGTCGGCGACCGCGACGAGCCGGACGCCCGGCAGGGTCTCGAACGCGGCGAAGTACTGCTCGCTGATCTTGCCGACGCCGATGATCCCGAGGGTCATCGCGTCGTCGTCGTGGTTCAGCGTGCCGCCCACAGGAGACCCCTCTCGATGATGGTGCGGACGTTCGGGTCCTCGACGACCTCGATGCGGTGGCCGGGGGCGGAGACGAAGATGCGGCCCTCGCCCCACTGGCGGGTCCAGATGGCGGGCGCGGTCACCGGCCGATGCCACGGATCCCACGGCCGCACGGTCTGCGTCGTGGTCGCGAGCACGTCGTTGTACTCGTCGCTCAGCACCCAGTACTGCTCGGTCACGAGGTCGAAGTCGGCGATCCCCTGCGTGATCTCGTGCGTGCGCCCGAGCTCGGTCATCTCGACCGTGTACGGGATGTAGTTGTCGGACTGCTCGCCCGTGCGCTCGGCCGGGTCCTTGCCCGCGTGGTGGGCGAACTGGCCGCCGATCATGTGGAGGTAGTCGGCCGTGTTGCGGTACGAGTCGGCGATGCCGCCGTGCCAGCCGGCCATGCCGGTGCCCGCGATGACGGCGGCGCGGAGGCCGGCCATCTCCTCGGGCTCGATCGTGGTCATGGTGTTGGCCTGCACGATGAGATCGGTCGCGGCCATGACGTCGGCGTCGGCGTAGACGGCCGATCCCTCCTCCACGCGCACCTCGAAGCCGTTCTCCTCGAGGAACGGGATGAACAGGCCCGTGGTCTCGACGGGCATGTGGCCGTCCCAGCCCCCGCGGACGACGAGCGCCTTCCGGGCGGCGGTCACGCGAGCGCCGTCCGGGTCGGGCGACCGCGATGCGGACGGGCGGGCGTGCGGGGGATCTGCGACACGGGCGACTCCTTCGTCGGGCGCGTCCGGTCGACTGCCGGGCGCTCCTCGAACGCTACGCACCCGCGGTCGGGCGGGGCAAGGAGGCCGTGGGCGATCCGAAACGTTTCACTCAGGCGGCGACACCGCGTCCGTCGCCGCGGGCGCCGCCGTACTGGCGCGGACCACCAGCGCGGTCGCGAGGTCGAGCCGCGTCGGCTCCTCGCTCCGGCCCTCGCGGATCCGCAGCACCATGCGCGCCGCCGCCTCGGCCATCTCGCGCACGGGCTGCCGCACGGTGCTCAGCGCGGGCGAGACGATGCGGGCGAACGGGAGATCGTCGTAGCCGAGCACGGAGAGGTCGTCGGGGATGCGGATCCCCCGCTCGCGCGCGGCCTCGTAGAGCCCGACCGCCTGCTCGTCGTTGCCCGCGAAGATCGCGGTCGGTCGCTCCGCGCGGTCGAGCAGTTCGCCGCCTGCCCGGAACCCGGCGGCGCGACCGAAGTCGCCCTCCGCCTCGACGAGCGACACCCCGGGCCCGGCCGCCTCGAGCGCGCTGCGGAACCCCGATATCCGCGCTCGGGAGTAGAGCCGGTCCGTCGGCCCGCTGATGGCGCCGATGCGCACGTGCCCGAGTCCCAGCAGGTGCTCCCCCGCGGCGTGCCCGCCCTCCCAGTTGGTGGATCCGACGGCCGGCACGTCCGCGGCCGGCGACCCCGCGGGATCCACCACCACGAACGGGATCCCGCGACTGCGCAGCTGCCGCTTCTGCGCGGGCGCGAGGTCGGAGAACACGAGCACGAGGCCCATCGGCCGGCGCTGCATGACGCCCGCCATCCAGTCGCCGTCGAGCGCGGTGTCGC
Source organism: Clavibacter nebraskensis NCPPB 2581 (assembly GCF_000355695.1). Classification (NCBI taxonomy): domain Bacteria; kingdom Bacillati; phylum Actinomycetota; class Actinomycetes; order Micrococcales; family Microbacteriaceae; genus Clavibacter; species Clavibacter nebraskensis. The sequence goes on along the minus strand of NC_020891.1, from coordinate 481,285 downwards.
GCCCGTGCTCCGTGACGATGACGCTCAGGCCGTGCTCGCGCGCGACCGCAGAGACGCCGCGCAGCAGGTCGACGGAGAAGCCCGTGTCCACCACCTCCAGCACGATCTCGATGAGCGCACCGTGCGGCCGCTCGGCGCCGCGCCTGCTGTAGCCGTGCAGCTCCATCAGCTCCTCGACGCGCGCGCGGGTCGCGGGCGAGATGCCCTTGCGCCCGTTGAGGACCTTGCTGACCGTGCCGATCGACACGTTCGCCTCGCGCGCGATGAGGCCGAGGGTCGTGCCGGAGCCGTGCTCGGGATCCGGCGTCCGCGGTGCCTCGGGAAACGTGTCGCTCATGAGGGCGATGCTAGGCGTACCTCAGGCCGACGACCGCGGTCCTCGTTCCCTGATCCCGGCGTGACGCGCGCGGCGTCGTGGCTCAGGAGATGGTCTCCACGTAGGCCGCCAATCCTGTCACGGTGAGGAGGATGACTCCCGCAACGGCGAGGAGCTCCCACCGGAGGCGCACGCGCATGCGGCGCCTCGCCTCATCCCGTCCACGTCCCAGGAGCGAGGCGGCATGGGCGACCCGCGGATCCGGACCGGGCACACGATCCTGGTGCGTCATCGGACCATCGGAACGAGCAGCCATCTCACGTCCTCCACATAGGCCACGTGGGTGGGGCCGAACTCCTGGCGGAGGATGGCTTCCTCGACGCGGATGCGCACCAGCACTCCCGCCACCAAGGGCGCGACGAAGGCCAGCCCGGCGAGACCGCCGCCGACCAGGGACGTTCCGGCGAAGAACATCAGCAGCGCGGTGTACCCGGGGTGCCTGACGACGTGGTAGAGACCCGCCACGACGAGTGCGGGTGACTCCGCGACCGGGCGCGGGGTGAGTTGGAAGCGGCTGCCGAGCGCGCGCATCGCGGCGACCCGGAGGACGAGGCCGCCGGTGGCCAGAGCGCATCCCGCACCCACGGCCACGACTGATGGGGCCCGGGCGAATACGAGCGAGGTGAGCGGTGGCCCGGCGATGGCGAGGACCGTCATGATCTGCATGAGGCGGTCGGTCGCGACACCACGCGGAGATGCTGCGCCGTTCCCCCGCCCGGCGAAGACGATCTCCGTGGCTCCGGCCAGCGACAGGAGCACCGCGAGCATGATCGCGTCAGTCATGCTCACGCAGGCGCCGGAGCGCGACGAGGGACAGGGCGATGCCGACCACCGCGGGCACGATCAGCAGCACGAGGAGCCCCCACTGCGGGTGGACGCCGAAACGCCCATGGGCATGGAATCCCTCGAAGAGCGGGAGCCCCAGGAAGCCGCTCGGCAGCGACGTCCCGTCGGACGCGGCGCGGGCGGCGCCGGAGACGCTGACGAAGCTCACCCCCGCGATGAGGAGTCCTAGGAGCCAGAGCAGGGCGGACGCGATGCCCGGCCAGATCATGGTGCGGTGGATGCGGGTCGTGGACGTGCTCATGCAATGCCTCCTCGGCGCGGCGACCGCGGTCGCCATCGGAAGTTCTCGGATAGGACCGCGACGAGGATCGCGACCACGAGCAGGGCGACCGCAGCCCCCGCGAACGCGCCGGTCATGCCGCCTGCAGCCTGTTGCATTGACAGGAACGCGGTGATGTAGCCCCCTATGGAGAGCCCGCCGGCCACCCCGTGTCCGAGGACGTTGCGCGCACCGACCGGGAGGATCGCCCCCACCCCTACCGCCAGGGCGGCGGCGAGCGCCCACGCGCCGACCAGGAGCAGCGTCACACCGCCGACGTCCGTCGCATCCCAGGTCAACGCGACACACGGCAGGAACATCAGCGCGACCATCGCAGCGACGACCGATGCGGTCGATGAAGCCCAGGATGTCGCCGTGATGTTGAGAAGCCGTTGCACAGGAACCGACGCGGGGTAGATGCCCCGGACTGAACGGGAGACGGACACGGCGAACACGCCGACGACCAGCAGCACGAGGGATTCGCTCTGAGCACGGAGCGCGCTCGGCAGCTGGAGGAACCCGGCGACGACGACGGACGCCATGAGCATCCCGAGCGCGACGTTGGCCCGCAGGGCCGGATCGCGGAGTGCGTACCGGAACTCCCCGAGGGCGCGCCCGGCCGCGCCATGGCCATGCCAGCGGAGGAGGACGGCGGGAGCCCGGCCTCGGCGTCCGGACACGGAGAACTCGACGGCCACGGCCACGAGGCTGACGAGAGCCGTGACGCATATCGCTCGGGCCGCGGGTACCGACGTGGTGCCGTGCAGAGCGTCCGTCAGCGCGCTCGCGAGCGGGAGGTAGGCGGGGATCCCGGTGCCCGCCAACGAGCGGAACGCCACCCCCACCTGCCACACGTAGACGACGCCCCAGAGGACGAGAGCGGTGGGCACCCTCACCGAGTCCCATGTTCGCGATCGCATGAGGAAGGACACGCCGAGGTAGGGCACGGCGACCGTGACCATCCCCGCGCAGAAGGCGATGAGGATCGCGCGCAGCGCATCCTCGAGGCCAGTGCCGATGCTGACGAGCGCGGCCGCAGCCGGGCAGATCGGGACGAGGACGACCAGGGCCGCCACGCAGAGCGAGGGGAGACGCACGAGGGACGCGGCCTCATGCCGACGCAGGGGCAGGACGCCCAGTGCGCGCTCGGTGGATCCGGAGCGATCACGGCTCCCCTCCATCGCCATGACCGCTGCCCCGGCGAGGATCGACATGATCACGAGGATCGCGGGCCGGTAGAACGACGCCACCAGCGGATCGCTCGGCCTGTCGACATAGGCGAGCACCGTTCCGGTGGTGCTCATGGCGATGACCGCGATCGCGAGACCTGCGTAGAGACGCCACCGGGGCCACGTCACGTTCTGCGTCAGGGTGAGGCGTCGAAGGGCGAGCTCGCCCATGCCCGGGATGAGACCGAATATCACGCGCATCAGCTCGACGCCGTCCTGGCGCTCGCGAGCGCGCAGATCACCGCCTCCTCGACTCCTCCCGTCAGCGCGGAGACCTGCTCGTCGAGGAGCAGCCGGCCCTCTCGGAGGACGAGGATGCGATTTGCGACCCGTGCCGCGAGATCGAGGTCGTGGCTCGATGCGAGCACGGAGACCTGGCTCTGCTTGAGCTGGAGGAGAAGGGCTTCGAAGGCTCGGGAGGCGATGAAGTCCAGGCCGATGAACGGCTCGTCGAGAACCACGAGGTCGGGCGCGGGCAGCAGGGCGGCGATGATCTGCGCCTTCCTCGCCGTCCCGAGGCTTAGGGCCGAGATGGGGCGCCGTTGGTCGGCCGGGAAGTCCAGCATGGCGGCATAGACGTCCGCCCTCTCGTCCCACCCTTCGATGGGTTCCCCGCGCGCCGACTCGAACGCGATTCGGCAGTAGTCCCAGTATTCGCGCGCCGTGAACTCCGCGAGCACGTCGCGTGGGGAATCGGTGACGTACGACACTCTCGAGAACGTCTGCCTCGGGCGTCGGAGAGCCGGCTGACCCAGGATCTCGACCGTCCCAGAGGCCATACCGGGTTCCAGCCCGAGCGCGGCCCGGATCAGAGTGCTCTTGCCGGACCCGTTCGGTCCGATCAACGAGGCGAAGTCACCGCGTTCGAGGACGAGGTCCACCGGGCCGAGCGTGAACCCCCGGTAGCGCACCTGGAGGTCGGAGACGCGCAACACGCTCACCTGCGCTCCCGCCCGAGGTCCCGGAGCGCACGCCCGTCCCCGGCCAGCGGCAGCAGGCTCACGAGCTGAGCGACCCCGATCAGGAGTGAGACCAGACCCAGACTCAGGCGCACGTTGTCGATGGTCGCGAACTGCCAGCCCGGAGAGGGGATGCCCAACGCCACAGCAGCTGACGCCATGCAGAAGAGCGCGCCGGCCGCGGGACCCGCGAGGACGGCCGCGCGCAGCTGCCGCCCTCTGGCGCGAGGCATGAGGACGGAAGTCGCGCCGCGCCGCGCCTGGATGCCGAGGACGGGGATGCCGAGCAGACGGCAGGCGAGGAGATGCCCCATCTCGTGCACGAACGCGGCGAGCAGCACGAGGAGTGTGGCACTCGCCGCGACGAGGGCCAGGACCCCGGAGCGCTCGATGTCCAGCCGCGGGACGAGGGGATCGAGGATCAGCGTCGCCGCGATGACGACGAAGGTCAGGCAGAGGGAGGCGACGGTGAGGAACGAGAAGCTCTCCACCACTGCTCGCGCGAGATGGAGGACCGTCGATGGGTAGATGCGACGGGAGGAGAATCTCGGTGGAGGCATCCTCCGGGTCCCGAGGAGGAGCATGAGGTCCGTCGGCCAGAGGACGAACTCCCAGTAGAGCTCGACGAGGAACGACTGGTGGACGGAGATGAGGTTCCGTGAGTGGAGCTGTTGCGCGTAGTGGAGCAACGCCGTCTCGACCTGCTCCGCCGGGGTGCCGGACAGCTCGGCCATGACGCTGGTGAGCTCTCGAGAGGCGACAGCCACACGGCAGTTCTTCGCGATGAGCTCCCCGTACCCGTCGACGGGGTGCGCGCGTCCCATGACGTCGCGCACGCACCCCGTCTCCACAGTCACACCCGGCGCGAGCGCGAACGCCGCGTCGACGTGGACTGCCCGGTATCGCACGGGGTCAGCAGCCCCCGCCGAAGTAGTTCACGACCGCGTCGCGACACGCGTCGAACGACCTCGCTTCGCAGACGCTGCAGATGTACGCGACCACCGCGATCGCGAGGCCGAGCAGAGCGGCGACTGCCGCGACGATGCCCCAATCCGCCTCGACCGCCGCTTCCGCGTCTTCGTCGAGGAGGGCCGGCGAGAAGGACGGCAGCGCGAGAGCCGCCTCCAGCTCGGCGACATCCGACTCGAATGCGTGCTCTGACCTGACCAATGCTGACATCTTCATCCCTCGCTGTGGCGACGCATGGCATGCGCGCTCTGCGCTGAAGCTAGTGTCCTGCCGACCCGCGAGGAGCAGTTCTCCACATCGCCGAAGCCACGACGGGCAGGCTCTGCCAGGCCAGGCTCACCGGACCGGCGTGGCGACCCGCGGGGTCATCGGGCATCACCGTCGCGGTTCGATCGCGTGACGTCGGGACCCACGCCGGCGTCCGGCGGACCGGGAAGGGGGCCGTCGGCGCCGGGGAGAAGGCCAGTGATCCGGACCGACTGGTCGCGATCACCGGCGACCGGAGATGGCGGAGACGGTGGGATTTGAACCCACGGTACCCATACGGGTACTCCACCTTAGCAGGGTGGTGCACTAGGCCGAACTATGCGACGTCTCCAGACGTACCCGTCCACTGTACCGGACGCGGCGGCCTCGTCACATCCCCGCGCACCGCGACGCCTACCCGAACGGGGGGGTGCGGTGCGGTTGTCCCCCATTCGACGGACACGTAGTGTCTCTGACGACGCGTGTGCCGGACCCGACCGGCTTGCCCCCGCGTGTCGACGTGTCAGCCCAGAGATGTCCCGCTCGCCCACGTGGCCGCGGTCCCGGATCCCCCGAACCGGCGCCGCTCACCCTCACGCACGCGACGACGTCGCGAGCCCCCCCGTGGGCGAGAACACGAGATTCTCGTCCGGCGGAGGATTCGGGTCGAAAGCTGAACGAGATAGACGGGTCCCTGCTGCATAGGGTGTGCGGCGGGGCCCCGTCGCCCTCCCCGCGCACGAGCACCGAGACGACCGCGAGCGCTCTGAGGCCAGAGCGCTCGGCGCCGTCGATCACTCGCGGAGAGCCACCGCGGGCTCGACGCGCGCGGCCCGCCACGCGGGGAACGCGGAGCTGACCACCGCCGTGAGCACCGAGACGACCAGAGCCCAGACCGCCGCGGGCAGCGGATACGCCGGGACGGTCACGGGCGAGTCCGGTGGCAGTAACCGAGGCACGAGGGCGACGAGGAGGACGCTCACGGCGATGCTGGCGGTGGCGACGATGACCGCGAGGAGGATGGACGACGAAATGACGAGCCGGAACACCTGGCCGCGCGTCGCGCCGATCGCCCGCCGGATCACCAGCTCGCGCGCACGCTCGCGGATGCTCGAGAGCCCGACGTTCACGATCCCCAGCGCCGCGACGAAGAGCGCGAGCGCTGCCGCGACGCCGAACATGGCCTGCACGGCGGCTATGGGCTCCAGGTACGTCCGTACCGTGTCGACCCGACGTGCGCTCTCCGGTGCGCCCAGTCCCGCATCCGACGCCATGTCGGCCACGGCCGAGTCGATGTCGGCTTCCGCGTCACCGGGTGAGTGCCAGAGGAGCTGGACTCCCGTGACGCTGACCAGTTGAGGCGCGCGCGAGGAGTGGTGCGGCCTTCACGTACGCGTTCGCCTGCGAGTCCTCCCCGTCGTTGACGACGCCGACGACGAGCCCCGTCGACGCGACGCCGTCCCGGGCGCCGGACAGGCTGACGCCCGACCCCTCGACGCCGAGGACACGTGCCGCCTCCTCGTTCACGACCACCTCGAAGGGCGCCGTCACGTCGTCCGCTGACAGCCAGCGCCCCGACACCAGAGAAAGACGCCGGACACCCGGCAGGTCGCCCGCGACCAGCACGGCCTGCACGCCGCTGCGTGACACCGGCTGCCCGGGGGAGGGGATCGGGGCCACGTCCAGCGGTGAGGCCAGGTCCACGCGCGCCGAGACCGCCCGCGCTGATGACTGCGGGAGGTGGTCGATGAAGCGCGCGACGCCGCTCGGGTCCGTCGTCGGCTCGACGCCGACGCTGATCGCCTCGGTGGGGGCCCGGCCGTCCCGCTGCTCCGCGACGGCGAGCAGGTAGTCACGGGCGACGGCCCCACCGGCGACGATCACGACGATCGACAGGATCCCGACGAAGAGGCTCAGCGCCGTGAGCGAAGACCGGAGGGGATTGAGCCGCAGGTCCTTCCAGGCGGCCCTCATCGGATCTCCCCCGCCACCTGCTCGAGGCGACCGCCGCTCATCGAGAAGCGTCGCTCGCAGCGCGCCGCGATGAGCGGATCATGCGTCACGATCACCAGAGCGGAGCCCGCGCGTCGAGCTCGATCGATCAGGAGCGACATGATCTGCTCGCCGGTCGACTCGTCCAACGCCCCGGTGGGCTCGTCGGCGAGGATCAGCTGGGGTTCGTTGACGAGGGCACGCGCGATCGCGACGCGCTGCTGCTCGCCGCCCGAGAGCTGCCGCGGGAAGGCGGCGGCCTTGTCCGACAACCCCACCTGGTCGAGGGCCCGCCGGGACGCGTCGGTGCGAGCCCTCGCTCCTCCGCGGCGCGACCTGGGCCCGTACTCCGTGGCCAGGAGCACGTTCTGGAGGGCGGTGTGCTGGGGCATGAGGGAGTACGACTGGAAGACGAAGCCGATCCCCTCGTTGCGGAGTCGTGCTCGTGCCGCGTCCGACAGGCTCCGGACGTCCGTGCCGCCGAGGCGGAGCTCGCCCGTGAACCGCGCGTCGAGCAGGCCGAGGACGGAGAGCAGGCTCGTCTTCCCCGACCCGGATCGCCCCACGATGGCATGGGCTGCCCCGGCCAGGACCACGAGGTCCACCCCGTCGACGGTCCTCAGGGACTGCTTCCGCGTGAGATGGACGTCGACCGTGAGGCCCCGCGCGACCAGGACCTCCGTCACGGGACCCGCTTGTCGCTCAGGTTCGGCGCCGTCGCATCCACGACCTGCCCCGGCACCACGCCGGAGAGGATCTGGATGTACTGCCCGTCGCTCGACCCGAGCGCCACCGAGGTCGGCCGGCGCTCGTCCCCCTCGAGCACCGTCACCTCCCCGGAGCCGGAGCGCCCGGCGACCGCGGACAGCGGGAGCACCGTGGCAGCGGGCACGGTCGTGGCCGTGAGGACGGTGATCGCCTGGGCCCCCACGGCCGCGTCCACCTCCTTCGGGACGAGGCAGAGCATGCTGGCCGGGTCGGCGGCGCCGGATGATCCGATCGAGTCACCCGCCCCTCCCGCGGGTGCGCTCGCGGACGTGACGACGGCGGCGCAGTCGAAGGGCCCCGGGCCTGAGGAGATCTGCCCACGGCCGGTCACGGGGGCCGAGAGCAGGAGCCACGAGAGATCCGGGTCGATGGCCCCCGCGACCGCGAAGCCCGAGTAGGACAGGGAGGCGACCGGATAGCGGTTCGGCACGGATGCCCCCGGCGCTGCGCGGGACTCGCCGACGACCGCATCGACGGGCGTGCGCACCTCGGCACCTCCCACCGTCACGAGGAGATCCCCGGCTGCGACCCGCGCCCCCGCCTTCACCCCGGACGCGAACTGCACGTCACCGCTCCGCGGCGCCAGGACCGAGAACGTCGCGCTCGCGGTGACGGATCCGGTCAGCGAGATGACCGGTGCCAGGTCCCTCGTCGTGACCTCGACCGTGGAGGGGCTGGACGACCCGGGCTGGTCCTCCGGCACGGCGGACGGCGCGCAGCCGACCAGGAACATCGCGAGGCCCGCCGCACCCGGAGCCCCCCCACCGCGCACGCGACCGCGCCCGGTGCGTCATGAGCAGTTCACGTCCACGTCCTCTTGCATGGCGCTCGGATCGCCGAGCTTGGCCTTGTCGAGGTTCTCCTGGAAGATCCGCCTCGTGGCGTCATCCGTCCGCTGCGGGTCCGCGAGGTAGGGCATGTCCGGCGCTGTGGCCAGCTGCTCCAGAGCGGCGGCGGCAGCAGCCGGGTCCGCCGCCCGCTTGGCGAGCCACTCCTTCTCCCACGCGCACTGCCACACGTAGTGGGCGCGGGTGTCGCCGTAGATCTTCTGGTACGATGTGCCCGCTGCGTCCGCGTCAATGCCGGGGATGGCCGTCGGGGGGCGTGGTGCCCGGCGGGAACTGCAGCTCGGAGACGCTGTCTACGAACGACTCGTTGATCTCGTCACGCGACGTGAACCCGCCTCCGCCGCCGCCACCGGACGAGCATCCGGTGAATGTCGCGCACGCGACGACGATGACCCGTCCGGATATCGTGGCTCTCATTTTCCTTCGTTCCTCCGTGGTCGGTGGGACGACTCCGGGCGCGACGGGCCTGAGGGTCTCGGACCCGCCGCGCCGGTCGGTCGTCAGTAGTTCAGGGCCCCCTCCCAATGGACACCGCAGAAGAGGCCGCACGACCCCATCCGACCCTGGAACGCGAAGCGCGTCGATCGCAGGATCTCCGTCGTCCCGCCCGAGGTGAATTCCTTGGTCGCGTTCTCCGTCCACTACAGGGAATCCGTGAACTGCGGCCCGCCCGAGGCGTTCATGTTGCGCAGACCCAGACGAAGCAGGTTGGAGCCCGGCATCTGGGTGATGCCGAGGGTGATCAGACCGGTGAAGGTGTGGGTGCGCGTGTAGTCGTACTGCACGAGGGACCCGCTCTTGTTCAGGTCGCCCCCGACGGTGGTGGTGTCCGCCATCGCCGGCGTGGCCGTCAACGCCAAGGCCGCGACCGCGGTCGCTCCGATGACCGCGAGCGCACTCCGACGTGCACGAGATCGTTTGATGGCATTCCTCACTTGAATGAATGTGAAAGGGCGGCCCGATCCGGACCAGCCGATGCACATCCAACCAGCGGAGTCCTTTTCTCAGAAGGTCATTGACGAGATCGATTCCATTCGCTAAGGCATAGAGGCTTCGTCGGTATCACGCATATCAGGAAATGCGCCGACCGCTTTCCGCGTGGTGACGCGTCACTTGAACGCCTTGGAGCAGGTGACCGTTCCCGCGTCGGTGCCCGTGATCGCCTCGGGCAGCACCGTGGGCGCGGACGTGGCCGGCTGGGATCCGCCGCCCGCCGCGGGAGCGCTCGCCGACGGCGCGGGCGTCGACGCTGCGGGCTGCTCCGTGACCGCGCCCAGACCGGTGTTGCCGGCCTTGACCTCGAACGGCGCGTCCGCCTTCAGCAGCTCCATGAGCTGGTCGCCGTCCGCCTTCAGCGGCTGGACCTTGCCGGCGTAGACGCCGGTGCCCGCCGTCGTGCCCGGGTACTGCAGGAAGCGCACCTGGTCGAGCGGGATGTCCTTGAGCGCCAGCGCCATGGACGCCATCGTCTGGTAGTCGAGCGAGGTGGAGCGCTGCATGTTGTCGACCGCCGCCTTGGCGAGGCCGTAGACGCGCGTGGGATCCGAGAGCGTGCTCGACTGCTTCATCGTGCGCACGAGCGCCGACAGGAACACCTGCTGGTTGCTGATGCGGGCCAGGTCGCTGCCGTCGCCGACCGCGTGGCGCGTGCGGAGGAACTGGAGCGCCTCCTTGCCCTGCAGCGTGTTCTCGCCGGCAGGGAGGTCGAGGTCCGTCCGCTTGTCCTTGAGGGGGCTCGCGAGGCAGACGGGCACGCCGCCGACCGCGTTGGACATCTCGATGACGCCGTTGAACTCGATGAGCGCCGCGTAGGGGATGTCGAGGCCCGTGAACTGGGCGACGGTCTTCGCGACGCACGGGAGGCCTCCGTCGGAGAGCGCCGTGTTGAGCGGCGCGGCGGACATCGCGGGCGCGGTGCCGGATCCGTCGCTGCGCGCGCACGCCGGGATGGGCACGACCATGTCGCGCGGCAGGCTGACGACCGTGGCCTGCGAGTGGTCGGCCGAGACGTGCAGCACCATGTTCACGTCGTTGAGCGCGCCGTCGGTCTTGCCGTAGCCGTCACCCTGGCCCTGGCGCGTGTCGGATCCCGCGAGCAGCACGTTGAACCCGCCGTCGAGCGCGCCGACGCCGACCGTGGTCTGCTCGGTGCCGTCGCTGATGTCGACGGTGTTCGCCTGGACGGAGTTGTTCAGATCCCAGAGCGCGATCGTGCCGACAGAGAGCCCGCTGACGAGCAGGACCGCGACGCCCATGGCGACGCCTTTGAGCAGGGTGCGCGCCGCGCTCGGTCGTCCGAGCCGGCCGTGGCGGGCGATGACGGGGGCCGCGGCGGTTCGCCGGGGGCGCAGGGGCGCGTCGCTCATGCGGATCCTCTCCGGGCGGAGGGCGTGGGATTCGAACCCACGAGACATCTCTGCCCACCAGTTTTCAAGACTGGCTCCATCGGCCGCTCGGACAGCCCTCCCGATGCGCGCTCCCGCGTGGCGGGCGACGTGCGATCGATCAGGATCCTACCGGTGGCCGGTCGGCCCGCGGTGGTGCGGCCGGGTGACCGCGCGGGATGCGTCACTCTCGCACGCGGAGGATCGGAGGCGGCTGAACTCTCCCCAGCCGGGGAATCGGCCGCCGCCGGAGGTCAGAGCCGGGCGAGGACCGCGGCCGCGCCGTTCTCGGTGATGGGCCCCGTGACCTCCGTGGCGACGGCGATGACCTCGGCCGGCGCCTGGCCCATCGCAATGCCCCGTCCGTGCTCTCCGGCCCACTCGAGCATCTCGATGTCGTTGCGCCCGTCGCCCATGGCGATGACGTGCGTGCGGGCGATGTCGTGGAGCTCGCGCACGCGCTCCATCGCCGTGGCCTTGTTCACCCCGTCGGGCGCGATGTCGAGCCACGCGGTCCAGCCGATGGAGTAGCTCACGCGGTGCAGGCCCATGCGCTCGACGACGTCCTGGAAGTCCTCCATGTCGTGGCCGGGCGAGATGACGACCACGCGCGTCGCGGGCACGTGCAGCAGCTCCTCGAACGCGACGTGGCGGCCGTTGGCCTCCAGCACGCCGTCCGGGAAGTCGCCGCCGGAGTAGAGGTACACGCCCTCCGCGTCCTCGACGGCGTAGCGGCCGCTCGCGAGGTGCGGGCGGATCCGCTGCAGCACGTCGGAGGGATCGAACGTCTCGACGAAGCGGCGGCCGTACCCGGTGGGGGCGCTGGCGTCGCGCTCGAGCACGATCGCGCCGTTCGAGCACACCATGTACTCCGGGTGGATCCCGAGGCGGTCGACGATCGGCAGGGTGTCGGCGACCGAGCGGCCGGTGGAGGGCATGACCACGTGGCCGACCTCCTCCATCCGCCGCACCTCGCGGATGACCGAGTCGTCGAGCGAGCCGTCCTCGCCGAGGAGGGTGCCGTCGATGTCGAGGGCGATGAGGAGGCGGTCGGCGTCGGGCACGCGCGGGGTCATCGGGCGGCCTTCGCCGTCGCGGGCTCGAGGGTCTCGAGGCCGCCGAGGTAGGGCCGCAGCGCCTCCGGCACGCGCACCGAGCCGTCGGCCTGCTGGTGCGTCTCGAGGATCGCGACGATCCAGCGGGTGGTGGCCAGCGTGCCGTTGAGCGTGGCGACGGGCGAGGTGCGGCCGTCCTCGCCGCGGAAGCGCGTGCCGAGGCGGCGGGCCTGGAAGGTGGTGCAGTTCGAGGTGGAGGTGAGCTCGCGGTAGGCGCCCTGGGTGGGGATCCACGCTTCGACGTCGTACTTGCGGGCGGCGCTGGATCCGAGGTCGCCCGCCGCCGTGTCGATGACGCGGTAGGTGAGGCCGAGGTCCTGCATCATGCGCTCCTGCATCGCGAGCAGGCGATCGTGCTCCGCCTCGGCGTCGGCCGGGTCGACGTAGGAGAACATCTCGAGCTTCTGGAACTGGTGCACGCGGATGATGCCGCGGGTGTCCTTGCCGTAGGAGCCCGCCTCCTTGCGGTAGCAGGTCGACCAGCCGGCGTAGCGGACGGGGCCCGAGGCCAGGTCGAGGATCTCGTCGGCGTGGTACCCGGCGAGCGCCACCTCGCTCGTGCCCGTGAGGTAGAGGTCGTCGTCGTCCAGGTGGTAGACCTCGTCGGCGTGGGCGCCGAGGAAGCCGGTGCCGGCCATGATCTCGGGCTTCACGAGCGTGGGCGTGATGAGCGGCACGAGGCCCGCCTCGAGCGCGCGGGCGAGGCCGAAGTTCATCAGGGCGATCTCGAGCCGCGCGCCGATCCCCGTGAGGAAGTGGAAGCGGGCGCCGGAGACCTTGGCACCGCGGCCCATGTCGATCGCGTCGAGGATCTCGCCGATCTCCAGGTGGTCGCGGGGCTCGAAGTCGAACACGGGCTTCTCGCCGACCTCGCGCACGAGCGCCCAGTCGTCCTCGCCGCCGGCGGGGACGCCGTCGATGACGATGTTCGGGATCCGCCGCATGGCCTCGTCGAGCGCGGCCTCGGCCTCCTGCGCCCGCTCCTGCGCGGCGGTGACGCGGGCCTTCAGCTCCTGCACCTCGGCGATGAGGCGCGGCTTGTCGGCCTTGTCGGCCTTCGCGACGAGCTTGCCGTGCGCGTTCTGCTCGGCGCGCAGGCCCTCGAACTCGGTGACCGCCCGGCGGCGCTCGGAGTCCGCGGCGACCGCCTGGTCGACCACCTCCACGGACGCGCCGCGCAGCTCCTGCGAGGCGATGACGAGGTCGGGATGGTCGCGGAGGGTCTGCGGATCGATCACCCCGTCACTCTAACGAAGCGGGTCAGGCGTGGCCGGGCGTCCGCCGCCGCGTCAGGCGCGCGCGCCCGGCTCGGACGAGACGATGCCGCGCAGCCAGTCGCGCGCCTCGAGGAAGACGTCGTCCTCGTACCGGGCGCGGTAGGTGCTGGGGGTGCCGTCGGCCCGCGGGTAGGAGCCGAGGAAGGTGACGCGCGGGCTGAAGCGGCGGATCCCGAGGAGCGCGTCGGCCACGCGCTCGTCGTGCACGTGCCCCTCCGCGTCGATGACGAACCGGTAGCGGCCGAGCTCGTCGCCGATGGGCCGCGACTGGATGAGCGCGAGGTTCACGCCGCGGGTCGCGAACTGCTCGAGGAGGTCGAGCAGGGATCCGGCGCGGTCGTCCGGCAGCTCGACGATGAGGCTGGTCTTGTCTGCGCCCGTGCGCGCGGGCAGCGTGGTGGCACGGCCCACCAGTACGAAGCGCGTGACGGCGTTCGGGTTGTCGCCGATGCCGCGGGCGACGGCCTCGAGCGGCTGGCTCTCGGTGATCTGCGGCGGCGCGATGGCCGCGTCCGCAATGCCGCCATCCAGCAGCGACAGCGCCGCGGCCACGTTCGAGGACGCGGGCACGTGGCCGTGCGTCGGCAGCTCGCGCTCCAGGAAACGGCGGCACTGCCCGTAGGCGACCGGATGCGCGGCGACGGTGCGCACGTCGGCGAGCGCCGTGCCGGGCCGCACCACGAGGTCGAAGGCGACGGGCACGAGGTGCTCGCTGAGGATCCTCAAGCCGGGGATGTTGGCGAGCGCGTCCTGCGTGGCCGTCACCCCGCCCTCGACGGAGTTCTCGATGGCGATCATGGCGGCGACCGAGGTGCCGGCGACCACGTCGGCGAGCGCCTCGGACGCGTTGTTCACCGCGCGCCAGGTGCGGCCGCGGGCCGCCTCCACCTGCTTCAGCGCGGCCTCCGTGAAGGTGCCCGACGGCCCGAGGTAGCTGTAGGTCTCGTCGGGTCGCGGGGTCTCGGCCATGCCTGCACCCTAGATGGGAATCGGCGGGGCCCGGTGCCAGGATGGATCCATGCATGACCGCGCAGGCACCGCCGCCCTCCCGTCCGACCTCATCGACATCGACGAGCTGATCCGGGCGTACCACGACCTCCACCCCGACGTGGAGGACCCGGAGCAGAAGGTGGCGTTCGGCACGAGCGGCCACCGCGGCAGCCCGCTGAAGACCGCGTTCAACGAGGACCACATCCTCGCGATCACGCAGGCGATCGTGGAGTACCGGGCCGAGCAGGGCATCACCGGCCCCCTCTTCATCGGCCGCGACACCCACGGGCTCTCGAAGCCCGCCGAGGACACCGCGCTCGAGGTGCTCGTCGCCAACGGCGTGCGCGTGCTCGTCGACTCCCGCGACTCCTGGTGCCCCACCCCCGCCCTCTCGCACGCGATCCTCCGCTGGAACCGCGACGAGGCCCACGGCGACGACGACGTGGCCGACGGCATCGTCGTCACCCCCAGCCACAACCCGCCCGCCGACGGCGGCTTCAAGTACAATCCGCCGCACGGCGGCCCGGCCGACTCCGACGCCACCGGCTGGATCGCCGCACGCGCCAACGCGATCATCGCGGGCGGCCTCGTCGACGTGAAGCGCGTCCCGCTCGAGGAGGCCCGCGGCCGCGTCGAGGGCTACGACTTCCTCGGCCACTACGTGGACGACCTCGGCTCCATCATCGACATGGAGGCCATCCGGAAGGCGGGCGTGCGCATCGGCGCGGACCCGCTCGGCGGCGCGTCGGTCGAGTACTGGGCCGCGATCGGCGAGCGCTACGGCCTCGACCTCGAGGTCGTGAACCCGGAGGTGGATCCCGCCTGGTCGTTCATGACGCTCGACTGGGACGGCAAGATCCGCATGGACCCGTCCTCCTCCTCGGCGATGGCGAGCGTGCTCGCGCGCAAAGACGACTTCGACATCCTCACGGGCAACGACGCCGACGCCGACCGCCACGGCATCGTCACGCCCGACGCCGGGCTCATGAACCCGAACCACTACCTCGCCGTCGCGATCGACTACCTCTACGCGCACCGCCCCGAGTGGCGCGAGGACGCGGCGATCGGCAAGACGCTCGTCTCCTCCAGCGTGATCGACCGGGTCGCCGAGTCGCTCGGCCGCCGCCTCTGGGAGGTGCCGGTCGGCTTCAAGTGGTTCGTCCCCGGCCTCGTCGACGGATCCGTGGGCTTCGGCGGCGAGGAGTCCGCCGGCGCGAGCTTCCTCCGCATGGACGGCACCGTCTGGACCACGGACAAGGACGGGATCCTGCTGGCGTTGCTCGCGTCGGAGATCCTCGCCGTCACGGGCAAGACGCCGAGCGTCCTCTACCGCGAGCTCACCGAGCGCTTCGGCGACCCGGTCTACGAGCGCGTGGACGCGGCCGCCACCAAGGCGCAGAAGGCCACGCTCGGCAAGCTCGACGGCGACGCCATCGAGGCCACGGAGGTCGCGGGCGACGCGATCACGGCGAAGCTGAGCACCGCGCCCGGCAACGGCGCGGCGGTCGGCGGCGTGAAGGTCGTCACCGCGAACGCGTGGTTCGCCGCGCGCCCGAGCGGCACCGAGGACGTCTACAAGATCTACGCCGAGTCGTTCGTGGGGCTCGACCACCTGCACGCGGTGCAGGCGGAGGCCAAGCGGATCGTGGACGCGGCGCTCGACGGGTAGCGGTCGCGCGGATGCGGCGTCGCCCCGGGCGCGTTCGCATCCGCGGTGCCTAGTCTGGGGTCATGCGCCATTCCGGGGATGTGGACGCGTTCGTCTGGGACGAGCCGTCAATGCAGCCCGCCGACGGTCCGGCGGACGCCGCGCCCGTCGTCGACCGGGACGTCCGGCTCCCCGACGGGAACGCGCGTCGGCGGATCGTCTCGCTCGGGGCGCTCTTCGCGGTGGTCATGGCCGGCATGGTCGTCACGCACGGCGACGGCCGCGGGCTCTGGCCCGACGTCTTCTACTCCGCGGCGATGCACCTCGCGCTCATCGCGGTGATGCCGCGGGTCGACACGGTCGTGCACGGCGCGGCCGTGCTCGTGTGGTGCACGGGGATCGAGCTGCTGCAGATCACCGGCTGGCCCGAGATGTGGGCCCTGCACGTGCCGCTGTGCCGACTGCTGCTCGGCACGGGGTATGACCCCGTCGACCTCGCCGCGTACGCGGCCGGCGTGCTGCTCGTGCTCCTGGTCGACCGCCTGCTGCAGGTCGGCCGGGGCATCGAGGTGAGCTAGGCGACGCTCCAGAAGTGGACCTCGGCGCCCGGGTGCTCCGTGGTGATGGTCGTGTCGAGGTCGCGGTAGTCGTTGTCGAGGTTGTGGCCGACCATCTTGACGACGTTGCCGCCGTCCTTCGGCTCGATGGCCGAGACGATCTGCGTGTGGTCGGGCGAGGAGTTGCGGTTCCAGTCGAAGATGACGATGTCGCCGACCTTCAGCTGGTCGCGGTCGGCGAGCTCGAGCCGCTTCACGCCGAGCGTGGACGCGTTCGCCGTGAGCCACTTGTCGAACGTGGGCACGTGGATCCACGCGTAGGTCCAGTCGGATCCCCCGCCGCGGTTGTGCCACTCGTCCGTCATCTGCCAGCCGCGCTGGATGAGGGTCTGGCTGACGAAGTTGACGCAGTCGCCGCCGGACGGGTTGAAGTTGCCGTACTCCTCGAGGTTGTAGGCGTCCCAGTGGGCGAGCGCGTACTGGAGCTGCTTGTCGACCGGCGTCTGCGCCGCGTAGGCGGCGGTCGCGGCGGCGAGCGGCGAGTCGCCGGCCATGACCTGGATGTCGGCGGAGCGGTCCTCGTAGTCGGTGGAGCGCGGCGCCACGACCGTGACGGATCCGTCGCCCGCGACCTTCAGATCGGTGCCCGCGGTGCCCGCGAACATGACGGCCGTCGCGCCGGAGAGGCCGGCGCCAGTGAGCGTGACGGTCTCGCCGCCCGACACCGAGAGGGTCGCGGGCTCGACCGCGGAGACGACGGGCAAGGATCCGGACGCGGCGGGCTGGCCATCGGCTCCGCCGCCGAGGATCGCGCGCGGCGCGGGCTCCTGGCGGGTGCAGGCGGCGAGGACGGCGGTCACGGGGACCGCGAGCGCGGCGGCGAGGATGCTGCGGCGGCGGATGTCGGCGATCACGTGCTGCTCCGGAAGGTAGAGGGGACCCGGGTCCTGGGCAGGTCCAGGGTAACCCCGCACCCTGCGAATCGACTCGACGCGACACCGCGCCTAGTGTGGCGGGATGAGCGTCGATGTGACCCACGATCCCGACGGCTCGCGCTACACGCTGTGGCTCGACGGCGAGCGCGCGGGCTTCGCAGACTACCTGATCCAGGGCGACCGCATCGTCTTCACCCACACGGAGGTCGACCCCGCGAAGCGGCGCGGCGGCCTCGGCGGCGAGCTGGTGCGGGCGGCGCTGGACGACGTGCGCGGCGGATCCCGCACGGTCGTGGCCGCGTGCCCGTTCGTGGCGGAGTGGATCGACGAGCACCCCGACTACCGGGAGCTGCTCGAGCGGGGCTGAGGCGGTGCGCTCGCGAGGCGCACGCATGCGCCTCGCGAGTCCGCTCCCCCCGACGGGTCTCCCCGTCGCCCGCGGTCGCGAGCGGAGCCTCCTGACGAGGTTCGATCGGACCGCGTCGCCGCTCGGCCCCGCGGGGGCCGGAAGGACGACGATGAGACTCTAGGTGCCCGGATCCGCGCGGACGCTCCCGCCGTCGTCCGGCGGACAGCCCGGACGCCGAGCGGACATCCCCGCTTCGCCAGGCGGACAGTCCCCCGATCAGGGGACGCGCGTGAGCCACTCCCGCGTCGAGAACTTGTCGTCCACCAGCTGGCGGGTCTTCGCCCACTCCTCCGCCGTGACCTGACCCGGCTTCCCGCCGTAGAGGCCCGTGAAGGTGTCCTTCATCCGGTCGATGATGTCCGCGCGGCTCATGCCGGTCTGGCTGCGGAGCGGGTCCACGCGCTTGGCGGCGCTCGTGATGCCCTTGTCGCTGATCTTCTCGCGGCCGATGCGCAGCACCTGCACCATCTTCTCGCCGTCCATGTCGTAGCTCATGGTGACGTGGTGCAGCACGGCTCCGGCGCCCAGGCGCTTCTGCGCAGCGCCGCCGATCTTGCCGCTGGGGCTCGTGATGTCGTTGAGCGGCTGGTACGACGCGTCGATGCCGAGCGACCGGAGCGCGGTGATGACCCACTCGTCGAGGTAGGCGTAGGAGTCCGCGAAGGTCATGCCCTGCACGAGGTCGACGGGGGCGTAGATCGAGTACGTGATGACGGCGCCCGCCTCCATGTACATGGCGCCGCCGCCGGAGACGCGGCGCACGACGTCGAACCCGTGGGCCGCGGCCTGCTCGGCGTCGACCTCGTTGCGGAGCGACTGGAAGCTGCCGATGACGACGGCCGGCTGGTCCCACTCCCAGATGCGCAGCGTGGGGTTCCGGCGGCCGGCGCCGACCTCCTCGGCGAGCACCTGGTCCAGCGCCATCTGCTCGACGGGACGGTAGGCGCGATCGTGGATGACCTCCCACTCGTAGTCGCCCCAGTTCGTGGCGCGGGCGAGCGAGCGGCGGATCGCGACGGCGACGGCCTCGGGCGAGAAGCCGAGGAGCGTGGCCTCCGGCGGGAGCGCGCGGCGGATGGCGGCGGTGATCGCGGCGGCGTCGCTGTCCTCCGGGAGGCCGTTGACGGCCCCGTCGATCGCCTCGAGCGCGTCGTCGGGCTCCAGGAAGAAGTCGCCCGCGAGGCGGAAGCCGGAGATGCGGCCGTCGGTCACGTCCAGGTCGACCACGACGAGCTTGCCGCCGGGGACCTTGTACTCACCATGCATCCCGCCAGCCTAGGCCGCGCCGGCGGGCGCCGATGGTCCGCGGATCGCCGTCGCCCGGCCCGTGTGGGACGGTGGGGCATGCGCATCACCTGGGCGGTCGTCCGCCTCCTCACCGCCGTCGCCGTGCTGGTGGCGGTCGCCAGCCAGTACGTCGTGAGCTCCTCCTACTGGCGGAGCATTGGGGTGGAGGGGATCTGGGGCAAGACGGTCGACTTCCTCATGTACTTCACGATCGAGTCGAACCTGCTCGCGGCGGTGGTGATGGGGCTCGGCGCCGTGCGGCTGCTGCGGCGCGCCCCCGCGCCCGGGCGCGGCTGGACGACGCTCCGGCTCGCGACCACGACCTACATCGTCACCACCGGCATCGTCTACAACCTCCTGCTGCGCGGACTGCCCACGATCCCCGGCGGCAACCTCCCGTGGTCGAACGAGGTGCTGCACGTGGCCGTGCCGCTGCTCGTGCTCGCCGACTGGCTGCTCGCGCCCGACCGTCGGGTGCTCGGCTCCGGCGCGGTGGGCCGGGTCGTGGTGTTCCCGCTGGTCTGGGTCGCGGTCACGCTCGCCCGCGGGCCGTTCACTGGCAACGAGGTCACGGGGGCGGCGACCTACTACCCGTACCCGTTCCTGGATCCCGCGACGGGCGGCGGCGGGTACGGGACGGTCGCCATCTGGGTCGCCGTCATCGTGGCGCTGATCTGCGGGCTGGCGCTGTTGCTGACCTGGGCTGGACGCCGCGGGTCCCGCCCCGTGGAGGCCTGACCGGGCTCTCCCCACCCGACCGACATTCGAACACGTGTTCGAACATCCGGGCTATGCTCGCGCCATGAGCATCGCGTTCCAGGCTTCCCTCTTCGACGACCTCCAGGCGGAGCCGGGCCTCGGCGCGCTCGGCGCGGAGGTCGAGCGGCTCGACCTCGGGCAGGGCGCGTGGCTCGACATCCGGCCCGGCTGGGTGAGCGACTCCGACGCGCTGTTCGAGCGACTCGTGGAGGACGTGGAGTGGACTGCGGACACGCGGCAGATGCACGGCCGCACCGTCGAGGTGCCGCGGCTCCTGTCGTGGTTCGGGCCGCGCGCGACCCTGCCGGCGCCCGTGCTCGTCGAGGCGCGGGACGCGCTGAACGAGCACTACGGGCGCCCGCCCGGCCAGGTGCTCGAGACCGCGGGGCTCTGCTTCTACCGCACGGGCGACGACAGCGTGGCATGGCACGGCGACCGTGTGGGGCGCGCCATCGACCGCGACACCATGGTCGCCATCGTCTCGGTGGGTGCCGCGCGCACGCTGTCGCTGCGACCGAAGGGCGGCGGCGAGGTGCGGCGCTTCCCCCTCGGGCACGGCGACCTCGTGGTCATGGGCGGCAGCGCGCAGCGCACCCACGAGCACGCCATCCTCAAGACGGCGAAGGCGGTCGGGCCGCGCATCAGCGTCCAGTTCCGGCCGGTCTGGCCCGCCTGACGGATCCACGGCGGCGAGGGGGAACGATCCCTCTGTTCAGGAGGCATTCCGCCGGATGTCGCTCCGCGCGACGCGCTGTTCCGCGTCGGCGGGGAGGATCTCGCCTGGCATCGACGCTCCCGGGCGCGACCCGCCGGGATCCCCCGCGTCGAGCCGAGCGCGCGTCGCCGCGGGATCCCGCGTCGGAGCGCGCCCTCCGCGTCGCCGTCCCGCGGGATCCCCCGTCCACAGGGATCGGCACGATCCAGGAAGAAGGACCGCCCCCGTGAGCACCTCCAAGCCCGAAGAGCACGCCCCGGACGTCGACCTCGAGGCCGGCGTCGACGCCGCGCCCCCGCTCGACCCCTCGCGCCCGTACCGCGGCGCCGTCCGCCCCGGCGTCAGCCGCCGAACCGTCCTGCTGAGCGGCGCCGCCGCGATCTTGGCCGGCGTCGCCGCGGGATCCGGCACCGGCACCGGCACCGCGAGCGCCACCGCCGCGGCCGCCGCCACCCGCCGCGGGCTCACGCACACCATCCGCGACGTGGAGCACGTGGTGATCCTCATGCAGGAGAACCGCTCGTTCGACCACTACTTCGGCACGCTGCCGGGCGTCCGCGGCTTCGGCGACAAGCAGGCCGTCGAGCTGCCCGGAGGCGGCACCGTGTTCGCGCAGCCCGACCCGAGCCGCGCCGACGGCGGCCGCATGCTGCCCTTCCCGCTCGAGTCGTCCCGCTTCAACGCGCAGGGCGCCGGCGGCCTCGACCACTCCTGGAAGGGCGGGCACCAGGCCTGGAACAAGGGCGCGTGGGACAACTGGGTGGTCGCCAAGAGCGAGCAGACCATGGGCTACTTCACGAAGGACGACCTGCCCTTCCACCACGCCCTCGCGTCCGCGTTCACCATCGCGGACCACTACCACTGCTCGCTCATCGGCCCGACGACCCCGAACCGCCTCTACCAGTGGACCGGCACGGTCGACCCGCGCGGGAGGGCCGGCGGCCCCGAAATGACAACCCCGACGACTACGCCCCCGTCTTCAGCTGGACGACCTACCCCGAGCGGCTCCGCGAGGCCGGCGTCACGTGGAAGACGTACGCGAACGACGAGGTCGGCGACGAGGGCACGCACCCCTACGTGGGCGACTACGGCGACAACCCGCTGTGGCTGTTCCACCAGTACCACGAGGCGCTCGCCTCCTCGGATCCCGCGACGCGTCGGCTCGCGCTCGACGGCGGGCTCCACGATGGGTGGAAGCCGGACTCCGGGAAGGGCCTCGACGTCACGCACCTGCTCGAGGAGTTCGGGAAGGACGCCGCGGCGGGCACGCTCCCGCAGGTGTCCTACGTCGTGGCGCCGTACGGGTGGAGCGAGCACCCGAAGGCCAGCCCCGACTACGGCGCGCACTACACGAACGCCGTGATCCAGGCGCTCATGAGCAACCCCGACACCTGGGCGCGCACGGTCCTCCTCATCAACTACGACGAGAACGACGGCTACTTCGACCACCAGCTGCCGCCGCTCGCCGAGCCGGGCACGCCCGACGAGTACGTCGACGGCCTGCCCATCGGGTACGGCACGCGCGTGCCGCTCACGGTCGTCTCCCCGTGGAGCCGCGGCGGCTGGGTCGACTCGCAGGTGTTCGACCACACCTCGGTGATCCGGTTCCTGGAGACCTGGACGGGTGTGCACGAGCCGAACATCTCCGACTGGCGGCGCCAGATCTCCGGCGACCTCACCTCGTGCTTCGACTTCGCGCACCCGGACTTCTCGATCCCGTCCGCCCGGGAGGTGCTGCCGATGAGCGCGACCCAGGCGCTCGTCGCGGCCGCCGACGCCGACATGGCGAAGCCGCCCGTGCAGGAGCCCGCCGTGGGCGCGCAGCGGATGCCCGAGCAGGAGGACGGCACCATGCGCCACCGCCCGCTCCCCTACCGGCAGGACGCGGACGTCGCCGTCAACCGCGCGAGCGGCCGGGTGACGCTGACGATGCGCAACGGCGGCCGGCAGGGCGTCTCGCACCAGGTGTTCCCGAACATCGCGCTGCCGTTCGCCTCGACGCCCTTCACCGTGGCGGCGCGCGGGACGGCCGCGTACACGTGGGAGAGCCGGGCGCACCAGGGCGCGTACGACTTCAGCGTCTACGGGCCCGACCGGTTCCTGCGCCGGTTCGCGGGCACCGTGATCCCGGCGGGGAAGGACGACGTGCCCGCTCCCCGCGTCTCGGCCGAGACGATCCCGGGCGGCAAGCCCGTGCTGCGCCTCACGCTCGCGAACGACGGGACGCCCTCGGTGCACTACACGCTCACGGCCAACGACTTCATCACGCGCCAGCGCCACGAGACCGTGAAGCCCGGGCGCAGCGCGACGGTGAACTGGCCGGTCAACGAGTGGGGCTACTACGACGTGGTGGTCACCGACGGCGCCGGCTTCCGGTACCGGTTCGCGGGCCGCGTGGAGTAGCGCGGAGCCGCACGACGACGCCGGCCGGTGCCGTGGGGCCGGCCGGCGTCGTCGTGCGGGGGACGCGTCAGGCGCGGGCGCGGGCGCGATCCGCGGAGGCGTCGTCCGCGCCGCCGCGCCCCGTCCCGACGTGCGCCTCGGAGGCGTCCGGGCGGTCCTCCTCCACGAGCGCCAGGTCGAGCGGCTGGGCGGCGCGCACGACGGCGTCGACGTCGGCGAGCCCCAGGTGGGCGAGCAGCGGGATCCAGAGGCTGCGCAGCCGCTCGAGGGCGTCCCCGCCGGCCAGCCGCGGCGACCGGTACGAGAGCAGGCCGAAGGTGGCGCTGAGCAGCACGTCGACGGTGGCGTCGAGATCGGCCCCGTGGACGCCCCGGGCCGCGAGCTCGGCCTCGAGGCGCCCGCGGGTGAAACCCCACACGTCGAAGCGGCGCTCGACGGCGAGGCCGAGGCGCGGCATGTCATGGAGGAGGCGGACCGCGCCCGCGGCGACCGGGCAGACCTCGACCGTGCGGGAGGCGGTGAGCAGGAAGACGATGAGCTCGGACAGGGGACCGGTCTCGTCGAGGGCCGCCTCGATGCGGAGCCAGCGATCCTCCTGGTCGTCGACCACCGCGCCCGCGAGGCGCTCCTTGGACGCGAAGAGGTGGTAGCCGATGGCGGACTTGGGCTTGCCCATCGCCTCGGCCACGCGGGAGAACGACGTGCCCTCGTAGCCGTGGGCGGCGAACTGGGCTCCCGCCGCCTCCACGATCTCGCGCCGTTGCCGGGACACCGCCCGCTGTCGCTGGTTCATGTCGCGCTCCCGTCCGCTCCCGCGCGGGAGTGGACGGAGGCTACGCGGGCGGATCGACGGGAGGGCGACCTCCGGGTGAACGGCCGGGGCCGCGACTCCGGCGGACGCGCGCTCGTCATTCGAGCACGAGGTGAAGAGCGGCCGGATCACCGCCGACCAGCTCGCCACGGTCGCCACGGTCGCCACCGAGGGCATCGTCGTGGGCGGACAGCACATCGAGGCGTGGGCCGCGAAGGGCGAGAGCCACGCGCAGGTCGCCGCCGAGATCCGCTCCGAGATCCAGGACACCGCCCCGTCGACCGCCCGCGCCGCGGAGACCGCGGCGATCCAGCGGACCCTCGCGTCGCCCGACGGCCGGATGGTCACGAAGGCGGAGGTCATCGAGGAGGGCGGCGCCTCCGGGATCGCCGAGTCGAAGGCGTTCTGGAGCAACCACGAGTACCACGTCCCGGGCCCGTTCGTGAAGACGGTCATCACGATCGGCATCTCCGCGTACATCGGCGGCTTGTGCATCACCCTGGACCTCTCGCGGCGCTCCTGCCTGGCGCTGGGCGTCTTCGTCGCGGGCCTCGGCGAGTACATGAAGAGCGGGCCCTGCGGCCAGGGCCACTGCTTCGACTTCCCGAAGGTGGGGAAGTCGCACCGCGCCGGCTGATCCATCCCCAGTCGCGCGACCGGGACGCGAGGCCGCGGGCGGGATCCTCAGCCCGCCGCCTCGTCGCGTGCGGGCGGCGTGCGGGCGCTCCCGGACGCCTTCCACAGGGCGTGAGAACGGTTCTCATTCAGGGATATCATCCGCACGCGCCATCGCGCATACCCTCTGAAATCGAAGCTGGATCCCGCATGCCCACTCGCCCCTCATCCCTCCCACCCGTCGAGGCCCGCGGGCCCGCCGGAGGCCCGCCGACGGAGGGCCGGACCCGCGCCCTCGCCCGGCGCCCGCTCTCGCGTCGCGCGCGCACCGTCGCCCTCGGCACGGGGACCGTCGCCCTCGTGGCTGCCGCAGCGCTCGTCGCCAGCGCGCTGACCAGCACCGGATCCGCGTCCGCCGACGCCGGATCGGCCGCCGCGCGCGCCGCCTCCGGCCTCCGCGCGCTCGGCGGGTCGGCGCCCGCCTGGCCCGTCGCCTCCCCCGCCGTCCGCCTGGGGGACGCGCCCGCGGACGCGACGATCGCGTTCACGGTGCTGCTGGATCCCGCCCGCCCCGACGCCGCGCCCGCCGTGGCCGCGTGGCTGCGCGACCGCGGCCTCGACGTGGGCGACGCGCGCCAGGAGGTCGGGGCGCTGCCCGTCTCCGGCACGCTGGCGCTCGCGTCGCGCGCCTTCGACACCGGGTTCGCCCGGTTCCGCGTCGACGGCCGCGAGGTCATCGCCCCGGAGCGGACCCTCGCCGTCCCCGCGGTCCTCGACGCCGTGCGCGGCGTCGCCGGCACCGTGCAGGGCGACGTGCTGATGCCGACGGACGCGGCGGCCGACGACGGCTCGGCGGCGTCCGCGGCCGCGACCCCCGTCCCCGCGCCGATCCCCGGGCAGGCGTCCGGCGGATCCCCCGCGTCCTCCGCCGACGACGGCACGTGCGCCGCCTGGTGGGGCCAGCGCCTCACGGACGCGTGGCCCGCCTCCGTCGACGTGGCGCACCGCTCGAACTCGCTGTGCGGCTACGGCCCGGCGCAGCTGCGGCGCGTGGACGACGTCCCCGCCGAGGACCGCGGCGCCGGCGCGACGATCGCCATCGTCGCCGCCTACGACGACCCGGACACCCAGGCCGACACCGACACCTACTCCCGCGCGGTCGGCGAACCCGCCTTCACGGCCGGCCAGTACCGCGACCACCCGTCCGCCTCGCCGCGCACCGGGATATGCGGCGGACCCACGGCCTGGACCGACGAGCAGCACCTCGACGTGCAGGCCGTCCACGCGATGGCGCCCGACGCGGCCGTCTCCTACTGGGGCGCCGACGACTGCACGAGCACGAGCCTCTACACGCGGATCCTCGACGCCGCCGAGGACGGGCCCGACGTGATCAGCCTCTCCTTCGGCGCGATGGAGGGCCTCGACACCGCGGACGACCGCGAGCTCCTCAACCGCGTGCTCGTGGAGGCGGCGTCGCGCGACGTGTCGGTCTTCGCATCCACCGGCAACGACGGCGACTACAGCGGCGTCGGCGACCACGGCGGGAACGCCACCGTGGCATCGCCCGCGTCGAGCCCGTACGTCACCGCGGTCGGCGCGACGAGCACGGGCCTCGCGGAGGACGGCTCGATCGCGGTCGAGGCGGGTTGGGAGACGGAGACGCGCTTCGCCCGCAACGGCGCCCTGATCCCGCCGGGCTTCGCGTTCGGCGCGGGCGGCGGCCAGTCCGCCGAGTACGCGCGGCCGACCTGGCAGGCCGACCGGCTCGCCGTCGCGGGCACGGGACGGCTGCTGCCGGACGTGGCCTCGCTGGGGGATCCGAACACGGGCTTCATCACCTACGGCCCGCACAAGGGCCGCACCGAGTACGCGGCGCACGGCGGCACGAGCCTCGCGACGCCGATGGTCGCCTCCATGGTCGCGATCTCCAAGGCCGTCACCGGCCGGCGCTTCGGCCTCGCGAGCCCCGCGCTCTACGCGCTGATGGGCACGGGCGCGCTGCGCGACGTGCAGCCCGCGTCTGCCGCCACGTGGTCCCCGACGGGACCGTCGGCGGGAGCGCTGTGGCCCGAGACGCTCTTCATGTGGGACACCGGGAGGCAGGGGCTGCGCTCCGCCCCCGGCTGGGACGACGTGACCGGGGCCGGCGTGCCCGCGGGCCGCGCGTTCATCGACGGCCTCGGCGCGGAGGCGGGACGATGAGGCGGGTGACGCGCGGATCCTCGTCGCGCTCCTCGTTTCGTCTCGTCGGCGCCGTCGGCGTCACCGGCGCGGCGGCCCTCGCGGCGCTCCTCGCCCTCGGCGGCCTCGCGCCCCTCGCGGCGCACGCGACCGACGCCGTGCTCGCGCGCGCCTCGGGCGTGGAGATCATCGACATCGACGGCGACACCCTCACGGCGCCGACGCCGCTGGCCGAGTGGTCGGCGGGCCAGGCGGTGACGCGGGAGGCCGCGTCCACCGGCGACGTGATGAAGCTCAACACGACGCGCACGACCGGGCTCCGCTCCACGGCCGGCCCGACGGGCGCGTCCAGCACCATCGCGAGCGGCGAGCTCACGCTCCGCGACCGGCCCGCGATCGTCTTCTCCGGCCTCACCGTGTCGTGCACGCCCGGCGGCACGCCCGCCGTGCACCTCGACCGGCTGACGATCGGCGGCGAGGACGTGACCGCGGACGCCGATGCGACGCCCGGCTGGTCGCGCGACCTGCCGGAGTCGGTCTACGGCGCGACCCGCGTCATCGTGGGCGCCACGACCGCGGGCGACGACGGATCCGCCACCACCATCGGCATCGACCTGGAGGCGGAGGCCGGGGCCTCGGAGATCTGGCGCGTGCGCGCCGGATCCGTGACGTGCGCGGCGGCCGCCGCCGTGCCGGTCCCGACGCCGACGACCTCGCCGACGCCGGCGCCCGACCCGGATCCGACGCCCGCGCCCGACCCCACCCCCGCGCCGGATCCCACGCCGGCTCCCGCTCCCGCCGCCGGCCGAGTCGCGACCGGCGTCACCGTCACGGCTCCCGACGGCACGCGGGTGATCGACGGGCAGCCGCGCGTCGAGGGCCTCGACCGGTCGGCCACCGCGGATGCCCTCGCGGCCTCGGACGGATCGGCGGACCACGCGACCTCCGTGCGCGTCGAGACCGGCGTGGACGGCACCACCACGATCGGCGTCGGCTCGTTCGAGCAGCTGCCGGGCTCCCCGGCCGACCCGCTCGCCGAGTACCGCTGGACGGCGTTCCGCGTCTACGGGCTCACCGCCACGGTCACGCCCGCGGGCGTCGTCTCGACCGAGTTCCAGGATCCGGGCAGCGCCGTCTTCGTCGACGGCCGCTGGATCGACACCACCACCGACCTCTACACGGGGGTCGACGAGAAGGGCGCGCCCCGGGTCACCGTGGCGTTCGGCGAGCACGAGACGGCGGCAGACGGCACGGTCACGGTCACCGCCGTGCACTACCGCGACCTCACGGGCGCGCACCCGGACGTGCGCCTCGGCACGGTCGTCGTGCCACCCGCCGCCGGGCAGGTCGTGGGCGCGTACGGCGTGGGCGTCACCGCGCCGGACGGCACGGTGCTCGTCGCGCCGCAGCCGGCCGCGACCGCCGCCGCGCCGCACGCGTCGGCCGACGCCGTGACCGGCACGGGGACGGATCCCGACACCGCGTCGGCCGTCGCCGTCGACCTCGGCACGGGCGATGCCGCGGGCACCGCGACGGTCGACGTGGGCGGGTTCCGGCAGGTGCCGGATGCCTCCACGGATCCGCTCGCCGACTACCGCTGGCCGGCCCTGCGCGTGAACGGGCTGCACGCGGCCGTCTCCGCCGCGGGCGCCATGACCGTGTCATTCGCGGATCCGGGGAACGCGGTCTTCGTGAACGGGGTCTGGATCGACACGACGACCGATCTCTACACGGGCGTCGACGAGCAGGGCACCCCGCGCGTCGAGGTGCGGTTCGGCGAGCGGTCGGTCGCCGCGGACGGGACGGTGACGCTCACGGCGCTGCACTACCGCGACCTCACCGGTCGGCACCCCGAGGTGCGGCTGGGCGTCGTGACCGTGGCGGCGGGCAGCGGGACCACGCCGACGCCGGATCCGTCGCCGACGCCCGGCGTGATCGTGCCGGACACCGCGCCCACCGGCTGGTCGGCGTACGGGATCCGGGCGACCGGGCCGAGCGCCGTGGCGGCGACGCCCGTTGCGCGGCCGGATGACGCGGCGGGCGGTGCGGCGGCGGAGACCGCCCCCGACGCGCTGGCGGCCTCCGACGCCGCGACCGACGCCGGCGGGACCGCCGGGGACGGGACCGCCGGGGACGGCGCGGCCGGGCAGATCCGCGCGACCGGGATCCGACTCGCGTCCGCCCGCGGATCCGGCAGCGCCGCCCTCGACGAGGTGGACCTCTACCCGGGCACCCGCGCCGCCGTCGAGATCCGCGGCCTGCGCGTCGCGGTCGACGGCGGCACGGCGCGCGTCTCGAGCGACGGCGGCCTCATCGCCGGGCAGGCGCTCGCGGCCGGCGACATCGCCCCGGGCACGCGGTTCGCGCTGCCCGACGGCGGATCGGTGCTGCTCGCGGAGGACGTCACCGCGTCCGCCGCGCGCACCGTGACGGGCCTGCACCTCGTCGACGCCTCCGGGCTCGGCGCGGACGTGGCAGCCGGAGTGGTCACCACGGCCGCGGTGGAGGTCGACCCGTCGGGCGGATCCGCGTCCGGGACGGACCCGGGCACCACCCCCGCTCCCGGCACGTCGTCCGGCGGAGCGGCCGTCGCCGGCACCGGCGCGCTCGCGCCCGGCGCGCTGTCGGCGGACGGGTCGAACCCCGTGGGCACCTCCGGCGCGAGCCCGCGCGGGTCGCTGCCGCGCACGGGGTCCCCCCCCGCGTGGGCGCTCGCCCTCGCGGCGCTGCTGCTGGTCGTCGGATCCGCGGCCGCGCTCGAGGCCCGACGCCGCCGACGCGCGCGCCCGGGCCGCCCCGTGCGCGCCTGACCCGGCGCCGCGCCTCTCGCCGCCCTCCGACCCGCACCCGCGGGCCGGAGGGCGGCGTGCGTCACCAGCGCAGCAGCAGCACGTCCGATCCGCCCTCGCGCCCGACGTCCACGAAGCCGAGGGACTCGTAGAGCGCGCGGGCGCGGTCGTTGCCGTCCTCCACGCTGAGGCTCACGGCGGGGGCGCCCGCGGCGCGGACCGCGTCGACGAGCGCCACGAGCAGCGCCCGCCCGAGACCCCGCCCGCGGGCCGACGGCACGAGCGCCATGCCGAGCTCGGGGATGTCGGCCGCGACGAACCCGTAGCCGCGGTCGTCCTCCGCGTAGAGGCGCGCCCGCGCGGCGCCGACCGGATCCCCGTCGACCTCCGCGACCACGCCCACGTCGCCCGCGCGCGGCCAGCCCGAGACGTAGTGCGCGAGCTCCGGGGTGGCCAGCATGCGCTCGCGCGTCATGGACCCGTCGTCGCGCCAGTCCATCGACGCCAGCAGCATGTCCTCGAGGAACGGCAGGTCGTCGGCACGCGCCGGGCGCAGCGTCGCCTCCGGGAGCGCCCCGGTCATCCCGCGGACGGCTCGGCCGCGGACGGCTCGGCCGCGGCCGGCTCGGCGGCGGACGGCTCGGCGGCGACCGCGCGCGACCCCAGCCAGCTGCGGAGATCCGCCACCACCTCGTCGCGGTTCGTCTCGTTGTAGATCTCGTGGCGCGCGCCCGGGTACACGATGAGCATCACGTCGCTGAGGCGCGAGCGCCTGCTGTAGTCGCGGGCGAGCAGCTGCATGCCGCGGCGGCCGCCGAGCGAGTCCTCCTCGCCGCCCTGGATGAGCACGGGCAGGTCGGTCGCGAGCTTCCGGGGAGGTCGGCCCATGATCTGCACGGAGTCGCGCATCCGGTACGGCTTGAGCGCGTTCACGTCGAAGTTCCGGTCGTCGGCGCCGAACGCCCGCTGCGCCTCCGGATCCCGCGACAGCCACTCGAAGCCGGACGCGGCCGGGTGCCGCCAGCGCTTGTTGAGGTCGCCCGTGTTGACCACGCCGGGCATGGCGAGCGAAGCGCCGCTCAGCACGAGCCCCGCGTAGAGGTGCGCCGCGCGCGCGACGATGCGCTGCGCGAGGAGCGCGCCCCAGCTGTGGCCGAGGAGCACGAGCGGGAGGTGGGGGTGCTCGCGCCGCAGCTGCTCGCTCACCAGCTGGATCCCGTCGAGCGCCGCCAGGTGACGCCGGGGCCCCAGCACGCCGATGCCGAGGTGGCCGAGGCCGGTGGCGCCGTGCCCGCGGTGGTCGTCGGCCGCGACCGTGTATCCCGCGGCGTTGAGCTCCCGCGCGAGCCGGATGTAGCGCAGCGCGTGCTCGCCGACGCCGTGCGCGATGTGCACGACGGCCCGCGGGCGCTCGGCCTCCCACACGTAGTAGTGGAGGGTGACGGCCTCCGCGTCCACGATGGTGCGGTGGTCGGCTCCGCCGGTGGAGCGCTCGTCGTCGGGCATGGATCCAGACTAGGCGGCCCCGCCCCGGCCGCCGAGGGTCAGGACTCGCGCGTGATCTCGACCCGCACGAACAGCTTCGAGCGGAACGGCCCCGCGTAGATGCCGCGCAGCGGCGCGACGTCGCGGTAGTCGCGGCCCCGGCCGACGAGCACGTGCCGGTCGCCGATGTCGATGAGGTTCGTGGGATCCCAGCCGCGCCACTCGCCGCAGAACCACTCGACCCACGCGTGCGACTCGCCCGTGACGGTCTCGCCGACGGCCGCGTTCGGCTTCGGGTGCAGGTACCCGCTGACGTAGCGCGCGGGTATCCCGACGTGCCGGAGCGCGCCGATGACGATGTGCGTGATGTCCTGGCAGACGCCGCGCCCCTGCTCCCACGCCTCGCGCGCGGTCGACTGCACGCTCGTGACGCCGGCCATGTACTCGACCCTCTCGCCGATCGCGCGCGCGATCGCCGCAGCGGCCTCGCACGGTGTCCCCGCGCCGCCCGCGATCTCCTCCGCGAGCGCGCGGACCTCCTCGTGCGGCTCGGTGCGCGCGGTCTGCGCGACCTGCTCGACGTGCTCGGTGGCGCGCTGCACGTCGACCGCGAGGTCGTCCCAGCCGAGCTGGTGCGGCTCGTGCGCGCGCGGCCGCACCTCTACGAGGCTCGTGGCCGTGAGCTCGAGCGAGCGGTGGGGGCTCAGGATCTCGAAGGACGAGACGCGCGTGCCGAAGTAGTCGACGTAGGTGTGGTGCCCCGGCTTCGGCTGGATGTCGAGGTTCGAGTACAGGACGAACTGGTTCTCGCTCGAGACGGGCAGCATACGCGCCTCGTTGTACGACGCGGTCACCTCGCCCTCGTAGTGGAAGCCGGTCCGGTGGGTGATGCGCAGGCGGTTCACGAGTTCTCTCCGACCCAGCTGGGTGCCGCGTTGGTGGGGAAGTAGCGCTGGCGGACGGCCTCGGAGGTGGCGGATGTCGCCTCCTGCACGGCGTCCATGAAGCGCGGGAGGTCGTCGAGGATCTCGGCGATGGGCCGGTACTCCAGCTCGCTCCGGATCTGCCCGAGCAGCCGCTGCGCCTGGTCGGAGACCCCGAGGCGGTCGGTGCGCGGCTCGATGTCGTGCAGGCACTGCTCGGCCCGGCGGATCGAGTGCGTGATCGACCGGGGGAACAGCCGGTCGAGCAGCAGGAACTCGGCCGCGTTGCGCGCGCTCGGCACGCCGCGGTAGGTGCGGAGGTACGCCTCGTAGGCGCCGCAGGAGCGGAGGATCGTGGTCCACGACGGGCCGCTCGCCTCGGTGAGCGCGCGCGTCGCGAGGAGCCGGGCCGTCATGTCGGCGCGCTCGATGGAGCGGCCGAGCGTGAAGAACTGCCACGCCTCGTCGCGGCTCGTGCCCGACTCGACGAGCCCGACCGCGAGGGCCGAGCGCTCGCGCACCCAGCCGAAGAACTCGTGCACGCGGTCGTTGGCGATCTTGCGCGGCATGCGGGCGCGCGTCGTGTTGAGGCACTCCCACAGCTCGCTCGAGACGATCTCGCGGGCGCGGCGGGCGTTCTCGCGCGCGGCGCCGAGCGAGTAGGCGATGGAGGCGGGCTGCGTGCGGTCCACGGCGAGGAGCGCGAGCACGTCGTCGCGGCCGAGCACGTCCTCGGAGGGCACGTCGCTGCCCATCACGCTGAGGAGGGAGCGGCAGGCGGTGTCCTCGTCGATCCACGGATCCTCGAGCAGCAGCTGCAGGTGCACGTCGAGGATGCGGGCGGTGCCGTCCGACCGCTCGATGTAGCGGCCGATCCAGAAGAGCGACTCGGCGATGCGCGACAGCATGGGCATCAGCGGTCCCCCTCTGCGGTGGTGGCGGGCGCGGCGGCGGCCTGCTGCTGCTGCTCGTGCTGGTCGCGGTTGCGCGGGGCGTCGTGCGGCGACTGGTCGGGCGCCTTCTCCCCGTTCTGGATGATCGGGATCGACGTGGTCACGGCCGCCTGGTCGGCCACGAGCGTCTGCACGCTGCGCTCGCGCGTGGCCGCGGGGAAGCCGGAGTCGCCGACGACCCAGGTGTCCTTGGATCCGCCGCCCTGGCTGCTGTTGACCACGAGCTGGCCCTCGGGGAGCGCGACGCGCGTGAGGCCGCCGGGGAGCACCCAGATGTCGCGGCCGTCGTTGACCGCGAACGGGCGGAGGTCGGCGTGCCGCGGGCGCATGCCGTCCTCCACGAGCGTGGGGATGGTGGAGAGCTGCACCACGGGCTGGGCGATCCAGCCGCGCGGGTCCTTGAGGAGCCGCGCGCGGAGCTCCGCGAGCTCGCCCGCGCTGGCGGCGGGGCCGACCACGAGGCCCTTGCCGCCGGATCCGTCGACGGGCTTCACGACGAGCTCCGGCAGCCGGTCGAGCACCTCCTCGAGCGAGTCGGGCTCCTCGAGGCGCCAGGTGTCGACGTTCGGGATGATCGCGTCCTCGGCCAGGTAGTAGCGGATGAGGTCGGGCAGGTACGTGTAGACGAGCTTGTCGTCGGCGACGCCGTTGCCGACCGC
Organism: Clavibacter nebraskensis NCPPB 2581; assembly: GCF_000355695.1. Taxonomy (NCBI): domain Bacteria; kingdom Bacillati; phylum Actinomycetota; class Actinomycetes; order Micrococcales; family Microbacteriaceae; genus Clavibacter; species Clavibacter nebraskensis. The sequence continues at coordinate 447,898 of NC_020891.1, read as the reverse complement.
GTTCGCGATGGTGACGTTGCCGAGGCGCGCGGCGAGCATGAGGCCGGGCGAGCCCAGCATGGAGTCGGCGCGGAACTGCAGCGGATCCAGGAACTCGTCGTCGACGCGGCGGTAGATGACGTCGACCCGCATGGGGCCGCCCGTGGTGCGCATCCACACGCGGCCGCCGGAGCAGAACAGGTCGCGGCCCTCGACGAGCTCGACGCCCATGAGCCGCGCCAGCAGCGTGTGCTCGAAGTAGGCGCTGTTGTAGACGCCGGGCGTGAGCACGACCACGTTCGGGTCCTCGACGCCGTCGGGCGCGCTCGCGCGGAGGGCCTGCAGGAGCTTGTTCGGGTAGTCGCCGACGGGGCGGACCCGCATCGAGACGAAGAGCTCGGGCAGGGTCTGCGCCATGACGCGGCGGTTGGAGATGACGTAGCTGACGCCCGACGGCACCCGCACGTTGTCCTCGAGCACGCGCATCTCGCCGGCCTCGTCGCGCACGAGGTCGATGCCGGAGACCTGGATGCGGACGCCGTTGGCCGGGTCGATGCCGGCGGCCTGGCGGTGGAAGTGGCTGGACGAGCTGATGAGGCGGGCGGGGATCACGCCGTCGCGGATGGCGCGCTGCGGTCCGTACACGTCGGCGAGGAACGCCTCGAGCGCCCGGACGCGCTGGGCGACGCCCTTCTCGAGCCGGCTCCACTCGGCCTGCTCGATGACGCGCGGCACGGCGTCGAGCGGGAACGGCCGCTCCTCGCCCGCGAAGTCGAAGGTGACGCCCTGGGCGAGGTAGCTGGTGGCGAGCGCGTCGGTGCGGTCCTTCAGCTCCTCCTTGGTCATGCGGGAGAGCGCCGCGTGGATCTCGCGGTAGGCCGCCCGGGCGACCGCCGGATCGCCGTCGGCCGGCGGATCCCGGAACATCTCGTCGAACGGCATCGCGCCGCCGGAGGCGCGGCGTGCGGCCGCGAGCGTGCCGTATCCCTCGAACAGATCACCCATGGCCGGAGCCTAACGGGGGCGTGTGTCGGGGGTGTTTCCGTGGCGGGCGGGCCCGCGGGAGGCGGTCAGGCGTCGGTGCGCTTGAGGATGTGGGCCGGGATGGCGATGGACGCCGCGACGAGCAGGATGCCGCCGAAGAAGCTCAGCAGCTCGAAGCCCTCGATGTAGAACGCGAACGCGAACAGCGCCATGCCGCCGAGGAAGAGGGCGAACGCGATGATGAAAGCGACGATGTTCACGAGGGCACCTGGATCCGTTGACGAGACTGGGGGCGACCGGCGCGCGCAGGCGCGTGACGCGGTCACCGACGAGTCTACGAGATCGCGGCGCGGTCGTCGCCCGCGCGGTCGCACGGCTCAGCGCGCGGCCTGCTCCGGGCGGATCCCGCCGGCCAGCGCCTGGTACGCGCGCTGCGGTCCGGGCGACCGCGAGAGCGAGCCCGCGATGGCGTCGAGCATTGCCCGCTGCCCGCCCGACGGGTTCAGCAGCGCCTTGGCCGCCTGCCGCAGCTCGGTGACGGTCGCGACGTTCGGCGCCAGCGCGATCCCGAGGCCCGCGTCCTCGAGGGCCGCCGCGCCCGCGAACTGGTCGGTCGAGAGCGGCAGCACGAGCATCGGGACGCCCGCGGTCGCCGCCTCGGTGACGGAGTTGTTGCCGCCGTGCGTGACGGCGAGGTCGGCGTGACCGAGCAGCGTCACCTGCGGCAGGAAGGGGCGCACGAGCCAGTCGGACGGGATCTCGCCGAGCGCGGCCCGGTCGGTGGATCCGGTCGCGAGCGCCACGCGCACGTCGAGGTCGCGGAGGGCCGCCGCGATGCGGGCGAGCACGTCGTCGCGCACGGAGAGGAAGCTGCCGAGCGACACGTAGACGATGGGGTCGCCGCCCTGGTCGATCCAGTCCTGCACCTCCGCCTCGGGCGCCTCGCGGCGGACCGCGGAGCCGATGAAGGCGTGCGGCGGCAGGAGCTCGGAGCGGTCCGGGTCGTGCAGCTCCTCGGGGTAGTTGAGCAGGAGCACGTCGCCGGCCTCCGCGAACGCGTCGCGGCTCGGGCGCATGGACGGCGCGAGGATCGCGAGGGCGTCGTTCCACTGCGCGGTGAAGCGGTCGCGCACGCGCTCGCACAGCACGTGCAGCTCGTCGAGGTCCTCCTCCTCGGGCTCGAAGGCGGCGGGCCAGGCGGGCGGGAAGCCGTAGACCTCGTCGCCCACGGGCAGCGCGCTCGGGTGGCCGAGCACGACGTCGGCGTGGCGCGTGCCCGAGGCGAGGAGCGCGAGGCGGGCGCTGAAGGCGAGGTGGTCGACGATCACCTGGTCGGGGCGCACCTCGTCGAGGATCCGCTGCACAGCGCGCGCGGTCTCCACCGGCTCCCACAGCAGGTCGTCGCTGCGGGCCTCGGCCTGGAAGCGGAGCGTCTCGACCATGCCGCGGCGGGTGGCGGCGAAGAAGCCGCGGAGGGCGTCGTCCTCGCCGGTCGGCTGGTCCTCGGCCTTGATGGTGCCGGGGTTGGATCCGCGGCCGAGCAGGAGGTCCACGCGCTCGAAGCCGGAGGCCTCGACGATGCCGGCCGTCGCGGATCCGGTCGCCACGACCACGCGCTCGCCGGCCTGCTGCCAGGCCGACGCGAGGGTGATGAGGGGGAAGAGGTGGGAGGCGTAGTCCGGGCTGATGACGAGCAGGGTCATGAGGCGCTGAGCTCCCAGAGGGTTCGGTCGTCGGCTGCGGCGACGTCGCGGTAGACGCGGGACAGGGTGCCCGCCATGGCCTGGATGGTGAAGGTGCGGGCGACCATGTCGCGCGCGCGGTCGGCGGCGGCGTCCGCGCCGGGGCCGGCCGCGATGTCGAGCGCACGGGCGATCCCGGTGGCGAGCTCCGCGGGATCCGCCGTGTCGACGAGCAGGCCGGTGACGCCGTCCTCGACGTAGGTCGCGGGGCCTCCCGACGCGGGCGCGACGACGGGCAGGCCCATCGCCATCGCCTCGAGGAGCGCGACGCCGAACTCCTCCTTGATGCTGGCGCACGCGTACGCGCCGCCGGGCGCGGTGAGGCCGGGGCGGCCGTAGCGGACGGCGGCGAGCCAGCGCGTGACGGTGTCGTTGCCGCGGTGGCCGGCGAGGAGCAGGCCGTGGCGGGCGGCGCCGGCGGGGCCGTCCGCGCCGGGGACCGCGTCGAGGATCCGCGCGAGCTGCTCGCGCTCCTCCGGGCTCGGCGCGTCGAGGTCGCCGCCCACGACGAGGAGGTTGGCGCGGGAGCGGAGCGCGGGATCCGCCGCCCACACGTGCGCGAGCGACGCCATGCCCTTGACGCGGGCGAGGCGGCCGACCGAGATGACGAGCGGGAGGCCGCGGCGCTCGGCGGGGAGGTCGGCGAGCAGGCGATCGAGCTCGACGAAGGCGCGGGCGGGCGCGCCGTCCGCGTCGGCGCCGAGCATGGCGTCGTCGCGGGAGCGCTCGATGGCGTCGACGTCGATGCCCTCGGCGACGACGCTGTGGCGCTCGGGGTGGGCGTCGACGTCGATGCCGACGAGCCGGCGCATGTCGCGCTTCAGCTCGGGGCGCGGGAAGAGGACGGTGTGCGCGGCGTCGGCGGCGAGGCGCTGCACGAGGCGCACGCGGAACCAGTAGTGCTCGCGCGCGTCGACCGCGCCGAAGCCGTCGCGCGTGAGGGCGCCGGAGCGGTCGAGCGCGTCGACCACGCCGTGCGGATCCGGCGCGACCGTGAAGACGACCGGGATGCCGAGCTCGCGCGCGACCGTGGAGGCGGCGAGCGTGCCGACGTCGGCCATGCGGAGGTGCACGGCGTCGACGCGGCCGGCGGCGCGGAGCACGCGGCGGATCCCCCGCTCGGCCTCGACGCGGTGCGGCCACGCCTCGGGCAGCGAGCGCGGGCCGCCGAGCATCGGCATGTGGGCGAAGACGTGGCCGTCGTCGCCGGCGGTGACGCGGGCGAGAGAGCCGAGGGCCTGGTCGGGCGTGCCGCGGGAGAGGGTGATGACGCGGTCGACCGGGCGGTCGGCGGCGGCGTCCGGCGCCTCCGCGTGCGCTCCCGCGGCGGAGGCTGCCGCGGGCGCGACCAGCGCGTCGCCCAGCCGCACGAGCAGCGTCGCGATGCCGCCGTTGTCGCCCGCGCCCACGTGCGTGAGGCCGGCGTCGATGTCGGCGTGCAGGAAGAGCTGGACGACCGTGAGGCCGGGCCGCTCGGGTGCCGTCGGGTGGTCGCCGTGCTGGCGCGCGATGTCGAGCACCGCCAGGCGCGCGACCGCGGCCACCTCGTCGTCGCCGCGCGCGATGTCGGCCACGAGGGCGGCGATCGCCTCGCCCGCGGGCCGGTCGCCGAGCGCGGCGACCGCGGCGGACCGGGTGAGCGGACCCTCGGCGGCGGAGGGGGCGATGCGGAGGAGGACGCGCTCGGGGATCCGCCCGGGCACGAGGCCGACGGTCTCGACGAGGCGCGAGCGGGCGTCGTCGCCGCGCACGCCGAGCAGCGCGTTCTCGAGCGCCAGCGCGACGTGGTCGGGCGTCGACCCGGCCCACTGCTGCAGCGTGCGCTGCGCGAGCATGCCGGGGAAGCCGCCCTCGACGACCATCGAGACCAGGCCCGACACCGCGTCGAAGCGCGGCAGCCGGGTGCCGAAGGCCCAGACGGCGTGCTCGCGGATCCACCGGACGTCGTGGTCGAGGAGCGCGACGAGCGCGAGGTCGGCGGCCTCGTCGAAGACCTGGGCGAGCGCGTGGATGGCGGCGACGGCCGTGAGCTGGTCGGCGGGATCCGCGGCGGCGCGGGCGAGGAGCCGCACCGCGCGACCGCCGCCGTCGCGGCTGGCGGCGACCGTGAGCTCGTCGGCCTCCTGCATCACGTCGAGGATGCGCGCGGCCTGCGCGACCTGGTCGAGGCTCGTCTGGATCCCCATGCTCGTGCCCCTTCTCGGGTCTCTACTCCTCGGATGGAGCCGTGACGCGCCTCACGCGGGGGCGTTCGCTCCCGGGACAGCCTCGCAGTGCTCGCGGGTATTCCTCAACCGACTGCGAGATCCCCGGCGAATCGTCACGAGCGGTCGCGCGCGACCCCGCGCGTACGCTGGCGGCCATGCCCCGCCCCGCGCTGCCCGCCCCGCAGATCCGCTTCGGCATCGTGGGGAGCGGCTGGCGCAGCGCCTTCTTCCTCCGCATCGCGCGCGCCCTGCCGGACCGCTTCGCGGTCACCGGGCTCGTGACCCGCAGCGCCGAGACGGGCCGCGCGCTCGAGGAGGAGTGGGGGATCCGCACCTTCCGCACGCCGGCCGAGCTGCTCGCCGCGGAGGCGCCGTCCTTCGTGGTCGTGTCGGTGCCGCGGACCGCCGCGCCCGACGTGATCGCCGACCTCGTCGACCGCGGGGTCGCCATGCTCACCGAGACGCCGCCCGGCGAGACCGTGGAGGACCTCGAGCGGCTCGACGCGCTCGTGAAGCAGGGCGCGCGGATCGAGGTGGCCGAGCAGTACCCGCTCTCGCCGCTGCTCGCCGCGCAGCTCGCGATCGCCGTGTCGGGCCGGCTCGGGCGGATCAGCCAGGCCCAGGTCGCGCAATGCCACGACTACCACGGCGTCCGCGTGATGCGCCGGGCCCTCGGCATCGGCTTCGAGGACGCGACCATCACGGCCTCCCGCTTCTCCTCGCCGCTGGTCGCCGGGCCGGACCGCGACGGCGATCCCGTGCGCGAGGAGGTCGTGACGGCCGTGCAGACCACCGCGCGCTTCGACTTCGGCGACCGTCTCGGCGTCTACGACTTCGCGGACCAGCAGTACTTCTCCTGGATCCGCCGCAACCGGCTCCTCGTCCGCGGCGAGCGCGGCGAGATCGCCGACGAGCACGTGGCCTGGCTGCTCGACAGCACGACGCCCACCTGGGCGGACATCACGCGCGTCGAGACCGGGCAGGGCGGCAACCTCGAGGGCCAGCACCTCCGCGGGCTGCTGCTCGGCTCCGAGTGGGTCTACGTGAACCCGTTCGCGCCCGGCCGCCTCGCGGACGACGAGATCGCGACCGCGCAGTGCCTCGTCGAGATGCACGCGCACGCGGCCGGCGGGCCGTCCACGAACTCGCTCGCCGAGGCGTCGCAGGACCACCACCTCGCGCTCCTCATGCACGAGGCCGCGACCAGCGGGAAGGCCGTCCGCAGCACGCGGCGCGCCTGGGCCGACTGACGCGCTCCCCCGCCGGCGCGGGGTCGGCGGGTCGCCTCAGCCCGCCAGGTGCCGCCGGATCGCCTCGACGCCGACCTCCACCTCGCGGAACGAGGTCGTCAGCGGGCTGAGCCCGAGCCGCAGGCCCGACGGCGCGCGGAAGTCGGGGATCACGCCCTCGGCCCACAGCGCGCCCACGGTCTCTCGGAAGCGCGGGTGGTCGACGCTCACGTGGCTGCCGCGGCGCTCCTCCTCGCGCGGGCTGGCGACGCGGGCGCCGAGCGGCACGAGGTCGCGGTCGACGAGATCCAGCGCGAAGCCCGTGAGGCCGAGCGACTTGGCGCGGATCGCGGGCATGCCCGCCTCCTCGATGAGCGCGATCATGTCCTGCATCGCGAGCATGCCGACGATGGGCGGCGTGCCGCTGAGGAAGCGGCGGATCCCGTCGGCCGGCTCGTACACAGGCCCCATCGCGAACACGTCGCGCGCGCCCATCCACCCCTGGATCGGCTGGCGCAGCTCGGCCTGCAGCTCGCTCCGCACGTAGCCGTGCGCGGGCGCGCCGGGGCCGCCGTCGAGGTACTTGTAGCTGCAGCCGACCGCGAGGTCGACGCCCCACGCGTCGAGCTCGGTGGGGATCACACCGACGGAGTGGCAGGTGTCCCAGAGCACGAGCGCGCCGGCGTCGTGCACGATGCGCGTGGTCCGCGGCACGTCCGCGAGGAACCCCGAGCGGTACGCGACCTGGCTGAGCACGACGAGCGCGGTCCGCTCCCCCACCGCCTCGGCGACCAGCTCCGGCGTGACCCCGGCGTCGGGCGACACGTCGATCCACCGGATGGTCATGCCGCACTCCTCCGCGACGCCCTCGAGCACGAAGCGGTCGGTCGGGAAGTTGTCGGTGTCGATCACGAGCTCGTCGCGGCCGGGCCGGGCGCGGACGGCGGCGCGGACGAGCTTGTAGAGGATCACGGTGGTCGAGTCGCCGACGAATGTCTGGCCGGGCGCGGCCCCGTACGCGACGCGGCCGAGGTCGTCGCCGATGCGCGTCGGCATCTCGAGCCAGTCCTCGTCCCAGCCGCGGATGAGGCGGCCGCCCCACCGCTCCCGCACGAACGATGCCATGCGGTCGACGCTCGCGCGCGTCGGCCGCCCGAGCGAGTTGCCGTCGAGGTACGCGACCACGTCGTCGGCCTCGACGAACAGGTCGCGGAAGCGGGCGAGCGGGTCGCGGGCGTCGAGGTCGGCGGCGGACGGGATCGGGCGGGCGGCGGGCGCGTCGGGTGTCACCTCCGCAGCCTACGAGCCGGGGAGACGACGTGAGCCGTGGCACCCGAAGGGGCCACGGCTCATGGACTCCGTCGCTACTGGGCGGCGAAGTAGTACGGGTCGGCGAGGATGCCGGGCCGGACGGCCCAGGTCCCCGCTGCCGCATCCGCGCTCGGGATGGCGATGACGACGTTGCCCGTCCCCGAAGCCCCGGGGAACAGCTCGTTGATCGAGTTGAACTGCGGCTCGGGGGCGACGGCGAAGGAGTCGGACGTGGTGTGCGTCGTGCCTGCCGCGGAGACGTACTCGACGCCGACCTCGAACATCGGGCTGCCGGACTCGGCACCCACGTACTTCACCGTGACGGGCACCATGGCGTACTGCGTGCCCGCGGGAGCGGGGTCGTTGAACATGTTCTCGGCCGTGACCGCCGCGTTGGCATCGAGGACGGGGGCACCGAGCGTGACCTCCCACTCCGGGGATCCGCCCGAGAGGCCCGTCACGACCGTGCCGATGGGAGCGGGGTTCTCTCGGGTGCCGATGGCCGGGCCGGCCTCCTCCTCGGTCTCGTCCAGCGGTGCGGCAGAGGTCCCCGAGCCGCCCTCGCTCCGGGGGAGGCTCTCCGAGACCGCGGCCGCGAAGCCGAGCGTGTAGACGACGGCGAGGATGATGCTGAGGACGAGCGCCAGGACGCCCACGATGAGCCCTCCCAGAGCGAGCGGCTTCCCGGCCTTGTGCCGTGCCAGCGCCACGATGGCGAGGACGATGGCGACGATCGCGGGGATGAAGACCACGTAGTTGAGGAACGGGATGAAGGCGCCCAGGAAGGCGATGATCGCGACGACGAGGGACGCGATGGCGAGGCCCTTCCCGCCGGAGGGGCCGGCCGGAGCGGCCGGGGCGTAGGGAGTCGCGTACCCGCCCTCAGGGGCGGGAGGGGGCGCGGGGTAGGAGTGCTGTTCGGGAGTCGGGTTCGGGTCTCGTGCGTCGGTCATGGCCACTTCTTACTAGAGCGACGGGGGCGGAGTGCGCCGAAAGGGCCTCCTGCACCGCGAACTGGGGCCACCGGGCACGCGCCCCACGGCTGGTGGACGGTCTGCCGGCACCGCAGCGTCGCGAAGACGCCTGAGGGGCATCGCCCCCGTCGGCGTGTTCGATGGCCCTTCCGGCTGCCCGTCACGATCCGCGGGTCCGTTAACCTCGGGGCGTGCCCCTGCCCGCGTGGACCCCCGACGGTCCCGACCTCGTGATCCACGCCGAGAACCTCGAGGCCGTGCGCGCGCTCCCCGACGGCGCGTTCCAGCTCATCTACCTGGATCCGCCGTTCAACACCGGCCGCACGCAGGAGCGGCAGAACCTCACGGTGACGCGCACGCCGGACCCCGAGCCCGAGGACGAGGCCGAGGCCACCGAGACCGAGGCCGCCAGGATCGACGCGACACCGCCCGCCCTCGCCCCCGCGAGCACCGCCACCCCCGAGCCGGTCCGTCCGCCCGGCGCGCGCCTCGGGTTCCACGGCCGCAGCTACGACTCCGTGAAGGGCATGCTCTACGGGTTCGACGACTCGTTCGCCGACTACTGGGACTTCCTCGAGCCCCGCCTCATCGAGGCCTGGCGGCTCCTGGATCCCACGGGCACCCTCTACCTGCACCTCGACTACCGCGAGGTGCACTACGCGAAGGTCGTGCTCGACGCGCTCTTCGGCCGCCGCTCGTTCCTCAACGAGATCGTGTGGGCCTACGACTACGGCGCGAAGTCGCGCCGCCGCTGGCCGGCGAAGCACGACACGATCCTCGTCTACGTGAAGGACCCGATCCGCTACCGCTTCGACTCCGAGGGCGTGGACCGCGAGCCCTACATGGCGCCCGGTCTCGTCACCCCGGAGAAGCGGGAGCGGGGCAAGCTCCCGACGGACGTCTGGTGGCATACGATCGTCTCCCCCACCGGCCGCGAGAAGACGGGCTACGCCACCCAGAAGCCGCTGGGCGTGCTGCGCCGCATCGTGCAGGCGTCGAGCCGGCCCGGCGACTGGGTGCTCGACTTCTTCGCCGGCTCCGGCACCACGGGCGCCGCGGCCCGCGAGCTCGGCCGCCGCTTCGTGCTCGTGGACGAGAACCCGCAGGCACTCGAGGTGATGCGCGCCCGGCTCGCGGACGGCGGCACGGTCTTCGTCGAGCCGGAGACGGATCCGGTCGCCGGCTGACCCCCGCCCGCTGCCCTACCCCTGCTGCGCGAGCGCGAACGGCAGCACGCGCGTGGCGCCCGCCTTCCGCAGCAGGCGGCCGGCGACCGTGAGCGTCCAGCGCGTGTCGACCAGGTCGTCCACGAGGAGCACGGGACGCGGATCCGCCGCGAGGTCGTCCGCGAGGTGCGCCGGCACCTGGAACCGCGGGTGCACGCGCCCCAGCCGGTAGACGCTGTTGCCGCGCGCGGCACCGGGCGCCCCCGGATCCACGAGGTCGAGCGACCCGAGGAACGGCAGCCGCCCGACCTCGGCGATGCGCTGGGCCAGGCTCCCGACGAGCTGAGGCCGGCTCGCCGACGGCACGTGCACGACGGCGCGCGGGCGCTCCGCCCAGCCCCACTCGGCGAGCACCCGCACGCAGGCGGCGACGAGCGCGTCGTCGACCGGCGCGTCCTCGGCGCCGGCCGCGAAGACCGTGCGGAGGCGCCCGCCCCAGCCGAGATCGGTGAGGCGCGCGAGGGCGCGGCCCTCGTCCACCTGCTCGCCCGCCGCGATCGCTCCGCTCAGCGGCACGCCGACGCTCGATGCGCCCGTGGGCCAGCGCAGCCGCGGTTCGACGGGCAGCCCGACCTTGTCGAGCGCCTGCGAGGCGGTGGCCGACGCCTGCTGATCCAGCGACGACGGGTACCACGCGCCCGCGCACCGGTCGCAGCGCCCGCAGGGCGCCGCCGTGTCGTCGTCGAGCTGGCGCTGGAGGAACTCCATGCGGCAGCCGAGCGTGGTCTCGTAGTCGAGCATCGCCTGCTGCTCGCGCACGCGCGCCGCGGCGACCTGCTCGTAGCGTGCGCGGTCGTAGACCCACGGGACGCCCGTGGCCGACCAGCCCGAGGTGTCCCGACGGACGGCCCCGTCGACGTCGAGCACCTTGAGCAGGAGGTCGAGCCGGCTGCGCGAGAGCGACACCCGCGACTCGAGCGCGGGCACGGACAGCGGCCGGTCGCTCTCGCCGAGCGCCTGGATGACGGAGGCCGCCTGCTGCTCGTCCGGCATCGACGCGGTGGCGAAGTACTGCCAGATGTCCGGATCCTCGCGGCCGGGCAGGAGCAGCACCTCCGCGTCGGCGGATCCGCGACCCGCGCGCCCCACCTGCTGGTAGTAGGACACGGGCGAGGACGGCGCCCCGAGGTGCACCACGAACCCGAGGTCGGGCTTGTCGAAGCCCATGCCGAGCGCGCTCGTGGCGACGAGCGCCTTGACCTCGTTGCGCTGCAGCTCGCCCTCGGCCTGCTCGCGATCGGCTGGGTCGTCGCGCCCCGTGTACGCCTTCACGGCGTGACCCGCGTCGCGCAGCAGCCGCGCGGTGTCCTGCGCGGCGGACACGGTGAGGGCGTAGATGATGCCGCTGCCGGGCAGCTCGTCGAGGTGGCTGAGGAGCCAGCCGAGCCGGTCCCTGCTGTTCTCGAGGCGCAGCACGCCGAGCCGCAGCGAGCGCCGGGCGAGCGGCCCGCGGATGGTGACCACGGGCACGCGCTCCGTCTCGACGGCGCCGCCCCCGGTGGATCCGACGCTCAGCTGCTCCTCCACGTCGGCCACCACGCGCGAGTTCGCCGTGGCGGTGGTGGCGAGCACGGGCACCCGCTCGTCGACCGAGGAGATGAGGTCGCGCAGGCGCCGGTAGTCGGGCCGGAAGTCGTGGCCCCAGTCGGAGATGCAGTGCGCCTCGTCCACCACGAGGAGGCCGAGCCGGGCGCGGAGCGCGGGCAGCTGCTCGTCGCGGAACCGCGGGTTGTTGAGCCGCTCGGGCGAGACGAGGAGGAGGTCGACCTCGTCGGCGTCGAGCGCGCGCAGCAGGTCGTCCCACTCGTGGGCGTTGCTGGAGTTCATGGCGACCGCGCGCACGCCGGCGCGACGGGCCGCGGCGACCTGGTCGCGCATGAGCGCGAGGAGCGGCGACACGAGGAGCGTAGGACCGAGGCCCTGCTGGCGGAGGAGCAGGGTGGCGACGAAGTAGACGGCCGACTTGCCCCACCCGGTGCGCTGCACGACGAGGGCGCGCGAGCGATCCTGCACGAGCGCCTCGATGGCCTCGAACTGCCCCTCGTGGAAGTCGGCGCCCGCGACGCCGACGAGCCGCGAGAGGTGCTCGCGGGCGGCGGACCGGAGGTCGGAGGTCGCGGCGGAGGAGGGCGGCGTGGCGGTGTCGGGCATGCGGCCATGCTCCCATCCGCCCCCGACCGCGCCCTCCCGCGGCGGTCACCCCGGGGAGTCGACGACGGCGCGCGCCCTGGGGAGGGCTACCGCTCGGCGGCGGATCCCGGCTCGATGGCCCGCGGCGCCCGCGCGGATCCCGCGGCCCGGGCGGCCTGCACCGCCTGCGCGGCCTGGAGCTGCTTCATGCGGGCGAGCGCCGCGTAGTGCCGCTCCTCCTCCTCGAGGTCGGCGAGCTGCTGCTCGGTGCTGCGGACCCGCCGGTCGACCGCCGCCGCGGCGCGCTCGTAGGCCGCGCTCCGGTCCGGCGGGCCGACGGGCTCGCGCCGCGCATCCCAGTCGTGGCCGACGCAGAACCACACGATGCTGCCGATGAGCGGCAGGAAGACGATGAGCAGGATCCAGACGAGCTTCGGCAGGTGCTTCACCTGGTCGTCCGGGCGCGTGATGAGGTCGACGAGCGCGCACACGGCCACGAGGAGAGGCAGCAGCCCGAAGAGGATCACGGTCAGGGAGCCTAGGGGCGGCGCGGGGCCCGGCGGAAGGACCTTGCCCGATCGGCGCGGAGGGTCCACCGCCTCGCGTTTCGTTCAGTGGACACGCACCTGGCATCTGTCAGGTGTTCAGAACTCGGCCGTCCTACAGTCCAGTCGAAGGCTGCACCGGGTGGCCTCAGTGAGGAGGAGATCATGGGTCTCGACGACAAGATCAAGAACGCTGCTCAGGACATCGCGGGCAAGGCCAAGGAGGCGCTCGGCGAGCACAAGGGCGACGAGAGCCTCAAGGCCGAGGGTCAGAAGGACCAGACCGCCGCGTCCGCCAAGAAGGCCGGCGAGGACGTCAAGGACGTCTTCAAGTAGAGACGCACCAGCAGCGCCAGGAGAGGCGGCGACCCTCGGGGTCGCCGCCTCTGCTCATGCCCGGGGGCTGTCGTCACGGCAGGACGGGTGCGCCCGCCTCCACCGTGATCCGCTGCACCAGCTCCGCGTCGAGCAGCGCGACCTCGTCGCCGTCGCCCTCCGCGTGCGCCCGCACCTCGACCGAGGTGACCCCGCCGTCCGGCCGCACGTCGACCACGAGGAAGCCGGATCCGCGCACGATGCGCTCCGTGCCGGGCTCCGCCGCCACGTCCGTCTCGTTCGCCACGCCCGGCGCGACCAGCACGGGCACGCCCGCGAGCGATCCCACGATGTGGTGGTGGTAGTGGCCCGAGAGGATCACGCGCACGTCGCTGCCGCGCACGAGCTCGGCCAGCCGCTCCGGCCCCTGCAGCGCGAGCGACTCGTGCAGCGTCGTGGGCGCGGGCACCGGCGGGTGGTGCAGCACGAGGACCGTGCCGTGCTCAGCCGGCGTGGCGAGCAGCTCGCGCAGCCCGTCGAGCTGCTGCTCGCGGAGCGCGCCGTAGCCCTTGCCCGGCACGGAGGTGTCCAGGGTCGCGATGCGCCAGCCGTCCACGATCGTCACGCCGTCGACGGGCGGGACGGCCGCGGGATCCCGGCCGTCGTCGGTGCCGGGGCCGCCGTGCCCGTCGCCGAGCACGAGCCGGAAGGCCGAGCGGATGTCGTGGTTGCCGGGCGCGAGCACGAGCGCGGCGCCGCGCGACGACGTCCACGGCACGAGCCGCTCGCGCAGGAGCGCGTACGACTCGGGGGTGCCGTCCTCCGAGAGGTCGCCCGAGCCGACGAGGAGCCGCACGCCAGGCACGCGGTCGGCCTCGACGAGGACGCGCTCGAGGGCGGCGCCCGTGTCGACCACGCCCTGGTGCAGGCCGCCGTCGCGCAGGAGGTGGGTGTCGCTGAGGTGGACGAGGCGCAGGGATCCGGGAGGCAGTGCGTGCATGCGCCGACCCTACGGGGCCCGGCCGACACCGCGGCGGCCGCCCGGCGGACACCGCGGCGGCCGCCCGGCGGACATCGGGTGACGCCTCCCCTCCGGCCCGGCGGCCGCGCATCCCCCGGCGGTAGCCTCGTGCCACGACGAGAGGGAACCCCATGGCGACGCGCGACGAGATGGACTGCTGGCTCACCGACATGGACGGCGTGCTGGTGCACGAGAACCAGGCCCTGCCCGGCGCGGCGGCCCTCATCCAGCAGTGGCAGGACCAGGGCAAGCCCTTCCTCGTGCTCACCAACAACAGCATCTTCACGCCGCGCGACCTCTCGGCCCGGCTCCGGGCGTCCGGCCTGCACGTTCCCGAGGAGTCGATCTGGACGTCCGCGCTCGCGACCGCCGCGTTCCTTGAGCAGCAGATGCCCGGCGGATCCGCCTTCGTCATCGGCGAGGCCGGCCTCACGACCGCGCTGCACGAGGCGGGCTTCATCATGACCGACACGAAGCCCGACTTCGTGGTCATCGGCGAGACGCGCAACTACTCCTTCGAGGCGATCACGCGGGCGATCCGCCTCATCAACGGCGGCGCGCGCTACATCGCGACGAACCCCGACGCGACAGGCCCGAGCGCCGAGGGCGTGCTGCCCGCGACGGGCGCGGTGCTCGCGCTCATCTCGAAGGCCACGGGCAAGGAGCCGTACATCGTCGGCAAGCCGAACCCGATGATGTTCCGCTCGGCGCTCAACAAGATCGGTGCGCACTCCGAGAGCACCGGCATGATCGGCGACCGCATGGACACCGACATCATCGCGGGCATCGAGGCGGGCTTGCACACCGTGCTCGTGCTCACGGGGATCAGCGACCGGGCCGAGATCGAGCGCTACCCGTTCCGCCCCGACGAGGTGCTGTCGGGCGTGACCGAGCTGCTGGACCCGGAGCCGGTCGAGTCCGAGCTCTGATCAGCGGGCGGCGACCCGGCCAGGCGGCCGGCCGCAACTAGGGGACGACGGGCGGCTGCGGGACGCCGATGCTGCCCGTGAAGGTGCCGCCGCCGGCGCGCGAGACGAAGCAGTAGGCGTCGCGGTCGCCCGCCGTCCACTCGTCCTGCGTGATCGGGTAGGCCGACTGGTACTGCACGTCGGAGTAGGCGCGGGCCGCCGCGTAGTCGATCACGGTGTCGGCGATGCAGAGCTCGTCGGCGGAGTCGCGCACGGCCTCCTCGCCGGGGAACGCGTCGCCCGTCTGCGGCAGGGCGACGCGCGCGACCATCTGCGCGTGGTGCTCGGAGCCGCAGTCGACGACCGTGAACTCCTCCTCCCACGGCGTGGAGTACGGGTCGATGCACTCGCCGCCGAGCAGCGCGTCCCACGCCTGGGTGCCGGCCGCGGCCGGGCCCTGCACGGGATCCGTGGGGGTGGGCGACGGGGTCGGCGTGGCCTCGGGGGTCGCGGTCGCGACGGGGGCGGCGTCGGGCGCGGGGCCGGATGCGAGCCGCTGGCCCAGGTAGAAGAGGCCGACGAGGAGCAGCACCAGGAGGATCGCGCCGCCGACCCAGAGGCCGGTGCGACGCGGGCCGCGGGGTCCGCGCGGCGGCGCGGCGGCGGGTGGGGCGGGGACGCGGGGCGCGTCGAGGACGGGTGCGCGCGGCGCGGGCGCCCGGGGCGCGGGCGGGGCCGCGTACGGGGGCGGGACCGGCAGGGGGCGCGGGGTGGGATCCGGACGCGGAGAGGCGGCCGGGGCGGCGACCGTGGGGGCGTCGCGGTCGGTGCGCGGGGCGGGGCCGGCACCGGCAGCAGCAGCACCGGCGGCCGGGAGGAGGCGCGTGCGGTCGTCCCCGGCGTCGGTGTCGGCTGCGCGGTCGGCGGGATCCGCGTCGGCGGCGCCGGCGCGCGCGTCGTCGGGATCCGTCGCGACGTCGCCGAAGAGGAGGGCGATGGCGTCGACCGGCTCGGCGGCGGGGGCGATCGGGTCGGCGGCGCGCTCGGGTGCGGCGTCGGCGTCGGCGTCGGACGTCCCGACCACCGGCGACGGCAGCACGGCCGTCTCGGGCTCGGGCGCGACATCCGATTCGGACGCGGTCTCGGACGCGGGTGCGGTCTCCGGGAGATCCGCGGTCGGCGCGGCGTCGGGCAGCTCGGCGGGCGCAGCAGGCACGGCGGAGGCGGCGGCGGCGGGCGCAGCAGCCGGGGCGGATCCCGATGCCCACGCCATCGCGGCGGCGCGCGCCGCGGCGGCCGCGGGGGCGAGCGGCGCCGGGGACACGTCCTCGTCGTCGACATCGACATCGACATCGACATCGGGAGCGTCGGCATCGGGCGCGTCGGCGGGGTCGTCGACGACCCCCGCGTCCTCGTCCGCCTGCTCGTCGCGGAGGGGCGTCAGCTGCACCGAGTCGTCGGGGGCGTCGGCCTCGACCGCGGCCTCGTCGGCGGGATCCTCGACGAGCTCGGCGTCGACCACCGGCGCATCCGCGGGGACGACCGGCAGGTCCACGTCGCGCGCGTCGTCGACCGGCTCGAGCACCCGCTCGGCGGGTGCGTCGTCCACTGGTGCGGGATCCGCCTCGACCTCGCCGGACAGCACGTCGCCCGTGAGCGGCTCGCCGGGCGCGTCGGCCGCGGGCGCGGGCACGTACCCGGGATCGGGCTCGCCAGGGAACTCCACGTCGCCCGCGTCGACCGGGGCGGCGGCGATGCCGGGCTCGGGCGCCGGCGCGTCGAGGTCGACCTCGGGGTCGTGGGCGTCGGGGGCGGCATCGACCTGGTCGAGCGGGGCGACGCGCGCGTCGTCGTCCGTCGGATCGAGCGGCACGATGCCCGCGAGGATGTCGCCGTCGGCGGGCGGCGTCGGGTCGGCGGGCCCGGGATCCACGCCGGCGTCCGCGGCGCCGACGCCATCCCGCTCGGCGGGCACGGGCGCGGGATCGGGATCAGCGGCGAGGCCCCAGCCGATCGGCGCGAGCGGCCGCGTGGGACGCTCGCGGTCGGCGTCCGTCGCGGGACGGATCGCGAACGGGTCGTCGTCGCGACCCGATCCGGATCCACCGCCGGGCACCCCGCTCACTAGGCGAGCCCCAGGTCCTCGAGGCCGATCGCGTACAGGTAGCGGTGGCCGGCGGCCTCGATCACCTCGCGGGCGTCGGTCGAGCGGTCGACGACGACGGCGACCGCGGCGATCTCCGCGCCGACCTTCTCCAGCGCCTCGATGGCCTTCAGCGGGGATCCGCCGGTGGTGGAGGTGTCCTCGACGACGATGACGCGCTTGCCCTGGAGGTCCGGGCCCTCGACCTGGCGGCCGCGGCCGTGGTCCTTCGGCTCCTTGCGCACGACGAACGCGTCGTAGCCGCGGCCGACCGCGGCGCCCTGGTGCAGGATCGCGGCGGCGATGGGATCCGCGCCCATCGTCAACCCGCCGACCGCGGCGACGTCGGGCACGTCCGCGATGAGGTCGAGCATGACCTGGCCGATGAGCGGCGCGACGCGGTGGTCGAGGCTCACGCGGCGGAGGTCGACGTAGTAGCTGGCCTTCTTGCCGCTCGTCAGCGTGAAGTCGCCGTGGAAGACGGCGTCCCGCTTGATGTGGTCGATGAGCTGCTGGCGCGCGTCGGAGGTCGTCACGCAGCCGATCCTACGGGCGGGGAACCGCGCCGCCCGGCGCGACGGGCGGGCGGGACGCCGACCGGATCAGGCGTCGGGCGAGGTCGGCAGGCCGAACACCGTGCCGACCGCAGCCACGTCGTCGCCGCCGTGGCCGGCCGCGGACGCCTCCGCGTACGTCTCGCGGAGCGCCTCGAGCATCGCGGTGTCGAAGTCGTGCGCGTCGGCTCCGTCCAGCGCGGCGAGCATCAGCGTCACGTCCTTGAGCAGGCCGTCGAGCGCGAACGAGGGCGCGAGCTCGCCGGACAGCATCGCGCCGCCCTTGAGGTGCGCGTACGGGGTGTCGGCCGCGCCGCCCGCGATCGCGTCGAGGAAGAGGCGCGGCTCGACGCCGAGCAGCCGCGCGAGGCCGAGCGACTGGCCGGTGGCGGCGGTGATGGACGCGATCCACGCGTTGCACGCGAGCTTGAGGGCGGATCCCGGTCCCGCGTCGGACCCGGCGACCACGCTGCGCGAGCCGGTCGCCTCGAGGACGGGGCGGGCGACGGCGAGGTCGGCCTCGGATCCGGAGACCAGGTGCACGAGGAGGCCCTGCTCGGCGGGGCCGCGCGTGCCGAGGACGGGGGCGTCGACGAAGCGGAGGCCGTGCTCGGCGGCGAGCGCGGCGATCCGGCGGGTGCCATCCACGCCGACGGTGGAGGACTGGAGCACGACGGCGTCCGAGCGGAGCGCGGGCGCGACCTCGGCGAGGACCTCGAGCACGGCGTCCTGGTCGAACAGCATGATCACCACGACGTCGGCCTCGCGCACGGCGTCGGCGGCGCTGCCGGCGACGGTCGCGCCGTCGTCGGCGAGGGGCGCGGCCTTCTCGGCGCTGCGGTTCCAGACGGTGAGGGGCAGGCCCGTGCGGAGGATCGAGCGGCTCATGCCGGATCCCATGACGCCGGTGCCGAGGAGCGCCACGCGGGGCGGCACGTCGGTCGCGGGGGAGGTGGCGGGCGCGGCAGCGGTGTCGTCGGTCATCCCCCGAAGCTACGCCCGCGATCTGCGAGGCCGGCGGACGCGACGACGGGCCGCCCGTCGCGAGG
Organism: Clavibacter nebraskensis NCPPB 2581; assembly: GCF_000355695.1. Lineage (NCBI taxonomy): Bacteria > Bacillati > Actinomycetota > Actinomycetes > Micrococcales > Microbacteriaceae > Clavibacter > Clavibacter nebraskensis. The sequence goes on along the minus strand of NC_020891.1, from coordinate 429,581 downwards.
ACGGGCGGCCCGTCGGGCCGAGCGGGAGCGGGTCAGACGGCGGGCGCCTCGGCGGCGTCGTCGGATCCCTCGCCCGGCATGACGATGTCGGCGACCGTGACGTCGACGCGCGTCACCGGACGGCCGACGAGCTCGGTCACCGCGTCGGAGATGGCGGCGCGCACGTCGGCGGCCACGTCCTGGAGCGGCACGCCGTACTCGGCGACGAGGGTCACCTCGAAGGCGACGCCGGCCTCTTGGGCGTCGACGGCGATGCCCTGCGTGAGGTCGGTCTGGCCGATGCGGTCGCGGAGCTGGCCGATGACGCGGGCCGCGCCGCCGCCCAGCGCGTGCACGCCCGGGATGTCGCGGACCGCGAGGCCGGCGACCTTGGCGATGACGCCGTCGGTGACGGTGGTGTCGCCCTGGGCGAGGACTCCCCCCGTAAACCCGGTGCTCGCGGGCGCGACGCGGGTGACGTCCGCGGGGGTGGGGGTGCTGGTGTCGCTCATGCGGTTCCTCCTCGTGATGCCCGGTCGCCCGGGCGCTGCTGTGGTAGTCATGGGTGAGACGCACGGACGGCGTGGTCCGTCACGGATCGCTCCCGGATCCGCCTCGTCTCCCAGCTCACGCGGAGGTACGGCATGGCCCTCTCCTCCTCCGTGCAGGACGCGGGCGACGGCATCCTCGCCGAGCGCGCGGCCGACGGCGACGCCCGGGCCTTCGAGGTCCTGGTCCGCCGGCACGCTCCCTACATGCGCGCGTTCGCGATCCGCCTCACCGGATCCCGCGCCGACGCCGACGACGCCGTGCAGGAGGCGCTCATCACCGCCTGGGACCGCATGCCCACGCTCGAGAAGCCCGACCGCGTGAAGAGCTGGCTGCTGCAGATCGTCAGCCGCAAGTCGATCGACCGGATCCGCGCCCGCCGCCCCGTCGACGACATCGACGACCACGAGATCCCCGACCGCCTCACGTCCCCCGAGCGCGACGCCGAGACGTCGTCGCAGATGCGCGCGCTGGCTGGCGTGCTGGACGGCCTGCCCCGCGAGCAGCGCGAGGTGTGGATGCTGCGCGAGGTGGGAGGCTTCTCCTACGAGGAGATCGCGGAGAGGCTGGGCGCGACGCCCTCGACCGTGCGCGGCCGGCTGTCCCGGGCGCGCACCACGGTGATGACGAGCATGGAGGCATGGCGATGAGCGGCACGGGACCGGGCGGGCGACCCGCGCTCCACGCCGACGGCGCGCCCCTCGACATGGCCGCCCTCGCCGACTACCTCGACCGCGGGCGCACCCCGCGCATCGCCGCCTACGAGGACGACCCCGAGACCCGCAACGCGCTGCGCGCCCTCGAGCACATGCGCGACCTCGGCCGCGAGCTCGTGGAGGTCGAGGCGGAGGAGGCCGACGCCCCGGGCGACGACTTCTTCCGCGGCGTGCTCGCCCACATCAGCCGGGAGTCGCGCGCCGGCCGCGACATCCCGCTCTCCCACCCGGATCCGGCCGTGCGCCTCGCGCTCACCGAGGGCGCCGTGCGCACCCTGGTGCGGCAGGCCGGCGACGAGGTGCCAGGCGTCCTCGTCGGCCGGTGCACGCTCGACGGCGACGTCACGCGCGCCGGCGAGCCCGTGCGGGTGGCGCTCACCCTGAGCGTCGTGTGGGGGGATTCGCTGCCCGAGCTCGCGCAGCGCGTGCGCGAGCGGGTCCACGCGGCCCTGCTCCGGCACACCGAGCTGCGCGTCGAGGCGATCGACGTGACCGTGGTGGACGTGCAGGCGCGTCCCGTGCAGGAGGAGGCCGGAGATGACCTTCGACGATGACGCGTCGGCCGCCGTGCCCGCGCCGCTCCCCGTGCCACCCCCCTCCCCGGCCGACCTGTCGCGCGATCTGACCGCGGTGCTCCGCGGCGTCGCGGGCGTGGCCGACGTCTACGCGCCGCGCTCGCCGATCCTGCTCGCGGCCCAGCAGGTGGTCGAGGGCGTCGTCGCCGGGTCGTCCACCGCGACCGAGCGGCTCGTGACCGTCGAGACCGGCGAGGGCACCGTGCTCGTCGAGGCGTCCATCGCGGTGGACGCGTCGAGCCGCGCGAGCGACACCGCGCGCGCCGCGGTCGATGCCGTCCGCGCGCGCCTCGCCGAGTCGATCGGCGCCGAGGACGCCGCGCGCGCGGCCGTGACGGTGCGCATCGGCAGCATCGGCTGATCAGTCCCGTCCCGTCCCCGCGCCCGGACACGTCCCGGCCGCCCGGTACCGTGGACGCATGCGCGTCGCCACCTGGAACGTCAACTCCATCCGCACCCGCGTGGGTCGCGTCGTCGACTGGCTCGTGCGCGAGGACGTCGACGTGCTGGCCATGCAGGAGATCAAGTGCAAGCCCGAGCAGTTCCCGCTGCAGGCGTTCGAGGAGGCGGGCTACGAGGTCGCCGTCCACGGGCTCAGCCAGTGGAACGGCGTCGCGATCGCGAGCCGCCTGCCGCTCGAGGACGTCGTGACGACGTTCGAGGGGATGCCCCGCTTCGGCAAGCCCGACGCCTCCGGGCAGCCGCCGCTCGAGGCCCGCGCGATGGGCGCGACCGTCGCGGGCGTCCGCCTCTGGAGCCTGTACGTGCCCAACGGCCGTGGCCTCGACGACCCGCACTACTCCTACAAGCTCGAGTGGCTGGGCGCGCTCGCGGCCGACACGCGCGCCTGGCTCGCCGCGGATCCCGCCAGACCGCTGGCGCTCATGGGCGACTGGAACGTGGCGCCGCTCGACACCGACGTCTGGGATCCCGCGCTCTTCGAGGGCAAGACCCACACCTCCGAGCCGGAGCGCGCCGCATTCGCCGCCTTCCTCGAGGCCGGGCTCGCCGACGTCGTGCGGCCGTCGATCCCCGAGGGCTACACGTACTGGGACTACCAGCAGCTGCGGTTCCCGCGGGACGAGGGCATGCGCATCGACTTCATCCTCGGCAACGACCGGTTCGCCGAGCTCGTGGACGCGCCCCGGATCCACCGCGACGAGCGCAAGGGCGACGGCCCGAGCGACCACGTGCCGGTGGCCGTGGACCTCGAGGTGGAGACCGAGCTCGACGACGACCGGCCGATGATCTTCTGACCCGCCCGCGCCCGGCCGCTCGGTGGCCGCTCCCGCCGCCGATTCCGGCCCGGCGGGACGCGCCCCGTAGTCTCGTGCCGTGACCCCCGACGACGATGCGACCCCCGAGCGCGGCCGCCGCGCCGACCGCGGACGCCGCTCCGCCGGCCCGCCCGCCCTCAGCCGACGCCTGCCCCAGCTGCCGAAGGCCACGCTGCCGACCATCCCGCGCCGGTCGCCCCGGGACCCCGACGTGACCGAGGTCATCCGCCGCCCGTCGGAGCGGAGCGTGGCGCGCGATGCCTCCGCCGCTCGCCGGGACGACGCCCGCGGGCGCCGGGACGAGGACCTGCCCGGCCCGGACTGGGTGCCCCGCTGGGTCCGCCGGATCGACCGCCGGATCCTCGTCACCACGCTGGTCTCGATGCTCGTCGCCGCGGTCGTGGGCGGCAGCATCGCCTCCCTGGGTCTCGGCCTCATCTTCGTCACCGACGCGTGCGACGTGGACGCCTACGTCTGCCGCGACTCGCTCTTCACGATCGGCTACGTGACCGCCGTCGCGGGCCCGCTGATGCTCACGGGGATCGCCGTCGTCGTCGCGCTCGTCGGCATGATCCGCGGTCGCACCCGGCCCTGGCTGGTGCTGCTGATCGGCGTGGGCGCGTCGCTCGCGGCGTACATCCTCGGCGCCGTGATCGTGCTCGTCGCCGTGCCCGGGTCCTCCCCCATCACCTGATCCCGATCGCCCGTACCCCATCCCGCCGCCGCGGGGGCGGGGCCCCGACGGTCCGCTAGCGTGGGAGTCCCGGCGCGCCTGACGCGGATCCGGGAGATCGGCCGCTCGTGCGGCATGCGAGGGGGGCGGTAGTGGACAGCGGACGTGTGGCTCTGGTCATCGAGGACGACGGCGACATCCGCCAGCTGCTCGAGGTGGTCCTGCGCCAGGGCGGCTTCGAGGTGCACTCCGCCAGCACCGCGACCGACGGCGTGCGGCTGGCCGAGGAGGTCTCCCCCGACGTCATCACGCTCGACGTGGGCCTGCCCGACTTCGACGGGTTCGAGGCCGCGCGGCGCATCCGCCTCGTGAGCGACGCCTACATCGTCATGCTCACCGCCCAGGGCGAGGAGGTCGACACCCTGCTCGGGCTCGAGGCCGGCGCCGACGACTACATCGTGAAGCCGTTCCGACCGCGCGAGCTGCGCGCCCGCATCTCCGCGATGATGCGGCGACCGCGCGGCGGCGGCGGGGACGCTACGGCGACGCCCGCGGCCGGCGTCCCGGCGGCCCCGAGCCCCGCGAGCCCCGCCGTCGAGGCGGACGAGCCGGCGCAGCCCGAGGCCCCCGCCACCGCGCCTGTCATCTCGCCCGCGATGCCGACCGAGCCCGCGCCCGCGGACGACGACGTCCTGCGCCACAACGGCCTCGAGCTCGACGAGGGCACGCGCCACGTCACGGTCGACGGCGAGCCGGTCGACCTCACGCGCACCGAGTTCGACCTGCTCGCCTCCATCCTCGCGAGCGGCGGGCGCGTGCGCACCAAGGGTGACCTCGTGCGCGACATCCGCAGCGGCTCCTACGCCGTCGCCTCCTCCACCGAGCCGGAGGAGCGCGCGGTCGAGGTGCACCTCGGCAACCTCCGCCGGAAGCTGCACGACGACCCCCGCGAGGCGCGGTGGATCCAGACGGTGCGCGGCGTCGGCTACCGGCTCGCGCCGCGGCGCGGCTGAGCCGCCGGCACCGACGCCGAGGGCCTCAGGGGCTGCCGCGGGACCGGTCGGGTCCCGCGGCAGCTGCGCCGTGGATCGGGGTCCCCTCGGGTGGGATCCCGGTCCGTTCCTCCGACCGGCCTGTCGCGGGAGCCGGTCGGGCGTGCGCGTCGGCCGTCGGGGCGGCCTCGCGCACGGGTCTAGTCGGGCGGGTGCCCCCGCTCCGCGCGGATCCACGCGCGCATCGCGTCCATGCTCCGCTCGCCCACCTCGCCGAGCTCCGGCAGCATCGCCTGGGCGCGGGTGTGATCGGCGGAGCGGATGGCCCGCTCGAGCTGCCCCGCGACGTCGCTGAGCAGGAGCGCGCCGACCATCGCCGCCGAGCTCTTCACGCTCAGGGACGCGTCGAGCGCGGCCGGCCGGTCGCCGGCGCGCACGGCGACGTCGAGGCGCTCCCAGCGGCTCGGCCACAGGTCGACGAAGAAGCGCAGGAAGTCGACGCAGGCGTGCTGCCCGTCGGTGAGCGCGCCGGGACAGGTCGGCCCGACGGGAGCGGGATCCGGGGTGGAGGTGGGGGCGCCGACCGGACGGGGGGTTCCGGCCGGCGCCTGCCCGCGACCCGGTGCGGGGGCACCACGGGTCGCGAGGCGGTCGTCCGGGAGGGGGGATCCGGACGACGGGGTCCCGCGGCGCGGCTCGGGGTGGCCGCGTGGCGGGGTCACGCCGCCCGGCGCGGGAACACCGGGAGGCGGAGCGGGGGCGTCCGTCGCGGGGACGACGGACAGGCGGACGGCGCCGGGCACGTCCGACAGCTCGGCCAGCAGCTGCTCCAGGACGCGGACGTCGAGGAGCGGGGGGAGCTGCGGGACACGGGCGGCATGGGCGTTCACGCCCGGCCGCCGACGAGACGATCGGAAGGACCGGGGAGGCTGCCGTCGGGCACCGGCCGCGCATCCGTGGATCCGGCACGGCACCCGGTGCGCGCGGCTCGGGTGCAGCTCGCGGGGTGGTCGTGGGGGATCATCCGGTCCTTCGATCGCTCGTGTCGGACGGGTGGCCCCGTCGTCCTCCGAGCGTGACACCGCCGGATGCCGGATCGGATCAAGGTGGGGACAAGATCAGCTCAAGTCGGCCGCGATGTGGCATACCCGACGCGCAGGGGCAGCCGCACGCGCATCGTGGTGCCCACGCCGAGGGCGCTCTCCACCTCGATGGACCCGTCGTGCGCCTCCACGATCGAGCGGGTGATGCTGAGGCCGAGCCCCACGCCCGCGACCGTGCTCGCGCGGGCCGAGTTCGTGCGGAAGAAGCGCGTGAACAGCTGCGCCGTGTCCTCCGCCGACATGCCCACGCCGTCGTCGGTGACGCAGAGGCGGAGGTGGTCGCCGTCGACGTCCACCTCGGTGGTGACCGTGCCGCCCTCCGGCGTGTACTTCACCGCGTTGCTGAGCAGGTTGTCGAGCACCTGGCCGATGCGGACGGCGTCCACCTCGGCGACCAGCTCCTCGTACTCCGGCTCGACCAGGGTGACGCCGCTCGCCTGCGCGTGCGGGCGGATCACGTCGAGCGCGTTCTCGACGATCTCGCCCACGTCGACGAGGTTGCGATTGACGGCGAGCCGGTGCTGCGCCGCGGTGAGGAGGTCGCCGATGAGGCCGAGGAGGCGCTGCGCGTTGCGCTCGACGATCGCGAGGCGGGCGGCCGTGATCCGGTCGTCGATGTCGTCCTCCACGAGGTCGTCGGCGATGAGCTCGACGTACCCGAGGATCGAGGTCAGCGGCGTCTTCAGCTCGTGCGAGACGCTCGCCACGAAGTCCTCGCGCTCGGTGACCGCGAGCGCGAGCGCCGTGACGTCGGTGCTGACGACGACCGTGCCGAACATCCGCCCGGCTCCGTCCACGAGCGGGGAGACCGACGCGAGCACCGCCTTCTGCGCGCCGCCCTCGCCCAGCCAGTACACCTCGCGTCCGACGACCTCGCCGGCGCGCGCCCGGGCCACGGGCTGCCGCTCGGGCGGCACGAGGGTGATGCGGTCCTCCTCGTAGACGAGCCGGCCGATGACGGGGTCGTCCGGGTCGGCGGGGTCGGCGAGCGCCATGAGGTCCCGCGCGGCCCGGTTGCGCAGCATGATGCGGCCTGCTGCGTCGAGCACGATGACGGTGTCGTCGATCGCGTCGAGCACGCCGTCGATGATCGAGTTGCGCTCCTGCAGGTCGACGAGCGTGCCCGTCAGCTCGAGCTGCATCTCCTCCAGGCGCGCGTGCTGCCGGATCAGCTGCTGCGCGAGCAGGTTCACGGCGACGGCCACGAGGAGCATCACGAGCGGGAGCACGACGAGGTGCGACCAGCCGGTCGTGCCCTCCGGCAGGGTGCCCGTCCGGAGGTAGGGCAGCGCCAGCACGGACGCCGTGCCGAGGGCGCCGAGCCACAGGACGTGCAGGGCGAAGGCGTAGGCCAGCCAGATGACGGGGAACACGATGAGGAACGCGGTCGACGGCACCTGGTCGGCGATCGCGCCGTGGCAGAGGGCGAGCGCCACGAAGTCGAGCATCGGCAGCACGGCCACCCAGTCGGAGTCGATGCGCTCCCAGGGGACGACGGCCGCGACGATGGTGACGATCGCGGCGATGACGGCGCCCGCGACGAACCCGGGGGCCGCCACGGAGGAGAGGTCGCCGGTGCCCGCGACGACGCCGACCACGGCGAGGCTCAGGATGAAGGGCAGCTGCGCGTGCAGCGGCTTGGACAGCGTCATGCTGCGGAACCTCGCCTGCGCCCGGGATGCGTGACCACGCCGCTCGTCGGAGGGAGCAAGCTCGCCCACGTGACCCCCCGGATGCGGTCAACCCGTCCCGCTCATCGATCCTAGCCACGAGTGGAGCGTCCGCCCCGGCTCGACGTACCCCGTGCTATACGACGTACGATTCCCGGATGGCCGACCTCCCGCACGAGCAGCGCGTGGAGATCGCGTTCCTCGTCGCCTCGCCGGTGCACCGGCTCGAGGGACGCCCGGCCGACGGACCCCGGGACGAGCCGGGCGAGCCGCCGTCTCGGGTCTCGGTGCGGGTGCGCGCCGGTCTCGGGATCGTCGGCGACCGCTACTTCGGGCAGCGCGCGCACCGCACCGCCGCCGTGACGGTGATGGCCGTCGAGTCGGTGGAGCGCGCGGCGCAGGAGCTCGGGGTGGAGGCGGGCCTGGATCCCGTCGACACGCGTCGCAACGTGCTGCTGCGCGGCGTCGACGCCGACCGGCTGCGCGGCATGCGCTTCAGCCTCGACTCGGGCGACGGACCCGTGGAGTTCCAGGGCCACCGCCCGGCGAACCCGTGCGCGTGGATGGACGTGATGCTCGCGCCCGGCGCCTTCCGCGCGCTCCGCGGCCGCGGCGGGGTGCGCTGCGAGCCGCTCGGCGACGGGATCCTCACGGTCGGCCCGGCCGTGCTCCGCACCGAGCGCCCGCTCGTCGACGGGGACGGCGACGGCGACGGGGCGCGCCTGTTCTGACGCGCCCCGCCGCGGATCCGCCGCCGCCTGGTCAGTGGACGGGCGTGCCGCCCGTGACCGCGATGGTCTCGCCGCTCGTGAAGCTCGACTCCTGGCTCGCGAGGAACACGTACGTCGCCGCGATCTCCGCCGGCTGGCCGGGGCGGCCGTAGACCGACTGGGATCCGAACTCCTCCACGTCCGACGCCGACTGGCCGACGGGCTGCAGCACGGTCCAGAACGGGCCGGGCGCGACCGAGTTGACGCGGATCCCCTTCGGCGCGAGCTGCTGCGCGAGCCCCTGCGTGAAGTTGCGGATCGCGCCCTTCGAGACCGCGTAGTCGATCTTGTCGGGGCTCGGCTGGTACGCCTGCGAGGAGCTGGTCGTGATGATGCTGCCGCCCTTGGGGAGGTGCGGGATCACGGCCTTGCTCAGCCAGAACAGCGAGTACACGTTGGTCTTCATCGTGCGGTCGAGCTGCTCGGAGTCGAGGTCGAGGATGTCGTCCTCGTTGCGCTGGTAGCCGGCGACCATCACGAGGCAGTCGAGGCCGCCGAGCGCCGCGACGGACGCCTGCACGATGTCCTGGCACGCGGTCTCGTCGGAGATGTCGCCGGGCACGAGCGCGGCGGTGCGGCCGTCGGCCTCGATCGTGGACGCGGTGTCGCGCGCGTCCTCGAGCTCCTCGTCGAGGAAGTTGAGCGCGATGTCGGCGCCCTCGCGCGCGAACGCGATGGCGACGGCCTTGCCGATGCCGGAGTCGGCGCCCGTGATGAGGACCTTGCGGCCCGTCAGGCGGCCGAAGCCGACGTAGCTGTCCTGGCCGTGGTCGGGCGTCGGCTCGAACCTCAGCTCATCACCCGGGCCCGTCTGCTCCTGCTGCGGGAACGGCGGGGACGGGTACTGCGCGATCGGGTCCTGGATCTCGTACTGGTTGCCGCCGTTGCGGATCTCGCTCATGCGCTGCGCCTTCCTCCGTGGGTCGTGGGGTCCCGTCCAGCCTGGCCCGGCGGGCGCGCGGCGTCCGGGGCGGCTCTTACGATCGACGCATGACGACGCCCGGCGCCGACCTCCCGCCCGTCGAGTTCGCGTTCCCGGGGCCGCTGCGCGACCGGCTCGTCGCCGCCATCGTCTCGGGTGAGAAGACCTCGACGAGCTCGCTGCTCGTCCAGTACGACGCCGACGACGAGGAGCTGCCGGTCGTCGGATCCCGCGGCGCCGTCATCGACTCCGCCGGGCAGCCGGTGCTCGTGGTCGAGACGACGTCCGTCGAGGTCGCGCGCCTCGCCGACGTGCCGCTCGCGCACGCGGTGGACGAGGGCGAGGGATTCACGACGGTCGCCGAGTGGCGCGCGGGGCACGAGGAGTTCTGGGGATCCGCCGAGGTGCTCGCGGAGCTGCCCGACGGGTTCCGGCTCGACGACGACACCGAGATCGTGATGGAGCGCTTCCGGGTGGTGGGCGCGGCGGATCGCCCCGCCTAGGGTCGGATCATGCGCCCCCTCCTCTCCGCCGCCCTCGCGACCGCCGCCCTCGTCGTCCTCTCCGGCTGCGCGTCGGCGGATCCGCGTCCCGGGTCCGCGGCGACGGGAGCGCCCGACTCCGCCGCGGCGACCGGCGTGCTCGCCGCCGACCCGACCGCGGCCGTCACGCTGCCGCCCGTCGGCACGGGCTTCGACTACCAGCTCGGCGGGGCCTCCCCCGTGCCGGCGGACGCGGGGATCGTCGTCCGCGACAGCACGGACGAGCCCGCCGCGGGCGCGTACGGCATCTGCTACGTCAACGGCTTCCAGACCCAGCCGGGCGAGACCTGGCCCGACGACCTGCTGGTGCAGGGCGACGACGGCCCGCTGGTGGATCCGAACTGGGACGACGAGTACATCCTCGACACCTCGACCGCGCAGAAGCGCACGGCCATCGCGGCCCGGCAGGCGACCGCGGTCGACCGCTGCACCGACGCCGGCTTCCCGGCCGTCGAGTTCGACAACCTCGACTCCTGGTACCGCTCCGCGGGCGCCCTGGACACGGACGACGCGCTGGCCCTCGCGACCCTGCTCGTGGATCACGCGCACGACCGGGGCCTCGCCGTCGCGCAGAAGAACACCACCGACATCGGATCCCGCGGTCGCGACGAGGCCGGCTTCGACTTCGCGATCGCCGAGGAGTGCGACCGCTGGTCCGAGTGCGCCGACTACACGGCCGTCTACGGCCCGCACGTGCTCGACGTCGAGTACACCGACGACCTGCTCGACACGGCCGAGGGGGCCTGCGCGCGGATCCGGGCGCTGGATCCCGCACCCCGCGCCATCGTGCGCGACCGCGACCTCGTGCCGGCGAGCGACGACGCGTACGCCTACGCCGCCTGCTGAGCGGGATCGCCCGCCCCGTGACACGATGCGGGGATGGACGACGACGACCGGCGCGCGGAGCTCGCGGAGCTGCGCCGCCGTGTCTTCGGGCCGGATCGGGATCCGCGCGACGCCGCCGCCTCCGCGCGGCTGCGGGAGCTCGAGGAGCGGGAGGGTGCGAGCCCCGTCGGCGGGACGGCCATGCACGAGGACGACGGCCCGGCCGACGCGTCGGCGCCGGTCCCGGACACCGGGAACCCGGCCGCCGCTGATCCGCGCGACGACCGATCCGCAGTGCGGCGCCCACGGACGCGCACCCGCAACCGCCCCCGTCTCGCCGCCGCCTGGGCCGCCTCCCTCGTGATCGTCGCGGTCGCCGCGGCCGGGGGCACCGCCTGGTGGCTCGGCGACGCGCGCGGCACGGTCGCGGTGCTCGAGCTGGAGCCGCCGCCGGTGCCCGACAACGCGACCTACCTGTCGGTCGACACCGGATCCATCGCGCCGGGATCGCTGTTCGCCGCGTTCCACGGGATCTCGGTGGCGCGGATCCCGGTGGCAGACCCGACCACGGGCGTCGAGGCGACGTGCCTGGTCGCCGGCCCGGCAGAGCAGGACGGTGAGGTCAGCGGCGTGCCCGGCTGCGCGACCGGCGCCGTCCCCGCGCGCACCGCGCTCGTCGTCACGGCCGACCAGCCGCAGGAGCTCCGCGACGCGTTCCCCCTGGGCACCACGCTGGTGTTCGAGCGGGTAGGCGGCGAGTCGGTCCGGGTCCGGACGGTCGGCGGCTGACGTCCCCTCCTCACCCGTGTCGGGACGCCGGCGTCCCGTGCGCGACGGCCGAGGTGCGGCAGCCCAGGCGGATCCGCTAGGTTGTCTTCCATTCGGGGAGCGCACCTATCGGGGTGCCTCGTCTGGTTCGATTTCCGGAGCTCTCCACCATTCGCCGCCCCCGCGGCACGCGCGCGCCGCACGCGACTTCGTCCGCCTAGGCGTCGGGCCGCGCGTACGAGACCGGCAGCAGGTCGCGGATCGCGACCATCTCGGGTCCGTCGACGCCGGGCACCGCCACGCGCATGCCGGGCTGGAGGTCCAGCATCACCTGGCGGCACCGGCCGCAGGGCGGGGCGATGCCGCGGCCGCCGTCGCCCACCGCCGCCATCGCCACGAGCGGTCCCGCGTGCGCGGCGGCCGCGGCGCCCAGCGCGACGAGCTCCGCGGACGGGCCGCCCGTGAAGTGCAGGACGTTCACGCCGATGTGGATCCGGCCGGCGGCGTCGAGGGCCGCGGCCGCCATGGTGTGGTCCGGATCCGCGCCCAGCGTCCCGGCGAGCGCCTCGGCCGCGTCGATCAGCCGGACCTCGGATTCGTGGAGGGGCATGCGCCCATCCTGCCGGACCGGTGCTCCGTCACGCCTCACTCGCGCCTCCCCCTAGGCTCGACGACCGTGCCCTCCCCCTCGTCCTCCTCCTCGCGTCGCGCCCTCGTCCTCGGTGGCACCGGTGCCATCGGCGGGGCGACGGCAGAGCGGCTGGCCCGGGACGGGTGGTCGGTGGATGTGACAGGCCGCGATCCGCTCGCCATGCCCGCCGCGCTCGCCGACCTGGGCGTGCGCTTCCACGCGGTCGACCGGTCCGATGCCCGCGCGATCGAGCGGCTGGCCGACGACGGAGTCGACCTGCTCGTCGACCTCGTGGCGTTCACGGCGGCCGATGTCGAGGCCCTCCTCCCGGCGATGCGGGTGAGCGGATCCGTTGTCGTCGCCTCCTCCCGCGCCGTGTACGTCGACGACGCGGGCCGGCACGTCAACGGCGACGAACCACCGCACTTCCCCGTGCCCATCCCCGAGGAGAACCCCACCCTCGCGCCCGCGGCCGACGACACCGACCCCTTCACGCGCGAGGGCTACGCGCCCTCGAAGGCCGCCGTCGAGCGCGCGGCCGTCGACAGCGGGCTGCCGGTGACGGTGATCCGCCCCTCCAAGGTGCACGGCCGCTGGGCCAGGAACGCCCGCACCCGAGCGATCGTCGAGCGGATGCTCGCGGGTGCGGAGACGATCGAGCTCGCCGACCGCGGCGCGTCCGTCGACCACCTCACCGCGGCGGCGAACGCGGCGGCGCTCATCGCGCACGCGGCCGACGTTCCGGGCACGCGGATCCTCAACGCCGCCGACCCGGATCCGCTGACAGCCGCCGACGTCGTCGCCGTGATCGCCGACGAGCTCGGCTGGCGCGGACGCATCGTGCCGCTCGACACGCGCGCGTCCCTCGCGCTCGGCTACGCGCCCGTCGGCCCGGGCGCCGAGCTGCTGCGCGCCGAGGTCGCGTGGATCCGCGACGGGGAGCGCCCGCGCGGCTGACGCCCGGCCCGGCGCGTGGGGACGGATGCACAGCGTCCCCAGCCGCCGTGGACAGCCCGGCCGCGGCCGCGCCCGCCCCTGCGACCATCCGCGGCATGCCCTCCGTGACCGTGCGCCCCATGACCCCGCCCGAGTTCGCCCGCATGATGGCCGCCGCCGACGAGGACTACGCGGCCCGTCAGGTCGAGGCGGGCGCCTAGCCCGCGGACGGCGCGCTCGAGCGGGCGGCGGCGGAGACCGCGAAGTGGCTCCCCGACGGGATCCGGACGCGGCGCACCCTGCTCCTGCGCGGGCTCGACGAGCACGGCGTCGGGGTCGGCAGCGCCTGGGTCGCGCTCGACGATCCGAACGGGCAGGCCTCCCCGGGTCGCAGGCCTGGCCGCTCCCCGCCGCATCCGCCCCGATCCCGGTCGCGCGCGCCCATACCTGGCAGGGTCGAGAGGTGCAGGTCCGCCGATCCGCGCAGATCCCCCGAGGAGCACCATGCCGCTGATCCGATTCCTGTTCGTCGCCGTCCCCGTCATCCGCCGCTTCCTGCGCAGCCGCCAGGGGAAGGCCGCCATGGCCAAGGGCAAGGCGCAGATGGCGAAGCGCTCGCAGAAGCGCGCCGCTCAGCGCGCCGCGACGACCCGCCGCCGCTAGGTCCCGCCGTCAGGTGCCGGGCGCGAGCAGCGCCGCGATCACCAGCAGCACCGGGATCGACGCGACCGTCGTGATCAGCACGGTGTCGCGCGCGAGCACCACGCCGCGCTCGTAGCGCGACGCGAAGTTGAAGATGTTCTGCGCGGTCGGCAGGCCCGCGATCACGGTCGCCGCGAACGTCTGCGGCGCGTCGAGGTGGAACGCGAACCGGGCCACGAGGAACGCGGCGAGCGGCATAACCACCGTCTTGATCACCGAGGCCACGATGATCTCGCCGCGACCGGATCCGGGCGCGAGCGGCTTCCGCCCCACCAGCGACATGCCGAACGCCATCAGCACGATGGGGATCGCCGCGCCGCCGATGAGCCGGAAGGGCTCGTAGATCGCGTCGGGGACCGGGAGCCCGGTGATCGCGATGAGGATGCCGAGCATCGACGCGATGATCATCGGGTTGCGCAGCGGCTGGGTGAGGATCCCGACCACCGACGCGGACCCGCGGCTCGAGATGTCGAGCACCGTGAGCGTCGTCGGCGCGAGCACCAGCAGCTGGAGCAGCAGCACGGGCGCCACGAGCTGGGCGTCGCCGAGCACGTAGATCGCGACCGGCAGGCCGATGTTGTTGGCGTTGACGTAGCTCGCCGACGCCGCGCCGATGGTGGTCTCCGCGACCGGCCGACGGAAGAGGATCCGCGCCACCACCAGGTAGAGGATCGCCGCCACGGCCACCGCGCTCGCCGACGTGAGCAGGAACGCCGAGAACACCACGTGCAGGTCGGCCTTCGCGAGCACGGTGAACAGCAGCGCGGGCGTCGCGACGAAGAACGCGACCCGGTTGAGGGAGTGCTGGGCGCCCGGCCCCGCGATCCCGGACCGGCCGACGCCGTAGCCCACGGCGATGATGAAGCCGATGATGGCGAAGCCGGTCAGCACCCCGATCATCCGACTCCCCTCGTGCGCGTCCTCTCACCCTACGGGCGACCCGGCCGGCCCCGACGCGCACCCGGCGCCGCGGCCGTCGCCCCTCCCGTTCAGCGTCGGGACACCGCCGCGTCATGCGATCCGCCTAGCGTCGGCCCCGTCGCACCCGCGACCGACCCGCACCCGCCGCCGCGCGCACCCCGCGCCGCGCCCGCTCCAGCAGGAACCCATGCGCCTCCGCACCCGCCGCCGCCTGTCCGCCTCCGTCGCGCTCGCGCTGGCCCTCGGGATCGCCGGCGGCGGATCCGCCCTCCCGGCGCTCGCCGCGACCGACACGGGCACGGGCACCGGCGCCGCGGCCGGCACGGGCACCGCCGACCGCCCGTACTACAGCAGCAAGACCCCGTACGCCCCGCAGGGCACCGCGGCCGACCTCGCACCCGCGCCCGCCGGGTTCGCGCCCGTCTACACGGAGTCGGTCGCGCGCCACGGATCCCGTGCACTCTCGAGCTTCAAGTACGACTCGCTCACCACGCAGGTGTGGGAGCAGGCCCGCTCCGAGGGCGCGCTCACGACGCTCGGCCAGACCCTCGGCCCGGAGGTCGCGAAGCTCACGGCCGCGAACAAGAAGCTCGGCTACGGCAACCTCACGGGCCAGGGCGCCGACCAGCACCGCGGCATCGGCGCACGCGTCGTCGAGCGGCTGCCGTCGCTGTTCGCCGCCATCGATGCGGGATCCGACACCGTCGCGCTGGAGAGCTCGGGCGAGGCGCGCGCCACCGCGTCGGGCACGGCGTTCGCGGAGGGGCTGAAGCGGGCGGATCCGCTCCTCGCCTCGCACCTGCCGAAGGACATCGCCAAGGACCCCGCCACGCTCTACTTCCACAAGTCGGCCGCCAACGCCGACTACCAGGCCTACGAGGACGGGCCCGCGGTGACCGCCGCGGTCGATGCCATCTACGCCCAGCCCCGCAGCCACGAGGCCGCGCGCCGCCTGCTCGAGCGGATCTACACGCCCGCCTTCGTCGACCGCCTCGCGGCCGGGCAGTACCACTTCGTCGACGGCGGCGACGGCGGCACCCACGTCGACGACGAGCTCGACGCCGCGATGATGCTCTACAACCTCTACATCATCGCGCCCGACATGACGGAGGAGGTCAGCGTCGACTTCGACCGCTACTTCTCCGGCGACGATGCGGACACCGAGTGGTTCGCCTACCTGCTCGACTCCGAGGACTTCTACTCGAAGGGCCCGGCGTTCCAGGGCAGCGACATCACCTACCGGATGGCGACGCCGCTCCTCGACGACTTCCTCGACTCGATGGACGCGCGGCTCGCCGGATCCTCCACCGCCGCGACCTTCCGCTTCGCGCACGCCGAGACGATCATCCCGTTCGCCGCGCTCCTCGGCCTGCCGGGCTCGACGCAGCCGGTGACGCCGGAGGCCCCGTACACGTACGCGACGAACGCCTGGCGCGGCGAGACCGTCACGCCCATGGCCGCGAACGTGCAGTGGGACGTCTTCCGCGACGCGAGCGGCCGCGCCATCGTGCGCATGCTCTACGACGAGAAGGCGATCCCGTTCCGCGCGGGCTGCACGCCCATCGCGGCCGGCTCGCTGTTCTACGACGTCGGAGAGGTGCGCCGCTGCCTCACGGGCGCCGCCGTGGTGGATCCCGGGACGACCTCGCCCGGTGCCTCCGACCCCGGTCGGCTCCCCGGCTCGCCCGCCGAGCTCGCCGCCGCCGACGCCTCCGCCGCGCGCGGCGACACGCTGGCGGCCACGGGCATGTCGGCCGACGAGCTGCCGTTCCTCGCGGTCCTCGCGTTCGCGCTCGGCGCGGCGGGGATCACCGCGGTCGGCGTGGTGCGGCGGCCGCGACAGGACCGGGCCGCCAGCCGCACGCGCTAGAGCGTCGGGGCCACCAGCCCCTCCACCGCGTCGAGCGACGCGCCCAGCCCTGGATCGCCCTCTCGCGTGGAAGGTGGGATCAGATGCGGATCTCCCGATCCAAGATGCGCAGCACTTGCTCGGAGCGCGTCTCCAACCGATCGAGCATCGTCTCGACGGTCGACGTCCGATGCGCCTCGCGCAGGCCCCCCGCGACGAGACGGAAGACGGCGGGCGCGATGGACACGAAGTCCTTGGCCCACTGGATGAACGCATCGCCCGGCATGCCCGCTTCTCGCGCAACCGCGGCCCATTCGAAGGCACCCATCGATTCCGCCTCATACCGCCCTGCGATGGCCATGGACATCCGCGTCGCACCGAAGGCATGGAGCAGGTCTCGCGGCGCATCTCCCCGTGGCCGGATGTAGGGCAACAGGGACGAGAAGTCGTACATCTCGGTCAGATCGAACGCGGGAGCAGCGTGCCTCAGCGAGAAGTTCTTGCCGTGGGCGTCGGTGTTCAGCAGGAACCACGAAGCGAAGAGCGCCTCGACGAATCGGGATCTCGCGAGCGCGGAGATCTCGCTGTCCGGGATGCGGCTGAGCTGGCCGAGGATGTCGCGATATCCCGGGCCGCCGTCCTTCTGGTACTTCTTCAACCGCGGGGTGCCGGTCGCTTGCACGAGGTCCTCTTGATGGAAGCGCGTCAGGCCGCCGTCCGCCGCGGGTTGTCGATCGAAGCGGGTGACCACGAGGGACCGCTCAGTGTCGAAGTCCAGCATCTCGGTCCGGGCGGCGGGAATGCCGAGCAACGGTAGCGCCGTCATCGTCACGTGCTCGATGATCTCCCCGTCAGCGAGGGCACCGACCTTGGGCTTGAAGATGTGGCTGGACGGGTGCACGCCGGTCGGTGCGAACCACTCGCCTCCGCGGAGAGCCAGGGCGAACTTGCCCTGGGCGCCTCCCAGGGAGAAACGGCCTGCCTCGCCTTCCACGAGCGCCGGGTCGGGCAGATCGTCTCGAATGGCCCGGATGCGCTCGGCTATGGATTCGTGGCTGAGCGGTTCCAGATGACCGTCCGAGCGGGATTCCTCCCCTGCCGGGTAGAACTCCAGGGCACCAGCGACGTCTGCACCGTGTACGGCGAGCAGCTGGAACGGCTCCGTGTCCGCGAGTCCCGCCTCCCTCGCCCATGCATCGCGCACAGGGCCGCTGTCCGGCAACAGGTTGTCGATGAAGTGGAACACCACTGCCCCTTCATGCCGCCGCTGCGTGACGGGAAGGGACAGTGAGACAGGCAGATCTTCCTCTTCGCTCCACTCTCTGGTGTATTCCAGGACGTATTCACGCGGCCGGATCTGTTCGAGGGTGGCGACGAGCACGCCGTATAGGCGCACATCGAGGACCCGGATCACTTCGCCTCCTCATGATCTTCCCCGCGAGCAGACCGGGAGCGGGAGGGGAGCTGCCCCTGTCCCCGCATCTGCTGCTGGGAGCGCGACAACCGTTCCATCGCCCCCGCCATGGTGTCTTGCATCGCGACCAGAGCAGCCGCCAGTGCCTTCTCATCGGGCTTCTTCACCCGCGAAGCGACGAGGGCGAACTGCTCCAGGGCGGCAGCGAGATGAGACGTGTCCACGCTTGCGGGCTTGTAGACCGGGATCGTCATGCGGGGCCGCGTGACCGCGACACGCTCCTCGGCGGCCACATCCACATGCAGCTTGAGTGCCCGTAGGACGCGCAGCACCTTCGAGAGCGTGGGATCGCCTTTGCCCGTCTCGAAGCGCGTCAACCACTGACGCGTCACCTCCGCCTTCGCGGCCAGTTCCTCCTGCGACCACCCCAGGTCCAACCGCCGCTGGCGCGCGATGCGACCGAGATCCGCCGACCACGATGCGCGCATGCTCGCTCCCCTCACCTCGTGATGTAACGCCCATGTTACACGCGCTAAATGGAATGTCCATGTGACATCGGCGTCATGGCGCATTCGCGTTCCATGGCGACCCCGCTGATCACGAGGTCGAGTCAGCGGATGGGATGCGGACACGACCAGCAGCGGTCACCCGGTCGGCGCGACCAGCCCCTCCATCACGTCGAGGAACGCGCTCCAGCCCTGGATCGTCATCGCGCGCTGCTCGGGCGTGAACTCGCCCGCGCGCTGCGTCATGGTCATGCGCGAGGCGCCGCCCGCGACCTCCTCGAGGTCGACCGTGAGCGGCTCGCCCGCGGGCGCGTCCGGCCGGTCCGTCATCGTCATCGCGATGCGCGACGGCCGGTCGAGCTCGACGTACTCGCCCGCCCAGTCGATGGATCCGCCGTCGGGCAGCCGCATCACCGCGCTCCACGCGCCGCCGACGCGCACGTCCATGCGCAGGGTGTCGAGCGGCACGTCGACCGCGGCGGTGCCGAACCACGCGGAGAAGTCGGCCGGCGTGGTCCACGCGTCGAACACGCGCTCCCGCGGGGCGGCGAAGGTGCGGGTGATGACGATGGGCTCGCTCACGGCGACCTCCGGTGGTGCGGGGCGGACGGGACAGGCCGCCGCCCCTCAGGGGACGACGGCCCTGCCGTGAGTCGACCAGCCGCGGGCGGCCGTGTCAACGGGTGATCCCGTCGACGGGGATCAGCGCTCGGGGCGGCCGTCGCGCGCATCGCTCGACGGCACCGCGACCCGCGAGGCATCATCGGCCGCGTCCGGGCGGGTCGCCTGCGCCGGGCTCGTGCCGGCGCGGACGCCCGCGCGCTGCTCCGCCTCGAGCCGTTCGGCCTCCTCGCCGCCCACCGCCTCGCCGCGGGCGACGAGCCCAGCGACGTCCGACAGCGGGATCTGCTTGAGCACGAGCGAGAGCACGAACGCGATCGCGATGAACGGCACGAGGTACCAGAAGACCGGCGCCAGCGCGTCGGCGTACGCGTTCACGATCCCGTCCCGCACGGCGTCGGGCAGCCCGTTGAGTGCCTGCGGGTCGATGCTGCTGGCCGAGCTCGCGGCGGCGTCGGGCGACGCTCCGGCGCCGGCGAACACACCGGTGAGGTTCTCGGTGAGGCGCGTCGTGAACAGCGTGCCGAACACAGCCGTGCCGAGCGCGGCGCCCACCTCGCGGAAGTAGTTGTTCGTGCTGGTCGCCGTGCCGATCTGCGCCGCGGGCACCGCGTTCTGCACCACGAGCACCACCACCTGCATGATCAGGCCGAGCCCCAGCCCGAAGACGAACAGGAACACGCAGATCAGCCAGACGGGCGTCTCGGCGGTGAGCGAGGTCATCAGCACGAGCGCGAGCATGGTGAGGAGCGTCCCGACGATGGGGAAGATCCGGTACTTCCCGGTGCGGCTGATGAGGATGCCCGACGTGATCGACATGCCGATGAGGCCGACCATCATCGGCAGGAGCAGCAGCCCCGAGACCGCGGCGGACGTGCCGGTGGACATCTGCAGGAACGTCGGCACGAAGCCGATGGCCGCGAACATCCCGATGCCGAGCGCGAGGCCGATGGCCGTGGCGTTCACGAAGACGGGGTTCCGGAACAGGCTCAGCGGGATCACCGGGTCGTCCGCCCGCGACTCCGTGAACACGAACAGCGACGCCGCGACCACGAGGCCGAGGCCCCAGGCCCAGGTGGCGAGCGATCCCCAGCCGTATGCCGTGTCGCCGCCGAAGTCGGTGAAGAAGATGAGGCACGTCGTCGCGAGCGAGAGGAGCACCACGCCGGCCACGTCGATCCGCTTCGTCGCCTTCTTGCTCGGCAGCGTCAGCGTGATGAACGCCACGACGAAGGCCGCGATCCCGATGGGGATGTTGATGTAGAACGCCCACTGCCAGGTGAGGTGGTCGACGAAGAAGCCGCCGAGGAGCGGGCCGCCGACGGCCGAGAGGCCGAAGATGCCGCCGAGCGGGCCGAGGTACTTGCCGCGCTGGTCGGCCGGCACGATGTCGGCGATGATCGACTGCGACAGGATCATGAGCCCGCCGCCGCCGAGGCCCTGCGCGGCGCGGAACACCACGAACGTCCAGAAGTCCGTCGCGAACGCGCAGCCCACCGAGGCGAGCGTGAAGATCGCGATGGCCGCGAGGAAGAGGTTCCGTCGGCCGAGCACGTCGCCGAACTTGCCGTAGATGGGCATGACGATCGTGGTGGCGAGCAGGTAGGCCGTGGTGATCCAGACCTGGTGGTCGACGCCGCCGAGCTCGCCGACGATGGTCGGCATCGCGGTGGAGACGATGGTCTGGTCGAGGCTCGACAGGAGCATGCCGGCGATGAGGGCCGAGAAGATAATCCAGATGCGCCGCTGCGTGAGCAGGAGGGGCGCCGGGGCGGTGGTGGTCATGGGGTCCGTTCGTGCTGGCGGGTGGTCACGGTGGTGGGGTGCGCGATCTCGCGGAGGGCGTCGAGGCGCCGACGCAGGATGAGCTGGATGGAGTCGGCGTTGCCGGGGACGAGGAACTCGCGCGCGCTCGCGCGGCCGAGCGAGCCCATGGTCTGGACGACGACGGACGCGCGGAGGTCGCCGGGGGGCAGCCCCTCGCGGCGCTCGACGAGGAGCACGTCCTTCGCCTCGTCCTCCATGGCGGCCTCGAGGGCGCGCACGAGGAGGCCGGGCTCCCGGCGGAAGGCCGCGTGCATGTCCTGCATCGAGGTGCCGTCGGTGTCGAGGCGGGCCCAGCGCTCGAGGCACAGCTCCGCGAGGTCGTCGAGGAGGGTCGGCGAGAGCGCCGGATCCCGCGGGTCGCCGGCCGCGACGAACGCCTCCTCGAGGTCGGCGGTGTCGACGTGCGCGGAGCGCCCGAAGAGCGCGTCCTCCTTGGAGGCGAAGTAGTTGAAGAAGGTGCGGCGGGAGACGCCGGCCTCGTCGCAGACCTCCTCGACCGTGAAGCCGGAGAGGCCGCGCTCGGCGGTGAGGCGTCGGGCGAGCGTCGTGAGACGCGCCGAGGTCTCCGCCCGGCGGCGCTCGCGGAGTCCCGTTGCACTCGTCGTCACGGAGTGCATGTTTGCACCATCGTGCGCGCAGTGCAAGTGCGGGAGCCCCGCCGGGGTCAGATCCGGAAGCCCTCCGGCCAGCCGTGCGCCTCGAGGTAGGCGCGCACGCGCTCGACATCGGCGTCCGACGGCATCTCGGAGGTGACGCCCGCGATGGCGGAGGCGACGTCAAGGCGACTGGCCGGCAGCCCGCCCTCGGACGCGAGGCGGGCGCTCACCTGCTGCACCTCCTCGTCGCTGAGACGGCGACGCAGCAGCGCCAGCAGCGGCACGAAGTCCTGCTCGGGGAGCCCGGCGGGGTAGCCGGCGCGGAGCCAGGAGACGATCCGGGAGACGAGGCCCGTGCGCTCGGTCGCGCGCGCGCCGGCGGCGTCCGGCTCGTGCAGGTCGTCGGGGGATCCGAGCGGCCAGCCCGCCGCCGCCAGCCGGGCCGAGACGCGCACCAGGTCCTCGGGCATCGCGGGGCCGAGCAGCATCGCCTCGACGCGCTCGCGGAGCTGGCTCCGGCCGATCTCCTCGCCCGCCGCGTCCGCCGCCACGGCGTCGTCGACGAGCTGGTCGACCACCTGCTCGAGCTCCTCGGCGGTGAGGCTGCGGCGGAGGATCCCCAGCAGCGGCACGTAGTCCT
Organism: Clavibacter nebraskensis NCPPB 2581; assembly: GCF_000355695.1. Lineage (NCBI taxonomy): Bacteria > Bacillati > Actinomycetota > Actinomycetes > Micrococcales > Microbacteriaceae > Clavibacter > Clavibacter nebraskensis. The sequence continues at coordinate 407,577 of NC_020891.1, read as the reverse complement.
GGTCCGGCACGCCGGTCGGGTAGCCCGCCCGCAGCCAGCCGACGACGCGCTGGACGATGCCGCGGTCGTGGCGGTCGGGGACGACGACGCCGGTCGCGCCGTCGCCCGGCCCGCCGCCCTCGGATGCGCTCTCGGTCATGATCAGCCCTTCGAGGTGAAGGTCGGGATGACGTGCTCGAAGCTCACCGACTGGCCGAAGCCCGTCGCGATGATGAGCGTGAGGCCCGCGACCACGGCGAGGACGACGACCGCGTAGCAGAGGGCACCGACCGCCCGGAGGACGACGGGCGGCATGCGGCGCGCGGAGTCGGATCCGGCGACGCGGCCGCTCGTGTCGGGGCTGGCGAGCGCGAACGACCGCACCCCGAGCGCGAAGAGGGCGGGCAGGCCCGCGCCGAGGACGAGGGCGACGAGGGCGACCTGGCCGACCGCGGAGAGGAAGAGGGGGAGCATGGCGGGATCCTTCAGGCGTCGGCGGGCTGGGGGGCGGGGCGGGCGGCCTTCTCGTCGGACCACTCGTCGTTCACGTTGTGCGCGCCCACGTCGTCCTTGCGCGAGCGGACGTAGACGGTGATCGAGACGGCGACGAGCACGAGCGTCATCGCGATGCCGCCGGCCGCTCCGCCGATGAGGTGGCCGAGCCACCACATGACCGCGCCGACGAGGGCGGCGGCCGGGAGGGTGATGATCCACGCCACGACCATGCGCAGCGCCACGCGCCAGCGCACCTGCGCGCCGGGCCGGCCGACGCCGGAGCCGAGGATGGACCCGGTGGCGACGTGCGTGGTGGAGAGCGCGAAGCCGAGGTGGCTGGACGCGAGGATGACCGCGGCCGACGAGCTCTCGGCGGCCATGCCCTGGTGCGTGTCGATCTCGACGAGACCCTTGCCGACCGTGCGGATGATGCGCCAGCCGCCGATGTAGGTGCCGAGCGAGATGGCGAGCGCGCAGCTGATCTTCACCCAGAACGGCACCGACTCCGTGTCGGTCCAGCCGCCCGCCGCGATGAGCGCGAGCGTGATGACGCCCATGGTCTTCTGCGCGTCGTTCGTGCCGTGCGCGAGGGAGACGAGCGAGGCGCTGCCGATCTGGCCGATGCGGAAGGTGCGGTCGAGGCCGCGGCCGGCGAGGTTGCCGACGATGCGGAAGACCAGCCACGTGCCGACGGCGGCCACCGCCCCCGCGAGGATCGGCGACATGAGCGCCGGCAGGATCACCTTGCCCACGACGCCGTCGAGCTTGGATCCGTCGCCCGCCCAGTTCACGCCGTTCAGCCCGAGGCCCGCGAGCGTCGAGCCGATGAGGCCGCCGAACAGCGCGTGCGAGGAGCTCGACGGGAGGCCGAGCAGCCAGGTGAGCAGGTTCCACACGATGCCGCCGATGAGGCCCGCGAGCACGATGAGCAGCAGCGCGGATCCGCCGCCCTGCAGCAGCGCCGGGTCGGGGGCGCCCGACTTGTCCTGGATCTTCACGACCGCGTTCGTGACCGTGAGCGCGACCTCGATGCTGAGGAAGGCGCCCACCAGGTTGAGCACGGCGGAGAGCGTGACCGCGACCTTGGGCTTCAACGCGCCGGTCGCGATGGATGTGGCCATCGCGTTCGCCGTGTCGTGGAAGCCGTTGGTGAAGTCGAAGGCGAGCGCCGTGATGACGACGAGCACGAGGAGAATGAAGGGATCCACGGCGACGAGCTTGCGCCCTGCCCGCCTGTCCCCTCTACGGAGGACAGCCGGGTTCACCCGCTGTTCATCCGCGCCTGTGGAGGGCCGCACCGCCGACGCCGACAGGAGACCCCCATGACCTCGACCTCCCCGACCGACACCGCCGACGCCGCCGCGACGCCGGAGGTGCGCCTCGTGCCCGTCGACGTGGACGCCGAGGTCGATGGGATCCGCGCGTTCCTCACCGGGAACGCGTTCCCCTTCCACATGCGCCCGCGGCCCACCGCGGCGGAGGTCGACGCGCGCATCGCGGACGGCGACTTCGCGGGGCCCGCGCACGCGGCGCTCTGGATCGACGTGGAGGGGCACGGCCGCGTGGGCCTCGCGGTGCTCGACGACCTCGAGGATCCGGGGGTGCTGCTCGACCTGCGCCTCGCCGAGGCCTGGCGCGGCCGGGGGCTCGGCGCGCCCGTGGTGCGCGCGCTGACCGCGCACGTGTTCCGCACGTACCCCCACGTCACGCGCTTCGAGGCGCAGACCCGCGACGACAACCGGGCGATGCGCCGGGTGCTCGTGCGCGCGGGCTTCGTGAAGGAGGCGCACTACCGCGACGGCTGGCCCGTCGCGGGCGGCGAGCCGCGCGCCTCCGTCGGCTACGCGGTGCTGCGCCGCGACCACGAGACGGGGACGACGACTCCCGTGCCGGACGACGACGAGGCGTAGCCCCTGCCGCCCACGCACGGATGCTGCGTGCGCGGCGGGATCCACGCGCGGAACCCGCTCGCGGGACAGGATGCGACGCCGATCCCGCGGATACGGTGGAGGGACCGCACGCACCCGCACGATCGGAGGTCGATCCATGTCCAGCGCCGCAGCCCCCGCAGCCGTCATCGGCGAGCCCGAGGTCGTCGAGGACGCGAGCACCGTCGCCTCCTCCCCCGCCTGGCTCGCCCTCAAGGACGCCGCCGTCGCGCTCCAGCCGATGCAGGCCAAGGACGGGTCGATCCCCGAGGCCGCGCACCACGCGGAGGCCGCCCGGCTCATCACGGTGATCCGCGACTCCGTGCGCGCGCTCGCCCCGCTCTTCCCGCACGACGCCGCCTACCTCGCAGCCCTCGACGTCGACTTCGCCCGCTGGGTCGACCAGGGCCTCGGCGTCCCCGACTTCCTCGACGCCCTCACCGCGTTCCAGCCGCAGCGCGACCGCGTGGACGGGATCCGGCACCTCGTGGTCTTCCCGATGACCACGCAGAACGGCAGCGCCAGCCGCCTCGTCGAGGCCGTGCTCATCGAGGTCGTCTGGCCCAAGTTCGTCGCCGAGCTGGAGGCGGGCGACTACGGCAACGCGCTGTTCGTCCCCATCCGCTTCGTCGACTTCACGCCCGGCTACGACACCAACTCGGCCGTGCTCTTCCCCGAGACGGTCGCCATGCGCGAGGTGCCGACCTTCACCTGGGGCGCGATCTTCGCCGACCGCGAGGCCGCCCGCTTCCGCCGCGTGGTGCGCCACGCCGCCGAGGTCACGAAGCTCGAGCTGCCGGAGGACGCGCGGCGCCTGCTGGACGACCAGCGGCTCGCGGAGGAGACCTTCGTGATGTGGGACCTCATCCACGACCGCACGCACATGCGCGGCGACCTGCCGTTCGACCCGTTCATGATCAAGCAGCGGATGCCGTTCTTCCTCTACTCGATCGAGGAGCTGCGCTGCGACCTCACCGCGTTCCGCGAGGCCGTCCGCATCCAGCGCCGGCTCGCCGCGGTGGATCCCGCCGAGCGCACCGCCGCCGACGACGCCCTCCTCGAGCGCGCCGGCATGGTGCAGCACGCCGTGATCTTCGACCGCATCTTCCGGTTCGCGATCACCGGCTCCCGCGTCCGCAACTACGACGGCCTCGGCGGCCAGCTGCTGTTCGCCTGGCTGCACCAGCACCACGTGCTGCACTGGACCGACACGCGCCTCACGATCGACTGGGACGACGTCGCCGACGTGGTCGTGGCGCTCGCCGACCGGGTGAACGACCTCTACTGGCGCTCGATCGACCGGCCGAAGACCGCGCACTGGCTGGCCGCCTACGCGATGGTCACCGAGACGGTCACGCCGCACCCCGCGTCCACCTGGGCGAAGGGGCCGGACGCGCTGCCGCTCGACGGTCCGCCGAAGGGCCTCACCGACCTCGTGCTCGACGACGAGTTCCCGCTCAGCATGTTCTTCGAGGCGCTGGAGAAGAAGATGCGCGACGTCATCTCCTCGACCGCGGGGATCACGGGGCAGGCCGCGTGAGCGTCGACGGCCGCGTGGTCGTGGTCGCGGGCGCGTCGAGCGCCGCGGGCCGGGCCGTGTGCGCCGAGCTCACGGCGGCGGGCGCGCGCGTCGTCGCGGTCGGCACAGACGCCGGACGGCTCGCGGACGTCGACGCCGAGCGCCGCGAGGTGTGCGACCTCGCCGACCACGCGGCCGTCGTGGACCTGGCCGCGCGGATCCGGGCCGACCTCGGCGGCGTCGACGGCCTGATCCACCTCGTCGGCGGCTGGCGCGGCGGCAACGGCCTCGAGGGCCAGACCGACGACGACTGGGACTTCCTGCACGAGCGCCTCGTCACCACGCTCCGCAACACCACGCGCGCGTTCGACGCCGACCTGCAGTCGTCCGACGCCGGCCGCCTCGCGATCGTCTCCTCCACCGCCGTGCAGCGCCCGTACCCGGGCGGCGCCAACTACTCGACCGCGAAGATCGCCGCCGAGACGTGGGTGCGCGCCGTCGACCGCGGGTTCTCCAAGGCCGGATCCCCCGCGCGCACCACGATCTTCGTCGTCAAGGCGCTCGGCGGGCTCGAGGAGGCGCTGGCACGTCGGGTCGTCGGGCTGTGGACCTCCGTGCCGCCCGAGCGCGACCTGATCGAGGGCTGACGCGGCCGCTGCCGTAGCACACGGGCGACCGCCCCGGAGAGGGGTCGCATGCCCCTGCCGCGGGCGCCGGAGCGCGGTATACGTTCGCGGGGTGACCTCGCACGCCAGAACCGCCGAGCACGACGCCTTCGGCCCGTGGATCGACACCGTCCGCACCGCCGACGAGATCCCCCGCCTCTACCGCCCGCACGGCGTCGATCCGTTCGCCGCACGTCTCGTGCTCAAGGTGCCGCGCGACATCCCGCGCCGCGACACCGACCCGTCGATGGACCTGTACGACCACCTCCTCGTCGTCGGCGACCGCGACCTGGAGGTGCTCTCGCGCGTCGGATCCGCGTTCACCGCCCGGCGCATCCCCTTCGCCGACCTCGTCGCCGTCCGCGATCGCGTCGACCTCCTCGACGGCCTGCTCACGGTGCACACGGCCGACGGCCAGGCCCTCCGGATCCCGTTCAACGGCGCATCCGCCGACGTGGTCGTGGACCTGACCGAGCTGCTGATGACGCTCGCGGCCGAGTCCGCCGGCGTGCCGAGCTCCTGCCCGACGCGGACCCCGCGGGCGACCCCGCGCATCGACGTCGGGCACGACGAGGCCGGCGTCGCGGCGGCGTACTGGGACCTGGCCTCCCGGGATCCGCAGCTCCGCTACCTGTCGTCGCGCCCGCGCACGCCGCTCGTGCCCACCGCCGACGGCCTCCTGGGCGCGCTGCAGCGCCTCCGTCCGATGAGCCTCGCCGGCGCGGTCGCCGCGTGCTCGCCGCGCGAGCTGCTGATCCTCACCCGCCGCGACCAGGTCATCCGCCGCCGCACCGCGACGCTCTCCATCGACCGCCTCCGGATCCTCCTTCACGCCATCTCGAGCACGACCGCCGAGCCGCACCCGCGCTGGGTCGGCATGTCGACGGTGACGATCCGCGCGGGCGCCGCCTCCTTCGAGGTCGTCGCGGCGGCGGCGGACGAGCTGGAGTGCGACCTCGTCACGGGCGGCAGCTGAGATGCGATGACGGACGCCGTGATCCTCACCGGGACCGTCGGCGCGGGCAAGACCACGACGATGCACGCGCTCGGTGACCTCCTCGCCGAGCGCGGGATCCCGCACGCGCTGGTCGACATGGACGCCGTGCGCCTGCTCCACCCGGCACCGCCCGCGGATCCGTTCCAGCAGGAGCTGGCGCTCCGCAACCTCGGCGACCTGTCCCGCAACTACCGCGAGGCCGGGGCGCGCGTGGTGGTGGTCGCGGCCGTCGTCGAGCACACCGGCGACCTGCCGCGATACGCGGACGCGCTCGGATCCCGCGACCCGCTGCTCGTCCGACTCGCGGTCGACGCCGACGCGGTGCGCGCGCGGCTCGACGCCCGCCACGGCGACGATGCCGCGGCCCTCGCCTGGCACCGCGACCGCGCTCCGGAGCTCGCCGCGATCATCGACGCGGCGGGCCTCGGCGGCCTCGCGATCGACGCCACGTCCCGCACCCCGGCGGAGGTCGCCGCGCTCGTCGCCGACCGCGCCGACTGGTGAGCGCGCCCCCGTAGGGTCGAGTGATGAGCGACGACCTCCCCCTCGACTTCACCGCGCCGCTCTGGGCGTGGGAGGCGCGGCGCGAGCTCTGGACGTTCGTGTCCCTGCCCGTCGACCTCGCCCCGATGCTGCGCGAGATGGGACAGGCCGGGCGCCGCGGCTTCGGATCCGTGCCCGTGCGGGTTCGCGTCGGCACCACGACCTGGCGCACGTCCGTCTTCCCGCAGGGCGACGGCACGTGGATCCTCCCGGTCAAGCGCGCGATCCGCGACGCCCACGGCCTCGAGGTCGGCGACGACGTGCACGTCGACCTCGAGCCGCTGCCGTGAGCGGCGCCCGCCGCCCCTAGCCCGCGGGCGGCGTGTACAGCTGCAGGTCGTTGCCCTCGCTGTCCTGGAACGGGAGGATGCGGCCCCACTCGTGGTCGCTGATCTCGCCCGTGATCTCGGCGCCGCGCGCGCGGATCCGCTCCAGCTCGTCCTCGATGGACCCCTCGGGCGTGAACGAGATGACCGCCCCGCCGCCCTTCGAGCCGCCCGCCTCCTCGCGCGCGTTCAGCCCGATCATCAGGCCGTCCGCGTCGATCTCGCTCCAGTCCGCGTCCTCGCTCGTCACCGTGAGACCGAGCGCGTCGCGGTAGAACGCCACCGCGCGCGTCATGTCCTGCACGGGCAGCCAGACCGTCGCCACCGAATCGATCATGGGGTTCCTCCTCGTTCCGAGGCCGGTCCGATGACCGGCTCATCATCCCGGTCTACTCCCGACGCGGGGGCTCCGCCTCCACGTGCGGCTGAGGTCTGCACCGGCGACGCAGGCCCACCCATGAGGCGCCGACCGTCGCGAGTCCCACCCCGACGGCGAACGCGGTGGCAAGGGCGGCGTAACCCTGCCCGGCGACGATGACCCCGGCGACGACGCTGGCCGCTCCTCCGCCGACGTTGATCACGAGGTCCGTCGTCCCCTGCGTCGCGAGTCGCTCGTCGGGCTCGAGTGCCTCGACCACGGGCGCGGATCCTGCGACCATCCCCATGGACCACCCGATGCCGAGGAGCGCCAAGCCGAGTCCGAAGCCCAGTTCGTCGCCGGAGGCGGACAGCGCGAGGATGCCCCCCGCGCAGCACACGATGATCATGCTGGCAATGGCCGATCCCCTCGTGCCGTGCCGTGCGATGACGAGACCGAACAGCGGACTCAGGCCGTACATGGCCGCGAGGTGGCCGCTCATGACGAGGCCCACGACCGCATCGGGTGCCATGTCGTGATGAAGGTGCACCGGCGCCATGGCCATCAGCGCGACCATGGTCACGTGCACGATGGCGCTGAGACCGATGCCGGCGGACGCAGCCGGTCGACCACGGAGGACGCGCATCACGGTCGCCGGGGAGGATCGCGCACGGGCGCGACTCGGGCGGGGTGGCGAGCTCGGGACCGCGAGCATGACGACGAGGGCAGCAATCGCATAGAGGGCCGCGAGGAGCATGAAGGCCCCGGACGACGCACCCACTCCCGTCAGCGACACCAGATTCGGTCCGACGACTGACCCGACGGTCGACGCCCAGAGGACCAATGCGATCGCCAGAGCCGCATCACGGGGCCGTCGGGCTGTCTCGGCCGCGGCGAAGCGCGCCGCTAGGCCCGCCACAGTACCGCCTCCCACCAGAGTCAGACCGAAGAGCACCGCCTCCCACGCCGACGCCGCGATGGCTGCGGCGCACACGAGCGCCCCGAGCATCGCGAGGGCGTAAGCCAGCCCGAGAGACCACCGCCGGCCTGCTCGGGCCGCGAGTCGAGAGACCGGGATCGTGAGCACGCTGGCGCCGACCACGATCGCCGTCTGCGCAAGACCTGCGATTCTCTCCGAACCCGACAGCTCGAGCACGGCGACGCTCGCGATCGTGAGCGAGAGGCCCGCACCGGTGGAAGCGGCCACCTGCGCCGCCACGAGCGCCCTGAGCGGTCGTGACCGGAAACGGCCGACATCAGCATTCGCGCCGCTGCCGATCACGCGCTCGCTGACGGGGTGCCCCGTCGCCTGTAGAAGAACGGGGCCTCATCCCCGGCGACGAAGACGGCCTCGTACTGTTCGAAGTCCTGGTAGACGAACGCCTCGTACTCCGTGACGATGCGCCCGTCCAGGTGTTCGATGGCGACGCCGTGCCAGGGGCTGATGCGGGTGGCATCGTCTTTGATTCGAGGGGAGTACTGCCCCGGCTTCGGATGGACCGTGCCGCGCACCGCGTGAGGGAACGCGCGCCCCAGCACATCGAGTTCGCGCAGCTTGGTGAGGAGCACGGCGTACTCGAAGGCGGTCCGATCGGCCCGCTCTTCGAGGATCTCATCTGCTTCTCGCAAAAGCGCCGCGACGTCCACCCCATCGAGGCCGCCTCTCTTGTTGAGCTCGATGAAGGCCGCCGAGATGGCTGTCGTCTCCGTCCCCTGCCGGAGGGCCCGGACGAGATCCCGCCGATGCGTGAAGCGGTTCGAGGCCCACAGCCGAGTCACCTCCTCCCTCACCGCCAGGTCGATGGAGGCAAGCTCCTCGCTTCTCGCCTGCATCACGTCGTGCATGTCCACCGCCTGGATGCGCCCGCGCGCACCGAGCAGGTCGATCTGCTTCCTCACGTTGTCGCCATACGGCATCGCCTCATCGTCGCTCTAACCGTAGAAGGGCCGATAGGCGCGACCGTCCAGCACCAGGGTGAACAGCACGCCGGGTGCATAGACGACTGACACGGCGTCGGAGATGTTCTTCAGGAGCTGCAACGCGTAGAGCTCGCCGAGATCAGGGGCCACTCGCCGGTGCGCCGCAGGGTTGTGCGGCCGACCCGCGAAAGACGGGAGCACCACCTTCACCGGGCGCCCACATCGGATCGCGTCGGCGACGCGCCGGAGGACGTCTCCGGATGCATCCCAGGGGAAGTGCGACGGTCCCTTTCGGAATCTCTCTTCATTCATCACCCCGAGCACCGCCTCGGGTGTGCACGGGCCCGCTGCGACCGGGCCCCCGAGGGCAAGCCGTGACGCCGCTGGAACGCGTCGACGTCGAACCTCGGCAGGGTGCAGGACGCGATGGGATGCCAGCGCCTCGCCGCGGCCAAGAGCTTCGCCGGGTCTGCCCTCCACCCTGGGTCCGTGGAGGACACATGCTCGAAGAGCTTCGACGATCGGTGCTCGTCCCCTTGAACTGACGACACGATTCCTCCTCATCCCCGATGAGGGCGCCGTGTGCATCCCTCGGTTGGAGAGGGAAGGAGGAGGTGCGGCACGGGTGGCGCTCCTACCCCGAATTCGCCGCCTGTTGCATCTTTGCCGTCGCTGCGGTAGGCGCTGCGCAGTAGCTGCGATCGTTGACAAATGTCCACCATCGGCATATGGTTGCTTGTAGTCAACTACCCGGAGGAACATGTCCCAGCACCACCCGGCCACCGCGTCACCCGCGAAGGCCCCCCGCCGCACCGTCTCGGCCGACGGATCCATGTCGAAGCGCCAGGTCCTCGAGTCCCTGTCGGGCCTCCTGCTCGGCATGTTCGTCTCGATCCTCGCCGGCACCGTCGTCTCGACCTCGCTGCCGATCATCATCAGCGACCTCAAGGGCGACCAGTCCGGCTACACCTGGGTCGTCACCGCGACGCTGCTCGCCACCACCGTGAGCACGCCGCTCTGGGGCAAGTTCGCCGACCTCTTCAACCGCAAGCTGCTCATCCAGCTCGCCCTCGGCACCTTCGTGCTGGGATCCGCGCTCGCCGGCTTCTCGCAGAACACCGAGACGCTCATCGTCTTCCGCGTGCTCCAGGGCCTCGGCGCCGGCGGGCTCGCGGCGCTGAGCCAGATCATCATGGCCGACATCATCAGCCCGCGTGACCGCGGCCGTTACGCCGGCCTCTTCGGCGCCGTCATGGCCGTCGGCACCGTCGGCGGCCCGCTCCTCGGCGGCGTCGTGACCGACGCGTTCGGCTGGCGCTGGAACTTCTTCATCGCGCTGCCCATCGCGATCATCGCGATCATCCTGTTGCAGGTCACCCTCCACCTGCCCGCCCACCCGAAGCGCAAGGTGCACGTCGACTACCTCGGCGCGGTCTTCATCGCCAGCGGCGTCTCGCTCCTGCTCATCTGGGTCTCGCAGGCCGGCAAGCAGTTCGAGTGGGCCTCGGGCACCTCGTACCTCATGGCGGGCGGCGCCGTCGTGCTGCTGATCGCCGCGGTCGTCACCGAGCTCAAGGTCGCCGAGCCGATCATCCCGCTCACGATGTTCCGCAACCGCACCTTCACGCTCTCCGTGCTCGCGAGCCTCGCGGTCGGCATCTCGCTGTTCGGCACCTCGGTCTTCCTCGCGCAGTACATGCAGCTGTCGCGCGGCGCCACGCCGACGCAGTCGGGTCTGCTCACCATCCCGCTCATGGCGGGCCTGCTCATCTCCTCGACCGTGTTCGGCAACCTGATCAGCCGTCGCGGCAAGTGGAAGACGATCATGATCTCGGGCGCCGTCCTCATCGTCGCCGGTACGGGCCTGCTGTCCACGCTCCGCTACGACACCGACTTCCTGCTCGTCGGGATCTACATGTTCGTGCTCGGCGCGGGACTCGGCATGCTCATGCAGAACCTCGTCCTCGTGGTGCAGAACGCCATCGAGGTCAAGAACCTCGGTGTCGCCACCAGCGCGGTCACGTTCTTCCGCAGCCTCGGCGGCACGGTCGGCGTCTCGGTGCTGGGCTCGATCCTCGGCACGATCATCGCGTCGGAGATCACCGCGGGGATCATGAAGCTCGCCCCGGCCGACCAGGCCGTCGCCGCGCAGGCGCTCGGCTCCGGCGTGATCCCGCAGGTCAACTCGCTCACCCCGGCGGTGCGCACCGTGGTCGAGAGCGCCTACGGCGTGGGCATCGGCGACGTGTTCCTCTACAGCGTGCCGCTCGCGATCGTGTCGCTCGTGGCCGTGATCTTCCTGCCCAACGCGCAGCTCGGCAGCAAGAACGCCGTGCAGCTGAAGAGCGACAAGGCCGCCACCGCGGTCGACGCCCGCGAGGTGCATCGCACGGACGCCGAGGACGCGCTCATCGGCGCATCCGCCGGCGCCGTCGCGCTCACCCCGGTCGGCGAGGCGAACCCGACGGGATCCATCCGGATCCCCGAGGCCGAGGACGCCGGGGTCGACTCCCGCCGATGACCGACGAGGACCGCTCCCCCGTGGGCGACGCTGCGGGTGACTCCCCCGGCGTCGCCGACGGGACGGCCGACGGGATCGCCGCGGGCATCGCCGCGGTGGAGGAGCAGATGACCGCGCTCGCCGCGCGCATCCGGGCGACGACCCGGGAGGCGGCGTCGCGGATCCACCCGGAGCTGCCGCCCATCGGCTACAAGATGCTCCGCGTGATCCGCCGCTGCGGCGCGGCCCACGCGAGCGCCGTCGCCGACCAGCTCGGCGTCGACCGCAGCGTGGTCAGCCGCCAGCTCCGCCAGCTCCAGGACCTGGGGCTCGTGGAGGTCGGGGCCGACGCGCAGGACGGCCGGGTGCGCGTTCTCGCGCTCACCCCGGCGGGCCGCGCGGGGATCGAGGCGGACGACGCCGCGGGCGGCAGCCGCCTGATCCGCGGGCTCGGCGGGTGGACGCGCGCCGACCTCGACGCCTTCGCCGGCTACCTCGCGCGGCTCAACGCCGGCGGGGACGCGCTGCCCGCGGACGCGGATGCCGACGCGGTCCGCGGCTGCGGCGTCGCGGAGGACGGGGATCGCGCCGCCGCGGAACGCGCACCGGCCGATCGCACGCCCGCCCACGCGAGCTGAGCGGACCGGCTCAGGACGTCACGACGCGCCGTCGGACGGGGATCGACTCCCCGCCCGGCGGCGCGTCGTCGCGTCCGCGGCGCTCTCCTCGTGCGCGCGCGGCACCTCGCCCCCGATGGCTGCGTGCAGCGCCTCGAGCGCCGGCAGCGCGCGGGCGATGTCGCGGCGCTCCTCGGCCGTGAGCCGGAGGAGGGCGCCCACGAGCACGCCCTCGGCCGAGCGGTCGAAGGTGCGGAGCAGATCCCGTGCATGGTCCGTGAGCCCGACCTCGCTGCTGCGGCCGTCGCCCTCCACGAGGCGCCGGTCGACGAGCCCGTCGCGCTCCATGGCGAGGACGAGGTTGCTGACGGTGGAGCGCGCGAGCCCGAGCGAGCGGCCGAGACCCGTGGGCGTGGCCCAGCCGATGGCCTCGAGCCGGCGGAGGACCTCGACCTGCGCGTCCGGGAGGTCGGGCAGGTCGGCGGCGCTCCGCGACGCGTTCATGAGCCGGCGGCGGAACGGCCCGAGCTCCGAGCCCAGGCGTCGGGCGACGGCCCGCAGCTCCTGGTCGGACGCGTCGGCGGGCATGCACCGAGGATACCCAGGAAACTGCGCTTGTGACAAACGCATATCGGTGTCAGGCTCTCCGCATGACAACGATCACCACGAGCGTCGAGCACCCCGTGCCCGCTCAGGACCTCAGCCCCCTCGTCGGACACCGCCTCATCTACACGTACGCCAACGGCTGGCAGTACGAGATGTACGTGAAGAACGCCACGACCATCGACTACCGGATCCACACCGGCATGGTCGGCGGCCGCTGGGTCAAGGACCAGACGGTCGACCTCGTCGCCCTCGCCGAGGGCGTCTTCAAGGTCTCGTGGAACGAGCCCACCGGCACGAGCGTCGTCGTGAACATCGTCCCGGCGGCCCGCGTGCTGCACGGCACGATCTTCTTCCCGCGCTGGGTGGAGGAGGACGGATCCAAGACCGTGCTCTTCCAGAACGACCACCTCGAGCAGATGCGCGCCTACCGCGACGAGGGCCCCACGTACCCCATCTACGTCGTGCCGGAGTTCGCGCACATCACCCTGTACGAGTTCGTGGGCGCCGACGACGAGACCGTCGTCGACACCGCCCCCGCCGACCTCCCGGCCGGCTTCGCCGACCGCCGCAACTGATGGGCGCGGCCCCGGCGCCGCGCGTCGCCCCGCTCGCGCTCGACCACGGCGGGCGCACCATCCGCGGCTGGGAGCACGGCACCGTGCGCCCCGGCGCACCCGCCGCGCTCCTCGTGCACGGGTTCAGCGACTCGGGCACCGGGGGCCACGGCCTGTGGGTCCCCGTCGCCCGGGCGCTGGCCGCCTCGGGCACGGCGGCGCGCGCGTACGACCGGCTCGGGCACGGCGTGAGCGACGGCGACTTCGCCGACGTGCGCCTGCTCGACGAGGTCGACCAGGTGTCCGCGATGATCCGCACCCTCGCCGAGGACGCGGACGGCCCCGTGCACGTGGTCGCCCACAGCCTCGGCGGCGTCGAGTCGGCGCTGGCCGCGGCCCGCGCGCCGGAGCTCGTGGCGAGCCTCACCCTGTGGTCGCCGGCCGGCGTGGTCGTCGACGACATCACGGAGCACGGCCGGGTGATGAGCGTGCCGCTGGCGGCGGCCCGCGAGCGCGGCGTCGTCGACGTCGCCGGCATGGGCCTCGGCATGGGCTTCCCGGACGAGGTGCTCGCGGGCGTCGACGTCTACGGGCCGGTCGCCGCGTACGCCGGCCCCGCCGAGGTGCTGCACGGCACGGCCGACGAGGTCGTGCCGGTCGCCTACGGCGCCCGGTACGGCGAGCTCCTGCCGGGCGCCACCTTCACGGCCGTGGAGGGCGCGGATCACGGCTGGTCGTCGGTGGACCTCCGCCGGATGCTGATCGAGCGGCTGCTCGCGCACGTGGCGCGGGCGTCCGGCTTGGCGTCGGCCTAGCCCGACCAGCGCGCGGCGGGGAGGATGGGGGCGTGCTCGCACCCCTCGTCCTCCCCGTCCCGCTCGCGGCGCGCGTCGCCGGCGTGGTCCTCCGCCGCGCGACGTCCGCCGACCTCGATCCCTTGATGGCCCTGCTCGCGGACGATCCCGTGAGCGCCTCGCGCGGCGACCGCGCGGATCCGGCCGACACGGACCTCTACCGCGACGCGCTCGTGCGGATCCTCGCCGATCCCGCCAACGACCTGCTCATCTCGACCGATGCGGTCGGCGCCCTCGTCGGCACCCTCCAGCTCACCCTGATCCCCGGCATGGCCCGCCGCGGCAGCTCCCGCCTCCAGGTCGAGGCCGTCCGCGTGCGGAGCGACATGCGCTCCTCCGGCATCGGCGGCGCGATGATGCGTTGGGTCGCGGACGCCGCCGCGCCCGCCCTCGACGCGACCCTCGTCCAGCTCACAAGCGACGCCGCCCGCGTCGACGCGCACCGCTTCTACGAGCGGCTCGGCTACGCGCGCTCGCACGTGGGCTTCAAGCTGCGGGTCCCGTCGGCCGGCTGATCGCGTCAGTCCTCCACGCGCACGCGGAAGTGCCGCGCGAACACCGGGCCGAGCGCCATGAGCTGGGTCGAGTCGAGCACGGCGCCGCGGAGGCCGTCGGGGGTGTCGAGGTCGTGGATCTCGGCGCCGCGGAGATCCAGGTGCGTGAGGCTCGAGTCGGCCAGGTCGAGCGTGCCGATGGTGGTGCGCGCGAAGGCGATGCGCATGCCGGACGTGCCGCGGAGGTCCAGCTCCTCGATGGCGCAGTCGGTGATGAGCAGATCGGTGATCTTCGAGCCGCGCAGGTTCACGAAGCCGAGCCGGCAGTCGGTGATGTGCACGGAGGAGAGCGACGCGTCGTAGAGCTCGGCGGACCCGACGCGCGAGCCCTCGAGGCGCACGTCGCGCATCCGGATCCGCGGCGCCTTCAGCACGGGCGCGTCGAGGCGCGACGCGAGCACGTCCACGAGGCTCGCGGCCGTGAGGTCGGCCTCGTGCAGGCGGATCCGCTCCAGCGCGCACTCCTCGAACCCGATGTCGACGAGGTCGGCGTCCGAGAGGTCGGCGTCGGCGAAGCGCAGCCGCTCGAAGGACGCGTGCGCGTCGAGGTCGGACGGGTCGCCGTCGGCTAGCCGCTCGAGCCGCGGGTCGCTGATCCGGGGCGGGAGGATGCGGGTGGATGCGGCCATGCGGAGCCTCCGGGAGCGGGTCGGTGCGGGTGGGGCGCCGTCGGCCGGCGGTGCTCACCACGGTACGGGAGACCCCCGCGGGCGGCGGGTGCGCTCCTCGCGAAGGCCACGAAGCGCCCGAGGACGTCCGCCCCCGCTACTGAGGTCCGCACCCCGCGCCGGTCCGAACGGCCGGTCCGGGCACCATTGCCCACGAAAAGCCCGAACTGGGTACACGACAACACCTGCGAGACCCCAGTAAGCATGGCCGATGGTCGCACCCGAGGCGGCCCCCGGATCCAGGAGCACCATGACAACCGCACGCCGACGCGCCCTCGTCGGCCTCATCTCGCTGGCCCTCGTGGCCTCCGCTCAGGCGGGCATGGCGACCAGCGCCATCGCCGCCGACGCGCCCGTCGGCACCGCAGCCGTCGGTACCACCGCCGTCACCTTCACCACCGCGCCCCAGCCGTCCATCACCGGCACCGCGCAGGTCGGTTCCACCCTCTTCGCCGTGACCGGCACCTGGGCGCCGCAGCCCGACTCGTTCACGTTCAAGTGGTGGAGCAACGGGCTCGCGATCTCCGGCGCCACCGGGTCCGCGTACACGCTCGTCGCCGCGGACCTGGGCAAGAAGATCACGCTGACCGTGACCGCGAACAAGGCCGGCTACACGTCGCTCGCCAAGTCGAGCGCCGCGACCGCGACCGTCGCGGCCGCGCCCTCCCCCGTCGCCTTCACGACGGTGCCGACACCGACGATCAGCGGGACCCCGAAGGTCGGCACCCCGCTCACCGCGGCCACCGGCACGTGGGCACCGGTGCCGACGACCTTCGCGTACCGCTGGTTCGTGGCGAACGTGGCCGTCACCGGCGCGACCGCGTCCACCTACACGCCGGTCGCCGCCGACGTCGGCAAGCGCATCACCGTCACCGTGACCGGCAGCCGCTCGGGCTACACGACCGCCGCGAAGACCAGCGCGGCGAGCGCCGCCGTCGCGGCCGCGCCCGTCACCACGCCCGCGACGTTCACCACCGTCCCGACGCCGACCCTCACCGGATCCGCGCAGGTCGGCGGGACGCTCACCGCCGTCCCCGGCACGTGGGCACCCGTCCCGACGACGTTCACGTACCGCTGGTTCGCCGCGAACGTGGCCATCAGCGGCGCGACCGCCTCGACCTACTCGCCCGTCGCCGCGGACCTCGGCAAGCGGATCACCGTCACCGTCACCGGCGCGCGGAGCGGGTACACGACCGCCTCGAAGACCAGCGCGGTCAGCGCCGCCGTGGTCACCGCGCCCGTCACCTCGCCGTCGACGTTCACCACCGTGCCGACGCCCACCCTCAGCGGCACCGCCCAGGTCGGCGCGACCCTGACCGCGGCGCCCGGCACCTGGGTACCCGTCCCGACGACGTTCACGTACCGCTGGTTCGCGTCGAACGTGGCCATCTCGGGCGCGACCGCCTCCACCTACGTCCCCGTCGCAGCGGACGTCGGAAAGCGCATCACCGTCACCGTGACGGGGGCGCGCTCGGGCTACACGTCGGCCTCGAAGACGAGCGCCGGCTCGGCCGCGGTCGTCGCCGCACCCGCCGCGAAGGCGTTCGCGATCGCGTCATCGCCCACCATCAGCGGGTCCGCCTCGGTCGGCGGCGTCCTCACCGCGGCGACCGGATCCTGGTCCCCCGCCCCGGCGTTCACGTACCAGTGGACCGTGGGCACCACCGCGATCACCGGCGCCACCGGGTCGACCTACACGGTCGGCACGGCGGACCTCGGCAAGACGATCACGGTGACGATCACGGCGAAGGCCACGGGCTACATCACGACGAGCAAGACGAGCGTCGCGACGGCCGCGGTCGGCAAGCCGGCGATCGCGTCGACGCAGCCGGTGATCGTGGGCGATGCACGAGTTGGATATCCCCTCCGCGTGGTTCCGGGCATCTGGAATCCGAAGCCGTCCTTTACGTTCGTCTGGTACGCGAATGACGTGAAAATCGACGGGGCCAATGCGCAGGATTACACGCCCGGCTCGGCCGATATCGGAAAACGCATAACTGCGACTGTGACGGGGACCGCACCTAGTTACTCGGCCGTCGCACGTACGAGCGGACGCACGGCAGCCGTCGTCGGGATGGACACACAGCCTCCCGAGCAGCCCTGGAACGGAAAAGTCGTCGGCAACGTCTACCTCGACTTCGTGGATCCGCAGAACCTGGTCACAGAAGGCAACATCGATCTGGTCAACCCCGAATACGGCTGGGCCGACTACTCGGCTGCTATCGGGAACGGCGCTTACTCCATGTCGGACATCCGGCCCCGCGAGTATGGGCTGCGTGTCGAGGTCGAGGTCGCCGGGGAGTACATCATCCAGTACTTCGGACAGACCAACGACCTCAAGTCAGCCCAGACCTTCGCTGTGCAGTCGAATGGCACGATGACCATTGACGTGGTCGTCAAGCGATACGCCTCGGTGAGCGGAACCGTCTCGGCTACTGACGAGTTGACGGGCGACGTCCCGGTCTCGATCTTCAGGACTGATGGCGACGGCGCCGAAGTCGGCGCGACCCGGACAGACTGGGGTGGAAGGTTCACCGTGCGGGACATCGTCCCTGGTACATACAAGGTGCGCTTCGGCTCTCCCACGCCTAATGACGGCGCCGTGGTCGGCGAGTGGTTCGGGGACTCGGACACCCGGGCGTCCGGAAAGACGGTCACAGTATCTCAATGGGGCCAAGCCGTCATCGGCGTCAATGCGGTGCTGACACCCGGCACTCGTCTCGCAGGACAGATAACGTCGCCGACGGGTTCCCTTGGTGGTGCTCAAGTCTCATTAGTCCCCCAAGACGACCTGGAGGGTCTGACGACCATGAACGTCACCGCAGATGCCGGCGGTTACTACGCCTTCCCTGCGATAGCTCCTGGGAAGTACAAGGTACTTGTGAGCAGCAGCCGGTCGTCAGCGCCAGTCTACGAGACACGGTGGGCCGGCGGGACGGGGTCCTTGGAGACATCGACGACCTACACCGCCGCTCGCGGAACGCCCATGCCGCGGGTAGACGTGCAGTTGGCGGTCAGCCCGTCCGTAACGGTGCAAGTGACGGGTCTCGCGGCGGCAGGGTGGGACCCGGACAGAGCGCTGGTGTCCCTGTATCAGGACGGTGTCCGGAAGTTCTACAGCTGGGCATGGAACGGTGATCCCGCCTTCCTCCGCGATCTGACGCCGGGCACCTACAACGTCGCGATTACGTACTACGACGCCGACTACAACGCCGACTACAACGCCAAGGCGTACTGGTGGAACGGCGGCGTCTACGCCGACAAGTCCGAGATCGTCGTGCGCGCCGGGGACTCGATCTCCATCGTCGCGAAGGCGGTCACGCGGGTCGCTCCGGCAGGGGCGCAGCTCGTCCGCTGATGCCCGACCCGCATCGTCCACGGCGCCGTCACCTCCTCGGAGGTGGCGGCGCCGTCGTCGTGGTCGCCGCCGGTTCCGCGCCGGTCCTTGACGGGATTTCCCCACTCGCAGGATCATGGCGCATGGCCGCTGTCGAGCACTTCGAGATCCCCGCCGACGACATGGCGCGCGCGAGCGCATTCTACTCCGCCGTCTTCGGCTTCCGCTACGAGCCGTGGGGGGAGGACGCGGGCATGATCCTCACCGGCTCGGATGAGGGGATCAATGGGGACCTCCATCGGCGTGCGGACGTGCCGCATGCCACCATCGTCGTCACGGTCGACTCCATCGAGGAGACGGTCGCCCAGGTCGAGGCGCACGGCGGATCGGCGATGGGCGGGATCCAGATGCTCAACGACACCGACCGCTGGGCCTACGTGCGCGACAGCGAGGGCAACGCGATCGGCCTGTTCGACCACGGGCCGCGCACCGAGTAGGCGCCGCCGGCCGCACGCCCCGCGGGCCGGCCATCCCCCGGCCGGCCCGCGGCCCCGCTACGCGTTGTCGTCGCCCGTGTCGATCGCCGTCTGCCGGTTCGGGTCCGCGAACGGCAGCCCCTCCGCGCCCGAGACGTCGGCCATGTCCTCGCCGAACTGGCGCGTGTGCACCCGGTGCGCGATCCGCTCGTCGTCCATCCGCTGCGACAGCGCCGCGTAGGTGGTCTCGAGGTGCGGCACGCGGCGGATCACGTCCATCACGAGCCGGAACCGGTCGAGGTCGTTGAGCATCAGCATGTCGAACGGCGTGGTCGTACCGCCCTGCTCCACGAAGCCGCGCACGTGCAGGTTCTCGTGGTTGTGGCGCTTGTAGGTGAGGCGGTGGATCAGCGACGGGTAGCCGTGGAACGCGAAGACCACGGGCTTGTCGCGCGTGAAGAGCGCGTCGAAGGAACCGTCGTCGAGGCCGTGCGGGTGCTGCGTCGCGTCCTGCAGCCGCATCAGGTCGACCACGTTGATGAAGCGCACGCGCAGCTGCGGGATCTCCTCCTTGAGGATCTGCACGGCCGCCATCGCCTCCACGGTCGGGATGTCGCCCGCGCACGCGACGACCACGTCGGGCTCGAGCCCGGGCACCTCGGTGCCCGCCCACTCCCACACGCCCACGCCGCGCGCCCCGTGCGCCCGCGCCTCCTCGAGCGAGAGGAGGCTCGCGGTCGGCTGCTTGCCCGCGATGACCACGTTGATGAGGTCGGTGCCGCGGAGGCAGTGGTCCATGGTGACGAGCAGCGAGTTCGCGTCGAACGGCAGGTACACGCGCACGATCTCGGCCCGCTTGTTCACGACGTGGTCGAGGAAGCCGGGGTCCTGGTGCGAGAAGCCGTTGTGGTCCTGCCGCCACACGTGCGACGAGAGGAGGTACGTGAACGACGCGACCGGCCGCCGCCACTCCACCTTCGAGCTCGACTCGAGCCACTTCCCGTACTGGTTGAACATCGAGTCGACGATGTGGATGAAGGCCTCATAGGAGGTGAACAGCCCGTGCCGCCCCGTGAGCAGGTACGCCTCGAGCAGCCCCTGCGTGATGTTCTCGTTGAGGATCTCGATGACCCGGCCCTCGTGAGCCAGGTGCTCGTCGACCGGCAGCACCTCACCCTGCCAGGCCTTCGCCGTCACCTCGTAGACGTCGTCGAGGCGGTTGCTGGCGGTCTCGTCGGGGCCGAAGATCCGGAAGTCGAGCGGGTTGCGGGCGATCACGTCGCGCAGCCAGCCGCCGAGCACGCGGGTCGGCTCGGCGATGACGCCGCGGCCGTCGCTCAGGTCGATCGCGTCCACCTCGAGCGGCGGCAGGCGGAGGTCGCGGCGCAGCAGGCCGCCGTTCGCGTGCGGGTTCGCGCTCATCCGCCGGTCGCCCTCGGGCCGATTCGGCTGGAGCGCGGGCGTCAGCCGGCCGTCGCGGTCGAAGAGCTCGTGCGGGCGGTAGCTCTCGAGCCACTCCTGCAGCTGGCGGAGGTGGTCCTCGTCGTCGCGGACCCCGGAGAGCGGCACCTGGTGCGCGCGCCACGTTCCCTCGACCTGCTTGCCGTCGACCTCGCGCGGACCGGTCCAGCCCTTCGGCGTGCGGAGGATCAGCATGGGCCAGGCCGGCCGCTCCTCGCTGCCGCCGGTGCGGGCGGCCAGCTGGATCCGGCTGATCTCGTCGAGCGCGTCGGCCAGCGCGAGCGCGAACCGCTCGTGCACGGCGAAGTGGTCCTCGCCGTCGAAGCCGCCCGAGGCGATCCGCGGCGAGTAGCCGTAGCCCGTGAACAGGGCGAGCAGCTCCTCCTCGGGGATGCGCGCGAGCACCGTCGGGTTCGCGATCTTCCAGCCGTTGAGGTTGAGGATCGGCAGCACGGCGCCGTCCGACTCGGGGTTCAGGAACTTGTTCAGGTGCCAGCTGGAGGCGAGGGTCGCGGTCTCCGCCTCGCCGTCGCCGATGACGCACGAGACCACGAGGTCGGGGTTGTCGAGCGCCGCGCCGTACGCGTGCACGAGCGAGTAGCCGAGCTCGCCGCCCTCGTTGATGGATCCGGGCGTCTCCGGCGCCGCGTGCGACGGCACGCCGCCCGGGAACGAGAACTGGCGGAAGAGGTGCCGCATCCCGTCGCGGTCGGGCGTCGCCGCCGAGAACAGCTCCGAGTAGGTGCCGTCGAGGTACGCGTTCGCGACCATGCCGGGGCCGCCGTGGCCGGGCCCGGCGATGTAGATCATGTCGAGGTCGCGCTCGATGATGACGCGGTTGAGGTGCGCGTAGACGAAGTTCAGCAGCGGCGTCGTGCCCCAGTGCCCGAGGAGGCGCGGCTTGATGTCGTCGCGCGTGAGCGGCCGCTCGAGCAGCGGGTCGTCCAGCAGGTAGATCTGCCCGACGGAGAGGTAGTTGGCGGCGCGCCACCAGCCGTCGACGACGTCGAGGTAGAGGGGCGCGGACGGGTCTCGGGGTGCGGTGTCGGAGGCCATGCGTCAGCCTACGGCGGGGGCTCCGCGGGTGACCCGGGTGGGCCGGATCCGATCAGGAGGCTCGCAGGCGCGGTCGGCGATCCTCCCCAGCCCCGGCACCGCGTGGTCGCTGAGGAGGATCGGCCCGCGCGCCGCCCGCGACCCCCTACGGTCTCCACGATCCGAACGGGATGGACCGCGCGGACGACCGAGATGCCCGGAGGCACCTTGCCCCCCTGCTCCCCCGACGCCGCACCCGCCCCACCGCCCTCACCACCGCCTTCGTCCTGGCGTTCGCCTGCGCCGCGGCGCTGGCCGGACCCGTCACGGCCCACGCCGACGAGGCCGGCGGGGTGGACGAGATCACGGTCCCGCGCGACGACGTCTCCGGCTTCGGCGGCGGCACGATCTTCGCCCCGCAGGTGTCCGCCGGCACGAAGCTCGGCGCCGTCGTCGTCACCCCCGGCTACGGCGACACCCAGGCCGACATGCGCTGGTACGGCACCGACCTCGCCGCCGCCGGCTTCGTCGTGTTCACCATCGACACGAACGGCACGCAGGATCCCCCGCAAGCGCGGGCCGACGAGATGCTCGCGGCCTCCGACTACCTCACCGGGTCGAGCGCCGCGGCCGACGAGATCGACCCCGACCGCGTCGCGGAGCTCGGCTACTCCATGGCCGGCGGCGGCGTGCTGGCTGCGGCCGAGGCGCGGCACACGCTGAAGGCCGTGATCGCCCCGATGCCGTTCGACGTGCGCGTCGACTACCGGGCGGTCACCACGCCGTCGCTCATCATCACCGGCCAGTCCGACCACGTGGCCTTCCCGTTCCTCATGGGCAAGCGCATGTACCGGTCCCTCCCGGCGGCCACGCCCAAGCAGTACCTCGAGCTCCGGGGAGCCGGGCACGGCGCGGGCGAGCGGATCCCGAACGACACCATCCGCTCGACCGTCACGACGTTCCTCGACCGCTACCTGAACGACGACGAGTCGGCCGCCGCGCGCATCTGCCCGGCACCCGCGGCCACCGGGCCGATCAGCGCGTCGCTGAGCCACTGCGGCTGACGCACGTCTGACGCACGGCGGCGTCGACGCGGTCACCCGTCCGTGTCGGCGCCGTCCGGGGTCCTGCCGCCGCCGGCTGCGGCGTCCGCGGGCCCCGTCTCGTAGCGTTGCAGCTCCGTCTCCGCCTGCAGCGCGATCTCGCGGAGGCCCTCGATCGACACCGCGGAGGCCGCGCGGGTCCGCCGGTCCAGCAGGCAGAAGGTCCCGATGGGCTCCCCGTCCGAGGAGTGCAGCGGGTAGCCGGCGTAGAAGTCCATGCCCGTGATGTCGATGAACGGGTTGCCGGCGAAGCGCGGGTCGCGCTGGGCGTCGGGCACGACGAGCGCGTCGTCGTCGGCGACCACGGTCGCGCAGTACGCCATGTCGCGCGGGATCGAGAAGGGCAGCCGGTCGGTGTTCATCGCGTACCAGAGGCGGTCGCCGTCGAGCAGGCTCACGACCGCGACGTCCACGTCGAACCGCTCCTGGGCCTGGACGGCGAGGCGCTGCAGCTCCGCGGATCCGCCGTACCGGGCCTGCTCCACGAGCCGCGCGGTGCCCGCCCACTCGAAGGCCGGCTCGACCGGCCGGTGCGGCGCCCGGCTCGCGCCCTCCGCCTCGCGCACCTCGGCGAGCAGCGGCGCCGCGGCGTCGGCGATCTCCCGGGCCCAGCTCCGGTACACGCGCGACGACCCGTGCGGGCGGTCGGGCTCGAGCTCCGGGGCGCCGAGCGGGTGGAAGGACGCCCGCTCGGTCGCGTCCACGACCTCGCGCGCCTCGCGGTCGAGCCGCTCCGCGTGCCGCTGGGCGATGCCGCCGAGCGCGCTGTCGTACGGCGTGACCGAGCGCACGGGCTGCATGCCGGCCACGAGGATCCGAGCCGAGGGCCGCGTGCTCGCGACCAGCGCGTCCATCAGCTCGACGAAGCGCTCGCGCCACACGGGCACGCGGGTGAGGCGGACGGCGTCGTTGATCCCCAGCACCACGACCACGGCGTCGTAGGCGGCGACGTCGTGGTCGCCGATCCAGGCGAGGGCGGAGGAGACGTTCATCGTCTCGTCGCCGATGAAGGTGACGGCGCACGGACGATCGGTGCGCGCGGTCACGGCGCGGCCGAGGTGCCCGGTGAGCGAGAGCTGGTGCGTCACGACGCCCCAGCCGTGCGCGGGCCCGTTGCCGAGGAGGAGGATCGCGTCCGGATCCTCGCCCTCGACGAGGATGGAGGCGGCGTCGACCGGCTTCGGCACGCCCGTCGACGCCGCCATGGCGCTCGCGTAGAAGGCGCGCATCATCGGCCTGAGCAGCTCGTAGGCGTGCATCGCATCCCCCCGGACACTCGCGTGGCGGAGCTTCCGCCCGGGGCGCCGATGCGGCGCGGCCCGTCTCGCGTCATCGCCTGACCCGCGTGGGATGCGTCCCGAGGACGCGCAGCCGATGCCTCCATGGAACCACGCGCCCGCGGCGAGGTCGAGGTCGGGCGCCCTCGGGGGGCGAGGCGGACAGGGCGCGGATGCGACGACGGCGCCGCCTCCCGCAGGAGACGGCGCCGCAGCGTGGATCGGGTGACGCGGATCAGGCCTTCGCGGTCGGCCCGTAGAACGCCTCGATGTCGGCGAGCTCGCGCTCGGCCGTCTCCTGCACGAGGGCCAGCAGGTCCTTGTCGAGACCCGGGGCGAACTCCTCGAGCCGCTCCGGCGCGATGGAGGACGGGAAGCCCTCGGGCGCCTGCTCGGTCGCGGTCAGGTCGGTGCCGTCGTTCGAGGGCGACGCGCCCTGGAAGATCCGGCCGGCCTCGCTCTTGCCGTCGAGGTCGAAGCTGTACTGCTTGCTCTGGAGGCCGAGGTCCACGAGCTTCTTCACCTCGGGGAACTGCTCGGCGTTGGTCTTCGGGATCGGCAGGAGCTTGCCCCAGTCGACGCCGAGCGTCTCGAGCGCCTTCGCATACGCGTTCTCGTGCGCCTGGTCACGGACGATGAGGTACGCGACGGTGGCGCGGGCGACGGGGTTGTCGGTCATCTCGTAGATGCGGCACTTCTGCAGGCGGCCGGTCGACTCGAGCATGACGTTGTAGAGGAGGTCGAGCGGGAGGTTGCCCGAGTTGTAGACGTAGCTGCCGCTCCACGGGTTGCCGACCGAGTCGACGGGCAGCGCGCCCTGGGCGCCCACGAGGTAGTGGTGGATGTTGCTGGTGTCGAGCGCGATGTTGAGCGGGGTCTTGCCGCCCTTGCCCGGGGTGTCCAGCGGGTCGGTGAGCTTGCCGGTGTACTCGGGCGAGCCGTCGAGCAGGCGCGAGATGGTGGTGCCGATGAGCTCGACGTGGCTGATCTCCTCGGTGCCGACGCCCTGGATCAGGTCGCGGTACGGCTTCGCCGACGCCCCGCGGAAGTTCATGGCCTGGAAGAGGTACTGCATCATCGTGCGCATCTCGCCGAACTGGCCGCCGAGGCCCTCCTGCAGCGCGTTCGCGGCGGCGGGGTCGGGCTCGCCGTCGGCGATCTCGTTGATCCAGGTCTGTGCGTGGAAGTACATAGGGGCTCCTATTTCTTCGTGCGGCGAAACCGTCGCCCCTCCACCCTGCTCCGGGCATCGAGCATCGTGTGCGATGCGCCGGGGGCTTGCCAGGAAGGCGGGCGGGAGCTAGGCGGTGGCGCCGCCCACGTGCGGCACCCCACCCGCCGGGACCGGATCCGTGTGCACCAGCTCGAGCACGTTCCCGTCGGCAGGTCGGTGACGGGCAGGTCGGTGACGGGCAGGTCGACGGAGATCATGGGACTGGTCTCTCCTTCGAGACGCAGGGCCGTGGGCGTGGCGGGTGCGTCCAGACTCCCGGCCCCGCTGCCCGCGGTCGAGGGCGGAAGCATCCGGCAGCGGATCAGACGTTTCTGACGCTACAATTACCGCGTAAGGATCGGAGCCTCCCCATGTCTCACGCCCAGCCGCAGCACGACCACACGACCCCTGCGCGGCCGCCCTCAGCGCTCACCAACGCCGCACGCTCGAGGCCTACAGCCGCTCCGTCACCGCGGACGCGTCGTCGGACTTCGAGCGCTTCATCGCCCGGCAGACGGCCATCTACACGGAGACCGCCGCCCTGTCCGACGTCCTCTCCCGGCTGGCCGAACAGCTGCCGACGGGAGTCGTCAGCAGCCTGAACGACACCGAGCTCTTCTGGCGGGCCGTCGAGGCGGAGTTCGGGTTCCTCTCGAGCGTCGACGTGTCGGCCGCGCTCGGCGCGCGACCGAACCGCGCCTACGCGAGCGATCTGCGGACGGCGGGCAGGATCCTCGGGCTCCGGCGCACGAACAGGTACGTCTACCCGGGCTTCCAGTTCCACGCGGAGGCCATCCGGCCCGTGATCCCCCGCCTCATCGCGCTCGGGCGCGAGCACGAGCTGGAGTCGCGGGACGTGGTGGCCTGGCTCTGCCGCCCGACCACCTACCTCCGCGGGGACGCGCGCCGCCCGGTGGACCACCTCGACGAGCCCGACCTGGTGCTCGACGCCGCGACGCGCGCCTGGGCCGTCGCCTGGTGAGCGCGCCCGCACCGCCGTCGCCGTTCACGGCGATCCCGGAGGTCGTCGAAGTCGGGTCGCGCATCCACCGCATCCACTCCGCCCGGTTCGGCGCATCCGAGTTCAACCCGGGCGTGGGCGCGCCGACCCGCTTCGCGTTCTTCGGCGACCCCATCGTCCCGGTCCTGTACGCCGGAGACACCGAGGACGTCGCGGTGTGCGAGACGGTCCTCCACGACGTCCCGCTGTCCGGCGGTGTCGTCGGCGGCATGGACGTCGCGGGCCGCCGCTGCTCGCGCCTGATCGTGACGCGGGATCTCCGACTGGCATCGCTCGTGGGAGGTGGGCCTCGTGCGCTCCGCGTGCGTGCGGACTCGGTCTGCGCGACGGATGCGGCCGACTACCCGCACACGGTCGCCTGGGCCGAGGCTGCCCACACGGCGGGGTTCGACGGCCTCGCGTATCCGTCGCGGCAGGCCGCCGGACGACGCGCCATGGCGCTCTTCGGCGACCGCGTGGACGCCGGCGACCTCGAGCCGGATCCGGCGTACCGCTGGTGGTTCGACGACGCCGATGGGTTCGCGAGGCTCTACGAGATGTGCCGGCCGCTCGGCGTCACGGTGCTGCGTCTCGCCTGACGCCCCGCCCCGGCTGACGCACGACGGCGGGACGCCCTCGTCGAGGATCGTCCCGCCGTCGGCGGAGCAAGCGGATCAGCGCTTCCGCAGCGCACCCGTCGACCACAGCGCCACCGCGATGAGCACCGGCTGGAAGAACAGGCGGCCGAGGCGCTTGCCGTCGGTGTCGAGGCCGAAGCCGTCGCGCTTGTGCACGTACTGCGCGATGTTGCCCGGGAAGATCGCCGTGAAGAACGCGGCGGCCGCCCAGCCCGCGAAGCCGCGGCGCGAGCGCGCGAACAGCAGGGCCGAGCCGAGCGTGATCTCGACGATGCCGGATCCGACGACGGTCACGTCCTCGGGCACCGGCAGCGACTTCGGGACCTGCGCGCGGAACTCCTCGCGCGCCACCGTGAGGTGCGTGACCCCGGCGAACGCGAGGAACGAGCCGAGCACCACGCGGGCGGCGGTGCGCGGGAAGGACGTGCGGGCGACGCCGGCCATCAGTCGTCCGAGACCGTGACGACGACCTCGATGTTGCCGCGGGTCGCGTTCGAGTACGGGCAGACCTGGTGCGCCTGGTCGGCGAGCTCCTGCGCGAGGTCGTGCTCGACCCCGGGGATGACGACCTCGAGGTGCACGGCGAGCTGGTAGCCGCCCTGCCCGTTGGATCCGATGCTCACGCGGCTTCCCACGCTCGAGTCGGCGATCTTCACCTTGCGCGCGCGGGCGACGCCCTGCAGCGCGGAGTGGAAGCACGCGGCGTAGCCGGCGGCGAAGAGCTGCTCGGGGTTCGCGCCCTCGCCGGATCCGCCCATGGCCTTGGGGATGGAGAGGTCGAGCGCGAGGTCGCTGTCGCTGACGGCCACGCGGCCGTCGCGGCCGGCTCCCGTGGCGAGGGCCTCGGCGGTGTAGAGGGCGTCCATGTCGGTTCCTTCCGTTCGTGGCCGCTCGTGGCGGCCGTGGGTGGGGATGGGGTGGTGCGGATCAGGCGGTGCGGGTGCGCGCCGACGCCTCGGCCGGCCGTGTCGCGGGGTGCGCGAGCGCCTCGGCCGTGGCGTCCTGCATGCCCGCGGTCAGTAGGTGCAGGGTCGCGAGCAGCTGGCGCGCGCGGTCGAGGTCGAGGCCCATGCCGCGGATGATGGCCGCGGGCACGTGCGCGAGCTCGGCCCGCACGGTGCGGCCGCGCTCGGCGAGCGAGACCGTGACCACGCGCTGGTCGGCGGAGATGCGACGCCGCGTGATGAAGCCGGCCTCCTCCATCCGCGCGAGCAGCGGCGACAGCGTGCCCGAGTCGAGGTCGAGCTGCTGCCCGAGCTCGGTGACCGTGCGGTCGTCGCCCGACCACAGCAGCACCAGCACGAGGTACTGCGGGTAGGTGAGGCCCCACGGTGCGAGGAGCGCGCGGTACGCCTGGGTCGTGGATCGCGATGCCGTGTAGAGCGAGAAGCAGACGAGCTCGTCGGCGATGCGCGCGCGGGGCGCGGTCTCGTCGACGGGCGGGCAGCTCTCGGTTCCGGTCATGCTCCGACCCTGCCACGGAACAAGGTTGTGCGCAATCCATCTCGGCCGATGCTCAGGCCGCGCACGCCGCCGCGTACCCTGGAGCGACATGATCACGAGACGAGAGGCCGCGCTGCGGCTGGGCATCCCGCTGGAGATGGCCACGCGCCACGGCATCCCGGGGCGCGTCCCCGAGTCCGAGATCGCCGCGATGGACCAGGATCCGCCCGCCTGGCTCGCGCAGTCCCGCGCCAACTCCACCGGCAAGCGGCCCGTCTGGGTGCAGCTGACGTGCGAGGTCTGCGGCTTCACCGAGGCCGTGCGCCCGAAGAAGTGGTGGCCGGAGTTCTCCTACCTCTCCTGCGAGCGCCACTCCCCCGACGAGCTCCCCGAGCCCGCGCTCGGCCTCGCCCGCCGCGAGGTCGACGGGATCGGCAGCCGGTTCGTGGGCGTGGTGGACGAGCGGCCGTAGGGCCCCGCTCCCCGGGCGCCGACGCGAGGGCCCGTCGAATCGGTCGCGCCGAATCTGATTAAACGGTTGATCACGCACCGCAAGTGTGCTTGGGTCTGGATAACCGATTAATCATCACGACGGAGTGATATGCACCAGCGAGGCTTCCACCAACCCACCGATGCCTGGGTCGGGGACCTGATCCCCTGGCAAGAGGGTGGCGTCTTCCACCTCTTCTACCTCCACGAGACGCGCGCGCAGCCCAAGGAGGGCATGCCGTGGCACCGCCTCACCACGACGGACCTCGTCGACTTCGCCGACCGGGGCGTCGCGCTGGAGTCCGGCGGCGCGTCGGCCGCCGACTTCAACGTCTACACGGGCAGCGTCGTCCTGGACGGCGCCGGCGTGCACCACCTCTTCTACACGGGCCAGAACCCGGAGCGCGTCGGCGAGGACGGGCTGCCTTTGCAGCTCGTGATGCACGCGACGAGCGACGACGGCATGACCTCCTGGACGAAGCATCCGCAGCACACGTTCGGCGCCACCGACGGCTACGAGTCGGCCGACTGGCGCGATCCCTTCGTCTTCCGCGACGAGGAGGCCGGCCTGTGGCGGATGCTCATCACGGCCCGCCACATGGACGGCGCTCCGCGGCGGCGGGGCGTGATCGCCCAGTGCACCTCACGCGACCTCGCCACCTGGACCCCGGACGAGCCCTTCTGGGACCCCCGCCGGTACATCGCCCACGAGTGCCCGGAGGTCTTCCGATGGGGAGGCTGGTGGTACCTCGTGTCCTCGGAATTCAGCGACGCGTTCACCACCCGCTACCGGATGTCCCGCGATCTCCACGGTCCGTGGATCGTCCCTGAGCACGACACGATCGACGGGCGTGCGTTCTACGCCGCGAAGTCGGCGGAGCGCGAGGGCCGGCGCTTCTTTTTCGGTTGGATCGCGAGCCGCGAGGGCTCACACGACGACGGCCGCTGGCAGTGGGCCGGAACCCTGTCGGTGGTGGAGGCCGAGCAGCGGGAGGACGGGACCCTCGCGTTCCATCCCACCGCGGAGCTGCGGGACACCTTCGACCGTCCGGAGGCCTCGATATGGGACGCGCCGACCTCCCTCGACGCACCGGACGGGTACGCCCATGCGCTCGTGGGTGCCGACGCGCCTGCGTCGTTCCGCCTGGTCACCACGATGGACATCCAGGGGGCGACGACCGAGTGCGGCGTGCTCCTGCGGGCCAGCGACGACGGGGACGAGGCGTACATCGTGCGCCTCGAGCCCAAGCGGCACCGGCTCGTGATGGACCGGTGGCCCCGTCGGAGCACGGGGACGGAGCAGTGGCAGATCTCCGGCGACGTGCCCTTCGCGGTGGAGCTCGAACGCCCCTGCCGCCTGGACCCCGGCGTGCACGCGCTCGAGGTGATCGTCGACGGCGACCTCCTGATCGCCACGGTCGACGACGCCGTCGTGCTGAGCACGCGCCTCTACGACCGCACCGCCGGCCGCGTCGGCGTGTTCGTCGGCGAGGGACGCGTCACGTTCCTCACCACCGCCCTCTCCTCCCGCGAGAGCGACGCCGCGCCCGCCGCAGCACCCGACCGCGAGCTCCTCGCCTCCACCCGCTGACCCTGCACGCCCCCTCACCCGCATTCCCGCACCCCACCCGCAGCACCACCCACCACCGAGTCGATGGAGACCTCACCCATGCCCACCTCACGCCGCAGGGCCTCGTCACTGGCCGCCGCGACCGCCGCCGTCGCCCTGCTGATCACCGGCTGCGCCGGCGCCACCTCCGGTGCCGATCCGCAGGACGTCCACCCGGAGGGGGAGATCGTCCCGCGCCAGATCTCCTGGCTCCTCTCGCGCCCCGCCGACGGCGGGGTCATCACCACGATGGAGAAGATCGCGGACGAGTACGCCGCCGACCACCCCGGCTTCTCCCTCAACCTCATCACCACACCGGACCGCCCCTCCTACATCCAGAAGTACGAGACCCTCGCGGCGGCGAACAAGCTGCCGGAGCTGTTCGACACGGACGCGACCCCGTTCGCGCAGAAGCTCGCCTCGCAGGGCCGGATGATGGACGTCGACGCGCTCCTCACCGACCTCGGCGTGGCCGACGAATACCGCACGGCGGCCCTCGACTACCAGCGCTTCGACGACGGATCCCTGCGCATGGTCCCGTTCGAGTTCCAGATGGAGTTCTTCTGGTACAACTCCGACCTCCTGAGGCAGGCGGGCGTGGACATCCCG
This sequence comes from Clavibacter nebraskensis NCPPB 2581, assembly GCF_000355695.1. Classification (NCBI taxonomy): domain Bacteria; kingdom Bacillati; phylum Actinomycetota; class Actinomycetes; order Micrococcales; family Microbacteriaceae; genus Clavibacter; species Clavibacter nebraskensis. The sequence goes on along the minus strand of NC_020891.1, from coordinate 376,804 downwards.
GCGACCCTCGACGACTTCCCCGCCATGTGCGAGGCGCTACGCGCGAAGGGCATCACCCCGATCGCGCTGGACGGCCAGGACCAGTGGCCGCTCGAGCGCTACATGGCCTACTACCCGTTCCGCATGGCGGGACCGCAGTACCTGAAGGACCTCAAGTCCGGCAAGGCGTCGTTCGCGGATCCCGCCGGTCGCAAGGCCGCGGAGTGGCTGTCCTCGCTCGGCAAGGCCGGCTGCTTCCAGGACGGCTTCTCCGCGACCGGGTACGCCGACGCGCAGGCCCAGTTCACCTCCGGGAAGGCCGCGATCTACAACATCGGCACGTGGGAGCTCGCGAACCTCGCCACGGACGCCCTCGACCCGAGCGTGCGCGGCGCGGTCGACTACTTCACGCTGCCGACGATCGACGGCGCAGTGACCGACGCGGACGAGTACATGGCGCCATCGGGGATCGGCATGGCGGTGAACTCCCGGACCTACGACCCGCTGGTGCGCGACTTCCTCGCCTTCGCGCTCCAGCGCTACCCCGAGCTCTACGCGGCGACCGGCGCCCTCTCTCCCACGACGACGGCGACCACAGCGATCCCGACGGACGCGACGCCGCTGTACTCGCGGGCCGTGGCGCAGGCGGACGGGCTCGGCAGCACCATCGCGATGCCGTGGGACACGCAGCTCGACCCGGCCACGAACACGCGCCTGCAGCAGGAGCTGACGCTCCTCGTCCAGGGCGACATCACCCCGGACGCCTTCATCGAGACCATGGACGCCTCCCTCACGGAGAACAGCGATGACTGACCTCGTCGAGAGGGCTGCGGCCGGGGGACCGGTCGCCGACAACACCGGGGATCGACCTGCCGCCGCCGCCGCCCGCGAGGTCGCGGCGCGAGTCCCCCGACGCGCGCCGGCGCCGGCGCCGGGGTCGATGCTCCCGCGCCGATCACGACTGTCCGTCCTCGTGTTCCTCCTGCCGCCGCTCGTCGTCTACGGCTTCGCCGTGCTCCTCCCGATCGGCCAGTCGCTGGTGCTCAGCTTCTTCCGCTGGGACGGCATCACCGACATGAGGTTCGTCGGGCTCGACAACTACGTGAAGATGCTGACCCGCGACGACGTCTTCTGGACGTCGTTCGGGAACGCGCTCGCGTACCTGGCCATCTGCCTGGTGCTGCAGCTGGGCGGTGCGCTCATCGTCGCGAGCCTGGTGAGCGCGCTGCCCCGCGCCCGCGAGCTGGTGAAGACGCTGTACCTGCTCCCCGCGGTCATCTCGACCGTGGCCATCGCGATCCTCTTCCAGCGCATCTACTCCCTCGATCCGGCGGGCCTGCTCAACCAGGCCCTGGGCTTCGTCGGGCTCGGCTCGCTGGAGACGGCGTGGCTGTCGAACGTGTCCACCGTCCTCGCCGCGGTCTCCGTGCCCGAGGGGTGGCGCTTCACCGGCCTCTACATGCTCATCATCTACGCCGCGCTCCTCGCCGTGCCGCGTGAGCTCGAGGAGGCGGCGCGCCTCGACGGCGCGACCTGGTGGCAGCTGTTCTGGAGGGTCCGGTTCCCGTACATCCGCCCGGTGTGGACCACGACGACGATCATGGCGACCACCTTCGCCCTGCGCGGCTTCGACATCCCCTACCTGCTGACGAACGGCGGCCCCGGCCAGTCGTCGGAGCTGCTCACCACCTACATGTACAAGACGGCCTTCGTGCACACCGACTACGGGTACGCGAGCACCGTCTCCGTCTTCATCGTCGTCGAGTGCCTCGTGGCCGTCGGCATCATCTTCCTGCTCCTGCGTCGAAGGGACGACTCATGACCACGCCCACCCTCGACCACCGGACCGACGGGCTCCCGCGCACGGGGGCGGCGCGTCGGCGCCCGACGTACTCCCCGCGGCTCCGCGTCCGGCGGGCCCTCCTCACCGTGACGATCGTCGCCATCCTCGTCGTGCAGGTGTACCCGCTCGCCTGGCTCCTCATCACGAGCTTCCGCACGGCGTCGGACTTCGCGGGCGGGGACCCGTTCGCGTTCCCCTCGGAGTTCACGCTGGACAACTACGCTCGCGCCTTCGCGGGCGGCGACCTGGGCCTGAACATCGTCAACAGCCTGATCGTGACCCTCGGGGCGAGCGCCGTGATCGTCGTCGCCGGCATGATGGCCGCGTTCGCGCTGCAGGTGCTGGGCTTCCGGTTCAGCCGCGCCGTGCGCGCGCTGTTCCTGCTCGGGATCATCGTCCCGGTGCAGATCGCGCTCGTGCCGCTGTTCATCGACTACTCGCGGGTGGGTCTCCTGGACACGCACCTCTCGATGATCATCCCGCTGGCGGCGTTCGCGCTGCCGATGGCGGTATACCTGTTCTCCTCGTTCTACGAGTACATCCCCGCGGAGATGTACGAGGCGGCGTCCCTGGACGGCGCGGGCCCGTACCGGATCTTCTTCCGCATCACGTGCCCGCTGTCCGCGAACACGATCATCACCGTGGTCCTGGTGAACAGCATCTTCATCTGGAACGACTTCATCTTCGCGAACACTTTCGTGCTCTCCGACGGGCTGAAGACGATCCCGCTCGGTCTGCAGAACTACATCGGCGCGATGGGGAACACGGACTGGACCGCGACGTTCGCCGCGGTGTGCGTCTCGGTCACCCCGCTCCTCCTGGTGTTCCTCGTGCTGAACAAGGCCATGATCCAGGGCCTCGAGAGCGGGGCGACCAAGGGATGAGCGCCTCGGAGCACGGACGCAGCACGAGCGCGGTGACCATGCGCGACGTCGCCAAGGAAGCCGGGGTGTCGGTCGCCACGGTGTCGCACGTGATCAACGACAAGCCGGGCGCACGGATCGGCGAGAACGCCCGACAGCGAGTCCAGGAGGCCGTCATCCGCCTCGGCTACCGGCCGAACGCGCTGGCGAAGACCCTGCGCCAGGGGTTCTCCCGGTTCATCGGGCTCGTCGCGGACGCCATCGCCACGACGCCGTTCGCCGGGCAGATCATCCACGGTGCGCAGGACGAGGCGTGGAAGCACGGCTACGTCCTCCTCGTGGCCAACACCGAGGGCGACGCGGCGGTGGAGGAGGAGGCGATCGCGATGATGCTCGAGCACCAGGTGCAGGGCATCCTCTACTCGACCTGGTATCACCGCGAGATCAGCGTGCCCGACCTGCTGCACCAGACCGACGCCGTGCTCGTGGACTGCTTCGCCGTGGGCAGCGGCCTGCCCGCCGTGGTGCCCGACGAGGAGCAGGGCGGACGGGCCGCGACCGAGGAGCTGATCGCCGCCGGTCACCGCCGCATCGCGTTCATCAACACGACCACGGACTCCCCCGCGCGCGACGGGCGGCTCGCGGGCTACCGATCGGCCCTGGCCGGCGCGAACATCGACTTCGACGCCGCGCTGGTGTTCGACGCGACGCCCCAGCAGGATGGCGGCTACGCGAGCGTCCGCTCGATCATCGAGTCGCAGGCCACCGGGGTGTTCTGCCACAACGACCGCGTGGCGATGGGCCTCTACGACGGGCTGCGGGAGCACGGGCTGCGGATCCCCGAGGACATCGCCGTCGTGGGCTTCGACAACCAGGACGTCATCGCCGCGCATCTGCGCCCGGCCCTGACGACCGTCGCGCTGCCGCACTACGAGCTCGGCGCGGCCGGCATCCGGGTGCTGCTCGGCCTGGAGACCGTGTCGCCCGGGCACCCGCACCTCATCGCCTGCCCGCCGATCCCGCGCGCGTCGACTTGAGCGCGCCGGACACCCTCCTCCCGCGGCCGCGGTTCCACTTCACGCCACGCCGCAACTGGATGAACGACCCCAACGGCCTCGTGCACCACGACGGCCTGTGGCACCTCTTCTTCCAGTACAACCCGCTCGGCGCGGACTGGGGCAACATGAGCTGGGGGCACGCGACGAGCACCGACCTGGAGCGCTGGGTCGAGCACCCCGTCGCGCTCCCGCATCGTCCCGGCGAGCAGATCTACTCGGGGTCGGTCGTCGTCTCGTCTCCCGGCTCGCGCGAGCTGACCGCCCTGTACACGAGCGCCTACGACGACGGCCACCAAGCGCAGTCCCGGGCCACGAGCACCGACGGCGGCATGACCTGGAGGCCGGACCCGGACAACCCCGTCCTGGATCGTGGCACCTCGTCCTTCCGCGACCCGAAGGTCATCCGCGTCACCGACGACGACGGCACCGCCCGTTGGGTGCTGCTCGCCGTCGAGGCGGAGGAGCGCCGGATCCTCTTCTACTCCTCCCCGGACCTCCGCACGTGGGAGCACCTCAGCGACTTCGGTCCCTACGGGGAGGAGGGCGTCGTCTGGGAGTGCCCCGACCTCTTCCCGCTCGCCGTCGACGGTGATCCCGACCACGTCGCCTGGGTGCTCACGTTCAGCACCAACCCCGTGGACGGCCGATCCGATCCGGGAGGCTCCTCCATGAGCTACTTCGTCGGGCGATTCGACGGGCGTGCCTTCACCTCGGCGACACCGGATCCGCTGCGCCTCGACCACGGCACCGACTTCTACGCCGGGGTCACCTTCTCCGACGCCCCCGACGCGGCCGTGGTCATGCTCGGCTGGATGAGCAACTGGCGCTATGCGGCGGCGATCCCCTCGGCGCCCTGGCGCGGCGCGATGTCCCTGCCTCGCACCCTGGACCTGGCGAGCACGACGGCAGGGCCCCGACTCGTCCAGCGGCCTCCTGCATCCATCGTGGAGCGGCTCGCGCGATGCGCGCCCCTCCACATCGCGGCGCACGCGGAGCCCACCCGGCTCGACCTGGGCGACCACTTCCTGCTCGGGCTCACCTGGGACGGCGTGCGTCCGGGGACCACGCGGCTCCACCTCCGAGGCTCGGCCGACGCGTTCGTCGTGCTCGAGGTCGAGCTCGACGCGGCGGCCTCCGTGCTCACCGTCACGCGCGGCGGCCCGGCCATGGACGCCGTGCACCCCAACTTCCCCTCGACCACGCACGCACCGCTGCGCGACGGGCTCGCGGGCCGGATGCTCGTCAGCGTCGACGGCCCGCTCCTCGAGGTGTTCGTCGACGGCGGGATCGTCGCCTCGTCCCACCTCGTGGCGCTCGGGTCGGGCGGGGTCACGGCGACCGTGTCCTCCGACGCCGCCGACGTCGAGCTCACGGTCGCGGACCCGGTGGGCGACCCCGGCCCCGCGTGACGCGCACGACCCCATCAGACGATCGATCACCCGACGAAGGGAAGTCCCGATGAAGAACGACATCTCACGACGCCTGGTCCTCCAGGCAGCAGGGGGCGGGGTGCTGGCCGCCCTAGCCGCCGCCGCACCCGCGGCAGCGACATCCACGCACGCGACGACGACGTCCGCCACCGCCTCGCTCCGCGCGAGGTTCCACATGACGCCTCCTGCGGGCTGGCTGTGCGACCCGCAGCGGCCCGTGTTCACCGACGGCGCGTACCAGCTCTACTACCTGCACTCGGACCAGAACAACGGCCCGGGCGGGTGGGACCGCGCCTCGACGACGGACGTCGTGCACTTCACGCACCACGGCGCCGCCATCCCGGTGCAGCCGGGCTTCCCGGTCTGGTCGGGCTCGGCCGTCGTCGACACCGCCGACACCGCGGGCTTCGGCGCCGGCGCCGTCATCGCCCTGGCGACGCAGCCGACGGACGGCATCCGGAAGTACCAGGAGCAGTACCTGCACTGGTCGACGGACGGCGGCGCGACCTTCACCGCGCTCCCCGACCCGGTGATCGTCAACACCGACGGCCGCTCCGCGACGACGCCTGCGGAGATCGACAACGCCGAGTGGTTCCGCGATCCCAAGGTGCACTGGGACAGCGCCCGCGGGGAGTGGGTGTGCGTCATCGGACGGGCGCGCTACGCGGCCTTCTCCACGTCGCCCGATCTGCGCACGTGGCAGCTGCGACGCAACTTCGACTACCCCGACCACGGGCTCGGGGGCATCGAGTGCCCGGATCTGTTCGAGATGACCGCGGACGACGGCAGCCGCCATTGGGTGCTCGGCGCGAGCATGGACGCTTACGGCGTCGGCCTGCCCATGACCTACGCATATTGGACCGGCCGCTGGGACGGGGAGCAGTACATCGCGGACGACCTCACCCCGCAGTGGCTCGACTGGGGTTGGGACTGGTACGCCGCCGTCACGTGGCCCGTCGCCGAGTCGCCCGAGACGCGTCGCTACGCGATCGCGTGGATGAACAACTGGAAGTACGCGAACCGCGACGTGCCCACCGACGCGTCCGACGGGTACAACGGCCAGAACTCGATCGTCCGCGAGCTGCGGCTGGATCGCCAGACGGACGGGCGCTACAGCCTGCTCAGCGCCCCCGTCACGGCGCTCGCGGCCACCGCCACGCGCTCCGTCGCGCTGCCGGATCGCGTCGTGGACGGCACGGTCGTCCTCCCGTGGGAGGGCCGGGCGTACGAGCTCGAGGTCGACATCGCCTGGACGACGGCGACCGACATGGGGGTGTCGGTCGGGCGCTCCGCAGATGGGACCAGGCACACCGACATCGGCAGGACCGGGAGCGAGGTGTACGTGGATCGGTCGGCGTCCGACCTGCCGGGGTACTCCCTGAACCCGTACTGGCGCGCGACGGCCCCGAGCGATGCGGCGGGCCGCTCCATCCACCTGCGCATCTTCGTCGACATGCAGAGCGTGGAGGTCTTCGCGGACGACGGACGCGCGGTCCTCTCGCAGCAGGTCCACTTCACGGACGGGGACCAGGGCATCGCGCTCCACTCCGTCGGCGGCGCGTCCGACTTCACGGGGCTGACCTTCCGCGACCTCGCCGGGTAGGCGACGGGTCAGGCGGCCGCGGGCACCGCGACCGCCTGACCGCCCTCGCGCAGCGCCGGGCAGTGCTCCGGGGTCGGGTGCAGGCAGATGTCGATGACGCGCGTGAGCTCCGCCCGGGCGCGCTCGAGCTCGGCGATGGCCGCGGTGATCCGGTCGCGCTCGGAGCGGAGCAGCGCGAGGGACTCGGGCGCCGCGACGCCCGAGTCGACGCTCGGGAGCAGCTGGCGGATCGTGCGGCTCGGGAGCCCCGCCGCGAACAGCCGCTGGATGAGCTGCACGCGCTCGACCGCGGCCTCCGGGTACACGCGCTGGCCGCTCGTGGTGCGCTCGGCCGGCAGCAGGCCCTGCTCCTCGTAGTACCGGAGCGCCCGCGTGCTCACGCCCGCGCGCCCCGCCACGTCGCCGATCCGCAGCATGCCGTCCTCTTCCCTCGTGGTGGTGATCGCGTCGATCTCGCGGGCGGACTTGCCCTTCACGTCGACGTCAACTCCTAGCGTAGGCCGCGCCGCACCCCGCGAACGACGCGGGCGGCAGGAGGAAGCACACGCATGGACATCCAGGATCAGGTCGCCCTCGTCACCGGCGCCAACCGCGGCATCGGCCGCACCTTCGTCGAGGAGCTGCTCGAGCGCGGCGCCCGCAAGGTCTACGCGACCGCGCGCCGACCCGAGGCGATCGACATCCCCGGCGTCGAGGTGCTGCGCCTCGACCTCACCGACGAGGCGTCGGTGGCCGCTGCCGCCGAGGCCGCGCGGGACGTGACGCTCGTCGTCAACAACGCGGGGATCTCCACGGGCGCCGCGCTCATCACGGGCGACATGGCCGAGATCCGCCGCGAGATGGACACCCACTTCTACGGCACGCTCGGCGTGATCCGCGCCTTCGCACCCGTGCTCGCGGCCAACGGCGGCGGCGCGATCGTCAACATCCTGTCGGCCCTGTCGTGGTTCTCGACGTCCGGCAACGGCGGCTACGCGGCGGCGAAGGCGGCCGAGTGGAACATGACGAACGCGGTGCGGCTGGAGCTCGCCGGGCAGGGGACGCTCGTGCAGGGCGTGCACCTGGGCGCCGCGGACACCGACATCATGGCCGGCTACGACGGGCCGATGATCGCCCCGCGCGACGTGGCCCGGGCGTCGCTCGACGGCGTGGTCGCGGGATCCGTCGAGGTGGTCGTCGACGACTGGAGCCGCATGGTCAAGGACTCGCTGGCCGGCGACCCCGCGCCGTTCTACGAGAAGATGCGCGCGATCCTCGGCTGACGGACGCCGGGGAGGTGGCTGGCGGCCGGGCGCCGGGTCAGAGGGACTCGAGCACGTCGACCGCCTGCCGCACCCCGCGATCCCGCCGCATGAGCCCGCCCACCTCGGTCGCGCGCTCGCGCCGGGACAGGGCGTCGCCGATCGCCTGCACGAGGGCGTCGGCCGACAGGCGGCGCAGCGGGATCGGGGCGGCGGCCACCCCGTGCCGGTGCAGCTGGGCGCCCCAGAACGGCTGGTCGGCCATGAACGGCACGACGACGGCGGGCACGCCCGCGCGGGCGACGGCGTGCGAGGTGCCGGCCCCGCCGTGGTGCACGGCGAGCGCCGCGCCCGGCAGCACATGGTCGAACGGCGCCGACCGCACCACCAGCACGTCGGGTCCGTCGCACTCCGCCGGCAGCGCGAGCCCGCCCCACCCGGTGAGGACCAGCACCCGCAGGCCGTGGGTGCGGGCGGCCGTGACGATCGCGCGCCCGCGGGCCGACGCATCGCCCTTCGCCATGGATCCGAACGAGGCGACGACGTAGGGCCCGGCGGCCAGGAAGTCGGCGACGACCGGGTCCGGGGACGCCGCCGACGCCTCCTCGTACCAGGCGCCCGTCTGGTGCACCCGCTCCGGCCAGTCGTCGGGACGCGGCAGCAGCTGCGGGCTCACGGCCATGAGCGTCGCGCGCGACGGCGAGCGGAAGCCGGGACGACGACCGCCCGGCAGCTCGGCCGCGGCGCGCGCGACGTCGCCGTCGAAGAGGCGCGCGATGGCGCGCGGCACCGCGTAGGTGGAGCGGTTGCGCGCACCGAGGTCGCGGGTGGCCGTGGGGCCTCCGGCGGCGGGGAGGCGCGCGCTGGCGGTGGCGACCGGCGCGAACTCCACCACCACGCGCGGCACGCCGAGCGCGTCGGCCACCATCGGCGCGCTGAGGATCAGGGGGTGGTGGACCACCAGGTCGGGTTCGAAGGCGACCGTCTCGCGGACCGCCGCGACGATCGTCCGCCGCATCGCGGGCCGCACCTCCGCGCGCAGGTGGTGCGCGAGGGCCCAGGGGGTGCGTCCGGCCGGGGAGAGGATCCGCTGCACGTCCAGGTCGAGGCGCACCCAGTCCACGCCCGCGGGCGCGACCGCGTCGTCGGGCAGGGCCAGCCGCACCTCGTGACCGCGGGACGCGGCGTGTCGCGCCAGGGCCGCGAAGGGCTCCACGTCGCCCCGGGTACCGGCGGTGAGCAGCATCAGGCGCATCCGCCCAGTCTGGGCCCGGAAGCCGTAAGGCCCGCGCCCGCGTCCACCGCGTACGCTCGTGCGGGTGACCGACGGCAGCGAGACCATGTCCCGCGGGGCGCTGTCGGAGATCACCGTGGCCGTGCGCCGCCTCGTAGTCATCTCGCGCCCGGTGCTGTGGATCAACACGATCGGGTCCGGTCTCGTGGCCATCTGGCTCACCGGCGCGCTCTTCGATCTCCGGGCCCTGCCGATCATCCTGTGGCTGACCCTGCCGTTCAACCTGCTCATCTACGGCGTCAACGACATCTACGACCAGGACACGGACGCGGCTAACCCGCGCAAGGGCTCCATCGAGGGCGCACGGATCCGCCAGTCCGAGGTGCGGCTCATCGCGTGGGCCGTCGCCGCCGTCAACATCCCGTTCCTCGTCTGCTTCCTGCTCGTGCTGCCGCCGCTCGCGAACGCGGCGATCCTGCTCTACGCCGGCGTGTTCGTCTTCTACTCCGCGCCCCCGCTGCGCGTCAAGGCGCGGCCCTTCCTCGACTCGCTGAGCAACGCGGCCTACGCGCTGCCGCTGGTGATCGTGCCGGCGGCCCTCGAGGTGACGCCGGTCTGGCCCGCCGCCCTCGGCCTCATGGCCTGGAGCGTGGCCAAGCACGCGTTCGACGCGGTGCAGGACATCGTGGAGGACCGTGAGGCGGGCATCACCACCACCGCGGTGCGGCTCGGCCCGCGCGGGACGGCCCTGTGGAGCGGGGCCTGGTGGATCGTCTCGACGGCGCTGTTCGCCGTGGTGAGCGTGCCCGTGGCGGCCGTCGACCTGCTGATCGCCGGGATCCTCGTGGTCGGCCTGCTGCGCGACCCGACGCCGGAGACCGGGCACCGCCTCTACCGCCTGTCGGTCGCCTTCCCGTACATCGCGGGGACGTTCGCCGGGGTCCTGCTCATGGTCGCGATCGTGCTGGGAGGCACCCCGTGAGCCGCGTCGTCGTGGTCGGCGGCGGGCTGGGCGGGCTCACCGCCTCCGCGCTGCTCGCGCACGCGGGCCACCGCGTCACCCTGCTCGAGGCCTCTCCCGAGCTCGGCGGCAAGAGCCGGCGGATCGTGCTGGGCGAGGACCGCATCGACACCGGTCCGTCGCTGGTGACATTCCCGGCCGTGTGGGACGAGCTGCTGAAGCGGCTCGACGACGGCGGGCGCGCCCCCGAGCGGACCCGCGACGCCGGCGCGCTCGACCTGGTGCGGATGCCCGAGGTAGGCCGCTACTACCACGACGGCGAGGAGACCTCCCTGCCGGTGGCGCCCGACCACCCCTGGTACCCCGCCTGGAAGCGGTTCTCCGACATCCACGCGCCCCTCGCCGACGACGTGACCGAGCTGCTGCTCGCCGACCCCCTCGACCGGGCCGCCCTCCCGGCGCTGCGCCGGCTGCTGGACGTGTACGGCACGCGCCTCACCACGCGCGCCTACCTCGACGGCCTGACGTGGCTGCCCGACGGGCTGCGCGAGATCATCGCGATCCACACCCTCAACGCGGGCGTCTCGCCCGCGCGCACCCCGGCCCTCTACGCCAGCATGCCGGCGATCATGGCGGAGACCGGCGCGTGGGTGCCGCGCGGCGGCGTGTACGAGATCGTGCTCGCGCTGGGCCGGCTGGCCGAGGCGGCCGGGGTGGAGATCCGCACCGGCGAGGCCGTCACCCGCATCGAGCGCGGGGCAGTCACCACCGAGGCCTGCCGCCACCCCGCCGACCTCGTCGTCAGCGCGCTGGACGCCGACCGGCTGGCGACGCTCATGGGGCCGTCGCGGATCCCGCCGCTCCCCTGCCTCCGCCCCCGCACCCTCTCGTGCTCCGCCGTCGCGCTGTACGGCGCGCTGCGGGAGGAGCTGCCCGCGGACATCGCGACGCACAGCGTGGTGCTGCCGACGAGGCCCGCCGCGCTGCACCGGAGCCTCGAGGCGGGCGACGAGCCGGCGGACACCATGGTGTTCGTCAACCAGTACCGCGCCGGCGAGGTGTACCCGAACCCGCGCAGCACCGTCGGGATCCTGCTGACGGCGCCCGCCGACGGCCGTCGCTACACGGCCGATCACCCCTTCGTGCGGCGCGAGGTCGACCGCGTCTCGGCGGCGATGGGGCTCGACCGGCCCCTCACCGACCTCCTCGACGAGCAGACCGTGCTCGATCCGCGGCACTACGGCGAGGGCGGCGAGCCGCACGGCGCGCTCTACGGGGCGGCGCGTCCGCCGTGGCTGAGCGGGCCGTTCCACCGTCCCTCGTACAACGACCCCTGGCGACCCTGGCTGTGGCGGGTCGGCGCGTCCGTGCACCCCGGCGGCGGCATCCCCGCCGTGGTGGGCGGCGCGATGATCGCGGTGACCCGGCTGCTGAAGTCGAACCGCGCCTGACGCGCGGGCCGCTGCGGCTAGCCCGCGGTGACGCGCACGGATCCGCCCTCGAGCACGAACTCGAGCGCCGTGCCCTCGGGGAACTCGTCGCGGAGCTCGGCCGGCATGTCGCCCGTGACCGTGAGCACGCCGCGGGCCGGGAACGAGCCGGCCGCGCATCCGCCGACGGGGTTCGTGCCGCGGGCGAACCGCGGGGCGACGACCGTGACGCACGCCGCGTCGTCCTCGGGGTTCTCCAGGCCGATCACCGTGAGGCCATGGAACTCGCCGACGCCCGTCGCGACGTCCTGGTACCAGGCGTCCCAGCGGTCGGGGACGGGGCGGTCGGGATCCAGCGCGACGGTGGCGACCTCGCGGTCCGTCATCGACGCGAAGCCGGAGGTGAGCGCGACGGTCGCGCCGACCGCGACGAGGGCGGACGCGGCCCAGAGGATCGCGGTGCCGCGGCGTCGCGGAGCGGGTGGGCCGGAGGCGAGGGCGTCGTCGTCGTCCGAGTGGTCGACTGCCGGGATGTGCTCCTCGAGGGCGGGACCCGCCGGGCGGGCCGCGGGCGGAGTGCCGGGTGCGGCCGCCCGCACCGGGGATGACGCAACGGCCGTGCCCCCCTGCCGCGCCTCGAGCTCCCGCAGCCGGTCGAGCTCGGCGTCGTCCAGGTCGGGCCGCGGTCCGTAGGCACGACGGCGGAGTTCCCGGAGCTCGCCGCGCTGCGCCTCGTCCATGTGCCGATCCTGTCACCGTGCGGCGCGCGCGTCCCGGGTCGCGCCGCGGGCCTGTCCGCCGCGCGCACGCGCGCCTACGCTCGGCCCATGCTCACCGAGACCGACCTGCGGCTGCCCGACGGCCGCACGCTGCACTGCTACGACACGGGATCGGGCGACGGCTCCGACCTCGTGGTCGTCTACCACCACGGCACGCCGAACGTGGGGCCGCCGCCCGCGCCGCTCATGGAGGCGCCGGCGGGCCGTGGGATCCGGTGGGTGTCGTACGACCGGCCGGGGTACGGCGGATCCACCCGGCACTCGGGCCGCGTCGTCGCCGACACCGCCGCCGACGACGCCGCGCTCGCCGACGCCCTCGGGATCGACCGGTTCGCCGTGCTCGGGCACTCGAGCGGCGCGGTGCTCGCGCTGGCCGCCGCGGCCGCGCTCCCGGAGCGCGTGCTCGGCGCGCTGTGCGGGGCGGCCCTCGCGCCGATCCGCGCGGAGGGCCTCGACTGGTTCGCCGGCATGCACGCGGGCGGCGAGCGGGAGCTGCGGGCCGCGGTGGCCGGACGCGAGGCGCTCAAGGCGGAGCTGGGCGCGTCCGTGTTCGACCCGGCGATGTTCACCGACGGCGACCTCCGCGCCCTCGAGACCGACTGGGCGTGGCTGAACGGGGTCGCCGGCCGCGGGCTCGACGCGGGGATCGGCGGCATGGTCGACGACGACCTCGCGCTCGTCGCCGACTGGGGCGTCGACCTCGCGGCCGTCACCGCCCCCGTGATCCTGCTGCACGGCGACGCCGACCGGATCGCGCCGGTCGCGCACGCGCGCTGGCTCGCCGACCGCGTGCCGGACGCCGACCTCGTGATCCGGCCGGGCGACGGCCACATCGCGGTGCTGCGGGGCGCGGCGGACGCGCTCGCGCGGCTGCGGGCGCGCATCGCCACGGCATAGGAAAGAGGGACGCACCCGGGGAAACGGCTCTCGCCGACCCGGACGGATCCGGATCGGCGAGAGAGTGGTGGAGCTGCGCGCGTCAGTGCCCGCGCGACACCCGCCGCGGCAGGGCGAACACCAGCGCGAAGGCGACGACCGCGAAGATCGCGCTGACGCCCATGGCCGAGGCCGACGCATCGGTGAATGCCTGCGGCACCATCTGCGGGCCGCGGATCCCGGCACCGGCGACGCCCGCGAACAGCACGCTGCCGATGACCGCGATGCCGACCGCCGAGCCGACGCGCTGCACGGTGCCGATCACGCCGGACGCCGCGCCCGCCTCGGCGGGATCGACCGTCGCGACGATGAACTGCGCGTTCGGGGCGATGAAGAGGCCGTTGCCGATGCCCGCGAGCAGCAGCGGGACGAGGAGCATCCAGCTGTTCAGGTCCGCGGCCGCCGTGTGGAGCAGCACGAGCCACAGCCAGATCAGTCCGACGCTCACGAGCGCGGCGCCGATGACGAGCACGGTGCGGCCGAGGCGGTTCGTGAGGCGGTTGCTCTGCGAGGAGCCGACGATGCTGCCGATCGCGAACGGGATCGAGACGAGGCCGGACTCGAGCGCCGAGTTGCCGAGGCCCGACTGCCAGAGGATCGAGATGGTGAAGAAGATGCTCGTGAAGGCCGCGAAGTAGACCATCGCGAGGATCACGCCGCCCGTGAAGGCCGGGTGCGTGAACAGGTGCGGCGGCACGAGGACGCCCTTCGAGCGGCGGGTCTGCAGGACCTCCCAGGCGCCGAAGAGCGCGAGCAGCACGACGCCGCCCGCGAGCGACAGGTAGGTCCAGAGCGGCCAGCCCTGGTCCTGGCCGTCGATGAGCGGCACGAGCAGGGCGACGAGGCCCGCGCTCACGAGGAGGATGCCGACGAGGTCGACGCCGGACGGGGCCGCGGCCGGGGCGGATCCGCCCTTCTTCGCGCCCGCGCGCTGCCCGGACTGCGCGCGCACGTCGCCCGCGACCTCCTCGGCCACCCGACGGCTGGGCAGCAGGAAGATCGCGGCGATGACGGTCGCGAGGCCGACGGGCAGGTTCACGAAGAAGACCAGGCGCCAGCCCGACTCCTCCCCCGCCGCCTGGATGATCAGGCCTCCCACGATCGGGCCGAGCGCGGACGAGACGCCGATGACGGCGCCCATGATGGCGAACGCCTTGCCGCGCGCCTGCGGCGGGAACAGCAGCTGGATGAAGGCGGTCACCGCGGGCACGAACAGTCCGCCGGCGAGCCCCTGCACCACGCGCGCGATCACGAGCTGGAGGTCGTCCTGAGCCGCACCGCACGCGAGGCTGGCGAGCGTGAAGAGCGCGATGCCGGTCACGAACACCCACTTGTGCCCGTAGCGGTCGCCGAGGCGGCCCGCGGGGATCAGCGCGAGGCCGAACGCGAGCGCGTAGCCGGAGATGATCCAGCTCAGCGTCGACTCGGAGGCCTTCAGGCTCTCTTGGATGCTGGGCAGCGCCACGTTCACGATGGTCGTGTCGAGCAGCGCGACGAACATGCCGGCGAGCAGCACGATGAGCGCCTGCCACGCCCGGCGGGAGACGACGGGGGCGGCGGGCCGGCCGGCGTCGCCGGGCGCGCCGGTGCCGCCGGGCGCGCCGGTGCCGCCGGGCGCCGGGCGGGCGGATGCGATGGTGTCGGACATGCGGGTCCTTTCGTGCCGGCGCGGGCGTCGGCGGTGGTGCGAGCGGATCCGGCCGGCGAGCGCACGCGCGGGCGACGAGGGCGCGGGACGGGAGGTCGGGCGCCTCTCGTGCTGGCGGACGGCGGGCACGGAGGAGGATCCGCGGCGGTGCGGGAGAGACGGCCGGGCGGATGCGCCCGTCCCGTCAGTCTGGCACCGGTTGACCCATGCGGCCTATCCCGGTGTCCGGCCACAGGCTCCCGTCACCCGCGCGCGTTCCGTCATCCGGCGGATGCGGCGCGCCGGGCCGCGTCGATACCGTGGGCGCATGAGCGCCGCATCCGCCCCCGACAGCGTCGACCGCTTCTGGGTGCGGCCCCGGCCCGACCGCGCGGGGCTGCGGTTCGACGTGCTCCTCGCGCTCGTCATGCTCGCGCTCACCACCTTCAGCGTCATGCAGTACTACGCGATCGGCATGTACCCCTCGCGGCCCGCGCTGTGGATCGTCGGCGCCTGGATCCTGCTCATGACGCTCCCGCTGGCGCTCCGGCGCCTGCAGCCCGAGGCCGTGACCCTCGTGATCGGCGCCACCTTCGTCATCGGGGCGTACCAGTACGTGCCGGAGCTGCTGTTCTCCAACATCGCCATGTTCATCGCCATGTACTCGCTCGGCGCATGGGGCCGGAACCGGATGCGGGCGAACATCGTGCGCGGGATCATCGTCGTCGGCATGTTCGCGTGGCTGTTCAGCGCGCTGCTGCAGACCTCGGGGTTCTACTCGCTCTCCGGCTCCACCTTCGCGAACGCGCCCGCCGACTCCTGGATCCCCGCGCCCGTCGCCGCCGGCCTCATCACGATCATCACCAACCTCCTCTACTTCGGCGGCGCCTGGTACTTCGGCGACCGGGCGTGGGCGTCGGCGCGGGATCGCTGCGCGCTCGAGACGCGCACGGCCGAGCTGGCGACGGAGCGCGAGCGGGTCGCGGAGCAGGCGGTCACGCTCGAGCGGGTCCGCATCGCGCGGGAGCTGCACGACGTCGTCGCGCACCACGTGTCGGTGATGGGTGTGCACGCGGGCGCGGCCCGCCGGGTGCTCGCGCGCGACGCCGAGAAGGCCGCGACCTCGCTCGGCATCGTGGAGGACAACGCGCGCAGCGCCATCGAGGAGCTGCACCGCATGCTCGTCGCGCTGCGCCAGGAGGACGACGGCACGGGATCCGACGCCCCCGCCGACGCCGACCCGACCCGCACGGCCTCCACGCGCGGCGTCGACCAGCTGCACGAGCTCGTAGCGGACGCGTGCGGCGCGGGCCTGCAGGTCGCGTTCGACGTCATCGGCACCCCGCGGCCGCTCACGCCGACGGTCGACCTCATCGTCTACCGCGTCGCGCAGGAGTCGCTCACGAACGTGCGGAAGCACGCGGGCACGGGCGCGCGCGTCGACCTCCGGCTCCGCTACCTCGCCGAGCGCGTGGAGGTGGAGGTCAGCGACGGCGGGCCCGCGGGCGCGGCGGCGTCGGCGGCCGCGGGTCCCGTGCGGAACGGGCCCGGCGGCCTCGGCCAGCGGGGCATGCGGGAGCGCGTGGCGGCGGTGGGCGGATCCATCGAGATCGGCCCCAAGGCGCGCGGCGGCTACCTGGTGCGCGCGTCGGTGCCGACCGCGCCGACGCCGGTCGTGCCACCCGTGCCGATGCCCGTCCCGCTCGACGTGTCGATCCCCGAGGAGACCCGCGCATGACCGCCGACCCGAGCGACCCGGCGGCCACCGCCGCGTCCGCCGTGTCCGCCTCCATCCGCGTCCTGCTCGTCGACGACCAGGCGCTCGTGCGCGCCGGCATCCGCGTGATCCTCGAGAGCGAGGACGGCATCGAGGTGGTCGGCGAGGCCGCCGACGGCGAGCAGGGCGTGCGCCTCGCCGCCGCGCTCGCGCCCGACGTGATCTGCATGGACGTGCAGATGCCGCGCGTCGACGGCCTCGAGGCCACGCGCCGCATCGTCGCCGACCCGTCGATCCGGGCCGGTGTCCTCATGCTCACCACGTTCGACCGCGAGGACTACCTCTTCACGGCGCTCGACGCGGGCGCGAGCGGGTTCGTGCTGAAGAGCGCGTCGCCGGAGTCGCTCGTGGAGGCCGTCCACGTGCTCGCCCGCGGCGACGCGCTGCTCTCGCCCGACGTCACGCGCCGCGTCATCGAGCGCTTCGGCCGCGGATCCGGCGCCCCCGACGACGACGCCGCGACGCCGATCCCCGCCCCGACGATCCCGACCGACCCGCGCGTGCAGACGCTCACCGACCGCGAGCTCGAGGTGCTGCGCCTCCTCGCCGAGGGCCTCGCGAACGCGGAGATCGCCGAGCGCCTCTACCTCGGCGAGGCCACCGTGAAGACGCACGTCTCGCGCCTGCTGCTGAAGCTCGGCGTGCGCGACCGCGTGCAGGCCGTCGTGTTCGCGTACGAGCGCGGGATCGTGGTGCCGGGCGCGAGCTGAGCCCGGCGGCGGCATGCACGTCCTGACCGACGCGTGCAGCGGGCACATGGGCGACGGGGACACCTCGCTCCCCGGCCTCCTGCCGTGGGCGTCCTTCACCGAACCGGGCATGACGAGCCAGGAGGAGGCGGACGAGTACACCACCGAGTTCCGCATCCGCAGCGGTCGCCCCTCCCTGGACGACCTCTGCGATGTGGCGCACCGCGAGGAGGGCCGGTACCTCCTCGTCGCCGAGGACATGACGTGGACCGTCTACTGCTACGACGGCGGGATCGACGTCTCGATGCTCGACGCGGAGATCGAGCAGGCTCTCGTGGACGCCCATGAGCGGTGGCTCCCGCCGGAGTCGTGGGTCGCGGAGCACCGTTGGATGCGTTCGGCGACGCCGGGGGATCTGCGTCGCAAGGCGAAGACCGACCGTCGGCTCGAGATCTGGAACGCGCGCTGGCGGAAGCGGATGGCGCGCGAGGAGGAGCTCGGGGACGACGTCGACGACGACCTCGAGGGCTGAGCGCGGCGACCAGCCCGCCTCAGAACCCGCCGCGCTGCGACATCGGGGACAGCACCAGCTCGTCGATGCGCACGTGCGGCGGCGAGGCGAGCACGAACATCGCGGCGCGGGCCAGGTCGGGCATCGTCGGCCAGAGCACGAGGAAGTCGCTGTGCGAGGCACCTTCTCGGATGCGGGGACGCATAGCACGGCGACGTGGTTGCAGAAATCCTTCCGAAGACGTATCGACATGGATGCGGCTGGGACCTTGACTGGGTGACGCCGGGGACCGTGGCGGTCCACGGAGCACGAGAGGAAAGAAACATCATCCAGCGAACGCCTGCGTCGATGGTAGCTCTAGCGCTCTTGACCACGACATTGTTAGGCCTGGGCGCGACGCCCGCAAACGCGACTTCGGCCGAGGACACGCTGTTCGACTCCGCCCAGCTCGCCGTCGGCCTCGACCCTGTCGATGCCCAAGCGCTCGACCAAGGCGTCTCAGTCAAGGTGCAGAACGACGAGGCCGTCGCTGGTTTCGGAGATTTCGAAGTAGGCATCGCCCCTTCGGCAGACGTCTTCTCGACGACCGTCCTGCCCGCCGGGATACGGGTGATGAGCCGCATCGACGATGGCGCAGAGAGCACGGACTTCCGAGTCGATCTACCCGAGGGCGCGACGCTCATACCTCGAGATCGCGGATACGTCGCGGTGATCGGTGCGGGGGGCACGCGAATCGCCCTGGCGGAGATCGAGGAGCCGTGGGCCGTGGATGCGAACGGCAAGACCGTCCACACGAGTTACCGTCTCGACGGCGACATCTTGACGCAGTCCTTGCACGGAAGCGACATCGCATACCCGGTCGTCGCAGATCCCACCATCACGGTCGGGCTGGCCGGAGCTTCTGAGGGTCCCGGGGCGTATTGGAACATGACGGGGCTCCAGGTGAAGATCATCTCCGCGATCACCGTGTCGACACTCGGCACAGCCCTCGCCGGCGGTTGCGTCGGGGCCGGCAAGATGCCCAGTGTCGGCTGGATCATCCAGGGTCTCTGCAGCTTCGTCGGCGTGCCCACCCTCCAGAACATCTGGGGGGGCGTGACCTCCATCTTCCGAAACACCAGTGTGCAGAACACGGGCTGCTATCAGGTGAAGATCGCGCCGGTCGGCATGCGGCTCCACAAGGTCGACAGGAGCAACTGCGCATGACCGCCCTGAAGCACTACGGATGGCTGATCCCCACTCTGCTCGCCATCGGGCTCGCTGCCGTCACCGACATGAGCCCGTGGCTTCTCGGCGCCATGGCGGCAGCGGTGATCCTCGCCGGATACGCGGTGGCTTGGGTCCTCGGCCGACAGGCCAGATCGGCACGGGACTCGCAGTCGGCACACCGCCGCTGACGGAGCCTGCCTGAGCGGCTGGCCTCGTCGCGAGCTCGTCCCGGGGACATCATCACCCCGGGACGAGCTCGCGGACAGCCTGGCACGGTCATGAGCGCGACTCATCTCCCCGGAGGTCCGCCTCAGAACCCGCCGCGCTGCGACATCGGGGACAGCACCAGCTCGTCGATCCGCACGTGCGGCGGCGACGCGAGCACGAACATCGCGGCGCGGGCGACGTCGTCGGGCGTGAGCATCGCGGCGCACTCTTCGGCGTCGGGGACGGTCGGGCGGAGCGCGAGGAAGTCGCTGTCGATGGTGCCGGGGCAGAGGTGCGTGGCGCGGATCCCGCTGCCCGCCTCCTGCGCGTTGAGGTCGCGCACGAGCGCCCCGAGCGCCGTCTTCGAGGCGCTGTAGGCGACCCCAGCGCCCGGCGAGTGGGTCCACGCGGCGTACGAGGAGACGAGCACGACCGTGCCGCCGGATGCGCGCAGGAGCGGCAGCGCGGCCGCGACCTGGTGCGCGGGTCCGGTGAGGTCGGTCGCGACGATGCGGTCGAAGTCGGCGAGGTCCTGGTCGGCCCAGGAGCGCCGCGGCGCGTTGAGGCCGGCGGCGACCACGACGCCGTCGAGCCGGTCGAGGCCCGCCACCACGGCGGCGAGCGCGGCGTCGTCGGTGACGTCGAGCGGGGCGACGACCGCGGTGGATCCGGCCTCCTCGACGAGCGCGCGCGTCTCCTCGAGCGCCTCCCGGCGCCGGCCCGAGAGCACGACGCGCCAGCCGTCGCGGGCCGCGGCGACGGCGGTCGCGCGGCCGACGCCGGACCCCGCGCCGCTGATCCACAGCGTCCGCCGGCTCGCCGCTCCCTCCCCAGGCGCGTCGCCGTCGTGGTCGTCGTGCTGGTCGTGCGTCCGCGATCCGGACATGGCGGTCTCCCCTACGTTGAGGGAAACGCTATTAGGACTGTGGGGAACACGCATGCTCATCGACCTCCGCGACAGGGTCGTCGTCGTCTCCGGTGCCGCCCAGGGCATCGGCCGCGCCATCGCCGAGCGCTTCCTCGAGGAAGGGTGCCGGGTATTCGGGCTCGACCTCCGCTTCCGCGACGCGCTGCCGGAGGGGGTCACCGCGATCGTCGCCGACGTCACCGACCCGGCCTCCGTGCAGGCCGCCGTCGCGCAGGTGGTCGAGGAGGCCGGCCGCGTGGACGTGCTCGTGAACAACGCCGGGATCAACGTCGAGGGGTCCGTCGAGACGCTGGAGCCCGCGCGCTTCCAGGCCGCGTTCGACGTGAACGTGGGCGGGGTGTTCCTGCTCTCGCAGGCCGTCATCCCGGCGATGAAGGCGGCGGGAGGCGGGTGGATCATCAACGCGGCGTCGTTCGCGGCCGTCATCCCGAGCGTCGGCGCGGCCGCGTACGGCGCGTCGAAGGCCGCCGTCGTGCAGTTCACGCGCGTGCTCGCGAGCGAGCTCGGGCCGTGGGGCATCACCGTCAACGCGTACGCGCCCGGCATGATCCCGACGGCCATGAACGGCTTCGCCGAGATGCCGGAGCCCGCGCAGGACCGCCTGCTCGACACCCTCAGCATCCGCCGGTGGGAGCGGCCCGACGACGTGGCCGACCTGCTCGTGTTCCTCGCGAGCGACCGCGCCGGCTACATCACGGGCACGCTCGTCGACGTGAGCGGCGGCAAGCTCGCGACGCAGATGCCGCAGCGCGCGTACGAGGGCGCGGGTGCGCCGGAGCGCGGGCCGCGGGACGGCGCGGCCTCGGCGGATCCCCGATGAGCGTCAGGACCTGGGAGGCGCAGCCGCTCGCCACCGTCCGCTCCGAGCACGCCGAGGCGCCGCTCTGGGACGCGGCCCGCGGCACGCTCCTCTGGGCCGACCAGTACGTCGGCATCGTGCGCGAGGCCACGCTGGATCCCGTCACGCTCGCGGTCGAGCCCGTCACCGAGACGCACGTGGGCGGCCCGGTCGGCGCGGTCGTGCGGCACGCGGACGGCGGCCACGTGCTCGCCGCGCGCGACGGCTTCGTGCGCCTCACGGGCGACGGCGAGCTGATCCCGATGGTCGACGTGCTCCCGGCCGACGGCATCCGGCGCCGCATGAACGACGGCGAGGTGGATCCGCGCGGCCGGCTCTGGGCGGGATCCATGGCCTTCGACAAGACGCCCGGCGCGGGCGCGCTCTACCTGCTCGACCAGGGCCGCGCGATGACCGTGCTCGAAGGCGTCACCATCTCCAACGGCACCGCGTTCTCGGCCGACGGCGCCGAGATGCTCTACATCGACACCCCCACGCAGCAGGTGCGGCGCTTCCGCGTCACCGACGAGGGCGGCCTGGCGGATCCCGAGGTGGTGGTCGAGATCGACCCCGCCGACGGTCACCCCGACGGCATGTGCGTCGACGACGAGGGCTTCCTCTGGGTCGCGCTCTGGGGCGGCAGCGAGGTGCGCCGCTACTCCCCGACCGGCGAGCACGTCGGCTCGGTGAAGGTCGACGCGCCCCAGGTCTCCAGCTGCGCCTTCGCCGGGCCCGACCGCGACGTCCTCGTGATCACGACATCGCAGGAGGGCTACTCGCCCGAGGACTCGGCCCGCCACCCGCGCGCGGGCATGCTGTTCGCGGTGCGGCCGGGCGTCACGGGCCCGCCGCCCGCGCCGTACCTGGGCTGACGACGCCCGCCCCGTCCCCCACCCGGTTCCCCCACACGGCGGACGCCCCCGCGCGCCCCCGCCCCTAGCGTGAGCAGCACGGATCACCCATGCCCACCGAGGAGGCCATTCGTGCTCGAAGTCCAGAACGTCACGCGCTCGTTCGGGGACCGTCGCGTCCTCGACGACGTGTCCTTCTCCGTGCGGCCGGGGAGGCTGACCGGCTTCGTCGGCGGCAACGGCGCCGGCAAGACCACCACCATGCGGATCATGCTCGGCGTGCTCACCCCCGACTCCGGCACCGTCTCGCTCGACGGGCGCGACCTCGGCACCTCGAGCCGCCGCACCTTCGGCTACATGCCCGAGGAGCGCGGCCTCTACCCGAAGATGAAGCTGCAGGAGCAGATCGTCTACCTCGGCCGCCTGCACGGCATGAGCGCCGCCGACGCGACCGCCAGCACCGAGCGACTGCTCGAGCGGCTCAGCCTCGGCGAACGCCGGAACGACCCCATCGAGTCGCTGTCGCTCGGCAACCAGCAGCGGGCGCAGATCGCCGCGAGCCTCGTGCACGACCCCGAGGTGCTGGTACTCGACGAGCCGTTCTCGGGCCTCGACCCGATCGCCGTCGAGACCGTCCTCGGCGTGCTCACCGAGCGGGCCGCGCAGGGCGTGCCCGTGCTCTTCTCCTCGCACCAGCTCGACATCGTGGAGCGCCTCTGCGACGACGTGGTCGTCATCGCCGAGGGCCGGATCCGCGCATCCGGCGACCGCGAGCAGCTGCGCGACCAGCACAGCCGCCCGCTCACGGAGCTGCAGATCGCGGGCGACAGCGGCTGGGTGCGCGACGTGCCCGGAGTCGAGGTCGTGGAGTTCGACGGCGGCTACGTGCTCTTCGAGGCCGAGGAGGAGGCGCGGCAGCGCGTGCTCGCCGAGGCCGTCTCCCGCGGATCCGTCACGGGCTTCACCCGCCGCCGCCCCACCCTCAGCGAGATCTTCCAGGAGGTCGTCCAGTGAGCACCACCACCGCCACCCGACGGGGCACCGCCCCGACGTTCGCCCAGTCCACGATGCTCGTGACGGGCCGCGAGGTGCGCATGCGCCTGCGCAGCAAGTCGTTCCTCATCAGCACGGGGATCCTGCTCGTCGGCATCCTCGTCTCCATCGTCGTCAGCGGCTTCCTCACCGCGAACGGCGGCAGCGGGAACGGCGATCCCACGCGCGTGGCCGTGGTCGGCAGCGCCCAGCAGGCTATCTCCGGCGCCGCGTCGCTCGAGGGCGTGCCCGCCGACAGCGTCGAGGACGCGCAGGCGATGGTGCGCGACGGCGACGTGGAGGCGGCGGTCGTCCCCGACACGCAGGCCGACACCGACGGCGCCGTGCTCGTGATCGGCGACACCTCCGCGCCCGACGGCGTCGTGAGCGCCCTCACCGACACCCCGCGCGTCGAGCTCCTCGACGAGCCGACCACGAACCCCGCCATCGCCTACATCGTGGCGCTCGCGTTCGGCGTGGTGTTCTTCATCTCCGCGCTGACGTTCGGGCAGATCATCGCCCAGAGCGTGGTCGAGGAGAAGCAGACGCGGGTGGTCGAGCTGCTCATGTCGACCATCCCCGTGCGGGCGCTGCTCGCCGGCAAGGTGCTCGGGAACAGCATCCTGGCGTTCACGCAGATCGCCCTCATCGCCCTGATGTCCGGCGTCGGCCTCCTCGTGACCGAGCAGACCGCGCTCCTCGCGATCGTCGGACCCGCGGTGATCTGGTTCGTCGTGTTCTTCCTGTTCGGGTTCGTGCTGCTCGCGTCGCTCTTCGCGACGGCGGCCTCGCTCGTCTCCCGCCAGGAGGACGTGGGCGCCGTCACGGCGCCGGTCACGTACCTCGTGATGATCCCGTACTTCGCGGTCATCTTCTTCAACGACAACCCTGTGGTGATGACGGTCATGTCGTACGTGCCGTTCTCAGCCCCGGTCGGGATGCCGATGCGCCTGTTCCTCGGCGAGGCCCAGTGGTGGGAGCCGCTCGTGTCGCTCGCCGTGCTCATCGCGACGACCGCCGTGGTGGTGGCCCTCGGATCCCGCATCTACAGCAACTCGCTGCTCCGCACCGGATCCCGCGTGAAACTGAAGGACGCGCTGAAGGGCTGATCCCCTCACGGCTCGCCCGCCTCCCCGACCGCCCGGCCGCATCCGCCCCCCCCGGATGCGGCCGGGCCCGCGTACGGTCGACGCATGACCGCCGCGATGCCGCCCGGATCCACGACGCCCCTCGAGCTGCCGCTGTACGGCGCGTCCTGGCGGGAGGCCATGAGGAGGTTCTTCCTCAAGTACGCGACCTTCCGCGGGCGCGCCAGCCGGAGCGAGTTCTGGTGGTGCGCGCTCACGGGGTTCGTCGTGTCGTCCGCGCTGCGGACCCTGAGCAGCCTGAACACGGACAGCCGCGAGTCGCTCGGGTTCTTCGACGCCGTGACGGTCGCCGACTCCTGGAGCGCCGTCCTCGGCGTGCTCCAGCTGGCCGTCTTCATCCCGTCGTTCGCGGTCTCGTGGCGGCGGCTGCACGATGTCGACCGCAGCGGCACGTGGACGTTCATCAACTTCATCCCGCTCCTCGGGACGATCGTCTACGTGATCATGACCGCGGGCCGGTCGCGGCCCGGCGGCGCGCGCTTTGACTGACGCCCGCCCTGTCGGACAGGAGAACTCGCGCGAGCACGCGAGCCGCACCGCTACGGTGAGCGCGATCCGCTCCCCGAACCCGAGGACCCCCATGGCCGTCGCCGCCCGCCGCATCCTGCCCACCGCGTTCGCGGCCGTCCTCCTCACCGCCGCGCTCAGCGGCTGCTCGCTGCAGCAGCTGGCCGACCTCGTGCCGCACGCCGAGACGCGCGACGACGACGGATCCATCACGGCCGGCGGCACGACCGACGTGTTCACGCTGCGTCAGGGCGACTGCCTCGACGACGCGGCGTCGGCCGCCGTGGACGAGCAGCACGGGGGCGATGCGCACCCCGCGAGCGACACCGACTCCGGGCACTCGCACCTCGTGGGCGACGTGAGCACGGTCCCGTGCTCCGACCCGCACGACTTCGAGGTGTACGCGGCGCCCACGCTGACGGGCGACGACTTCCCCGGCGACGACGCGGTGGACGCGCAGGCCGACGACCTGTGCGGATCGGCGTTCGGGCCCTTCGCCGGCTTCGACTACCAGGACTCGATCTACGACTACCAGGGGTACAAGCCGACCAACGAGAGCTGGAGCACGGGCGACCGCACGGTGGACTGCATCATCGGCGATCCCGCGGGCAAGACCGTGGGCTCGCTGGCCGGCATCGGGCGGTAGCGGCGCGGTCCGGCCCGCCGAGCGCTAGGAGCGGTCGGCGGCGTCGCGCCCGTCGACCTCCACGCGGTCGCCCTGCACCTCGACCGTCCCGGGGCCGTCGACCTCGACGCGCGTGGCGCCGTCACCGTGCCCGTCGACGATCACGGTGACCTCGGGCTCCGATCCGTCGTGCGCCGCGTAGGTGTCGAAGTCGGCGGCGTGGTGGTAACGGTCCTCGGCCGCCTCCCGGGTCTCCTCGACGTCCGCCTCCGCGGAGTCGGCGAGCACCGCGCCCGCGGCCCTCGCCTTCTCGAGCCCCTCGGATCCAGCCGCCTTCGCCCTCTCCAGCGCGTCGGATCCGGCGTCCTTCGCCTTCTCGAGCGCGGCGCCCGCGGGCGACTGCTCGTCGTCGAACGGGCCGTGCACGTCGGTCACGCGGATGTCCACGCGGACGGCGCCGGGTGCGATCTCGCGGGCGGCGCGGGCCACCTGCTCGCGCGTCTCGGCGACGACGTCCTGCACGGGCGTCGGGTACTCGACCACGAGGTCGATGTCGATCACGGTGCCGCCGGCCTCCTCGGAGACCGTGACGCCGGGCCCGGTGCTCGTGCCGCGGATCGCCCGCGACGCCGCGTCGAGCGCCCGCGCGGTCGCGCCGCCGAGGTGGTGCACGCCCGTGACGCCCGCGGCGGTCTCGGCCGCGGCGACGCCGATGCGGTGCGCGGCCGTCTCCCCCTCCGGGTGCGCGGCGTCGACGCCGGTCAGGTCGACGGGACGGATGTGGGGTGCGGCGTCGTTCACGGCGGTGCTCCTTCGGTGGTGCGGATGTCGGCGCGGCGGGCGGTCGGCCCTCGTCCGCGTGCGGCGGGACCGGTCGACCGGTCCCGCCGCGGGGTGCACGTCGGCCGGGGCCGACGGCGGGGTGCTACTGGACGCGGCTCTTCGAGTCGTCGTCGTCCTCGTCGTCCGACGGGATGTGCACGTCGGAGACGGTGACGTTGACCTCGGTGACGTCCATGCCGACGACCTGCGAGATCGCGTCGGTGACGGACTCGCGGATCCGGTCGGCGAGGTCCTGCAGCGCGACGGGGTACTCGGCGACGACGACGATGTCCGCGGCGACCTGCTTCTCGCCGACCTCGACGGAGATGCCCTGGCCGCGGTCCTGCTGGCCGATGACGTTGCGGATCGCCCCGACCGCACGCGCGGCGCCGTTGCCCAGGTCGTGGACGCCGGGGACCTGGCGGGCCGCGATGCCGGCGACCTTCTCGACGACGCCGTCGGTGATCGTGTTCTTGCCCGAGGTGGAGTCGGCGGACGTATGCGTGGCGGCGGCGCGGCGGGATGCGGTGGCGGGGGTGACGTCGGTCATGTGGTGCTCCTGAGGTGGATGGGCGCGATGCCGGATGCGGGCTCGCGGTGCCGGCTGGATGCCCGGCACGTCAAGGAGACGGCCGGTGCACCCGGCCCGTCCTGGACGTCCAGCGTTCCTCCAGGCGGGAGCGGTCGGGCTTCGCTGCGCGGCCACCGGGCGGCACGCGGCGTGCGCTTTCCGGCCAGGGCGGGAGGCGCCCGTCTCCCGCCCCCGGTCACGTCGTCGCACCCCGGCCTAGGGTGAGCCCATGACCGCTGACCCCGGCACGATCCCGCATCACGACGTCCTCATCATCGGCGGGGGGAACGCGGGCCTCTCGGTCGCGGGCCGGCTCCGGCGGTACGGCGTCGACGACGTGGCGGTCATCGAACCGCGCGACACGCACTACTACCAGCCGATGTTCTCGCACGTGGCGGGCGGCACCGCGCGGGCGTCGCAGGCCACCCGGCCCCAGGGATCCGTCACGCCGAAGGGCGTCACGTGGATCCGGGACCGCGTCGCCGGCATCGACCCGGTGGCGAAGACGGTGACGCTCGAGTCCGGCCGCCGCGTCTCCTACGGCCAGCTCATCGTGTGCCCCGGCATCCAGAAGGACTGGGATTCCGTGCCCGGCCTCGCGGAGGCGATGGACTCCCCCGTCGGCATCTCCAACTACGAGCACCACTACGCCGCGAAGGCGTCGCAGGTGCTGCGCGACGTCCGCTCCGGCACGGTCGTCTTCACCCAGCCCGACGGCCCCGGCACCTGCTCGGGCGCGTCGCAGAAGCCCATGTACCTGGCGTGCGACCACTGGCGCGCGATCGGCGTGCTCGACGACATCCGCGTGGTGCTCGTGGTGCCGACGCCCACGATGTTCGGCATGCCGCTCATCGACGCCGAGCTCGAGCGCAAGGTCGCCGAGTACGGCATCGAGGTGCGGTACGGGCGCGAGCTCGTGGCCGTGGATCCCGCCGCCCGCACCGTCGAGATCGCCGGCGTCGACCGCTCCCGCGCGCTCCTCGGCCCGGACCACGCCGCGCAGCAGGGACTCGAGGGCGCCGGGCGCGAGACCCTCGCCTACGACGTGCTGCACGCGGTACCGCCGCAGTCCGCGCCCGACTGGCTCGCGGGCACCGGCCTCGCCGCGCCGAGCGACGCGGGCGGCTTCGTCGAGGTGGATCCGCTCACCCTCCGCCACCCGCGCTTCCCCGACGTGTGGGCGCTCGGCGACGCGGCCGCGACCACCAACTCGAAGTCCGGCGGCGCGCTCCGCCAGCAGACCACGACCGTCGCGAAGAACCTCGTCGCGGCGCTGAAGGGGAAGCCGCTGCCGCAGACCTATAACGGCTACTCGGTGTGCCCGTTCGTGGTCTCGCGCTCGACCGTGGTGTTCGCCGAGTTCGACGACCGCTACCGCCCGAAGCTCACGATCCCGGGCTGGAAGGGCCTCGCGAAGGAGCGCCGCATCACGTTCCTCGCCGACCGCTACGTGCTCCCGTGGGTCTACTGGAACCTGATCCTGCAGGGCCGCGCCTGATCCTCGCCGTCCGCCGCGCGGATCCGCCGTCGGACGGACGCGCCCCCGCCTCGCTCCACGCGAGCATGGGGGCATGACGCGCCCCGGTGAGACCGTGCCCGACTCGCGGGGCCGCACCGGCCTCCACCTCCGCGGCGCCGACCTCGACCGGAACCCCGACGTGGTCGTGAAGCGCGTCGAGGTCACCTCCGACGGCTGGCACGTGCTCCGCCGGGCCACGCTCGACCTGCGGCTGCGTGACGGATCCTGGCAGGAGCAGCAGCGCGAGACCTACGACCGGGGCGACGGCGCCACCGTCCTGCTCTACGCGGCCGACACCCACCGGATCCTCCTCACGCGCCAGTTCCGCTACCCCGCCTACGTCAACGGCCACCCCGACGGCATGCTCGTCGAGGCGGCGGCAGGCCTCCTCGACGCGGACTCCCCGGAGGACGCCATCCGCCGCGAGGCCCGCGAGGAGCTCGGCGTCGAGGTCGTCGCGCTCACGCATCTGTTCGACCTGTTCATGAGCCCCGGATCCGTCACCTAGCGCGTCCACCACTACCTCGCGTCGTACACGCCGGCCGACGTCGTGGGCGCGGGCGCGGGCGGCGGCGTAGCCGAGGAGGGCGAGGACATCGAGCGGATCGAGGTCACGCTCGAGGAGGCGCTCGCGATGGTCGCCGACGGCCGCATCGCCGACGGCAAGACGGTGATCCTCCTGCAGCACGTGGCGCTGCACGGGTTCCCCGCGTAGGTTCGCATTCCCTCGACGGGAATGCTCAGAGCACAGGTGCCGGACCCGAACCGCGGAGCTGGAACCGCGCCTCCTCCTCCCAGTCCCGCGCCATGTCGCGATAGCGCTTCCTCTGCGCCTTGTTGAAGCCCACACGATCTGCGAGCAGGGCGAATGCCCGCGCCACCTGGTCGGGTATCGCGGCAGGATCTCCTGCGGTCGCCTCAAGGAGGATGCGGATTACCGTTGCCGGATCTCCCCCGAACTCGATGAGCCTCACGAGCTCACGAGCGTCCTTCGCGCCTTTTTCCGAATCAGGTCGGTCAAGCAACGCCGCCATCTTCGTGGTGATGTGCGCTTCGATGGTGAGGAGGGACCAACCGCGCCGCTTCTGATCGTCGACGTATCGCGCGAGTACCTCCACCTTCAGCAGCAGGTGGTCCCCGAGCTGGGACTCGTAGGGGAAGTCTATGTGGATGCCATCCGCTGTGCCCCGAGCCTTCTTCGCCCCTCCGCTGTGCCTAGAGCTCTCGCTGTAGTCCTCCAGTCGATCCCGCAGGGTGACCCGTCGAGACGGGTCCTGGACGATGAGGTCGATGTCCTGGCTGATATCACCACCGACCCTCAGGTAGGTCGCCCACCCTCCGATCAGGATCGACGGATCGAGCTCATATCCGAGGGAGTCGACGAGGGAGTCGACGAGGGAGGTGGAGCTGCGCGGACTCGTCGGCTGAGATGTCAGGGGACATCGGGAGCCTGGTCCCACTCGCGTTCCCGCAGGAACTTGTCACGGATCGCATATCGGTATTCGGAAGCAGCCCACCCTGGAGTCGCGAAGAGGTCGGCATAGGTCTGGGCTGGCGAGCTGTAGCCGCCCCACGTCCGTGCGGCACGCTTGTCCATGACGACGATCCGGACCTCCCCGCCAGGCGGTAACTTCGTCGCCGCGGCCACATGAGGCACGTAGAGCAGATGCTCGACGAAGTCAGCGACATGGACACCACCGAGGTGCACGTTCGCCGCGTCCGGACCGCCGAGCGCATAGGGACCAGCCGAGCTGTCCATGAGCGGGCGGGCCCCCTCGACCGTGGTCATGGCGAGGGTGTCTTGGATGAGGTTCCTCCGCGCACACAACAAGGTGAGCACCTTGTCCAGGCTCGTCACCGAGAAGCCACCGCGGGGATACTTGAGGATCGCGCCAATGAGGCTCAGGCGGTCAAGGGCCAAGTTCGTCGTCGAGGCGGGCACCCCCGAGGCGTAGGCGAGATCCTCGACGTTCTTCCACCTGCGCTCCTGCAGGAGTGCAGCGTCAGCGAGAGTGCGCCAAACCAGTTCGTTGCCCTTGATGGCGCACCCCTCGCTCTTTGGAAATCCTGAGTATCAATCTACAGGAAAACCTGCGACCAAAGCCAGAGCAACTCCATCGGTACGCGAGGATGGACACCGTGACCGACGCCGCCGCCGCCTCCCCCCTCCGCCTCCACGACACCGCCGCCCGCGGGTTCGCCTCCGACAACTACTCCGGGATCCACCCCGAGGTGCTCGAGGCCATCGCCTCCGCGAACGGCGGGCACCAGGTCGCGTACGGCGGCGACGCGTACACGGCCCGCCTGCAGGAGGTCGTCGGCGAGCACTTCGGCCGCGGCGCCGAGGCATTCCCCGTCTTCAACGGCACGGGCGCGAACGTCACGGGCCTCCTCTCGATGCTGCCGCGCTGGGGCGCCGTGGTCTGCGCGACCACCGCGCACATCAACACCGACGAGGGCGGCGCCCCCGAGCGCGTCGCCGGCATCAAGCTCCTCCAGGTGCCCACCGAGGACGGGAAGCTCACGCCCGAGCTGATCGACCGCGAGGCGTGGGGCTGGGGCGACGAGCACCGCGCGCAGCCGCTCGCCGTGAGCATCACGCAGACCACCGAGCTCGGCACCGTCTACACGCCGGCCGAGGTGCGGGCGATCGCGGACCACGCGCACGAGCGCGGCATGCGCCTGCACATGGACGGCGCGCGCCTCTCCAACGCGGCAGCCACGCTGGACGCGCCGTTCCGCGCGTTCACGTCCGACGCGGGCGTCGACGTGGTGAGCTTCGGCGGCACCAAGAACGGCCTGCTCTACGGCGAGGCGATCGTGGTGCTCGACCCGGCGGCGTCGGAGGGGCTGACCTACCTGCGCAAGCTCAACATGCAGCTCGCGTCGAAGATGCGGTTCGTGAGCGCGCAGCTGCTGGCGCTCCTCGGATCCGAGGTCGACGGCGTGCCGCTCTACCTCCGCTCCGCGCGCCATGCGAACGGGATGGCGGCGCGCCTCCGGGCCGCGCTCGACGGCGTGGACGGCGTCGAGTTCACGCAGGAGACGCAGGCGAACGGCCTGTTCGCGATCCTCCCCGAGGGCGTCGCCGACCGCCTCCGCTCCGAGTTCCGCTTCTACGACTGGGACCCGGCCCGCCGCGAGGTGCGCTGGATGTGCTCCTTCGACACCACCGAGGACGACATCGACCGGTTCGCGGCGGCGATCCGCCGGGAGGTCGGGGCGGCGTAGGGCGCACCCCTTGTGCGATACGACGGCGGCCGACTCCCTCAGGAGCCGGCCGCCGTCGTGCGAGTGCGGGCCCGGATCACCCCGTGTTCTGCAGCCCCGCCGCGATCCCGTTGACGGTGAGCAGCAGGAGCCGGTGGTCCGGATCCGTCGGGTCGGCCTGACCGGGGGCAGCCTGGCCGGTCGCGTCGGAAGCCGCGGTCCGCAGCGCGCGCAGGGCCCGCAGCTGGAGCAGCGACAGCGCGTCGACGTAGGGGCTCCGCAGGCGCACCGCGCGTCGCAGCACCGGTCGGCCCTCGAGGATCTCGCCGCGGCCGGTGGCCTTCCGCACCCACTCGCGCGTGAGCTCCATCTCCTCGGTGACGAGCGCCGCGAGATCCGGCCGGTCGCCGAGCGCGAGGTAGCGCTCCGCGAGGCGGCCGTCGGTCTTGGCGAGCGACATCTCGACGTTGTCGATCATCGAGGTGAACAGCGGCCACTCGTCGTAGGCCTTGCGGAGCACGTCCTCGTCGCCGACGGCGGCCAGCGCGGATCCGAGGCCGAACCAGCCGGTGAGGTTGATGCGCGCCTGCGTCCACGCGAACACCCACGGGATCGCCCGCAGGTCCTCGAGCGACTCGACCGACAGGCCGCGGCGAGCCGGACGCGAGCCGAGCGCGAGCAGCCCGATCTCCTCCATGGGCGTGACCTGCGCGAACCACGGCGCGAACCCCGGCGCCTTCACGAGCTCGAAGAAGCGGGCGCGCGAGGCCTCGTCCATCGTGCGGACCATGTCCGCCGACCCGTGCGCGGCGGCCGCGTTGCGCTCCTCGTTCGAGGGCGCCGAGGCCAGCAGGGTCGCGGCGGCCATCTGCTCGATGTGCCGGGCGGCGATGCGCTTGTCGCCGTAGTGGGCGAAGATCACCTCGCCCTGCTCGGTGAGCTTGAAGCGGCCGTCGACGGATCCCGGCGGCTGGGCCCGCACGGCGCGGTCGGCCGGCCCGCCGCCGCGGCCGAGCGCGCCGCCGCGGCCGTGGAAGAGCGTGAGCTCGATGTCGTTCTCGCGCGCCCACGCGGCGATGCGCGCCTGCGCGTCGAACAGCGCGAACGTCGCGGAGACGGGCCCGACGTCCTTCGACGAGTCGGAGTAGCCGAGCATGACCTCGAGCTTCCGGCCCGTCTGCGCGAGGCGCGCCGCGACCTGGGGCAGCCGGATCATGCCGTCGAGGATCTCGGTGCTCGCGTTGAGATCCGCGAACGTCTCGAACAGCGGGATGACGTCGAGGACGGGCGCCTCCTCCGCCGACCCGAGGGCGAGCGCGGCCAACTCGTGCACCGTGCGGATGTCGTCGGCCGACTGCGTGAACGAGACGATGAAGCGCGAGAACGGCGCGACGCCGTGCCGCTGCTGCAGGCGGGCGAGCGTGCGGAAGACGTCGAGCACCTCGACCGTCATGGGCGCGAGCTCGGGCGCCTGCTCGCCGGACGCATCGGCCGAGGCGACAGCCAGCACCTCGCGCAGCGCCTCGCGGTGCACCTGCGAGTGCTGGCGCACCTCCATCTCGGCGAGGTGGAACCCGAAGGTCTCGGCCTGCCAGACGAGGCCCTGCAGCTCGCCGCCCGCGATGCGGTGCGCGCCGGCGCTGCGGAGCGACGCCTGCAGCACACGGAGGTCGGCGAGCAGCTCGGCGGCCGACGGATAGGCGATGGGGTCGTCGTGGCGCTCGCGCGTGGCGGCGAGGCGGCCGGCGATCACGAGCAGCACGCGGCGGTGCAGCTCGGCCGGGGCGCGCGTGCCGATGCGGGCGGTGAGGTGCGGCGCGAGCGCGTCCTGCGCGGCGGCGAGCTCGCGGAGCTCGGCGCTCGGCGGGGTGTCGGCGTCACCCAGGGTGAGCGAGCGGCCCACGCGGAGGGCGACGCGCTCGAGGCCCAGGAGGATGTGCTCGCTGGCGATGCCCGCGGCCTCCTCGGTGACCGCCGCGGTGACGTACGGGTTGCCGTCGCGGTCCGCCGCGATCCAGTTGCCGAGCCGGAAGAAGGCGGGCGCCACCGCGTCGCGCGCACCGGCCTCGTCGCCGAGCAGCCAGTCGTCGAGCAGGCGGTAGACGCGCGGCACGACCTCGAACAGGGTCTGGTCGAAGACGCCCATGGCGGTGCGGACCTCGTCGAGCGGCGTGGGCCGCGTGGTGCGCAGCGGCGACGTGCGCCACAGGCCGTCGATCTCCTCGAGCAGCCGGCGGTCGACGTCCTGCCCGGTGAGCGTGCCCGCCATGGCGCCGTCGCGCTCGGTGAGCAGGTCGCCGATGCGGCGGATCCCCGTGGCCACCGCCCGACGACGCGCCTCGGTGGGGTGCGCGGTGAGCACCGGGTGGAACCGCATCTCGCCGAGGCGGCGCATGGCCTCCTCGCGGCCGAGCTCCTCGGTGAGCTTCCCGACGGCGTCCGGGATGGAGTCGGGCACGAAGCCCGAGGCGGCCTCGCGCTCGCGCAGGACGCGCACGCGGTGGTGCTCCTCGGCGAGGTTGGCGAGGTGGAAGTAGCAGGTGAACGCGCGGGCGACCTGCTCGGCGCGCTCGGGCGTGAAGGTCGCGACGAGGCGCTCGGCGTCGTCGATGGACGCGTCGCGCGCGCTCTCGTACGCGTCGATGACCAGCTCGCGCAGCCGCTCGACGTCGCGCAGCAGGTCGTCCCCGCCGGACTCGCGGAGCACCTGGCCGAGCAGGCCGCCGAGGTGGCTGACGTCGGAGCGGAGGGCGGGCTCCACGGCGTCGCGGGTGCCGTCGCGGGTGGAGTCGTGCTCGAGGGGAAGCGGCTTCTTCGGGGGAGTCGTCACGGTGTCGAGGATACGGAAGCCGGGCCGCGGATCCTGCGCATGACGGCAGGGGACGTGCGCTCCGGCCGCGGATCCGGCGGTGGAGGGCGGGCCGGGCGACCGGATCAGCTCGCGGCGGGTGCCGCCACGCGCTCGTCCCGCGGCATCCGCAGCAGCGCGTACGCGGAGGCGGCGAGCAGCAGCGCGGCGCCCGTCGCGAAGGCGACCGGGTACGAGAACGCGTCGGCGAGGAAGCCGGCGACGAGCGGGCCGACGATCGCGCCGAGATCCGACACCATCGAGAACACCGCGACCGGCCGGCCGCTGCGGGCGCCCGCGGCGTCGCCCACCGCCGCGGCCGGGGCCGTGCCCATGAACGACGCGGCCGCGCCGTAGACGCAGAGCAGCACGGTGAGCACGACCATGTCGGGGGCGAACGGGATCGCGATCATCAGCAGCCCGGCGACGCCGTACGCGCCGACGATCGCAGGACGGCGCCCGACCGTGTCGACGAAGCGCGCGGCGGGCGCGAGCGCGAGCGCCTGCACCACCGCGGCGCACGCGAACGCGATGCCGGTCGCCGAGGGATCCGCGCCGATCACGGCCACGACGAGCAGCGGGATCAGCGCGCTGCGGACGCCCATCGACGCCCACCCGTTGCCGAGGTTCGCGAGCAGCGCCGCACGATACCGGGGGTCGCGCAGCACCTTCCCGAACGGGATCACGACCTCGGGCGTCCCGGTCGCGGCGACGTCGCGCGTGCGCGGCCGCAGGACCAGCAGCCCGATGACGCTCGCGACCGCGAGCGTGGCCGCGTAGAAGAAGAAGGGAGCGGTGAGGGAGATGGTCGCGAGCACGGCGCCCAGCGCGGGCCCGG
This sequence comes from Clavibacter nebraskensis NCPPB 2581, assembly GCF_000355695.1. NCBI lineage: Bacteria > Bacillati > Actinomycetota > Actinomycetes > Micrococcales > Microbacteriaceae > Clavibacter > Clavibacter nebraskensis. Next base: position 341,690 of record NC_020891.1, on the reverse strand, counting down.
CCATGCCGCCGATGAGGAAGCCGCCCTGGTAGAAGCCGATCGCCCGGGCCCGGCGCGTGGGATCTGTCGAGCCGAGCAGCAGCGTCATCGCGGCCACCGAGAACATCGCCGACCCGATGCCGCCCGCGCCGCGGAGGAGGAGCAGCTGCACGTAGTCCTGCGCGAGACCCGCGAGCCCGGAGGAGACGGCGACGATCCCGATGCCCACCGCGAGCACCGTGCGCTCTCCGCTCCAGTCGATGAGGCGCGCGACGAACGGGCTCATCACGAAGCGCATGAGCGCGAACGCCGAGATGACGGCGCCGACCTCGAAGCTGCCGACGCCGAAGCTCTCGGCGTAGACGGGCAGCACGGGCACGACCACGCCGAAGCCGACCATCACGAAGAACGCGATGACGCCGAGGACCAGCACGTCGCGCGGGAGCTTCGCGCGGGGTGCGCGGGGTGGGCGCACGGGGCCGCGGGTGTCGGGCATGGATCCGTCGCCGGGCTCGGGGGTGCGTGCGGATCCCGCACGTCGGAAGGACCGCATGCCCTCAGCGTACGTCGGACCGGGACGCCGCCCGGCGCGCGGCGAGGCCCCGGTGCGAGCGCCGGATGCGCGGCGGGTCAGCCGCGCGGCGCCCCCACGGTGTCGCGCGCCGCTGGTGCCACGGCCGGTGCCGTCGCGTCCGCCGGCGCCTCCTCGGCGACGGGAACCGCGGAGGCCGCCGCCGTGGCAGTCGTCCCCGTCCCCCGGTACACGTCCCGGTCGATCTCCCCGTCCGGCGCCGCCACGAGCATCGCCACGAAGGTGTCGCCGTTCACGTTGAGGAAGGTGCGGAGGATCCCGGTGAACCAGTCCACCGCGATGAGTAGCCCGACAGCCTGCACCGGCAGCCCGAGCGTCGACGCGAGGAACAGCGCGACCACGGGGAAACCGCCCGGCACCGTGATGGTGCCCATGTTGAGGAGGATCGCGAGCCCCATCCCGAGCAGCACCTGCCCGGGCGTGAGCGCCAGGCCGCCCGACTGCGCGAGGAAGAGCACGACGATCGTGTAGTTCAGCACCGCCCCGTACGAGCCCATCGTCAGCCCGATGGACAGCGTGAAGTTCGCCACCCGCTCGCTCACGCCCACCTTCTCCACCGTGTTCCGGAGCACCGTGGGGAAGGTGACCGCGCTCGACGTGGTCGTGACCGCGATGAGGGTCTGCTCGGCGAGCTTGCGGGGGAGGCGGCGCGGATCCAGGCGCGTGCGCACGGCGACGACCGCGACGAAGACGACCGTGAGGATCACCACGCCGAGCGCCGTGGTGCCGAGGTACGCGAGGGCGCTCGTGACGACCGCGAGTCCGACATCCGCTGTGAGGCCCGCGAGCAGCGCGAAGACCCCGACCGGCGCGACGCGCATGACCAGCCGGATGAGGCCGAGCAGCACATGCTGCAGCTGCTCGAGGAGCTGCAGCACGAGCGCGTTCCCCGTCGTGGAGACGTAGCCGTTGAGCGCGACGCCGAACAGGAGCGAGAACACGATGATCGGCACCATCGCCGCGCCCGCCATGGAGTCGACGATGTTGGTGGAGAAGAAGCCCAGCACGGTGTCCTGCCAGGTGGACGCCTCCGACGCCTGGGCGGCGAGCGACGGATCCAGCTCGCCCGAGAAGGTCGCACCCGCGCCCGGCCGCAGCACGGTGCCGAGCCCCACGGCCACGACGGCGGCGAGCACGGAGAAGCCGATCATCCACGCGAAGGTGCGGAACGCGAGTCGGCCGGTGCCGGCGCCGCCGACGGATCCGGTCGCCACGATGACCGAGGTCATCACGAGAGGCACGATCGCCATCTGGATCAGCCGGATGAACACCTGCCCGAGCACGGCGACGTCGGCGGCCGGACCCGCGGCGACGAGCCCGAACACGATGCCGGCGACGGCGGCGATCCCGATCTGCAGCGCGGGGTTCCTCAGTGCGGCGAGCTCCATCAGCGACTCCCTGGTCGACCCGAGCGGCCGGATGCCGGCCCGATGCGTGCCTCCCATTCAGCCGGAGCGCTGTTGCCCCGCCGCTTCGCCGGTGTTTCGCGCCCGTTAAGACGGGCCGCCGGGTCGCGCCGCACCCCGCCTCACCCCATGTCGGACCCCAGCTCCACCTCCGTGAAGATCGACCCGAGCAGCACGCCCGCGGGCGGCGACGTGTCCTCCCCGAGCTCCGGGAAGCGGGGCGCGAAGACCTCCGCGTCGTCCTCGGGGAAGTACCCGATCGCCTCGCCCGCTGCCAGCGACACCCAGCGGCGCGTGTTCCGCGAGACGCCCCAGACGATCCGGTGGCCCGGCTCGTCCCACCGCAGCACGGCCTCGACGAGCCGCGCCGCGTCGCCCGGCGAGAGCCAGGTCGAGACGCTGCGGGCCTGCGACGGCTCGGGCTCGGCCGTCATGATCCGCACGCTCACCACGACGTGCCCGTGCCGGTCGGCGTACATGCTGCCGAGGCCCTCGAGCAGCACCTTGCTGAGGCCGTAGAAGGTGTCGGGCCGGGGCGCGGGCACGTCCTCGCGCGCGGCCTCGGTCGCGGGCAGGAAGCCGACGGCGTGGATGGAGCTGGCCGCGAGGATCCGCGGCACCCCCGCCCGCACGACCGCCTCGTGAACCGCGTGCGCGCCGTCGTTGTTCACCCGCTGGATCGCCTCCCACGGCCGCTCGGCCGCGTGCGCCGCGAGGTGCACCACGAGGTCGGAGCCCCGGAACGCCTCGGTGCACGCGTCGACGTCGGTCGTGTCGACGATCGCCGAGGTCTCCCCCGGCGCGAGCGGCGTCGGCGGCGCCACCAGATCGAGCAGCCGCAGCTCGTGCCCGGCGGCGAGGAGGAGGGGGCGGATGCTCGTGGCGATCCGGCCGGATCCTCCCGTGATCGTGATCGTGCCCATGCGGATCCCCTCGTCGTCCAAGCGCCGCGCGGCGCGGCCGTCCTCCCATCCTGGGCGATGGGGACGGACCCGCCTAGAGCGGCGCCGCGTCGAACAGCACCTGCGTGCAGCCGCGCGCCTCGTCGTGCCTGACGAGCGCCCGCACCCCGTAGACGTCGGCGATGAGCTCCGGCGTCAGCACCTCGCGCGGATCCCCGCCCGCCACCACGCGCCCCTCGCGCAGCACCAGCACGCTGTCGCAGAACATCGCCGCGAGGTTGAGGTCGTGCAGCGCGACCACGGTGGTCACGGGCAGGTCGCGCACGAGCGCGAGCAGCTCCAGCTGGTGGCGGATGTCGAGGTGGTTGGTGGGCTCGTCGAGCAGCAGCTCGCGCGGCTCCTGCGCGAGGGCGCGCGCGATGTGGGCCCGCTGCCGCTCGCCGCCGGAGAGCGTCCGCCACGCGTGGTCGGCCTTCGCCGCGAGCCCTACGTGCGCCAACGCGCGGTCGATCGCCGCCCGGTCCTCTGCCGTGTCGCCGCCGAGGAGCGTCCGGTACGGCGTGCGGCCGAGGCGCACGACGTCGCGCACCACGATGTCGACCTCGGTCTCGCCGTGCTGGGTCACGGTCGCCACGCGCCGGGCGACCTCGCGCCGCCGGAGCCCCGCGAGGTCGGCGCCGTCGAGCGTCACGCGGCCGGAGTCCGGCGCGGCGTCCCCCTGCAGCAGCTTCAGCAGCGACGACTTGCCCGAGCCGTTGGGCCCGAGCAGCCCCACGGTGGATGCGGGCGCCGGCTCGAGCGTGACGTCGTCCACCACGATCCGCCCGCCCCGCGACCAGCTGACGCCCCGCGCCTCGAGCGTCATGCGCGCCCCCGGTTGCGCATCAGCAGCAGCATGAACACGGGCACGCCGACGAGCGCCGTGCCGACGCCCACCGGCAGCGGCGTGGGTGCGAAGGCGAGGCGCGAGAACGCGTCGACCCACACCATGAACACCGCGCCGAGCACGATCGTGGCGGGCACGACGCGCGAGTGCCGCTGGCCGAACAGCAGGCGCGCGGCGTGCGGCAGAACCAGGCCGACGAATCCGATGGCGCCGGCGATGCTCACGAGCGTCGCGGTGAGCAGCGCGGTCACGACCAGGAGGATCGTGCGGGTGCGGCCCACGTGGATCCCGAGCGACGACGCCACCTCCTCCCCGAACGCGAAGGCGTCGAGCGAGCGGGCGTAGGCGAGGCAGACGACGGCGCCGACGACGACCACGGAGACGCTCAGCCCGACCTCGTCCCAGCGCATGCCCTCGAGCGATCCGAGGAGCCAGAACGTGATGCCGCGCGTCTCGTCGGAGTCGGCGAACGCGAAGACGACGAGCGAGGTGAGCGCGGAGAAGAGCTGGGTGCTGGCGACGCCCGCGAGGATGACGCCGGCCGTGCCGGCCGACGAGAACCGCGCGAGCAGGAGCACGAAGCCGAAGGCCACGAGCGCGCCGATGAAGGCGCCGCCGGACATGCCGATCGCGCCGCCGCCGAGGCCGAGCACCCCGATGAGCACGGCGCCGGTGGAGGCGCCGGACGAGACGCCGAGCACGAACGGATCCGCGAGCGGGTTCCGCAGCAGCGACTGGAGCACGACGCCGCAGAGGCCGAGGCCCGCGCCGCACGCCGCCGCGACGAGCGCGCGCGGGAGTCGCTCCTGCCAGACGATGGCGTCCTCGGAGACGCGGACGGGGATCCGCGCGGCACCCAGGTGGTTGAGGAGGATGTCGCGCACGTTCACGAGCGACACGTCGGCCGGCCCGAGCGTCACGGCGACGCCCACCGAGAGCGCGAGCGCCACGACCCCGAGCACGACGAGCAGCCCGATGCGCAGGGCGTGCGGGAGGGCGCGCACCCGCGCGGCGATCGGCGCGGCCGCGGCCCGCGAGGCCGGGGCGCTCAGAGCCGGTCCCCGCGCGCGTCCCACCAGGCCCGGATCTTCTCGAGCCCGTCCACGAACCGGATCGACGGGTTCAGCTCGGCGCCGTGCAGCGCCACCATGCGGTCCTCCTTCACGGCCGTGAGGTCGCGCGTGAGCGGGTCGGACTTCAGGAAGTCGATCTTGTCCTGCAGCTTGTCGCCGGGGAACCGGTCCCGCTGGAGGTCGCCGAGCACGAGGATGTCCGGGTCGCGGTCGACCACGGTCTCCCAGCCGGTGGCGATGAAGTCGTCGCGCACCTCGGGGAACGCGTCCGCGAGGCCGACCTGGCGCGAGAGGAGCGCGGTGGCGCCGAACCCGCCGCCCATGTACGGCGTCTTCGTGTCGGCGAACCAGTACATGACCTTCGCGCCGCCGAGGTCCATGCCGTCGGTGGCCGCGGCCGCGCGCTGCTGGAGCGACGCGACGAGCGCCTCGCCGCGGTCCTTCACGTCGAAGACCTCGGCCATCTCGCGGATCTCCTGGTAGAGCGCGTCGACCGTGAGCGCAGTGGTGCGCTGACCGCCCCCGTTGATGCTGATGTCGGAGTCGCAGTCCGTGGGAGAGAGGTAGGAGGGGATCCCGGTCTCGGCGAGCCGGTCGCGCGTGACCACGCCGCCCGTGGCGTAGTGACGGCCGAAGGACGCGGTGACGAAGTCGGGGTCCGCGCCGAGCAGCACCTCGTAGGTGGGCGCGTTGTCGGCGAGGCGCGGCACCTGCGCGTTGGCGTCGGCCAGGGAGTCGAGCACGGGATCCGTCCACGACGCCGTGCCGACCATGCGGTCCTGCAGGCCGAGCGACAGCAGGATCTCGGTGGAGTCCTGGTCGAGCGACACCACGCGCTGCGGCGCCTGGTCGATCGTGACGTCGTGGCCGCAGTTCGACAGCGTGAGCGGGTAGGTCGTCGTCCCCTCGCCGGCGTCGGCGACGGACGCGGCCGGCACCTCCTCGGAGGCGCCGCAGCCGGTGAGGGCGACGAGCACGAGTCCCGTCACGGTGGCGGCGGTGAGACGGGCGAGCGCGCGGGGCATGGGTCTCCTGGGGATCGAGGCCGGTGTCGGCCCGCGGGGAGCCGGGCCGCGGGTAAGCATAGCCTTACCTCGCCAGGCGCCTCGACCCCGCGTCCCCAGCTCCGACCGGGCGCTGTCGCGCGCTACCCGCGAGGCCGTCGGGGGGCGACCCGGTGGACCACGGCGATGCCGAGGAGGACGACGGCGAAGACCACGATCGCCCACTCCGACCGGAGCAGGGAGAAGCAGACCGCTCCGACGAGGAGAGGAACCGCCACCGCGGCCCACAGGGGGATGCTCGTCCGGTCCATGGGCGTGACTCCGATCGGGCTCAGGGGGCGACGCGCGGCGGCCGGAGGCGGCGGCCGGCTTCTCCTGCTTCGTCTCTCGCCCGCTCGGTCACCCCGGTAGCCGAGCTCGGCGACGGCCGCCTCGATGCGCGCGCAGGAGATCAGCCGCGGTAGGACCTCGAGCGCGTCTCGCTCTCGTCCGGCCGGGGATCGATGTCGAACCCGTCGGCTTCCCGGCGGGCGTCGAGCCGGTACCCGTCGATGCGGCGGTACTCGTCCCGGTAGGCCCCCTTCCTCACCCACCGACCGGAATCCGTGCGCACCGTGGTGGTGACGTCGCACTCGCCGCGGGCATCGTCACCGTCGATCCCGATGGAGTCGTCGGTGGCCCCGTGGACGGACTGCGGGAACGTGGCCCACCGTGCCCGTACAGCACGCGCGATCGCCTCGCGCGCCTCGAGGTCGGTCATGCGCGCACCCTCCCCCGGTCGAAGAGGACGCGACCGTCCACGACGGCGCCGCCGCGGGACGCCGGTCGGCACGGACGGACATCCCGCACGACGAGGGGCCCGGACGATCCGCCCGAGCCCCTCGTCGTGCGTCGCGTCCGCTATGCGGAGACGGCCTGCAGGTTGCGCTCGATGTGCGCGTGGAACGCCTGCAGCCAGCCGAGGAGGAACTCCTCGGTGCCGGCGTTCGAGATCGCGCCCTCGGGCGAGATGAGGCCCTCGGTGGTCTGGATCTACGCCTCGGGCTGCGAGAGCTCGGGCGACGCGAGGAACGACAGGATGCTCCGGAGGTGCTGCTGCGCGACGGCCGTGCCGACCGCGCCGATGGACGTGCCGATGACCGCGCTGGGCTTGCCCTGGAACGCGTTCTCGCCGTAGGGGCGGCTCGCGAAGTCGAGCGCGTTCTTCAGCACGCCGGGCACCGAGCGGTTGTACTCGGGCGTGACGATCATGACGGCGTCGGCGTCCGCGATGGCCGCCTTGAAGTCGTTCGCGACCTCGGGGTACTCGCCGTCCATGTCCGCGCTGTAGAAGGGCAGCGGCGCGATGGGGATCTCGGTGAGCTCGAGGCCGGCCTGGGCCCCGAGGCGCTTCAGCGCGAGCGACAGGGCCCGGTTGATGGAGGTGGACGACAGGCTGCCGACGAGGTAGCCGACGCGGTAGGTGGTGCTCATGGGATGCTCCTTCTCGCACGGATCAGTTCCATGCGCGCGCATGGAGCCTAGCGTCGGCGGATGCGCGTCGCCCGGACCCGCCCGCCACGCTCGCACGACGCGGCTAGGCAGAGGAAGAAGATCAGGAAGCACGGCGTCTCGGCTGCTAAGTTCTTCTCGTCAGCGCCCCCCAAGGCTAGAGCCGCACGGCTTCCTTAAATGAGGGGGGCCTTTCCATGTCAGGAGCAGGTGATCCATGGACAAGCCGCACCTGAGCCTCGCCGAGCAACGCGAGCTGCTGCGCTCACGCGGGCTGGAGCTCTCCTCCGACGAGGAGACCGCCCGCGCGCTCTACGACCGCAGCTACTACCGCATCAGCGGATACGCGAGGCAGTTCCAAGTCGACCCGAAGGATGCGCGGAACGACTTCGTCCCCGGTACCTCCCTCGCTCAGATCCTCGAGCTCATGGACCTGGACGAAGAGCTCCGCAAGCTCCTCTTCTCCGGCCTGACCGAGGTGGAGCTCAGCGTCAGGTCGCGGTTCGCCCACGAAGCCGCCGCGATCCTCGGCTCGGACGCGTTCTACCTGCGACGGGAGAACTACCTCCGCATCACCCCCGACCTGGACGCCCATGTGACGAGCATCGAGAGGGAGCTGCGTCGCCCCTCAGCCACCGTGAACCGCTACCGCTCGGGAGACGATCTCTCCGGGGTCCCCGTCTGGGTCGCCATCGAGATGGTCAGCTTCGGGGTCCTGGCGCGCATGGTCCAGTACCTCGCCGACTCGACTCCGGCACGGCGCACGGCGCACGGCGCAGTCGCTGTCGCTCCCGTGGACGGGCTTCCAACCGACGATCCATGCGCTCGCCGTGCTCCGCAACGCCTGCGCGCATCATGCGCAGCTCTGGCATCGACGATCCAACATCGTGGCGGCACCCGAGAGGAAGGACCTGCGGAACGAGCGGGCGTACGCCAGGAACGATGGATCCATCTACGCCACGATCATCGCGCTCAAGCGCTACACGCACGCCCTCGACCGACACAGCCCCTTCGGCGACCGCGTAGACGAGCTGCTCGACAGGAACGCGTCGTTCGCCACCGGGATCTGCTTTCCTTCCGCTCGTTGATGCCCGCGGTGGCTATGGGCCCCCGGATCCGCATCACCCCAGCAGCACCTCCCACGTGCGCAGCGACGGCCAGAGCGCGTGGCGCGGGAGCACGTCGGGGCCGCACGCGCGGGATCCGAGGCCGTGCTGGGCGTCGTCGAGGAACAGGTGCAGGCCGTCGGATGCGGGCAGCTCGTGCGGGTGGCCGACGTCGGTCATCTGCTGCGGGGTCCAGCGGGAGAGCTGGAAGCCCGGGCGATGGCCGGCGGCGTCGGGCACGGTCGTCACGGTGAGCGGGGTCCCGGATCCGTCGCCGACCACGAGCGCGCGCAGCCCGGGCCGGTGGCCCGTCTCCTGCGGGCGGGCGTAGGCGACCGCGAGGCCGTCGACGCTCGACGCGAAGCGGCCGACCCGCGCGGCCGTGCGGCTGTCGGCGTACGACTCCCCCGGCCCCGTGCCGTGCCAGGCGACGGGATGCTCGGCGAGCGCGCCCGGCAGGTCGATGCGCACGCCGACCCGCGGCCACGTGCAGTCCCAGTCCCCGAACGGCACGACCTCGGTCGCGAGCAGCAGGCCGCGGTCGGTCGCGGTCCAGCGGAACGCGACGTCGACGCCCGCGCCCGAGTGCGCCGCCTGCACGCGCATCCGCGTCTCCAGGCCGCCGGCCGTGCGGGTGGTCCCGAGCAGCCGGTGGGTGAGCCGGTGCAGCCCGCGCTCGCGCCAGCGGTCGGCCGCCGACGGCGTCTCCTCGGCGCCGCGGCCGCGGGTCAGCTCGGGCTCGGCCAGCTCGTAGGATCCCTGGCCGGCCCCGCGGTCGTTCTCGGTGGGCGCGCGCCACAGCTCCAGCCTCGGTCCTCGGACGGGCACGCCGGCCCACGCGACGAGGTCGCCGCGCGCGTCGAAGGTCCCGACGCCGAGCGCGTCGCCGTGCCAGCGTCCGGCGGGACGCGGCCGGGGCGCGGTCCGGTGGCGCACGAGCGCCTGGTGCGACGACACGACGTGCCCCGCCTCGGCCCACGGAGCGTCGTTCCGCGTGACGACCTGCACCGTCACGTGCGCTTCCTCGGCGTGCCCGGCGGCGCGCGCCTCGGGCGGCAGCGGGATCGTCGCCGCGGAGCCTGCCGCGAGGGGCGCGTGCTCGAGGACCCCGCGGGCGACCTGCCGGCCGTCGTGGGCGAGGATCCAGACCAGGTCGACGTCGTCGGTGGACGCGCTGTGCCGCCGGTTCTCGACCCGCACGCCGGATCCGTCGGCCGCGACCCGCACGCGCACGGGCGCGATGACGGCCGCGAGCTCGGCGAGGCCGGGCGTGGGCGTGCCGTCGGACAGCAGCAGGCCGTCCATCACGAACGGGCCGTCGTGCACGGGCTCGCCGAAGTCGCCGCCGTACGCGTGGAAGGGCCGGCCGTCAGCGGTGCGCGCGAGCAGCCCGTGGTCGCGCCACTCCCACACGAAGCCGCCGTGCAGGCGCGGCCAGCGGTCGATGGCGTCCTCGTAGTCGGCGAGGGATCCGGGCCCGTTGCCCATCGCGTGCCCGTACTCGCACAGGATGAACGGCTTCGCGCGCTGCTTCGCGCCGGTCGCGCCCGTGGTCTCGTGGATGCCCGCGACCGGCGTGCCGCACACCGAGTCGATCTCCTCGAGCGTGGGGTACATGCGCGAGTAGACGTCGGTGTGCTCGCCCGTGAGGTCGCCCTCGTAGTGCACGGGCCGGGTGGGATCGCCGCGCCGCACCCACGCCGACATGGCCGCGATGTTGCGCCCGGTGCCGGACTCGTTGCCGAGCGACCACATGACGATCGACGGGTGGTTGCGGTCACGGCCCACCGTGCGCGCGATGCGGTCGAGGTAGGCGTCGCGCCAGCGCGGGTCGTCGGAGGGGTTGTCGCGCCACTCGACGTCCCAGAAGCCGTGCGTCTCGAGGTCGCACTCGAGCACGACCCAGAAGCCGAGCTCGTCGGCGATGTCGATCAGGCGCGGATGCGGCGGGTAGTGGGAGGTGCGGATCGCGTTCACGCCGCTCCGCTTCATCAGCTCGAGGTCGGCGCGCGCCTCGGCCTCGTCGAACACGCGGCCGCGCTCGGGGTGCGACTCGTGCCGGTTGACGCCGCGGAACGTGAGGCGGCGGCCGTCGACGAGCAGCGCGTCGCCGTCGATGCGCACCGTGCGGAAGCCGATCCGCAGCGACGCCGTCTCGCCCGGCGTGGACACGGTCGCGTCGTAGAGGCGCGGCCGCTCGGCGGTCCACGCGTCGACGGCGGGGATCCCGACGGGCGCGACGTCGACCGGGGTCTCCCACGTCACGTGGATCCCGAGCTTCGGCACGCGCACCACGACGGGGAACGCGCCGTCGACCTCGAGCTCGAGGCGGCCGGATCCGTCGGCCGGATCGCGGTCGGCCCGGACGCGCACGTCGTCGAGCGCGCCGGCGGGCCGGGCGAGCAGCTCGACGGAGCGGAAGATCCCGGGCAGCCACCACTGGTCCTGGTCCTCGAGGTAGGACGCGGCCGACCACTGGTGCACGCGGATCCCGAGCAGGTTGTCGCCCGGCACGAGCAGGTCGGTCACGTCGAGCTCGGTCGTGAGGCGGCTGCCGGTGGTCCAGCCCGCCTCCACGCCGTTGACCCAGAACGTGGCGAGGCCTTCGATCCCGTCGGTGCGCAGCAGCACGCGCTCGGCGTCCGCGAACGACGCCGGCAGCCGGAAGGCGCGGCGGTGCTCGCCGGTCGGGTTCGCGTCGGGCACGTGCGGCGGGTCGATGGGGAACGGGTACTGCAGGTTCGTGTACGCGGGCGATCCGTGGCCGTGCAGCACCCAGTGGGACGGCACGGGCAGCGTCGTCCAGCCGGCCGCGTCGAGCGCGGCGTCGTCGAGCGCCGGGTCCGCGACCGCGGGCAGCGCGTCGGCCGCGTCGACCGGCGCCTCCGGCAGCAGGCGGAAGCGCCAGTCGCCGTCGAGCGGGTGGACGGCCGCGTCGGTCGCGAACCGGGCGCGCGGCGGCAGCCTCGAGACGGATCCGGGCGCGACGTCGTCGAGGTGGGACATGCGGGTCTCCGTGCTGGTCGGTGCGCCGGGGCGCGGGTGGCGGCGGATGCGGGGCGGCCGGGCTCCCGGTCAGGCGAGCGTCGCGAGCCCCGCGAGCCCCGCGAGCGCGGCCCGGTCGGCGACGACGGTCACGCGCGGGTGCCGCTGCAGGATCGAGGCGGGCACCTCCTCCGTGACGGGCCCCGCGAGCGCGGCGGCGAGCGCGTCGGCCTTGCGCGCGCCCGAGGCGACGAGCAGGATCCGCTCGGCCGACATGATCGTCGCGATGCCCTGCGTGATGGCGTGCGTCGGCACGCGCGCGGGATCACCGCCGAAGTACCGCGCGTTGTCCTGCCGCGTGCCCTCCGCGAGGCGCACCACGCGGCTGGCCCCGTCGGCCGGCGAGCCCGGCTCGTTGAAGCCGAGGTGCCCGTTGACGCCGATGCCCACGATCTGCAGGCCCGCGCCGCCGAGCCGCCGGATCCGCCGCTCGTGCTCGTCCGCGGCCTCCCGAGGGTCGTCCGCGGCGCCGTCCGGCACGATCACGCGTGCGCTCGGCACGCCGAGCGGCCCGGCGATGCGCGCGAGGACGAACACCTGGTACGACTGCGGGTGCCCGGCCGGCAGCCCCACGTACTCGTCGAGCGCCACGAGCGAGAGCCCGTCCGTGACGAGGCCGCGCTCCCGGTGCCGCCGCGCGAGCTCGGCGTAGAGCGGCTCGGGGCTGGATCCGGTCGCCACCCCGAGCACGCCCGCCGGATCCTCGCCGAGGAACGCCTGCACGACGTCGGCCGCGGCGGCCCCGAGCGCGGCCGGGTCGCCGACGGCCTGGATCCGCGGCGCGCGCGTCGAGGCGGCCGTCACTTCAGCGCGCCCTTCGCGATGTCGCCGATGAACTGCTTCGCGCCGATGAGGAACACGACGATGAGCGGGATCACCGCGAGCAGCGCGCCCGCCATGACCATGCCGTAGTCCTTGCCGTGGGCGCTGTTCAGCTGGCTCATCGCGACCTGCAGCGTGAGCGTGCCCGGGTCGTTGAGCACGATGAGCGGCCAGAGGTAGTCGTTCCACGCGGCGATGAAGGTGAAGATCCCGAGGAACCCGAGGCCCGGTCGGATGAGCGGCAGGCACACCGTGAGGTACTGCCGGAAGAACCCGGCGCCGTCGATGCGGGCCGCGTCGATGAGCTCGTCCGGCACGCTCGAGATGATGAACTGCCGCAGCCAGAAGATGCCGAACGCGTTCGCCGCCGCCGGCACGATGAGCGCCTGCAGCTGGCCGACCCAGCCCAGGTTGATCATCGTGACGAACTGCGGGATCACCGACAGCTGCGCGGGCAGCATGAAGGTCACGAGCAGCAGCGCGAACAGCGCGCGCCGCCCCGGGAACTCGTACTTCGCGAACGTGAACGCGGCGATCGAGTCGAAGAACAGCACGAGCACCGTCACGGAGACCGCGACGATCACCGTGTTCATGAGCGATCCGCCGAAGTCGATCGTGCGGAACACGGCCTGGATGTTGTCCCACAGGTACGGTCCCGGCACGAGCACGGGCGGCGACTTGTAGATGTCGCTCGTGGTGTTGCTCGCCATGACGACGAGCCAGTAGAGCGGGAACAGGCTCACGATGGATCCCGCGAAGAGGATCCCGTGCAGGATCACCCGGCCGGGCGGCAACTGCCGGCGGCCCGCGGGCCGACCGGTGCGCTCCCCGTCGGATCGCGCGCGCCCGGAGGCCTGGTCCGCGATCCGGGCCGCGGCGGATCCCGCGGAGTGGACGGTCGTGCTCATGCGCGCTGCCCCTTCCTCGTGCCGGGCGCCCGCACGGGCTTCTCCTTCTTCTCCGACCCGAGCCGGAAGCTGATGATGGAGAAGATCACCACGAGCAGGAACACGCCCCACGCGATGGCGGCGCCGTAGCCGAAGCGGTTGTAGTTGAAGGCCTGCTGGTAGAAGTACAGGACGGTCGTGAGGCCGGCCTGGCCCGCGCCGCCCGAGTTCGGGTTGGTGATGCTGGAGGAGGACGTGAGCACCTGCGCCTCCGTGAAGCTCTGCAGGCCCGTGATGGTCGAGACCACGAGCACGAAGAGGATCGTCGGGCGCAGCAGCGGCAGCGTCACCGACCAGAAGGTGCGGATCGCGCCGGCGCCGTCGAGCTTGGCAGCCTCGTAGACCTCGGCGCCGATGGCCTGCATGCCCGCGAGGAAGATGATCGCGTTGTAGCCGGTCCACTGGTACGTGATGAGGATCGCGATGGTCACCTGGATCGCCCACGGCGTCGAGAGCCACGCCACCCCGTCGAGCCCGATCGCGCGGAGCCCCGCGTTCACGAGCCCGAAGCTGTCGCCGAAGATGGATCCGAAGAGCACCGCCATCGCGACCACGCTGGTGACGTTCGGCACGAAGTAGCTGATCTTGTAGAAGGTGCTGAGCCGCTTGGCCGAGTTGAGCATCGCCGCGACGACGACCGCGATCGCCATCATCGGGAACGTCGACAGCGCGAAGATGATGAGCGTGTTCTTGATCGACAGCCAGAACGTGCCGTCGGCCGCGAGGGCCTGGAAGTTCGCGAGGCCCACCCACTTTGCCGTGCCGAGGCCGTTCCAGTCCTGGAACGAGAGCACGAGCGAGTAGAGCGCCGGGAACAGGCCGAAGATCAGGAACAGCACGAAGAACGGCGCGATGGCGACGTAGTACGGCCACGTGCGGCGGAGCCCGCGGGTCCCCGCGCCGGCCCGGGAGGGCGCGGGCGGGCGCCCTCCCGGGCGGATGGCGACGGGGATCACTGCTTCGCGGTCTTCAGGGCGGCCTCGCCAGCGGCGACGGCGTCGGCATAGGCCTGGTCCGGGTCCTTGCCGAGCGACGTCACGTTCTGCAGCTCGGTGACGAACGCGGCCTGCACCTGGTTGTCGTACGGGCTCGTGTACGCGGTGGGCATCTTGGCGGCGGCGTCGGCGAAGATCCCGACGGTCGACTGGCCGCCGAAGAAGTCGTCGCCCTTCTGCAGCTCCGGGGAGTCGTAGGCGGCGGTGGCCGACGGGAAGATGCCCTTGTCGGCGTACGCGGTGACCTGGTTGTCCTCGCTGAGCACGTCCTTGATCACCGCGAACGCGGCCTGCGGGTCCTTCGTGCCGGACGGGATGGAGAGGAACGAGCCGCCGATGTTCGCGGGGCCGCCGGGCATGGGCGCCACGCGCCAGTCGCCCGCGGTGTCTGCCGTCGCGCTCTTGAGGTCGGCCTGGTACCAGGAGGCGCCGAGGAGCGCGGGGAGGGATCCGTTGCTGATGGCCGAGGCCCAGTCCGGGCTGCCGTCGGTGACGTTCGCGGTCAGGCCGTCCTTCCAGGCGAGCACCGCGCGATCCCAGGCGGCCTTCACGGTGTCGCTGTCGCCCGTGTAGTTCCCGTCCTCGTCGACGAAGCGGGTGGTGCCCTGGCCGAGCGACTTGGTGAAGACGTCGGACGCGTCCACGAAGATCGCGCCGCCGGTGGCCGCCTTGAGCTTCTTGCCGAACGCGAAGTAGTCGTCCCACGTGGCCGTCGCCGCGGCGACGTCGGCCGGCTCGCTCGGCAGGCCGGCCTTCTGGAAGACGTCCGCGCGGTAGTAGAGGGCGGTGGGGCCGATGTCGATGGGGAGGCCGATGAGCTGGCCGTCCTTCGTGGTCGCCTCCTTCAGCTTCCACGCCGGGTACTGGTCGGCGACGTCCTTCGCGCCCAGCTTGTCGAGGTCCTCGAAGAGCCCGTCCTCGCTGAGGAAGTAGGGCATGTCCTCGCCCTTGACACCCGTGACGGACGGGAGGCCGGAACGGCCCGTGAACGTGGTGACGAGCTTCTGCTTGAAGTCGCCGCCGATGGTGGAGACGTTGAGCGTCGTGCCGGGCACCTCGGACGGCACCCTGTCGAGCACCGTCTGGCTGAGGCCGTCCGGCCAGATCCACAGGTCGAGCTGACCGCCGGCCGAGGATTCCGAGGACGACGAGCAGGAGGCGAGGACCGGCGCGAGGAGCGCGAGGGTCGCGACGCCGACGACGATGCGCCGGGCGCGGGAACGGCGGGCGGGGAGGAGGGACATGGTGGTTCTCGATTCGGTGGGGGGTCGGGCGGGAGCGGGAGGGATCGTCAGGCGAGGAGGTGCGCGGCGTCGGGGCCGGCGAGCGCCTCGGCGAGGTAGTCGTAGCGGCCGGGCTCGGCCGCGTCGGGGTGCGCGCGCAGCCAGGGCACGAGCTCGTCGAGCCGCGGGGCCCCGGACGCGCCTCCGGGGCGCGTGACCGTGATCCCCGCGACGAGGCAGGCGAAGTCGACGCGCTCGGTGAGCGTCCACGGCGCGCGGGCGGACGCGGCGAGCGATGCGCCGAACACGTCGCCCGCGCCGGTCGCGTCGACGGCGCGCACCGCGAGCGGCGGGCGCACGACCTCCTCGCCGGTGCCGGCGTCGACGGCGACGACGCCGCGGGATCCGGAGGTCACGACGCTGAGCGGCACGCGCGCGGCGAGCGCCCGGGCGGCCTGCACGGCCGAGTCGGTGCCCGTGTACGCGGAGGCCTCGAGCTCGTTGGGGACGAACGCGTGGCACTGGTCGAGCTGGTCGAGGATGGCCGGATCCCAGCGCTCGGACGGGTCCCAGCCGACATCCGCGTAGACGTCGGTGCCCGCGGCGGCGGCCCGGCCGATCCAGGCGCTGCGCTGCGGATCCAGGTGCACGAGCGCCGCGGCGGCCGCCGGCACCTCCCCCGGCACGAGCTCGTCGGATCCGAGCGTGCAGGGCACGCCGCCCGTGACGAGCGCGCGGTCGTCGTCGTAGCTCAGGGACGCGGTGACGGGCAGCGCCCAGTCGTCGAGGGTCACGAGGTGGTCGAGCGACACGCCCTCGGCGGCGAGCGCGGCGCGGACGAGGAGAGAGAACGGATCCGTGCCCACGGCCGCGGCGATGGCGGTCGGCACCCCGAGGCGCGCGCCGGCGACGGCGAAGTTCGCGATGCCGCCGGGGCCGTGCCCGAACGACGACGTCCAGATCTCGTGTCCCGGCCGCGGCCCGCCCGGCAGCGCGCCGAACACGACGTCCGCGAAGAGCTGGCCGACGACGAGCAGCCCGGCGGGGGCCTGGTCGGCGAGAGCCTGGTCGGGACACGGGTCTGCGGGCACGGGGACCTCATTCCTTCGGGTGGGCGCCGCGCCGACGGGTGGCGAGCGGTGCGGGTCCGCCGACGGCGACGCTGCCGGCGGGACGAGGTCGACGGGTGCCCGCCGACCGGTAGTGACGTTTCTAGCCCATGTGAGCACGAGGATGGAAGACCTTGTTCATTACGAGATTGTTTCTGACTGATCCTGCGCGCTAATGTTCACGTCATGAGAGACGCCCGAGAGTTCGTGATCCTCGACCGGTTGCGCGCCACCCGCAGCGCCACGGTCGCCGAGCTCGCCGAGGCGGCCGGCACGAGCGACGCGACCATCCGCCGCGACCTGGCCCGCCTCGACGAGCAGGGCGCGCTCCGGCGCACCCACGGCGGCGCGGTGCTCGTCGAGGTCGACGCGCCCTTCGCCGAGGTCGAGCAGGTCAACCGCGAGGCCAAGGAGCGCATCGCGCGGGCCGCGGCGGCGCAGATCCAGGACGGCCAGTCGGTCGTGCTCGACATCGGCACCACCACGCTGCACCTCGCCGAGCAGCTGCGCGGCCGGGCCGTCACCGTGATCACCGCGAACGTCGCCGCGTTCGACGTGCTGCGGGACGACCGGACGGTGCGGCTCATCCTGCTGCCGGGCGACTGGGATCCGGTCTACCGCTCGGTTTCCGGCCCGCTCACCGCCGAGAGCCTGCGGATGCTGCACGCCGACCACGCGTTCGTGGGAGTGAGCGGCATCGCCGACAACGGCGACCTGCGCGACACGACGATGGCCCAGGTGCCCATCAAGCGCGCCATGGCAGAGGTGAGCGACCGGGTCACGGTGCTCGCCGACTCCTCCAAGTTCCCGGGCACCGGCGCCGGCCGCGTCGCCCCCACCGCGTCGCTGACGCAGCTGATCACCGAGGCCGCCCCGCACGAGCGGGTGTCGCAGGGCCTCGCGGACAAGGGAGTGTCGGTGACCGTCGCATGAGGCTCACGATCCTGGGCGGGGGCGGCTTCCGCGTCCCGCTCGTCTACTCGGCGCTGCTGCGCGACCACGAGGCCGGCCGGGTCGACCACGTGGCCCTCTACGACACCGACGAGGTGCGCCTCACGGCCGTCGCGCGCGTGCTCGCCGAGCAGGCGGCGGCGTACGCGGATGCCCCGGTGATCACGCTGCACACCGACCTCGACGAGGCGCTCGCGGGTGCCGCGTTCGTCTTCTCGGCGATCCGCGTGGGCGGCATGGCCGGGCGCTCGTGCGACGAGCGACTCGGCATGGCGCACGGCGTCATCGGCCAGGAGACCGTCGGCTACGGCGGCATCTCGTACGCGCTGCGCACGCTGCCGGTCGTCATGGACCTGGCCGAGCGGATCCGGGCGCAGGCCCCCGACGCGTGGGTCATCAACTTCACGAACCCGGCCGGCGTCGTGACCGAGGCCATGTCGCGCGTGCTCGGCGACCGCGTCATCGGGATCTGCGACTCCCCCATCGGCCTCGCCCGCCGCGTGCTCGGCGCCCTCGGCGTGCAGGGCGACGACGTCGTCATCGACTACGCGGGCCTCAACCACCTCGGCTGGCTGCGGGGCCTGCGCGTCGACGGCCGCGACGTGCTGCCGGACCTCATGGCGCGCCCCGATCTCATCGGCACGTTCGAGGAGGGCCGGCTCTTCGGCGCCGAGTGGGTCACCGAGCTCGGCGCCGTGCCGAACGAGTACCTGCACTACTACTACTTCAAGCGCGAGGTCCGGCACGCCGACCAGCTGGCCGCCCAGACCCGCGGCGCCTTCCTCGTGGAGCAGCAGGGCCGGTTCTACGAGCAGCTCGAGCACCGGCACGACGTGTCCGCGCTCGCGCTGTGGGAGCGCACGCGCCTCGACCGCGAGACCACCTACATGGCCACCAACCGGCAGTCGGCCGGCATGGGCGACCGCGACGAGGACGACCTCGTCTCGGGCGGCTACGAGGACGTCGCGATCGCGCTCATGCGCGGCATCGCGTACGACCAGAGCGCCCGGCTCATCCTCAACGTGCGGAACCGCGGCACGCTCGCCGCACTGGACGCGGACGCGGTGGTCGAGGTGCCGTGCGTGGTCGACGCCTCGGGCGCGCATCCGGTGGCCGGCACGGAGCTCCCCGACTTCGGGGTGGGCCTCGTGACCAACGCCAAGTACGTGGAGCGGCAGACCATCGAGGCCGGCGTCGGCGGATCCCGCGCCGCCGCCGTCCGCGCCCTCGCCCACCACCCGCTCGTCGACTCCGTCACGGTCGCGCGCTCCCTGCTGGAGGACGCGATGCACGCGTTCCCGGCGCTGTCCTACCTCCGCTGAAGCGCGGCTACCCCGGGCCCCGCGCCCCACCCGACTGCCTGCATCCCGACCTCCCGAAGGACTCCCCATGCACCAGACCCAGAAGCTCGTCCAGGAGCGGATCCTCCGCGCGCTGGACGAGCGGATCACTCCCGCCGTGTACTCCGCGAAGGCGCCCGTGACCCTCCGCGCGTGGATGGCGCCCGACGAGCCCGTGCCCGTCGCCGAGGCCATGCGGCAGGAGTACGCGCCCTTCGCGCTGGGGGAGCCGTGGGGCCGCGCGTGGTCGACGTGGTGGTTCGAGGTCACGGGCGAGGTGCCCGCCGAGTGGGCCGGCCGCACGGTCGAGCTGCTCATCGACCCCGGCTTCATCGGCGACTGGCCGGGCAACCAGGCCGAGTGCCTCGTGCACACCATGGACGGCGTGCCGGTCAAGGGGATCCACCCGCGCAACACCTACGTGCGCCTCGCCGACGAGGCCACGGGCGGCGAGCAGGTGCGCTTCCTCGTCGAGGCGGCGGGCAACCCGGACATCCTCGTGAACGAGTTCGTGCCGACCCCGTACGGCGACAAGGCGACCGCGCCCGCCGAGCCCATCTACCGCTTCCGCCAGGCCGAGCTCGCCGTGTTCGAGCCCGAGGTGTGGGCGCTGCGCTTCGACGTCGAGGTGCTGTACCAGTTGCTGATGGAGCTGCCCGAGACCGAGCCGCGCCGCCACGAGGTGCTGCGCGCGATCGAGCGCGCGCTCGACGTGCTCGCGATGGACGACATCGTCGGCACCGCCGCCGCCGCCCGCGCCGAGCTCGCCGACGTGCTATCGCGCCCCGCCGTGCCGAGCGCGCACACGCTGAGCGGCGTCGGCCACGCCCACATCGACAGCGCCTGGCTCTGGCCCATCCGCGAGACGAAGCGCAAGACCGCGCGCACCTTCTCCAACGTGCTCCGGCTCGCCGAGCAGTACCCCGACTTCCGCTTCGCGTGCTCGCAGGCGCAGCAGTACGTCTGGGTGAAGGAGAACTACCCGACGGTGTTCGCGGGCATCAAGCAGGCCATCGCGGACGGCACCTGGTACCCGGTCGGATCCATGTGGATCGAGCCCGACGGCAACCTGCCGGGCGGCGAGGCGATGATCCGCCAGCTCACCCACGGCATGCGCTTCTTCCAGGAGGAGCTCGGCGTCGAGACCCACGGCGTGTGGCTGCCCGACTCGTTCGGCTACACGGCGTCGTTCCCGCAGATCGCGAAGCTCGCGGGCCTCGACTGGTTCCTCACGCAGAAGCTGTCCTGGAACCAGACGAACACGTTCCCGCACCACACCTTCTTCTGGGAGGGCATCGACGGGTCGCGGATCTTCACGCACTTCCCGCCCATCGACACCTACAACTCCACGCTCGAGGCCGAGGAGACGCACCACGCGGTGCGGCAGTTCCGCGAGAAGGGGAAGGCGACCATGTCGCTCGCGCCCTTCGGCTACGGCGACGGCGGCGGCGGGCCCACGCGCGACATGATGGAGCGCCAGCGCCGCACGGCCGACCTCGAGGGGTCGCCGAAGGTGATCGTGGAGCACCCGGACGAGTTCTTCCGCAAGGCCGAAGCGGAGTACCCGGACGCGCCCGTGTGGGTCGGCGAGCTCTACCTCGAGCTGCACCGCGGCACGTTCACGTCGCACGCCCGCGAGAAGCGCGGCAACCGCCAGGCCGAGCACCGCCTCCGCGAGGCCGAGCTGTGGTGGACCATCGCGGCCGTCCGCACGGGCGCCGACTACCCGTACGCGGCGCTCGACCGGCTCTGGAAGCAGACGCTGCTGCAGCAGTTCCACGACATCCTCCCGGGCTCCTCCATCACGTGGGTGCACCGGGAGAACGAGGAGGACTACGCGCGCAGCCTCGCCGAGCTCGACGCGCTCGTGGCCGACGCCATCGCGCGCGTCACGGCGCAGGCGGTCGCGGACGGCGAGGGCGACGGATCCGGCGCGTTCGCGGTGAACTCGACCGGCCACGCGCGCACGGCGCTCGTGGAGGCGCCCGACGGATCCGCGCAGGCGCTCGTCGCGGTGCCCGGCAGCGGGATCGCGCCGCTCTTCGCCGTGGAGCCGGCCTCGCCCGTCGTCACGACGCGCGCCGACGGCGGCACCGTCCTCGACAACGGCCTGCTGCGCGTCACGCTCGACGCGCGCGGCCTGATCACCTCGATCGTCGACCTGCGGCACGCCGACCGCGAGCTCGTGCCCGCCGGCCGCGCCGCGAACATGCTCCAGCTGCACGAGGACATCCCGACGGCGTGGGACGCCTGGGACGTCGACGCGCACTACCGCGCGAGCCGCACCGACCTCGTCGACCAGGCGTCCGTCGAGCTCGTCGAGGACTCGCCGCTCCGCGCGACCGTCGAGGTCGTCCGGCAGTTCGGGCGCTCGCGCGTCGTGCAGCGGGTGTCGCTGCACGCGGACGACGCCCGGATCCACGCGACCGCCGACCTCGACTGGCTCGAGGACGAG
The DNA here is from genome assembly GCF_000355695.1 of Clavibacter nebraskensis NCPPB 2581. Classification (NCBI taxonomy): domain Bacteria; kingdom Bacillati; phylum Actinomycetota; class Actinomycetes; order Micrococcales; family Microbacteriaceae; genus Clavibacter; species Clavibacter nebraskensis. The sequence continues at coordinate 320,364 of NC_020891.1, read as the reverse complement.
AAGCTCCTCAAGGTGACCTTCCCACTCACCATCCACGCGCAGCACCACAGCGCGGAGATCCAGTTCGGGCACGTCCGCCGCCCCACGCACACGAACACGTCGTGGGACGAGGCGCGCTTCGAGGTCATGGCGCACCGCTTCGTGCACGTGGAGGAGCCCGGCTACGGCGTCGCCCTCACCAACGCGGGCAGCTACGGGCACGACATCACGCGCTCGGTGGGCGCGACGGGCGAGGTCGAGACCGAGCTGCGGATCAGCCTGGTCCGGGCGGCGCGCTCCCCCGACCCCGTGCAGGACATCGGTCACCACCGGTTCGAGTACGCGCTCGTGCCCGGCGTCGGCATCGAGGGCGCGGTCGACGCGGGGCTGGAGCAGAACCTGCCTGTGCGCGTGGTGCGACCCGGCGACGCGACGGATGCGGCGCCGGCCGTCGCGCCCGCACCGGCTCACGCCGCCGAGGTCGTCCCGTCCTCGTTGCCCACCGCCGCGGGCCTCGTCTCGGTGCACGGCGGCACGGTGCGGATCGAGGCGCTGAAGCTCGCGGACGACGGCTCGGGCGACGTGATCGTGCGGCTCTACGAGTCCACGGGGGCGCGCGCCGCGACCCGGCTCGAGGCGCACCTCGACGCCGACCGGTTCACCGAGGTGGACGTGCTCGAGCGCCCGCTCGGCGCGGGCTTCCCGCGGTCGATCGCGTTCGAGCCCGAGGCCGACGGCCGCGGTGTGCGGCTCGTGCTGCGGGCCTTCCAGGTGATCACGGTGCGGATCCACCGGGCCTGACGCGCGACCCGCGCACGACGAGGGCGCGACCCGGCCGATGCCGGGTCGCGCCCTTGTCGTCGTCGCGTTCCCGCTAGTTGAGCGGCTTGCCGCCCGTGGTGAGCGGCTCGGCCGAGCTGGGCGTGAGCGCGAGGACGAGGCCCGAGAGGCCGATGCCGAAGAAGAGGAAGTCGTCGACGATGGTGAAGCCGGTGGGCGCGAGGCCGCCGAGCCGGGGATCGAGCAGGCTCAGCACGCCCATGAGCGTGTACAGGCCGCCGAAGGCCGCGAGCGTCGCGCGGATCGCGCCGGCGCCGAGCTGACGGGTGCCGGCGACGAGCAGCGCGAGCGCGCTCAGCAGGTAGAGGGCGTCGAGGAAGAAGTCGACGTTGAGGACCCCCAGCATGTGCGACCCCTCGATGAAGAGCCCCACGAACCCGTGGCCGCCGAGCACCGCCGCGACCATCACCATCCACGCCTTGCCCATGGCATCCGTCCCCTCGTGTCGTCCGTCCCGCCGGACGGCGAGCACGCGTCCAGCCAACCGGGCCGCGGGAGGCGCGCCAAGGGCACGGGGCCCGACTCCCAGGATCCGGGCACCGGACGGCGACGCCGGTCGATGGCGTGATCCTGGGCATCCGCCACCCGCGGACACACTGCTCGATCCCGGGCGTAGCGTCCAGCTCACAGACAGCGATCGCCCCGCGGGCGGTCGCGGACGACTCGGGAGAAGCACCATGTCAGAACGCAACACCGTCATCAGGAGCATGCACGACCTGGGCCTCGCGGCCTGGTTCGGCGGATCCCTCATGGGCGCCGTCGGCCTCAACGGCGCGACGGCGAAGGCGAAGCAGCCGCAGGAGCGCCTCCGCCTCTCGTCCATCGGCTGGGCCCGCTGGGCACCCGTGCAGCTCGCCGCCCTCGGCGCGCACGCCATCGGCGGCCTCGGCCTGATCTCCGCGAACAAGGGCCGTCTCGCGGCCCAGGGGGAGGCCCGCACCAACACGAAGGCCAAGGCCGTCCTCACCATCGGCGCGGCTGGCGTGACGCTCTACTCGGCGCTCGTCGGCACGAAGATGGCGAAGCACGCGGACGAGGGTGCAGCGGGCACGACCGAGCCCGGCGCCGGCAGCTCCGACGAGCTGGCCAAGGCCCAAAAGCAGCAGAAGGCGCTGCAGTGGGCGATCCCCGCGCTCACCGCGGTGCTCGTGGTCCTCGCCGCCCAGCAGGGCGAGCAGCAGCGCCCGGTCGCGGGCTGGATCGACCGCTTCACGAGCTAGAAGCGACGCGTCGCGACGGCGGGGTGCCTCCGGGCGCCCCGCGTCGTGCTGTCCGGGCCGCCGCCGCCCCCCCCTCAGAACGCGTAGCGGATGCGGCAGTACGGCATGATCCGGCGGACGAGGGCCGTGAACTCGGCCACCGCATCGCCCTTGAGGCCCCGGCGGTAGCGCACGTTGATCGCGCCGTTCTCGCTGACCTTGCGCTCCTGCATGCCCGGCTGCCAGATGAGCTCCTCGGCATTCGGGTGCCAGCCCATGTTGACCTCGTGGAGCTGCTCGTTGTGCGTGAGCATGATGACCTCGGCGGCGAGCTGCGCCTTGGTGGCGGGCGCGAGGGTGTCGTCGAGCGTGCGGAGCAGCTGCTCCCACTCGGAGCGCCAGCCCGGCGTGAGGATGACGGGCGAGAAGTTGAGGTGCACCTCGTAGCCGGCCTCGACGAAGTCGTCGATGGCGGCGATGCGCTCCGGGATGGGCGACGTGCGGATGTCGGTGACGCGGGCGACGGCCTCCGGCATGAGCGAGAAGCGGACGCGCGTGCGGCCCATCGGATCCCACTGGAGCATCTCGCGGTTGACGTGATTGGTGGCGAAGGACGCCGTGGCGGTGGGCGACATGCGGAACAGCTCGACGAGGTCGCGCACGTTCTCGCTGACGCGCGCGTCGGCCGAGCAGTCGCTGTTCTCGCCGATGTCGTAGACCCACGCCTCGGGGTCGCACTGGTTGGGCTCGACCTTGGGCCCCTGCTTGGCGATGTGGCGGGCGCCGTGGCGCTGGATCTGCTCGATGTTCGCGAACACCGTGATGGGGTTGCTGTACCCCTTGCGCCGCGGCACGTAGCAGTACGCGCAGGCCATGGCGCAGCCGTTGGCGGTGGACGGCGCGATGAAGTCGGCCGAGCGGCCGTTGGGCCTGGTGACGAGCGACTTCTTGACGCCCACGACGAGCGCCTCCGTCTTGATGCGCACCCAGCGCGCGACGTTCGCCTCGTCGCCATGGACCTCGGGGATCTGCCAGTGCGAGGCGACCTCGACGATGGTGGCGTCCGGCCACGCGCCCACGATCTCCTGCCCGCGCGGCAGCTCCAGGGCGGCCGGCTCCGCGTAGATGCGGGTGATGTCGAGCAGCGCGCGGCGCGGCTTCGGGTCGGCGACGAGGGCGGGTTCGGTCACGTGTCCGTTCTACGCGCGCCCCCCGACATCACGACCCCCGGACGCGGGACCTGGACCCGCATACCGGTAGCTCCGGACCGGATCCCAGCACCATCTGGGGGCTAAGGCATTGTGCACAAGCCGATACGGGCGGATCGTGGGCAGCGCGGATGCCCATGGACGAGCCATGCGCACCGCCGACCTCCTCGGAGCGTGCACATGTTCGACAGGAAGTTCATCACCCAGGCCATCGACCGGAGCGCGCAGTCGCCGCTCGACCGTCGCCGCTTCTTCAGCGCGGCCGGCGTCGCCGGTCTCGGCGTCGGCGCCGCGGCCCTCATCCCCGCGACGGGCGCCCAGGCGGCCGACGCCCAGGCCGAGGCCGACGCGGGCGCCGTCACAGACGCCGCCGTCCTCAACTTCGCGCTCAACCTCGAGTACCTGGAGGCCGAGTTCTACCTCCGCGCCGTGACCGGCAACGGCCTCGTCCCGAACGACACCACGGGCGTCGGAACCCTGGGCGCCGTCACGGGCGGCCGCGCGGTCCAGTTCCAGGACTACGCGATCCGCCAGTACGCGTACGAGATCGCGCAGGACGAGAAGGCGCACGTCAAGTTCCTCCGCGCCGCCCTCGGCTCCGCGCGGGTCGCGCGCCCGGCGATCGACCTGGACGCCGCGTTCACGTCCGCGGCCCGCGCCGCCGGCCTCATCAGCGGCACCCAGGCCTTCGACGCATTCGCGAACCAGGAGAACTTCCTGCTGGCCTCCTTCATCTTCGAGGACGTCGGAGTGACCGCGTACAAGGGCGCCGCGCCGCTCATCACGAACACGACGTACCTCGAGGCGGCCGCCGGGATCCTCGCGGTCGAGGCGTACCACGCGGGCATCATCCGCTCGCAGCTGTTCGCCCGCGGCCTGGCGGCACCCGCCAACGCGATCTCGAACGCGCGCGACTCGCTCGACGGGTCCACGGACCTCGACCAGGGCATCACGGTCTCGGGCGGCGCGAACCTCGTGCCGACCGACGCGAACGGCATCGCGTTCAGCCGCACGACCGGCCAGGTCCTCAACATCGTGTACCTGAACAGCAAGGCCGTGACCCGTGGCGGGTTCTACCCCGCCGGCGTCAACGGCAGCATCACCACGAGCGCCGCGAACTAGCGGCAGCGGGCGGGTCGGGGCGCCGCGGAGGCGTCCCGGCCGGGCCCGTCCGGGCCGGCGCCGGACGAGGATCCGCCCTCCTGAGCGTGACGAACACGCCGCCCCGAACGTCCACTCCATGACACGCGATCGGATCCCGGTCGCGCAGGACGGAGGATCCATGAGCACCGCATCCGCGCCCGACGGGCGCCACCGCGCCGCGTCCCCCCTGCACGCGCTGCCCGCGCTCGACCCCGAGCGGGCCGGCGGTGCCGGGCTGCCGGGCACGCCCCGGCTCGCACCCCGCACGCGCCCGCACGACGGCGACGCGACCGTCGACACCATCGCGCCCCACGAGGGCGGTGCGGCCTCCGACGGCCGGGCCGCGGATCTCGCCGATTGGGCCGCCGAGGCCCCGGCGCCCGCGCTCCGCCGCGGCCACATGGCCGGCACCGACCTCGACGAGGCCGTCGCGCGCTACACCGCCCTGTACCCGGGCACCGACTTCCGCGCCGCGAAGGGCCCGGGCGACTTCTCGTACCGGTACTCGTTCGTCGGCGACGAGAACGTGACGCTCCGCTCGTCGGTCTTCCCCGCCGAGCACTGGGGCCGGCTGCCCATGCTTCCCGACTACGTCGTCGCCTGGTGGCGCGAGGGATCCGGCGCCGTCGACGTCGGCTCGCACGAGGTGCGCTCGAGCGGCACCCGCCCGTTCCTCCTGCCCTCCGGCCGGTCGTTCAGCTTCCGCTCGGGGCCCGCGGTGCAGAACCTCGTGCACATCGACGCGGCCTTCCTCGAGGAGACCGCCGCCGAGCTGCACGACGGCCGCTCGCGCCCGCTCGTCTTCGACCACACCCGTGCGCCGTCGCCCGAGCAGACCTCCGCCTGGCGCCGCGCGGTCGGCGAGGCGAGCCCCGTGCTGCAGGACGCCGCGTCGAGCCCGCTGCTGCGGATGCAGGCGGGCCTGCTCGTCGCGCGCGCCACCCTCCAGCTGTTCCCGTGGCACGACGTGCCCTTCAGCGCCGAGATGCGGGCGCCGCGCATGAGCGCCGTCCGCGCCGCCATCGAGTACCTGCACCACCACGCCGACCGGCCCATCACGCCGGCCGATGCCGCCCGGGCGGCGGGCATCAGCACGCGCGTGCTCCAGCTCGCCGTGCGGCGCCACGAGGACACGACCCCGAGCGCGCTGCTCCGCGGGATCCGGCTCGACCGCGTCCGTGCCGAGCTGCGCGACGCCTCGCCCACCACGACCACCGTGCGGGCGGTCGCCGAGCAGTGGGGCTTCGGCCACCTCGGACGGTTCGCCGCCTCCTATGCGGAGCGCTTCGGCGAGCTGCCGAGCGCGACGCTGCGCGGCTGACGGGCGTGGGGCGCTATCCGCTCCCGCCCCCGGCCGTGTCCGACAGGCGAAGCGGCGAGCGCCCTCCCTGGGAGTCGCCTGAACCGCGTGCCGAACCATCCGGTCCATGCGTCTGAATGACGAGGCGGCATCGCGAGGCACCCTCCGATCCGCGTCCCGCAGCTGCACCACCATCACCGTCCGACCACCACGAGAGAGAGACACCATGTCGAGCATCACCCCCACGTCCGCGTCCACCGGCGTCACCGGCACCGGCACCGGCACCACCGGCGGCAAGAACACCATCGCCGACGGCGTGATCGAGAAGGTCGCCGGCATCGCGGCCCGCCAGGTCCGCGGCGTGCACGACCTCGGCAACGGCGCGGCCCGTGCCGTCGGCGCGATCCGCAACGTCATCGGCCAGCAGGACCGCGGCCAGGGCATCTCCGTCGAGGTCGGCGAGACCCAGGTCGCCGTCGACGTCACGCTCATCGCCGAGTACCCGGTCGACCTGCAGCAGGTCGCCGACGACGTGCGCTCCGCCATCACCGACGCCATCGACCAGGTCGTCGGCATGGAGGTCACCGAGGTCAACGTCACCATCACCGACGTGAACCTCCCCTCCTCCACGTCGTCCGACGACGACGCGGCCGAGAAGCGCGTCCAGTGACCCCCACCGTCACGGGCCTCCTCGTCGGCGCGGTCCTCGCGCTCTCCGGGCTCGCCTTCGGCTTCGGCGGCTTCCTGCTCGTCCTGATCTTCATGGCCGTCGGCTTCGGCGTCGGCCGCGTCCTCGAGGGCAAGCTGGACGTCCGCGGCCTCGCCGACGCCCTCCGCGGGCGCCGGTCGTCGTGAGCTCCGCGATCGCAGCCCCCGGCACGCCCGGCACCGCGTCGCAGACGACCCGCGGCCGCACCACGATCACATCGCGCGCCGTGCGCCGCGTGATCTCCGCCGTCACCGCGGACGCCCTCGAGGTGCCCGCGTCGGACGTCACCGTCACGCTGACGGACGCGGGCGGCAAGCTCACCGTCGAGGCGCGCACCCCCATCCGCGTCCCCGCGCTCTCGGACCGCCCGGTCCGCGAGGGGTCGCTGGTGGAGCGCCTCACCGCCGCGCAGACCCAGGTCCGCGAGCGCGTGCTCGGCCTCACGGGATCCACCGTGGGCCGGGTCGACCTCCGGATAACGGGCGCCCGCATCCAGGAACGCCGGAGGGTCTCATGAGCACCGACAGCACCTACCGCCGCCTCGTGCGGCGGGAGACGCACTCGTCGCGCGCCGGGATCGCCATCACGCTCGCCGTGCTGCTGATCCTCGTGCTCGCGTGGCTCGGCACCGAGTCGATCCTCGCGGCCGTCGGCACCGCGCCGCTGCTGCTCGCGCCCGCCGACCTCGCGTCGGCGACGCTCGACGCCGCGTCCGCCCCGGCCGGGGCGCTCGTCGCCATCGGCGTCGTGGTCGCGATCGTCGGGATCATCCTGGTGATCGTGGGCATCAAGCCCGGCAGCCGCGGCCGCCGGGGCGCGAGCCTCGGCCGCACCGCGGCCGTCGTCGACGACCGCGTCATCGCCCGCTCCATCGCCCTCACCGCCAGCTACGCGGGCGAGGTGTCGCCCGACCAGGTCGACGTCTCCGTCTCGAAGCGCCAGGTGCTCGTCCGGCTCACCCCCTCCACGGGATACACGCCGGACAAGGCCACCATCGAGCAGGCCGTCCGGGCCGAGCTCGACGGCTACGGCTACACGCCGAAGCTCACCGCCAAGGTGACGCTCGCGAAGGACGGGAAGGTGGGCTCATGACCAGCACGAACAGGGCGCTGAACCGCCTCCTCGTCATCGTGGTCGGGCTCGTCCTGATCGCCGCGGGCGTCGCGCTCGGCGCCGGCAGCCTCCTGCCCGACGTGCAGTCCACGGTCTCCGGCGCGGCGTCCGACGCGAAGCAGCCGGTCGGGGACGCGCTCTCCGGCGGGCAGCCGTGGATCCTCTGGGTCGTCGCCCTCGCGGCGCTCGTCCTCATCGTGGTCCTCGCCTGGTTCGCGCTCCGTCAGGGGCACGGCCGCACCGGGACGCTCGTGCGCCTCGAGGGCGGTCGCGACGCCGGGACGCCCACGGGCGGATCCGTCGTCATCGACGCGAAGGTCGCCGAGCAGCTGCTCGGGGACGCGCTCCGCGGCGACTCCGCGATCGTGTCCGTCGACGTCACGGCGTTCGAGGTGGCGCGCGCCACCACGCTGCGGGTCACCGCGGTCGCCCGCCGCGGCGTCTCGCCCGTCGCGGTCCGCCGCACGGTCGACGAGGCCGTGACCCGGCTCGACGCCGTCCTCGGCACCGAGGTGCCGGTCGTCATCCAGATCACCGGCGGCCTCCGCTCGAGCATGTCGAGCGAGACGCGCCTGGCCTGATCCACCCGCGACCGCCCCGGTCCGGATCCCCGCGATCCGGGCCGGGGCGGTCGTCTGGCCGCCCCCTGCACGAGAGAAGAGACGCACCATGATCGACGACGACAGCTCCTCCCGCGGCGGTTGGCTGGGCGGGTCCTTCGCCCAGAAGGCCATCGACCCCCTGCTCCGCGCGGTGCGCGCGGAGATCGACTCCGCCAAGCGGGAGATCGGCGAGCGCGCCCGGTCCGCCCGCTCGGGCGCCATCCTGCTGGGCGCGGGCGTCGCGCTCGCGCTCGTGTCGCTGGGGCTCCTCGCCGCGGTGATCGTGGCGCTCCTGCTGCTCGCGCTGCCGCTGTGGGCGGCGACGCTCATCACGCTGGCGCTGTTCGGGATCGCGACCGCGGTCGTCGTCCGGCTCGGCCTCGCACGGCTCTCCCGCGGGGTGCCGCCCGTCCCATCGGACACGCTGCACCACGCGCGCGACCGCATGCGCCCGGGCGACCGGGGTGCGGGCGACGACGGACCCACCGGCCCCGCGGGATCCGCGCCCGCCGACCGCTGACGCCCGCCGCATCGCACCACGTCGCACCACCCGCCGCCCGGCTCCCCTGTGGATGCCGGGCGGCGCCGCGCACCGGCGTCACGTACGGTGACCTTTCACGCCCGCTCGGCCCGGCGGCAGAACGCGTCGCCATCAGGCCGTCGGACAACCGCAGACCGCCGTCCCCGGACGACCGTGCCGCCCTGCGGACCGGCCTGCTCGGTGGTCCGGCATGGGAGGCACACCGATGAACCAGTCTCGAAGCACCGTCCTGTCACGACGCTCCGTCCTGGGGGGCGCGATCGCCGCCGTCCCCGTCGCCCTCGTCGCCGCGGGTCCCGCGCACGCCGACGAGGCGACCACCCCCGCGACCCCGATCCCCGAGGTCCCGCTCGCGTCGAACGGCCGCCCGGTCGTCCGCGACATCCAGAAGCAGCTCGTCGCGCGCTACGGCGCCCGCACCGGCTTCCCGGCCGTCACCACCGACGGCGTGTGGACCAGCGACTCGCACAAAGCCCTCATCCACGCCCTCCAGCTCGAGATGGGCATCGACGAGGCCACCGCCAACGGCGTGTTCGGGCCGCTCACCCGCAGGACCCTGCAGAAGCAGGCGACCCTCACCGTGGGATCCGCCGACACCACCGGCTACCTCGTGCACCTGCTCCAGGCGTCGCTCGTGGTCATGAGCACGTGGGACGGGCCGGTCGACGGCACCTTCTCCGCCAAGCAGGGCGTGCGCCTCTCGCAGTTCCAGCGCACGGTGGCCCTCCCCGAGACGGGCCGCGGCGACTACCGCACGTGGGCCGCGCTGCTCGCGAGCAACGGCGACCCGACCCGCCCGGGCAACGCGGCCGACGGCATCACCGTCATCACCGCCGCGCGCGCGAAGACGTTGAAGGACGCCGGCTACACGATCGTCGGGCGCTACCTCACGAACTCGGACATCCCCGACCCGCTGGACAAGCGCATCCAGGACGGCGAGCTCGACGCCATCTTCGCGGGCGGTCTCAAGGTCTTCCCGATCTTCCAGGAGGGCGGCACCAACACCACGTACTTCTCGTACGGCCTCGGGGTGCGTGCCGCCGGCCGGGCCGACGACGCGGCCCGCCGCCTCGGCTTCCTGCCGGGAACGCCCATCTACTACGCGGTCGACTTCGACGCGACGCGCGACGAGGTCGAGACCTACATCGAGCCGTACTTCCGCGGCATCCACGACGAGCTCCGCCGCCGCGGCAGCGCCTACCGCGTGGGCGTGTACGCGGGCCGCCGCGTCTGCTGCACCCTCGCCGCCGCGCACCTCACCGAGCTCAGCTACGTGGCCGACATGTCCACCGGCTGGGGCGCGAACCTCGGCGCCAAGATCCCGGAGAACTGGGCCTTCGACCAGATCCTCGAGCACACGATCGGCGCGGGCGACCAGGCGTTCGACATCGACACGAACGTCGTCTCCGGCCGCGACGCGGGCCAGAGCCGGGTCGAGCCGCGCGGCTGATCCGACCGCGGTACGACACGACGAACGGGGTCGCCCGGACGATTCCCCCTCCTGGGGGACGCCCGGGCGGCCCCGTTCCTGTCGGATGGACGCATGCCCACGTCACCGCTCCGACCACCCCGTCCCACCCGCCGACCCCGCCCCGCGCGCGCCGCGATCGCCCTCGCCATCGCCGCCGTCACCGCCCTGACGGGCGCGTGCTCGGCGTCGCCCGCGGATCCCGCCACGCCCGCGGCCGTCGCCGAGCCGGTGGTGCTGCCGGGATCGCCCGTCGGCCAGCAGGCGCAGTGGCTGCTCGACACCGTGAACTCCGATGAGGCGGTGCCCGTGCAGGAGACCGGCGAGCGCCTCGCGCAGGTGATGCTCGACGCGACCTCCGCGGAGGACCTCGCGGCCGTGCTGGAGCAGGTGCGCGCGGGCCGCCCGTGGACCGCGACCGCGCACGAGGAGCAGGGCGGGCAGTCCGTCACCACCATCGCGAGCGAGGCGGGCGGCACCTTCGACATGACGGTCGCGGTCGACGACGACCGCCTCATCGTCGGCCTATTCTTCGGCGAGCCGGAGGGCGATCGCGAGCCCGCCACGAGCTGGGCGGAGCTGGAGGAGCAGGCCGCGGCGCTCGGCGGCGACGTGTCGCTCACGGTCACGCGCGCATCCGGCGGGGACCTCGGCGAGCGGGTCCTCGAGGTGCTGCCCGACGGCGTGCGGGCCACGGACGCGCGGCCCATCGGATCCATCGTCAAGCTCTACGTGCTGGGCGCGCTCGTGCAGGCCGTGGAGGAGGGCCGCATCGACTGGGACGACCCGCTCACCGTGACCGACGACGTGCGCAGCCTCCCCTCCGGCGAGCTGCAGGAGGCCCCGACCGGCACCGTCGTGAGCGTCCGCGACACCGCCGAGAAGATGATCGCGATCAGCGACAACACGGCCACCGACATGCTCATCCAGGCGGTGGGGCGGGAGCGCGTGGAGGCGGCGCTCGCGGACCTCGGCCACTCGGATCCGCCGCGCAACGTGCCGCTCATGACGACGCGCGACCTGTTCCGCATCGGCTGGCAGGATGACGGCGCGCTCCGCGCCCGGTGGGCGGACGGCGACGCGGCCGAGCGGCGCGCGCTCCTCGACGGGCTGCCGGGCGGGATCCTCGACGTGCCCGTCACGGCGGTCACGGACGTGGTGTGGACCGCGGGCGCCGACTGGTTCGCGACCCCCGACGACATCGCCCGCGCGCACCTGCGCCTCGCGGAGCTCGCGGCGACGCCCGCGGGGGAGCCCGTGCGCGGGATCCTCGGAGCGAACCCGGGCCTGCCCGAGCCGGAGCGCTTCGACCACGTGGCGTTCAAGGGCGGCAGCTCGGTGGGCACGCTCGCGCTCTCCTACCTCGTGGAGGACGGGGACGACGCGTGGACGGTGGTCGTGCAGGCCGCGGCGCGCGAGGCGGACGGGCTCGAGCGGCAGTCGGCCTACTCGGGTCTGGCCGCCGACGCCGCGACCCTGCTGGCGGACGGCGCCCGTGGTTGACTCCGAGCGCGGCGGGGGCCGCGCGAGGGGAGCACGATGACGAGCGCTGACGCATCCGGCACGGGCGGTGAGGGCGGCCGGGACGAGGCCGCTGCCGCCGAGGTCCTCGAGGCGCTGCTGGACGCCGGCCCGCGTCAGCCCGTGCGACGGGCGGCGCGCGCGATCGGCGCCGTCGCGCTCACGGTCGTGGGCATGGGCGGGGACCTCGCCGGTCGCGTCCGCGAGTTCGTCGCCGCGTGGCGGCTGGTCGACGAAGGACCCGAGACGGGATCGGGCACGAGCACGGGGGCGACCGGTGCGTGAGCGCGCGCGGACCCGCCCCGGCGTGAGGGGCCGCACCGCCCGGATCCGGCTGGCGCTCGTCGCCGCGCTGCTGACCGCGCTCGCGATCCCGCTCGGGCTCGCCGCCCCGGCCCACGCGGACGTGGACGACTTCTCGTTCCGCTCGTTCGACGCCGTCTACCGGCTGTCGGCCGACGCGGACGGCCGCTCCGTGCTCCGCACCACCGAGACGCTCGTCGCGGAGTTCCCCGACCGGGACCAGAACCGCGGGATCCGCCGCGAGCTCGTGCGGGGCTACGACGGCCACCCGACCGGGCTCCGCGTGCTCTCCGTGAGCGACGGCGCAGGCGTCCCGCGCGCCTACGATTCCGAGACGGACGACGGCGCGCTCGTGCTCACCATCGCCGACGACGACCGGTACGTGCGCGGCGAGCAGACCTACGTGATCGAGTACGAGCAGCACGACGTGACCCGCGCCTACGCGGACACGGACGCCGACGAGTTCTACTGGGACGTCAACGGGCTCGGGTGGGCGCAGCCGTTCGGGCGCGTGTCGGCGACCGTGGAGATCGCGCCGGAGCTCCTCCCCCGGCTCACGGGCGGGGCGGATGCCGCGGCGGGACCCGCGGGCGCCGACGGGCCCGCGGAGATCACGCGCACGGGCGCCGGCTTCCGGGCGAGCGCGACCGACCTCGGCCCGCGCGAGAACCTCAGCCTCTCCATCGGCTTCGAGCGCGGCACGTTCACGGCCCGCGACTCGTCGTTCCTCGCGGCCCCGTGGCCGGCGCTGTCGCTCGCGGGCGCGCTGCTCGCGCTGGCCGCCGCCGCGGGCGCCCTCGTGCTGCGTCGCCGGCGCCTGGCCGACGCGCCCGGCCGCGGCACGATCGTCGCGCGGTACGAGCCGCCGGGGGGCGTCGGCGTGCTGGTGTCGTCGGTGATCTCGGGGAACGCCGCGCGCGCCACCACCGCGCTGCTGCTCGACCTCGCGGTGCGCGGCGCCGTGCGGATCCTGGAGCGGGACGGCGGCCGGAAGCCGGCGTTCTCGCTGGAGCTGGTGGACCCGTCGCGCGTCACCGACCCCGACGAGCGGCGCTTCGTCGCCGCGGTCTTCGGCGACGACGCCGGGGCCGGCGCGGTGAAGGAGCTGCGGGGCACCGACACGAAGGTGGCGACGCGGATCCAGGCGCTCATGGCCGGCGTGCGGAAGCGCACCGTGACGGACGGCCTGCGCAGGCCGCTGCCGGTGGGGCCCATCGTGCTGCTGCTCGTCGCGGCGACGCTCGGGATGGTCGCCGCGATCGTCTTCGCGGTGCTGGCGCTGGCGCTGGCGTACGGCGGGCCGGTCGTGATCGCGTTCCTCGTCGCGGCCGTGCTCGCGCTCGGCGTGACGATCGCGGCGCTCGTGACGCACCCGCTCACCGAGCGCGGCGTGGCCCTCCGCGACCACCTGGCAGGGCTCCGCCTGTTCATCCGGCTGGCCGAGGCCGACCGGATCCGCGTGCTGCAGTCGCCCGAGGGCGCCGAGCGGCAGGACCTCCCCCGCGACGACCGCGACGCGCTGCGCCTCACCGAGGAGCTGCTGCCGTACGCCGCCGTGTTCGGCCAGGAGCGCGAGTGGGCCGACGAGCTCGGCCGCCGCTACGAGCACGAGCGGAGCCGGCCGAGCTGGTACGCCGGGCAGACGCCGTTCGCGCCCGCCGTGTTCGCGGCGAGCCTCGGGTCGGTGTCGTCGAGCATGCACGGCACGTACTCCGGCTCGAGCACGAGCGGCGGATCCACGGGAGGCACGACCTCCGGCGGCGGCGGGGGAGGAGGCGGGGGCGGCGGGGTCTGAGCCGCGGCCCGTCACCGGCGGGCGGCGGATCCCCGCGGTGCACGGGCGTGGGCGGCACCCCCGTCCGTCGACTCCGCCCCGAAGCCGGGTTCGCGGGAGCGGACGACGTGGTCCGCGATGCTCGCCAGCTTCTCGCGCGTCTCCTCGAGCTCGCGCGCCGGGCGGGACTCCCCCATGACGCCCGCACCGGCCTGGATCCACGTCGCGTCCCCGCACCGGAACAGCGTCCGCAGCACCAGGGCCGCGTCGAGCGCGCCGTCCGGGTCGATCCGGAGGACCGCGCCGGCGTAGAGGCCGCGGTCACGCCCCTCCAGCCGTCGGATGAGGTCGAACGCGGCGCGCTTGGGGACGCCCGAGGCGGTGACGGCCGGGAATGACGCGGCCAGCGCATCCCAGGACGTGAGGCCGTCGACGAGCTCGCCCGCGACGCGGGAGGCCAGGTGCTGCACCGTGCCGCGCTCCTCCACCACCATGAACTCCTCGACGCGCACGCTGCCCGGCCGGCACACGGGCGCCATCTCCTCGACCGCGAGCTTCACCGAGATGGCGTGCTCGTGGATCTCCTTCGCGTCCGACAGGAGCTCCTCGCGCAGCCGTCGCGACTCGACGGGGTCGGCCACGAGCGCGCGCGTGCCGGCGAGCGGCTGGGTGCGCACGGTGCCCCGGGCGTCCACCGCCACGACGATCTCGGGGCTGAAGCCCACCGCCTCGACCCCGCCGAGGCCCAGCAGGTAGGAGCGGGCGGGCGTGTTCGCCCGTCGTCCCCGCACGAAGGTGGCGGGCAGGTCGACCTCTCCCGCGACGGGCACCCGGCGCGACAGGACGACCTTCCGGAGCTCCCCCGCGCGGATGGCGGCGATGCCCGCCGCGACCGCCGCCAGGTAGCGCGCGTGCCCCTCCTCGGGGTCGGCCGCGCCGAGGCGCTCGTGCGCGGGCTCGAGGGCGGCGAGCTCGGCGTCGGGGCCCGCCGCGGGCTCGGCCGCGCCGAGGATCCGCGCGACCAGCGCTGCCTCGCGCGCGTCCCCCGATCGGACGGTCGCGCGGCCGTCCGCGATGGTCACCTCCGTGCGCGGCAGGATCACGTGCAGGAGCTCCCCCGCGTCCGCGGCGACCGGCATGCCCGCGTGCGCGCACGCCAGCTCGAAGGACGCGGTGCCGTATGCCCGCCCGCGGTCGGGGCCGAGGCTCGCGAGCAGCCGGTCCACCTGGCGCAGCGGCTGCTCCCGCCACGGCACGACCACGTCCTCCGCGCCCGGGACGCGCAGGCGGACGACCCGACGGTCGACCACGACCTCCGCCCACGCGCCGATCGCGCACGAGAACCGCCCCGCCTCCTCGAGGATCACGTGCGGCTCATGGCGGAACGCCCGCGCGAGGTCGGCGACGGCACCGAGCGGGTCGCGGGTGATCCGCAGCTCGGCGGCGCGGGTCACGGGGGCTGCGGGCATGAGGACTCCTTCAGGCGGGGCGGGGGACGGCGGACGGGATGCGGGGCACGGCGAGCCACGCGCACGTGAGGACGAGGCCCTCCGCGACGCACCAGCTGCCGCGGTAGGCGGGGAACGGGACGGGGCCGGGCGCGCACCGGCGGGCGGTGAACGTGCCGCCGGGGTGGAGCGTCACGTGGAGGTCCGTGAAGCCCAGCCACTCGCGGTACCGGGCGAAGTGCGCCTTGCCCACCGACTCCTTCGCGCTGAAGAGCACGCAGTCCGCGTGCACGTCGGCGCCGAGCGGCGGATGCGGGTCGAGCTCGCCCGCGAGGCCGACCATGTCCCGGGCCTCCCGGGGCAGGGGCGCGTGCGGCTCGGCGTCGATCCCGATGGTGCGCAGCGCGTCGACGCCCGCGACGACGGCGGCCCGATAGCCGGCGCAGTGCGTGAGGCTGCCGACCACGCCGCGCGGCCAGACGGGGTCGCCTCCCCGGCCCTTCGGGATCGCGACGGCGGCGGCGCCCGTCGCGTCCCCGGCGAGGGCGGCGAGGGCGGTGCGGGCGCAGGCCCGGGTCGCCGCGAACTCGCGCCGGCGGGACGGCACCGCGCGGGCCACGGCGCCGGCCTCAGCGGGATGCAGGGGGTGCTCGCCCGCGGGACCGCGCTCCTCCGCCAGGACGGCCCCGGCGGGGAGGATCGCGTCAAGCACGGTCCCGGTCGGCATGCGCATCCGTGCCCGATCCCGCGGAGAGCAGCGCGGCGATCCGGGCCTTGTCGACCTTGCCCACGGCGGTGAGCGGCAGCGCGGGCAGCGCGACCACGCGGTCCGGGTGCTTGTACGCCGCCACCCCGAGCGACCGGAGGTGCGCGACGACCGCGCGGCGATCGGGAGCGTGCCCCGCGCAGGCGATGACCGCGACGGCGCGTTCGCCGAGGTCGGGATCCGGCACCGGCACCACGGCTGCCGCGCGCACGGACGGCATGGCCTGCAGGTAGCGCTCGACCTCCGCCGCGGAGTACTTCTCGCCGCCGCGGTTGACCTGGTCCTTCGCGCGTCCCGTGACCACGACGTGCCCCGACGGGAGCCGCCGCACGATGTCGCCGGCGCGGTAGAAGCCGTCGGGCGTGAAGGCCGACGCGTCCGCCTCGGGGGCCGCGTGGTACGCGCGGAGCGTGCACGGCCCGCGGGTCTCCAGCTCGCCCTCGTCGCCGTCAGCCGCGAGGGATCCGTCGGCGGCACGCAGTCGGACCAGGTCGTCGGGGCTGGTCGGGCGCCCCTGGGTGCTCCAGCGCAGCTCGGGCGGATCGTCGAGGGCGGTCATGCAGACGAGCCCCTCGGCCATCCCGTAGACCTGCTGGAGCGTCGCCCCGAGCGCGGGCTCCAGGGCGCGCGCCGTGACGTCGTCGAGTCGGGCGCCGCCGACCTGGACGACGCGGAGGCTCGAGAGGTCGGCGGTCGCGTGCGCGGCCTCGTCGATCCACGCCCGCGCCAGCGTGGGGGTCAGGGCCACGTGCGTCACGCGCTCGCGGGCGACGAGCGCGAAGGCCGTCGCGGGATCCGGGTCGGGCGCGACGACGACGGTACCGCCCGCATCGAGCACGCCGAGCACGCCGGGGCACGCGAGGGTGAAGTTGAAGGCCACGGGCAGCACGGCCAGCAGCACCGCGCCGGGACCGACGCCCGCCGCGCGCGCCGCCGCCCACGCGTTGTAGGAGTACTCCGCGTGGTGGCGCGGGATGAGCTTGGGCAGGCCCGTGGTGCCGCCCGAGTGCAGGAGGAGCGCGAGGCGGGGCGCGCCGTCGGGCGCGACCGGGTCGAGCCCCGGGGCGGGGCTCGCGTCCTCGCGCCCGAGCTCGCGGATCCCCTCCCACGTGAGGGCGCCGTCCGCGCGTCGCGGCCCGTGCACGATGACGAGGTCGAGCCCGGGGCAGGCCGCGCGCACCCCGGCCGCGAGGCCACGGCCGTCGTCCCGGCCGACGCGCTCCGCGACGACCATGCCGCGCGCCCCGCTGCCGGCCGCGAGGTGCGCGAGCTCCATGAGCCGGTGGGCGGGCATCGCGTGCACGGGCACGGCGCCGGCGCGCACGAGCGCGAACCAGGCGATGACGAAGGCGGCGCCGTCGGCGAGCTGCAGCAGGATCCGGTCGTCTGGCCGGATGCCCGACCGGATCAGGCCGCGCGCGGCGAGGTCGACCTCGGCGTCGAGCTCGGCGTGGGTCCAGCGCCCGCCGGCGCCGACGAGCGCCGTGCGGTCGGGCACGCGGGCGGCGCTCCGCCGCAGGATGCCGTCGAGCCGCGCGTCCGGCTGCCGCCCCGCCGCCCGGGCGGCCCGGCCCATCCCCTCGGCCCAGTCGGCGCATCCGCCACCGGGCTCGTGACCCGGGCCCTCCGTGTGCTCGCGTCCGTGCATCCGTCGGCGTCCTCCTCCTGCCGTGGACGGATCTCGTCGCCGGCGCGTCATCGGCCATATGATAACGGTTCTCAATAACCCGAGTCCGAGGAGCGTGCACATGACCGAGCGGATCCCCTCCGTCCCTCCCGCCGCGCTGCTCCGCGACCAGGTCGCGCGCGCCCTGCGCCTCGACCCCGCCGAGGTGGGCCTCGACGACGACCTGGTGGACCTCGGGCTCGAGTCCACCGCGCTGATCCGCCTCGCCGGGCGCTGGCGACGCGACGGGCTCGCGGCCGACTTCTCGCGGCTCGCGGCCGACCCCACGATCCGGGCGTGGACGCGAGTGCTGGGCGATGCCGCCGCGGACGCGGATCCCGGCACGAGCACGGCCGCCGCTCCCGCCCTCGACCCCGCGTCGCCGTCGCCCCTCACGCCGCTGCAGCACGCGTACTGGCTCGGCCGGCAGCCCGGCCAGCCGTCCGGGTCGGTCGCCGCGCACTTCTACGTCGAGCTCGACGGGGCGGAGCGGGACCCCGAGCGGCTGCGCACGGCCCTCGCCGCCCTGGTCGCCCGGCACGCGTCGCTCAGGATGCGCTTCCGGGACGACGGCACGCAGCAGCCCCTGCCCGCCGACGAGGAGCCGCCCGCCGCCCGGCTGCGCGTCCACGACCTCCGCGCGCTGCCCGCCGACGCCGTGGACGCGCGCCTGGCGGAGATGCGCGACGCGGGCACGCACCGCCGCATGGCCGTCGAGCGCGGCGAGGTGCTCCGCGTCGACCTGACGCTCCTGCCGTTCGGCCGCTGCCGCCTGCACGTCGACCTCGACATGCTCGCGGGCGACGCCATCAGCCTCCGCGTGATCCTCGCCGACCTCCGCGACCTCGTGGACGAGCCGGGGCGGCCGCTGCGCGAGATCCACCGCGACGTGCGCGGCGAGCTGGCGGCCCGGGCCGCGCGCGCCGCGGCGTCCCGCTCCTCGTCCGACGCGCGCTGGTGGCGCGAGCGCGTGCCCGACCTCCCGGCGGGACCCGCGCTGCCCGTGCGCGACGACGCCGAGCGGGCGGGGACCGTGCCGCGCTCCCGCCGGCTGCACCACCGTGTAGGAGAGGAGGAGCTCCGCCTGCTTGAGGCCGCGGCGCGCTCCCGCGGGCTGACGGTGGCCGCCGTGCTCGCGACGGCGTTCGCCGAGGTCGTGGCCGCCTGGTCGGCCGACGGCCGCTTCCTCCTCAACCTCCCCGTGCTCGACCGCAGCGACGAGGAGGGGCTGGAGCTGCTCGTCGGCGAGTTCAGCACCTCGATCCTGCTCGACGTCGACCTGCGGGAGGAGCGGCCGTTCCGGGAGGACGCGGCGCGGATCCAGCAGGGCGTGCGCGAGGCCGTCGCCCACGCGGGCTACGGCGGCGTCGACGTGCTCCGCGACCTCGCGCGCCGCGACGGCGGCAGCCCCGTGCTGGCGCCCGTCGTGTACACGAGCGCCATCGGCCTGGGCGAGCTGTACGACGCGTCCATCCGTCGCGCGCTCGGGGAGCCGGTGTGGATCATCTCCCAGGGTCCGCAGGTCTGGCTCGACGCGCAGGTCACCGAGCTCGAGGGCGGGCTGCTGCTCAACTGGGACGTGCGGGTCGACATCCTCGAGGAGGCGGCGATGGAGGCCGCGTTCCTCGCGTACCGCCGCCTCGTCGACGAGCTGGTGCACGAGCGGCCCGGCGCCTGGGACCGGCCGGCGCTCGCGGTCCCCGCCCCGGAGGACGTGCGGGCGCACCGGGCCCTCGAGCGGCCGGCCCCGGCTGCGGACGCGCCCGGCGCGGGCGACGGCCTCCTGCACTCGGCGTTCCTCGCGCGGGCGGCCGCGGATCCGGACCGGCCGGCGGTCATCGCGTCGGACGACCGAGAGGTCGCGTACGGTGAGCTCGCCGACCACGCGCGCCGGGTCGCCGGGCTGCTGGGCGAGCACGGCGTCGGCCCCGGCGCGACAGTGGCGATCACCGCGCCGGCCGGGACGGATCGCGTGGCCGCCGTGCTCGGAGTGCTGCTCGCCGGCGCCTGCTACGCGCCCGTCGGCCCGGACCAGCCGCCCGCGCGCCGCGCGACGGTCCTCGAGCGGGGGATCGACTGCGTCCTCGCCGACGACGCGCTGGTCGCCGAATCCGCGGCGGCCGTCGGTCCGGGCGGCCCGCCCGTGGTCGCGCTGGGCGCCGCCCGGCACGCCGAGCCGCTCGCGGGTCCCGTCGCCGTCGCCCCCGACGAGCCCGCCTACCTGCTCTTCACGTCCGGATCCACCGGCCGGCCGAAGGGCGTGGAGGTCGCCCACCGGGCCGCTGCCGCCACCATCCTGTCCCTCGCGGTCGTCGCGCCCCTCGGCCCGGACGACCGCACCATCGCGCTCTCCGCGCTCGACTTCGACCTCTCCGTCTACGACCTGTTCGCGGTGCTCTCGGTGGGCGGCGCGGTCGTCGTGCCCGCCGAGCACGAGCGCCGCGACGCCGACCGGTGGCGGGAGCTCGTCCGCGCGCACGGCGTCACGGTCTGGAACACCGTGCCGGCGCTCCTCGACATGCTGCTCGCGGCGACCGGCGACGGATCCCTGCCGCTCCGGCTCGTGCTGCTCGGCGGCGACGTGGTCGGGGTGGATCTGCCGGGGCGCCTGGCCGCCTGCGCGCCCGCCGCCCGGCTGCTCGCGCTCGGCGGGATGACGGAGGCGACCATCCACTCCACCGTGCACGAGGCGCGCGCCGACGCCCCCGTGTCCCCCGCGTCCGCCGCGCGCGGCCTCCCCTGGGGCGCCCCGTTGCCGGGCGTGCGCCTCCGGGTCGTCGACGAGCGCGGACGCGACCGCCCCGACGGCGTGCCCGGCGAGCTGCTCGTGGGCGGGCACGCGCTGGCCCGCGGCTACCGCGGCGAGCCCGGTCTCACCGCGGCCCGCTTCCCGGTGCGCGGCGGCGAGCGCTGGTACCGCTCGGGCGACCGCGGCAGGTACCGGCGCGACGACGCGGGGCGGCCGGTGCTCGAGTTCCTCGGGCGCGCGGATCACCAGCTCAAGATCCGCGGCCACCGCGTCGAACCCGGGGAGGTCGAGGCCGCGCTGGCCTCCTTCCCGGGCGTGCAGCGCGCGGTCGTCGTCGCCGTCGCGGGCGCGCTCGCGGCGATGGTGGTGCCCGAGCCCGGCGCGGTCGTCGTGCCCGACGACGTCGCGACCCACGCGGGCGCGCTGCTGCCGCCGTCCATGGCGTGCGCGCGCGTGGTCGTGCGGGCCGAGCTGCCGCTCACGGCCAACGGGAAGGTCGACCGGGCCCGGATCATCGCCGCGCTCGCCGAGCGCCCGGCCCCCGCGCCGCGGCCGGACGACGCCTCGATGTCGCCCGAGGAGCGGCTCGTGGAGCGGGTGTGGAGCGGCCTGCTCGGCACCCCGTGCGGTCGCGGGCGCTCCTTCTTCGCCGCGGGCGGCGACTCCCTGCAGGCCACCCGCAGCATCGCCGCCCTGCGCGCCGCGGGCGCCGCCGACGCGAGCGTGGCCGCGCTCTTCCGGCACCCGGTGCTGGCCGACTTCGCGGCGACGCTGCACCTCACGGCACCGGAGCCGGCGGACGCGCGCTCCCGCATCGTGCCGGACCCCGAGCACCGGCACGACCCCTTCCCGCTCACCGACGTGCAGCGCGCGTACGCGGTCGGCCGCGACCCCCGCATCCCGCTCGGCGGCGTCGGCACCTACCACCACACCGAGTTCGACGGCCAGGGGCAGGACCTCGACCTGCTCGCGGCCGCGTTCGACGAGCTCGTGCGCCGGCACCCGACGCTGCGCACCGTGATCGACCCCGACGGCACCCAGCGCGTGCTGGAGGAGGTGCCTGCCGTGCGCGTCGACGCGCGCGACGTGCCGGCCGACGCGGATCCGGACGCGGTGGACGCGGCGCTCCAGGCGTTCCGCGCGCGCACCTCGCACCGGTGCCACGACCTCGCCGTCTGGCCGCTCTTCGACGTCGACGCGCTGCGCTACCCCGACGGCCGCGGTGGGATCCGCACGCGCATCGCCATCGGCATCGACTACGCCGTCGTCGACGCGCTCTCGATCATGATCCTGTACACCGAGCTCGACCTCCTCGTGCGCGGCCTGCCGCTCCCGCCCGCGCCCGCCGAGCTGACGTTCCGGGACTGCGTGCTGCAGACCCGGCCGGACCCGGAGCGGCGGCGCGCCGACGAGGAGCACTGGCGCGCGCGGCTCGCCGACATGCCCGACGCCCCGCGGCTGCCGCTCGCGGACAGGGATCCGGCCCCCCGCTTCACGCGCCGCGCACACCGCTTCGACGCGGCGTGGTGGGCCGCGTTCCGCGACCGCTGCCGGACGGCCGGGCTCACGCCCACGAGCATGCTGGCGACCGCGTACGGCCACGTGCTCTCCCGCTGGAGCGGGCAGCGCGACCTCACCATGACGCTGACCCTCTTCGACCGGCGCGACGTGCATCCCGACATGCCGCGCCTCGTGGGCGACTTCACCGCCCTGACCCTCCTCGACCACCGGGCCGCGGGCTCGGCGGTCGAGGCGGCGCGCGGGCTGCAGGAGCGCCTCGCCGCCGACCTCGACCACCGCGAGGCGCCCGCGTCGTGGATCCTGCGGGAGCGCGCGCGCCTCGCGGGCACGGCCGTCGCGCCGGTGCCCGTCGTGTTCACGAGCGCGATCGGCGTCGGCGACGGGGTCGGCGTCGGCGACGGGGTCGGCGTCGGCGACGGGGTCGGCGTCGGCGTCGGCGACGGGGTCTCAGCCGACGTGTCGGGGGCGTTCGGCGAGCGGATCCACGGCGTGTCCCAGTCGCCCCAGGTGCTCCTCGACGTCCAGGTGCTGGAGGACCACGGCGGCCTGCGGGTCGACGCGGACGCGCGCGACGACGCGTTCCCGCCGGGCCTCGTCGACGCGCTGTTCGCCGCGTACGTGGCCACGCTCGAGCACCTCGCCGCGTCCGGCTGGGACGCGCCGCTCCCCGTGGATCCCCCGGCCGACCAGGCGCGCGCCCGCGCCACGGCGACCGCGGCCCCGCGACCGGGCCGCCTCCTGCACGACGCCGTGCGGGAGGCCGCGCTCCGGGCGCCCGAGGCACCCGCGCTCATCACGGGCACGGGCGCGTCGACGCGCGTCGTGACGCACGGCCAGCTCGCCGACCGCGCCCTGCGGATCGCCGGCGCGCTCCAGCGTCGCGGCATCGGCCCGGGCGACCTCGTCGGCGTCACGCTGCCGCGCGGCGCGGACCAGGCGGCCGCGGTCCTCGGCGTCCTCAGCGCGGGTGCCGCGTACGCGCCCATCGGCGTCGGACAGCCTCCCGCGCGGCGGCGGGCGATCCACCGCGCGGGCGGCATCCGCCTGGTCATCGCCGACGATCCGGCCGCGGCGGGCGGCGACGAGCCCGACGCGCCCGCCCTCCTCCGCCCGGCCGACGCCGCCGCGGAGGAGCCGCTCGCCGCCCCGGTACGCCCGTCCGTCGAGGCGCTCGCCTACGTCATCCACACCTCCGGCTCCACGGGCGAGCCCAAGGGGGTGGAGATCGCGCACGACGCCGCGTGGTCCACGGTCGAGGCGGTGGGCCGGATGCTCGACCTCGGCCCCGGCGACCGGATCCTCGCGCTCTCCGCGCTCGACTTCGACCTCTCCGTGTTCGACGTGCTCGGCGTGCTGGGCGCGGGCGGCGCGCTCGTGATCCCCGAGGAGGGCGAGGAGCGCGACGCCCCGCGCTGGCTCGACCTCGTGCACGAGCACGGGGTCACGCTGTGGGACACGGTGCCGATGCTGCTCGACATGCTCCTCGTCGCGGCCGACGACCGGCCGGGGAGGCTCGGCGCGCTGCGGGCGGCGCTGGTCTCCGGCGACCGCGTGGGCACCGACCTGCACGGGCGCCTGATCCGGGCGGCCGGGCCGGGCACGCGGCTCGTCGCGCTGGGCGGCGCGACCGAGGCGGCCATCTGGTCGAACGCGTGGGAGGTGGACGGCCCGCTGGAGGGCTGGGGATCCGCGCCCTACGGCCGACCGCTGCCCGACCAGGCGTTCCGGGTGCTCGACGCGTGCGGCCGGGACTGCCCCGACTGGGTGCCGGGCGAATTCGTCATCGGCGGCCGCGGCCTCGCCCGCGGCTACCGGGGCGACCCCGCGCGCACGGCGGCCGCGTTCGTCGAGCTCGACGGCGGCCGCTGGTACCGCACGGGCGACACGGGCAGGTACCGGCCGGGCGGGATCCTCGAGTTCCTCGGTCGCGCGGACCGGCAGGTGAAGCTCGGCGGGCACCGGATGGAGCTCGGCGAGATCGAGGCCGCCCTCGCGGCATCTCCCGGGGTGCGGCGCGCGATCGCGCTCGTGGTCGACGGGCCGGCGGGACGGCGGCGCCTGCACGCGGCCGTCGAGCCGGACGACGGGCACGACGGGGCCGCGGTGCTGTCCGCGGCGACCGCGACGGCCGCCGACCGGCTCCCCTCGTACGCGATGCCGCAAAGGATCCACCTCGTCGACGCGTGGCCGCTGACCGCGAACGGCAAGGTGGACGTGCCGGCGCTCGCCCGCGCGCTCGCGGAGGCGGACGCGCTCACCCACGCCGGCGCGGACCCGACGCGGTGCGCCGACGCCGACGCCGCTCACGGCCCCGCGCGCCCCGCCGCGCCCGCGACCGCGACGGAGGCCGCCCTCACCGAGCTGTGGGCCGGGGTCCTCGGCACCCCGCCGGCCCCGGGCGTCGGCTTCTTCGCGGCGGGCGGCGACAGCCTCGCCATGCTCCGGCTCGTGACCGCCGCCCAGCGCCGCTTCGGCGTCGACGCGGGCGTCCGCCGCTTCCTCGAGGAGCCGACCGTGCCGGCGTACGCCGCCTGCATCGACCGCGCGCGCCTCGCGGCCGCCACCCCGTCCACCCCCGCGTCCGCGTCCCCCGCGGACGCCCCCGCCCGACCGCCGGCCACCGCCGGCGCCGACCTCTTCGAAAGCGGAGACCTGTGAACGCTCAACAGCTCATCGACGACCTCAACGCCCGCGGCGTCCGGCTCTGGGCGGAGGAGGGGCGGATCCGGTTCCGCGGGCCGCGCGGCGTGATCGACGACGACCGGCGCGAGCTCATCCGCCGGCACCGCGACGAGGTGCTCGCGATCCTCGGTCGGCAGGACGGGACGGGGCCGGGCGCTCCGGATCCGGGCGCCGCGGATCCCGCCGCCGCGCATGCGCCGTTCCCGCTCACCGCCGTGCAGACCGCCTACCTCCTCGGCCGCACCGACGCGTACCCGTACGGCGGCGTCGCCTGCAGCGCCGACCTCGACCTGTCGTGGCCGGCGTCCACCGACCCCGCGCGCATCGTCGACGCGTGGATCCGCCTGGTCGCGCACCACGACATGCTGCGCGCCGAGATCCACCCCGACGGCTCGCAGCGCGTCATCGCCGACCCCGGCCCCGTCGAGGTGCCGGTCGACGACCTCCGCGGCCTCGGCCCCGCGTCGCTCGGGCACCGCATCGACGCGGTGCGCGCGGACCTCGCGCAGGGCACGGGCGGCGACCCGGGCTGGCCGCGCGTGCGCGCCGTCGTGACCCGCGCCGACGACGCCGTGCGCCTCCACCTCGCGGTCGACCTGCTCGTGCTCGACCACGCGAGCCTGCAGCTCGTGCTCGACCAGCTGCGCGCGCTCGTCGCGGATCCCGCCGCCGCCCTGCCCGGCGGGACCGACGGGCCCGGCTTCCGCGACTGCGTGCTGGCCCGGCGCGCCCTCACGGCGTCGGCCGCGTACGAGCGCGACCGCTCCTACTGGTGGCGGCGCCTCGACGACCTGCCGCCCGCGCCGGAGCTGCCGATGGCGGACCACGACCCGATGGCGGCTCCCGCGCGGTTCCGCCGGCTGTCCGCCGTGCTCGACCCCGCCGCCGCCGCGCGCCTCGACCACGCCGCCGCCGACGCCGGCGTGACCCCCACGAGCGCCCTGCTCGCCGCCTACGCCGAGACCGTGGGCCGCTGGAGCCGCAGCCCGCGCTTCCTCCTCAACGTGCCCGTCTCGGATCGCGGCGGCCTGCCCGCGGGCGCCGCGCACGTGGTGGGCGACTTCACGTCCGTGGAGCTGCTCGAGGTCGACCTCACCGAGGACGTGCCCGCCGTGGAGCGGATGCGCGCGCTCTCCGCCCGCCTGCTCGAGGACCTCGCCCACCCGCTCTGCAGCGGCACCGAGCTCCTCGCCGAGCTCACCCGGCGGCGCGGCGGCCACGCGCGCGACGTGGCGCTCGCGCCCGTGGTCTTCACGAGCGCGCTCTCCGGGGACGCGGCGGCGGGCTCCACGGGCGACGGCGGGCGGATCACCGCGGCCGTCACCCGCACGCCGCAGGTGTGGATCGACTGCCAGGCCCTCCGCGTGCCCGACGGGCTGCAGCTCAGCTGGGACGTGCGGGAGGGCGTGCTCGCCGACGGGGTGGCCGACGCCGCGTTCGGCGCGTTCGTCGTGGCCGTGCGCGCCCTCGCCGACGACCCGGCCGCCTGGCAGCTGCCGTGCGCCGTCGACCTGCCCGACGACCAGCGCGAGCGCCGGCGGCGGGTGGACGACACCGGGGATCCGGTCGCGCCCGCGCTCGTGCACGAGCCGCTCCTCGCCGCGGCGGAGGCCGCACCCGACGCGCCCGCCGTCATCGCCCCCGACCGCACGATGAGCCACGACGAGCTCGTGCGACGCGCGGCCGCCGTGGCCGCGCGCCTCCGCTCCACCGGGCACCGCCCGGGCGACCGGGTGGCGATCGTCGCGGCGCGCGGCTGGGAGCAGGTCGTCGCCGTCGTCGGCGTGCTCCTCGCGGGCGGCGCCTACGTGCCGGTGGACGTGGCCCAGCCGCGGATCCGCCGCGACACCGTGCTGGCGGACGCCGGGATCCGCCAGGTGCTCACGCAGGAGGCCCTCGTCGGCGCCCCCGCGGACTGGCCCGCGGGCGTCGAGCGGATCGCGGTCGACGCGCTCGAGCCCGCCGCCAGCCGGCCGGCCCCCGGTGCCGGGCGCGACGGCGTGGATCCGGCCGACCCCGCCTACGTCATCTACACGTCCGGGTCCACCGGCACCCCGAAGGGCGCGATCCTCTCCCACCACGCCGCGCACAACACGCTCGTCGACATCCGCGAGCGCTTCGGCGTGGGCCCCGACGACCGCGTGCTCGCCCTGGCCGGACTCGGCTTCGACCTGTCGGTCTTCGACGTGCTCGGCGTGCTCGGAGCGGGCGGAGCGATGGTGCTGCCGGACCCGCGACGGCGCGACGACCCCTCGCACTGGGCCGCGCTCATCGCCCGCCACCGCGTCACCCTCTGGAACTCCGTGCCGGCGCAGGCGCGCATGCTGCAGGACTACCGCGACGCGGTGGCCGCGACCGGCGGGGAGGCGGACGGCGACGGCCCGAGCACGCTGCGGCTCGCGCTCCTCTCGGGCGACTGGATCCCCGTGACGCTGCCCGACGCCATGCGCGCCGGCCACCCCGAGCTCACCGTCGTGAGCCTCGGCGGCGCGACCGAGGCCGCCATCTGGTCGGTGCACCACGTGATCGGCGAGGTCGACCGCCTGCGGCCGAGCATCCCGTACGGCACGCCCCTGCGGGGCCAGCGCCTGGCCGTCGTCGACCACCTCGGGCGCGACCGGCCCGAGGGCGTGCCCGGCGAGATCCTCATCCGCGGCGCCGGCGTCGCGCTCGGGTACCTCGGCGACCCGGAGCGCACGGGCGAGCGCTTCGCGGTGGATCCCGCCACGGGCGACCGCGAGTACCGCACGGGCGACATCGGCCGCTACCTGCCCGACGGGAGCATCGAGCTCCTCGGGCGCGAGGACGCGCAGGTGAAGATCCGCGGGTACCGCATCGAGCTGGCGGAGATCCAGGCCGCGGTGCTCGCCCACCCGGGCGTCGCCGACTGCGCAGTGCAGGTGGCCGAGGGCACCGCGGGCCGGCACCTCGTCGGGCTCGTCCAGCCCGAGCGGATCGCGCCCGTCACGTCGCCGGACGACGACGCGCCGGGCGACGCCGCGCGCGCCGCCCTCGCCGTGGCCGCCGCCGACGTCGACACCGACGCGCTCGGGGCCTTCCTCGCCCAGTTCGACGAGCACGCGCTCCGCGTGATCGAGCGCACGCTCGCCGCGACGGGCGCGCTCGTCGACGACGCCGTGCCCGTCAGCGCGGACGAGGTCGCCGACCTCCTCCGCGCCAGCGACGCGCACCGGGTCGTCGTGCGCCGCTGGCTGCGCGCGCTCGAGCGGCGCGGGCGCATCGCGCGCGACGCCGACGGGCGCTACCGTGGCGCCCTCTCCGCGGATCCGGAGCGGGTCGCGCGCGCCTGGGCCCGGGTGGAGGAGGCCGAGCGGGAGATCGGCTGGAGCGCGGAGCTGCTCCGCCACGTGCAGGCGTCGAGCCTCGCGCTCGCGGACCTCGTGAGCGGCGACCTCGACATCGCGGAGCTGCTCTACCCGGGCGCCCCGAGCGATGCGATCGGCGCGGCCTACCGCGACAACCTCGGCGTGCGCCTCCTCACGGCAGCGCTCACGGCCGCGGTCGTGACCCTCGCCGACCGGCACGACGCCCGGGGGCACGGCGCGGACGAGCCGCTGCGGATCCTCGAGGTGCGCGGCGGCGTGGGCGGCGCGGCCGACCAGCTCATCCCCGCGCTCGCGGGCCGGGCCGTGGAGTACACGTTCACCGACCCGTCGATGTTCCACGTCGGCGAGGCGCGCGAGCGCCACCCCGATCGCCCCGGCGTGCGGTTCCAGGCCTTCGATCCGGCCCTCGACCCTCTGCCGCAGGGGCAGCGGCCGAACTCCTACGACGTCGTGATCTGCTCCAACGGCCTGCACGGCGTGCCCGACGTGCCGGCCGCGCTCCGGCGCCTGCGGGGGCTCCTCGCCCCGCACGGCCACCTCGCCGTTATCGAGAGCACGCGCGAGGACAACCCGCCGCTGATGATCGCCACCGACTTCATGGAGGTGCGCGCCGGCGGCCCGGCGGACGCGCGGCTCGCCGAGGACGCCCTGCTCTTCGCGGCCGCCGAGTGGCGGGCGATGCTCGACGGGATCGGCGCCCGGGGGATCCAGCAGGTGCCGGCGGACGAGGATCCGCTCTCCGGCCTCGGCCAGCACCTCCTGCTCGCGCAGGTGAAGGTCGACCGCGCGCCCCTCCGGGCCGCGTCGCTCCGCCGCCACACCGCCGACCGCCTGCCGGAGTACATGGTGCCGCGCCG
Organism: Clavibacter nebraskensis NCPPB 2581; assembly: GCF_000355695.1. Lineage (NCBI taxonomy): Bacteria > Bacillati > Actinomycetota > Actinomycetes > Micrococcales > Microbacteriaceae > Clavibacter > Clavibacter nebraskensis. The sequence goes on along the minus strand of NC_020891.1, from coordinate 291,628 downwards.
CTGGCAGGTGCTCGACGCGCTGCCGGTCACCGCGAACGGCAAGGTCGACCGGGCCGCGCTCGCCCGGCTCGCGGAGGACCGGACGCCCCAGGCGACGGTCGCCGCCGGATCCGACGCGCCCCGCGACGACGTCGAGCGCCGGCTCCAGGAGCTGTGGGCGGAGCTGCTGGGCCGCCCGGGGATCGGCCGCGACGACGACTTCTTCGCGCTCGGCGGCGACTCGCTGCTCGTGGCGCGCCTCGTCGGCCGGATGCGGGAGCAGCTCCCCGAGGTCGTCGACCTCGAATGGGACGTCGTGCTCCGCCACATGCTGCGGAGGCCGACCATCGCCGGGCTCGCGGGCTACGTGCGCCAGGCCGGCGAGGGAACCGCGGGCGACCGGGACGCCCCCGCGACGCCGGCCGTGAGCCTGCTCTCCGGATCCGGCCGAGGCCCGGCCACCGTGCTCGTCCACGCCGGGATCGGCACGATCATGCCGTACCGCGCGCTCATGACCGAGATCCGCCGGAGGTCGCGCGGCACCGGCTCGCTGTACGGCGTGGAGGTGCCCGACCTCGACGCCTTCCTCGACGCCGACCCGCACGGGCTCATCGACCGGATCGCCGCGGAGTACGCCCGTGAGCTCCTCGCGACCGGGATCCGCACCTTCCACGTCGTCGGCTACTGCCTCGGCGGGCTGGTCGCCACCGAGGTGGCGCGCGCGCTCACCGAGGCGGGCGCGGACGTCGCCTCGTTCACCGCCATCAGCAGTCACAGCCCCGCGTTCCGGCTCGACGACGAGATGGTGTCGGAGTACTCCTTCGCGATGATGATCGGCATCGACCCCGTCGACCTCGGCTTCCCGGCCGACCCCTGGCGCATCGCCGCGGCGGGCGCGCGCATCCTCGAGCGGACCCCCGGGGTCATGCCCGCGGACGGGTACGCGTCGCTCGACGACGAGTTCGCCGACATCGGCCGGGCGTTCCTCGACCTGTCGCGCATCCCGCGCCGGGCCCGCATCGCCCGGATGTGCGAGGTCGTGCCTCCGGCGTCCGGCAGCTACAGCCCTGAGCAGATGACGCGCTTCTTCCGCACGTTCCGGCAGAGCGTCTTCGCGATCACGCGCTACCGGCCGGACCCGTACGCGGGCGACATCACGTTCCTCCGGCACAGCGGCGCGTACCCGTTCCCGGGCAGCAGGGAGGCGGTCACCGACTACTGGGAGGAGCTGGCGCTCGGCGAGCTCGACATCGTCGACATCCCGGGCGACCACTACGACTGCCTGTCGGTCGAGCACGCGCCGCGCGTGCTGTCGATCCTCACGCGCGTCACGGGCGGGGCGGTGATCGCGTGATCGCGGTCATCGGCGCCTCGGGTGCCGTCGGGCGGCCCGCGGTGCTCGCCCTCCGCGCCGCGTCCGGCGAGCCGCTCCGGCTCGGCGGGCGGCGCGAGGCGCCGCTGCGCGCGCTCGCCGAGGAGGCGGGCGGCGAGGTCGAGATCGTGACCGTCGACCTCCTGGACGACGACGCGCTCGCGGGCTTCTGCCGCGGCGCCGACGTGGTCGTGCACTGCGCCGCGCCGGCCTTCGCGTTCGGCGACCGGATCGCGGCCGCGGCCCTCGAGGCGGGCGCCGACTACGTGGACGTCTGCGGCGAGGAACCCGTGCGCGCGGGCCTCGTCGCCCGCGGCCTCGCCGACGCCGCCGTGCACGACGGCCGCCGCGCGGTCGTGTCGACGGGCGTGGTCCCCGGCCTCTCGGGGCTCCTGCCGCGGCTCGCCGCCCAGGGGCTGCGCGGCCCGCTCCGGCTGCGCGGCTGGGTGGGCGGCGTCGAGGCGTGCTCCCCCGGGGTCGCGCTCGACGTGCCGCTGTCGCTCGCGGCCGGCGGACCCGGATCCACCGCGTATGGCACGCCGCTCGCCGCGTGGTCGGGCGGCCGGCGCGTCGAGCGGGCGCTGCGCGCGGAGGAGGACGCGACGGCGCCCTTCTTCGCGGGCCGGGTCGCGCTCCAGCCGTACCTGTCGGCCGAGACCGAGCGGATCGCGCGCGGCGCCGGCTTCGCGGACGCGGAGTGGTGGAACGTGCACCCGGGCCCGGCCGTGCGCGACGCCCTCAACCGCCTGCCCGCGCTGCTCGCGGGCGACGACGGCGCGACGGCGGCGGCCGACGCGCTCGTCCGCGCGGGCAACCTCGACCTGCTCGGGACCCGGCCGTTCCACGTGCTGGCCGTCTCCGTCCGCGGCACGGACGCCGACGGCGATCCGGTCGAGCGCGCGATCGTGCTGCACAGCGACGACAGCTACGTGCTCGCCGGCCGTCTCGCCGCGATCACCGTGCAGGAGATCCGCGCGGGCGCCGTACCCGCGGGCGTCGGCTTCGCGCACGACGTGCTGGATCCGCGGCGCGTCCTCGACCTCGTCACCGCGTCGGGCGCGAGCGCCGTCACCCGCATCGACGACGCCGGCGACGCGGGCGAGATGGTGGAGGAGGACCTGTGACCGGCGACGCCGCCGACCGCCCGCTGCGCGTGGTCGTCTGCGGCACGGGCTTCGGCCGCATCCACCTCCGGGCCGTGCTCGGGCGCCCCGAGCTGCGGCTGGCCGGGATCCTCGCGCGCGGCGGCGACGCCTCCCGCGCGCTCGCGGCCCGGCACGGCGTGCCGCTGTGGACCGACGTCGCCGACCTGCCCGCCGACGTCGACCTGGCCTCGGTCGCCGTCGGCTCGGCCGTGCAGGGCGGGCCCGGATCCGCGCTCGTGCTGGCGCTGCTCGCGCGCGGGATCCACGTGCTGCAGGAGCATCCGGCGCACCCCGACGAGATCACCGCGGCGGCTCGCGCGGCCCGCACGGCCGGCGTCCGCTACCGGCTCTCCACGCACTACCGGCACGTCCGTGCGACCCGGGGCTTCCTCGCGTCGGCCGAGCGGCTGCGGGCCAGGAGCCCGCTCGTGCACGTGGACGCCGCGGGTCCCGTGCACCTGCTGCAGCCGCTCGTCGACGTCCTCGGCCAGGCGGTCGGGGGTCTCCGGCCGTGGGCGTTCGCGGATCCCGTGGCGCGCCCGCGCGAGCTGACCGCGCTCGAGACGCGCGCGTCCCCGCTCACGGCGATCGAGGGCGTGGTCGGCGGCGTCCCGCTCTCGCTGCGCGTGCACGACGAGCTGCACCCCGGCGACCGCGACAACCACGCGCTGCTCTGGCCTCGCATCTCCCTCGCCTCGGAGGCGGGCGTGCTGACGCTCGCCGACGTGCACGGCCCGGTCACCTGGAGCCCGGCGCTGCACACCCGCCGCGACGCGGCCGGCCGGCTCGACCTCGACGGGGATCCCGCGCGACGCGCCCTGCCGCGCCTCGCCTCCTGGCCGGACGCGCCCGCCCCGACCGCGGGCGAGCTCTTCGACGACGTGTGGCCGGATGCGGTCGGGCACGCGCTGGGGATGCTCGTGGCGGAGATCCGCGCGGGCGACGGCGACGCGCTCCGCTCAGCGCAGGCCGACATCACGATGGCGCGCGCGTGGGTGGACCTCACCCGCCGCCTCGGCCCGCCGCGGAGCATCCGCCCGGGCGAGCCGCCGCGCGTGACGGCCGAGGCGATCCTGCCCGCGGCGGAGCCGGGACCCGGGCACGCGGTGGCAGGCGGCGCCGCGGCGGGCGCGTCCCCCGACCGGGAGCCGGCGGACCCGTACGGACCCGCGGCCGAGCTCTTCGACCTCGCCGCCGCCGCGCACGCCGAGCTCACGGCCGCCGCGGTGTGCCGGCTCCTCGACGGCCGCGACCTGTCCGCGGCGCCCGTGCTCGACATCGGCGCGGGGACGGGCGTCATCGCGCGGGCCGTCGCGCGCGCGCATCCGGAGGCGCGGATCGTCGCCGCCGAGCCGTCCGAGCCGCTGCGGGCGGTGCTGACCGCGCGGATCCTCGACGCCGACGGCCTGCAGGAGCGCGTGACGGTGACCGCCGGATCCGCGCCCGGCCTCGACCTGCCCGACCGCCTCTCCGCGGTGCTGCTCTGCGGCGTGCTCGGCCACCTCGATCCCGGGCAGCGCGCCCGGCTCTGGCAGCGCATCGCGGAGCGGCTGCTGCCGGACGGGGTCGTCGTCGTCGAGACGATGGGGCTCGAGGCCGGGACGCGCGTACCGGAGGCGCGCCTGGCCCGCACGCGCGTGGGCGACGACGAGATCGAGTGGTGGTTCCGGGCGGATCCCGCGCCCGACGGCCTCCTCGACCTGCGCACCCGCTGGCGCAGCCGCGAGCCCGGCGGCCGGGAGCGCGAGGTGCACGACGCGTACTCCTGGGATCCCGTGGGCCTGGAGGCGCTCGCCCGCGAGGCCGGCATGGACCTCGTGCGCCTGCCCGCCGCCGCCGGCGCGTCGCTCCCGCTCGGGGCGCTCGTGCCGCGGCGGGCGAGCGGCGTCACCAGGTGACGAGCATCTCCTCCACGCCGAACGACGCCGACTCGTGCTTGAGCTCGACGTCGTCGAGCGGCGTCGCGAGGCGGAGGTCCGGGTAGCGCGCGAAGAGGGCCCCGAGCAGCAGGCGCATCTCCATCCGCGCGAGGCTCGCCCCGAAGCACGCGTGCGCGCCGTGCCCGAACGTGAGGTGACGCGACGGGCGCGACGGGTCGATCTCGTACGGGTCCGGGAACTGCGCCGGGTCGTGGTTGGCGGCGCCGAGCAGGAGGATGACGCCGTCGCCCGCACGGATGCGCGCGTCCCCCACCTCGATGTCGGCCGTCGCGACGCGCAGCGGCAACGCGTCGCTCACCGCGGCTCGCCGCAGCAGCTCGTCGACGAGACCCGGCAGGATCCCCGGGTCGGCCCGCGACGCCGCCACCAGATCCGGCCGCTCCAGCAGCTGCAGCGTGGCGAGCGCCATGCTCGCCGTGGTCGTCTCGCGCGCCGCGATGACGACCATGGCGATGGCCGAGAGCACCTCGCGCCGGTCGAACCCGCCGCGGACGAGGTGCCTCTGCACGAAGCGGCTGAGCAGGTCGGTCCCGGGCTCGGCGAGGCGGCGCTCGATGATCCCGTCGAGCAGCCGGAACAGCGACCCGATGGCGGCGCCCACCTCCTCGGCCGTGCTCCGGCGGGATCCCGAGACGCGCACCACGTCGCGGAAGAACTCGGTGTCGGCGTCCTCCACGCCCACGAGCTCGCAGATCACGCCTGTCGAGACCGCGTTGGCGATGTGGCGCACGAAGTCCACGGGCGGATCCACGGCGGGCAGCCGGTCGAGGGCGTCCGCGATGACGCGGGCGACGGCGGGCTCCAGCTCACGCACCCGGCGGGCGCTGAACTCGGAGAGGAACGCGGTGCGGTACCTCGTGTGGTCGGGGGCGTCCATCCGGATGAACGGCCGCGCCTTCGCCGCTGCCTCCCGCTCGCCCACGCCCATCGCGGGGAAGCGCTCGTCGCGCGCGTCGGAGCTGAGGTCGGGCGAGGCGAGGAGGCGACGGACGTCGTCGTAGCGGGTGACGATCCACGCGTCGCCGCCCGTGGGGAGGCGCACCCGGGTGAGCGGGCCCTGTCCGCGCACCGCGTCGTACTCCGTCGGCGGGTGGTACGGGCACGTGCGCCGGAACGGGAACGCGGGGGGCGTGACGGGGGACACGGCTTCTCCTTGCGGGGATCGGGCCGGCTCGGTCGGGCGCGGCGTCGGCACTATTGCACATGGTTCTCAATAAGGGCTACGCTCCTCCCCGACCGCCTCCGTCGCGTCGACCGCGGCGACCGCCCGCCCGCCCCCGTCACGAGGAGCAGCCATGATCGACACCCCGCGCGCCGCGCCCGGCCCGCTGCGGCGGCTCGCGGCGGCGCCCGACGCGCGCATCCGCCTCGTCTGCCTGCCGCACGCGGGCGGCGCGGCCACGGCGCATCGCGGCTGGGCGCCCTTCCTCCCCGCGGGCGTCGAGCTGGTGGGCGTCCAGTACCCCGGCCGGGGCGATCGCTTCGGGGACCCCCTGCCCCGCGACCTCGACGCCCTCGCAGCCGAGATCGCCGACGCCGTCGCCGCGCTGACCGACCGCCTGCCGGTCGTGCTCTTCGGCCACAGCATGGGCGCCCTGGTGGCCTACGAGACCGCGCGCCTCCTCGCCGCGCGCGACCGCCCCGCCGTGCGGCTCGTCGTGTCAGGCCGCCGCGCGCCGACCGTGCGGTGGGGCGGCACCCTGCACCTGCAGGACGAGGACGTGCTCCTCGCCGACCTCGAGCGGCAGGGCGGGACCGCGGCGGAGATCCTCGCCGACGCCGAGATGCGGCGCACGGTCCTCGCCTGCCTCCGCGACGACTACCGGCTCGTGGAGACGCACCGCACCGCACCGGGGCCGGATCCCCGCTGCCCGCTGAGCGTGTTCAGCGGCGACGCGGATCCCGAGCTGCGACCCGCGGAGGCCGACGCGTGGCACCGGCTCGCCGGCGGCGCGGGAGGGGCCGACCTCGCGGTGTTCCCCGGCGGCCACTTCTACCTCCAGGCCCGGCGCGCGGAGGTCGTGGAGGCGCTCGTCTCCCGGCTGGATCCCGCGCTGGCCTTCCCCGCGCAGGCGGAGGCGATGTTCCCGTGACGCTCGACCTGCAGGACTACTCCCCCGGCGCGGAGTTCTACGACCTCGTGGCCCGGAGGCACACGGAGGCGATGGCGGGCGTGCTCGCCGAGGCGCTGGCGGGCACCTCGGCGGGCGAGCCGGTCGGCGCCCCCGCTGCGCCCGACGCCCCCGGGACCGTCGTGGAGATCGGCGCCGGCACGGGCCGCATCACGCGCCTGATCGCCGCGCTGCTCCCCGACGCGCCGATCCTCGCGGCCGAGCCCTCGCCCGTGATGCGCGCGGTGCTGCGGAGCCGCGTGCACGAGGATCCGGCGCTCCGCCACCGGGTGACCATCCGCCCCGAGACGGCCCAGGAGCTGACGCTGCCCGACCGCATCCAGGCGGTCGTGCTCATCGGCGTGGCCGGGCACCTCGGCGGCGCCGACCGCGCTGGCCTCTGGCGGCGCTGCCTCGAGCGGCTCGAGCCCGGCGGCGTGATCGTGGTCGACCTGATGGGCACGAGCGCCCGCGCGCTCCCGCCGACGCGGCTCCTGCGCGAGCGCATCGGCACGCAGACCTACGAGTGGTGGACCACGGCCGAGCCCGGCCGGGACGGCGCCACCCGGTTCACCACCCGCTGGCTCGTGCTCGACGGCACGAGGGCGGTACGCGAGGTCATGGGGGGATACGAATGGCACAGCCTGGACGCGGCGACGCTGGCACGCGAGGCGGGCCGACCGTGGAGCGCGCTCCGCGGCGGGATGGAGGACGCGGCGACGGAGGTCGCGGTGCTGCGCCGATGAGCGACGCGACGACGGCGCAGCGGGAGGCGCGCGCGGATCCCGCGACGGACGCCCCCGCGACCGTCGCCGACGCCGTGCGCGCCGTCCGCGGGCGCCTGGTCGCGGCCGTCGCGGTGCAGGCGGTCGCGTCCGCGAGCGGGCTGGTCGCCTTCGTCGCGGTCGCCGAGATCGGCCGCGCCCTGGTCGCGGACCCCGGCGGCCCGCCCGCGTGGGGCTGGGTGGTCGCCGCCGCCGCCGCGGGGATCGCGGGTCTCGTGCTCAGCGCGTCCGCCGACACGCTCACGCACCTGGCCGACGCCGACCTGCAGCTGGATCTCCGACGCCGCGTCGTCGCGCGCCTCGGCCGCGTGCCGCTCTCCTGGTTCGACGCGCACGACGCCGGCCGCGTGCGACAGTCGGTGCAGGGGGACGTGGCGGCGCTGCACGCGCTCGTCGCGCACACGCTGCTCGACGCGACGCGGCTCGTGGTCGTCACCGTCGCGTCGCTCGTCTACCTGCTCACCGTCGACGTACCGCTCGCGCTCGTCTGCCTGCTGCCGCTCGTGGCCGGAATGGCCCTGTTCGCGCGGGCGATGGCGGGCGCCATGTCCTCGATGGCCGAGTACGGGCGCGCGGCCGGGGAGATCGCGGGCAGCGTGGTGGAGTTCGCCGACGGGATCCAGGTGGTGCGCTCCTTCGGCCGCCCCGGCCGGGCGCACGCGCGCTACACGGAGGCGGTGGATGCGTTCGCCGCGTTCTTCGGCGCCTGGGTCGCCCGCACCACGGCCGCCACCACGGCGTCGTGGCTCACCGTCTCGCCGCTCGGCGTCCTCGCGCTGGTCGTCCCGGTGGGCGGCGCGATGGTCGCCGCGGGCGCGCTGCCCGCCGCCGACCTCGCACCGTTCCTGCTGCTGGCGCCCGCGATGGCGGCGCCCGTCGGCGCCATCGGACCGCGCGTGCAGGCGATCCGCGGCGCCGTGGACGCGGCGGCCTCGGTCGACGAGGTGCTGCGCGCGCCCGTCGAGCCGTCCGTCGAGCACCCGCGGACGCCGGAGGTGCGGAGCGGCGCGGGCCTCGTGCTCCGCGGGGTCGGCTTCTCGTACGACGGCGAGCGCGACGTGCTCGACGGCATCGACCTCGACCTGCCGCCCGGATCCGTGACCGCGCTCGTCGGCCCGTCCGGATCCGGCAAGTCCACCCTCGCGGCCCTCGTGGCGCGCCTCCGCCTGCCCACGCGCGGCACCGTCGAGCTCGGCGGGGTGGACGTGCGCGATGCGACCGCCGCCGCCTGGCACGTCCAGGTCGGCTGCGTGCTGCAGGACACCGTGCTGCTGCGCGACACCGCGCTCGAGAACCTCCGCCTCGGCCGCCCGGACGCATCGCTCGGCGAGGTGCGCGCCGCCGCCCGCATCGCGCAGATCGACGACGTGATCGCCGCGCTCCCGGACGGGTACGCGACCGTGCTGGATCCGCGCACCGCCCTCTCCGGAGGAGAGGCCCAGCGGCTCGCGCTCGCCCGCGCGCTCGTCGCGGACTGCCCCGTGCTCCTGCTCGACGAGCCGATGGCGCACGCGGATCCGTCGACCGCCGCCCGCATGCAGCGCGCCCTGGAGCACGCGACGCGCGGCCGCACCGTGCTGGTGGTCGCGCACCGGCTGGCGAGCGTGGAGCACGCCGACCGCATCGTCGTGATGGAGGCCGGTCGCATCGCCGAGAGCGGCACCCACGCCGAGCTGCTGGCGCACGACGGCCCGTACGCACGGCTGCTCCGCGCCACCCTCGCCCCCACCCCCGCCCCCGCCCCCACCCCCGAGGAGGACCGCTGATGCGCGCGATGGACGACCTGCGGAGGACCCTCGGCCCGGACGCGGAGCGCGAGCTCCGCCCCGTGGTGATCCGCATGGTCGCCGCCTCCGTGCTGCACGGCGCCGCGGCGCTCGCGCTCGTGCCGGTGCTCGAGCGCCTCTTCGGCGCGGATCCGTCGGCCGCGTGGCCGTGGATAGGCCTGTTTCTGGTGCTCGCCGCCGCTCATCTGGCCGTGCAGGCCGGCGCGCAGTCAGCCGCGTTCGGCGCTGGCGTGCGGGCTGCGAACGTACTTCACCACCGCATCGGCGACCACGTCGTGCGCCTGCCGCTCGCGTGGTTCGACTCCGCGCATCGGGCGGAGCTCACGTCCGCGGCGGGCAGCAGCGTGCTGGCGTCGATGGGGGTGCCCGCGTACCTGCTGCGCCCGCTCATCACCGCGACCGTCGTTCCCGCCGTGATCGCGGCCGGGCTGCTCGCGATCGACCCGCCGCTCGGCATCGCGCTGCTGGTGCTGGCGCCGCTCGTGGCCCTCGCGCTGCGCTGGGGCGGCATGGTCGCGCAGGGCGCCGACGCCGAGCGCGCCGCGGCGGACACCGAGGCGGGCGAGCGCATCGTGGAGTTCGCGCAGGCGCAGCACGTGCTGCGGGCGCACGGGCGCACCGGGCGCGACGCGGGCCTCCTCGACGCGATCCTCGTGCGCCGCCGGTCGGCCGCGCGCGCCCTCATCGGCCGCACCGTGGCGGGCCTCGTCGCGTTCGGGGCCGCCCTGCGCATGGCGCTCGTCGTGACGCTCGTGGTCGCGGTGGCTCCCCTCCTCGGCCCCGCGGACGCCGGACGCACCATCGCGGTGCTCGTGCTCGTGTTCCACGCGGCAGACCTCGTCGGGCAGGCCGCCGAGCTCGCGGTCGGGGTACGTGCCGCCCGCCGCGACCTGCGTGCCGTGGGCCGGATCCTCGACGCCGCCCCCATCCCCGAGCGCGCACCCCAGGAGACGCGCCGGCCCGACGGATCCGACGTGGAGCTCGACGGGGTCTCCTTCGCCTACTCGGGCGCGCCGGTCGACGCCGTGTCCGATCTCCGCGCCACGCTGACCGCGGGCCGCATGACCGCGCTCGTGGGGCCATCCGGATCCGGCAAGACGACGGTCGCGCGGCTCGTCGCCCGCGCCGCCGACGTGACCGGCGGCGCCGTGCGCATCGGCGGGGTCGACGTCCGCGACATGGCGCTCGCGGACGTGGCCGCGCACGTGTCCACCGTCTTCCAGGACGTGCACCTGCTCGCGGGCACGCTCGGCGACAACGTGCGCATCGCGGATCCGGACGCGGACGACGCGGCCGTCACGGACGCGCTGCGCCGTGCCGGCCTTCCGCTCGGCGACGGGCTCGACCTCGACACGCCCGTGGGCGAGGGCGGCCGCCAGCTCTCGGGCGGCCAGCGCCAGCGCGTGTCGATCGCCCGCGTGCTCCTGAAGGACGCGCCCGTGGTCGTGCTCGACGAGGCCACGGCGGCGCTCGACGCGGAGAGCGCCGCGGCCGTGGCCGAGGCGATCCGGCTCCTGCGCGGGCGCCGCACCCTGCTCGTGATCGCGCACCGGCTCGACACCGTGCGGAGCGCCGACGAGATCCTCGTGCTCGACGGCGGCCGCCTCGCGCAGCGCGGCGCGCACGACGAGCTCGCCGGGCAGCCGGGCGTCTACGCCGGGTTCCTCGCCGACCTCGTCGCGTCGGACGGCTGGCGGGTGCGGGCCCAGTACTCGTAGCGCGAGGCGGGCACGAAGCCGAGCGCGTCGTACAGGGCCAGGGCCCCGCGGTTCTCGGCCACGACCTGCAGCCAGAGGTCGGTGATCCCCCGCGCGGCGCCCGCCCGGACCGCCGCTCCCATGGCCGCCCGCGACAGGCCCCTGCGGCGGGCGTCGGGGCGCGTCGCGACGGCGAAGAGGCCGCCCCAGCCGCCCACGAGCGCGAGGCGCGCGGTCGCGAGGACGCGGTCGCCGTCGCGGACGGCGGCGTGCACGGCCGGGCCACGCTCGAGGATCCCGCGCGCGACCGCGAGCTCCGTGGATCCGCCGCGCCCGTCGACGCTCCACCACGCGTCGAGCCAGGCGTCGTCGGGCGCGTCCGCGACCGTGACCGCGAGCGCGGGATCGACGTGCCGGGCGCCCGCGAGCCGGTCGGCGACGACGTGCGCGTCGGCCACCTGCACGAGCGTGCGCGCCTCGGCGACGTAGCCGCGGGATGCCAGCCGCGCCGGGAGGTCGGACGGCTCCGACGCGGGCGACACCTGCACGCACGCGTCGATCCCGTGGTCGCGCGCGAACGCCTCCACCGCGTCGAGAGCGGCGTCCGGGTCGTCGACGGGGCCGACCGGGAGCGCCGAGTTCGCGCGCTTCGTCACGCCGCCGGCGGCGCGGAGGATCCAGCCCGCATACCGCTCGCGGTGCTCGGCCGGCCAGCCGCGGTCGGCCAGGTCGTCGAGCAGGGCGGCCGCGGCGCGCGGGTCCATCGCGGCGACGGCGGCGGCTCCGACCGCGGATCCGGCGTCGACGCTCACGCCAGCGCCCCCGCGTCCGCCGCCCCGCGCGACACGTCGTCGTCCGCGTCCGCGCCCCGCAGCACGCGCAGCGCGTTGCCGCCCGCGAGCGCGCGGAGGTCGTCGTCCGACCAGCCGCGCTCGGCGAGCGCGGCGATCAGGGCCGGGTAGCAGGAGACGTCCTCGAGCCCGTCGGGCGTGCGGTCGATGCCGTCGTAGTCGCCGCCGAGGCCCACGTGCCGGGGGCCGGCGACCTCGCGGATCCGCTCCACGTGCCGCACGACGTCGGCGAGCGTCGCGCGCGGCCGCTCCCCGGGCCGGCGCGCGGCGACGGCCTGCACGCCCTCGTGGTCGCGCGGATCCACGCCCTCCGCCACCGCGAGCGCCAGCGTCTCGTCGTGCCACGCCGCGACCGCGGGCGACACGAACTGCGGCACGAACGTGGCCATGCAGACGCCGCCGTTCGCCGGCAGCGACTCGAGCACGTCGTCGGGCACGTTCCGCGGCACGTCGCACACGGTGCGCGCGCCCGAGTGCGAGAACAGCACGGGCCGCCGGGCGATCCGCAGCGCGTGCCGCATCACGTCGGCCGACACGTGCGACAGGTCGACGAGCATGCCGATGCGCTCCATCTCGCCCACCACGCGCTCGCCCGCCGGGCTCAGCCCGTGGTGCACGGGCGCGTCGGTCGCGGAGTCGGCCCACGCCACGTTCGCGTTGTGCGTGAGCGTCATGTAGCGGACGCCGAGCGCGCGCATGGTGCGCAGCGCGCCGAGGGACCCGCCGATCGAGTGGCCGCCCTCCATGCCGAGGAGCGACGCGACGCGGCCGGACGCGACGACGCGGTCCACGTCGTCGGCCGTCACCGCGAGCGCGAGCCGGTCCGGGTGCGCGGCGACGATGCGGCGCACCACGTCGATCTGCTCGATGGTCGAGCGCACGGGGTCGATCCCGGGCAGGTCCGGCACCCACACCGACCAGAACTGCGCTGCGACTCGGCCGCGCGCGAGGCGCGGCACGTCGGTGTGCAGGCCGGGCACGGCATCCTCGACAGCGAGGCGCGCGATCACGTCGTCGCCGACGGACGCGCTCGGCCCGCCATCCCGCACCGCGCGCTTGCGGAGCGCCCAGGCGAGGTCGTCGTGGCCGTCGACGATCCCCTGCGCGTCGAGCAGCCGCGCGACGCGGTCGGCGAGGGCGGCGGGGGCGGGTGCGTCCGTCATCCGCGGATCAGCGCCCGGTGCCGTCGACCGCGAACGGCTCGATGGCCGCCAGCTCGTCGTCCGTCATCGCGGGGGCGCCGGCCGCGGCCACGTTCTGCTCCAGCTGCTCCACGCTGGATGCGCCGATGAGCGCGCTCGTGATCCCCGGGTGCCGGAGCACCCACGAGAGCGCGAGCTGCGCGAGCGTCTGCCCGCGCCCCTCGGCAACCGCCTGCAGCCCGCGCGCCCGCTCGAGGTAGACGGACGACACCGCGGACTCGTCGAGGAACCCGCTCGTGGCGGCGCGCGAGTCGGCGGGGATGGATCCGGACAGGTACCGGTCGGTGAGCAGCCCCTGCGCGAGCGGCGAGAACACGATGCAGCCGGATCCCGCCTCCTCCAGCACGGGCAGCAGCCCGCCCTCGACGTGCCGGTTGAACATGGAGTAGCTCGGCTGGTGGATGGTCAGCGGCACCTTGTGCTCGGCGAGCGCCGCCACCGCGCGCTCGGTCTGCTCGGGCGAGTAGTTGCTGATGCCGGCGTAGAGGGCCTTGCCCTGGTGCACCGCGGTCGCGAGCGCGCCCATGGTCTCCTCGATGGGCGTCTCCGGATCCGGCCGGTGCGAGTAGAAGACGTCGACGTACTCGAGGCCCATGCGCCCGAGGCTCTGGTCGAGCGACGCGAGCATCGACTTGCGGGAGCCCCACTCGCCGTAGGGGCCGTCCCACATGAGGTAGCCGGCCTTGGAGGAGATGACGATCTCGTCGCGGTACGGGCGGAGGCCATCCGCCAGGATCCGGCCGAACGCGGTCTCGGCGCTGCCGGGAGGCGGGCCGTAGTTGTTGGCGAGGTCGAAGTGGGTGATCCCGAGGTCGAACGCGCGCCGGACGATGGCGCGCTGGGTGTCGATCGGGCGGGCCGTGCCGAAGTTGTGCCAGAGGCCGAGCGACAGCTCGGGGAGCTTGAGGCCCGAGCGGCCGGAGCGGCGGTACGGCATGGACGAGTAGCGATCGGGATGAGCGACGTAGGTCATCCGCCGAGCGTACCGAGGGCGCGCTGCCGCCCCGCGCGCGGCGGACCCTCCACCCCCGGGCCGCTGCCGACAAGCCCCTATGCGGCGCGGATGGCATGGCCTTCACTGGAGGCGTGCACACCATCCACTACGCCGACGGGCGCTACCTGACGGGCGACGACATCGCCCGTGCCGTCGTCGAGTGCGCGCAGGCGCTCGCGCGCGAGGGCGCGGCGGCGGAGACAGTGCGGGTCCCCGTGTGGCTGCCCCAGGGCGGCGTGGGCGAGGTGGCGATCCTCATCGGCCCGGCCAGCCAGATCGTGGTGGAGCCGGTCGGCCCGTCGGAGGACGAGCTGCGGGCCCCGGGGGCCGTCGACCGGATCCGGGCGCTCACCGTCCGCGCCCGCCAGTCGCAGTCGAGCACGCGCGTGACCGCCGACCGGCAGGACGGCACGTCCGTCCCGGGGCTCGAGGACCTGGACTGACGGCACGCGCGCCTCCTCGGCGCGCGCATCCCGTCGACCCGCGAGGATGGGGGCATCCCACCCGCATCGACGCGAGGAGCCCCATGCCCGACACCGCCGTCCCCTCCGCCCTCCTCCACCTCCGGGCGTCCGGCGTCTCCCTGGTGCTCGACCTCACGGAGGGCCGCCTGCCGGCCGTCGTGCACTGGGGCGCTGGCCTCGGCGACACCACCGCGGACGACCTCGCGACGCTGGCGCTCGCCGCCGTCGAGCCGATCGCGGGCAGCGTCGCCGACGACCCCATCCGCCTCGCGATCCTCCCCGAGGCGCACACCTCCTGGACCGGCAAGCCCGGCCTCGAGGGCCACCGCGACGGCGCCGACTGGTCGCCGCTGTTCCGCGTCACGTCCGCCTCCGTCGACGGCGACCCGCTCCCCGCTGGCGTCGACGGCCGGCCCGGATCCGCGTCCGCCGGCCCCGCCCTCGTGCACGTCGACGCGGTCGACGAGGTCGCGGGCCTCGGCCTCGCGCTCGACGTCGAGCTGCTGCCGTCGGGCCTCGTCCGCACGCGCGCCGAGGTCACCAACACGGGCGAGGGGATCTACTCCGTCGGCGGCGTCACGCTCGCGCTGCCGCTGCCCGCCGAGGCCCGCGAGATCCTCGACTTCGCCGGCCGGTGGGGCCTCGAGCGCACGCCGCAGCGCCGCGAGCTCGTGGTCGGGATCCACGAGCGCGAGGGCCGCAAGGGCCGCACCGGCCCCGACGCGGCGACCCTCCTCTCCGTCGGCACGCCCGGCTTCGGCTTCCGGTACGGCGACGTCCGCGGCGTGCACGTCGCCTTCAGCGGCAACCACCGCCACTACGCCGAGCGCCTCTCCACCGGCCGCCAGGTGATCGGCGGCGGCGAGCTGCTGCTGCCCGGCGAGGTGCGCCTGGCGCAGGGAGAGGCGTATGCGAGCCCGTGGGTGTACGCCGCGTACGGCCACGGCCTCGACGACCAGGCCGCCCGCTTCCACCGCCACCTGCGCGCGCGGGACACGCACCCGCGCCGCGACCGGCCCATGACGATCAACGTGTGGGAGGCCGTCTACTTCGACCACGACCTCGCGCGCCTCACCGACCTCGCGGATCGCGCCGCCGCCCTCGGCGTCGAGCGCTACGTGCTCGACGACGGCTGGTTCCGCCACCGCCGCGACGACCACGCCGGCCTCGGCGACTGGTACGTCGACGAGGACGTCTGGCCCGACGGCCTGCGCCCCATCATCGACCACGTCCAGGGCCTCGGCATGGAGTTCGGCATCTGGTTCGAGCCCGAGATGGTCAACGAGGACTCCGACCTGGCGCGCGCCCACCCGGAGTGGATCATGGCCACCGGCGGCCGCCTCCCCGTCCGCGCCCGCGACCAGCAGGTGCTCGACCTCGCGATCCCGGCGGCCTACGACCACGTGCTCGAGCGGATGACCGCGATCCTGACCGAGAACGACATCGCCTACATCAAGTGGGACCACAACCGCGACCTCGTCGACGCCGGCATCGCCCCGCGCGGCGAGGCGGGCGTGCACCTGCAGACGCTCGCCGCGTACCGCCTCATGGACGAGCTGAAGGCGCGCTTCCCCGGCCTCGAGATCGAGTCGTGCTCCTCGGGCGGATCCCGCGTCGACCTCGGCGTGCTCGAGCGCACCGACCGCGTCTGGGTCTCCGACTGCATCGACCCGCTCGACCGGCAGACGATGATGCGCTGGACCATGCAGCTCCTCCCGCCGGAGCTGCTCGGCTCCCACATCGCGTCCGGTGTCAGCCACACCACGGGCCGCGCGCACCGGCTCGCGTTCCGCGCGGGCTCGGCGCTCTACGGCCACCTCGGCATCGAGTGGGACCTCGCGCAGGCGACCGACGAAGAGAACGCGGACCTCGCGGCGTGGATCGCCCTCTACAAGGAGGAGCGCGCGCTCATGCACTCGGGCACGGTGGTCCGCGCGGACGAGAGCGACCCGACGCTGCTCGTCTACGGCGCCGTCGCGGAGGACGCGGGCTCCGCGCTGTTCTTCCTCGCGTCGATCGGCCGCTCCGAGGTCTCGCCGCGCGGCCGCGTCCTGCTGCCGGGCCTGGATCCCGCGCGCCGCTACCGCGTGGAGCCCGTGCGCGTCGGCACCCCCGAGCCGGGCTTCGTCGCGCCGGCCTGGTGGGGCGGCGTCGAGCTGACGGGCCGCGCGCTCGGGGCCTCGGGCCTGCACGCGCCGCTGATGCTGCCCGAGTCGATCGCGATCCTGCGGGTGACGGCGGTCTGATCCCGGCCGGACACGACGACGGCCCGCGGCGCACCCGGGAGGGGCGCGCGGCGGGCCGCACGGGGATCAGACGCCGGGCGCCTGATCCTCCGGCTCGTCGCTCCACGCGCGGCTGACCGTGAGGCCGTCGCCGTCGGGCGCGAGGTCGACCCGCACCGCGTCGCCGTCGCGGATGTCGCCCGCGAGCAGCTCGCGCGCGAGGCGGTCGTCGATCTCGCGCTGCATGAGGCGCCGCAGCGGCCGGGCGCCGTACAGCGGGTCGTGGCCGCGCTCGGCGAGCCAGCTCCGGGCGTCCGGCGTGACGCCGAGCGTGAGCCGGCGATCCGCGAGCCGCACGCCGAGCCGGTCGATGTAGAGCTCCACGATCTGCGCGAGGTCGTCCATCGACAGCGTCTGGAACACCACGATGTCGTCGAGCCGGTTCACGAACTCCGGCTTGAACGTCTGGCGCACGAGCTGCTGCACGGCCTGCTCGCGCTGGTCGAGCGGCAGCGTGGCGTCGCTGATGAACTGCGAGCCGAGGTTGCTGGTGAGCACGAGGATCACGTTGCGGAAGTCGACCGTGCGGCCCTGGCCGTCGGTGAGCCGCCCGTCGTCGAGCACCTGCAGCAGCACGTCGAACACCTCGGGGTGCGCCTTCTCGACCTCGTCGAGCAGCACCACCGAGTACGGGCGGCGCCGCACGGCCTCGGTCAGCTGGCCGCCCTGCTCGTAGCCGACGTATCCGGGAGGCGCGCCCACCAGGCGCGAGACGGCGAACTTCTCGCCGTACTCGCTCATGTCGATCCGCACCATGGCCTTCTCGTCGTCGAACAGGAACTCGGCGAGCGCCTTCGCCAGCTCCGTCTTGCCGACGCCCGTGGGGCCGAGGAAGAGGAATGAGCCGGTGGGCCGGTCGGGATCCGAGATGCCGGCGCGCGTGCGGCGCACCGCGTCCGCGACGGCCCGCACGGCCTGCTTCTGCCCGATGAGCCGCTTGCCGAGCTCCTGCTCGAGGTGCAGCAGCTTCTCCGTCTCGCCCTGGAGCAGCCGGCCGACGGGGATCCCCGTCCACGCCGCGACGACCGCCGCCACGTCCTCGGCCGTCACCTGCTCGTTCACCATGCGGTCCTCGGCCGACGGCACCGACTCGGCGGCCTCCGCCTGCGCGACCTCCCGCTCGATCACCGGGATCTCGCCGTAGAGCAGGCGCGACGCCTTCTCCAGGTTCCCCTCTCGCTGGGCCCGCTCGGCGCGGATCCGCAGCTCGTTGAGCTCGTCCTTCAGCTTGCCGACGCGGTTGACGCTCGCACGCTCCGCCTCCCACCGCCGCTGCAGCTCGCCGAGCGTCTGCTCGCGCGCCGCGACGTCCTCGCGCAGCTTCGCGAGCCGCGCCTTCGACGCCTCGTCCTTCTCGCGCTTGAGCGCGAGCTCCTCGAGCCGCATGCGGTCGACCGCGCGCCGCAGCTCGTCGATCTCCACGGGCGACGAGTCGATCTCCATCCGCAGGCGCGAGGCGGCCTCGTCGATGAGGTCGATGGCCTTGTCGGGCAGCTGCCGGGCCGGGATGTAGCGGTTGGAGAGGGACGCGGCCGCGACGAGCGCCGCGTCCGTGATGGGCACCTGGTGGTGCGCCTCGTACCGGCCCTTGAGCCCGCGGAGGATCGCGACGGTGTCCTCGACGCTCGGCTCGCCGACGTACACCTGCTGGAACCGGCGCTCGAGCGCGGCGTCCTTCTCGATGTACTGGCGGTACTCGTCGAGCGTGGTGGCGCCGATGAGGCGCAGCTCGCCGCGCGCGAGCATGGGCTTCAGCATGTTGGACGCGGCGACGGATCCCTCGCCGCCGCCCGCGCCCATGAGCGTGTGCAGCTCGTCGACGAACGTGATGATCTCGCCGTCGGCGTCGTCGATCTCCTTGAGCACCGCCTTCAGCCGCTCCTCGAACTCGCCGCGGTACTTGGCCCCCGCGACGAGCGCCGCGAGATCCAGCGACACGAGCTGCTTGCCCTTGAGCGAGTCGGCCACATCGCCGGCGACGATGCGCTGCGCGAGGCCCTCGACCACGGCGGTCTTGCCGACGCCGGGCTCGCCGATGAGCACCGGGTTGTTCTTGGTGCGCCGCGTGAGCACCTGGCTGATGCGCCGGATCTCCGCGTCGCGTCCGATGACCGGGTCGAGCTTGCCGCTCTTCGCGATCTCGGTCAGGTTCACCCCGTACTGCTCGAGCGCGGTCTTCGCGTTCTCGTCGGTGGCGGGTGCGCCCTGCATGTTGGCCACTGCGTTCCCTTCGGTCGTACTTGAGTCGAGCGGGCTCAAGTTTACTGCGGGGTCTCGCCCCGCGCCAGCGCGCCGAGGGGGATCCGTCGGTCAGGCACGGCGGGCGTCGAACCGGGGACGCCGCGGCGGGCGTCGTGCGTCGGGCTCGGCCGCGATCGTGCCGTCGGCCGCGATGTGCGAGAACATCTGCCGCACGATCGCGACGATGTGCGGATCCTCGAGGCGGTAGAGCTGCCGCCGGCCGTCGCGTCGCGCGGCGGCCACGCCCGCGGCCCGCAGCTTGGCGAGGTGCTGGCTCGTGGCCGGGATGGAGGCGGCGCTGCGCTCCGCGAGGGTCGAGACGTCGGCCTCGCCCTCCGCGAGGAGCCACACCAGGTGGAGGCGGCTCGGCGTCGCGAGCAGCTCGAAGGTCTCGCTCGCGGCGGCGAGCCGCGCCTCGGTCACGGGGACGGCCTCGTCTCTCGGCATGCGTCCATCATGGTCCATTCACATGGTTGCGCAAGCGCTTGAGCATCTGTGTATGCTCACCCCCCGGCCGACCCGAGGCCCGCACCGGAGGAGGCGAGACGGCATGAGCCCTGATGGCCATAGACCCCGCCCGACACCCCACCATCCTCCGCTCCCGCCGCGACGCACCTGACGCCGGCGGGACGCCTCGCCCTGGAGCAGCCATGCCCTCGTCCCGCCCGCTCACCTTCACCAGCCAGGCCGCCCCGCTGCGCTCGCGCAGCCGGCTCGCCGTCGACGCCACCGTCCTCGTCGCTGTGGCTGTCGTCTTCTGGATCCTCATCGTCCTGTCCCACGGGGTCGGGGCCCCGTTCGACCGGGCCAGCGCGCCCTCGTCGGTGTCGACGGATCCCGCCCAGCTCCCCTACTTCGCCGCCCGGTCCCTGCTGCGCATGTTCGCCGCGCTGGCCGTGTCCGTCGCGTTCACGTTCGCCTACGCGACCCTCGCCGCCCGGTCCCGCCGGGCGGAGAGGATCCTGCTGCCCGTGCTCGACGTGCTGCAGTCCGTGCCCGTCCTCGCGTTCCTGTCGGTGACGGTCACGATGTGGCTGGCCCTGTTCCCCGGCTCGCAGCTCGGGGTGGAGTGCGCCAGCGTCTTCGCGATCTTCACGAGCCAGGCCTGGAACCTCACGTTCGCCTTCTACCAGTCGCTGGTCACGCAGCCCGCGGAGCTCGACGAGGCCGCGCGCCTCCTGCGGCTCACGCGCTGGCAGCGGTTCTGGAAGCTCGACGTGCCGCACGGCATGATCCCGCTGGTCTGGAACGGGATGATGAGCTTCGGCGGCGGGTGGTTCTTCCTCGTCGCGTCGGAGGCCATCAGCGTCAACGGCGACGTCTACGCGCTGCCGGGCATCGGCTCCTACGTCGCCGCCGCGTCGCGGGCCGGGGAGATCGGCCACCTGCTGCTCGCGGTGGGCGTCATGGTCGCGATGGTCGTGGGCGTCAACCTGCTGTTCTGGCGGCCTCTCACGGCGTGGGCCGAACGGTTCCGCACCGGCGACACGAGCGCCGCCGAGGTGCAGACGAGCGTCGTCCTGGGTGTGCTCCGGCGGTCGGCGATCCCCGGGCTCGCCCTGCGCGCCCTGCGTCCCGTGGCGCGCGGCCTCGACGCGGCCATGCGGCCCTTCGGCGTCGCGGACCGCCCGCTGCACGTCGACCCGCGGCGGCGACGCGCCGGCGACGTCGCGCTCCTCGTGCTCGTCGTCGCGCTCATCGCCTGGGGCATGACCGCGATGCTCGGCTACGTCGACGCGCGCGCCGGCATCGGGGAGTTCGGGGTCGCCGCGGGCCTCGGGGTGATCACGTTCGGCCGCGTGCTGGTGCTCCTCGTCGTCGGCACGATCGTCTGGGTGCCGGTCGGCGTCTGGATCGGCCTGAGCCCGAAGGTCACGCGCATCGCGCAGCCGATCGTGCAGGTGCTCGCGAGCTTCCCGGCGAACTTCCTGTTCCCCTTCGCCACGCTCGCCCTCATCTCCACCGGCGTGAGCCTCGACTGGGGCGGGATCCTCCTCATGTCGCTCGGCGCCCAGTGGTACATCCTCTTCAACGTCATCGCCGGGGCGTCGGCGATCCCCGCCGACCTCCGCGAGGTCGCCGCGAGCCTCCGGCTGTCGCGGGTGCGACGGTGGCGCGCGCTGTACGGGCCCGCGGTCTTCGGCGCCTGGGTCACCGGCGGGATCACGGCCGCGGGCGGTGCCTGGAACGCGTCCATCGTCTCCGAGGTCGTGGGCTACGGCGACACGACGCTGCACGCGACGGGCCTCGGCGCCTACATCGCGGACTCCACCGCGAGCGGCGACTTCGCGCGGACCCTCGTGGGCGTCACCGTCATGAGCGTCTTCGTCGTCGGCCTCAACCGCCTCGTCTGGCGACGCCTGCACGCGTACGCCGAGACGCGCTTCTCCCTCTCCTGAACGACCCGAGCAGACGACCCCCGAAGGGCGGCACGACCATGACCACCACCACCCGGACCCGCACCGAGCTCATCACCGCGCGCGACGTCTCGAAGTCCTTCCCGTCCGCGGACGGCACCACGCTCGACGTGCTGGAGCACGTCGACCTCACGCTGCACGAGGGCGAGATCGTCGCCCTCCTCGGCAAGTCGGGCTCGGGGAAGTCGACGCTGCTGCGCGCCCTCGCCGGCCTCATCGCCCCCACCGGCGGCGAGGTGCGGTACCGCGGCGCCCTGCTCGACGGCGCGAACCCCGGCACCGCGATGGTGTTCCAGTCGTTCGCGCTGATGCCCTGGCTCACGGTGCTGCAGAACGTGGAGCTCGGACTGCTCGCGGCCGGGGTCGGCGAGGCGGAGCGCCGCGAGCGCGCCCTCGCGGCCATCGACTCGATCGGACTGGACGGCTTCGAGTCCGCCTACCCACGGGAGCTGTCCGGCGGGATGCGCCAGCGCGTCGGCTTCGCCCGCGCGCTCGTGCTCCGCCCCGACGTGCTGCTGATGGACGAGCCCTTCTCCGCGCTCGACGTGCTCACGAGCGAGAACCTGCGCGGGGAGATCGCGTCGCTGTGGGCGCAGCCGGGCTTCCCGACCCGCAGCATCTGCATCGTCACCCACAACATCGAGGAGGCCGTGCTCCTCGCCGACCGGGTGCTCGTGCTCGGGTCGAACCCCGGCCGGGTGAAGGCCGAGGTCCCGATCACGCTGCCGCGCCCGCGCGACCGCAGGAGCCCCACCTTCGAGGCCGCGGTCGACGCCCTGTACGCGATCCTCACCGACCGCGACGAGCGGTCCACGACCGTCAGCGCGACGCCCGGGCCGCTCTCGCACCCGCTGCCCCAGGCCAGCGTGGGCGGCCTGGCCGGCCTGGTCGAGATCGTGCACGCGCACGACGGGCAGGCCGACCTGCCCGACCTCGCCGACGAGCTCTCGTTCGAGCTCGACGACCTCCTGCCCCTCGTCGACGCCGGGCGCATGCTCGGGCTCCTCGAGGTGGAGGGCGCGCAGGCGTTCCTCACGGACGACGGGCGCGCGTGGGTCACCGCCGGGATCCTGCGCAGCAAGGAGCTCTTCGCGCACCTGGCGGCGACGGGCGCACCGCTGGTGCGGACCATCGTCAAGGCCCTCGAGAACAGCGACGACGGCGCGCTCCGCGACGACTTCTTCCGCGACCTGCTCCGCCGCGGCTTCACGGACGCCGACGCGCAGCGGCAGCTGGACATCGCCATCGACTGGGGCCGCTACGGCGAGCTGTTCGACTACGACGCCGACACGGGCGAGCTCGTGCTGACCGACGTGGCGGCGGGGCTGCTGGCGGACATCCGGCCGGCGGGCGAGGCGACGGGGGCCTGATCCGCGGCGGCGGTCGCGGTGGCAGCGACCGCCGTCGCGACGTCCTCCGTCACCATCCCGGCGTTCGCCATCGCGCCCGCCATGGTGCCCGCGGCCATGGCCACCGGCACGTTCGCCGATCCGCTGGACGCGTTGCCCGCGATGAGGAGGCCCGGGACGCTCGTCTGGCCCATCGGATCCGCCGCCACGAACGGGCCCCAGGGTGCGTCCTCGGTGGTGGCGCCGAGCGCGCGGGCGATGCCGTCGCGGGGCGCGACGCCGGGCATCGCGAAGAGAGAGTCGAGCGGCAGGATCCGGCCGTCGGCGAGCTCCACGCCCTCCAGCGCACCGCGCTCGCCGAGCACGCGGACGACCGCGGCCTCCTCCACGCGGATCCCCCGGGCGTCGATCCCGGCGCGGGTCGCGTCATCGAAGTCGAGCGGCTGGCCGTCCGCCATGCCGCCCGCGATGAGGAACGTGACGTCGGCCGACCACTGCCGCAGCATCTGCACGTGGTGGAGGCTGCCGGGCCCGGTCGCGAGCACGCCGATGCGGCGGTCGCGCACCTCGTAGCCGTCGCAGTAGGGGCAGACGACGACGCCCGCGCCCCAGTGCGCGGTCAGGCCGGGGACCTCGGGCAGGACGTCGACGAGGCCGGTCGCGAGGATCACGCGGCGGGCCGCGACCTCGGCGCCGCCGTCGAGCGTCACGCGGAATCGCGGGCCCGCCGGGTCGTCCACCGCGGCGACCCCCTCGACGCGCCCGTCGACCACGACGCCGCCGTAGCCCTCGATCTCGCGCCGCCCCTCGGCGACGAGCTGCCGCGGCGGCTTCCCGTCGTGGCCGAGCACGCCGTGCATGTGCGCGGCGACGGCGTTGCGGGGCTGGCCCGCGTCGACGACGAGCACGCTCCTGCGGGCGCGCGCCAGCATGAGCGCCGCGCTCGATCCCGCCACGCCGCCGCCGACGACGACCGCGTCCCACTCGTGCCTTCCATCGATGCCTCGTGTGATGTCCATGGCTCGAGCCTCGTGCTGTCGGGTGCCGCGCGCACGACTCCTTGCGGGATCCGCAAGGCCGGAGCGACGGCCCCGGTCGCCGCTGCCGCCGGCGTCAGCGCAGGAGCGCCTCGATCCGCTCCACGACGTCGGCGGGCGACGGCAGCGCACGCATCTCGTCGGCCACGGCGGCGGCGGCCGCGCGGTGGGCGGGATCGCCGAGCATGCCCCGGATCCGCGCCGCGATCTCCGTCGGCGTCGCCCGCGCGTCGAGCATCGCGCCCGCGCCGAGGTCCCGCACGCGCTCGCCGTTGGGGAGCTGGTCGGCGCCCAGCGGGAGCACGAGCAGGGGCACGCCGTGCGCCAGGGACTGCGTCATGGTGCCGGATCCGCCGTGCGACACGACGAGGTCGACCACCTCCAGCATGCCGTTCTGCGGCACATACGGCTCGAGGCGCACGTTCGCGCCCGGCACCCCGAAGCCGGCCGGGTCGATGTCGGGCCCCGTCGTGACCAGCGCGCGCACGGGGAGCGAGGCGAGCGCCGTGATGATCCGCGGGAGCAGGTCGCCGGACGCCCGGTTGAAGATCGTGCCGAGGGTCGCGTAGACGCGGTGCTCCTGGTCGCCCGCCGCGAGCCAGGCGATGGCGGGGTGGTCGCGGTCCGCCTCCGGGGCGTCCGGGCGCATCCGCGTCATCTGGCCGCGGCGCTCCCGGAGGGGGCGGAACGAGGCGGGGAACGGGATCACGGCGAGCTGCCCGTCGATCCCGGCCAGCTCGTGGTCGGGTGCGAGGCCGACCTCGGCCCGGAAGCTCTGCATCGGCCCGCGGATCTGCTCGATCCACCCGTCGGGCGCGGTCGCGAACACCTCGACCACGACGCAGGGGATGCCGACGCGTTCGGCTGCGACCATCGCCCCGAAGTCCTGCCCGTCGCAGACGACGACGTCGGCCGACCACGAGGTGGCGATCTCGATGACGGCGTCGCGCGCGTCGCGGCCGGTAGGACCGAGGAAGTACGGCGCCATGTCCTTCAGGAGCGTGTCCGCGGACACCGGCACCAGCCGGCCCGTGCCCTCGCCCCGCGACGACGCGGGCGCGGTCGGCACATCCCGGGGATGCAGGTGATCGAAGCCGGTCTGGTCGCGGATCACCGATCGCGCTCCCGCGAGGGCGGTCTCGTGGCCCGCCGCGGCCGCCGCACGCGCGAGCGGGAGCAGGGGGCCGAGGTGACCGCGCCCGCGGGCGAAGGAGAAGAGCATGCGCGCCCCGCGCGGGGCTCCGGTCACGGTCGTCATGCAGCGGCGCTCCTTCGGAGACGGGCGCGCACCACGGCGGAGCAGCGCGCGAGCGAGGGGAGGGGATCCCGCGTCGGCGACGGCAGCGGTGGCGGCTCGACGGGTGGATGGACCTTGGCATGCGCCGCGCGCCTCACGGGCCGGCCCCTCCACAAGCGCGGACGCCCGCCCGGCCGATGGGGAGGATCGTCGCGCGGCGGCGCATCAACTCCTACGGTCACAGCGAACGGTCCCCCGGCCGACGCGATCCGCGCGTCCTCGCCCGGCACGGACCGGCAGGAGGAGACCGACATGACCATGCCCGAGGTGAGGGATGACCAGACGGGGACGAGGATGCCGCAGGACGCGCCCCTCGACATCGGGTTCGCGAGCGCGTCCGACGCGGAGGAGCTCGCCGCGCTGGTGCTCGCCGCGTACCGGGAGCCCTCCCCGGAGAAGCAGATGACGCGGGACGCGGACCTGGCGCACGGCGACCGCACGAGCGTCGAGGAGATCCGCGCGTCGATGGCCGAGGGCATCGCGACGTTCATGGTCGCGCGGGACGGCGACCGCATCGTCGCCTGCTGTGAGCACCGCCTCCTCGACGCGGAGACGGCGCTCCTGGGCATGATGGCGGTCGCGCCGGATGCTCGGCTCTCGGGGATCGCGAAGCGCCTCGGACGGCAGACCCTGGGGTACCTGGCGACCGTGCGCGGGTGCGCGCGGGCCGAGATCCACGTCTTCTCCGAGCACACGGGGATGATCGCGCGGTACCAGCGCGAGGGCTTCGTCGCCACCGGCGAGACCCGGCCGGTCCCCGCGGAGCTCAGCAAGGTCGACGGGCTGCACTTCGTGGTGCTGCGGCTCGACCTCGCGGCGGCGCTGCGGGCGCGGTGATCGCGGCCGGACGACGCCGAGGGGCGCGGCCCGCGCCGCGCCCCCCCGGCTCAGTGCCGGTGCTCGGTGTCCCAGACGGGGAACGGATCCGCGTAGCCGTGCCACGCATCGGGCCCCGCCACGAGCTCGCCGGGCTCCAGGAGGCAGGCGCCGAGGATCCGGTCGAGCAGGGCGCCGTCGAGGTGCTCGCCCACGAACGCGATCTCCTGCCCGGCGGGCGAGTCGGCGTCCCAGCTGCGCATCGCGGTCGGGTCGAGGCTCAGCACGTCACCGGCGGTCGCCCACGAGCCGACGGTCGCGGGCCGCGTCGCGAGGCGCACCAGCCCGCGGGAGCGGACGATCCGGCCGACGGGGCCGGGCACGAGGTCGTGCGCGACGGCCTGGTGCAGGCGACCGGGGTGGAACGGGCGGGGATCGCGGAACACGTGCACGCCCATGCCGCCGGCGGTCGTCGGCGCGGCCTCGCCCGCGAGCGCGAGCTGCCATCCCATGCCCGCGGCGAGCCCTCGTGCGCGACCCCGGCCGATGCGCAGGGGCGCCGGCGCGAGCGATGCCCGATCGGCCGTGGCGACCACGCGGGCATCCGGGGCCAGGTGCGCGAGCAGCGCGACAGCGCGACGGGCGTCCGGGGTGGGGCGGTCGGGATCCAGGTCGTCGAGCACCACGACGCTCGCGCACTCGAGCCGCCCGGCCAGCCGCTCGGCCGCGTCGAACGGCGTCGCGTCGGCGCCGCTCGGGTCGAGCAGCAGGTCGCGGATCTCGGCGACAGAGGAGACCGCGACCACCTCGAGGATGCCGATGGGCGTGGATCCGGGATGCCGCGCCTCGACGACGTGCTCGAGCACGAGCGCGACCTCGAGCGGGTCCGCGGCGGGCTCGAGCGCGACGACCGCGAGCCCGGTGCGCCCATCGTCGGCGTCCGCGATGAGGCCCTCGGCGAGGTCCGCGCCGAGGTCGCCGCTGTCGCCGCCCGGCGCCTCGACCACGGCGGGCGGTGCCGACGCGGGTGCGCCGACCGCGGCAGCGGCGACGCGCGACGCGACCGCGAGGTCGCTCGCCGAGACGAGGGCGACGGCCAGCCCGCCGCGGACGACGGACGGGCGGGCGTTCGCGTGGGGATCCATCCGTCCAGCCTAGAAGAGAATCGTTCTCATCTGCATCGCGATCGATGTCCGCACGGCGGCCTAGGCTGCGAGAGGGGATCGAGAGCTCGAGGAGACGGCATGACCGACGACGTGGATCCGCGCGACGAGGCGACCGAATCGGTGCGCTTCGGCATCGACGGCATCGTGCACGAGATCGACCTCGACCCCGCCGGCGCACGCGCCCTCCGCGCCGCGCTCGCGCCGTACGTCGCGGCCGGGCGGCGCACGACCGTGACGATCACGCCGATCCGCGACGAGCCCACGCGCCACGCGGCCCGCCCCGCCGGCGAGCGCGCCGCCGCCCGCGCCTGGCTCGAGGCGAACGGCCACACGCTCGGCCCGGGCGGCCGCATCTCGGCGACGCTCATGACGCTGTACCGGGGCCGCGACGGGCGCTGACCCCGGATCGCGGAGGCCTCGGCGGCCCGGCACGATGGACCCATGAGCGCCGAGCCCCGCCTGTTCCCCGCCGTCCCGAGGCTCGAGGGCGAGCGCGTGATCCTCCGCCCCTTCTCCCCCGCCGACATCGACGCCATGGGCCCCGTGCTCGCCGACCCCGACGTGATCCGCCTCACCGGATCCGCGCACACGACCACCGAGGTCGCCGAGATGGCCGCGCGGACGGAGCTCGACGACCGCACGCGCACCTGGTACGCGACGCGCGCCGAGCAGACCGACCGCCTCGACCTCGCGCTCATCGACCGCGCGACGGACGCGTGCGTGGGCGAGGCCGTGATCAACGACTGGAGCCCCGAGGACCGGAGCGCGAACCTCCGCATCCTCATCGGCCCCGCCGGCCGCGATCGCGGGCTCGGCTCCGAGGCCGTCGGCCTGCTCGTCGACCACGCGTTCGCCGCGACCGACCTCGAGCGCGTCTCCCTCGAGGTCATGGACTCCAACCCCCGCGCCCGCCGCGTCTACGAGCGCGCGGGCTTCGTCGAGGAGGGACGCCTCCGCGGCGGCTTCCGCTTCGACGGCGAGCCGGTCGACGTGATCGTCATGGCGCTGCTGCGCTCGGATCCGCGGGGCTGAGGCACCACGCACGACGCCCGCCGGCCGCGGGTGCGGCGCGACGGGCGCGTGGGGGAACGGGCGCGGATCAGCCGAGCGACACGGCCGTCCACGACACGGGCGGCAGCGTGATCGTGAGGGTGCCGTCGGCGAGCGTCGCCGACGCGTTCTCCGTCAGGCCCACGCGCTCACGGTCCTCGAAGGTGTTCTTCGCGTAGACGTCGTCGTCGTGGATCCCGACCGCCTGGAGCACCTCGGACACGGCGAGCCCGGCGACGTCGACCTCGATCGTGAGCGCGTCCGAGAGGCTGCGGTTCACGAGGAAGACCGCGGCGCGGCCGGTGGCCTCGTCGAAGGTCGCGACGGAGTCGACGAGCGGCGCGGTGCCGTGCACCTCGGTCTCGTACGTGCCGACGTCGATGCGCGGCTTCAGCACCTCGCCCTGCGCGAGGCGGCTGGTGACCGAGAACGGGAAGAAGGTCGTCTGGCGCCAGGCGCCGCCGCCGGTCTCCGTCATGATCGGCGCGATCACGTTCACGAGCTGCGCGAGGCTGGCGGAGGTGACGCGGTCGCTGTGCTTGAGCAGCGTGATCATGAGGTTGCCGAGCACGACCGCGTCCGCGACCGAGTAGACATCCTCGAGCAGGTGCGGCGCGTAGGGCCAGCCCTCCGTGATGACGCCCGACTCCTGGTGCTCGTCGAGGTACCAGACGTTCCACTCGTCGAACGAGATGTTGATGGTCTTGTCGCTCTTGCGGCGGTACTTGACCTGGTCGGCCGACGCGACGACCGTGCGGATGAAGTACTCCATGTCGAGCGAGGAGGCGAGGAAGCTGCCGAGGTCGCCCTTGCGCTCCTGGTAGTAGGCGTGGGCCGAGATGAAGTCGACGTTGTCGTACGCGTGCTCGAGCACGGTGCGCTCCCACTCGCCGAAGGTCGGCATGCCGGATCCGCTGCTGCCGCACGCGACGAGCTCGAGCGTGGGATCCACCATCTTCATGGCGCCGGCGGTGCGGTTCGCGAGCTTGCCGTAGTCGTCGGCGGTCATGTGGCCGACCTGCCACGGGCCGTCCATCTCGTTGCCGAGGCACCACATCTTCACGCCGTGGGGCTCGGGGGATCCGTTGGCGATGCGCTGGTCGGAGAGGGCCGTGCCGCCCGGGTGGTTGGCGTACTCGAGGATGTCGAGGGCCTCGAGAACGCCGCGCGTGCCGAGGTTGACGGCCATCATCAGCTCGCTGCCGGTGAGCTCGCACCAGCGCGCGAACTCGTCGAGGCCGACCTCGTTGGTCTCGAGCGAGTGCCAGGCGAGGTCGAGGCGCTTCGGGCGCTCGGCGCGCGGGCCGACGCCGTCCTCCCAGCGGTAGCCGGAGACGAAGTTGCCGCCGGGGTAGCGGATGGTGCTGGTGCCGAGCTCCTTGACGAGGTCGACGACGTCGCCGCGGAAGCCGTCCGCGGTCGCGGTGGGGTGGCCGGGCTCGTAGATGCCGTCGTAGACGCAGCGGCCGAGGTGCTCGACGAACGAGCCGAAGGTGCGGCGGTTGACGGGGGCGACGACCGAGTTGCGGTCGATGGCGATGCGGGCGTCGGCCGCGGGGCGGGCGTCGGTCATGGAGTGGTCCTTCACTTCATCGGGAGCGGGGCCGATCGACGCCGGCGGTGCCGGGTGGATCCGAGCCTTTACAACGTTGTAAGAGCAACGCGGATCCATTCTCGCGGGGGCGTCGGGGCAGTGTCAACGCGACGCGGGCCCCGCGGCCAGTCGACCGCCTCACCCGATGCGCGGCCAGGCACTGGTGAGGTGCGCCTCGATCGCGCGGTGCCGGAAGCCGTAGGCCGTGCCCCGGTCGATGATGCCGCGCACGGTGTCGAGGCGCTGCGCCGTGGTGCCGACCTCCGCGGCCCTCGACCGGCCCATCTCCTTCGCGATGCGGGTGAGCGTGCGCTCCTCGGCGGGCAGCGCGGCCATCGCCTCGATGAAGGCGCGCTCCCGCGGGGGCAGCCGTTCGAGGATCCGCTCGACGTGCGCGGCCGCCTCGCGCTCCGCCCCGCGCCAGCCCGCGTGCACCTCGTCCCGGGTGATCGTCGGCCCGGATCCCGCGTACCAGGCGCGCTCCCCAGCCAGCTGGAAGAGGAACGGCTCCCCGCGGCACAGGTCCACGATCGCGGCGACGGCATCTTGGTCCATGCGGATGCGGCGGGTGCGGCCGGAGCCGTCCGCGACCTCCCAGCCCGGCACGACGAAGTCCTGCAGCGCTGCGCGGATGTCCTCGTCGTCGATCGCGGTGAGCACGGTGGTGCGGAAGCGCCGGGCGAAGGTCGCGCCCTTGTGGGCGCCAGCGCGGTCCTCGAAGTCCGGCAGGCCGGTGAGGTAGACGGCGATCGGCAGGGACCGGAGCACGTACGCACCGCCGGGGATCCTCACCTCCTCCTCGTGCGTGATCGCGTCGCCGAGCGCGATCAGCAGCTGCGAGAGCGTCCGCTCGTCCGTGATGTTCTGGACCTCGTCGACGTGGACCAGGGCGACCCGGTCGTGCCGCATGGCCGCGCGGCCGACCTCGACGAGCAGTGCCGTCAGCGCCGTGTACGGCTCCGGGCCGCTCTGCGCGGATCCCCCGCGCACGGTGAGCGAGAGCCCGGCGGCCGCGACCGTCTCCACCCGCGCGATGGCGTCCTTGATGCGCTTCTCGCGCACCGCGGGCAGACCGGCAGCGCGCGCGAGCTCCAGCACCGCGGCCGCGACCGGCTTCAGCGGATCGGCGCCGAGGGGGATGCGGAGTTGCGGCGTGACCCAGTCGCCTTCGCGGGCGGCGGTCTGCGCGATGCGTCGCACGAGGGAGGACTTGCCGAGCCCGGGTTCGCCGAGGACGGTGCGCCCGCGCTCGGGGAGCCCGCGGAGAAGGCGGGGGCGGACGACGTCCCGCCAGTCGCTGAGCTGCTCGGTGCGGCCCGCCCAGATCTCCGGGACGGTGTCCGAGCCGGGACTGAAGGGGTTGTCGGTCGCGTCGCGCATGTTGGTAATGTTACCAAGCTCGTGGTGGATTGGTAATGTTACCAATCACGTCAGATGAGTGACGACCCCTCGACCGACCACCTGCGCCGGATCCGTGACGGCCTCCGCGGCCAGCTCGGCGAGCAGGTGGTCCCGCTCCTCCTCGTGGGCGGTGATGGTGACGACCGCGTCGCGGGATCCGTCGACCAGCACGTACTGGCCGTAGCGGCCGTCGAGGCGCCAGGCGTCGCCGGGGCCGTCCCAGGTCGCGAGGCCGTAGCGGGCGAAGGGGGCGGCAGGATCGGCGCCGGTGTCGACCCAGGATCCGTGCATCCGGTCGACCCACTCCGCGTTCACGAGCTGCCGGCCCTCCCCCGCGCCGCGGTCGCGCAGCAGGCGGCCGATGCGCGCGAGCTCGCCGGTGCGCAGCTCCAGGCCGCTGCCGCCCACGATGAAGCCGAGCGGGCAGCGGTGCCACTGCGGGTTGTCGATGCCGAGCGGCTCGAAGAGGCGCGGGAGGAGCCAGTCGCGCACGTCGCCGACCGCGGCCGCGAGCATCCGCATGGCGACGTAGGAGCTGGCGTCGCTGTACTGGAAGACGCGGCCGGGGCCGCGGGTGGGGAGCCCGAGCATCGCCTGCGCGAGGTCGGATCCGGGGACGGGCTCGTCGCCGAACCACGCGAAGTCGATGCCGCTCGTCATGGTGAGGAGGTGCTCGACGGTGACCTCGTCGACGCCCGGGCCGAGGTCGAGGCCGGGCAGCAGCTCCGGCACGCGGGTGTCGAGCCGGAGGATCCCCTCGTCCACGGCGATGCCGACGGCCAGCGCGCACACGCCCTTGGACACCGAGTACAGGTTCTCGCGGTCGTCGCTGCGCCAGCGGTGCGCGACCTCGTCGTCGCCGACCCGCACGACGACGCCGTACGCGCCGAGCCGCTCGCGGTCGATCCCCTCGACGAGGCGGGCGAGGGCGTCGGCGGCGGTGCTCATGGATCCAGTGTGGCGCGGGATCCGGGTCTTCCGCAGGCGGGGGAACCATGCGAGGGTGGCGGCTCGGCACATGGATGAGAACGACATGAGGCTCGCGACGCGCATCACGATCGGGGTGCTGGCGGTGGAGCTCGTCGCCCTCGGGTGCTGCTGCTCCTCGCGGATCGGTGGGAGGACATGGGCTGGCCCGCGCTCGGGATGGACCACTGGGTCGTCGGAGTCGGCTTCGCCCTGCAGCCGCTCGTCGTGCTGACGGCGGTCGTGCTCGTGCTCCTGGCGGCGACGCGGATCCTCGTGGCGGAGGTCGGGGCGCGGCGGGCGCGTCGCGCGCCGGTCCCGACGACCGCAGCGACGGGTAGTGGGTCAAGACGGCGGGGTCGGAGCGGATCGCGTGCACCTCTGCCGCATCGACCGGAGAGGGAGGTGGAGGTCGAGCCGGGCCATGCGGTCCTCGGGGGCGGCGAGGCGGGCGGACGTCATGCGTCGACGGTAGCGGCCGGGTCCGCGCAGGCGCTCGCGGAGACGGGGCGCTCGACGCCGTCGCCCGAGACCGTCGTTCCCGGACGCCACCGGACGGCACGCTCGTTCGCGACCGGACGCCCGACCGAAACGCCGGGGAAACAGTGGTTGGTTAGCGTCCGGACATGAGCACAGCATCGCGCCGACGAGCAGCTGACACCAGCACGGGCGACGGGGTCGACACCGTCCCGCCGCTCGCCCGGCTCCTGCCCCTCGGGCTGCAGCACGTCCTCGCGATGTACGCGGGCGCGATCGCCGTCCCGCTCATCGTCGGCGGTGCGCTCGGCTTCGACAGCGCCGACCTGGCGTTCCTGATCAGCGCCGACCTGTTCGTCGCCGGCCTCGCCACCATCGTGCAGTCCGTCGGCTTCTGGCGCTTCGGGGTCCGTCTGCCGCTCGTGCAGGGTGTCACCTTCGCCGCGGTCGGACCGATGATCGCGATCGGGACCGAGCACGGCATCACCGCCGTGTACGGGGCGACGATCGCCTGCGGGGTCTTCATGGTCGTCGTCGCGCCGTGGTTCTCGCAGCTCATCCGGCTGTTCCCGCCGATCGTCACCGGGACGGTCATCCTCATCATCGGGCTGTCGCTGATGAGCGTGGCAGCCGGGTGGATCACCGAGGGCGGGGAGGACGGCGCCGCCCGCCCCGTCGACGTCGCGTTCGCCGCCGGCGTGCTCCTCGCCATCGTGCTCGTCGAGCGCTTCGCACCCCGGGGGCTCGCCCGGGTCTCGGTCCTCGCCGGCCTGCTCCTCGGCACCCTCGTGGCGCTGTTCGTGCCGGGGATGGTCGACGGGTCCGGCATCGGCCAGGCGCCGTGGTTCGCGGTCGTCACGCCGTTCCACTTCGGCCTGCCGACGTTCGACCTCGCGTCGATCGTGTCGATGCTCGTCGTCGGGCTCGTGATCATGACCGAGACCACGGGCGACATGGTGGCCATCGGCGAGGTCGTCGGTCGACCTCTCTCGAACCGGACGCTCGCGGACGGGCTCCGGGCGGACGGCCTCGGCACCGTCGTCGGCGGGGTCTTCAACACGTTCCCGTACACGGCGTTCGCGCAGAACGTCGGACTCGTGGCGCTCTCGGGGGTGCGTTCCCGGTACGTCGCGACGGCCGCGGGCGGGATCCTCGTCGTGCTCGGCCTCGTGCCCAAGGTCGCGGCGGTGGTCGAGGCGGTGCCGCACGCGGTCCTCGGCGGCGCCGGCGTCGCGCTGTTCGGGATGGTCGCGGCGAGCGGCATCCGCACCCTGTCGCGGGTCCGGTTCGACAACCGGAACGTGCTCGTCGTGGCCCTGCCGCTCGGGATCGCGCTGCTGCCGACCGTCGCGCCGTCGATCTACGCGGCGTTCCCGACGTGGTTCACGCTCGTGTTCGACTCGGGCATCTCGGCCGGCGCGGCGTCCGCGATCCTGCTCAACCTGCTGCTCGGCACCGGGAAGGCCGCCGAGCCCGCGACCCTCCCCGGTGGCGTCGCGATGACGGACGCCGACCGGCTGTGACGGCGCCCCGACCGGCCGTGCTCGCGTTCCGATGCGCCCGAGCCTGGGTCGACGGGGCGCTGCGCCCGGCGACCGTGACCGTCGTCGAGGGACGCATCGACGAGGTGCTGCCCCTCGACGCCCCCCTGGGCATCGATGCCGACGTGCACGTCGTCGCCGACGGCCACGTCCTGCTGCCCGGGCTGGTCGACACGCACGTGCACGTCAACGAGCCGGGGCGCACGGAGTGGGAGGGCTTCGCGTCCGCCACCCGCGCCGCGGCGCTCGGCGGCGTCACGACGATCATCGACATGCCGCTCAACTCGATCCCGGCCACGACGACCGTCGATGCCCTGGCCGTCAAGCGCGCCAGCGCCGCGGGCCGGCTGGCCGTCGACGTGGGGTTCTGGGGCGGCGCCGTGCCGGACAGCCTCGGCTCGCTCGACGGGCTGCACGAGCAGGGCGTGTTCGGGTTCAAGTGCTTCACCGCGCCGTCGGGCGTGGACGAGTTCCCGCACCTCGGACTGGAGCAGCTCCGCGCCGCACTCCAGGAGGTCGCCGACATCGATGCGCTGCTCATCGTGCACGCCGAGGACCCCGCGCACCTCGTCGACCACGGGGCCCTCGGCGGCCGCTACGCGGACTTCCTCGCCACCCGCCCCGCCGCAGCCGAGGAGTCCGCGATCGCGCAGGTGATCGACGGCGCCCGTGT
The DNA here is from genome assembly GCF_000355695.1 of Clavibacter nebraskensis NCPPB 2581. Classification (NCBI taxonomy): domain Bacteria; kingdom Bacillati; phylum Actinomycetota; class Actinomycetes; order Micrococcales; family Microbacteriaceae; genus Clavibacter; species Clavibacter nebraskensis. The sequence goes on along the minus strand of NC_020891.1, from coordinate 256,991 downwards.
GACCCGGGCCCGGGCCCACGTGCTGCACCTCTCCGACGCCGGAGCGCTGCCCATCATCCGCGCGGCGAAGGACGACGGCGTGCGGATCACGGTCGAGACCTGCCCGCACTACCTGGCGTTCGAGGCATCGACCATCCCCGACGGCGCGACCGAGTTCAAGTGCTGCCCGCCGATCCGCGACGACGCCAACCGCGACGCGCTCTGGCAGGGGCTCCTCGACGGCACGATCGACATGGTCGTGTCGGACCACTCGCCGTCGACCGCCGACCTGAAGACCGACGACTGGGGCCTGGCGTGGGGCGGCATCGCCGGGCTGCAGGTCGGCTTCCGCGCCGTGTGGACCGAGGCGATGCGCCGCGGCGTGTCCCTCGAGGACGTCCTGCCCTGGTTCACGACCGGCCCCGCGGCGCTCGCGGGCTTCGCCGACCGCGGTCGCATCGCGCCCGGAGCGCTCGCCCACCTCACCGTGTTCGACCCGTCCGCCACCGAGGTCATCGAGGTCGCCGGACTGGCGCACCGCAACCCGGTCTCCGCCTTCGCCGGCCTGGAGGCCCGTGGCCGGGTCACCGGGACCTGGTTGCGCGGCGAGCCGGTCACCGCCACCTCGGCGGCCGGGGAGCTGGTCGCCCGTGGCTGACGCGCGACCCCATGCGGCGGTCGACGCATGATCCTGCACGGGAGCTGGCCCGAGGGGCTCGAGCGGGCGTCCGCCCGGACGGTGTGGCGCGTCGTCGGCGACCCGCTCGTGCACGGTGCCCCGGACGGGCCGCTCACCGGGATCCGCGTCGCCGTCAAGGACCTGTACGCGGTCCGCGGGCACGTCGTCGGCGCGGGCAACCCGACCTGGGAGCGATCGGCGCCGGTCTCGACGGTCACCGCCCCGGCCGTGCAGGTGCTCCTCGACGCGGGGGCCGACGTCACCGGGATCGCCCGCACCGACGAGTTCGCCTATTCGCTCGCGGGGCAGAACGCGCACTTCGGGTCGCCGCCCAACGGAGCCGCCCCGACCAGGATCGGCGGCGGGTCGTCCTCGGGCTCGGCGTCCGCGGTCGCGCTCGGGCAGGCGGACCTCGGGCTCGGCACCGACACCGCGGGGAGCCTCCGCGTGCCGTCGAGCTACCAGGGCCTGTGGGGCCTCCGGACGACCCACGGCAGCGTCCCGCGCGACGGGCTCGTGCCCCTGGCGCAGTCGTTCGACACCGTCGGGTGGATCGCCCGGTCGGCGTCCGTGCTCGCGTCGGCGGCCGATGCCGCCGTCCGCCCGGGCCCGGGCGTGGACGTGGACGTGGACTTGGACGACGGCACGCTCCTCGTCTGCGACGCCCTGCTCGACGCCGTCGAACCCGCGACCGCCGAGGCGTTCCGGGGATGGCTGGCGGCGACCCGTCGGCCCGTCCGCCGGATCGACCTGCCGCCGCCTGGCGACCTCGCCGAGACCCTCCGGATCGTCCAGGCCGCCGAGGCCTGGCGCAACCACGGACCCTGGATCGACGCGCACCCCGGCGCCGTCGGGGACGACGTGGCCGCGCGGTTCGCGGCAGCGGCCACGATCACGGCGGAGGACGAGGCGCTCGCGCGAGAGCGGCTCGACCGCCTGCGCACCCGCGTCCGCGAGGCGATCGGCACCGGCGTGCTGACCCTCCCGACCGTGCCGGGGCCCGCGCCGCTCCGGACGGCCACCGGGGACGCGGTCCAGCGCACCCGGCTCGCGACGCTGCGGATGACGGCCGTCGCCGGCATCGGCGGGCTGCCGGCGGTCAGCGCGCCGTTCCTGCAGGTCGAGGACGCACCCGTCGGCGTCTGCCTGCTCGGACCGGCCGGGTCCGACCGCGCGATCGTCGCGCTCGCCGGGACGATGTCGTAACAGGCGTTCCCTTATCCTCATGACCGGAACGGAGATCCCGATGCTGCCAGTGAACCCGCCCGCCCGGCTCCTCATGGGGCCGGGGCCGATCGACGCCGACCCGCGCGTGCTGCGAGCGCTCTCGACGCCGCTCGTCGGCCAGTACGACCCGTGGATGACGTCGACGATGAACGACACCCAGACGCTGTACCGGCAGGTGTTCGGCACCGCCAACGTGGCCACGGCGCTCGTCGACGGCACCTCCCGGGCCGGGATCGAAGCGGTCCTCGTGTCGCTGCTCGCACCGGGGGACCGCGTCCTCGTGCCCGTGTTCGGGCGGTTCGGACACCTGCTCGCCGAGATCGCCGGGCGGGCCGGGGCCGAGGTCCACACGATCGAGACGGCATGGGGGCAGGTGTTCCCGACCTCCGCGATCGAGGACGCGATCGTGGCGACGAGGCCGAAGGTGCTGGCGGTCGTCCAGGGTGACACCTCCACGACGATGAACCAGCCGCTCGACGAGCTCGGCGCGATCTGCGAGCGACACGGCGTGCTGCTCTACACCGACGCCACCGCATCCATCGGCGGCAATCCGCTCGAGGTGGACGCGTGGGGCATCGACGCCGTCAGCGTCGGGCTGCAGAAGTGCCTCGGCGGGCCGTCGGGCAGCGCTCCCGTGACGCTGTCGCCGCGCGCCACGGCCGTGCTCGACGGGCGGCGCAGCGTCGAGGCGGGCATCCGCGAGCCGGGCGACGAGATCCTCGACGAGCCGATCCGTTCGAACTACCTGGACCTGGCGATGATCCTCGACTACTGGGGACCCCGCCGGCTGAACCACCACACCGAGGCCGCGTCGATGCTCTACGCCGCCCACGAGTGCGCCCGGATCCTGCTCGAGGAAGGCCGCGACGCCGTCGTCGCCCGGCACGAGCTCGCCGGCCGCGCGATGCTGACCGGCGTGCAGGAGCTCGGGCTGCGGGTCTTCGGGGACGTGGCGCACAAGATGCACAACGTCGTCGCGGTGCGGATCCCGGACGTCGTCGACGGGGACGCCGTGCGCGGGGCCATGCTCGCGGACCACGGCATCGAGATCGGGACCTCGTTCGGGCCCCTGCGCGGGCGTGTCTGGCGCATCGGGACCATGGGCTACAACGCCCGCAAGGACGCCGTCGTGACGACGCTGTCCGCGCTCGAGCAGGTGCTGCGTCGGGGCGGGTTCCCCGTGCCGCAGGGCGGCGGCGTCGACGCGGCGCTCGACGTGTACGCGGCCCCGACCGCGGCAGGCCCGGCGCCATCGGCGGTGGTGGCGTGACGGCCGCCGCCGTACCGGACGCCGCGACGATCGTCGGGTGGTGCGGCGAGCTCGCCGCCGTGACCTCGACGCCCGGCAGCATCACGCGCGTGTACCTGTCGCCGGAGCACGAGCGCGTCAACACGATGGTCGCGCGGTGGATGCAGGGCGTCGGGATGACCACGTGGCAGGACGCCGCCGGCAACCTGCACGGCAGCGTCCCCGGCACGCGCGACGACGCGCCCGTCCTGCTCATCGGGTCGCACCTCGACACCGTCGTGGACGCCGGGCCCTACGACGGCATCGTCGGCGTGCTCCTGGGGGTCGCGGCGGTCGCCCGGCTGAAGGTCCAGGGACCGCTGCCGTTCGGCATCCAGGTCATCGCCTTCTCCGACGAGGAGGGCACCCGGTTCGGCAAGGCGCTCCTCGGGTCCTCGGCGGTCGCCGGGGTGTGGGACGACGCCTGGTGGGACCTCGCCGACGCCGCCGGGATCTCGCTGCGGCAGGCGTTCACGGACTTCGGACTCGACCCCGCCCGTGTCGGCGACGCCGCGATGGACCCGGCCCGACTCGTCGGGTACCTCGAGGCGCACATCGAGCAGGGGCCCTTCCTGGACGAGGCGGGCCAGGCGCTCGGCGTCGTCACAAGCATCGCCAGCGCCCGACGGTTCACGGTCGAGGCGGTCGGCGAGGCCCGGCACGCCGGCGGCACCCCGTACGAGCGGCGGCACGACGCCCTGCTCGCCGCGGCCGAGGCGGCACTGGCCGTCGAGCGGATCTGCCGCAGCTCGCACCACCTCGGCGCGGTCGGCACCGTCGGCACGATGACCGTCGCACCGGGCGCGGTGAACGTCGTGCCGGGGCTCGCGTGGTTCTCCGTCGACCTGCGTGCGGAGTCCGACGACGGACGCGACCGCGTCTGGGACGAGATCGTCACGGCGTTCGCCGGCATCAGGGAGCGTCGTGGGGTGAGCGTGACCCCGACCGAGGTGCACCGCGCTCCCGCCGTGCTCTGCTCGCCGCGCCTGATGGCCGCCGTCCGCGCCGGCATCGTCGCCACCGGACAGGCGCAGCCCATGGAGCTGTTCTCGCGCGCCGGCCACGACGCCATGTCGCTCGGGCGCATCACCGACGTCGCGATGCTGTTCCTCCGCAACCCGGACGGCATCAGCCACCACCCGGACGAGTTCGTCTCCGTCGGCGACATCGCGCTCGGGCTGGACGCGCTCGTGGAGGCGATCGCCCACCTGGGACGGAGCGCGTCATGACGGCGGCGCAGCCCGATGTGCGCGAGCGCATCGACGCCGTCTGGGATCGGCTCTCGCCCGCCGAGCGCCGGGTCGCCGCGATGGTCCGCCACGACCCGGAGCTCCTGCTCGTCGGGACCTCCGCGCACCTCGCCGCCGAGTCCGGGACGTCGAAGGCCACCGTCTCGCGGCTGGTGCGCTCCCTCGGCTTCCAGGACGCGGCCGATGTGCGGCGAGAGCTCATGGCCGCCCGGGGCAGCGGGATGCCGTGGGTGGCGGAGGATGCCGCTCACGTCGACCAGCGCGCGGTCGAGTCCCGGAACCTCCATGCGGCGTTCGCGTCCCTCGCGCGCGCGGATCGCTCGCGCCTCGCCCGCCGGATCGTGCGCGCCCGCCGGGTGATGCTGTCCGGTGAACGCGGAGCGCACCCGGTCGCGCTCCAGCTCCGGGCTCAGCTCCTCCAGGTGCGACCGGATGTGCGCATCGTCCCCGCGCCCGGGCAGCGCCTGGGAGAGGAGGTCGCCGACCTCGACCGGCGTGACGTGGTCATCATCGTCTCCGTGCGCCGACACGCTGCGGGGATCGACCGGCTGGTCCAGCGCTGCGTCGCGTCGGGAGCCGACGTCGTCGTGCTCGGCGACCCGACGGCAGCCGTGCTCGCCGCGCCCGCCGCCACGACGATCCTCTGCCCCGTGGACTCGCCGTCGGCGTTCGACTCGCTCGCGGCGATGTTCGCCGTGATCGCCGCGATCGCGAACGACGTCTACGACGCCGCGGGCCGGACGGGTCGGGACCGGATCGCGGCCATCGCGACCGCCTACGACGCACTGGACGAGCTCGCCGGACCCTAGGCGGCTCCGGCGCTCCCGTTCCGAGGCCGGTGCGCCGCGACCACCCTCAACACGCCGGCAACAAGGAGGAAACATCCGCCTCCTACGGTCGATCCCAGGAACGATCGCCGCATACCGGAGGGAGCCAGCCATGTCGGGTACGTCCACGTCCGTCGCTCGCCCCGCCTGGAACCGCGGGGCGATCGCGCACGGGAGGCAACCCTCGGTCCGTCCCTGAGCGGGACGCTGCCTCCGACCGGCGCTCGACCGGTCGCCCGCTGCATCCGCAGCCCCTCCTCGCGCGATCGTCAGGACCGACATGACCGACATGACCACCGCCATGAGCCGTGCGCTCGCCCCCTCCCCCGACCATCGCGTCGGGATGACCCCGTGACCACGTCCACGCCCACGACGCTGTCGACGCACGTCCTCGACACCGGCCGAGGTGAGCCCGCCCGGGGCCTCCGCGTGGATCTCGCTCGTGCGGACACCGGCGACCGCATCGGCTCGGCCTCGACCGACGGCGACGGCCGCGTCGCCGCGTTCGCCGAGGCGCTCTCCGCCGGCACCTACACGCTGACGTTCGACACCGGTGCGTACTTCGCGTCGACGGCCACGGCGCACTTCTTCCCGCACATCACCGTGGCGTTCACGATCCCGGACGGGGCCGCATCGCACTACCACGTGCCCCTGCTGCTGAGCCCGTTTGCCTACTCCACCTATCGAGGAAGCTGACCGATGCCCCATCCTCCCGGTTTCGTCCTCGGAACCCATCAGTACGGCAAGGCCGAGGTCCGACTCGTGCGCGTCACCCGCGACACGTCCCGGCACGCCATCGAGGACCTCAGCGTGACGACGCAGATGCGCGGCGCGGCACTGGACGAGTCCTATTACAGCGGCGACAACTCGCTCGTCCACGCGACCGACTCCCAGAAGAACACCATCTACGCCTTCGCGAAGAGGTTCGGCGTGCGCAGCCCCGAACGGTTCCTCCTCACCCTCGCCTCCCACTTCATGGACGCCTTCCCGCAGTACGACGGCTGCACGCTCTCCGCGGAGCAGTACGGCTGGTCACGGATCACCGCGGACGGCGCACCCCACGACCACTCGTTCGTCCGAACCGGCGGAGGGACCCGCACCAGCGTCGTGCAGAGGGACGCCGCGACCGTCCACGTGCTCGGCGGCGTGACGGATCTGACCGTCCTCAAGTCCGCCGGCAGCGAATTCCACGGGTTCCCGCGCACGGAGCACACGACGCTCGGGGAGACCGCGGACCGCGTCCTCGCGACGGACGTCACCGCGCGATGGCGCTACGTGGAGGCCGCGGCGGACACGTCGGACTTCGACGATGTGCACGACCGAGCTGTCGCGGCCCTGCTCGAGGCCTTCGCCACCGTGCATTCCCTCGCATTGCAGCAGACGCTCTTCGCGATGGGGCGAGCCGTCCTCGAAGCCTGCCCGGAACTCGCGGAGGTGAGGCTCGCGATGCCGAACAACCACCACTTCCCGGTCGATCTCGCGCCCTTCGGCCTCACGAACGACAACGAGGTCCTCTTCGCCGCGGACCGCCCCTATGGCCTGATCAACGGCTCGGTCGTGCGGGACGGAGAGCCGGCAGCACCGGGTGCGTGGGTGTCCGTCCCCGGGTTCCTGTGAACGCCGTGGTCGTCGACGGCGCCCGATGGGACCGGTTCCTCGCCCTGCCCCCCGATGCCGCACGGGAGCTCGCGCTGGAGTGGGCGGCGATCCCCTCCTGGGCGTCCGCCCTCGCCGCGGCGCGCCCCTACGGCTCCGTCGAGGAGCTGAGCAGGGCGGCGCGCGACGCCGCGGAGGCGTGGACCTGGCCCGAGGTGATGGCGGCCCTGGCGGAGCACCCCCGCATCGGGCAGCGGGCCGCGGAGACGAGCCGCGGCGCATCGTCGTCGGTCGTCGAGCAGGCCGCGTCCGCGGGTCCGGATCCCGACACCGCGGCGGCGATCCGGGCTGGCAACGTCGCGTACGAGGACCGGTTCGGGTGGGTGTTCCTCATCCGCGCCGCAGGACGCTCGGCGCCCGAGATCCTCCTCGAGCTGCAGCGCCGATCGCAGAACGGCGTCGCCGACGAGCAGGTCGAGGTGCGGGCAGCCCTCCGCGACATCGCCCTCCTCCGCATCGACCGGGCCTTCGGGCGCTGACCGCGCTGCGCAGCACCGCTCCCGGGCTGACCGCTCAGCCCCGCGCGACCAGCGCCGCGAGCCGGTCGAGGTCGTCCGCGACGAGCGCCGCGTCCTCCGCGAGCGCGATGTCGGTCATGCCCGGCCGACGGAAGAGCGTGAAGACGACCTCGCTGCCCTCGTCGTTCGGGAGCACGCGCAGCGGGTTGCGCACCACGGTGCCGTCGGGGAGCGTCACGTCGTGGTCGAGGATCCCGAGCTCGCGCGGGCCCGTGAACGCGATCTCGATCGCGCCCATCGGCGAGTCCGACAGCCAGCGGCCGCCCTCGAGCCGGATCCCCGAGCTGACGCCCGCCGCCCACTCGGGCAGCCGCGCGGGATCCCCCGCCACCGCGACGACAGATGCCACGTCGGCGTCGACGGAGCGGGTGATGTGCGTCGCTGGCCAGGTCACGATCCGACGCTACCCGGAAGCGGCACGACAGCGGTCGCTGGATCCGTCGCGAGCCGCGCGTGCGTCTCCACGTCGAAGCGCTCGTCGCCGTAGCGGAGCTTGGCGCGCTCGATCCCCTCGGCCGCGAAGCCCGAGCGCGTCGCGACCCGGCACGACGCCGGGTTGTTCACGCGGTGGCCGAGCTCGAGGCGGAACAGGCCGTCGGCGAAGCCCCACGCCGCCGCGCCCGCGAGCGCCCGGGTGGCGAGACCGCGGCCGCGGCCGGATCCCGCGAGCCAGTAGTGCAGCCACGCCGTGTCGTGCCGGCGGTCGATCGCGGAGACGCCGACGCTGCCGATCGCGACTCCCCCGTCGACGATCGCCCAGATGCGGTGCGCGTCGTCGGAGGCGAGCGGACCCGAGATGTGGGCCTCCGCCGCCTCGATGCTCGACAGGTCCGCGCCGCCGAGCTGGGTGACGAGATCCGGCGTCGTGAGGAACGCGTCGCGCAGGGCGGCGGCATCGGACGCGGTCCAGGGGCGGAGGCGGGGGCCGGTCATGCCCCCACCCTGCCAGCGCGCGCCCGGCGTCAGTACTCGGTGCCGGGCGCCGACCTCCGCATCGTCGTCTACACGGTCGTGCCGGGCAGCACCGACGAGGCCCGGCTGGACCTGCTGCGGGTCACGGGCCTGCAGACGCTGACGACGGCGCCCGTGGAGGTGGCGGGGGCCTGACGGCGCCGGCCGGCAGCCTGCCCGCGCACGACGGAGCCCCGTCCGCCGCGCGTCGAGGGCGTGGCGGCCGGGGCTCCGGCATGACGGGGATCAGCTCGGCTCGAGCACCCGCTCGGATGCGCCGACCGCCTCCACCGACGTGCCCACGTACCGCTCGTCGGCGACCGTCACGTGGTGCGCGGATCCGGTGACCGCGATGGCCGCTTGCGTCTCCTTCACCGCGCTCGACGACCCGACCCACAGCTCGACCGCGCCCGGCTCGACCACGCGGCGGTACCGCAGGTCCGTGAGGGCGAGGCGGGTGGTGGGCACCCGGAACGTGACGCGCGCGGACTCGCCTGCCGCGAGATCCAGCCGCAGATAGCCGAGCAGCTGCGCGACGGGCCGCGTGACGCTGCCCTGCACGTCGCGCGCGTAGAGCTGCACGACGTCGGTGCCGTCGCGGTCGCCCGTGTTGCGGACCACGACGGTCGCCGTGAACGCCTCCCCCGCCGCGACCTCGGCCGATTCCACGGACAGGTCGCTGCGCGCGAAGGTCGTGTACGACAGGCCGTGCCCGAACGGGAGGACGGGCGTGGGATCCGCGCTCGTCACCTCGCTCGGCCCCCCGAGGATCGGGTGCAGGTACGAGAACGGCTGCGCGCCCGCGGACCGCGGGAGCGACACGGGCAGACGGCCCGACGGAGAGACCCGACCGGAGAGGACGCCCGCGATCGCGGATCCGCCCTCCTCGCCCGGGAAGAACGCCTGGAGCACGGCCGCCGGAGCGGTCTCGCCCTCCAGAGCCCAGGCCACCGCGTACGGCCGGCCGGTGAGCAGCACCACGACCACGGGGGTCCCGGTGGCGCGCACGGCCTCGACCAGCTCGCGCTGCACGCCCGGCAGCTCGAGGCTCTCGACGTCGTTGCCCTCGCCGACCGTACCGCGGCCGAACAGGCCCGCCCGGTCGCCGACGACCACGACCGCGAGGTCGGATCCGCGCGCCGCCTCGACCGCGGCGTCGAAGCCGGAGCGGTCGTCGCCCTCGACCTCGGCGCCCGCCACGACCACGAGATCGCTGTCGGGCAGCTCCGCGCAGAGCGCCTCGGCGACCGTCGTGATCGCGAACCCGAGCGGCGTGCCCGGGTGGTGCGCGAGCACGTGGTTCGCGAACGAGTAGCAGCCCATGAGCGCCTCGGCGCTGTCGGCGTTGGGGCCGATGAGCGCGATCCGTGCGGGAGCGGTCCGGCCGGCGCCCGCGAGCGGCAGCGTGCCGTCGTTGGCGAGCAGCACCACGGACTCCTCCGCGAGCCGGCGCGCGACGTCCCGGTGGGCCGGGGTGTCGAGGTCGATCTCCGTGGGCGGCGCGTCGAACGTCGCGTCGAGGAGCCCCAGCTCCTCCTTCTCGTCGAGCACGCGGAGCACCGCGCGGTCGACGAGCGACTCGTCGGCGAGGCCGGCGCGGATCCGCTCGGCCAGCGGCGCGAGGTACGCGTCGCCGGTGGGCAGCTCCACGTCGATGCCGGCGGCGAGCGCGAGCTCGGCCGCCTCGCCGCGGTCGCCCGCGACGGCGTGCATCACCTGGAGGAAGGCGACGGAGAAGTAGTCGGAGACCACGACGCCGTCGAAGCCCCAGCGCCCGCGCAGCACGTCGGTGAGGTACTCGGGCGTCGCGCCGACGGGCGCGCCGTCGATCTCCGCGTACGAGTTCATGACCGAGCGCACCCCGCCGTCGAGCACCGCCATCTCGAAGGGCGGCAGCAGCACGTCCTCCACGAAGCGCGGGCCCACGTGCGCGGGCGCGTGGTTGCGGCCGGACTGCGAGACCGAGTAGCCGACGAAGTGCTTGAGCGTGGCGTGGATCCCGGCCGACTGCAGGCCCTTCACGTACGCGGTGCCGATGGTGCCGACCACGTACGGGTCCTCGGCGATGCACTCGTCGACGCGGCCCCAGCGGGCGTCGCGGATCACGTCGAGCACGGGCGCGAGGCCCTGGTGTACGCCGAGCTCCGCCATCGACCCGCCGATGAGGCCGGCCATCTCCTCCACGAGACCCGGGTCGAAGGACGCGCCCCAGGCGAGCGGCGTGGGGAAGGTCGCGGCCTGCCACGCGGCGAGGCCGGTGAGGCACTCCTCGTGGACGAGCGCGGGGATCCCGAGCCGCGTCTCCGTCCGCAGCCGCCTCTGCTCGGCCCACAGCCACGACGCGCGCTCGACGGGATCCACCGGCCGCGTGCCGTACACGCGGGTGAGGTGCCCGAGGCCGTGCTCGGTCGCCTCCTCGTACTTGCCGGTCGTGGCCATCTCCCCCTGCATGGGCGCGACGACCTCGCCGCCCTGGTCGACCCAGTAGCCGACGATCTGCGCGAGCTTCTCCTCGAGCGTCATGCGCGCGTGCAGCTCGCGCACGCGCTCCGACACCTCGGGGAGCTCCACGGCGCCGGATGCCGCGGTCGTCTCCGCCCCGGTCACCCCTTCACCGCGCCCGTGAGGCCGCCGACGATGCGGCGCTCGAAGATCGAGAAGAAGATCAGCGCCGGGATCATCGACAGCGACGTGAACGCCAGCACCTTGGCCGTGTCCACCGAGTACTGCGACGAGAACGACTGCACGCCGAGCGGCAGCGTGTAGATCGACGGGTCGCTCAGGAGGAACAGCGGCAGCAGGTAGGAGTTCCAGCTGCCGATGAACGCGAGGATGCCCACCGTGATGACACCGGGCATCGACAGCCGCACGACCATGCGGAAGAAGAACCCGATGCGGCTGCACCCGTCGATGAACGCGGCCTCCTGGATCTCGTCCGGGATGGCCCGCAGGAACGGCACCAGGATGATGATCGTCGTCGGGAGAGCGAACGCGATCTGCGGGAGGATGATCCCCGGCAGCGAGTTCGTGAGGCCCAGCGAGCGGATCACGATGTACAGCGGCGTGATCGCCACCGTGATGGGGAACATGAGCCCCGACGCGAACAGCGCGTAGAGCGCTCCCCGCCCGAAGAACGTGTAGCGGGCCAGGACGTAGCTCGCCATGAGGCCGAGCACGACCGCGCCGACCGTGGTGCCGATGGCCGCGATGAGCGAGTTGCCCACCTGCCGCCAGAACATCGAGCCCGTGAGCACGTCGAGGTAGTTCTGCACCTGGAACGGCGACGGGAAGCCCGCCGGGTCGGTCGTGATCTGCGCGTTCGTGCGGAACCCGCCCAGGATGATGTACGCCACCGGCGTCAGCATCAGGGCGATCAGCACGACCGCGACGAGGTACGGGATGGGGTTGTTCCCCTGGCCGGGCGCCTTGGCCCGCGTGGGCCTCGGCGTCTTCGCCGAGTAGGTGGGATCGAGGTCCGCGTTGCGCGGAGCCGCGGTGACGGCGGTCACTTCTTCTTCCTTCCCGAACCCGTGAGGGCGCCGGCGGTGTCGCGGTTGAGCACGAACCGCTGGTAGACGAGCGCGACGACCAGGGAGATGAGGAACAGCACCACGGCGACGGCGTTGCCGTACCCGTAGTTGCCGGATCCGCGCCCGTTCGCCACGAGGTACGTGGCCATGGTCGAGGTGCCCGCGGTGGCGGAGATGTACTGGCCCCAGATGATGTAGACGAGGTCGAACAGCTGCAGCGAGCCGATGATCGACAGGAACGCCCAGATGCGCAGCGTCGGCGCGAGCAGCGGCAGCGTGATGCGCCGCTGGATCTGCCAGTACGACGCGCCGTCGATGGCGGCCGCCTCGCTGAGCTCCTCGGGGATGCCCTGGAGACCGGCGAGGAAGAGGATCACCGCGAAGCCGATGTACTTCCACGTGATGATCGTCATGAGCGACCAGATCGCGATGTCCGGGTTCGCGAGCCAGTCCTGGCGGAGGTCCCCCAGGCCGACGTTCTCGAGGAAGCCGTTGAGCGCACCGGAGCCCTGGAGCATGAGGCTCCAGCCGGTGCCGACGACGACCTCGGAGATCACGTACGGCACGAAGATCAGCACGCGGATGATCGACTGGCCGCGCAGCTTCCTGTTGAGCAGGAGCGCCACGAGGATCGCGACGGGGCCCTGGAGCACGAGCGACAGCACCACGATCACGGCGTTGTGCATCAGCGCCTCGTGGAACGTGGGGTCCTGGAGGATCGTGATGTAGTTCCGGAAGCCCACGAACACCGTGGGCGGGCCGAAGCCCTGCCAGCTGAAGAACCCGTAGTAGGCCGCCATCACCACGGGGTAGATGACGAAGCCCAGGAAGAAGAGGAGGGCCGGGCCGACGAGGATCAGGACCTCGAGGCGACCGGACCAGTCGAGGCCGCGGCGTCGCGCACGACCCACCGAGGGCGGCGTCGTCGCGACGCCGCCCTCGGGGTGTGCAGGATCAGCCGCGGGACGCTGCTCGTCGAGCGAGCTCTCGCGGATGGCCATGTCGGTGCGCCTACGCCTTCTTGGCCGCGTCGCCGACGGTCTGGATGAGCTTCTCCGGGCTGCCGTCGCCCGCCATGAGGTCGACCACGCCGACGTTCATCGCGTTGCCGACGTTCAGGCCGTAGACGGTGTCGAGCCACTGGGAGACGTAGGGCGCGTCGTTGTACGCCGTGAGGATCTCCTGCAGGTACGGCTCCGTGACCGCCTCCTGCGCGGTCGTGTTCACGGGCGGCGCGTTGAAGGCCGCGTAGTACGCCTTCTGCACGTCGGCGGTGCCGATGTAGTTGAGGAAGTCGACACACTGCTTCGGGGCCTGCGCGGAGCAGGAGTACCCGTCGATGCCGCCCATGATGGAGCCGGGCTCGCCCTTGCCGCCGGAGATCTCCGGGAAGGGGAACCAGGAGAGGTCGGCCAGCGGCTTCTGGTCCGGCGTCAGGCCCGCGATGACTCCCGGGTCCCAGGCGCCCATGAGCTCCATGGCGGCCTGGTGGTTGGCGATGAGGCCGGCGGAGCTGCCCGCGCCCTGCTGGGCCGCGGTGGTGAGGAAGCCGTCGTTGAAGGGGTTCGTGCCGACGAGGTCCTCGACGTCCTGGCCCGCCTTGATCCAGCAGTCGTCGCTGAAGTCCTTGTCCGTGGCGGCCTTCTCGAGCGTGGCGGAGCTGCACTCGCGGAGCGCGAAGTTGAAGTACCAGTGCGCGGCGGGCCAGGCGTCCTTCGCGCCGAGCGCGATGGGGGCGACGCCCGTGGCCTTGAGCTTCTCGACGTCCGCGTCCAGCTCGTCCATGGTCTTCGGCGTCTCGGTGATGCCGGCCGCCGTGAAGAGGTCCTTGCTGTAGAAGATGCCGCTGGGGAGGACGGCGACGGGCATGGCGTAGGCCTTGCCGTCGATGGAGTTCGCGTCGAAGGCGCTCTGCGCGATCTCGCCCTTCACGTCGGCGGAGATGCCGTCGGTGATGTCCATGACCTGTCCTGCCGCGACCGTGGCGGCGAGCTTGCCGCCACCGCGCTGCAGGAAGATGTCGGGGGCGTCGCCCGAGTTGAGGGCGGTCTGGAGCTTGCCGTCGAGGTCCTCGTTCTGGATCGACGTGGGCGTGACCGTGATGCCGGGGTGCGCGGCGTTGAAGTCCGCGGTCGTCTTGTCCCAGAACGCCTTGCCCGGGCCGGTGGTGGAGTTGTGCCACAGCGTCATCTCGACGGGGCCGCCGTCGTCGCCGTTGGCGGAACCGCTGCCGCTGCAGCCGGCGAGGGCGAGGGCCCCCACGAGCAGGGCCGCGGATCCCGTGAGGATCTTCCGTGCCTTCATGTCGTTCTACCTGTCTCTCCATTGAGCGCACCCTGGCGGGTGTCGGGGGTGGACGTGCACGAGCCGCGTGCCTGGTGCTGTGGGTGCGACTCGAACCGATCCCGTGTCGCGCCATCGCGTCGTCGCTTCGTCGTGACGGGGTCCGGTCGAGCCAGTCTCGGTCGCGCTCGGATCTTCGTCAAACGTTTTCGAAATCCTTTTCCCCAGGCGTAGGGTGCGGTCCATGTCCCGCCGCCCCACCATCCACGACGTCGCCGCTGCCGCCGGCGTCTCGGTGTCCACCGTGTCCAAGGCGGTGAACGGGCGGTACGGGATCTCGGCCGAGACGTCGAGCCGCGTGATGGAGGTCGTCGAGCGCCTGGGCTACGAGTCGAGCCTCGTCGCGAGCAGCATGCGCTCCCACCGCACCGGCGTGATCGGCGTGCTCGTGGCGGGCTTCGAGCCGTTCAGCGCCGAGATCCTCAAGGGCGTCGGCGCCGCGCTCCGCAACTCCCGCTACGACCTCCTGGCGTACAGCGGCTCCCGTCAGGTGGACAACACGGGATGGGAGCGCCGGTCGCTCAGCCGCCTGAGCGGCACCCTCATCGACGGCGCGATCATGGTGACGCCCACGGTCGTGACCGCCCAGACGGAGATCCCCGTCGTCTCCATCGACCCGCACACGGGTCCCGCCGACCTGCCGAGCGTCGAGTCCGACAGCCTCGGCGGCGCGCTCCAGGCGACCCGGCACCTCCTCGAGCTCGGGCACCGGCGGATCGGGTTCCTCGCCGGCCGCCCCGACCTCCGCTCCGCGAGCCTCCGCGAGGCCGGCTACCGTCGCGCGCTGCAGGACGCGGGCATCGCCTTCGACCCGGCGCTCGTGCGCGCGGGCCTGTTCCTCACCGCCCCCGCCCGCGAGCCGGCGCGCGCCCTGCTGACGATGCCGGACCGGCCGACCGCGATCTTCGCCGCCAACGATCTCTCCGGCATCGCGATCCTGCAGGTGGCGGCCGAGCTCGGGATCCGCGTGCCCGAGGACCTCTCCGTCATCGGCTTCGACGACATCCCCGAGGCCTCGCAGGTGACGCCGCCGCTGACCACCATCCGCCAGCCCATGCAGCGCCTCGGCACCACCGCGGTGGACCTCCTCATGTCGCTGATGGGCGGCACCGAGCCCGACGCGATGCACGTGCAGCTGCCGACGCGGCTCGTGCGCCGGGCGACGACGGGGCCGCCACCGGCGCGCTCGCGCTGACCGGGTCGCCGCCTTCTGGGCGACCGCCGACGACGAGCGCGCGGACGAGACCGTCGCCGGGATGCGCGCGCTGGTCGCCGAGCGTTCGGCCGACGATGCGCGGGCGCTCTTCGAGCTGGCCTGCGCGCACGACTTCGTGGGCCGAGAGGCGGAAGCCGTCCCGCTGTACCGGGCGGCGCTCGCCGGCGGTCTGGATCCGCAGCACCGGCCGCTCGCGGTGATCCAGCTCGCGAGCTCCCTGCGCAACGTCGGCCGGGCCGCGGAGGCGGTCGTGCTGCTCGAGGCCGTGCCCGACGACGCGCACGCGCCCGGCCGTGATGCGTTCCTCGCGCTCGCGCTGCACGACGCCGGTCGGCCGACGGAGGCACTGGCCGTGGCGCTGCGCCGGCTCGCGACCGCCCTGCCGGAGTACGGCCGCGCCGTCGCCGCGTACGCGGACGAGCTCGCGGATCGCGGCCGCGCCGAGGGCTAGGAGCCGGGCGTCATGCGCGCCGGGTCGACCGCTGTCGTGCCGCATCCGGCGCCGGCGACGTCGGCCTCGGGATCCGCCTCCCCCGCATCCGCTTCCGCCTTCTTCTCGCGGGCGATGCGGATCGCCGTCCGGCCCGACGGCAGGGAGATGGCGACCGTGATCACGACGACCGTGATGATCCCCGCGGCCACGAGCAGCGCCTGCACGCTGACGACGTCGGCGAGCGGGCCGAAGGCGACCGCGCCGATCGGGGTGGCGAGCGCCATGACGATGCCGACGTAGCTGAACACGCGTCCGTGCATCTCGGGCGCGACCGTCTCCTGCACGAGCGTCATGAACGGCGCCGAGAACAGCGGCACGAACAGGCCGATCGCGAACATGAACCCGTAGAACACCCAGAGGTTGGGGCTGAGGCCGAGGCCCGCCGTGAAGACCGCGAAGCCGAAGCAGCTCACGAGGATCAGGGTCATGCGGTCGGACTTCGCGAACAGCGTCGACACCAGCGCGCCGCCGCCGAGCATGCCGACGCTGAAGGCGATCTCGAGCACCGTCACCATCCACACCTCGGTGCCGTAGGTGCGCGCGACGAGCAGCGGCGTGATGAAGGACGGCGCCACCGTGAGCAGGAAGATGATCGCGAACACCACGAGCAGCCAGCGCACGACGGGGTTGCCGCCGATGTAGCGGATCCCCTCGACGAGGTCCTCGCGGTACGTCGACGTCTTGTCGGCGATGGACGCGAGCGTCGGCACCGCGACCGACAGCAGGAACGCGATGCCGATCGCCGCCGTGATCGCGTCCACGAAGAACAGGGGCACGAGGCCGTAGGCGGCGAAGATCGCGCCCGCGGCGGCCGGCGCGAGCAGGGCCATGGCCGACTGGATCGTGCCGAAGATGCCGTTGACCCGGAGCAGCTGCTCGGGCGGCACGATCTGCGGGATCATCGCCTGCACCGCGGGCGTCTGGAACCCGGCGCCGATGGAGCGCACAGCGACCGCCAGCAGGACGATCCAGAGGTCGGTGACCCCGTTCATCATGAGCAGGGCGAGCGCGAGGGTGACGATCGCGATGGAGCTGTCGGACACGATGACGAGCACGCGCCGGTTCATGCGGTCGGCGAGGGTGCCGCCGAAGATCGAGACGATGCCCTGCGGCAGGAACGCGGCGACCGCGTAGAGCGCGACCGCGAGGCCCGAGCGGGTCTCGAACGTGACCCACCACATGACCGCGTACTGGACGAGCATCGAGCCGAACAGCGAGACGGTCTGGCCGCTGAGGAAGAGGGTCGCGTTGCGCTTCCAGCGGGCGGCGACGACGGCCTGGTCGGCGGCGCTCATCGGCGGCGTCTCGGGCACGTCGGCGTACGCTGCCGGGTCGCTCATCGGGTCCTCGCCTGCTCGCGTTTCCTCGGGTGTGGGACGCCAGGCTACGGCGCGGCGGGGGCGCCGCGCCAGGGGTGATCCGGGTGATCCGCCGTCATCCGATCGACGGTGGGGGCGGCGTCTCCGGACGCCCCGGGAGCCCGACCTCGATGATCCGCTGCACGAGCCTCTCGGCCCGCGGCGAGAGGCCGTCATCCGGGTAGTACGCCTCATGCACGTCCTCCAGCTCGGAGACGGAAGACAGCCCGCAGAGGACCATGAGGCGGGAGATGTCCCGGCCGTCCCGACCCGGCCGCCCGGCGTGGAGCTTCATCGCGAGCAGAGCCTCGGCCGACGCGATCTCGATGACCAGGCCGTCCGCATCGAAGACCTCGGTCCACTCCACGTCGCGGCCGTACGCCGGGAGGAAGAACGCGCCGTCGTCGTTGACCCAATCCGAGCCCCAGCCGCGCCTCTCCGCGATCAGGGCGACGGACTCCCGCACGTCCGCATCGAATCGCAGTCGGGCGTCGATGTCCACCGTGGTCCCCCGGTCGAAATGGCACAGCGCGAGTGCTGCACCTCCGAAGACCTGCATGCGGCCCGTGACGCCCCGGAGCCGCAGTGCCGCGATCAACTCGGACAGGGCGTCCATCAGCGCACGCCGGTCGAATGCGTGCATCAGACGCTCGCGAGGGTGTCGGGATCGAGCAGCACACCATGACGACGGAAGGCCGGGACCGCGCGCTCCGGGTCCACCGGCAGGTCGTAGACGCCGTCTCCGAAGATCCAGCTCCTCCGCAGTCGGCGATCGTCCGAGCTGACCCAGGACGGGAGGGGGAGGCCCTCCTCCTCGAGCCGGTGCTCGACGAGGCCCGCGACAGCCGCGTCCCAACGCTTCTCGCCGGTCCGAAGCGGCTCCGCGATCGTCAGCGCGAACCGGACCTCGTGGTGGACAGCGGCCAGGTCGTCCGCGAGCTGGATGAAGTGCCGGACGGCGCGCTCGCGGTCCCCTTCGGCTAGTCGCGAGGCGATCTCGGCCGTCGCGCTGGCGGCCGTGTGCCGTCGGGTCGGGATCGAGATGAGCTGATGACCGGTCGCGAGCAGGAGCCGATCGACGGTCTCGGCGCTGGGACTCCGCTTCCCCGACTCGAGGTCCGACAGCGTCGACTGCGCGACGCCGGAACGTCCGCTCAGCTGGCGCTGCGTGTATCCGCGGCTCCGCCGTGCGGCATGGACCAGTTCCCCGATCGTCATGATGGACCTCCTTGATAGCCAGGATGCTATCAGGGGATGCCTCAGAGGTCCCGACTCGCCAGCACCACGTCGGAGTCGGATGGCGTGATCTGCACCTCGCGGATGCGGTCGATGGGGAGGCTCGAGGTGGCCGCGAGCAGCCGCGACTCCGTCTGGCCCGCGCCCCACGTGGCGACGACCGTGCGGGAGCCGGTGTCGTCGATCGCGACGAGGTCGTAGGAGCCCTGGCCGACGCCGCCGCCCGCGTAGGCGCAGCTCCAGTCGAAGCGCGTCCCGTACGGCTTGGCGGTGACGGCGAGCTGCGCCGTGACGCCCTCGTCGAGCTCGGAGCGCATGCTGACGGCGTCGGAGGGGAGGCCGGTGGAGAGGCCCCCGTCCGCGGCGGGCGAGGAGGCGGCCGGGGACGGATCCGCGACGGGCGCGCTCACGCCGGCGCGGAGCGCGGACCCGAGGCCGGCGCCGCCCACGAGGAGCACGAGGGCGGCGGCCGCGAGGGTCCACGCGCCAGCACGCCGGGACAGCCGCGGCCGACCGGGTACGGACGGCGTGCGGCGCCGACGGCGCGGGACGCGGTGCGCGGCGGCGGCGGCGGAGGAGGCCGGGCGATCGCGCGGCTCGGGCGCGGGCTGCGGCACCGCGGGTGCCTCGGGCTCGTCCATGAGCGCGATCGCCTCCTCGACGGGCAGCATCCGCAGCACGCCGGGCAGGCCGGAGAGCTCGGCGAGGGAGCGCATGCACGCGTCGCAGCCCTCGAGGTGGGCCTCGAAGAGCGCGCGGTCGGTGGCGCTCAGGCTGCCGAGCACGTACGCGGCATCCCACTCGTGGATGTCGTCGGCGCGGTCGTTCATCGGGTGACTCCTCGTTCCTGCAGGGCGAGCCGGAGCGCCTTGAGCGCGTAGTGGAGGCGGGACTTGATCGTGCCGGGCGGGACGCCCTCGCGTTCCGCGGTCTCCACGACCGAGCGGCCCAGGTGGTAGCAGCTGACGACCGCGCGGCGGTGCTCGGCGGAGAGCGACGCGAGCGCCTCGGCGACGAGCAGGCGGTCGATGATGGCGTCGGACGCGTCGGCGACGGGATCCTCGGGCAGCACGTCCGTCGGCGTCTCGCGACCGCGCCAGGCACTGCGCCGGTCGTCGATCACGAGGTTCCGCACCACGGTGAACAGCCAGCGGCGGGCCGACTCGTCGTCCTCCGCGAGGATCGCGGGCGAGCGCCAGGCCCGCAGCAGCGCCTCCTGCACGACGTCCTCGGCGAGCGCCGGATCCCCCGTCAGCCGCAGCGCGTACCGCTGCAACGCGGGTGCGTGCGCATCGTGCAGCGCCCGCATGCGGGCCGTGCTCTCCGTGGTCATCCGTGCCTCCTCCCTCCACGACGAGATGGACGGCCGGATGGTTCATCGCGATCCCGGAATCATCGCAGGCGGATACGGGAGCGAGCCGGGCCACCCCCCTTTCGGGTCAGGCTTTTCGATAACGACCCGCTCGCCTTGCATGTCGCACACCGCTGTGCATGATTGACCTCGGCCCGCCTTTACCCGATCGCCGGCCATCTCCCGCGCTCTCCCGATCCGAGCCGTGCTCCCACGTACCCGCGTGACTGCCCGGTCCTGGCGACGCGCCTACCCGAAGGCACCGCACCCGCATGTCGCGCTCCTCCTCCGAGCACCCGCTCGTCGTCCGTCCCTCCTCGAACCCCGACACCGCGGCCCCCGACGCCGCAGCCCCCGCGACCCCGTCGTCGCGCGCGCGCCTGCGCGTGGCCGCCGCGCTCGTCGCAGGCGCCGTCATCGCCGGCACCGTGCTCCCCGCGGATCCGGCCCTCGCCGCCGACACCAGCGCGCCCTCGACGCCCGGCAGCCTCTCCGCCGAGTACTCGGGCGGCGTGGGCACGGTCGTGTCGTGGGGCAAGGTCTCCGCATCCGACCTCGCGGGCTACCGCGTCTACCGGAGCGCGACCACGACCGTCACCGCGAACGCCGCCTCGCGCGTCGCGACCACGAAGTCGCTGACGGCCACGGACGCGGCCATCGCGGGCGGATCCACCGGCTACTACGCCGTCACCGCCTACGACACGACCGGCAACGAGTCGAAGCCGTCGAGCGTGAAGCAGGTGCAGGCGAAGGACACCCGCGCACCCGACTCCCCCTCGAGCGTGAAGGCCACCGCCTCCGCCGCGGGCGTCGCGCTCGACTGGGCCGACTCCGACGATGTCGACCTGAAGGGCTACGTCGTCGCGCGCTCCACGTCGTCGAGCGGCACGTACACGACCCTCACGGCCACGCCGATCACCGCCTCCGCCTTCGCCGACGCGCAGGCGCCGGGCGGGGTCACCTCCTACTACCGGATCACCGCGGTCGACCTCACGGGCAACGCCTCGTCGGCGTCCACCGCCTCCGCGAAGCGGCCGGCCCGTTCACGCGCGTGAGCGGATCGACCCTCACCGCCACGACGTACACGGACGTGCCGCCCGCCGGCGCGACCGCGTACTACCAGGTGACCGCGGTCAACACCGTCGGATCCTCGGCCCCCGCCACCGCGTCCGTCGCGATCCCCGCCGACACGACGGCCCCCACGACGCCGTCGAGCCCGAAGGCCGTCGTGGTCGCGAACGGCGGCGGCATGACGATCTCGTGGAAGGCGAACACGGAGGCCGACCTGGCCGGCTACATCGTGTTCAAGCGCGGGTCCGACGAGGTCTACCGCCAGCTCCTCCCGACCGCCGGCACGTCTGCGTACGCGACGACGACCTTCACGGACGCCGCCGCGACCGAGGGCACCACGACCTACTACCGGATCCGCGCGGTCGACCGCGCGGGCAACACGTCCGCGTACGTGGCCGTCACCGGCAAGAACCCGAACGTGGCCCCGGCCGCGCCCTCCTCGCTCACGGTGAAGCCGAGCGCGAAGGCCGGCCTCGACCTCGCCTGGACCGCGCCGAAGGACACCGACGTCGCGGGCTACACCGTCTCGCGCAGCACCACGAGCAACGGCACCTTCGTGCAGCTCTCCACCATCACGACCGCGGCCGCGGGATCCCCGCCCCGCTTCACCGACACGAGCGCGCCCCAGGGCGTCCCCGTCTTCTACCGCGTGACCGCGCGCGACCTCGTGGGCAACGTCTCCAAGGTCTCGAGCACCGTCTCCGGCACCTCCACCACCGCGCCCGTCGCGATCCCCGTCGAGTACACGGTGCTCACGGTCGGCGTCGGCAAGCAGTTCCCGACCATCGCCGCGGCGGTCGCCTCGATCCCGAAGACCGCGCTCGCGAACCACCGCATCGACATCGACCCGGGCACGTACCGCGAGTCGTTCAGCCTCGACCGCTCGAACGTGATGCTGCACGGCCTCGGCGCCGACCCGTCGCAGGTCGTCATCTCGGCGGCGCAGGCCAGCGGATCCGCCGACCCCGACGAGCCCGAGGAGACCCTCGGCACGGCGGGCAGCGCGGTGATCCGCGTGACCGGCACCGACGTGACCCTCGAGAACCTGACCGTCGAGAACGCGTTCGACGAGAAGGCGCACCCCGAGATCACGAGCGCGCAGGCCGTCGCGCTCCGCGTCGAGGGCGACCGGTTCGTCGCCCGCGGCGTCCGCCTCCTCGGCAACCAGGACACCCTGCTCGCCGACACCCCGAAGCCCACGACCCGCATCCGTCAGTACTACGTGGACAGCTACATCGAGGGCGACGTGGACTACCTGTTCGGCGCCGCGACCGCGGTGTTCGACCGGGTGACCTTCCGCTCGCTCGACCGCGGCAAGGCGAACAACGGCTACCTCACGGCGGCCAGCACCGACGAGGGCAGCAAGTACGGCTTCCTCATCACGGGCAGCAAGATCGTGAGCGACGCGGCCGACGGCACCGTCAACCTCGGCCGCCCGTGGCACCCGAGCGCGGACCCGAAGGCCCTCGGCTCCGTCGTGATCAAGGACACCTGGCTCCCCTCCGCGATCGACACCGCGGCCCCGTGGGACGACATGTCCTCCACGAACTCCTCCGGCGTGAAGGTCCCCTTCGCCTGGCAGGACGCGCGCTTCGCCGAGTCGCAGAACATCGGCCCGGGCGCGACCGTGAACGCGAACCGCCCGCAGATGACCGCCAAGGACGCCGCCAACGCGACGCCGGAGAAGTACCTCGCGGGCAAGGACGGCTGGAACCCCGTCGTCGCCGCGTCCGCCGCCGTGCCGGTCGTGCCCTCTGGTCTGGTGGCCGCCGCCGACTCGAGCGTCGTGCACCTCACCTGGGCGGACGACACCTCGGCGAGCGTCACCGGATGGACCGTCTACCGCGCGGACGCCACCGGCGCCTTCGCGAGGATCGCCTCCACCGACTCCCCCGCGTACAGCGACACCACCGTCGTGAACGGCGCGGCCTACCGCTACGTCCTCACGGCCGACTCCCGCACGGGCGTCTCCTCCGCGCCGAGCGCCGCCGTCGAGGTGACCGTGCAGGCCGCGGCCATCGTCGTCGACATCACGGTGGATCCGCGGGCCGAGGCGAACGGCACCACCGTCTTCCCGACGCTCACCGCCGCCCTCGCCGCCGCGCCCGCCGGCACCGCGACCGACCCCACGGTCATCGCGCTCGCCGCCGGCCGCTACGCCGAGTACGCCACCATCGCGAAGCCGTACACGGTGCTCGTGGGCGCCACCGGCACCGCGCAGGACGTCGTGATCACCGGGAACCGCGCCGCGGGCACGCCCACCGGCACGACCACCGACGGGGTCGCCGACACCTATGGCACCTCGGGCAGCGCGACCCTCGTGATCACGGGGAACAACGTCGCGCTCCGCGACCTCACGGTCGAGAACGCCTACGTCGAGGGCACCTACGCCAACGGCCAGGCCGTCGCGCTCCGCACCACGGGCGACCGGCTCGTCTACGACGGCGTGCGCCTCCTCGGCAACCAGGACACGCTCTACGCCAACAGCCCCAGCGCCGCGATCCCGGCGCGCTCGTACTTCCACGACAGCTGGATCGAGGGCGACGTCGACTTCGTCTTCGGGCGCGGCACCGTGGTCATCGACCGCAGCACGCTGAACGCGCTCGACCACGGCACCAGCCCGAACGGCGCCGTCACCGCGGCGAGCACCGACCGCGGCAACCCGTACGGCTTCCTCATCACCGGCAGCCGGATCATCGGCACCGCGCCCGACGGCTCGCAGAACCTCGGCCGCCCCTGGCAGCCGGGCAAGAAGCAGGCCGACGGCACCTCCATCGCCGACCCGGATGCGAACGCGCAGGTCGTCGTGCGCGACACCTGGCTCGGCCCGGTCGTCAGCGCGAAGGCGTGGACCGACATGGTCAACAGCGGCGTGACGACGACGTGGCAGTCCGCGCGCTTCGCCGAGTACGCGAACAGCGGCCCGGGCGCGAGCACGAGCACGAGCACCGACCGGGCGCAGCTGACGGACGCGCAGGCGGCCGCGAGCACCTCGGCCGCCTACCTCGCCCGATCCGACGGCTGGAACCCAGTCGCCCCGCTCGCCGAGGACGCCGCCCCCGCGGCCGTCGCCGGCCTCGTCGCGACCTCCGCGGAGAAGCAGGTCGGCCTCTCCTGGGCGCCCGGCGCGGAGAGCGACGTCGTGGGGTACCGCGTGTACCGCGCGACGGGATCCGACGCCCTCGTCGCCGACGCCGCGCACCTCGTGGCCGAGGTCCAGAAGCCCGTCCACCTCGACCGCGGCCTCGTGAACGGCACGGCCTACCGCTACCTCGTGGTGGCGGTCGACCGGGCCGGCAACGCCTCGGAGCCGTCCGACGTCGTGACCGGCACGCCCGCGGTGACGCCGCTGGTCGCCGACATCACGGTGGCGGCCGACGGATCCGGCGACGTCACGACCCTGCAGGCGGCCCTCGCGGCCATCCCCGCGGGCACAGCGGCGGCGAGGAAGGTGATCCTGGTGGAGCCGGGCACCTACCGCGAGGTCGTGTCGTCCTCCAAGGCGAACGTCGTCATCGCGGGCACCACCGGCGACCCGCGCGACGTCGTCATCACCTACGACAACGCGAACGGCACCGCCAAGGGCGCCACCACGTGCCCGGCCGTCGTGGCCGCCACGTGCGGCACCGCCGGCAGCGCCACCGCGACCCTGTCCGGAGCCGGCGTCGAGGTGCGCGATCTCACGATCGAGAACGCGTTCTCGAGCGCCGCGCACCCCGAGATCGGCCCGAACAACACGCAGGCCGTGGCGCTCCGCGCGCTCGGCGACCGCCAGACGTACCGCCACGTGCGCCTCCTCGGCGCGCAGGACACGCTGAACGCCGACGCGTCGGGCACCATCACCGCCGACGGCACGGGCTACCCGCACCAGTACTACGTCGACAGCTACATCGCGGGCAACGTCGACTTCGTCTTCGGACGGGCCGCCGCGGTCTTCGACCGGGTGACGATCCACGCCACCACCCGCAACGGCGGCACGGTCTTCGCCCCGAGCACCGCGTCCAAGAGCCGCGGCTACCTCGTGGTCGACAGCCGGATCACCGCGGACAACGACGCGCCCACCATGGCGCTCGGGCGTCCGTGAAGCGGCTGGGGCGACGGCACGCAGGCCGACACCTCGCGCGGCCAGACCGTGATCCGGGACAGCTGGCTCGACGGCGGCATCGCCGTCGCGCAGCCCTGGACCGACTTCGCCCCCAACGTGTGGACCGACGGCCGCCTGGCCGAGCACCGGAACACCGGCCCCGCGGCGACGATCAACGACAAGCGCCCGCAGCTGAGCGCATCCGAGGCCCTCGCCCAGACGCCCGCCGCCTACCTCGGCGGCACGGACGGCTGGGACCCGACCGGCGCACCGGCCGAGGACGCGGCCCCCCTCGCGCCCGCGGGCCTCGTCGCCGCACCGGGTGCCGCGCAGGCGTCGCTGGACTGGGCGGAGAGCACCGAGTCCGACGTGCGCGCCTACCGCGTGTACCGCGACGGGCAGCTCGTCGCCACGACGGCCACCTCCTCCGCCACGGTCACCGGCCTCGTCAACGGCACCGCGTACGCCTTCACGGTGCGCGCGGTGGACGCGGCCGGCCAGGAGTCGCCCGCCTCGGCGAGCGCCTCGGCGACGCCGGCCCTGAAGGTCGACGCGACCGTGCACGCGGACGGCAGCGGCGACTACCCGACGCTGCAGAAGGCCGTGGACGCGGCCCCCGGCACCGGGGAGTGGGTCGTGAGCGTGGATCCCGGCACCTACGCCGGCACCACGACGGTCGCCACGTCCAACGTCGTGATCGTCGGATCCGGCGCGACCGCGGCCGACACCGTCCTCACGAACGGCACCGCGACCGCGACGCTCGGCATCACCGGCTCGAACATCACCGTGCGGAACCTCGCGATCGCGAACACGACGGCCACCGGCAACGCCCCCGCGGTGTCGATGACCGGCGACAAGGTGCTCCTCGCGGGCACCGCGATCTCGAGCGCCGCGGGCCGCGCGGTCTTCGCCGACACGTCGACCTACACGGTCGCCGCGCGGCAGATGATCACCGGATCCACCATCGCCGGCGGCAACGACGTGCTCCTCGGCCGCGGATCCCTCGTGGTCCACGACACGACGATCTCCGTCCGCACCAACGGCACCGTCCTCACCCCGAGCACGGCCGAGAACGCGAAGGGCTTCCTGCTCATCGGCAGCCGGGTCGACACGACCAGCGCGACGAACGTGCAGCTCGGCCGCCCGTACCGCGCCTGGGCCGACACGTTCACGCCGCGCTCGGTCGGCCAGGCCGTCGTGCGCGACACGGTGCTCGGATCCGGCGTGAAGACGAGCCAGCCCTGGGGCATCGGCCCGGCGAGCGAGCCGTGGACCCTCGGCCGCTTCGCCGAGCACGCGAACTCGGGCGAGGGCGCGAGCCAGAACGCCAACCGCCCGCAGCTCTCCCCCGCGGAGTCGCTCGGCGTCACGGTCGCGCAGTGGCTGGGTGCGCCCACGTGGTACCCGGCGGTCGCGGATCCCGCGGCCCCGGCCGACGTGACCGCCCCCGGCGCACCCGCCGACCTGGTCGTCACGGCCGGCGACGCCTCGGCATCGCTCGTCTGGACCGCGTCGACGGCCGCCGACATCGCCGGCCACCGCGTCTACCGGTCGACCACGAACCCGGTCGCGATCACGCCCGCGAACCTCGTCGGGACGGTCGGCACCGAGCCGTCCTTCACCGACTCCGGGCTCGCGAACCGCACGACGTACCACTACGCGGTCGTCGCGGTGGACGCGGTCGGCAACGCCTCGGCACCCGCCACGGCGGACGCCCGCCCCGTCGACACGGCGCCGCCCGCGGCACCCGTCGGCGTGGTCGCGACCGGCGCCGACGGCAAGGTCCTCCTCTCCTGGACCGCGAACGCCGACCCCGACATCGCCGGCTACGACGTGTACCGCGACGGCGAGAAGCTCACGGGCACCCCGCTCACGGCTCCCGCCTTCACCGACACGGGCCTCGTCAACGACACCGCGTACGCCTACACGGTGACCGCGAACGACGACACCGGCCTCGTGTCGGTGGCCTCCGCGGTCGCCACCGGCACCCCGCGCGCCGGCGACGCCGTGGCCCCCGCCGCGCCCGCGAGGGTCACGACCGAGCTCGGCCGCGGATCCGTGACCGTGCGCTGGACCGCGTCGCCCGACCAGGACGTGACCCGCTACGACGTGCTCCGCTCCACAAGCGGCGGCGCGTCCGGCGTGGTCGGCACCGTCGGACCCGGCACCACGAGCTGGACCGACACGGCCGTCGCGATCGGCACCGCGTACTCCTACGCGGTGGTCGCCACCGACGGCTCCGCCAACTCCTCCGCGGCCTCCGCGGCGGCGAAGGCGACGCCGATCAAGGTCGACATCGTGGTGGCGGCCGACGGCTCGGGCGACGCTACGAGCCTCGTGCAGGTGCTCGGATCCACCGACCCCGCCATCGGCTCGCTGCCGAACAACGCCGACTACACGACGCAGGGCTACCGGACGATCCTCGTGAAGCCCGGCACCTACGCGGGCGGCGTCGTCTCCGGCAACCGGTACGGCGTGAACGTGGTCGGCGCGACCGGCGATCCGGCCGACGTCGTGCTCACCGCGCCCGGCGGCGCCGTCGCCACGCTTACCGTCTCGGCCCCGCAGTGGACCCTCCGCGACGTGACCGTGCAGAGCGTCGCGACCGCGGTCGGCGCCCAGGCGACGGCCGTGCAGGTGAAGTCCGGCGACAAGCAGGTGCTCGACCACGTGCGCCTGCTCGGCGACAAGCAGACCCTGCTCGTCTCCACCGCCAACGTCACCACCTACAGCCGCGTCTACGTGACCGGCTCGTACCTCGAGGGCGGCGCCGACCTGATCCTCGGCCGCGCCGTCACCGTGGTCGACCGCAGCACGATCCACGTGCTCGACCGGCCGGGCGCCTCACTCACCGACTCGTCCATCGCGGCGGGCTCGGCGTACGGGTTCCTCATCCAGGACAGCCGCATCGTGACGGACGGCGCCGCCGGATCCATCGCGCTCGGCCGCCCGTACTCCACGACCGGCACGGCGCAGGTCGTGGTGCGGGGCCCGAGCTCGGCGAGGGGATCAACGCGGCCCGCCCGTGGAAGGACTGGGACGCGGTGACGCTGTGGACCGCGGGCCGCTTCGCCGAGCACCGCAACACGGGCCCGGGCGCCGCGATCGTGGATCCCGCCACCCGCCCGCAGCTGACGGACGCCGACGCGGCGACCTTCACGGCGCAGCGCTACCTCTCGGGCGCGGACGGCTGGAACCCCACCGGCCGCTGATCCGCGGAGCGGGAGCGCCGCACGCACGACCGGGACCGCCCGCCGACGCTCGTCGGCGGGCGGTCCGCGCGTGGGGCGCGGCCTCCCGGGATCCGCGAACCTGGCAGGACCCTGAACCCGTGAACCTTCTCCGCGGCTGGTCCGTCGTCCTCCATGTCGGCGCGTCACATCGCGGCGGACGAAGACGCACCATCCGGATCAGGAGACCCCCATGCAGAAGAAGAGCAAGATCATCCTCGGCACGAGCGCGGCAGTGGTCGTCGTGCTCGGTGTCAGCGCCGCCGCGTTCGGCCCCGCGTTCTACCGCGACGTGATCGTGGGCGCCCCCGCCGCCGCCCCGTCCGTCTCGGCCGACCCCGCCGACTCCACGCTCGACACGAGCGACCTGTCCGGCGAGTGGAACATCGGCACCGGCAGCACCGCCGGCTACCGCGTCGCCGAGGTACTCAACGGCACCGACGTGACCGTCGTCGGCAAGACCGAGGACGTCTCCGGCACGATCACGGTCGACGGCTCCACCCTGAAGGACGCGACC
Organism: Clavibacter nebraskensis NCPPB 2581; assembly: GCF_000355695.1. NCBI lineage: Bacteria > Bacillati > Actinomycetota > Actinomycetes > Micrococcales > Microbacteriaceae > Clavibacter > Clavibacter nebraskensis. The sequence goes on along the minus strand of NC_020891.1, from coordinate 228,187 downwards.
GTCAAGGTCGACGTCGGCACCATCGCCACCGACCAGGCCCCGCGCGACGACTACTTCCGCGGCACCGCCATGGAGGTCGCGAAGTACCCCGACGCGACCTTCACGCTCACGCAGCCGGTCGACGCGGCCGTGCCCGCGAGCGGCCAGGTCGCGACCGTCCAGGCCACCGGCGAGCTCACCATGCACGGCGTGACGCAGACCGTCACCGTGCCGCTGCAGGCCGCGCTCTCGGGCGACGGCGTGCAGGTGAGCGGATCCATCCCCGTCACCTTCTCCGACTACGGCGTCCAGGCCCCGAGCCTCGGCTTCGTGAGCGTCCAGGACACGGGGACCGTCGAGTTCCTGGTGAAGGCCACGCCCGCGAAGTAGTCGCGGACCGGCCCCCGGGGCCGCCCCAGACGAGGGGAGGAGGAGCGCGTTCGGGACGCTCCTCCTCCCCTTCTGCGTGCCCTCGGGATCCGCGCTACTCGTCGTCCATGGTGGTCGCGAACCGGCGGAAGTCGCCGCGCTCCTCGTGCATGGCCCAGAGGGTGTCCGCGAGGACCTGCGGGTCCTTCTTCGGGTGGCCCGGCGTGATGGCGCCCGGGATGATGAGCTGGCCCACGTGGATCCCGTCGCCCACGAGCGCCTCGTGCATCATCTGGCCGTAGGCGCTCTCGCCCGCGAACGCGATGGAGGTGCCGACGTACTCCGGCAGCGGCGGCACGGCCGTGCCGCCGTTGATGAAGAGGACGGTCCCGCGTCCGAGCACGCGCATGCCCTGCAGCACCTGGTGCACGGCGGCGACGGGCGCCTGGATGGAGAACTCGAACGCGCCGACGAGGTCGCCCGGCGTGGTCTCGAGCACCGGCCGCAGGAACTCCTTCTGCGGCAGCGTGCTGTACCGGAGGGCCTCGACGGACCCGAGCGCCTGCGCGGCGCGGTCGAGCGCGGCGGCGAGCGCCACGTGGTCGCGGACGTTCGCGGCGTACCCGCGGGCGGTGATCCCCTCCTCGGCGAGCGTGCGCGCGCGGCTCGTGCTCTCGACGCCAGGCCGGGTCGGCCGGGGACGTCCCCCCTCCTGCGCCTCCGCACGCCGAAGATCCACAGGCGGCCAGCGTGGGGACGGCCGGGCGTTCCCCCAGGATCGCCGCGCCTATGGTCATCGCGGTCCGGCGAGGGTCTTCCCGCCGAGACGCCGATCACTGCCCACGACAGAGAGATGACACGACCATGTCCGTCACCCGCTCCGCGCTCCGCACCCGCCCCGTCGCGGTCGCCGCCCTCGCGACGCTCGCCCTCCTCGGCGTCCCCACCGCCGCCCAGGCCGCCACCCCGGCCCACGCCGCCACCGCGGACGGCGCGTCCGCCCACCACCACGCGGCCTATCCGCTCAGCCGGTACACGATCCCCGCCACGGACGGCAGCGGCTTCGGCGACGCCACCCTCTACGCCCCGCAGGACACGGGCAAGAAGACCCTCGGCGCCATCGTCGTCGCACCCGGCCTGAAGGGCACGCGCTCCGACCTGGAGTGGCTGGCCAAGGACCTCGCCGGCGAGGGCTTCATCGTGCTGAACATGAACACCCTCGGCAGCTACGACCTCCCGCAGCAGCGCTTCTACGAGATGCTCGCCGCGGCCAAGTACCTCGCCACCGCCAGCCCGGTCAAGGACAAGGTGAACCCCGCCGACATCGGCGTGGTCGGCTACTCGCTCGCCGGCGGCGGCGCCCTCCAGGCCGCCGTGGAGCAGCACGGCCTCAAGGCCGCGGTCGCCCTCATGCCGTACGACTTCCCGGCCGGCACGACCGACCCCTATCACCCCACCCAGTCGCCGACGTACCCCACCATCACCACGCCGACGCTGGTCATCACCGGTCAGGCCGACACGACCGCCCCGGCGTCGTTCATGGGCAGGCCCGCCTGCGACTCCATCCCCGCCTCCACCCCCAAGCAGTACCTGGAGCTCCGCGGCGCGGACCACTTCGCTGCTCGGGCGAAGACCGACGGCACCGTCCGCGACGCCGTGACGAACTTCCTGAAGGCGTACCTCGACGGCAACAGCGCCTACAGGAAGTACGTCTGCCCGGCCCAGCCGGTGTCGGCCGCCATCAGCGACTCCGCCAGCTCCTGCCCCCGGTAGGACCGATCCACGGCCTCCGGGCCCCATGAGAGCAGCGTGCGGTCACCGGTCGCACGCCGCTCTCGGCGTTCACCGCCACGTTCCCCTCGGCGCCGGCAGCGACGCCCCGAGCAGCGCGCGGGCCGCGTCGCGCGCGTCCGCCAGCGGGCGCGCGAAGGTGCCCATGCCGAGCGTCACGAGGCCGCCCTCGTAGAGGAGCATGAGCGCCCGGGCGATGGCGGCCGGATCCGGCGCCCCGGCCTCGCGGCACAGGTCGCGCAGCAGCTCGAGCATCCACGCCTTCTGCCGCATCACCTCGGGCAGCACGTCGTGCCCGTCGTCGTCATCGGCCAGGTCGCCGGCGCCGAGCTCCGCGCGCGCGTTGATCGCGCTGCAGCCGTGGGCGTGTTCGGCTCGGCCCAGGTGATCGCCGCGTCGAACACCGCGAGCAGGCGGTCGATCCCCGGCTCCGGCGTGCGCGCCAGCCGCGCCGCGAGGTGCTCGCGCCAGCGCGCGTCGCGGTGCTGCAGGTACGCGACGACCAGCTGCTCCTGGGAGCCGAAGCGGTCGTAGATCGTCTTCTTGGTGACGCCCGCGGCGGCGGCGATCGCGTCGACGCCGACCACGTGGATCCCCCGCGCGCAGAACAGCGCGGACGCCGCGTCGAGCACACGGCGGGCACCGGGGGTGAGCGGGGCGAGGTCGGGGACGGCGTCCAGCCCGAGCGGTTCGTGGCGCTCTGGGTGACGGACCAGGATCCGACGCGCGAGGACTTCGCCGGCACCATCTGGACGGCGGCCAACGGCTCCGACATGGTCTCCGCCGCGCCGCCGCTGGAGTCGTTCCCGCCCCTGACGATGGACGGCCCCGGGCCGGTCGGCCTCTGGTGCAGCGACCTCTACCCGGAGGCGGACGGCGGCACCCGCGGCTGACCCGCCGTCGGCAGCCCGCGCAGCCACACGTCGGCGTCGCGGGTCGAGCGCAGGCGCACGATCCGGAGGTGCGGGTGGTCGATCGCCGCCAGGATCACGCGCTTCCGCACCTTCGCGCGGCCCCGCCACCCCCATCGGACGATGTGGTCGGGGTCGGTGAGCACGGTGCGCATCGGCGGCTCGACGTTGCCGTGCCAGAGCGGCTCGCGGCGCCAGCGGCGGACGACCGTGCGGCGGATCAGCCGCCCCATCTGCACCGCCACGGGGAGGTCGAGCCACACGAGGGTGTCGGCGCGCGACGGCAGGAGCTGCCCGAGCTGGGTCGTGTACTGCCACTCGGCGACCCACGCGTCGCGTGACGTGAAGGCCTCGACGTCGTCGCGGAAGGTGGGCAGCTCGGTCCACGCCGGACCGTGGAAGAGGGCGTCCATCTCGGTGTGCGGGAGGCCCGTGCGCTCCTGGACGCGCCGCGCCAGCGTCGTCTTGCCGGCTCCCGACGCCGCGCCGATGAGGATGCGCCGGGCGGGGGGATCCAGGCGCGCGAGGGGACCGAGCATCCCGCGATCCTAGGGCGCGCGGGCGGGGCGCCGTCGGGATCCGCCCCCGCCTTCACGACCGCGACCGCGACGCCGACCTGGGAGGAGGGCGTCGTGGTCGGCAGCGGGCGCGTCGGCCGTCGCGCACGGGCCGGCCGACGCGATCACCGTCTCCCTCGCGCATGGGCGCTGGTTCCCGCCGGTGAACCCGCGACCGCACGCGCCCGACCCGCAGCCCCGCCTCGACGCCATCCGCCGCGCCCTCCTCGCGGGCGACCCGGACACGGCGAGCGCCGAGCTGATGGCGGGCGCGCGGGACAGCGGCTACGGCGACGGCCTCGTCTGGACGGATCCGCTGGGCATCTGCTCGACCCTCGTGATCCGCACCGCGGGTGGCGTCGCCGACGTGCGGCGCACCATCGACCAGGCGGGCGGCGAGTCCGCCATCGCGTGGACCGACCTCGCGGGCGGCCGGCACGCTCTGCGCCTGATCGCGCCGCGCGACGGGACGGCGTGCTGGCTGGCGCTCGAGTCCGACCGGGACTCCGAGGTCGTCGTCGAGCTCGGCCTCGGCGCGGACGACGCGACGGCCCTGTGCACGGGCGGGCCCGACGCGTCTGCCGCGGTGCGCGCGTCCGTCGCGGGCGGCGCGCGGGGGATCCTCACGGCCGAGGCCGGCGCGGTCGACGACGCGCTGCGGACGGTCACGGCGGTCGACGCGGGGAGCCCGGGCGACGCCGGCGTCGCGTGGGCGGTCGACGGCGGATCCTCGCGCACGAGCATCCGCACCGGCGCGCGCGCGACGCGGCTGCTGCGCCTGGCCGTCGCCACGGGTCCGGCCTCGACCTCCGCGGCGAGGCGCCCGCGAGCGACGCCGCGTCCACGGCGCCGAGGGGATGCTGCTGCCGGCGCGCATGTCCGCGCACGGGCGGGCAGACCGCTTCGACGCCGACTACCCGATGCCGTTCTGGCAGGGGTGCGGGGGCTGGATCCTCCGCGTCGCCGCCGACGCCGTCGCCACGACGGGCGACCGCGGCATCGTCGACGACCGCGTGTGGGAGCTGGCCGAGGGCGTCCTGCGCTTCGCGGAGACCGCCACCGTGCTGGTCGACGGGGTGCGCCGCCTCGTCCCCTCCTACTCGCCCGAGAACACCCCGGGCCGCGAGCGCGTCCCGGCACGACGCCGGCCGCATCTTCAACCTCGACGCGAGCGGCGGCCTGCCGGCGCTCGTCGTGGCGATGCTGCTCGGATCCGACGCCTTGTCGCTCGCGGTCCTCCCCGCGCTGCCGGCGGCGTGGGCGCGCGGATCCGTCACCGGGCTCCGCGCGCGCGGCAGGCTGGTCGTCGACCGGCTCGACTGGGATCCGGACGGCGCCGCGCTCGTCGTGCGGCGCGTGCCGGGCGCGGAGTGGCTGGCGCCCGCCGGCGGGACGACGCTGCGGTTGCCGCGCGCGGCTACCGTGCGCGTGGACGGGCGCGAGCACCGCGCCGGCGAGCGCATCGCGTTCGGCGAGGACGCCGTGCACGTCGAACTCGCGTGGCTGCCCGAGCCCGTACGGTGATCCCCGTGCCCGCGACCGCCGCCGCCCTCCTCGCCGCCTACGACGCCCAGCTCCGCACCGATTCCGAGACGCCGAACGCGCTCGACGTGCGGGTGCTCGGCCCGCTGCGCCTCGCCGTCTTCCCCGGCGGGCGCGGCTTCGTCACGTACGCCGACCTCGGCGGCCTCGACGAGGCCGGCCTGCGCGAGCTCGTCCCCGCCGCGCTCGCGCGCTTCCGCGACGACCCCGCGATCACGACCGTGGAGTGGAAGACCCGGGGGCACGACCACGCGCCCGGGCTCGATCGTGTCCTCCGCGCGAACGGCTTCGTGCCCGAGGAGCGCGAGTCGATCATGCTCGGCGAGGCCCGGGCGCTCGCGGTCGACGTGCCGCTGCCCGCGGGGGTCACGCTCCGGCGCATCACCGCGGAGGCCGATGTGCGGGCGATGAGCGCCATGCAGGCCGAGGTCTTCGGCGACGTGGACTCCACCGACCAGGCCGACGCGATGATCCGCCGCCTCGCGCTCGATGACGGCATGGAGATGTGGGTGGCCGAAGCCGAGGGGCGGATCGTCTCGGCGGGCCGGCTCGAGCCCGTCGCGGGATCCGACTTCGCCGGCCTCTGGGGCGGCGCGACCCTGCCGGGCTGGCGCGGCCGCGGCATCTACCGCGCCCTCACCGCGGCCCGCGCGCGCTCGGCCCTCGCGGCCGGCCGCACCCTGATCCACAGCGACTCGACCGCCCTCTCCCGCCCGATCCTCGAGCGCTCCGGCCTCATCGCCTGCTCGACGACCACGCCGTACGGCTGGTCGCGCTGACCGCCGGAGCCGCGACTCCGTGAAGGAGCGCGCGCTGGTGATCAATCCGGTGGGAGACTTGAGCAACAATCCCTCATTCCTACGGAAGGACCGACGCGTGCGCATCAGTCACGTCACGGCGAGCAACTGGAGGAACTTCAAGACGGTCGACTTCCCGCTCAATCGCCGGTTGTTCATCGTCGGACCCAATGCCTCGGGCAAGTCGAATATCCTTGACATCTTCCGATTCCTCGAGGACGTCGCAAGCCCGGGCGGAGGGCTCAACACGGCGATCGAGAAGCGTGGTGGCCTCCGCAAGGTCCGGAGCTTGTTCGCTCGCAACTACCAGAAGGGGCGTCTCATCGTCGAGGTGCACCTCGAGGACGGAGACGACACCTGGCTCTACCGTCTGTCCATCCGAGGTGAGGCGAAGGGGAAGAACCGCTCGCTCGTGGACGAGGAGCGAGTCGAGAGGAATGGCGAGATCCTCCTCAATCGGCCGAACAAGGCTGACAAGGCCGACCCCGAGCTGTTGACCCAGACGCATCTCGAGCAGATCGCCGCCAACAACAAGTTCCGCGCCCTCTCCGAGTACTTCTCGAAGGTCCAGTACTTCCACCTGGTACCTCAGGTGATCCGGGACTCCGCACGTTTCGGGAACGCGCATGGCGATCCGTACGGTGGCGACTTCATAGCCCGGATCAACAGCACGCCCGCGCAGACCCAGAAGGCGTGGCTGCGCCGACTGGAGACTGCCTTGAAAGCGGCCGTCCCAGAATTCGAGAGCCTCGAGGTCGTCGTCGACTCGGCAGGTCGCCCGCATCTCACCGCCGGGTATCGGAACTGGCGAGGGTCCCCGACGAGGCACAGTGAGTCGGAGTTCTCCGACGGCACGCTGCGCCTCATCGGTCTTCTGTGGACCGTCGTCAGCGCACCTGCGAACGGGGGGATGCTGCTTCTCGAGGAGCCGGAGCTCTCACTCAATTCGGCCATCGTGAAGATGCTGCCCACCGTGCTCGCCAACGCCCAGCGCGATCGCGACCTTCAGATCATCCTCTCGACCCACGCGCCCGAGCTGCTCGACGACGAGGGAGTCCTTCCGCGGGAGGTCCTGATACTCCAGGTCACGAGCGATGGGACCGTGGCACGGCAGCTGTCGGAGATCGCCGAGGTCGCGGGCGAGGTAGAAGCTGGCCTTCCCACATCGGAGATCGTCCATACCCTCATCGCACCATCGGACCTCTCCGGACTCACAGCTGTCGGCATGGGACGGAGGTGATCATCAACATCGCGGTCGAAGGGGCCTCGGACATCGGGGCCGCGTCGTCCGTCCTCCGCTTCGCTGGACACGAGGTCGGTCGAGTGATCGACAAACGAGGCAAGGCCAATGTGGATAGAGACGTCGCCAAGTACGTGCAGGCGTCGCGGTCCGCGCCCTGGGTCGTGTTCCGGGACACCGATGCCGCTTGCCCGGTCACGATCTCTCAGAAGCTCCTGCCGCACGGGGACATCGCAGCCTCTCGATTCCAGCTCCGCCTCGCACATTCCATGACAGAGGCGTGGCTGCTTGCAGATCGACGTGGGTTTGCCACTCACTTTCAAGTGTCGCGGGAGCGTATACCGGTTGATCCGGAGGGCGTCGCGCATGCCAAACGCGAGGTTCTCCGACTCTGCGCAGATTCCCGATCACGGAATGTACGAGAGGCGATGGTCACCGACGAGGGCGAAGTAGGACCTCTCTACGTATCCACCATCGACGCGTTCGCACGCGAGCACTGGGACGTAGGCGCAGCTGCTGAGTCGAGCCCCAGCCTGCGGCGGGCCATAGAACGCATCCGCTGCATGGAGTGAGCTGAGATCCGGGGACTCGGCGCGATGCTGAGGAATCGGCATGCGTGACAGCGCCTCCAGTTGTATCGCCCTCCCCGCTCGCCCCGGAGTTGACTGGAGGCGTGCAGACGTTCCTCCCCTACCCGGACCTCGCGGCGAGCATGGCCGTGCTCGACGACAAGCGGCTCGGGAAGCAGCGCGTCGAGACGCTGCAGGTGATGAAGGCGGTGACCCTCGCCGGCTACGGCTGGCAGAGCCACCCTGTCACGCGCATGTGGCGCGGCTACCGGCCCGCGCTCATGGAGTACCAGGAGGCGACGTGCGCCGAGTGGACCCGCCGCGGCTTCGCGGACACGTGCTTCGAGAAGACGCTCGCGGTCATCGCCGAGGTGCCGGAGGACCTCGCCGCCTACACGGAGGGGCGCATCGAGCTGCCGCCGTGGTGGGGACGCGCGGAGCTGCACCTCTCCCACCGTTCGAAGCTGCTCGCGAAGGCGCCGGAGCTGTACCGGCCGGCGTTCCCGGAGGATCCGGACGACCTCGACTACGTGTGGCCGGGCGTGAGCGCGTGAGCGATTCCCTCAGGCGGGGGTACCATTGGCCCGTGAGCATCACGAGCAGCACGGCGCCCTCGGGGCGTGGGGAGGTCGTCGACGGCACGTCCGTCGGCACCAGGTAGTCACCGGATCCGTCGCCGCGCCCCGCGAGGGCCGGCCGCACCCGGCGCGCCGTCGATCCACGAGGATCCGGCCGCCGAACCGACACCCGTCCCCGCGGCACCGCCGCGACCCGCACGAAGGGCACCGCATGCTCCCCCTGACCGAATCCGCCATCCGCTCCTCCCTCGTCAACGCCTCGCAGCGCGAGGCCCGCGACCTCCGCCTCCCCGACGGCTTCGCCGACCTCGCCTGGGACCGCCTCGACTTCCTCGGGTGGCGCGACCCGAAGGCCCCGCAGCGCGGCATCGTCGTCGCCCCCGTGGGCGACGAGCTGATCGGCGTGCTGCTGCAGCAGTCGTCGACCGCCCCGCGATCCCGCGCCCAGTGCACGTGGTGCCAGGACGTGCGCCTGCCGAACCCCGTCATGTTCTACGGCGCGCGCCGGGCGGGAGCCGCGGGCCGCAACGGCAACACCGTCGGCACGCTCGTCTGCACCGACTTCGAGTGCAGCGCCAACGTGCGGAAGCCCCGGCCGATCCCGTACCTGGGCTTCGACCCGGCGGCGGCGACCGCCCAGCTCATCGACGACCTGCGGAGCCGGGTGGCGGCCTTCGCGGCAGACGTCGCGTCGACGGCGTGACGCGGGCCGCTCACGACAGCGCGCGTCCGCCCTGGAGGGCGGACGCGCGCGGAATTGGGTCGGCCGGGCCAGCGCGTCGGGGCAGCTGACCCGACCGGGTCGGGAGGGCCGGCTCAGGACTCCGGCGTGCAGACGGTGGCGAGTGCCGTGCGGAAGGCCTTGCGGTGCGCGTCGTCGAGGCCCTGGCCGAGCTGGCCGCGGGCGTCCTTCACGAGGTGGCCGCACGACGGGTCGTCGAGCGCGGCGGACGCGGCGCCGATGGCCGGGACGAGCCGGGCGTCGACCGCGTTGATGCGCGGGCGCACGCTCGTGGTGAGGTCGGGCGCGGTGGTGGGCGCCTCGTCGGGGTGCGCGTGCCAGCGCGCGATGAGCGCGTACTGCACCTGCTTGCTCGCGAGGATCTGCGCGCGGATGATGCGCTCGGCCGCGACCGGGTCGACCCCGTCGGCCTTCGCGGCGGCGATCGTCGCGTCGACGACGGCCTGCTCGCGCGCGGGATCCGCCACGGCCTTGCCCGACAGCCACTTCGACGCGGCCACGTCGTCGGCGATCTCGAGGCGGTCGAGCGCGGCGGACGCGACGGCGGTGACCGCCTGCTGCTCCGCCGGGTCGCGCGGGCACGCCTGGGCGGGTGCTGCGGCGCCGAGGAGCGCGGCGAGGGTGACGGCGAACGCGGACGTGGCGATGAGGGCACGGCGGGGCATGGCGGATCCGTTCTTCAGGAGCGTGCGGGACAGGGTCGGGCGCGGCGATCGGGTCGGTCGATCGGGTGCCGCGAGCATAGGCAGACGACGCGCCCGGGCGACCACCGGAGTCCACAGGCCGGCCCGATCGGGGGCGGGCGGCGGGGACGGGCGCGTCGATAGCGTGGGCGGATGACGACGCCCGACACCGCGACCGCGCCCGGCACGACCCTCGACCGGCCCGCGGATCGCACGATCCCCGGCGTCCGCGGCGCCCTCCTCGCCCTGGCCGTCGGCGTGGCCGCCGCGGTGCTCGGGCTGCTGCCCTGGATCCTCGCGGGCCTGCGCCTCCCGCTGCAGAACCTGTGGCGGGAGGAGATCACGTCCGCGGCCGACATGCCCATCGCGCTGCTGCCGTTCAACCAGTACACGGCCGGCCTGCTGGCCGCGGTGATCCTCGTGGGCGGCGGCATCGCGGGCGCCGCGGCACGTGCCCTCCGCACCCGGCTCCCCCGGCACGGCTCCTGGCTCGTGGTGGCCGGCCTCCTGCTCGTCCATCTCGTCGCCCTCGTGCAGACGTCCGTGGTCACGGCCGACGGGCTGGGCGTGGACGACGTCTCGGCCGCGGGGAACCGCACAGGCGCCGGCATCAGCGAGGCGCAGGTGTACCTCGTCGCGTTCGTCGTCAGCACGGCGGCGACGGTGCTGCTCGCCGCCGTCGTCGCGGCCCTCGTCGCCCGCGCGCCCGCCGGTCTCGCCGTCGTCGCGGCGGCCGTCCCGGTCGTGCTGCTCCGCGAGTGGCTGGGCGGGCTCCTGTCCCCCGGCGATGGCGGCCTCGTGAGCGACACGGCGTACGCGATCCTGCCCGTGATCTCGTGGGTGCCGCCCGTCGTTCTCGGCGTCGCCATCGCGCTCACGGGGCTGCGGTCGGTCGGCCGCGTGATCGGGTCGGTCGTCGCGGTGCTGCTGCTCTGGCTCGGGACGGCGGTGGTGATCGGCGTCACCTACGCCCTCGGCAACCGCAGCCTGCTGCGCTACCCGCTCGAGCTGGTGCAGGCGGGCGCGGGGATCGGCGGTGACGTGCTCCTCGACCGGGGCGGCGCGCTCGGGCAGTCCGCGGTGGCGGTGGTCGTCGGAATCCTCGGCGCGCTCATGGTGCGCGCGGTGCGGCGGCGGGCCGTCAGCGCGGGGTGAGCCTGCGGCCGCCGATCGGGCGGGCTCTCCGGCTCAGGCCGCGAGCCCGCGCAGCAGCCCCGGCAGGTCGCGCATGTCGTCGAAGACGGTGGCACCCGCATCGCGCAGGCGGGCGGCCGGGGTCAGCCCGCCCGCGTAGCCGAGCGCGCGCATGCCCGCGGCGAGCGCGCCCTGCACGCCGTACGGGCTGTCCTCCACGACCACGCAGCGCGCGGGATCCACGCCCATCCGCGACGCCGCGAGGAGGAAGCGGCCGGGTGCGGGCTTGCCGTGCTCCACCTCGGTGGCGCTCGAGATCCGGCCGTCGAAGCGCGGGAGCAGACCCGTGCGCGCGAGGTTGGCGCGGATCTTCGGGTGGCCGCCGCTGGACGCCACGCACGTCGGCAGGGTGATGGCGTCGAGCGCCTCCGCGATCCCGTCGACCGGGCGCAGGTGCGCCTCGAACGCCTCCCGGTACCAGTGCGCGTAGGGCGCGTCCCCGTCGTCGGCGAGGTCGCGGCCGAGGTGGGCGGCGACCTCCGCGGTGAAGGTCGCGTGCGACTTCCCGACGAAGCGCTCGACGATCTCCTCGGTCGTGACGTCCCAGCCGAGCTCCGCGAGCACCCGTCGGTCGACCTCGACGGCGAGCACCTCGCTGTCGACGAGCACGCCGTCGCAGTCGAGGATCACGAGGTCGACGGGAGCGCTCACGCCGTGGTGCGCTCCGCGTCGGCGGCGGCGCGCATCACGCCCGACGGATCCACGAGCACGCGCGCGAAGGCCAGCTCGGCCGCGCCGATCATCAGCCGGTCGGGGCCGAGGGCGGCGCGGCGGATCCGCAGGGCCTCGCGCGCGCCGGGGAGCGCCTGGGCGGTGGCGCGGGCGAGGATCCGGTCGGGATCCGCCGCGTGCAGCGACCCGAGGAACCCGCCGAGCACCACGAGCGACGGGTTGAAGATGTTGACGACGTTGCGGAGCGCGACCGCCAGGTTGTCGATCTGCCGCTCGACCTCGCGGGTGACCGCCGGATCCCCCGCCTCGAGCGCCGCCGCGAGCACGTCGCCCAGCTCGTCGGCGCGGGCGCGCGGGAGGCCCGTGACCTCGAGCAGCGCGTCCTGGCCGACCGTCGTCTCGAGGCAGCCGACCGCCCCGCAGTGGCAGAGCTCGCCGCCGGAGTCGACGAGCGTGTGGCCGAGCTCGCCGCCGTAGCCCTCCGCGCCGCCGAACGGGCGCCGACCGATGAGCACGCCGCCGCCGACGCCCGATGCGCCGCCGTTGAGGTAGACGAGGTCGTCGACGTCGCGGCCGGATCCGAACCGCCCCTCCGCGACGGCCGCGAGGCTCGCGTCGTTGGCGGCGAGCGCGGGGAGCCCCGTGGCCTCGGCGAGGAGCGCGGCGAACGGCTCGTCGACCCAGCCGAGGTGCGGGGCGAGGCGGACGAGCCCGCCGTCGAAGCGCACGAGGCCGGGGACCGCGACGCCGATGCCGAGCACGCGCGCATCGGGGCGGGTGGCCAGGAGGTCGGCGCGCAGCTCGGCGATGATCGCGCCGGCGAGGTCGGCGGCCTGCGCGGCGGTGGGGATCCCGTCGGTGTCGCGGCGGATCCGCTGCTGCACCACGCCGTCGAGGCCGACGAGCCCGACCGTGACGGCGTCGATCTCGGGGTTCACGGCGAGGACGACGACGCGCGGGTCGGCCGAGACGATGGGGCTCGGCCGGCCGACGCGGTTGGTGCCGGGCGGCTCCGACTCGACGACGAGGCCGAGCTCCTGCAGCTCGCCCACGAGCGCGGCGATGGTGGAGCGGTTGAGCCCGGTCTCGCGGGTCAGCTCGGAGCGCGACGCGGGGCCGGTCTCGTGCACGATCTGCAGCACGGTCGCGAGGTTGGAGCGGCGGACGTGGTCGGGCGTGGTGCCGCGGGAGCGGGCGTCGCCAGCGGGCGGGATCTCCCGGGAGCGGGGATCCGGCGCGAGCGGCACGGCGCGGCCCGTCTCGTCGCCGGTCACTGGATCCCCACCCGACGAGGCTACCCGGCGACGGCCGGGCGGGCGACGGCCGCGGCGCCCGCGACACCCGCTGGCGCCGACGGCCCCTGGAGCGCCTCCCGCACGCCCCGCTCGCGCCACTGCTCGAGCCGTGCGCGGACGTCGTCGCGCCGCTCGTCGGCGAGCGCGGTCGCGTAGGCGCGCTCGAGCACGTCGTCGATCGCGAGCCGCCGGCCCGTCCCCTTCGACTCGATCGCGGCCTCGACCATCGCGAGGCTCATCACGTTGCCGTGCACCTCGCCGTGCGGCCGCTCGCCCGTGCGGAGCGCCCGGACGAACGCGCGCAGCGACCCGGCGATCTCGACCCCCACCGACCCGGCGGGCGCGGGCTCCGCGAGCGGCCCGTCGGGCGCGTCCGGGATGTCGCTCGTCGGATCGTGGTCGCCGTCCCAGAGCGCGGTGCCGTACGCGCCGCTCACCCGCCAGGATCCGTTCCACGACGTCTCCGCGCCCGGGCTGCACCAGCTGCCGGTGTAGACGTAGCGCACGCCGCCCTCGAACGCGAAGACCGCGGTGGCGCCCGCGTCGCCGCGGTACCAGCTCCACGCCGGGTTGTACGACTCGCAGTAGACGCTCACGGGATCCGCGTCGAGCAGGTACCGCACCGCGTCGAACTGGTGCACGGCCATGTCGAGCAGCAGCACGTCGTCCATCTCCTCTCGGAACCCGCCGAAGTGCGGCGCCTTGAAGAACTCCGTCGTGACGATGCCGACGCCGCCGAGGTCGGCCGCCCGCCGCTTGAGGGCGACGAGGTGGTCGTTGTAGCGGCGCGACTGGCTGACCATGAACAGCTCGCCCGTGATCTCCGCGGCCGCCGCGAGCGACAGCCCCTCGGCGACCGTGAGCGCGACGGGCTTCTCGCCGAGCACGGGGATCCCCGCGAACAGCGCCTGGGTGGTGACGGGGTGGTGCGCGCGCGGGATGGTGACGTCGATCACGGCGTCGGGCCGCACCCGGTCGATGAGCTCGCCGAGGTCGGTCGACGCCTCCGCCGACGCCCCGTGCGCGGACGCGCCCGCCCGCGCCGCCTCCTCGTCCAGGTCGACGACGCCCACGAGCTCGACGTCGGGATCCTCCGCGATGGTCCGCAGCCACTGCTGGCCCATGCCGCCCGCGCCGACCTGCACGACCCGGAGGCGCGCGCCGTCGGCGGGCGCGACGATCCGGTGAGCCGGAGCCCTCGTCATCGCTCGAGCGCCCCGGCGTAGTCGGTGCCGTCGTAGTACTCGCCGAGCTCGTAGCGCAGCAGCGTCGGCGTCTGTCGGCGGTCGGGCCGCGCCCACTCGCACGCGTTCGCGATCACGCGGCGGACGTCCCGGTGGTGGTAGACGGGGAAGTCCTGGTCGCCGGGCGAGAAGAAGAAGATCCGGCCGAAGCCGCGGCGGTAGGTCATGCCGCTGCGGAACACCTCGCCGCCCGTGAAGCCCGAGATGAAGACGAGCTCGTCGGGCGTGGGCACGTCGAAGTACTCGCCGTACATCTCCTGCTCGTCGATGACGATCGGGTTCGGCACGCCGCGCGTGATGGGGTGCTGCGGGTTCACGGTCCACACCAGCTCGCGGTCGTGCTCGCTGCGCCAGCGGAGGGTGCACGTGGTGCCCATCAGCTTCGTGAAGATCTTCGACCAGTGCCCGGAGTGCAGCACGATGAGGCCCATGCCGTCGAGCACGTGGCGGTGCACGCGCTCGACGATCGCGTCGTCCACCTCGGCGTGGGCCGCGTGGCCCCACCACGTGAGGACGTCGGTGCGGGCGAGCAGCTCCTCGGTGAGGCCGTGCTCGGGCTGGTCCATGGTCGCGATCTCGACGTGCGCCTCGGGCAGGTTCTCCTGCACGCCCTCGGCGACGGCGCCGTGCATCCCGGTCGGGTAGCGGTCGCGGACGTGCTGCTCGATCTGCTCGTGGCGGTTCTCGCCCCAGACGGTGACGCGCAGCGGGGAGGTGGTGTCGGTCATGGTGTCTCTCTCTCGGAGGGGTCGTGCGGGATCTGGGAGGGGGCGCGGGCGGCGTCCGGGGCGCGGGCGTGCGGGAGCCGGATCACTTGACAGCGCCGCCCGTCGCGCCCGCTGCGATGAAGCGCTGCGCCGCGAGCAGCAGCACGATCGCCGGCAGCGACGCGAGCACGGCCGTGGCCATCACCGTGCTCCAGTCGGCGGTGTACGTGCCGATGTACTGGTAGATCCCGAGCGTGATGGGGCGCACGTCGTCGGTCGTCGTGAGCGTCAGCGCGAACAGGAAGTCGCTCCAGGTGAAGAGGAACGTGAAGAGCCCGGCGGTGATGACGGCGTTGAGGCTCACGGGCAGGACGATCGAGCGGAAGGCCCGGAAGTTCCCGGCGCCGTCCACCTTCGCGGCCTCGATGATCGACGGCGGGATGCCCGCCATGAACGCCCGCATGATGAGGATCGCGAAGGGGATGCCCGCGGTGGAGTCCGCGAGGATCAGGCCCGGGATCGAGTTGAGCAGCCCCACGTCGTTGTACGCCGCGTAGAGCGCGTTCGCGACGACGATGCCGGGGATCATCTGCGAGATGAGGATCCCGAACAGCACGATGTTGATCCAGCGGAACCTGAACTGCGCGAGCGCGTACGCCGCCGGGGTCGCGATGGCGAGGCTGAGCACGACGCTGCCGAGCGCGATCAGGAGGCTCGTGCCGAGCGCCTGCCCCTGCTCGGAGAGGGCGGTCGCGTAGCCCTGGAACTGCGCCTCGAACGGGAACCACGCCGCCTGGATCGCCGGGCCCGCGGGCTGGAGCGAGATGTTCACCATCCAGTAGACGGGGAACAGCATCACGGCGAGGATCACGACGCCGATCACCGTGGAGATCCAGCTGCGGTCGGCGCGGGGCTTCCGCGATCCCACCGGGCGGGGCAGGGCGACGCGGGCGGCGGTGTCAGTCATCGACGGCCTTCCTGTTGGCGCGGAGGTAGACCACCGCGAACACCGCCGAGATGGCGATGAGGATGTTGCTGAGGGCGGCGCCCGACCCGAAGTCGAACTGCTGGAACGAGAGCGTGTACGACTGCGTCGCGATGGTCTGCGTCGAGTTCGCGGGCCCGCCGTTCGTGAGGCCGAGGATGATGTCGAGCACCTTGATCGTGTAGACGACGCCGAGCACGAGCACCACGCCCACCACGGGTCGCAGCAGCGGCCAGGTGATGTGCCGGAAGCCGCGCCAGCCGGTGGCCCCGTCGAGGGACCCGGCCTCGTACAGCTCCGGCGGGATGTCCTGCAGGCCGCCGTAGAGGATGGTCGTGTTGAACGGGATCCCGATCCACACGTTCACGGCGATCACCGTGATGAGCGCGAACGCCGGGCTCGTGAGCCACGGCACCGGGTCCTGCACGACGCCCGTGCCGAGCAGGAACTGGTTGAGCACGCCGGAGTCCTGGTCGAGGATCCACTTCCACACCGCGCTCGAGACGATGAGCGGCAGCAGCCACGGCAGGAGCAGCAGCGCCCGCAGCAGCCCGTTGAGCGGGAACGACCGGCGGAAGAACAGCGCCAGCACGAGCCCGATCACGAACTGGCCGAGGATCGAGCCGATCGTGAAGAGGAACGTGTTGAGCAGCGCCGTGGAGAAGATCCCCGACGAGAGCACCGACGCGTAGTTCGCGAACCCGACCCACGGCGCCTCGCCCGTGTAGAAGGTGGTCGTCGTGTACTCCTGGAAGCTCATGACGATGTTCTTCACGACCGGGTAGCCGAAGAAGAGCACGAGGTACACGACCGCCGGCACCAGGAACATCACCTGGAAGAAGCGCTCCCACCGGAAGCGGGGACGGCGGCGCACGGGACCCCGCGCGACGGCGGCGTCCCCGGCGCCCCGGGCCCGCCCGGCCGCGGGCGCGGTCGGGCGGGCGGGGACGGCGGTCGTCGCCATCAGCCCTGCTCGGCGTTCTTCAGCGCGTCCTCCGGCGAGGACTGGCCGGTGAGCGCGGACTGCACGGCCGTGTAGATCTTCGTGGCGGCCTTCGGCCAGTCGGCTCCGAGCTCGCCGGTGCGGGCGCGGGCGTCGGCGACGAGGTCGACGAACACCTGCTCCTCGGGCACCTGCTGGCCGAACTCGGTGGCGACGGCGGTCTTCGACGGGATCGTGAAGCGCTTGGTGGCCATGTCGAGCTGGTTCTCGTCGGAGTTGAGGCACTCGACGACCTTCGCGGCCGTCGCCTGCTTCTCCTCGTCCCCCGTCTGCGGCACGGTCCACACCTCGCCGCCGAGCGGGGCGACGGCGGTGCCGCCGGCCTCGGGGGCGGGGAGCTTCGCGATGCCGTAGTCGACGCCGGACTCGGTGAGCGCGGGGATCTGCCACGGGCCGTTGATCATCATCGCCGTCTTGCCGGCCATGAACTGGTCGTTGACGTCGGACTGGGTCCAGTTCACGACGCTCTGCGAGGCCGAGCCGTCCTTCACGAGGTCGGTCCAGAGCTGCAGCGCCTCCGCGGTCTCGGGCGTCGCGATGTCCTTCTCGTCGCCGCCGTTCGACCACATGAAGGGCAGGAACTGCCAGGTGCCCTCGTAGGTGGCGTTGGCGTCCATGGCGATGCCGTAGCGGTCGCCGTCCTTGAGCGCGGCGGCCGAGGTCTTCAGCTCGTCCCACGTCGTGGGCGGCTGGATCCCGGCGTCGGTCAGCATCTGCTTGTTGTAGAACAGCGCGATGGTGTTCACGGTGGGCGCGAGGCCGTACGTCTTGCCCTCGTAGGTGCCCGCGTCGACGACACCCTTCGCGTAGCCGTCGGTGGAGATGCCGAAGTCCTCGAGCGGGGCGAGCGCGCCGGTCGCGGCGATCTGCTGCAGGTCGGGGTTGTCGAGCATGAGCACGTCGGGCAGCGTCCTCGACGACGCCTGCTGCAGCACCTTCTGGATGAGGCTCGACCCCGGGATCGACGTGCGCTCGATGGTGACGCCGAGGGACTCGCCGCACTTCTGGAGGGTGTCGCCGATGACGGTGTCGTCGTTGCCCTCGTTGTAGTAGTCGGTGACGGTGATCGTCTTCGGATCCCCGCTGGAGGAGGATCCGCCTCCCCCGCCGCCGGAGCAGCCGGCGAGCACGAGGGGGACGGTGGCCGCGAAGGCGGCGGCGCCGATGAGGCGGCGGCGGGCGGTGGATCGAGGGGACATCGCGTGGTCTCTTCCTTGAGGTGGCGGTGGATCCGGGACACGACGACACCGTGATCCGCCAGCTCTGCACGCATCCGGGAGGCCTCGTCGCTGACCCGATGGCGGCGACGCTAACACCGGATCGAGGGTCGTGTAAAGCGGTTAACCAGAAAGGTTTCGCATCCCGCGCCGCCCGTCCCCTCGGGCGGGCGGCGCGGGATGGCGCGCGACCTCCCGCTAGCCGAGCATCGAGGGGAACGGCGCGGGCGGCGGCGTGGTCGGCACCCACACAGCCTTCTGCTGCGTGTACTCGTCGAGCACGCCCGGGCCGGACGAGCGGCCGTGGCCGGACTCGCCGAAGCCGCCGAACGGGACCGCGACGTGGATGGTCTTGTACGCGTTGATCCAGAAGGTGCCGGCGTCGACGGCCGCGGCCACGCGGTGCGCGCGGGAGACGTCGGAGGTCCAGACGGCGCCCGCGAGGCCGAAGCCCGTGGCGTTCGCGCGCGCGACCACCTCCTCCTCCGTGTCGAACACCGAGACGCCGAGGACGGGGCCGAACACCTCGGTGGTCTCCAGGCGGTGTCCGGGCTCGACGCCGTCGAGGACCGTCGGCATGATCCAGCTGCCGTCGGCCAGGGCGCCGTCGGCGAGCGCGGCCGACGGGGTCGCGCCGGAGAGGAGGCGCGCGCCGTCCTCCTGGCCCGCCTGGATGAGCGCGCGGATGGTCGCGACCTGGCGGCGGGAGATGATCGGGCCGATCTCGGTGTCGGGGTCGAGCGGGTCGCCGAGCCGCAGCGCCTCGACGTGGGCGACGATGCGCGCCACGAGCTCGTCGTGCACGCCGCGCTCGACGAGCAGGCGGGATCCGGCGACGCACGACTGCCCGGCGCCCGAGAAGACGGCGCTCACGGCGCCGCGCGCGGCCTGGTCGAGGTCCGCGTCGGCGAACACGATGTTGGCGCTCTTGCCGCCGAGCTCGAGCACGACGGGGATCCCGGCGCCGGCCGCCGCCTGCGCGACCGTGCGGCCGACGGGCACGGATCCGATGAAGCTCAGCTTGCCCACGCGCCGGTCCGTGCTGAGCGCGGCGCCGACCGTGGTGCCCGCTCCCACCGCGACGGAGAGCACGCCCGCGGGCAGGCCCGCCTCCTCCGCGAGCTGCGCCAGGCGGATCGTGCTGAGCGGCGTGAACTCGCTGGGCTTGAGGACCACGGCGTTGCCGGCGGCGAGCGGCGCGGACGAGTTCCAGCCGGCCGTGAACAGCGGCGAGTTCCACGGCGTGACCGCGACCACCACGCCCCACGGCACGCGCGTCGTGTAGGTGAGCCAGTCGCCGGGGACGGGGATGGTCTGGCCGGTGACCTTGTCGGCCCAGCCGGCGTAGTAGCCGAACATCTGGGCCACGCGGCCGACCTCGACGCGCGCGTCGCGGAGCGGCTTGCCGGTGGTCACCGTCTCGAGCACGGCGAGCTCCTCCTGGTGCGCGCCGATCGTGCGTGCGACCTCGCGGAGGATCGCGGCGCGGTCGTACGGGTCCATCGCACCCCAGGTGCGGGCCCCGCGGAGGGCGGCGGCGAGCGCGGTCTCGGCGCCCTCGGCGCCCGGATCCGCGTAGCTCGTGACGAGCTCGCCCGTCGCGGCGTCGACGAGGTCGATCGCGGGCCCGGATCCCGGGTGCACGCGGCCCTCGGCCCACGTGCCGATGCCGTCGGGGAACGCGTGGGCGATGAGGTGCCGGGCGCGCTCGGCGGGGTGCGCGGCGCGGTCGACGGCCGCGAGGAGCGGGGTGCGGGGGGTCGGGGCGGTGGTGGTCATGATGCGGTGTCGTCCTTCCGGGCGGGGAGCTGCGCGGGATCCAGGGCGGTGGTCGCCGTGGTGAAGGTGGAGGTCGCGGCGACGAAGTCGGCCTGCGGGCCGAGGGCGGCGAGCGCCTGCTGCCAGCGCGCGTCGGTCTCGGCGAAGAGCCCCGGGGTCGCGCCAGTCGCGCGGGCCACGTCGTGCGCGAGCGCCACGTCGCGCGCCATGAGGCCGAGCGCGAAGCCGGAGCCGAAGCGCCCGCTGAGGATCTGGTCGGGGAACATCCGCTGGCTGACCGTGCTCGCGCCCGTGGCCGTGTTGAGCGCGGCGACGGCGGTGTCGAGGTCGATCCCGTGGGCCGCCGCGACGTCCATCGCCTCGGCGACGGCGAGCAGGTTGACCGAGACGAGCATGTTGTTGAGGAGCTTCACGACGTTCCCGGATCCGGCGGGGCCGACGTGACGCCAGCCGCCGGAGGTGAGCGCCTCGAGCACGGGGCGGGCGGCGTCGACCGCCTCCGCGGATCCGCCGACGAAGGACGCGAGCGTGCCGGCGGCCGCGCCCGTGTTGCCGCCGGAGACCGGGGCGTCGACGAAGGCGGCGCCGTGCGCGGCGGCCAGCTCGGCCATCGCGGCGCTCGTGCCGGGCTCGGAGGTGGTCGTGTCGACGACGGCCACGGTGCCCGGCGCGGCGAGGAGCGCGGGCACGGTCGCCTCGACCACGCGCGCGGACGGCAGCGAGAGCACGACGTACGGGATGCCTGCGAGCGCGGACACGTCGGCGACCACCTGGAGGCCGCGCGCCTCGGCCGCCTCGCGCGCCGCAGCGGACGGGTCGCAGCCGACGACGTCCCAGCCGCGGCCGGCGAGGGACGCGGCCATGGCGCCGCCCATGGATCCGAGCCCGACGACGCCGATGCGCCGCGGGGTGGTGGGGTCGAGCGGGTCGGTGGGGGTCATGGGGTCCTTCCGGTGCCGCGCGGGGCGGCGGGTCGAGGCGAGTGGGATGCGGGCGGCGCGTCAGCCGCTGAAGGTGCCGAGCTGCTGCCACAGCTCCTGCGTGCGGCGTAGGGCGGCGCGGCTGCGCTCGGGGTGCACCGCCTCCATCCCGCTGAGCAGGCCGTAGACGACCGACGTGGTGGCCGTCGTGGACTGCAGGAACGAGACGCCCTCGCTGGGCACGACGAGGACGTGGTCGGCGGTGGCGGCGAGGCGGCCCCGGCGCATGTCGGTGATGGCGACGACGGTCGTGCCCGCCGCGTGGGCCGCGGTCGCCGCCGCGAGCACGTCGCGCATCGGCCGCCACAGGCTCACGACCACGAGCACGTCGTCCGCGCCGAGCGTGGTCATCGCGGCCGCGAGGTGGGCGCCGCCGCGGCCCTCCGTGGAGATCGGGTAGCCCATCACGGATCCGAGGTGGGCGAGGATCGACGCCGGCGCGCCGAACGAGCCCATGCCGACCACGAGGATCCGCCCGGCCGACGCGAGCGCGGCGATGGCCGCGTCGCCCTCCGCCGGGTCGATGGACTCGAGCGCCCGGCCGAGGTTCGCGACGTCGCGCTGGATGGACGCGTGCACCGCGCCCGACGCCGCCGCCGGGTGCTCGCGCAGGGTCTCCTCGGAGGTGAGCGTCGCGAGGTACCGCATCCGCAGCTCCTGCTGCAGCTCCGGCCAGCCGCGGAAGCCGAGCGCCTGAGCGAACCGCACCACGGTGCTGGCGTTCACCTCGGCGCGCTGCGCGATCTCGGCGATCTCCGAGTACGAGGCGAGCTGCTGGTGCTCGAGGAGCACGCGGGCGACGCGGCGGTGCGAGGGCGTGTGCCCCTTCGTCGGCTCGAGCTCGTCGAGCCAGTCGGCGAGCGGATCCGCCGCGCTCACGACCAGAACCCGAGCGCGAACTCCGCGATGACGGCCGAGAGCAGGAACGACGCCGTGATGGCGACGAGCCCGACCGGGACGATGCGCCAGCCGACCGTCTTGAGCAGCGCCGCGTCCTTGCCGAGGCTGAGGCCCGCGAACGTGAGGGTGGCGCACGCGATGGAGAGGAAGTCGATCGAGGTGACCACGGTGGTCAGCTCCGCGCCGATGGGCGAGTAGGGGCTCGAGGCGAGCGCTCCGATCGTGGTGACGAAGACGATCGCGGAGACCTTGCGCGTGATCCGGGCGAGCAGCTGGCTCACGAGGAGGAGGGCGATGAGGATCGCGTAGCCGCCGACGATGGACCAGCTCACGGCGCCCGCGAAGATCGAGGCGGTGCCGATGCCGACGACCGCGAGGATCGGGATCGCGACCCACGGCCGGATGTCCACGGGCGCCGCCGCCTCGGCCACGCGCTCGCGGAAGACCCGGTTCGACTCCGCGGCCTCGGCCGAGACCGCCACCGGACCCGACGCGGCCTCCGCGGCCGCCTGCTTGCGCGTGAGGAACCGGTAGAACCGGTCGGCGAGCGGCAGCGCCACGTAGATGCCGACGTACACGCCGAGGACCGTGGTGATGAGGTTCGAGACCGCGGCAATGCCGAGGATCGCGTCCTGCTGGCCGGGGTACGCGGCGATGATGCTGGCGGTCGACGCGGCCATCATCGACCCGGATCCGACGCCCGCGCCCATCGCGAGCGCCAGCGGGTCGAAGACGTCGGCCGACGCCACGAGCGAGGTGAGCAGGGTGATGTAGACGGCGCCGAAGAGCGTGCCGAACACGTACATGGCGAGGACGCCGCGGTACTGGTCGGAGTCCGGTCCGTACTTCTCGCTCACCATCGCGAACGCCGGCTCGCGGTCGAGGGAGAACGTGGCGCCGATGGTGGCCTTGCCCATCCGGAGCAGGACGGCGAGCGGCAGCGCGAGCGCGACCGTGCCGAGCAGGTGCCCGATCTCCTGCAGCAGCAGCGCGGGTCCGGCCTGCAGCAGCGTCGGGATGTTCGGCCCGATGTTGAAGGCGAGCCGCGCGACGAGGAACAGCACGGCGACGCCCACGAACGCGTTGGCGATCCGCTGGAAGTCGAGGCCGACCGGGCGGATCCGCTGGAACGAGAGCGCGGCGGCGATGAGGAGGCCCCACACCATCGGGAAGAACACGATGGAGGCGGATCCGAGCGGCAGGGTACGCGAGCCGATGACCTGCGCGACGAGCGCGATCACGAGGGCGGCCACCGCCACGGGCGCGACCCCCCGGAGGCCGACGACGGACCTCGTCCTCTCTCCGACGGTCATGGTCATGGGGGTCCCTTCGCGAGGTGCTGAGCGGTGGTCGAGCGGTGCGGGGCGGTGCGTGCAATCCTCATCGCGGGAGACGGGTCCTGCAATCGCCGTTGCAGTCGAGGTTAGGGAGCCCGCGTTTCCGCGGCGATGCGCGCGTGTTGCGACCGTGTGAACGCGACCCCGTCGCAGTCCGCCGCACGTCCCGATCTGGACGCGCGGGCCCGGGGCGCGCATCATGGCGACCACACCCGAGCTCGAGGAGGAGCGCGTGCGACGACTCACCGCAGGCCTGTTCACGTCCGTCGACGGCGTCGTGGAGTCGCCGCACCTGTTCCAGTACGACTCGTTCGACCCGGAGCTCGGCGCGGGCCTCGGCCGCATGATCTCCTCGGTCACCACCGCCGTGATGGGCCGCCGCGGCTTCGAGGACTGGTCGGCGCACTGGCCGGCCGCGCCCGCCGACGACCCGTTCGCCGCCTTCGTCAACCCGCTCGAGAAGCTCGTCGCCACGCGCACGCTCACGGGCGACCTGGGCTGGAACGCGACGCGCATCGAGGGCGACGCGCTCGCGGCGATCGCCCGGCTGAAGGAGACGGAGGGCGGCGAGATCGCCGTGCTGTCGAGCATCTCGCTCACGCGCGCGCTGCTGTTCGCGGGGCTCCTCGACGAGCTGACCCTGATGATCCACCCGGTCGTCGCCGGCGCCGGCCGCCGCCTGTTCGAGCCCGACGACCCGACCACGCGGCTGGAGCTGCGCCGCTCCGAGATCACGAGCGCGGGCAACGCGGTGCTGACCTACGCGCTCCGCGACGCCGGCTGATCCGCTCGCCGCGCCGCCCGGACGCGCCGACGCCCGCGATCCCGTTCGCCGCCCTGATCGTCGTCGCCCTCGAGGCGCGGCTCGTGGGCCTCGCCGTCCCCGTGCCCTACCTGGACGGGTGGCCGGCGTCGGTGGCGGTGGGCCTCGCGGCGGCGTTCGCGCTCGGCGCCAGCGCCCACTTCATGGAGCCGCGTCGGTCCGGGCTCGTGTCGATCGTGCCGCCGGGGCTGCCCCGGCCGGAGCTCGTCGTCACCGTCACGGGCGCGCTCGAGATCGCAGGAGCGGTGGGCCTGCTGATCCCCGCCCTCCGCATCCCCGCCGCGATCGGCCTGGCGATCCTCCTCGTCGCCGTCTTCCCGGCGAACGTGCGCGCGGCCCGCGGCTGCCGCCACCCCGACACCCCGACGACGCCGCTGCCGCTGCGGACTGTCGCGCAGGTCGGCTTCCTGGCGGCGTGCGTCGTCGCGATGGGGTGAGTGCGTCGAGGCTCCCGGCCTCACCGAGACGAGCCTCCTGCCGCGGTCGGCGGCGGCCGTCGGCATCGGGTACCCGGAGCCGTGCGAGCGGATCGCGCGTGTAGCGCTACCGCGGCGGCCCGACCGGCGGCAGCAGCCCCTGCTCCGCGGCGGCCGCGCGGGCGATCAGCAGGGTCGGGTCCTCGATGCCGCCCGCCGCGATGAGCGCGTCGAGCTCCGCGACGGGCATGCGCACGAGGCGCACCTGCTCGGACGGGTCGGAGCGGTCGGCCGTGCCCGCGGTGGTCGGCGTCGTGCAGGCGAAGACGTGCACGAGCCAGGAGGCGCGGCCGGGGTTCACGGCGTAGGTGCGCAAGGGGTGGAGGTCGGGCGCGACGAGCCCGAGCTCCTCCTCGAGCTCGCGACGGGCGGCGTCGGCGGGGTGCTCGGAGGCGTCGCCCGCGCCGCCGGGGAGGTCGAGGATCCAGCGCCCGAGCGGGTGCCGGTACTGGCGCGACAGCAGCACGTGGTCGCCGTCGATCACGAGGGTCGCGACCGCGAACGGCACGCTCTCGTCGACCTCGTACCGCGACGCGGATCCGTCCGGCAGCAGCACGTCGTGCTCGACGAGGACGACGCGGCCGCGGTGGAGGTCGCGGCGTCCGGTCGTGCTCCAGACGAGCTCCGGGTCGGGCTGGGTCTCCGCGCTGCTCATCCGCCGAGCCTAGGTCGTGTCATCCGCATCCGCCCCGAGCGCCCGCGACCACGCGACCTCGCGCGCGAGCTGGCCGCTCGCGCGGAACGCGACGACCTGGCGGGCGTCGGGCAGCGCGGCCGCGAGCGCGGGCCGGTCGAGCGCCGAGCCGAGGCCCGCGGACCGGAGGGCGGGATCCACCGCCACGCTGCGGGTCAGCGCGTGCCGCCCGTCCGCGCTGAGCTCGAAGCCGGTGCTGCCGGTGATGCGGCCGTCGGCGTCGCGCCGGATCCAGAGCCGCACGCCGGGGTCGTCGAGCCCAGTGACCGTGAGGTCCGCCGCCGCGAGGAACGCGTGCAGCGCCGCGACGTCCGTAGCGGAGGCGACGGGCGCGAGGGCCGTCACAGCGCCTGGCCCACCACGATCCCGAGCCCCGCCGCCGCGACGCACACCACGAGCATGCCGACGCCGTTCGCGAGCGCCGCGCCCACCCGGCCCGCCTGCGCGAGCCGCACCGTCTCGAGGCTGGCGGTGCTGAAGGTCGTGTAGCCGCCCATGAGGCCGCTGCCGAGGACGAGGACGAGGTCGTGCGGGAGGCCGGCCTGCGCGGCGGCGCCCGTGAGCAGGCCGAGGCCGAGGGATCCGGTGACGTTGATGACGGTCGTGCCCCACGGGTACGCCGCGCCGAGGCGGCCGCGGATGGCGCCGTCGAGGAGCAGGCGGAGGGCGGATCCGATGCCGCCGGCCACGCAGACCAGCGCCAACACGAGCGGGCCGGTCACGACGCCGCCCCCGGCGCGCGTCCCGCAGCCGAGCGTCGGTGGATCGCGGCGCCCGCGGCGATCCCGGCGACCGACGCCGCGGCGCCCACCACGAGCGACAGCGCGGCATAGGCGAACGCGACGCCGAGCGCGGATCCGGTGAGCGACGCCGTGTCGACGGCCAGCGAGCTGTAGGTGGTGAAGCCGCCGAGCACGCCCGTACCCACCAGCAGGCGGATCGCGCGGCGCCGGCCCTCGTCGGGGCCGCGGCGGGCGAGCGACTCCAGCAGCGCGCCGAGCACGAAGGCGCCGACCACGTTGATCAGGAGGATCGTCACGGGGATGCCCCCGGCGGGCGCGGGCCAGGTGAGCGCGAGCGCCTCGCGGATCCCCGTGCCCACGGCGCCGCCGAGCGCGACGAGGCCGAGGGACGACCAGCGGAGGTGGACCGGGCGGCCCGGGTCGTCGTCCACCTCCACGTCGCTGTCGAGGGGCCCGCCGCCGAGGGGCGCGTCGCCGCCGGGCTGTCGGTGGTCGGTCATGGGGTCTCCCATCTCGGATGGCATGGCTAGCCAAGAGACAGGGACTGTCGTCGACGAGGTTGTCGAGGTTCGGGTACGGCGAGCCCCACCGCCGTGCCTCCCGCGGGAGGCCCCTCCCGGAGGAGGCCGGACCATTGAACCACGGCCCGCCCTGGTCGCGGCCGCGCGCCGCCGGTACCGTCGCGGCATGAACGCGCACGGCATCGTCGCCCCGCCCTCGCCGCCCGAGGGTCAGAGGGCCCGCGGACCCGCCTCCTACTTCCCGAGCATCGAGTCGACGTACGGGCAGCCGGTGCAGCGCTGGATCGACCTGGCCGACGCCCGTCTCGACGTCGAGCCGCACATGCAGGTCGTCGCGTGGCTGAAGGCCGAGCACGGCCTCGGGCACGGGCACGCGAACGCGGTCGTCGCGTTCGTGAAGGCGGCGCGCTCCGCGTGAGCGGCGTCGTCGAAGACGCGCGCCCATAGCCTGGGCGCATGCGCACCCGCCAGACCCTCGTCGCCACCGGGGCCGCGCTCCTCGCCGCGGTCGGCGCCGCGCTCCTGGCGAGCGAGGGGATCCACCGGCTCGCCAGCACCCGCGGCCTCGGCCGCGCGCCGGGCCGCCCCGACGGCGCCGTGGGCCGCGAGGTCGTCGTCGTCCTCGGCTTCGGCAACACCGGCCCGCGCGCCAACCGGATCAACCGCTACCGCGTGCGCGCGGCCCTGCGCTCGATGGACCCGCGGGCCGCGTCGACCGCGCTCGTGCTCTGCGGCGGATCCGTGATGGGCGACGAGCCCGAGGCCCGGATCCTCGCCCGCTTCGCCCGCGACGAGCTCGGCTACGCGGGCCCGGTCGTCCTCGAGGAGGCCAGCACGAGCACGCGCGAGAACGTCGCGAACGCGATCCCGCTGATCGAGGACGCCGACACCATCCGCATCGTCTCCGACCCCGTGCACGCGGAGGAGGCGCGCGGCTACCTGCGCGCCGCGCGCCCCGACCTCGCCGACCGGCTCGCGCGCGCCGACGACTACCGCTTCGGCGAGATGACGTGGATGAAGCCGCTCGCCATCGCCGTCGCCCTGCTGCGTCGGGCGCGCTCCTCCTAGGCCCGGCGCGGCTGCTCCGCCGCCCGCTCCTCCTCGGCGAGCCGCCCGAGGAACCGCACGGACGCCTCCGACATCTCCGACGGCACCCCGAGCGCACCCAGGTGCTCCACCACCGACTCCATCTCGTGCCCGCGCCGCACCGCGTGCTTGCGGCTGCCCGACTCGTACCGCTCGATCTTCGCCGCCACGTCGCCGGAGAGCTGGCCCGCGATCTGGTCGCGCACCCAGTCCTCGCATCCGGCCGCGCGCCCCGCGGTGACCGCCTCGACCACGACGGCCGCGAGGCTCTTCATCAGCACGCTGCGGAGGAGCTTCCTGCTGGTCGCCTCGCCCGCCGGCCCGTCGATGCGCTCGACCTCGGCGCCGAGGGAGACGAGGTACGCCGCGACGTCCCGGGGCGGCGGATCCGCTGACGATCGTCTCCGTCCGCGCGCCCTTCGTGGGCACGGGCCCGAGGATCGCGACGTCGGCGAAGCGCGCGCCCGTGTCCTGCACCACCCGCTCCACGCGCGCCATCACCTGCGGCGACGCCGTCGTGAAGTCGGCGTAGACCGCGTCGGCGCCGAGGTGCGGCGCGGCGTCCGCGGCGATGCGCTCGCTGAGCGCCGCCCCCGTGAGCACGACGACGAGATCCGCCCCGGCCACCGCCTCGGCCAGGGTCGCCGACCGTTCGATGCCCTCGGGAGTGGTGGGCGCGGCGGGATCGAAGCCCGACACGTCGTCGCCGTGGGCCGCGGCCGCCGCCGCGTAGATCGCGCCCACCTCCCCGAGTCCGATGAACGCTGTCCTCATCGTGCGTCTCCTCCTCTGCCGGGCGCGCGTCGCGACCCGGCGTCTACCGCTCCACGGCGGCTGCCGCTCGGCGCAGTTCCGGCACGCGCGCCTCGAGGCGCGCGCGCGTGATGGTCTCCGTGGGCCCGGAGGTCGAGATCGCCGCGACGACCTCGCCCGCCCGGTCGTGGATCGGGACGCTCACCGCGGCGACGCCCGTTTCCCGCTCGTCGATCGAGATGTGGAAGCCGTCCCTCCGCACCACGTCGAGCTGGGCTCGCAACTCGTCGGCCGAGACGCTCGCGCCGCCGGCAGTGTCCGTGCTCCCGATCCGCGCGAGCACCCGCTCGCGCTCCTCCTCCGGAAACGCCGCGAGGATGTTCTTCCCCGCCCCCACATGCAGCGGCAGCCGCCGGCCGAGCGGCAGCTGGTACCGCAGCGGGTCCTCGCCGTCGACGCGCACCGTGAGGATCCGCTCCTCGCCGACGCGCACGTACAGCGACGCCGTCAGCCGCGTGCTGTCCGCGAGCTGCTGGAGCACCGGACGGGCGCGCCCGCTCAGCCGGTCGGTCGTCAGGAAGCCGTTCGCGATCCCGAGGGCCGCCGGCCCCACGCGGTACTCGCCGTGCTCCACCGTCACCCAGCCGCGGCGCTGCAGCGACCCGAGGATCCGCAGCACGGTCGCGTTCTGCAGGCCGGAGCCGCGGCTCAGCTCCACGAGACGCAGCGGCCCGTCCCCGCGCTCGAGCAGCTCGAGCAGGTCCAGCGCCCGGTCGACGCTGCGGACGGTCGACGAGGAGGTCTCCGTTGCGGACGCGCGGCTGTCCGATGGGGTGTCTGGCATGTGCCCCATCGTCCCAGGCGACGGGGATCATCGTGCCGAGATGATGGAGGCCCGGATCGCGGACTCGTCGGCGTGCTTGGCCTCGGCCCGGTCGGCGACCGCGGCGGCCTCCGCGGCGGGCACGATCGCGAGCCCGTCGGCGTCGCCGAGCACGATGTCGCCGGGGCTCACCACGACGGTGCCGATGGCGACCGGCACCTGGATCCGGAACGGCCCGTTCCGGTACGGCCCCGCCGGCGTCACGGCCCGGGCGAAGGCGGGGAAGCCCATCTGCTCGAGGTCGTCGACGTCGCGGAGGGCGCCGTCGATCACGATGCCCGCGCAGCCCGCCGAGCGCAGCCGCTCGCCGATGAGCTCGCCGACGAGCGCGCGGTCCCGGAGCCCGTGGCCGTTGACGACGAGCACGTCGCCGGGCTGGAGGCGCCCCAGTGCCTCGTGGATCCCCGCGTTGTCGCCGCCCGCGACCTCCACCGTGAAGGCGGTGCCGGCGACGCGCGCGCCGCGCCACACCGGGCGGATCCCGGCGTCGACGACGCCGAGGCGGTCCATGGAGTCGCCCACGTTGGCGACGGGGAGGGCGGCGAGCCGCCCGAGGGTCGATGCGTCCGTCATGTCGTTTTTCTTCTTCCGGGTGATGCGAGGGGCGGGCCGCCTAGTCGGCGGGCTTCCAGCCGTGGACGTAGGAGAGCAGGAGGGTCCAGATCCCGAGCACCCCGGCGACGCCGAACGTCCAGGGGCTGAGGGCGGCGGAGGCGCCGGTGATCAGGCCGCCGCCGACGATCACGAGGCCGACGACCTGCAGGAGCACGAGCACCGTGCCGAGCGCGAGCATCAGCACGAGCAGGGCGACGAAGACGGCGGTCATCATGCGGATGGCGCGCAGGCGGGCCGGGCCGTGGGTGGTCTCGGCGGGGGGCTTCTCTTCGCTCATCAGCTCCTCCTCGGGGCGGTCGTGCGGCGGGTCGTGCGGGCGGGGACGGGACGGGGGCGCGCGGGCAGCCCGCGCGCGGCAGCGGGCATCAGTGCGGCACCGGCAGCCAGCCGGGCCCGATCAGGGCGGCGATCGCGAGGATCGGCAGCACGTACAGCACGATCAGCGGCACGAACGTCTTCACCGGGTTGACCTGCGCGATGCCGGTCGCGATGTAGATCGCCGACGCCCCGGGCGGGGACGCGCCCTCGGTCGAGGCGGCGACGAGCACCACCAGGACGGCGACGATGATCGACATGACCACGGGCGACGCGTCCAGCCCGTTGAGCACGCTCGACAGCTGCTCGGCGAGGCCGAGCACGGTGAGCACGGCGCCGCCCGCGAAGGCGAACACCAGCGTCGCGCCGATGTCGCGGTAGCGCGGGGCGGTCTTGGCGACGAAGCCGTACCACTCGCGGCCGGACCGGGGCAGGCGCCGCCAGCCGAGCGCGGCGGCGAAGAGGCCGAGGAGGACGGGGATCCAGACGATGATGCTGATGGACTCCATCACGTCCTCGCCGAGCACGCCCGTGAGCGACTCGCCGGTCGGCCCGAGGGTGACGAGCACCGGGATCACGATCCCGAGGAACACCAGCAGCGACGACCAGCCCTGCCGGAACGAGCGGCCGAACGGCAGGATGTCCGCGGCGGCGACGCGGCCGATCTCGTGCTTCCGCACGAAGGAGAAGACGACGACCAGCCGCCAGAGGATGCACCAGGCCGCCGCGGCGAACATCGCGAGCAGCAGCTCGTCGATCGAGACGTAGGGCGCGACCGTCGCGGTGCCGATGAGGATGAAGAACGACGCGCTCGGCGGGATCACCGTGCCGTTGCCCGCGTTGCCGGCGATGAGCGTGGCGGCCACGTGCGGCGGCCAGTTCGAGCGCTTCATCCACGGGATCGCGACGGAGCCCATGGTCGCGGCGTTGGCGGATCCCGAGTGCGCGACCGCGCCGAACAGCGCCGACCCGACCGTGGCCACGTACCCGGCCCCGCCGCGGAGGCGGCCGAGCAGCGAGTTGAGGAGGTCCACCTGCCGGTCGATCACCGATGCCGCGCTTCAGCGCGACGCTCCAGACGACGATGATCCCGATGTACGAGATGAGGGCCCAGACAGCCAACCCCATATGCATCTCCGCTCTCCATTGAGTGGTGCAGTTCGCTCTGCGGACTGAAAGTTCGTTTTGATGAGCATGCGGGCAGGAGGACGGGATGTCAAGGTCGGCTCGCGCCGCCCCCCCAGATCCGGCAGTCACGTCGAGCGGACCATCCCGACTCGTCCGCGCCTCCCCCGGCAGCCGCCGCTTCTCCTCGCGGGAGATCAGCGCCGTCCGCGTGAGCCGCCCGACCACGCGTCCGGGGACACCGGGCGGCAGCGGAGGGCGAGATCGTGGGAACCTCGGCCGTGCGCATCCTCTTCTCCGTCGTCCGCATCGCCACCGCGATCGCCGCCGTCATCGGCGTCATCGCCCAGTACCACGTCAACTACGCCTACTGGCAGGACCTCGGCGTCACCGGCATCGCCGGTAAGTCGCTCGACTTCGCCCTGTTCTTCACGGTCGACGCGAACGTGCTCGGTGCGGTCGTGCTGGTCGTCGGCGGCGTGCGGCTCGCGCGGGGCCGCGTGGCGGATCCCGGGGTCGGCTGGGTCACGCTGCGGCTCGCGTCCACCGTCTACCTCGTCATCACGGGCATCGTCTGGAACCTGCTGCTGCGCGGCCAGCCCCAGCCGGAGCCGCTGAAGCTCGACTGGGCCGACCAGATCGTGCACGTCGCCGTGCCGCTGATCGTGCTGCTCGACTGGATCCTCGCGCCCGACCGCCGACCGCTGCGCGCGGGCGCCATCGGCCGCGTCATCGCGTTCCCCCTCGTGTGGATCGTCATCACGCTCCTCCGCGGCCCGTTCACCGGCGACGAGGTCTTCCAGACCGCCACCTACTACCCGTACGGGTTCCTGAACCCGGACTCGTCGCCCGGCGGGTACGGCACGGTCGCCGCGTACGTGGTGGGCCTCACGATCGCCGTCTGCGCGATCACGGGCGCGCTCATCCTCGTCTCGCGGTTCCGCGCCCCGACCGACCCGCGCCGCCGCGCGACGCCCGCTATACGCTGAGCACGCGCCCGGCCGATCGCCCGCACGGCGCCGTCCGAACCCGAGGAGCCGCCATCCCGACCATGCGAGAGGTCGCCGCGCGCGCGGGGGTCTCGATCGCCACGGTCTCCTTCGTCGTCAACGGCACGAAGGCCGTCTCCGAGCCCACGCGGCGGGCCGTCACCGAGGCGATGCAGGAGCTCGGCTACCGCAACAACGTCGTCGCCCGCGCGCTCGCCAGCAAGCGCACCCGGATCGTCGCGCTGCTGTTCCCCGCCGACGTGCAGCGCCTCAGCCGCATCGCCCTCGAGATCTTCATGAGCGCCGCCACGCGCGCGTCCGAGCTCGGCTACCACCTCGTGCTCTGGCCCACCGGCACGTCGCCGGACGACGTTTCCGACCTGGTCAGCGGGCGGCTCGTCGACGGCGTGATCGTGATGGAGGTGCGCATGGACGACTCGCGCATCCGGGAGCTCGCGGCGCTCGACGTGCCGTTCGTCTCCATCGGGCGCACGGCGGACACGCACGACCTGCCGTTCGTCGACATGGACTTCGAGCGCACCGTCGCCGACGGGATCGACCACCTGCAGGGCCTCGGGCACCGCCGGTTCGGGCTCATGGTGGAGGACCTCGAGGGCGGGCCACTGCGCGGATACGGGCCGACGACGCGCACCGAGCGGGCGTTCCTCCAGGAGACGGCCGCGCGCGGGCTCGGCGCCGCGGTGGCCCGGTGCGCGCCGACGCCCGTGGGCGGACGCGCGGCGGCGGGCGAGCTGCTGGCGGCGGATCCGGGGATCACGGCGGTCATGCTCCTCAACGACCAGGCGGCGCGCGGCCTCATCTCGGGGTTCGACGCGGCCGGGCGGCGGGTGCCGGAGGACGTGTCGATCCTGTCGCTCGCGTCGTCCACCGAGGTGGGCGCGCTCGTCGAGCCGGCCCTCAGCACCATGGACGCGCCGGGCCCCGAGCTCGGCCGCCTCGCCGTCGAGATGCTGCTCGCGCGACTCGACGGCACGGCCACCGAGCTGCCGCACGCGCTCCTGCCGTGCCTGCTGCACGTGGCGGCGTCGACCGGGCCGGCGCGGGCCGCCCGCTGAGCCGCGGGCGGACGCACCGGCCGGCCGACGTCCCGGGTCAGGCCGCGGCGCCCGCCCGGTGCACGCGCGCCGCGGTGATCAGCGCGTCGAGCAGCACGAAGCCGACCAGCGGGATCCCGACGAGCGGCAGGAACAGCCCGACGCCGATGCCGATGCCGACCGCGACGACCGCCGCGATCCCCCACCACGGCGCCCGCACGAGCGCGCCCGCCGGAGCCGGACGGCCGGGGCGCGCGACGCCCGGTCGACGCTTCCACCACATCAGGTAGCCGAACACGACCATCGCGGCGATGCCGAGCGCGGTCACCGCGAGGAGCAGCTGGTTCGGGAGCCCGAACATGGATCCCTGGTGCGTGTCGATCCCCCAGCGCGCGAGCTTCGCCGGGAACGGGTAGTCGGCGAAGTCGGTGCGGCCCACCACCTGGAGCGTGCTGCCGTCGACGGCGACCTGGTCGACCTCGGTCGGGAAGCTGCGCTGGATCTCGCTCACCGTCCAGGCCGAGCCGGAGTCCTTCGGCGGCGTGATCTCCACCCGGCCCGTGTCGACGTTGACGCCCTGGGCGACGCGGAGGACCTCGTCGAAGGTCGCGGGATCCACGGCGGGCGTCGCGCTGGGCGTCGCGGACGCGTGGTGGCCGGCGTGCGGATCCGCCGCGGAGGCCGGTCCCGCGCCCGCGCCCGGCAGCGCGGTCGTGAGCGTCGGCGTCTGCCAGCTGAGCGCCGCCCGGAGGTTGGTCACGTTCTGACCGCCGAACTGCGACCACGTGATGCCCGTGGCCGACAGGAAGAGCGCGCCCGCGACGAGCCAGACGCCCGTCGACGCGTGCCAGGAGAGGATCCGCCGGTAGCCGGTGGCCCGCGCGTCCGGACGCACGAGGTCCCGGCGGCGCGGCGACCGCCGCCAGCGCGCGACCCAGAGGCCGAGGCCCGCGAGGGTCACGATGCCGAGCCAGCTCGCGGCGAGCTCGCTGTAGATCCGGCCGGCATCGCCGAGCCCGAGCCGGCGGTGGAAGTCGCTGATCGCCGTGCGCAGCGGCAGGGCGCCGCTCGTGCCGTAGACGGGCAGGTCGCCGCGGATGGACGCGTCGGCCGGGTCGACGAAGATCGCGCGCGTCTGGCTCGGGATGAGGCCGTCGCCCGTGAACATGACGCGCGTGGTGTCGCCGGGAGCCGGGGCCGGGCGGACGGCGACGAGGGTGCCGGATCCGCCGACCACGGCCTCCGCCGCCTCGACCTGCGCGGCGAGCGGCACGGTGGATCCCGTCGCGGGCGCGTGCAGCTCGTGGGCGTACACGACCTGCTCGGCGGTCGGCGCGAGCGCGTACGCAGCGCCGCTCAGGGCCGCGACGAGGATGAACGGGCCCACCAGGATCCCCGCGAGGAAGTGCAGGCGCAGCAGCAGCGGGAGGAACCAGCCGCGCGGGGGGCGCATGACCGTGGGGGTCGCGGCGGACGGGCCGGCCTCGGGCGCGGCGGCGGGACCGGCGGTGTCCGCGCGGTCGTCCACGGCGGTCACCGGCGGCCGCCCTGCTGCGGGCGGCGCATGCCGATGGTGAGGAGCATCACGGCGACGACGCCCACGACGAGGGCGCCGAGGGCGAGGAGGCGCGCGACCGGGTCGACGGGCGCGACGGCGGGGGCGGTCGCGGCGGCCTCCGTGCCCGTCGCCGAGCCCGCACCGGACGCGGTCGCGGCGTCGGTCAGCGTGATCGCCGGCGCCGGGTGGTCGGGCTCGGTCCCGGCGGCGGGCGTCTCGGCCCAGTCGGTGGATCCGGCGACGCAGGTCTGCAGCGTCGGGAACGTCACCACGTCCCCGGCCGCGCCGTCGACGGGCAGGAGCGCCTCGACCTGCACGGTCGCGCGCAGGGCGTCGGGCAGCGGGGTGTCGGCCGTGTAGGTGACGGTCGTGCCGTCGGCGGCCTCCTGCTCGGTGACGGACCAGCCGGGCGCGAGCGTGGGCTTCACGGCCTGCACG
The DNA here is from genome assembly GCF_000355695.1 of Clavibacter nebraskensis NCPPB 2581. Lineage (NCBI taxonomy): Bacteria > Bacillati > Actinomycetota > Actinomycetes > Micrococcales > Microbacteriaceae > Clavibacter > Clavibacter nebraskensis. The sequence continues at coordinate 193,042 of NC_020891.1, read as the reverse complement.
TCGGCGGGGAAGCGGATCGCGAGGGACGTGGTGGCGGATCCCTCGCAGCCGTGCCCGACCGCGAAGGTCGGGACGCTGAGGGAGGCGGGCGCGGTCGCGGACGCGTCGAGCTCGATGTGCGCGGAGGCGGCGAGCGGCGCCGACACGGCGAGCGCGAGGCCGAGGGCGGCGCCGGCGGCGACGCGGATCCGGCGCGCGCGGGCGCGACCTCCGGGACGGGCGGCGGGCAGGCGGGTGGTGCGGGGCATGGCGGTCCTTCGGTGGCGGCACGGGCAAGGCCGTGCGGATGTCCGGGCGTGCGGGAGGCGCGGCGACGCGACGGCGACCGGTCCGGCGGCGTGGAGGCGCGGCGGATCGGGCAGGTCACGCGTCGGCGCGGGACCGCGCCCGGGCGCCCCGAGGGGACGCGGCGGACGCGGATCAGGCGGCGGGCGCGACGGACGGCGGACCGCGGCGGCCCTGGATGCGCGCGGAGAGCAGCGCGACGAGGCGACGCGGCCGTGCATCCGCGGGGATCCGGCGGGGTCGCGGTGCGATGAGGGGCTCGGCGAGCGCGGCCGCCACGGCGACGGCGGCCGCCACGAGCGCGCCCGCGGCACCGGAGATCGCGCCGCCGACGCGCAGCGCCAGGGCCCGCGCGACCCGGCGGACGGCGTCGGCGCCCACGCGCAGCGAGCAGACGCTCACGAGCCCGGCGATCACGTGCGCGAGCAGCATGGCGGCGTCGTGGTCGGCGGGCATCGCCGTCGCGGAGGAGGGGCCGGCGGCGAGGGCGCGGGCGGCGTCGGCCGCCGCGCGCCCGTGGTCGTGGGCCGGGGATCCGGCGGTCGGCATCGCCATGCCCGAGCCGCTGGCGCCGAGGCCGCTCCCCCCGAACGTGAACGCCGCGTGCAGCACCCCCTGCGTGGCGCCGATCGCGAGCACGAGGTGCGCGAGCGTCACCCGGCGTCCGCCGAGCGCGAAGCACAGCGCCACGCCCGCGACGAGCGCGAGGCCGAGGACGAGCGGATGCGGGATCCCACCGCCAGCCGCCGCATGGGCGGTCGCCGTGACGAGCGTGCAGACCAGCGCGGACAGCGTGGCGCGCAGCGTCCGCTCCTGCCGTGCCTGCACCCGTCCGCCTCCCGGTCCTCCGCACGAGGGTACGTCAGCGGCGCCGCGCGACCGCCTACCCGCGCGCCTGATCCGGGCTCACCCGCTCGGGGAGGTCGTCGCCCTCCTCGTGGTCGACGCGCGTGAACGCCGGAGCGTCCGCTTCCGCGTCCGGGTCGGCGCCGGTCGTCGTCGCACGGTCGTCGGCGGCCGCGAAGATCCCGGCGCCGCCGCCCGTGACGTACGACTGGGTCGCCGCGTCGCCCGGCAGGCGGGTCGGGCGGAGGTACAGGAGGTAGGCGGATCCGGCCTGGAGCATGGGCGCCGGCCCCGACTGCGCGGCCGTGCCGATCTGACGGACGTCGACCGTGCTCCCGGCCGCGAGGTCGCCGCCGTCGTCCTTCGCGACCGTGGTCACCCGCACCGTGGAGACGGTGAACGGGGTGCTGGGCCCGAGGTCGGTGACGTCGCGCTGCGCGATGACGGTCCCCGAGACGATCTCGACGCTGTCCTCCGCGAGCGCGGCGAGCGAGCCGTACAGCGTGTGCCGGGACCCGCGGGTGTGCGACCCCTGGCCCATCGGCATGGTCATGGCGTCGCCGGGCGCGGCGTCCGTGGTGGCGGGGCCGGCGTCGACGGGAGCGGTCGGCGCCGCGGTGCAGCCGGCCAGGAGGAGCGCGCCCGTCCCGAAGGCGAGCGCGGCGAGGGAGGCGGTGCGGATCGTGCTCGTGTGCGTGCTCATGCGTGCGCCCATCAGTAGAGGGAGTCGATCCCGGCGATCTCGTCCGAGGTGAGCCCGGTCACCCCGTCCTCGTAAGCGTCCGAGGCCCGGTAGTACATGACGTGGTGGATCCCGGGCACGTGCGCGAGCCCGAGGACGTGTCCCGTCTCGTGCTCCCACACGACCTTCAGCCGCGTGATCGGCAGCGAGTCGTCGAGGTAGGCGGTGTTGAGGTGCATCTCGGCCGATGTCGTGATGCGCCGGCCGTCGTAGCGCCACGTCGAGTAGCCCTCGTAGCCGTCGTCGCCCTCGTCGATGACCTGCGCCGTCCACGGCGAGCCCGCGGTGTCCGCGGTGCCCACCGACGCGTCGGTGCGCGTCGTGTACTCGGCGGCCGCGGCGTCCAACGCGTCGCGGAAGGGCCCGCCGGGGACGCCGGAGGCGTCGACCGTCAACCGCGCGGTGCCCCAGTGCGGCCCCTCCCGGTTGAAGGCCTGGGCGGGCGCGGCGACGGCCAGCGCCGCCAACATCGCGAGGCCCGTCGTGGCGAGGGCGGCGACATGGCCTCTGCGCCGGGCGCGGTCGGGTGATCTCATGGGTCCTCCGGGGTCGGTGGAGGGGCCGCGTCCTCGTGCCATCCCCGCCCGTTCGTCCCCGCGCGCCGAAGGTAGGGCCTCCGCCGCCCTCGCGCGCGCGTTCCTCCCAGGCGACGCCCGGGCGGTCAGGCTCCCGCGGGGTCCACCGTCTTCCACGCGCTGCCGTCGGCCGAGCTGCGCTCCACCGCGTCGAGCACGCGCTGCACGCGGAGGCCGTCGGCGAACGACGGCTGGGGCTCCCGGCCCGCGGCGATGTTGTGCACGAGGTCGCGCACCTGGTGCGTGAACGCGTGCTCGTAGCCGAGGCCGTGGCCGGTGGGCCACCACGCGGCCGTGTAGGGGTGCTCGGGCTCGGTGACGAGGATCCGCCGGAAGCCCAGCCGGTCCGCCGGCGCCGTCGCGTCGTACAGCTCGATCTCGTTGAGGCGCTCGAGGTCGAAGGAGATGGCGCCGTCGGATCCGCTGAACTCCAGCCGCAGCGCGTTCTTGCGGCCGGTGGCCATGCGGGTCGCCTCGAAGCTGGCGAGCGCGCCGCCGGCGAGCCTGCCGGTGAAGTAGGCCGCGTCGTCGACCGTGACCTTCCCGCGCTCGCTCGACGCGACGCCGCCGAGGCCGCGCGTCTCGGCGAGCAGCGGGCGCTCCTCGACGAAGGTGCGGAGCAGGCCGCTGACCGCGTCGAGCTGCTCGCCCGTGATGAACTGCACCGCGTCGACGATGTGCGCGCCGATGTCGCCGAGGGCGCCGGATCCCGCCGCCTCCTTGTCGAGGCGCCAGGTCATGGGGCCCTCGGCGTCGGTCAGCCAGTCCTGCAGGTAGAGCGCGCGCACCTGGCGGAGCTCGCCGATCGCGCCCTGGGCGACGAGGTCGCGGGCGAAGGTGATCGCGGGCACGCGGCGGTAGCTGAAGCCGACCATCGCGCGGATCCCCTTGGCCGCCGCCTTCTCGGCCGCGGCCGCCATGATCTCGGCCTCCTCGACCGTGTTGGCCAGCGGCTTCTCGCACAGCACGTGCTTGCCGGCCTCGAGCGCGGCGACCGCGACCTCCACGTGCGTGCTGCCGGGCGAGCAGATGTCGACGACGTCGATGTCGTCGCGCGCGATGGCGGCGCGCCAGTCGGTCTCCGCGCGCTCCCAGCCCCAGCGGTCCGCGGACTCCTGCGTGCGCGCCCGGTCGCGTCCGACGACGGACACCATGCGCGGCGCGAGCGGCAGGTCAAAGAAGGCGGGGGCGACGCGCCAGGCCTGCGAGTGGGCGGCGCCCATGAACCCGTGCCCGATCATCGCGACGCCGAGGGCGCCTCCGGTCTCCGTGGGCGTCGCTGCGGGCTGCGTGTCGGACATGGGACTCCTTCGTCTCATACGGGGTGCGGATCCGCGTGCGGGTGATTCGTTGCGGGTCGCGTCAAACCTACGGGGAGGCCGCGGCCCGGGACAAGGCGCGCCGCGCCCGCGGCGGTCAGCCGGCGCGGCGGCGGGACGCCGAGCGCGGCGGCGCGGCGCGGAGGTGCGCGGTGACCGTGCCGAGGATCCGCGCGAGGTGCGCGGCGTCGGCGTCGATGAGCGGCGCGAACAGGAGCCCGTGCACGGTCTGGATGTGGCCGGGGAAGACGGTGGCCAGGGCCGCGCGACCCGCGTCGGTGAGCGCGACCACGGTGCTCCGCTCGTCGTCCGGCGAGGGCGAGCGGGTGATCAGGCCGCGTTGCTCGAGGAGCTGCGCCTGGTAGGTGAGGCCGCTGCGGCTGTGGACGAGGCCGTCGGCGAGGTCGGTCATGCGGAGGTGCCCGTCCGCGGCGTCGCCGAGGCGCGCGAGGAGCTGGAACTGCAGGTAGCTGAGGTCGCCCGCGTCGCGGAGCTGCGCCTCGACCGCGGGGCGCAGGAGGCTGGCGACCTCGGTGAGGGCGAGGTAGGCCTCGAGCTGGGTCGGCGTCAGGGAGCGGGGGGAGGTCGACATGGATCCCATCCTAGGTGTTGCTTCGCATTCGAAGCAGTATTACAGTCATCCCATTGCTTCGGATTCGAAGCACACGACGAAGGGGAAGACCATGAAGGCAGTGCGTTTCCAGGAGATCGGCGGACCCGAGGTCCTCGAGGTGGTCGACATCGAGGTGGCCGAGCCGGGCGCAGGCGAGGTGCGGATCCGCGTGGCCGCGTCCGCGTACAACGCGGCGGACGGCGGCATGCGGGGCGGCTTCCTGCCGATCCCGATCGAGCTCCCGCACGTCCCCGGCTACGACGTGTCGGGCACCGTCGAGGCGGTCGGCGCGGGCGTGACGGGCGTGGAGGCCGGCGACGACGTGATCGCGTTCCTCCCGATGACTACGGACGGCGGCGCCGCGGAGCAGGTCATCGCTCCGGCGGACGCCGTGGTCGCGGCGCCGACGAGCATCCCGCTCGCCGACGCCGCCGCGCTGCCGTCCGTCGCGCTCACCGCGTGGCAGGCGCTGTTCGACGACGGCCGCCTCGAGCGCGGCCAGCGCGTGCTGATCGTCGGGGCCGGCGGCGTGGTCGGGAAGTACGCGATCCAGCTCGCGAAGCGCGCCGGCGTGCACGTGATCGCGACCGCGAGCCCGCGCAGCGCGGCCGCCGTGCGCGCGGCCGGAGCCGACCAGGTCGTCGACCACACGACGACCGAGCTGCTCGCCGCGCTCGACGGGCAGGTGGACGTGCTCCTCAACCTGGCGCCCATCGAGCCGGAGGCCTTCGCGTCCCTTGTGGCCGCGGTGCGCGACGGCGGCGCGGTGGTCAGCACCACCGCGTTCATGGCGACGCCCGACGACGCCGCGCGCGGCGTGCGCGCGGCGACCGTCTTCGTGCTGCCGGACCGCGCGCGGCTCGTCGAGCTGGTGGCGCTCGTCGACGCGGGCGAGCTCACGGTCGAGGTGACCCGGCGGATCCCGCTGGCCGAGCTGCCCGCGCTGCACGCCGAGGCCGAGGCCGGGCGGATCGCCGGGAAGGTGGTCGTGCTGCCCTGAGCCGCGGGCGCGCGCATGACGACGGCCGGATCCCCTGGGGGATCCGGCCGTCGTCGCGCGCGATGCGGGTGGTGCAGCGGCGGCGCGGTCGTCGGCACGACCGCGCTCAGGGGTTGCAGGCGTCGCACCAGCGCGGATCGACGGCGCGCTCGGCGCGCGGCACGGCCCGGGTGGCGCCGCACGCCCCGCAGCCGTGCACGTCGGCGGCGACCGCGGCCGTCGGCGTCCCGCACAGGCCGCACGGCAGCCCGCGCTCGACGTCGACGAGGCCCCAGCCGGGCATCCGGCAGTCCGGGCACGGGCGGGTGAGGCGCTCGGCCATGCGCCGGCAGAGCCCCGCGATCACGCGCTGCCGCGGGGGATCCGCGTGGGCACGGTGGTCGGGCCCCACGCGCACGGGCGCGCCGCCGCGCTCGGGCCCGCCGCCGGTGCCGAGCAGCTCCTCCACGGCCGCCGCGAGCGCGTCCGGGTCGGCGAGCCCCTTGCGGGCGACCACGCGCGGTGCATCCCCGGCGACCGCGACGGCGTGGACGCCCGGGAACCCGAACCGCGCCGCCGCGGCGAGCGCCTCGTCGACGGATCCGACGACCCGGGCGCCGGGATCGGCCGACGCCCCGCTCGCCTCCTCTGTCAGCGTGATGCCGCGCGTGCCGTCGTGGAACAGCAGCAGCTCGTGGTGCATCCCCGCCCACCAGGCGCCGCCGTAGCTCGCCTCGGAGGCGAGCGCGAGCGGGACGCCCGTGAGCTCGACCCCGAGGCGGGCCTTGTCGAGCGCCGTCCGCCACGGGGTCCCCGTTCGCGGCACGTCGCCCGTGAAGGTGCCGAAGCGGTCCGTGTCGATGTCCTCCGGCGCGACGACCCGCGCGTCGAGCAGCTCGCGGAAGGGCGCGACCGCCTGCCGCTCCTTGCCGTGCCGGGTCGCGAACACGACGGTCGCGCCGCGGTACGGCTCGAGGGCGTCCGCGTCCGTCACCGGAAGTGGTCGGGACGCGACACGCGCACGTCCGAGACGAACATCACCCCGCTCCCGCCCTCGAGCAGGGTACGCAGGGCCTCGATGAGGGGCTCGGCGCGCTCGTGCGGGAGGACCGTGATGGTCATGCCCAGGGCGTCGTGGTCGTTGAACGGATGCGGGCCGTTGTGCGCGCCCGAGTGCCCGACGCCGGACACGCCGGCGACGCTCGTGTACCCGGTCGCCTGCGCGGAGCGGATCAGCTCGTGCACCGATGCGCTCAGGGCGGCGCTGGCCACCACCTCGATGCGGGTCATCTCTGCCAGGGGGTTCATGCGTGGTTCCTCTCGTCGGTGGTGAAGCCGCCGCTGCGGTGCTGCCGCCACGGGTGGTCCGCGTCCTCTCGGGCGTGGAGGGTGATCCATCCCCCGTCGAGCAGGGAACGGAGGGCGTCGGTCGCGGAGACGATCCGCTCGACGCGGTCGAGGGGCGCCTGGATGAGGACGCTGAGCCGCAGCGGCGTATGCAGCAGCTCGTCGCCCGCCGCGACCGACTGCCAGGGGAGGCCCGTCCGCAGGTCGCCCGTGTGGCCGGCGATCACGCCGATGTCGCCGACGGGGTTGTGGACGGTCTTGCTGCCCGCGCCGTGGCGGTGGGGGTGGATGGTCGAGAAGTAGTACTGCGCGTTGATCCACTGGGCGACGATGAGCGGCGCGGTCATGATGTTCGTCAGCGCCGAGCCGTCGGGGTCGGCCGCCGGGTCGTAGTCGTGCAGGAAGACGCGGCGACCGAGGTCCGCACCCCGGGTGATCTCGCGCGGCGCGATGATCAGCGCGGCGTTGTCCGCGAGGCCGGCCTCCGGGTACATCTCCGACCGGTCCTCGGCCCGGCGGCGCACGCGCTCGACGGTCTGCCGGCTGCCGCCGGGGAGCGCCAGCCGGCGCTCGTCGACCAGCGCATGGCCGGCCACGGACGCCACGAGCCGCACGCGGTCGACGTAGCCGCGGTGCGAGTCGGGGATGAGGTGGTCGTCGAGCACGTGGAAGGCGTCGGTCGTCGTCTCGTGCTCGGCGGCGACGAACCAGGTGCCGTCGGGGATCCGGAGGCCGCGCTCGGCGAGCCGCCCGCGGACGGCGGGGTCGTCGCAGATGGCCGCGGCGGCCCGGGCGTTGACCCCGCCGGCGTTCCCGCCGCACGCCCCGCAGTCGAGCGCGGCGCGGTGCAGGTTGTTCCGCGTCGCGGAGCGGTGGCCCGCGAGGACCACGAGCGGGGCGAAGTCGGTGAGGCCCATCATGCGGAGGATCGACTCCGCGACCGCCGCGCGCTCGTCGAGGGACAGGCGCTCGCACACGTCCACCGTGGTGGCGGGCGGCGCAGCGGCCTCGCCGCCGAGCGCGCCGGCGACGGGCCGCGCCAGGCGGGAGAGGAGGGATCCCCAGCCGGCCATCTCGGCCCATCCGAAGGCCGACGCCGGCGTCCCCGCTGCCGTCCGGACGACGGAGCGCGCCGCACCGGCGAGCGCCGCGCGGGCACCGGCGCGGCGCGCCCCCTCGGGGTCGACGGCCCGCTCGCCGCTGGCGACGCCGTCGCTGAGCAACGCGGGGAACTGCTCGCGCGGCGACCGCGCGAACAGCGGCGTGTGGCGCAGCGGCACCCCGAAGAAGCCGGCGATGCCCAGGGTGCGGATGCCCGCGTGCTCCTCGAGGTGGCGGCGCAGGCCCTCCGAGCGGGTGTCGATGCAGAACACCACCTGCGCCTCGACGGGCTCGGGCGGCGACACGGCGTCGGCGGCGCGGGCCCGGGCGGCCCGCTCCAGCTCGGCCATGAGCCCGTCGCGGTAGGCCACCTCGGTGGCCGTCTGCCACACCATCCTCCGGGTGGTCGGGTCCAGGTGGCGCAGGACCCGGGCGGTGGCGACGTAGGCGCTCGAGTCGACGCCGTCGACGCCCGTCCCGGCGCAGGTGCGCGCGACGCGGAGGGCCCAGTGGCGGTCGAGGGCGGGGGCCCTCGGCTCGCGCTCGACGGGCGCGTCCACCGCGAGGCCGAGGACGTGGAGCAGGCTGAGCCGGCACGCGACGAGGTCCGTCAGCGTGGCGTCGCCGACGCGGGTGGCGCGCCAGGCGATGTGGCTCGCCCATCCGGGCAGCGCGTGCAGCTGCTGCGCCATCACCGGCTCGCGACGCTGCGGCGTGATGCCGTGGAGGGCCATGATCTCGGCGATCGCGCCCTCGGGTGACTCCGGCAGGGCGGCGAGCGCGCGGCGGGCGCGGCGCGGCAGCGCGGGGTCGTGGGCGCTGAGGTCACGGAACCGGGCGTACAGGGATCCGGCGGCGGGCGGTGCCCAGACAGGGTCGGCGTGGAAGCGGGCGAGGACGCTCGCGAGGTGCTGGTCCGCGGGCTCGCCGGCGTCGTCCCCCGCCCCCTCGTCGCCCGCGGACGGCGGCGGCTGCCGGAGGGCGGCCATCGCGATGTCGAGGGCGGCGATCGCCGACCCGCCCGAGGCGTCGTCCCGCGCGAGCTCCGGGACCACCTGCTGGAGCGCGGCGCGGAGGGCGGCGGGCGGGATCTCGCCGCGCTCCGCGGCGCGGAGGTAGTGCGCCTCCGGCATCGCCGGGCACTCCCCCGCCGAGGCGGCGAGCTCGTGGAACGGCCGGTCCTGGTATCCCGACATGGGGTTGACCGCGATGAAGGACGTCAGGGGCCACGTGGGGGCGACCGACCGGGCCGCCCCGGCGACATGCGCCCGGACCTGGGGTGGGGACAGGGTGGTCATGCGAGCTCCTGGATGATCGGGGCGGATGTGGCAGGGCGGGGACGGGGCGCGGCGTCCGACCGGACGCGTGGGACGGGTGAGCCGGCGAGGAGGGTCACCCAGCCGTAGAGGCGGGAGGATCCGGCGACGCGCATGCGGGGCAGCAGCGAGAGGGCGCCGACGAGGAGCAACGGCACGAGCACGACCCAGCCGGGATCCGGCGCCGCGGCGGCGGGCACGTCGGAGGAGACGAGCGCGTCGAACGCGTGCACGACGACGGCGTAGGCCGCCGCGGCCGCCGCCGCCGCGGGGAGGAGGAGCACGCGCAGCCCGGCGGACGCGGCCCGGGTGGTGAGCGCGCCGTGGAGGAGGAGGCCGGCGGTCATCCACCCGTAGGCGTCGAGCAGCACGCCGGACGAGGTGGACGGCACGTCCGCGAGCCACGTCGCCGCGAGGATCCCGGCACCGGGGACGATGACCGCGGCGGCCACCGCGGCCGCCCGCACCGGCGACGACGCCCGCTCCGCCGCCGGCGCCGCCTGGGCGCGGCGCATGTCGTCGATCTGGTCGCCGGCGCGCAGGAAGAGGCGCGCCTTGTAGATCCCGTGGCCGATCAGGTGGAACAGCGCGGCTCCCCAGGCGCCGACCGCGAGGGCGACCAGCATGACGCCCATCTGCGCGGTGGTGGATGCCACGAGCCGGCCCTTGAGGTCGGGGCGCACCAGGTACCCGGCGGCGCCGCACAGCATGCTCGCGGCGCCGAGGATCCCGAGCAGCAGCATGGCGACGGGCTGCGCCGTGACCGTCTCGGCGAACCGGATCACGAGGAAGGCGGCGGCGTTCACGACGCCGGCGTGCATGATCGCGGACACCGTCGTGGGCGCGGCGAGCGTCATCGGCAGCCAGCCGTGGAACGGCACCTGCGCCGCCCGGGACGCGCCCGCCGCGACGAGGAGCACGGCCACCGTCATCGCCGGTCCCGCGGGGAGCGCCGCCGCGACCGCGCCGATCCGGTCCCAGCTCACGTCGCCGCCGGCCCAGGCGGCGAGGGCGACGACGGCGGACCAGAGCGCGAGGTCGCCGACGCCGAGCTGCACGGCGGCGCGGGCGAGGCCCTGGCGGGCCTGCCGCGAGCCGGGCTGCATGGCGAGCAGCATCAGCAGGGAGGCGCCCGCGGCGGACCAGGCGACCGCGAACCACAGGACGCTGGGCGCGAGCACGACGCCGACGGAGGAGGCCGTCAGCAGGTTGACCCCGACGACGAACCAGCGCTGACGCGGATCGGCGCGGAGGTGGGCGACCGCGAAGCGCTGGATCCCGGTGCTCAGACCGGCGATGAGCACCGCGGCGAGCGCCGCGGCCCAGGCGACGTCGACGTCGCCCGCGCCGCGCAGCGCGACGAGCGTGACGGCCGCGCCGACCCCGACGCCGCCGAGGCCGACGGCGACGCGGGCCGACCCGCCGGCGGGGATCCCGGGCGACGCCGCCACGGCGGCGGCGAGCAGCCACACCGCGACGACCACTGACACTGCGACCATGGGCGATCCCTCCAAGACGATTCACAAGACGCGGCAACCATAACCGGAAACAAATGTCATGTAAAGCGCGTCGTCCACAGGGGTGGTCGCCCGTAGCCTGGGAGGGTGTCGCACTGGACCTTCCTCACCAACCACGCGCACGTGCTCCTCTGCGTGGCGGAGGATCCGGACGCCCGCGTCCGCGACGTCGCCGACACCGTCGGGGTGACCGAGCGCGCGGCGCAGCGGATCCTGTCCGAGCTGGAGGAGGCGGGCTACCTCTCGAAGACGCGGGACGGGCGCCGCAACCGCTACACCGTCGACCCGGCCGCGCGGATGCGGCACCCCATGGACAGCTCGCACCGGATCGGCGAGCTCGTCGACCTGCTGACCGACCGGAGGGCCGGATCCCACGACGCCGGGTCGCGCGCGGACTGACCCGCCGCCGCACCTCCCCGAGCACGGCGGAAGGACGGGACCGCCGGACGCGGCGACGGCCGGACCCCCTCGGGGATCCGGCCAGCGCCAGGAGCGCGCCGAGTCCGCCGAGGCCGAGGGCCGCCGCGCCGTCGGTGCCCGTGACGGGCAGGGTGTCGTCGTGGTGCGCGGCCGGCTTCACGATCGGCGTCGGGGCCGTGCCCGCGGGGTCGATCGACGGCGTGGTCGGCGCCGGGGTGGGCACGCCCGGGATGACCGGTCCGCCCGCGTCCTCGCCGGTCAGCTCGACGGTGCCGCCCTGCGTGAGGCCCGACCCGAGGCCCGCGACGGAGACCTGGTAGGTGCCCGGCCGGATGTCGCCGAACAGGATGATCGGCTGCGCGAAGATGCCGTCGACGTCGGCGCGCACCAGGTCCTCGAGCGAGCGGGTGCCGACGCCGACGCCGCCGCTGGCGTCGCTGAGCTGGATCACGCGGCCGTCGGGCGCGGTGACCTTCAGGCCGCCGAGCAGGCTGGTCGCCTCGGCGACGGAGATCGGCGAGATCGTGGAGAACGACGCCTCGGCGCGCACGAACGGGTTGACGGGCGCCTCGGCGAAGCGCACCAGGCCACGGATCTCACCCTTCACGGTGAGGTCGAGGCCGACCTGCGTGAGCGTCACGCTCGCGGTCGTCGAATCCTGCAGCAGCTCGGTGAAGCTCGCGGGGAACGCGTACGTGCCGTCCCCGCCGACGATGCCCAGACCGGCGATCGACTTGACGCCCACGGCGTTGACGTAGCTCGCGCTGACGATGCTGCCCGCGGTGCCGGTGCCGGCGAAGGGCACGGCCTCGTTGATCGGGAGGGCGACGCCGCGGTCGGGCGTGGTCCACGTGAAGGGCAGCTCGACGACGGGGACGGTCGGCTCGAGCGTCGGCAGGCCGGTCGACGGGGCGACGGGGGCAGTCGGGACGGCCGGGGTCGGCGTGGTCTCGACGGGGGCGTCGCGTCGGCGGCCGGGGTCTCGGCGGCCGGGGTGGCCGCGGGCGGGGTGGCCGCGGGCGGGCCGGTCGCCTCGACGAGGCCGTCAGACGACGGGCGCGAGCACGAGGTCGTCGCACGCCGCCACGAGCAGGACGACCTGGTCACGGCCCGCGCGACGGCCCGTCAGCGACGGCAGGTCGAGGAGCGCGCGCGGCGCGACGAGGTCCCAGCCGGCGTCCGTCAAGCGGTGCACGAGCTCGCGGCGCGAGAGCCGCCGGGTCGGCTCCTCGGCGAGCGCCTGCACGACGACGAGGTCCATCGGATCGAGCGTCAACGGCACGCCCGCGAGCCACGCCTCGCCCGTGGCCGGGTCGAGCACGAGGTCGCCCGCGGTGACCATGGCCGGGGCCAGGCCGCGGCGGCGGAAGAGCACGCGCAGCGTCTCGACGACCTCCTCGAGACCGAACGGCTTGGTGACGTAGTCCTCGGCTCCCGCGCAGAAGGCCGCGAGCCGGTCCTCGAGCGAGTCGCGGCCGGTGAGGAAGAGCACGGGCGTCGCGACGCCCGCGCGCCGCAGCTCGCCGACCACCTCCACGCCCGAGACGTCGGGCAGCATCATGTCGAGCAGGATCGCGTCGGGCGCGTCCTCGACGGCGGCGTCGATGGCGGCGCGGCCGGTGGCGAAGACGCGCACGTCCCAGCCCTCCATCCGCAGCGCGAGCGACAGCAGCTGCGTGATGGCCGCCTCCTCGTCGACCACGAAGACGCGGAGCGCGCGGGGCGCGTCGCCGGCCACCTCGCCGGGCACGCGCCCGGGCGCCGCCTGCTCGTCGTCGCGGGCGGCAGAGCTCAGGGTGGTGGCCATGCGGATCCTCTTCCGGCGGCGGGTGCTCCTCGCGGAGCGGCGGCCGGGGGTGGGCCGCGCCTCCATCCTCGCGACCGGGGAGCGGCCGGGCATCATCCCCGGGGACCGTCACGGGTAGTCCCTACGGCGCGCACGGGCGCAGCACCGGAGATGGCGAGGAGGCGCACGGCGCGTCCGCAGGCGGGCGGCGCCTCCCTGCGGGCTGTCGCGCCGGCCGCCGGATCCGCGAGACTGATCCGCACGCCGACCTCACGGATCACCCCGCCCCGGCGTCTACCCGGTGTGGAGATGATGCAGCCGTTCGACAGGGTCGTGACCGAGCACGGCGCCGTGGTGCTCCGCGTGTGCCGGGCGGTGCTCGGCGGGCACGCGGACGCCGAGGACGCGTGGTCGGAGACGTTCCTGTCGGCGCTCGTCGCCTACCCGCGGCTCGGGCCGCGCGCCGACGTGCGCGCCTGGCTCGTCACCATCGCCCACCGCAAGGCCCTCGACGCGATCCGCGCCCGCGGCCGCCGCGCGCTCCCCGTCGACGAGATACCCGAGCGGGTCTCCGACCTCGGTGTGCCCGACTCCCGCGACCCCGACCTCTGGCGCGCGGTCGCCGCACTGCCCGAGCGGCAGCGCCTCGCGGTCGCGTACCGCTACCTCGGCGGCCTGCCGCACGCGGAGGTCGCGGCGATCGTCGGGGGGACGCCCGAGGCCGTGCGGCGCGCGGCGGCGGACGGGGTCGCGAGCCTCCGGCGGTCGATGGGGGCGGATCCGCCGGGCACCGGTCGCGCTCCCGCACCCGCCACCACCACAGGAGGACGACCGTGACCGATCCCGACGACACCATCCCGTTCCTCGACTCTGCAGCGCTCGAGGCCGCCGACCCGACCGCGCCCGCCCTCGACGCCCTCCGCCTGCGCCTCGCCGACCGGGCCGAGGTCGAGGGCGCGCTCGACGCGGGCTTCACCACGATCGACTCCCCCGTCGGCCCGCTGCTGCTCGTCGCCACCGAGCGCGGGCTGATCCGCGTCGCGTACTCCCGCGAGGACCACGACACCGTGCTCGGCGACGTCGCGCGGCGGCTCGGCCCGCGGATCCTCCGTGCCCCGAAGCGCCTCGACCAGGCGGCCCGCGAGCTCGACGAGTACTTCGCCGGCCGGCGCCGCTCCTTCGACCTGCCGCTCGACCGCCGCCTCTCCACCGGGTTCCGCGACCGGGTGCAGCGGCTGCTCCCGGAGATCCCGTACGGATCCACGCGCACCTACCGCGAGGTCGCCGAGACCGTCGGCAGCCCGGCCGCCACGCGCGCGGTCGGCACGGCGTGCTCGACGAACCCGCTGCCCGTCGTGATCCCCTGCCACCGCGTCCTCCGCTCCGACGGCACGCTGGGCGGCTACATCGGCGGGCTCGCGGCGAAGACGACGCTGCTGGAGCTGGAGGGGCGGCTCTGACCGGGCTCCGCCATCCGGCGGACGCGGCGGGCGGGGGCCGCGCCTAGCGTGAGGGCATGAGCGAACCGACGACGCCCGGCGGCCCCGCCGACCCGCCCGCGGAGGACGACGACTCCTCGAGCACGAACGCCTCGCTCGGCAACGTGTTCGCGATGCTCGGCCTCGTGCTCATGCTCACCCTCGACGACACCCGCGTCGCCGGGTTGCCGTTCCTGATCCTCGGCGTCACCTTCTTCGTGATGAGCGTCCGCCCGAAGAAGAAGGCGAAGCGCGACCGCACCGCAGCGGGCGACGCCCCGCCCCCGTCGCCTTCGGCGTAGACAGGGTCATGGCAACCTCGCCCGACCACCCGCGACTCCTGCAGACCGTGCTCGACACCCCGGACCCGCGCCGCCTCGCCTTCCAGCTCGCGCCGGACATGCCCGCGCCCCGCTGGCCCGAGGGATCGCCGCCGCAGATGCTGCACCTGGACCTCACCGTCGGATCTGTCGCGGACCTCGAGCGCCAGCGCTCGCGGGCCGTCGCGCTCGGCGCCGAGGTGCTGCTCGACCGGACGGCGGACGAGGACGAGCCCCTCTACGTGCTGCGGGATCCCGCCGGCCACCCGTTCTGCGTCTTCGTCGCGCCGGAGCCCTCGGACGCGGAGCCGGCCTGAGCGTCGCCGCCCCCGAGGATCAGCTCGCGTCGAAGACCGTCGACCGGCTCCGGTCGGCCCACGCGTCGACGTCGGCGCGCAGGTCGTCGAGCGCGCCCGTGACGATCTCGACCGCGTCCGCGCCGAGCAGCAGGTAGTAGGGGGCGGCCTGCTCGACCGCGTCCACGAGCAGCTGCGCGCCACGCGCCGGGTCGCCCGGCTGCGTGCCGTCGATGGTGTCGTTCTCCTTGCGGCGCTTGCCGGCCGTCTCCGCGTAGTCGTCGATGACGGTGGACGACTGCGTGAGCGAGCGGCCGGAGAAGTCGGTGCGGAAGGATCCGGGCGCCACCACCGTCGCGACGATCCCGAGCGGCTCGAGCTCGGTGCGCAGCGCCATGGTCATCTGCTCGATCGCGGCCTTGACGGCGCCGTAGTAGCCGGACCCCGCGCCCGTGCGCGCGGCGCCGATGGACGAGAGGTTCACGATCGTGCCCCTGCGGCGCTCGCGCATGCCGGGCAGCACCGCCTTGATCATGCGGACGCTGCCGTGGAAGTGGGTGTCGAACAGGCGCGCGACGTCCGCGTCGTCGCCCTCCTCGACGGCCGCGCGGTAGCCGTAGCCCGCGTTGTTGACGAGCACGTCGACGCCGCCGAAGCGGGCGGTCGCCTCATCGACGGCGAGCGACACCTGCGCCTGGTCGGTCACGTCGAGGTCGAGCGCGAGGGCGTGCTCGGGGTAGCGGTCGGCGAGGTCCTGCACGTTCCCGGCGTCGCGCGCCGTGACGACGACGTCGTTCCCGCGCGCCAGCGCCTCCTCCGCGAACGCGCGCCCGAGCCCCGTGGAGCATCCCGTGATCAGCCAGGTCGTCATGCGCGTTCCTCTTCCTCGTGGATGCGGGTGGGGCGGCCGGTGCGGCCGCTCCCGGTTCCGAGGCTAGGCGCATCGGGCGGCGGTCGGGTCGCGCACGTGACTCGGCCAGCCTCTTGGATGCTGGACTTTCCCACCCACAAAGGGGGTAGTGGCGCCCGTCAGCATCGGCTCACACTGGCTCTACCGATACACCAGCTGCCGACGAAGGAGTAACAAATGGCACTGCAAGTCACCAAGAGCAAGAAGGACTTAGACGGAGACATCACCGGTCTCTGCGGATACGGCTGGAACCATAGCAAGTCCGAGGTGATTGGCAATATCCGTACCGGTCTGCACTCATATTTCGTCTCGGTCAATGGCCGGACCGTGTACGTCCGAATCGGCACACGAAGGGGTCGACCTTACCTCACAACTGCGCCAGACGGCTACACGTCGAACAACCTAGACAACCTCGAGAACTGCTGATTCGCCCCAAACTCCTACGGCAAAGACGGGTTGTCGCGTCCCCGGCGGCCAGCCGGTAGGACTCGGAGCCGCGATAACCGACACATAGACAACGACGATGATCACCGCATCAGCCTCGAGCCCCTCCGGACGGAGGACATCGTTAGTCGTCGCCCAGTTCGCCATTGCGTTGGCCCTCCTAGCCGATCGTGCCGACGACTAAGCCGTTGCGCTGGGTTCCCCTGAGGGTGCCCCCAACTTGGGGCATCTTTATTTCGTTCTCAGCACTATCTTCGGGCCACGGACACAGGTAACGTGTCGATGTGATAACGACAAGCTGGGAGCCGCAGGCGTGACCTATTTGCCAATATTGAAAGCACGTCAGGGCGAACTCAAGGCACTCGAGAACTGGGATGACATCATTCGGCCTGATCTCTCGCCGGTGATCGAGGTCACCCCCTGGGAGCGCCTAGAGGACTCCACCGCCGAACACCGAGATGGCGAGGATATACCGGAGATCGACTCCGCTGTTCGGCGCATCGGGCGCGCTTGGTATCAGAAACAGGCTATCGCCTACATCGATGCGGCCTATGCCGAGCCGGACCTTGGCGACGGCCGGGAGAGCTGGCGTACCAGCAGGCCAGTTCTCGCTCATCTATTGGAGTCTTTGGCCGCGTCAAGCGTGTCGGTGGCTCCGGCGGTCCGCGCGTCAGCGGACGCCTCGTACGTGAGCCAGATCCGCCGCGTACTTGAATCCACCGGTATCGAGCAGGCGCTGATACGAGTGACAGCTGAAGATCTGGACGACTCGATCGTCCCCCTCCGACGACTGGTTGGTGATGTCGCGGATGGGCTGGGACTACCGACCTCTCAAATCTCGGTGCTCCTTGACTTCGGCGCCGTGACCGATGACGGCCAAATGAAGCTTGCAGCACGCCTCGCACGGTTCGTGTTACCGCAGCTTGACGAAGATGGCTGGGCGACTCTCGCGGTTGCTGCTGGCGCGTTCCCGGTAAATTTGGCGGAGGTGCAGGCCTTCTCCTCGGCCAGCATTCCTCGATGGGACTACCGGTTGTGGGAGAACATACGCGACTTCGACCTCGCCGTCGCCGGAGGTCTGCAGTTTGGTGACTACGGCGTGACCCACCCCACCCTTCCCGTAGGCGCGGCTTTTGCCGCACCTCCGCAGCTGCGCTACGCCCAGGACCGCGAGTGGATTGTGCGCAAAGGTAAGCGGCAGGAACGCCGTGGGCATAAGCAGTTTTACGACATCTGCGCACAGGTCCTTGAAGAGCTCGGGCCGGATGCGGCTTCGCCGCAGACCTCGTGGGGTGATCACTACATACATGACGCCGCCGCTAGCGCAAGCGAGGACGTTCTGATGCCGGCACGCGTGGGTACAGGTAACGCCTCTACGTGGCGCGCTGTGGCAACGTCGCACCATCTTGCTTATACGGTCGATCAGCTTCGCGCGCAGGGCGCGCTTTGAGGCGGCCGCGAACCGCCGCCCGGAGCTCCTCGACCGTGAGCGCTGCTACAAGGGCGTCCCAAAGATCCCAGCGAGTCGCCTTACTCCAGGACCCGCGCACCCCACGCGTTCCTAACTCGTCCATGGCCTCGTTGCGCCACAACAGCTGCGCGAGACTCAGCGGGTCAACACGACGATTCCGTCTCGCCTGTCGACGCCTTCGCAGTGAGACGACGCCGTCCTGTTCGATCGCTTCAACTATGCCCCACCGTGCCGGAACTCGCGCGCGGGCACGCTGTATATCCTTGGAGGTGACCACAATATGCGCAAAGTCAAGCACTTGGTCGTAGTGACGGATCTGCGCGTCGAGCCGATCGAAGTTGTCGCGCGGGGACTTGATCTCCCAGCCGGTCAGCGTGTCGTTCACAAGGCACACGTCTACTCGAGATGCCCCGAGGACGACAGCCAGCTCAGACCACACGCGGTTCTCAGTAGAGTCGGGGTGTTCCCGCCGGATCCCAGCGATCAGCGCCGCTCTGATGTCGACATCTCTCACAACAGCGACGATAGCGGTGGACGGCAGACGGAGGAGGGATGCTGACCGAAGCCGTGCTCGCCGCTGCCACGCCAGCCGCACCCGGCATCGACTGGATCGCGCTGGTCGCCGCTAGCGCGAGCATAGGCATCAGCATCATCGCGTTAGTTCAGACGAACCGCGAGGCCACAGCACGACGGGTCTCGAACGTTCCACCGGAACTACGACCAGTTGTTATTGAACTGTTGAACATCGTGAGTCGAGGTGAGCAACACGCAGACAACCTGCTTGCTCTCAGTGCGCCTGCCTCCCATGTACGCGTGGAACGACTCGACGAATGGGCACAGCAACTCGCCGACGGGCGCCTCGCTCGCCTAAGCGAGCAATTCGCGGCGGCGGTCGGAAGATGCCGATTACCAGACGGGGCTAGCTTGCCCGTATCGCTGAATCATCAACAGCTCGAAAAAGTGCATGCCGCCGTTGAAGCGGGCAAGAACGTTATCTTTCGACTCAACCAGTTATCAAGAAAGGAACAGCGCTAGCAAAAAGAGTAGAGACCGGTATTAGTCATGCGCTCGGATGTCGCTACCTCTCTGCAGCGATGTGCTCGTGGTCGGTCGCCGACCGTCACCGCTGGACCGGCGCGGCCATCCGCTTCGCCGCCTCGACCACGAAGCGGCGCCGGGCGGCGCGCTCGCGCGCGTCATCGGGTCCGGCGCCCGTGATCATCTCGGCGAGCTGCGGCACCGTCTGCCACCACGCAGCTAGGGCGATCAGGGCGAACACGAGGTGCGCTGGCTTCAACCCCGGGTCGAGCAGGCCGTCGCGCTGCGCATCACGGAAGCGGGCCACCTTCTCCCGGTAGTGCGCCGTGCGAACCTCGAAGTGCGCCGGCGGGCCGGCTCGCAGCCCCTCCCACTGGAGCAGTCGGCCGAGCTCGGGATGGGCCGCGTGGTAGTCGTACGTCGCGCCGGCGAACTCGCCGACGTCGTCCAGCCCGGCTCCCGTCAGCTCGACGGCGGTCGCGAGGCGCTCCAGCTCCGACGTGAGCACGAGGTCCCAGAGCGCCTGCTTGTCGCCGAAGTAGCTGTAGAGCCGCTCCTTGTTCACACCGGACCGGGCGGCGATGGCCGCGACGGTGGTGCCGTCGAACCCGTTCGCGGCGAACTCGACGAGCGCGGCCTCGCGGAGCCGGCGCTGCGTCCCCTCGACATCCCAGGCCATGGTCGAACACTACCAACGCCGCGGTTGGAGACCGTCGCGCCGAGGTGTAGTCTCCAACCACATCGTTGGAGTTGGATATGGAGGACGACATGGACGACACCACCCACCTGCCCGTCGCCGCGCACGCGCCGGAGCCGGGGACCACGGCGCTGATCACGGGCGCGAACAGCGGCATCGGATTCGAGACGGCCCGCCAGCTCCTCGAGCGCGGCGTGACCGTGTGGATCGGCGCCCGCGATCGCGGACGCGGCCAGCACGCCGTCGAGCGGCTCGGCACCGGAGCGCGACTCGTCGTGATGGACGTCACCGATCCGGCGTCGGTCGCGGCAGCCGCGGAGCGGGTCGGCGAGCTGGACATCCTCGTCAACAACGCGGGCGTGAACCCGGGAGGCGAGGACATCTCGGGCACGTCGCTCAAGCAGCTCCGCGCCGCCTACGAGACCAACGTCTTCGGCCTCATCGCGGTCACGCAGGCGTTCCTGCCGGCGTTGGGCCGCTCCGCCCACCCGCGCATCGTCAACATCTCCAGCGGCACGGGATCGCTCACCTGGAACAGCGGCCCCAACCCGCAATTCGACTGGGAGCGGGTGCAGGGCGGCGGCGTGGCCTACCGGAGTTCGAAGACCGCGGTCAACGCGGTGACGATGCTGACGGCCCAGGCGCTGGGCGGCGGCGTCAAGGTGAACGCGCTCGCGCCCGGACTGCGTCGCACGAACATCGTCGCCGGCATGTCGACCGGCGGGGACCCGGCCGAGGCCGCGTCCGGCGCCGTGCGGCTCGCGCTCCTCCCCGACGACGGACCCACCGGCGCCCTCTGGTCATGGGACGGCACCCGCGCCCCGTGGTGACCGGGCATCGGGCCTGAGAGACCGCGACGTGCTCGTCGACGGCCGGTTCGACGCCGCGCCGCCCCGCTCCTGACGTCCCCGCGTCATCCGCGGAACGTCCCCCGCATGACCGCAGCCTCCACGCCCACCCGCCTCCCGCCCGGAAGTGGCACGATGGGCCGACGATGTTGCCGGGCCCGACCGTCGCATCCGCGAGACGGGGTCCCGGCGCCGCCTCAGGAGGATCACCCGTGCACTGCCCGGATCACGGTCAGATGACGTCCCCGCTCCGCACCGCCGACTCGGCGGCCCGCTCGTGAGCGCGCCGAAGCTGCTGCGCGAGCCGGAGCAGCGCCGCGCTCGCGCCGGGATCACCGCCTGGCTCCTCGACGGCCTGCCCGGCGCGTCCGGCGCGCACCCCGGCCCGCACGCCGAGACCGTGGAGAAGACGCACTCGTGGTGGCGCGTCATGTGCCTCACGGGCGTCGACTACTTCTCCACGCTCGGCTACCAGCCGGCCATCGCGGCGGTCGCGGCGGGGCTGCTCTCGCCGCTCGCGACGCTCGTCCTCATCCTCCTGACGCTGCTCGGCGCCCTGCCCGTCTACCGGCGGGTGGCGCGCGAGAGCCCCCGCGGCGAGGGATCCATCGCCATGCTCGAGCGGCTCCTCCCCTGGTGGGGCGGCAAGCTGTTCGTGCTCGTGCTGCTCGGGTTCGCGGCGACCGACTTCCTCATCACCATCACGCTGTCGGCCGCGGACGCGACCGCGCACGCCGTCGAGAACCCGTTCGCGCCGGATTGGTTCCCGGGCAACGAGGTGCTGCTGACCCTCGTGCTGCTGGCCGCGCTCGCGTTCGTCTTCCTGCGCGGCTTCAAGGAGGCGATCTCCATCGCGGTCGTGCTCGTGGGCGCGTTCCTCCTGCTCAACGCGATCGTGATCGTCGTCTCCCTCTTCCACGTCGCCGGCAACCTGCAGGTCATCGACGACTGGTGGCTCGCCCTCACGGCGCAGCATGGCAACCCGCTCGTGATGGTGGGCATCGCGCTCATCGTCTTCCCGAAGCTCGCGCTCGGCCTGTCCGGCTTCGAGACGGGCGTCGCGGTGATGCCGCAGGTGCGCGGCGAGGACGACGCGGACGGGGTGCCGCGCACCCGGATCCACGGCACGAAGCGGCTGCTCGCGACGGCGGCGCTCATCATGAGCGCGTTCCTCATCACCTCGAGCTTCGTGACCACGCTGCTGATCCCGCAGGCCGAGTTCCAGGACGGCGGCAAGGCCAGCGGCCGGGCGCTCGCGTACCTCGCGCACCAGTTCCTCGGCGACGGCTTCGGCACGCTCTACGACATCAGCACGATCTGCATCCTCTGGTTCGCGGGCGCCTCCGCGATGGCCGGGCTCCTCAACATCGTGCCGCGCTACCTGCCGCGCTACGGCATGGCGCCGCACTGGGCCGCGGCCGTGCGCCCGCTCGTGCTCGTCTTCACGGCCATCGCCGTGATCGTGACCCTCGTGTTCCAGGCCGACGTCGACCAGCAGGCCGGCGCCTACGCGACCGGCGTGCTCGTGCTCATCACCTCGGCCTCGGTCGCCGTGACGCTGTCGGCGAAGAAGGCGGGACAGCGGAAGCGCACCGTCGGCTTCGCGGTCATCGCGGCGGTGTTCGCGTACACGACCGTCGTCAACGTGATCGAGCGGCCGGACGGCGTGCGCATCGCGGCGCTGTTCATCCTCGGGATCCTCGCGGTGTCGATCGTCAGCCGGATCCAGCGCTCGTTCCAGCTGCGCGCGACCTCGCTCACGATGGACGAGCAGGCGCGCGCCTTCGTCATCGAGGACGCGGAGGACTACGGCGCGGTGAGCATCATCGCCCACGAGCCGGACGAGCCCGACGAGGCGCTGACGGAGGAGGAGCGCATCGCCGAGTACCGCCGCAAGGCGAGCGACGAGCGGCGCGACAGCGGGATCCCGGCGCGCGCGCCCGTGATCTTCCTCGAGGTGACCCCGGGCGACTCGTCGGAGTTCGAGGAGGACCTCGTGGTGCGCGGCATCGTGCGCTGCGGCTTCCGCGTGCTCCAGGTGACGAGCGGCAACGTCCCCAACACGATCGCCGCGGTGCTCCTCGCCGTCCGCGACCTCACGGGCGTGAAACCCGGCGTCTACTTCGAGTGGACGGAGGGATCCCCCATCGGCAACCTCCTCCGCTTCCTCGTGACGGGCACGGGCGAGGTCGCCCCCGTCACGCGCGAGGTGCTGCGGCGGGCGGAGCCGGTGCGGGCCCGGCGGCCGGATGTGCACGTGAGCTGAGGTACGCGCTCCCTGTGGAGCGATCCTCCGTGACCCGATCTTCCGTGTCCTAGCATGCGGGCGATGCTGATCGGCATCCCCGACGAACGGACACCCCATGCCCATCCGCCCGCGGAGCGCGATCGCGCTCCTCGCCCTCACGATCGCGGTCGCCGCGAACGGCCTCACCGCGGAGGCCGCCTCGGCGGCGGACGCCGCAGGGGACACCTCGACCCAGGCGCTCGTCGACCGCGCGCTCGAGGCCGTCGGCCAGGGCGCGGAATCGACCGCCGACTGGACGGCACCCGACGCGGTCGATCCATCCGCGCTCCCGCACACGGCCGGCGGCGACGTCGGCGTGACACCCGCGGACACCGACGACTCCCTCGTCCGAGTCGCGCCGGGAGAGACGCAGGCGGTCACCGTCCTCCGGGAAGGAGCAGACGCCACGTCGTTCCACCTCGACCTCCCGGTCGGCTTTCGCGCCGTGCCGCGCCGGGCGGGCTACGACATCGTCGCCTCGCTCGGATCCGGCGCGGGCAGCATCACCGCGGGGCACATCGCAGAACCGTGGGCGGTGGACGCGTCGGGTCGCCCGATCCCGACGCGCTTCGCACTCGAGGGCGACACCCTCGTCCAGACCATCGACGCGGAGGGCGCCGCATACCCTGTCGTCGTGGATCCGCTCGTCACCTTCGGCCTGGCCAACGCGCCCCAGGGAGTCGGGCCCTACGTGAACCTGCTCGGCTCCCAGATGCGGGAGATCGCCGCCGTGGCGGCCCTCCTCCTGAGCGCGGGATACTTCGGCATCTGCAAGGTCGCCGATCGTCTCGCAGCTCCCGCGGCCAAGCTCATCGGGTGGCTCTGCGCGGCCATCGGATCTCCCAACGTGTTCTCGGTCGTCGACCTCGTCCACCGCATCTACCAATCGAACAGGTTCGGCTTCTACGCCTGCTACCAGACGCGGATCGGCAGCGGCCGCGCGTTCGTGTGGACGGAGCACGCGAATTGCGCATGAGGGCGAAGCCATCCCGGATCCTCTACTTCCTGACGCTCGCGACGACGGCGACGCTGGGCCTCGTCATGTCCGAGAGGGTGTCCCGGGTCATGGCGCTCGGTGCGTGCTGGGCTCTCGCGTCCTTCCTCCTCGACGCGCGAGAACGCCGACGAGGGCAGGGCGCCACGATGTCAGGGTCGCGAAGGACCACCGTCTGCCTCGAGCTGCACCCGCTGATGCTCGCCGCCGCGGGTGCGATCGCCTTCGTACGACGCGACGACGTGGCGGCGGTGCTGATCACGTCGGGGATCGCAGCCGGCCTGTCGACCCTCCTCGACATGCTCGAAGGACGCGCGTCGGCGGGAGCGCGATCTCCTGGACCGGAGCAGCACCTCCACGGCTTCCGCGATGGCTGGCGATCCCCCCTCGTCCTCGCGGCCGTGGTCCTCGTGGCGATGGGGGGTCTCTGCGTCAGCATCCCCGACGACCCCGGCGCGGTCACGGCGGCGGCCAGCGGAGGGATCGCTGCGCTGCTCCTCCTGACGGCGCTCGGACTCCGTGATCGACGGCACCGCCTCACGACGACGGGCGCGGGCGCGGACGTCGGCGAGGGCTGACGAGAGCGGAGCGCGGGGCTCACCCCGCGCCCCCGCATTCGCCACGGGCCCGCATCTCGCCTATCGTTCACCTGAACGATAACGAGGAGGGCCCGTCCCGATGCCATCGATCGTCACCACCCGCACCACGCTCGCCGGCGCGAGCGCGCGCACCCTACGCATCGCCGACCGTCCCGAGCGACCCCGCACGCCCAGCCGCCGCGCCGTCCTCTCGGGCACCGCCGGGATCGCCGGCCTCGGCCTGCTCGCCCTCACCGGATGCAGCACCGGCGCGAGCAGCACGACCATCCCCGCGGCCGCCGCGACCGGGACGCCCCTGCGGGGCGGCCGCCTCCGCGTCGCGCGGCCTGCCGCATCCGCCGCCGAGACGCTGGATGCCGCGAGCTCGCTCTCCGCGTACGAGTACCTCGGCGCCCTCTACAATCGGCTCGTCAAGCTCGACGAGAAGGGCGAGACGATCCCCGACCTCGCGGAGGAGTGGTCGGCGAGCGCCGACGGCGTCACGTGGACCTTCCGCCTCCGCCGCGGCGTCCGCTTCCACGACGGCACCCGCTTCACGGCCGACGACGCGATCGCCTCCATCCAGCACGTCCTCGATCCTGCGACGGCGTCCCCGCAGGGTGGCGTGCTCGGCGACATGCTCGACCCGGGCAGCATGTCGGCGCCCGACCCGCACACCCTCGTCTTCCAGCTCAAGACCCCCAACGCGGAGTTCCCGTCGCTGCTCACGGCGTACCAGTGCTACATGGTGCCGGCCGCCGCCATCGGGACCATCGGCAGCACGGGCATCGGCACCGGGCCGTTCCGCCTCTCGTCGTTCCACCCGGCGGGATCCGGCAGCGTCGAGGCCTTCGAGGACCACTTCGCCGGGCGGCCCGTGCTCGACGGCATCGACTTCTCCTCCATCCAGGACACGACCGCTCGCGTGAACGCGCTTCTCGCCGGGCAGATCGACCTCATCTCGCAGACCAACCTCGACTTCGCGACCGCGCGGGTCGTCTCCGCGTCGAGCCGGGCCACGGTCGCGCGGGTGGAGAACGCGCAGTGGTACACGATCCCGATGCTCGCCACGAGCGCCGAGTTCCAGGACCCGCTCGTGCGCCAGGCCATGAAGCTCGCCTACGACCCCGAGCAGATCCTCGCGACCGCGCTGCAGGGCACCGGCACCGCGGGCTGGGACAACCCGGTGCCGCTGTCGCTCGCCGCCTTCAGGGACGTCGACCGCGCCTACGACCCCGACCAGGCCAAGGCGCTGCTCGCGAAGGCGGGCGTGCCCGGGCTCAGGACGACGATCCACACCTCGAGCTACGAGTCGGTGTTCACCCCCATGGCGGTCGCCTACCGCGACCAGGTGAAGGCCGCGGGCATCGACCTCACGGTCACGAACGCGTCCTCCGACTCCTACTACACGGAGATCTGGATGCAGAAGCCGCTGCTGGTGAGCTACTGGTTCACCGGCCGGCCCATCGACCAGCTGCTCAACCAGATCTTCCGCACCGGCTCCTCCTACAACGAGAGCGCGTGGTCGAACCCGACCTTCGACGCCCTCCTCGACGACGCCCGCGCCACGATGGACGATGCGAAGCGGCTGATGCTCTACCAGGACGCCCAGCGGATCGTCGTGGAGGACAGCGCCGACATGACGCCCATGTTCGGCGACCGGCTCGTGGGCATCTCGCGCGACGTCGTCAACTACCGCGAGTACGGCTTCGAATTCGACCACCTCCAGATCGGATTCCGCCGATGAACGTCTCCGCGCAGGTGCTGCGCCGACTGGGCACGGCGATCCTCACGATCGTGCTCGCGTCCCTGTTCGTCTTCCTCGCGATCCAGCTGCTGCCGGGCGACGTGGCGCAGCAGCTCCTCGGGCAGGACGCCACACCCGAGGCCGTCGCGACGCTCCGCGAGTCGCTCGGGCTCGACCGGAACGTGTGGCTGCGCTATGGCGACTGGCTGCTCGGGGCCGCGCACGGCGACTTCGGGACCTCGCTCGTGAGCGGGGATCCCGTCGCGCCGACGCTCCTCGTCGCCTTCCGGAACAGCATGCTCATCGCGGTGCCGGCGATGCTCGTCGGCGTGACCCTGTCGCTCACGCTCGGCGTGATCGCGGGCGTGCGCCGCGGCCGCGCGAGCGACTCGGTGATCAGCATCGTGAGCCTCGTGGTGATGAGCGTCCCCGAGTTCATGGTCGCGACCGTGCTCGTGCTGCTGTTCGCCATCACGATCCCGGTCTTCCCGGCCGTGGTCCTCCGCGGCAGCGACGCCACGGTCGCCGAGCTGCTGCCGTCGGTGTGGCTGCCGGTGATCGTGCTGACGCTCGCCATGGCCGCCTACATCGTGCGCACCATGCGCTCCTCGACCATCGACGTGATGGCGTCCGAGTTCGTCACGACGGCCGAGCTCAAGGGCCTCACGACCAGGCAGGTGGTGTGGCGGCACGCGGTGCCGAGCGCGCTGCTGCCGACGCTCAACGTGGTCGCGCTCAACGTCGCGTGGCTGCTCGGCGGCGTCGTCGTGGTGGAGAACGTCTTCAACTACCCAGGGCTCGGCAAGCTCATGCTCGAGTCGGTCTTCACGCGCGACCTGCCGACGATCCAGGCCATCGCGCTGCTGAGCGCCGCCGTGTACGTGGTCTGCAACCTGGCGGCCGACCTCGTGGCGCTGGCGCTGGATCCGCGGCTCCGCACGAGGCAGAGCGCCCGCCGCACCCGGCCCGCGCGATCCATCCGACCCGCCCGACCCGCCACCCGACGGAAGGCCCGCGCATGACCGCGACGCCCCTGCCCACCCGACGAGGCTCCCGCCTGCGCGGGTGGACGAGCCCGCTCCGGGGATCGACGGCGCTCGCCGTCGGGCTCGCGATCATCACGGTGCACGTCGTGCTCGCGGTGCTCGCGCCGTGGATCGCCGGGCACGACCCGGTCGCCACCGACTCGACGGACGTGCTCTCCGGCACGACGTGGGCGCACTGGCTCGGCACCGACCAGTACGGCCGCGACGTGCTCTCCCGCACCCTCAACGGCGGCCGGTACGCGCTCGTCGTCACCTTCCTCGCGACCACCATCGCGGTCGCGGTCGGCACGGTCGTCGGCTGCGTCACGGCGTACGCCGAGGGCTGGCTCGACGAGGTGATCATGCGGATCGTGGACGCACTGCTGAGCGTGCCGTCGATCCTCGCCCTGCTCGTGGTGGTGACGGTGTTCGGATCCGGCCTGTGGGTGATCGTGCTCGCCGTGACTGTCGTCTACGCGCCCGCCGTCACGCGGGTGGTGCGCGGGGCAGCACGGACCGTGATCACGCAGGACTACGTCACGGCGGCGCGCGCCCGGGGCGAGGGGCCGCTGAGCATCGTGTTCCGCGAGATCCTCCCGAACGTGCTCGACGTCGTGCTCGTGGAGTACGCGATGCGGGCCTCGTGGATCGTGCTGCTGATCTCGTCGCTCTCCTTCCTCGGCTTCGGCGCGAACCCGCCGACGCCCGACTGGGGGCTCATGGTGCAGGAAAACCGCACCGCGCTCACGGTCGTGCCGCTCGGCACGCTCGCGCCGATCGTGGCGCTCGCGACCCTCGTGGTCGGCCTCAACCTCAGCGGCGACGGGCTCAGCAAGTCGCTCGGCGTCGACCGCGCCCAGAGGGGGATCGCATGATGCCCGGCAACGTCGAGGACACCCTCACCGGCCAGGTGCGGCTCGGCACCGTCGTGCGCGTCGCCGACCTCGCCATCTCGTACGCGGCCGGGCGCACCGACGTGCCCGTCGTCCGCGGCGTCAGCTTCGAGATCCGCGCCGGGCGCGCGCTCGGGCTCGTCGGGGAGTCGGGGAGCGGGAAGTCGACGGTCGCGCGGACGCTGCTCGCGCACCTGCGCCGCGGCTCCCGCATCGTGGGCGGATCCGTCGAGGTCGCCGGGCAGGACGTCTTCGCCCTCTCCCCCGCCGCGACACGCGAGCTGCGCGGCGGCACCGCGGCTGTCGTCGCGCAGAACGCCGGCCAGGCGCTCACGCCCTCGATGCGCGTGGGCCGCCAGCTCCGCGAGGCGCTCGAGAGCCACGGGCTCCCGAGCGACGACGAGCGGGTCCAGGAGCTGATCCGCCTCGTGCGCCTGCCCGACCCCGCCACCCTCGTGCGGCGGTACCCGCACCAGCTCTCCGGCGGGCAGCAGCAGCGCATCGCGATCGCCATGGCCGTCGCCGCGCGCCCCCGGGTGCTCGTGCTCGACGAGCCGACGACCGCGCTCGACGTGGTGACGCAGGCGGCCGTGCTGACCCTGATCCGCGACCTCGCCCGCGAGCTCGGCATGGCCGTGCTGCTCGTCAGCCACGACCTCGGCGTCGTCTCGACGATGGTCGACGAGATCGCCGTGATGCGCGACGGCGTCATCGTGGAGCACCGGCCGACCGCGGAGCTGTTCGCGTCGCCGGAGCACGCGTACACGCGCGAGCTGCTGGCGGCGATCCCCGGGGGCGCCGGCCCGGTCGCCCCTGCCCACGCCGACGCCGCGGCCCCGATGGTCGTCGCCGACGGCCTCGTCGTCCGCTACGGCCGCGGCCTGCCGCCCGCGGTGTCCGACGTCTCGTTCGAGATCGCGCCGCGCGAGACGCTCGCGGTCGTCGGCGAGTCCGGCAGCGGCAAGACCACGCTCGCGACCGCCCTCGCCGGGCTGGTGCCCACCGAGTCGGGCACCTTCCGCTTCCAGGGCGAGGGGGTCTCGGGCGACCTGACCTCCGCGGTCGCCGGCCGCTCGCCCGCCCTCCGGCGCGCGGTGCAGCTCGTGTTCCAGAACGCGGACACCTCGCTCAACCCGCGTCGGACGGTCGGCGCGGCGATCGCCCGGCCGCTCGAGCTCTTCACGGGCCGGGCCTCGGCCGAGCGCGTGGGCGAGATCCTCACCGAGGTGGGGCTGTCGCCGGACTTCGCGGCCCGGCTGCCGAGCCAGCTCTCGGGCGGCCAGCGGCAGCGCGTCGGGATCGCCCGGGCGCTGGCCGCGGGGCCGCAGCTCGTAATCGCGGACGAGATCACGACCGCGCTCGACGTGCGCGTGCAGGCCGAGATCCTGGAGCTGCTCGCCCGCCTGCAGCGCGACAAGGGCCTCAGCTGCCTCTTCATCAGCCACGACCTCGCCGTGGTCCGCGGCGTCGCGGACCGCGTGGCCGTGATGACCGGCGGGCGGATCGTGGAGATCGGCCCGACCGAGCGGGTGTTCCAGGGGCCGAACCACCCCTACACGCGGCAGCTGCTCGCCGCGACGCTCGAGCCCGGCGCCACCGAGCTGCCGCGGGTGGAGGACGTGACGGCCACCTGGCGCGACGTCGCCGGGGGAGGGTGGAGGGAGCTCGACGACGGGCACCGGATCCGGGACTGGGAGGACGCACGATGACCGACACGGCAGGAGAGACGACCCAGGCAGAGGACAGCGTGACCCACCGCGACGTCTGGATCCCGATGCCCGACGGCACCCCCCTCCACGCCCGCGTCTGGGCGCCCGCGACCGACGAGCCCGTCCCCGCGCTCCTCGAGTACCTCCCCTACCGGCTCGACGACTGGACCGCCCCGCGCGACAGCGAGCGGCACCCCTGGTACGCGGCGCATGGCTACGCGTCCATCCGCGTCGACATCCGCGGCACGGGATCCTCCGACGGCCTGTTCGTCGACGAGTACTCCGCGCAGGAGCTCGACGACGGCGTCGCGGTGATCGAGTGGATCGCCGCGCAGGACTGGTGCACGGGCGCCGTCGGCATCTTCGGGATCTCCTGGGGCGGCTTCAACGGCCTGCAGCTCGCCGCTCGCGCGCCCGAGGCCCTGAAGGCCATCGTGACGGTGTGCTCCACAGACGACCGGTTCGACAACGACGTGCACTACATGGGCGGCGCGGTGCTCGGCATCGACATGGCCGCGTGGGGCGCGACGATGTTCGCGTTCAACTCCCGCCCGCCGCGGCCCGAGGTCGTGGGCGACGGCTGGGTCGAGCGCTGGCGCGAGCGGCTGGACGCGAACCGGCCGATGACGCCGACCTGGCTCGCGCACCAGGAGCGGGACGACTACTGGCGGCACGGCAGCGTGTGCGAGGACTACTCCTCGATCGACGCGGCCGTGCTCGCGGTCGGAGGGTGGGCGGATCCGTACCGCGACGCCGTGCTGCGCCTCGTCGAGAACCTGTCCTCCCCCGTGAAGGGCATCGTCGGCCCGTGGTCGCACCAGTACCCGGACCGCGGCCTCACGCCCGGCCCGTCGATCGGCTTCCTGCAGGAGACGCTGCGCTGGTGGGACCGCTGGCTGAAGGGCATCGACACGGGCGTGGAGGCGGATCCCGCGCTCCGCGCCTTCGTCAGCGACTCCGAGCCGCCCGCCACGGCCTACCCCGAGCGCACCGGCCGCTGGGTCGCCGCGGAGTCGTGGCCGCCGCCCGCGTCCGTCGCCGCCCAGCCCGTGCTGCCGCTGGCCGCGTTCCACGGGCCGGCCGCCGCGGGCGACGCCGTCGTGGTCCGCTCGCCCCAGCGCACCGGCCTCGACGCCGGCCGCTTCTTCCCGTTCGGCAACGCCACCGACCTGCCGCCGGACCAGCGCGCCGAGGACGGCCTCTCCGTCTGCTTCGACCTGCTGCTCGACGAGCCGCTCGACGTGCTCGGCAACGTGCTCGTCGACCTCGCGGTCACGAGCGACCTGCCCGACGCGAACCTCGTGGTGCGGCTCTGCGACGTCGCGCCCGACGGGTCGTCCACCCTCGTGACGCGCGGTGCGCTCAACCTCAACACGCGCATAGACCGCGCGCGGATCGACCCGATGGTCCCGGGCGAGGAGGAGGTCGTGCGCGTGGCGCTCGTCTCCACGGGGCACGCCTTCCCGGCCGGGCACCGGCTGCGGATCGCGGTGTCGTCGGCGTACTGGCCGTGGATCTGGCCGCACGCCCGCGAGGCGACCCTCGTCGTCGCGCCCTCCCGCAGCGCCGTGACCCTGCCCGTCTGGACGCGCACGGAGGACGACGGCGTGCGCTTCGAGGAGGCCGAGCAGTCCACGCCGATCGCGATCCAGCGGATCCCCGACGACTCCGGGCTGCCCGAGCGCAGCTTCTCCCACGACGTCGCGACCGGCGAGTGGACCCTCGACGTCGACCCCGGCTACGGCGGATCCCGGATCTACCCCGACGGCCTCGTCTTCACCGAGTCGAGCCGCGAGACGTACCGGATCACCGAGGGCGACCCGACGTCGGCCGTCGCCGAGTCGCGCTGGGCGATCGGCCTCGAGAAGCCCGGCTGGCGCGCGCGCCTCGAGACGACGTCGCGCGTGACGGCCGACGCGGAGGCGTTCCGGATCGTCAACACGCTGCGGGCGTGGGCGCGCGACGGCGGGCCCGACGCACCCGAGGTGCTCGTCGCCGACCGCGTGTTCGACGACCTCGTGCCGCGGACGTCCGCGTGAGCGCGGGGACGACCGCCGCCGCGACGGGCGCGACCGCGACCGCCGCCCGCCGCGGCGGCAAGCGCGAGAAGCCCGAGGTGCGGCGCGCGATGATCGTCGAGGCGGCGCGCGCGGTGATCCTCCGCCAGGGCCTCACCGCCACCGGCCTCCGCGACATCGCGGCCGAGGGCGGCGTCTCGGTGGGCACCGTGACGTACCACTTCGCGAGCGTGGCGGAGATCCTCGACGAGGTCGTCGTGCTCGAGACCGACCGGTTCTACGCGTCGACCGTCGAGGAGGTGGACGCGGATCCGGATCCCGTGCACGGCATCCGCCTGCTGGTCGAGCCGCTCTTCACCGGCGGCGACGAGGCCGAGGCGCACTGGCGGCTCTGGTCGGACTACTGGACCGCCGTCGCCCGCCAGCCCGGCCTCACCGCCGACCGCCTGGAGCGCATCCGCGTGTGGGAGGCGTGCCTCGTCCGCACCATCCGCCGCGGCGTCGAGGGCGGCGCGTTCCGGGCGGTGGACGCGCCCGAGGTCGCGCTCAAGCTCGCGGCCTACAGCGACGGGATCGCGACGCAACTGTCCCAGAAGGTGCCCGGCCTCGACAACACGCGCGCGCTCGCGTGGATCTGGACCTTCCTCGACGCCGAGCTCGCCCATCCCGCCGAGGGGACGCCGCTCTTCCGCTGACCGCCCCCGGTCGCCTCACGCACCTGCGGGACGGAGGGCGATGCCCGCGATCGCGGCATCCGCGATGCGGTTCCGGGTGACGGGATCGACCCCCGCCTCCGCGAGCGCCTCGATACCCCGATGCGTCGCCAGGATCAGCCCGCCGAGCGCCTCGGCGTCCGCGGACGGATCCACGAGACCGGCGCGCTGCGCCTGCTCGACGAGCTGGCGGCAGCTGTCGAGCAGCCCGTCGAACGCGGAGAGGGAGCGGGCCGCGATGACGTCGTTCGCCCAGGCGAGCTCGGCCGTCCCCTTCGCCAGGAGGCAGTCGCGCCTCGAGGCGTCGTCCTCCGGCGAGCGCAGCCACGCGTGCAGCCGGGCGAGCGCCTGAGCCTCCGGCCCCTCCGTGAGCGCGACGACACCGGCGCCCGCCTCGGTGCAGTACTCGTCGAACACCCTCTCGAAGAGGGCCTCCTTGTCGCCGAACGCCCCGTACAGGCTGCCCTTGCTGAGGCCCGTCACCCGAGACAGCTCATCCACCGAGGTGCCGTGGTACCCGGTCTCCGTGAACCGCCGGCACGCCGCCGCCAGCACGTCCTGCTCGTCGAACTTCCGGGGTCGCGCCATGCGGCGATCCTACGCGATTCTGGACTTTCGGTCCACAACTTCTGAACTTTCAGTCCAGAACCGCTAGCGTGGGCCGCATGACGTCCTACATCACCCCATCCCCGACCCCCGAGTTCGCCGGCAAGCGCGCCATCGTCACCGGCGGCACGCGCGGCATCGGCGCGGCGATCGTGCAGCGGCTGCTCGACGGCGGAGCCACCGTCGTCGCGGCCGCACGCAGCGCCACCGCCGAGACACCCGAGGGAGCCACGTTCATCGCCGGCGACATCAGCACCGTCGACGGCGCGCGGACCCTCGCCTCGGCCGCGCTCGCCGCGCTGGGCGGCGTCGACATCGTCGTCAACAACGCGGGCGCCGCGCGCTTCCACGTCGGCGGCATCGGGACGATCCCCGACGAGGAGTGGGTCGACGCGCTCGCCCTCAACTACCTCTCCGCGGTGCGGGTAGTCGACGCCCTGCTACCCGCGCTCCACGAGGCCGGGGCGGGCAGCGCGATCATCAACATCTCGTCGACGGCGGCGCGCGACGCGGCGCCGCCCCTCGCCCACTACGGCGGCGCGAAAGCCGCCCTCGACGCGTACGGGAGGGCGTTGGCCTCGGAGCTCGCGCCCGCGGGGATCCGCGTCGCCACCATCACCCCGGGCAACGTCCTCACCCCCGGTGCCGACGCGATCCGGCAGGACCTGGCCGACGCCATGGGGGTCCCGCTCGAGGCCACCACCGCGGACACCCCGCTGGGGCGCCCCGGCGACCCGCGGGACATCGCGGAGGCGGTGGCCTTCCTCGCGTCGGACCGCGCGCAGTGGATCACCGGGTCGAACCTCCTCGTCGACGGCGGAGAGCTCTCCCGCCCCTAGGCCCGGCCGTCGTGCAGGGCGGCCGCGCTCCGGCCATGATGGGCGAGGCGGCGCCGCCCGAGCACGGGCGCGGCCGCCGGTCCCGCACCCGTCCCCCGGAGGATCCATGCTCATCGAACCCGTCGACGCCGCCCGCGCGCACGTCAGCAGCCACGTCGACCCCGAGGACTTCGACGCGTTCTGGGCCGACACCCTCGCCGAGGCCGGGAGCCACGATCTCGACGTGCGCCTCGCGCCGGTCGAGACCGACCTCGCGCTCGTCGACGTGCAGGACGTGACCTTCGCGGGATCCGGCGGCACCGACGTGCGCGCCTGGCTCCGCACCCCGCGTGGCGCGACCGGTCCGCTGCCCACGGTCGTCTCGTACGTCGGCTACGGCGGCGGCCGTGGACGCGCCGAGGAGACCCTGATCTACGCGGCCGCCGGCTTCGCGCACCTGCAGATGGACACCCGCGGCCAGGGCTCGTACTGGAGCGCCGGCGACACCGCCGACCACGGCGAGGCCGGACCCGCGATCCCCGGCTTCATGACCCGCGGCATCGCCTCGCGCGAGACGTACTACTACCGCCGCCTCTTCACCGACGCGGTGCGCGCGGTCGACGTGGCGCGGTCGCTCGACGTCGTGGATCCGGCGCGCATCGCCGTGCAGGGCGGCAGCCAGGGCGGCGGCATGGCCCTCGCCGTCGCCGGCCTCCGCGACGACGTCGCCGCGGTCTCCGCGTACGTGCCGTTCCTCTGCGACATCGAGCGAGCCACCCACATCACCGACGCGTACCCGTACCACGAGGTCGTCGACTACCTGAAGACGCACCGGGGCCGCGGCGAGGACGTGCACGCCGTGCTGCGGTACTTCGACGGCGTCGCGTTCTCGCGTCGCTCGACCGCGCCCGCCCGCTTCTCGGTGGGTCTCATGGACGCGACCTGCCCGCCCTCCACGGTCTACGGCGCGTTCGACGCCTACGCGGGCGAGAAGGAGATCGTCGAGTGGGAGTACAACGGCCACGACGGCGGCGGCATCGACGACGAGCTCGGCACGCTCGCGTTCCTGCGGCGCACGATGGGCTGAGACCGGCTCGGCGGCGACCACTGGTGACGCCCCGGATCGGCACGGGGGCGGGGGCGCGAACCGCCCCGCTGTCGGCCGTTCCGCGTAACCTGGGAGCACCTCGCCGGTGGAGCGAGCGGACCGGGAGGACATCATGCCCCGGCCCCGCATCCGCCCCGCGAAGCCCTCCAAGCCGGGCGCCCCTCCTCCGTCCGTGGCCGCCCGCGTCGCCGCGGATCCGGCGCAGAAGGAGGTGCTCGTCGAGGAGTCGCTGCTGCTCGTGGGCGTCGCGCTCCGGATCCAGATGGTCAACCTCATCATCCTGCGCACGCTGCGGGAGCGTCGCCCGTTCGACGAGGAGTCGCTCATCGAGGCGCTCCGCGGCGAGCTGGCCGAGCTCATCGGCGAGAAGCGCGGCGAGGCCGAGCGGCTGCGCATGGCCCGCGACCGCGCGGCGCTGCGCGACGGCAAGGGACGCCGGCCCGACGACTACCGCGAGGGCGACGTGCCGGGGCTCCGGCTGCGCGCCGAGATCGCGGAGGAGATCGTCGAGCGGCTCGGCGCCCTCTCACGCGACCCGGAGGCGCTGCGCGAGGTGCTGGTCATCGCGCGCGACGCGGCCCTCGAGCAGATCGTGCGCGCGCGGCTCGCCCCGCAGCTGCTGCCGGGCGCGTTCCCGGAGGAGGGGCGCGACGACCGGGTCGGCGAGCTGCGCGACGAGCTGGCGCGGCTGGCGGCGGAGCGGGAGCGGGCGGCCGAGGTCACGGCACCGCGGGATCCGGGCCGCACGCGCGTGCGCACCGGCGGCCGCGGGCGACCGCAGAAGGTCTGATCGAGCGGTGCGTCAGGGCGCGAGCGCGAACCGCGGCTCGACGCGCTCGCCGGTCGCCGCATCCGCCGCGAGGCTGCCGATGAGCGGCGCGAACTTGGCGCCGTGGCCGGAGCACGGCGACACGATCGTGATCCCGTCCACCCGGTCGATCACGAAGTCCTCGGTGGGCGTGCTCGTGAAGAGGCACGTCGCCTCCGCGTACGGCACCGGCTCGACGCCCGGCAGGTTGCGGCGCACCCAGTCGACGACGCGGGCGCGGTTGGCCGGATCCACGACGCCGTCCTGGTGCGCGGCCGACGGGATCACGCGGCCGCCGTCGAACTCGGCGACCTTGTGGCCGCGTCCCTCCACGTCGCGGCCGCCGGGCAGCGCGTAGACCTGCATGCGCTCGTCCATGTGGATGGAGGTCGGCACGGACCGGGCGGGCGGCCCATCCACGTACGCGAAGTGGAACACCTGCTCCTGCCGCACGCGCAGCGGCGGGATCCGGTCGAGCGCGGCGTGCGGCAGCGGCAGCGCGGCGCCGAGCAGCTCGGGCAGCCAGGCACCGGCGCACACGACCACGCTGTCGCCCTCGATGCGACGGCCGTCGTCGGACGTCACGGCGAAGCCCGCGCCGACCCGCTCGACGGACGCCACCTCCCAGCCCTCGTGCACGACGGCGCCGTGCGCGACCGCGAGGTCGAGCATCGCGCGCACCGCGGCCTCGGCGTCGACGACGCCGGCAGCCGGGTGGAAGAGCACGTCGGAGTCGAACGCCATCTCCGACCAGCGGTCCTCGGCCTCGCGCGCCGACATCAGCTCGTGCTCGATGCCGACGCGCTCCAGCACGCGCGCGAGCTCGGCGGGGCGGCGCACGAGGCCGGAGTCGACGGATCCGGTCGGGGTCACGAGCCGCGCGCCCGTGGTGCGCTCGAGCCGGTCCCAGAGCACGCGGGCGTCGCGCACCAGGCGCACGTAGAAGGGGTCGTCGTAGGCGTAGCGGAGGATGCGCGCGGACCCGTGCGAGCTGCCGAGCATGCTCGCCGGCCGGTCGCGCTCCAGCACCGTGACCTCGTGCCCGCGGCTCGCGAGCTGCCACGCGGTGGCCGCCCCCGCGAGCCCCGCGCCGATGACGACATGGTGCGATGCGCGCCCGTGCCCGGTGGATCCCGCCATGCGTCCAGGCTACGGGCGCGTGCCGCGGACGACCGGGCCCGGCGGGAGGCCGTAAGCGGTGCGGGCGGGGGCTGGACAGCGGCAGGCGGCCTCAGAAGAGGAAGAGGCGGATGAGCATCGCGCCCCAGCCCACGAAGGCGCACGCGAAGCCGGTCACGAGCATGGGCCGCGTCGGCCGACGGTTGTCCACCATCCCGTGGGCCGTCATCCAGACGAAGCAGACCATCACGCCGACGAGTCCCACGACCGACAGCACGAGGAGCGCCGTCTCGACCGCGTCAGCCATGCGATCGTCCTCGCCGCATCTGCGCGTCGTCGGGCATCTCGTCCCCTCACGCCACCGCGCCCGGCGCCGGCCGCTCCCCCATCGTGCCCGACGCGTGGAGGTCCGGCGCACGCGGCCCGCGTCAGCGACCCGCGAGGGCCTCGAAGGCCGGGAGCGCGTCGGCCGCCGGGGGGCAGGGCCGCGATCTGGCCGCGGATCCGGCCGGCCGCGTCCGCGAAGCGCGGCTCACCCCGGACCTCGCTGGCCGCGGCGGCGATCTCCTCGGGCGTCGCCGTCGCCGCGTCCAGCATGCGGCCGACCCCGAGCTGCGCGATCCGCTCGCCGTTCAGCCGCTGGTCGGCGCCCATGGGCAGCACGACGAGCGGGACGCCGGCCGCGAGCGCACCGGCGACCGTCCCGGATCCGCCGTGCGTGATCACGACGTCCACGCGCTCCAGCACCGCGCCCTGGGGCACGTAGTCCTCGAGGCGGCGGCGCGGGGTCGCCCCCGGGAAGGCGGCGGGATTCACGCACGGCCCGATTGTCGCCAGCACGCGCGCGTCCGTGGTCGCGAGGCCGTCGAGGATGCGATGGAGGAGGTCCCCCGAGCGCGTGTTGAACTGCGTGCCGAGGGTCGCGTACGCGCGCCAGGGCTCGTCGCTGCCGGCGAGCCAGCGCACGGCCGGGTGGTCGTCGGCGGCCTCGGGCGCCTCCGGCCGCACCCGCAGCACGGCCCGCCGCGTCGGCTCCGCGGCGGAGGCCGCGCCCGGTCCGGCACCGGCCACGGACTCCGGGAACGGCACGACGAGGAGGTCGCCCGCGAGCATGGCGAGCTCGGGATCCGGCGCCAGGCCCGCCTCCGCCCGCAGCGCGTCCAGCGCGTGCGCCACCGACGGCCGCCAGCCCGCGTACGCCGAGGCGGTCACCTCCACCACGACGACCGGCACCCCGGCGCGCTCCGCGGCCACCATCGCGCCGAAGTCGAACTCGTCGCAGACGACGAGGGCCGGGCTCCAGCGGGCGATGGCATCGCCGACGCTCCGCGCGACCGTCCGCGCCGTCCGGCCCAGGAACACCTCCTCCACCTGCGCGTAGGGCCTCCCGGGATCCGCGACGACGAGGCGACCGGTGCCCCCTGCGGTGCGCGCCGCCCCGGTGTCGCTCGGGAAGAGGGGCGCGAAGTCCGCCCGCCCCGCCACGATCTCGCGCGGCCCGGCGAGGGCCGTCTCGTGACCCCGCGCGCGTGCGGCGCGGGCGAACGGCAGCAGGGGGTTCAGGTGGCCCTGCCCGCGTGCGAAGGAGAAGAGGATCCGGATCGGAAGGGGCATGGGACCACGATCGCCCGTGCCCGCGGGCATGAGGGGCCCCTCTCCACACCGGCCCGCCACGCGCGCCGTCCGGGAGACTGGACCCATGTCCTCCCCCGTCACGCTCACCGCCCGCGCGCTCCTCCTCGACATGGACGGGACGCTCGTCGACTCGACCGCGCTCGTCGAGGAGATCTGGACGATGCTCGCCCACCGCTTCGGCCACGATCCGGCCGACCTCCTGCGGCGGATCCACGGCGTGCGCGCCGTCGACAGCATCGCCCGGTTCGCGCCGGAGGGCAGCGACGTGCCCGCCCTCCTCGCCGAGCTCGACCGGTTGGAGCTCGACGGCAGCCCCGCGACGGTCGAGATCCCCGGCGCCCGCGACCTCGTGGCCGCGCTGCCCGCCGGATCCCACGCCCTCGTCACGAGCGCCGGCCGCGAGCTCGCGCGCGCCCGCCTCACCGGCGCCGGCGTCCGCGTGCCCGACCTGCTCGTCACCGCCGAGGACGTGGCGAACGGGAAGCCGCACCCGGACGGCTACCTGCTCGCCGCGTCGCGCCTAGGCGTGGATCCCGCGGACGCGATCGTCTACGAGGACGCCGAGGCCGGGATCCAGGCGGGCCTCGCCGCGGGCATGCGCGTCGTCGTCGTGGGCGACCACGAGAGCGAGACCACCGCCGGCCTCCCCCGCGTGCGCGACCACCGCGGCACGACGGTCGAGGTGCACGACGGGATCCTCACGCTCACGCTCCCCGGCGCCTGAGGGCGGTCGCGCTCCTGCGCATCGGCTCGAAGGGACCTGCGCGCGGGATGCGATTGGGCCACTCGGCCGAATCCCGCGGTACGGTCGCCTCATGACCTCCCGCATCCCCTCGCGCCGGGCCGCTCGGAGGGCCGCCGCATGAGGTGGCTCCTCCTCGGCGCCGCCATCGCCTCCGAGGTGACCGCCGCCCTCGCCCTCCAGGCCGCCGTCGACGTGCCCGGCTGGTACGCGCTCGTCGTCGCGGGCTACCTCGCCGCGTTCGGGTTCCTCACCCGCGTGCTGAAGGCAGGCATGGCCGTCGGCGTCGCCTACGGGATCTGGGGCGCGTCGGGCGTCGCGCTCACCGCGGTCGGCGCGACGGTCCTGTTCGGGCAGCCCCTCACCGGCCTGATGATCCTCGGCCTCGTGCTCATCGTCGGGGGCGTCCTGCTGGTCGAGCTCGGCTCGCAGCGCGCGCACGCGGCCCGCGCCGCCGTCGCGCCCGCCGACGCAACGCCCACCCCCGTCACCCCGACCGGCGAGGCCCGCTGATGGCCTGGGTCCTGCTGGCGATCGCCATCGCCACCGAGGTCGCCGCGACCATCTCCCTCAAGCTCGCGACCGACGGCCGGAAGCGCTGGTACGCGGTCGTCGTGGTCGGCTACGTCACCGCGTTCTCGATGCTCGCCGGCGCGCTCTCGCTCGGCCTGCCGATCGGCGTCGCCTACGGCATCTGGGCCGCGACCGGCGTGGCCCTCACGGCGATCCTCGGCCGCGTGATCTTCCGGGATCCGCTGACGCGCACGATGCTCGCCGGCATCGCCCTCATCATCGGCGGCGTGCTGCTCATCGAGCTCGGGCACTGACGCCGTCGCTGATCCGCCGCCGCGCTCACTGCGGGTGCGGCGACTCCCCGCGCTCGAGCATCGCGACGAACTTCGCGAGCCGGTTCCCGCGGACGGTCGCGTTCGGGGCCGTCGTCACCCGGTGGATCACGGCGTAGCGGTTGACCTTCGACAGCGTCGCGAAGGTCGCGGCGGCGGCGGGCGACGCGGCGAGCGCGGCGAGCGCGGCCCGCAGGTCCTCCGGCTCGGACGCCGACGCCTGGCCCGCGTAGGCGCGCTCCCATCGACCGTCGGCCTGCGCGCGCTCGACATCGCGGATCCCGGCCGGACGCATCCGACCCTCCGCGGTGAGCGTCGCGACGAGCCCGATGTTCCGCTCCGACCACAGCGACGCCTTCCGCCGGGGCGTGATGCGACGCCGGAAGATCCGCTCGTCGATGCTCGCGGTCTGCCCGTCGATCCACCCGCTGCACAGCGCCTCGTCGAGCGCCTCGGCGTAGGTGGGCGAGGTCGGATCCGTCGTGCCCTTCTTCGCGAGCACCAGCCACACGCCGTCGGACGCCTCCTCGTGCCGATCGAGCCAGGCGCGCCATGCGGCCCGGTCGGGGACGGTCAGGAGCTCGTGCGCGGCGGCGGGCATGCCCCGATGCTACGGAGCGCCGACGACGACGCGGCTCGCTCAGTCACGGTCGACGGGGTGGCCCGCCGAGATCCACGCGCTCGTACCGCCCTCGACGTCGACCGCGTCGATGCCGCGGCCGACGAGCGCCTCGGTCGCCCGCGCGCTGCGCCCGCCGGACTGGCAGATCACGTGCACGGGCGCGTCGGTCGGCACCTCGTCGACGCGCGAGTCGAGCTGCGACAGGGGCAGGTTGACGGCGCCGGGCGCGTGGCCCGCGGCGTACTCGTCGGGCTCGCGCACGTCGATGAGGACGGGCGAGTCCAAGGCGACGAGTTGGTCGACGGTGATGCGGCTCATGCGGGTGCTCCTCGGGGGTCGGTGCTCCCCACGCTAGCCGAGGAGGTCACGCCCGGTCGCCCAGGACGACCACGAGCTTCGCCGGACCCGGGGCCTACCAGAATCATTCGCCTCACCGTATGATTCTGGTCACATAGGGGGGAGACATGGCGGAGATCAGCGCGGCCGAATACGCGAAGGAGCAGAGCATCTCCGCTCGGAGGGTCCAGGCGGCGGCCGCGGCCGGCGTGCTGCCTGCGCGCAAGATCGCGGGCAGGTGGGTCATCGACGCCGCCGAGGCTCGCCACGATGAGGTCGGGCGGCCGCTGTCGTCGCGCTCGGTGCGCGCGCTGCTCGCGCGCCTCTCCGGGGACGACGCATGGCGCGCCGGACTGTCCGCCAGCGAGGCGAGCCGCGTGATCGGGCGTCTCACGAGGCTCCGGGATGCCCCGAACGCAGCGGAGGTGCTGGCAGCCTGGATGCGCAGCGCTCGGCCCGCGGCCCGGTCCTTCCTCGTGGCGGACGAGGACCTGGAGGACCTGCGTGCGGATCCTCGACTCGTGGCCGGGGGGATCAGCGACCCCCGAACGGGCATGTCGGACGCGCGGGAGCTCGAGGCGCACATGCACGTCGACGATCTCGACCCGATCATCCACGAGTACCTGCTCGTCTCGGGCGATCGTCCGAACGTCCTCCTGCACGTGCAGGAGCGTCCCGTCCAGCAGCCACTGCCGCTCGGAGAGCTGATCGCTGATCTGGCCCAGCACCGGGGGCCGCGCGAACGCGCGGCGGCCGCGCATCTCCTCGGGGAGGTCGCATGATCGTCGAGGCACCCCCTCTCCGGCGCCCCCAGGCAGAGGCATGGCATGCGCTCTTCGAGGTCCATGAGCAGATCCCAACCGGGTGGGCGCTCGTCGGCGGCCAGATGATCCAGGCGCTGT
Source organism: Clavibacter nebraskensis NCPPB 2581 (assembly GCF_000355695.1). Lineage (NCBI taxonomy): Bacteria > Bacillati > Actinomycetota > Actinomycetes > Micrococcales > Microbacteriaceae > Clavibacter > Clavibacter nebraskensis. The sequence goes on along the minus strand of NC_020891.1, from coordinate 151,189 downwards.
GCTGGGAACGTGGCGCCCCGGCCAACCGCCCGACGGTGGACGCGGACACCGCCCTCGACATCCGCGCGCATCCGCGGATGCTCATGACCTTCACCTCGGCGCCGCGCGACATGGGCTTCGAGCCGGACGGCACGAGCTTCGAAGGACACCAGCATCGATGGACCCGTGGGGAGGCGCGCATCGATGTGCTGATCCCGCGGTTCCTCGGCGAGCGCGCCGACAGCCGTCGCGGCGCCGGTGGTGGGACCACGGTCGCCGCACCCGGGACGCAGGGCGCGCTCGATCGGTCGGCCGACGTCCGATTCCGAGTCGAGGGACGTGTCGGGACGATCCGCCGCCCGACGCTGCAGGGTGCGATCCTCTCGAAGGCCGCCGCACTCGAGATCGCGGGCGACGACAGTACGCGCCACCTCATCGACATCGCCCCCCTCGGAGCGCTAGTCACACGACGGGACAGGGTGGGCGAGGGCATCACCACCACCGAGCGCCGACGAGCGTTGGCAGCGGCAGCACTGATCCAACGCGACGACGCCTACGCGCGCCGTGCCGGAGTGGACCCGTCCGTCGCCGAGCGACTCAAGCTCGCCTTCTCCACCCCCGCCCGAGACGCACCCCGCACCCCGGGTGCAACGCGCATGCGCCGCCGCGATCCCGGACGCCCGACGGATCGCGGTCGCTAGAGCGCGACCACGAGCTTCCGCGCCGAGACGCCCTCGCGCAGGCGGTCCATCGCCGGCTGGATCGCCTCGAGCCCCGTGCCGACCACCTCGGCGGGGGGCGCCGCGACGTAGCGGCCCTCGGCGAGCGCTTCGGGCAGGAACTGCTCCCAGAGCATCGCGCCGACGCCGTCGTGCATGAGCGCGCTGCCCCAGATGAAGCTCGCGCGGATGCCATGGAGGCGCGCGCGGACCATCAGGGCCGGGGTGGCCGTGCCCATGCGGATCCCGAGGCGCACGAGCGGGAGCCCGATGCGACCTCCGCGCGGCAGGGTGTCGAACGACACCGGCGGGCTCGCCATGATGACGCGCGTCGCGCCCGTGGCGGCGGCGATCCGGACGGCCGGGTCGCCGGATCCGGTGCCGATCGCGAGCACGCCCGCCACCCGCCGACCGCTCGCCGCGATGTGCGCCACGATGTCCCGCACCGCCGTCGGGCTGCGGTAGTCGAAGGCGCGGCTCGCGCCGAGGCCGGTCACGAGCTCGTGGTTACGCGGCGACGCGGTCGTGACCACGTCGTACCCGGCGGCGACCGCGAGCTGGATCGCGTTCAGGCCGACGCTCGTGGATCCGCCCCAGACCACGACGGTCTCCCCCGTCGGTGGCGTGGCGGCGTCGGGCGTGCGCAGGCCGAGCTGGCCGGCGCCGAACAGTCCAGATGCGGCGGTGGAGATGCCGAGCGGGAGGACGGCGGCGTCCTCGAAGCGCATGGCCGCGGGGATCGGCGCGGCGAGGTCGGTGCGCACGATGACGCGCGTCTGGAACCCGCCCTCGGCCGCGTGCCGCCGCCCCTTCTCCATGCCGACCGCGTACGCGACCACCCGGTCGCCGACCGCGAAGCGCGTGACGCCGGGGCCGACCTCCTCGACCTCGCCCGCGACATCCTCGCCGAGCACCGCGGGGTGCGGGAGCCAGCGGTACATGAGGTCGCCCATGTGCTGCTTCATGGTGTCGAGCGGGTTGATCGCGACGGCGCGCACGCGGATCGCGACCTCGCCCGCGCGAGGAGCGGTGCGCGGCGCGGGGCCGACGGTGAGGTCGGCGGCGAACGAGGCGAGCCAGGCGGCGGATTCGGTGGGCACGGTGGGTCTCCGATCTCGGATCGCGCTGTCCGATGACATCGCGTGTCATCACCATACACCGTGATGACATGTCGTGTCATCGATTCGATGCAGGGTGTCCGGAGATGCCGTCCCACCGGCGGGCGCCGCTCGATAGATTCGTGATCCCGTCCGGAAGGAAGCGCCATGACGACCACGCCCTCGGAACCGACCGCCCCGCTCAGCGAGGCGGAGCGGAGCTGGCGCCGACAGGTCGTCGACGAGACGCGCGCGTCGACCGCCCTGGAGGGCGGCAGCTCGACGGATGCCATGCGCGAGCTGCAGGAGCAATGGGTCGACGGCCGCATCACCGCGGACGAGCTGGTGGCCGGAGCGCGCCGGCTGCACCCGACCTCGGCGCCCCGCTGATCCGCATGCCGACGAACCACCGCCCCTGGGAGACAGCGACCAGCCCCGAGGGTCGCTGGGCGGGATACCTCGATCCGAGCACCGGACTGCTCCGCACCCTCTCGGCCGAGCCGCTGCAGACGCAGGCCGAGCTCCGGGCATTCGAGGACGACCACGTGGAAGCGCAGTTGATCGAGGCACGCGTCCGCCCCATCACCGGCTCGTACGGCATCGATCACCTCCAGGCCATCCACCTCCGCCTCTTCCAGGACGTCTATCCCTGGGCGGGCGAGATCCGGACGGTCAACATCTCCAAGGGCATCCCCCCCCGAGCCGTTCCTGTCGCCGGAGTACGCCGCCTTCGCCGTGAATCGCGCCGCCCAGCGCATGCACGAGGACGGCATGCTGCGCCCGGGCATGGATCACGAGCGCTTCGTCGACCTGCTCGCCCGGAGGTTCTCCGAGATCAACGAGGCACATCCCTTCCGCGAGGGCAACGGGCGGACCCAGCGCCACTACTTCGAGCTGGTGGCGCGCGACGCGGGCCGGCGCATCGACTGGTCCCAGCTCACCTCGGCGCAGAATGTGACCATTTCCGCGGAGGCTCGCGAGGGCCACCTCGCCCCACTGCGCGACGCCCTGCGCACCATCGTCACGGTCGCGCCGGCGGGTGCGGGACGCCCCACGGGCGAGGGGGCTCCGCGGATCCCGCAGGCACGGCCGGCCACCGCGCGGACCGCCGATCCTCTCGGCCGCTCCTCGGTGCGACCGGGCCACGGCGGTGGTCGCGGCTCCTGACGGGCGGCGGATCAGGTCACCCGCGAGACAAGCCTTCGAGCACGGGACAGCCATGGCACGTCGTGTCATCACTAGGATCGACGCATGAGCAGATGGCAGCCGGACACGCGCGAGCGCCTGGCCGCCGCCGCCCTCGAGCTGTTCCGCGAGCAGGGCTTCGCGGAGACGACCGTGCCCGAGATCACCGCCCGCGCCGGCCTCACCACCCGCACCTTCTTCCGCCACTTCGCCGACAAGCGCGAGGTGCTCTTCGCCGAGGAGGACGAGCTGCCGGCGCTCGTGACGCGCATCATCCGCGAGGCGCCCGCCGACCGCTCCCCACTCCAGGTCGTCGAGGACGGCTTCCCCGAGGTCGTCGCCTCGCAGTTCGCGGAGGGGCGCGCGACGCTGCTCGCGCGCAAGCGCATCATCGGCGCCGACCCCGGGCTGCAGGAGCGCGAGATGCGCAAGCTCCAGGCGATGCAGGAGGCCGTGCGCGCGGGGTTCGTGGAGCGCGGGTCGGATCCGCTCACCGCCGCGCTCGTCGCCCACGCCACCGCGACCGTCTTCGGCGTCTCGATCGGCCGCTGGCTCTCCGACGGCGGCGGCACGACCGACCTCGCCGTCGTGCTGCGCGAGACGCTGGATGCGTTCCGCCGGGTGATGGGGGCGGGCGCGTGATGCGGGTCACCTACGACCCGGCCGCCGACGCCGCGTACGTCGAGCTCGCAGGGCCGCCCGGCGACGGCGAGGCCGCCACGACGATCCACTCGATCACCACGCCGGGCGACCGCGGCGAGGTCGCGCTCGACTTCGACGCCGACGGGCGCCTGCTCGGCATCGAGGTGCTGCACGCGAGCGCGGTGCTGCCGGCGACGGTGCTCGCGGACGCGGTGCGGCCGGACTAACCGCCGCGCAGCACCTTCTGCATCGGCCGACCGCGAGCGACCTCGTCGACGAGCCGGTCGAGGATGCGGATCCGCTTCATGAGCGGGTCGTCGATCTCCTCGATGCGGACGCCGCAGATCACGCCGCGCACCTCGTCGGCGAGCGGGTTCAGGCGGGCCGCGGCGAAGAAGTCCTGGAACCTGGTCTCCGCGTCGAGGTGGTGCTGGAGCTCCGCGGCGTCGAAGCCGGTGAGCCAGGTGATCACCTGGTAGACCTCGGCCTGAGTGCGGCCCTTGCGCTCGACCTTCTTCACGTAGAGGGGGTACACCGCGGCGAACGGCGTCGTGAAGAGCCAATGCATGGTCGGAGCGTAGGCCGGGGAAGTCGGGGGCGCCAGGTACCGTCGCGTCACCCCCGACGAAAGGCGCCCATGTCCGAGGATGACGAGACCTCCTACCTGCTCCGGAACCCCGCTGGCGCGAAGAGGCTGCTGGAGGCGCTCGAACGAGCGCGTCGTGGGGAGTTCGTCGAACGCGAGCTGATCGAGCGGGCGGATGAGGTGGAGCGCCACGACCCGCGGGAATAGGGAGGCGCGCGGCCGTGGTTCACTTCCATGCAGACGCATCCACCCGGATGCCGCCGCCGTCGAGCACCGAGGAGCGCCCCATGGCCACCAAGATCGGCTTCCTGTCCTTCAACCACTGGCAGGACGTGCGCGGATCCCGCGTGCGCACCGCCCAGGACTCCCTGCTCCAGTCGATCGACCTCGCGGTCGCGGCCGAGGAGATCGGCATCGACGGCGCGTACTTCCGCGTGCACCACTTCGCGCCGCAGCAGGCGTCGCCGTTCCCGCTGCTGGCCGCCATCGCGAGCCGCACCAGCCGGATCGAGATCGGCACCGGCGTCGTCGACATGCGCTACGAGAACCCCCTCTACATGGCGGAGGAGGCGGCCATGACCGACCTCATCTCCAACCGCCGGGTGCAGCTCGGCATCAGCCGCGGATCGCCCGAGCAGGTCGAGGCCGGCTACGAGTCGTTCGGCTACGTGCCCCGCGACGGCGAGACCGACGCCGACATGGCCCGCCGCCACACGGGCCTCTTCCTCCGCGCGCTCGAAGGCGAGGAGCTCGCGACCGCGGCCCCGCAGCGCGGCATCATCGCGGGCGGCGTCGCGATCACCCCGCAGTCGCCGGGCCTCCGCGAGCGGATCTGGTGGGGCGCCGGCACGCGCGCGACCGGCCAGTGGGCGGCCGAGCAGGGCATGAACCTCATGTCGTCGACGCTCCTCTCGGAGGACACCGGCGTGCCGCTCGACGTGCTCCAGGCCGAGCAGATCCAGCTGTTCCGCGACGGCTGGGCCGCCGCCGGGCACGCGTGGGAGCCGCGCGTGAGCGTCAGCCGCAGCATCATCCCGATCGTCGACGACGAGTCGGAGATGTACTTCGGCGTCCGCTCGCAGATCGAGGGCCAGGACCAGGTCGGCCAGGTCGGCGGCGAGAAGTGGCGCTTCGGCCGGTCCTACATCGGCAGCCCGGAGCGCCTCATCGAGGAGCTCGGCGCCGACCAGGCGATCGCCGCGGCCGACACCCTCCTCGTCACGATCCCGAACCAGCTCGGCGTGGACTTCAACCTGCGCTCGCTCGCGGCGATCAAGCAGATCGGGGAGGCGCTGGGGTGGGACCGGACGGACGCGTCCGTGGGGGCGTCCGCCTGATCCGCTGACGCCTGCTCGTCCGCGGGATCAGTCGCCGGTCGGACGCTTGCGCTGCTGCTTCATCGCGGAGCGCTGCGTCTTCGCCGCGAGGCGTCTCTTCTGCGATCCCTTGGTGGGACGCGTCGGGCGTCGCGGGGCGGCGTCCGGCGCGAGCGCATCCGCCACGATCTCGCGGAGCGCGTCGAGCGCGGCCACCCGGTTCCGCAGCTGCGACCGCTGCTCGGAGACGGTCACCGTGATCGCGCCGCCGACCAGGCGCCGGCCGAGCCGTTCGAGGATCCGCGCCCGCTGCTGATCGGTCAGCACCAGCGACTCGACCGGGCTCCACGTGAGCTGCACCCGGCTGGCGGACGTGTTGACGTGCTGCCCGCCGGGCCCCGACGACCGCGAGAACCGCCACCGCAGCTCGGCCGCGAGGATGGTCAGCGCGGGGCCGACCTCGAGATCCATGGGGCAAGGGTCCCACGCTTTACGAAAGGAGATCGGCGGCTCGACTCATCCGTCGAGGTGCCACGAACTGATTCACCACTGCCGCGAGTCCCGCAAGCCTTGGTAGGTCATGCATTTCAGCCATCCACGCGGTTAGGTAGTTCCGATGCGTGCAGGGTCATGCCGATCGGAGAAGATTGTCTTGACCGCATCGCCTCTCACGCTTCGGGCCGCATTCCGCCCCTCGGGCAATACAATATATTCGGCTCCTGAGGGGGTCACGCTGACGGCGCACCGCGCCCCTCAAAGAAAGACCTACTGGGTGATGTTTCGGGCTTTAGGGGTGCGTGTGAAAAGCTTCTGTGGAAGTGGTTTTTAGGACAGCCGGATGATTGTCCTACGATCCTTACATGACTGTTCGACAAGTTAGTGTACCCTTAGTAATCAGGATGTTCCTTCTCTTTGCGATGGCAGTCGGTGCCACGTTTGGCGCATTCGCCGCGCCTGCCTCAGCCGCCACCGCAGCGGGTCCGGGATCTGGCGGATCCGAATCGCAGCCAGGTCCGGCGAAGCCAGGCGCGATTTCAGCGAAGTGGCAGCCGGGCGGGTCCTGGGCATCCGGCTACGTGGCGAACCTCGACGTCACCGCGACAGACGCTGTCACGGGATGGACCGTCTCATGGGCCAGCCCGGAAACCACCGGCGTCGTCAACAGTTGGGGCATGCGCTGTAGCGTCGCCTCCAACACCGTGACCTGCACCGGCACGGACTGGGCAAGCGAGCTCGCCGCCGGACAGACCGTTAGCGTCGGCGTGCAGTTGGCGGGTGGACCCGCTCCCTCTTCGCCTCAAATCAGTGCCACAGCGGCCGGAACGCCGCCGTCCCAGCCCACGCCGCCGTCCCAGCCCACGCCGCCGTCCCAGCCCACGCCGCCGTCCCAGTCGGCGACGCACGGCCGTGCCACGCACTACTCGCTCGGTACCGGCAACACGATCGCGAATGGCAACTGCTCCATGCCGGCTGTCCCCGCCGACCGCATGTACGTTGCGGTCAGCAGCCCCGAGTACAGCGGAGCCGCCGCGTGCGGTTCGTACCTCCTCGTCACGGGCCCCAAGGGCACCGTCCGCGTCCAAATCGTCGACCAATGCCACGAGTGCGAGATCGGACATCTCGACTTGAGCGAGGAAGCGTTCCGTGCCGTCGGCGACTTCGATGCCGGCGTCATCCCGATCAGCTACACCACCGTCCGGGATCCGGACGTGCCCGATGTCGCCGTCCGGGTCAAGGAGGGCTCATCCCGATGGTGGGCCGGTCTGCAGATTCTGAACGCCGGCAACCCCATCGACCATGTTGAAGTCCAAGCCGATGGACAGTGGCTGGGCCTGAGCCGCACTGACTACGGGTACTGGGTGACACCTTCACCTATCCCGGACGGCCCGATGACCGTTAGAGTGACTGACCAATACGGTCGCTCGGTCGTTCTCCCCGGAATCCGAATGGCACCAGGGGAGATCCAGAGTACGGCGCGCCGGTTCTATCCGGTGCACTGAGCCCTGATCGCACGACCTCCACATGTACGCGGCGATGGCTCCGGGGATGCGTCCCCGGAGCCATCGCGCGTTGGTCGCCGCACTCGCCTGCTGTGAAGGCTGAGCTCGCCACCGGAGAAGGGTGTCGCGTTCACCTCTTCTTGTCCCGCATCCCTTGGGTTGTGGGACGTCCCGCGAGCGATCGGAGCCCGCCGCCGAACACCGCGGCCGCGAGTGTCCCGCAACCATGGCCCGCAAGTGGTGCTTAGCTGGGCGTGTTCATTGTCGGTTGCGGGACAGGTAGGACGTCGTGGGGAAGCTCATCGGGTACGCGCGGGTCTCGACTCGGCAGCAGAGCACGGACCGGCAGGTCGTTGACCTGCTCACGGCCGGCGTGCGTCGGGATGACCTGTACGTCGATCACGGGGTGTCCGGCGCCCGCGCCTCGAGGCCGCAGTTCGACGTCGCGCGTGCGGCGCTGCACGCGGGCGACACGCTCGTGGTGACGACGCTCGATCGCCTCGGCCGGTCGACGTCCAACATGCTCGTGCTCGCTGGCGAGTTCCAGGCTGCCGACGTCGGTCTCCGGGTGCTCAATCTCGGCGGCGGCGACGTCGACACGTCCACCACCATGGGGGCGATGGTGTTCACCATGATGGCCGCGCTCGCGCAGGCTGAACGCGAGATCAAGAGCGAGCGCGTTGTCGACTCCGTGGCCAATCGCCGCGCCGCCGGCCGCGACCTCGGCGGCCGCCGGCGGAAGTTCACGGACAGCCAGATCGCGAACGCCGCCCAGCTCATTGCGGCCGAGAAACCGGCCGCGCAGGTCGCGCGAGACCTCGGTATGTCGACCACGACGCTGTACCGACGGCTACAGCACCTTCGAGAAGCAGACGCTTCAGGCGACGTGTCTGCTTAAGCCGCGCGTGCGAACTTGACGTCCTCCTTGTGGCGATCAATGTCTCATCTATGCTGGCTCACAACGCAATTTCTAAAGGCGACGCACATGTTCAAGCATGCGAAGTATCTGACACTATCAATCGCGATGCTCTCTATCGCGGTAACTCTGACGGCATGCTCACCGGGCTCGAATAAGTGCGCTCCTGCGCCGTTGACGGCAACGCCGGCATCCGTCTCGACAGGCGCCAACCTCTCTATCTCGAGCCCTGCCGCACCGTGTGACTTAGCTTTAGCCGATGATGCCACTTACGAAGTACGCCTTATCAGCGAAAACGACGAGTCACAACGGACCGATGTGGTTGTCGTTCCCGTTGCTTCTGATGGAAGCTTTACTGCAGCCGTAGAGGTACCGGCCGGGTTTCCTATTGGGAATGCGCAGGTGTTAGTGACCGGAAGTCCACTGGACTCATGCGACGCCGACGCCTCCTGCGCGGCCTACCTCACTCGCGTACAGGTGACGGGGTGACATCGTTGCCGATGCCACCCCGAAGTTGAATCGACTTAGTCGAGAGACGCCTGAATGTCGCTTTGGGTTACGACGTCAGGCAACTTCGACTCGCCGGCCATGCCCTCGAGTTCACCGCTTGGCGCCTTTTCCCAGGCAGCTACGCCGCCGACGATCACATATTGACCAGTTGGCACGCCTGCCTCAAGCTCGAACGGCTCAAGATATAGCAGGTAGTCGCCCCCCAGGCGAAAGCACATTTGCGTAAGAGTGGTCCGTATTGTACTCATCGCCAAACTGGCGAATGTCGATCGATGCCCCCTCGTGGGTACCACTGACGACGCTGCTAACGTTCACGGTGGTGACCGTAAACGGCACCTCAGATACTCGTTCGACTCTGCTTGACTCGGCAGTTCCCTGTATCACCACAGTTGCCGCTTGTGAGACAGCGTTGAGGGTCTCGAAGGTCTCACCGTCTGCTGTGGTCGCATCCCACTCCAAGGGGGCCTCCTTTGTACCTGTCATCAGCGACTTGGGATCACCGCTGGGCGCATCCGCACTAGAGGTGCATCCAGCCAGCATGATGACAGAGGAAGCTGCCACGAGCGCGAGAACCTTGGGCGCATATCGATTTTTCATGGATCTACTCCTCAGTACTTCGCGTTGATGCCGTTGATGTCGTCGACCTTTGGCCCGTAGACACTACAGGCGGTTCGACGCGTATCTCCCGGATTCATTAGCGCTACGGATCCGCACGCCGTCGTGTCTCCTCCGACATGGCGGAGTCCGAGATTATGGCCGAGTTCGTGAGCAGCAACCATCGCACGCTGAGTCGCGGAGTAATTCGCGAGGTAGTACGTGTTGAGTTGCAGCGGCAGTGCCTGGTTATATCCGCCCGCGTTGCACGTGTCGAAGTTCGGGGCACGACCGGACCAGGTCACGTTACCGAAGTTTGCCGAATTGACGTTGAAGTTTACAGACGTGGTGTTGATTGCCTGGCTAATGCCGATACCCGTGCCAGTGGCATTCCATCGAGATGCACCGGTACTCATTGCTGTCGCATAGATACCGGTCGTTCCCGAAAAGTTGGCCCATCGAAGGTCGCTAATTCCTCCCCAGCGACAATTCCCAAGGCTATATGCGGACGCGAACTGTGGCACCGCAACCGTGAGGCCAGCTACTAGCGCCATCGCGGCCAATGCCGACCCCAGTCATTTTCTCTTCATAGAGATCCCCCCGTGAGTGGTCACCGACGCCAGCACGTCGGTGTACTTACCGTAATGAGCCTTGTGTGAGTCAACAAGGGGTTGCGGCGGCGGGGGCGTACGCTTTGATGTCGGCGCTTCGGTAGCGACGTGACTTGCGCGCGGATATTAGGGCGTCGATACTTGGCCAGTAAATACTGGTTTCCCAAGCGTTATAAAACGGGGGCGCCCGGTGGAGTCGGGAGTGACGCCACCTTTTATTATTGAGACAAGTTATCATTTACTGTTGCATAGTAGAGAGGCGGTGCGCTGCCCGCACTTCCCGTGTGTAGTCGCTTATGGCCTACGAAGCGTGACTAGCGACGAGCGCAGAGCTCCTCCATGCGGATCCCTCCAGCGCAGCTCCACTCGTGCGAACGGCCGCCGGCTGAGCCGGTCAGGCCACTCACCAGTGACGCTCTCACCCGGCCCAACGGTGACGAACGGGTGATCGCTCTCGTCCACGGTCAAGTGCTCTTCATCGTCTGCTGGTGACGCATTAACGTCTAGGGCATCAGCGGTGAGGTTGGTGATCTCCCATCGCTCACCGTCAAGAACTTGTGCGCCCCAAGTCTCTTGGCTCCTGGCTTGCTCTTCGGCAAGTGCGACGAGACGCTCGTGAGCCGTGGCGCTACGGGCCGCCGCGCCGGACGAGAGCTCTGCCGCTGACACGGCTCGCCGCTCGTGTTCATCAGCCTTGTCGCGGGCTGCTTGGGCATCCGTACGCGCACGGCAGGCTTCCCACGCCTGCCAGACGGCGACGAGCGCCGCGGCACCGGCTGCGATCGCCACCCACGCGCTTGTGTCCATCGTGCAATCGCTCTAGCGACCGCGCAGGATATCGACCAGTTTCGGGTACAAACGGGCGAAGTCCTCCGCGTTGGAGGCGCTGGACCTATGCGCTGCAGGGAAGTTGAACGTGGAAGTCGGTCGGTCCGTCGTGGCCGTCACGCTGAGTCCGCCCCATGTGGCATCGCCGGAGAAGCGCCTGGTCGGTTCCTTGTCCGAAATCTCGAGCGACGTGATAGCACGAAGCGGCGTCACCGTGATCCCGATGACCTTGTTGTCGCGCACTTCAGCGGTGGCGATGAGTGTCTCTGTCACCGCGTGAGCTGTGCCCGTCAGCGGGCCCGACTCATCGAACTGCATCGTGAACGTGTGGGTGGCGTAGATGGCCGGCTCGCCGCAGAGTGCGTCTTCGAGACACTTAACGAGCGACTCGAACGCGCGGGTTCGGGGGTTCTTGGCCTGCTGATTGTGCACGTGCCCTCCGTCGGCTCCATATAACTGAGCGTTGAGACTGAAGTAGCTGGGACTCGCGGCGTCAGACATGCCTCTGACCGTATCGGCACTTACTCGCCGCCACCTCCCCCAGCACAAGGGCGTGGGCGGTGCAACACGCAGTCGCAGCCCTGCTCATCGCGCGCGACCTCGGCATGTTGACCTCGGCGCTGTACCGGCGGCTGGCGGCTATGCCGCCCCCAGAGCGGTGATGAGCACGGGGTAGAGCTTCGCGAACCTCGCGGCGTTGTCCGCGCTCGTGGGGCCGGCCGGGAACCTGATGGGGTGCGGCATGCCGTCCACCGCGATGGTGACCGATCGTCCGTTCCACTCGTCGTTGGTAGTGAAGGACGAGCCCGGCGCAGAGGACAGGGTGATCGTGCGGATGGCGCTCAGAGGCGCGACGTGCACCTCGAGGTGCTGGCCCGCCTCGATCGAGGCGATGACCGTCTCCGTCACGACGAACGCGGTGCCGCTGAGGTCCGGCAGGGGCTCGCCCGCGTCCGGGAACGAGTGCGTTGCGTACTTGACCTCTTTGCCGGGCAGGGCGACGTCGAGCGCCTCGGTGAGCCGCTCGAACTGCGCGGATCGGGGGTCGCTCACGACGTGACGGTGCGCGTAGTACGGGGCGGCTTCGAATAGCTGGTCGTACAGGGTGGGGGTTTCGGGTGTTTCGTCTTCGGGCATAGAGCCGACGGTAGCTCGGAGCGGTGACGTGCGCGCCCTCCACACCGGGGGTCGAGGAGCCGGGACTCGGCCTGGCGATGGCTCGCTAAAGGCCCCGAGCGGCTGCAATCTGGTCGGCGATGCCGTCCAGGCCGCGTACCCGGAGCTCTCGGATGAAGACCGGCCACGGGGGAACATTGCTCCGATATGGCTTGTCCGCCGGGCCGGTGTATAGGCCGCCGCCGGGGCCCGTGTGGAGCCCACCGCCAGGGCCGGTATGGAGCCCGCCGCCGGGCCCGGTGTGAAGACCGCCGCCAGGCCCGGTGTGCATGCCTCCGCCGGGGCCCGTGTGCTCGCCGCCGCCCGGGCCGGTGTATCGGTCTCGTGGCCATCCTGGGTTCGTCATGTCGTGAACCTACGCCGGCCAACGTTCGACGACACCTCGCGCGCCTGTTGCCCGTCGCCTTTACCCCAGGACCAAGCGGCCGAATGGCCCCCAAGCGCCGCCCCCGCGGCACCCTCGTAGACCCCGTTCCGATCGGGTACGAGGTTGAGCGCGTGTCCAAAAACAAGTTCGACGCGATCGCTGATCGCGCCGGCGTCTCGCGAGCCGTCATGTTCGAGCTGGTCGTCGACCACCTCGAGCTCACCGATCAGGGGATCCCCTCGTGGATGCCTCCCAAGAGCCGAGAGGGTGAGCTGCCTATCGAGCCCATTTAGCGAGCATGCCCCCTCGCGAGGGGCCGAAGCACTGCGCCTGAGACAGCCCGTTTAGCGACACGGATCTGAGACGAACCGAGCAGAGCAACGCGCTTGTCAGGGGCGGAGCTTAAGCGGATGCACGTAAACAAGTTGTCGCAGATGATCAGCGCCCCGCGCCCGCCTCCACCGCCCCCGGCCGCCGCGCCGTCAGGTACAGCCGATGCGCCGTGATCACCAGCGCCAGCCACGCGCCGCTCAGGAAGAAGGCCGCGAGCACGTCCGTGAACCAGTGGTGGCCGAGGTACACGCGGGAGGCGCCGATGGTGATGGCGAAGACCACGGCCACCGCGATCGAGAGCACGCGCGTCGCCCGGCGGTGCTGGCGGAGGAGGAGCAGGTAGGCGAGGATCCCGGCGATCGCCACCGCGTTCAGCGTGTGACCGCTCGGGAACGACGGCGAGGTCTCGTAGGGTGGCACCGCGTCGGCGAGGTCGGGGCGCGCGCGGCCGACGATGTCCTTGCCCGCGATGGTGAGCAGCAGGGATCCGCCGCCGGCCGCGAGCACCAGGATGACCGGCGTCCACGAGCGGCGCCGGACGCTCAAGAACAGCATCGTGACCACCGCGATGATCGGCATGATGACGACGCCCGCGACGTCGGTGTAGGCGGTCGCCGCGTCGTTGAGCCACGGCGTGCGGATGCCGATCATGAAGGCGAGCAGCGGCTTGTCGAGGCCGGCGACCCCGTCGGCGTCGGTCACGTTGTCGTAGACCTGCGCGGCGATCGCGGCGAGGCCGAACGCGAGCACGAGGCCGACCAGCAGCGTGATCACGAGGGCGGCGTGCGGGCCGAGCGCGCGCATGATCCGCTGCACGACGCGGGCGAGGATCCGGCCGACGGGCGTCACCCAGCGCGTGAGATCGCGCTCGCCGAGGAAGCGGTCGCGGCGGAGCTCGCCCTCGACGCCCTGGTCGGCGGGGTCGAGGGGGGCGAGGGGCCTGTGCCCGGGGGTGTCTTTCATCGGGGATCCTCCGCGTCCGGCGGGGAGTCCCGCCCGTCGAACCTACCGACGGCCGGCCGGGAGATGACCCGCGCCGCGAGCCTTAGCCGATCCGCGCAGCTCCTCGACAGCCGCCGCCCCGACCGGCCTACGTTCCAGGGGATCCACCGAAGGGAACACCGTGACCACCGCCATCGTCCTCAACTGCACCCTCAAGCCCTCCCCCGCCCCCTCGAGCACCAGCAAGCTCGCCGGCGAGGTGCTCGCCGAGCTCGCCACGCACGGCGTGACCGGCCGCGAGATCCGCCTCGTCGACCACGACATCAAGCCCGGCGTGGAGAAGGACATGGGCGACGGCGACGCCTGGCCCACCGTCCGCGAGGCGGTGCTCGCCGCCGACATCCTGATCCTCGCCACGCCCACCTGGATGGGCCACATGTCGTCCGTCGCCTCCCGCGTGCTCGAGCGACTCGACGCCGAGCTGTCCGAGACCCGCGAGGACGGCAACCCGATCCTGTTCGGCAAGGTCGCGCTCGCGGTCGTGGTCGGCAACGAGGACGGCGCCCACAAGATCACGGCCGACTTCTTCCAGGGCCTCAACGACGTCGGCTTCTCGATCCCCGCGCAGGGCGGCGTGTACTGGAACGGCGAGGCGATGAACAGCGTCGACTACAACGACCTCGACGAGGTGCCCGAGCAGGTCGCGTTCGTCACCGCGACGGCCGCCCGCAACGCGGCGCACCTCGCGGAGTTCCTGTCGCAGCACGACTACCCGGCGGCGCCTGCCGAGTGATGCCCGCGTCCCCCTGCTCCGCGACGGGGCAGGGGGACGCGTCTGCCCGCTGGCCACACGGATCCGACCGCCCCCGGCGCCCGGTGGTTCGCTGGCGATGACGCCCGCGCGGGACCCGCGCGCCGCCTCGACGCGTCCCGCCGACGAAGGAGTCCGCCATGCCCGCGATCACGAAGGTCACCGTCCTCGGCGCGGGGGTGCTCGGCGCGCAGATCGCGTTCCAGGCCGCGAACCACGGGAAGACCGTGACGGGCTACGACGTGGACGACGCCGCGCTCGAGGCCGCGCGCGGCCGGCTCGACGCGATGGGCGCGCAGGCGTGGGCGGCGCACCTGAAGAGCGAGTACATCGACCAGGGCAGCTCGGCGTGGAGTCGGGCGAGGGGTCCTACTCGTACCGCTGACGCGGTCCGGTGAAGCGGCCCCGCCCATGCGCCAAGCTGGTCCCCACGGCGCGGACCACCCGCCGGCGACCCGCGAGGAGGACCCGCATGATCACCCTGGCCGCCGCATCCGCCATGGCCCTCGTCGCCCTCGGCATGGTCCTCACGCCGGGCCCGAACATGATGTACCTCGTCTCGCGCAGCATCAGCCAGGGCCGTCGCGCCGGGCTGGTCTCGCTGGCCGGCACCGGCGTGGGATTCGTCGTCTACATGACCATGGCCAACGTCGGCCTGGCCGCCGTCTTCGTCGTGGTGCCGTGGCTCTACACGGGCCTCAAGGCAGTCGGTGCGGCGTACCTGCTGTGGCTCGCGTACTCCACGCTCCGCCCGGGCGGCGCCTCCGTCTTCGACACCCGCGACCTGCCGCGCGACTCGACCGCGAAGCTCTTCCGCAGGGGCCTCGTCACGAACCTGCTCAACCCGAAGGCCGCGATCATGTACCTCGCGCTCATCCCGCAGTTCGTCGACCGGGGCGCCGGCGACGTCGTCGCGCAGGGCTTCCAGCTCGGGGCGGTGCAGATCCTGGTGAGCCTCGCGGTGAACGCGGGCATCGTCCTGGCGGCCGGCTCCATCGCCGTGTTCCTGCGCGGCCGCCTTCGGTGGATGCGCTGGCAGCGCTGGGCCACCGGCGGCCTCCTCGGCGCGGTCGGCGTGAAGCTCGCGGTGGAGGCGCCGGCGCCGGCCTAGGCGCCCGGCCCGGGACGCGCCGCGCGCGCCCGGCCGCTACCGCGGATCCGACCCCGCCCCCGCCGCGAACGACCGCGCCGCGCGCGTGACCGCCTCCGACAGCGCGCGCATCGCCGGCGTCTCCACGCGGCGGGCGAGGGTCGCGAGGTAGATGGTGCGCGCGGGGATCCGGTCGGCCGGCCGGAACGAGACCGCCCGCACGTCGTCCCGGTGCGACGCCAACGCCAGCCGCGGCGCCATCGCGATGCCGACGCCCGCCGCCACCATCGCCTGCACCTCCTGGTAGTCGTACGCCTCGTACGCGACCTCCGGCGTGATGCCCGCGGCCGCGCAGCTGCGGTAGAGCACGTCGGCCGCCGGGTGCCCGCCGTTGCGCGTGATCCACGACTCCCTCCGCAGCGACTTGAGCGCGACCCCGTCCTGGATCGGGCTGTCGGCGGCGACGAGCAGCATCGTCTCGTCCTCCACCAGCCTCCGCAGCGCGAGGTGCTTCTCGGCCTCCTCGGTCCACGCGTAGCTCCACAGCAGCGCCATCTCGACCTCGCCGGAGCTGAGCTTGTCGATGAGCTCGGGCCGCAGCGCCGACTGCACGCGGATCGCGATGCCCGGCCAGGCCGCGTGGGCGTCCTTGAGCGCGTCGGCCAGCAGCGACGCGCTCACGGTGGGGAAGGACCCGAGCCGCACGGTGCCGTGCTCGAGCCCGCGGATCGCCTCGAGCTCGCCCTCGGCGGCCCGCAGCTCGCGACGCACGGCGCGCGCCTTCGCGGCGAGCACCTGCCCCGCCTCGGTGAGCCGCATGCCGCGCGGGAGGCGGTCGAGCACGGGCTGGCCGATGAGCTGCTCGAGCTTCGCGATGCGCTGCGACGCCGCCGAGGTGGTCATCCGGGAGCGGGCCGCGCCGCCCGTCAGCGTGCCGGAGTCGACGACGTCGAGCAGCAGATCCAGCGTCACGAGATCGAAGGAGGCCATGGGCTGACTTTAGCTGAGTTGAACGGGGGCGTAGGAGATCGAGATTTTGCTCAAGCCGAGCGATTCGTAGCGTGAGGACATCGACGACGACCAGGAGACCTCGTGAGCATCCCCGCCACCCTCATGCGCGGAGGGACCAGCAAGTGCTGGCTCTTCGACCGCGACGCCGTCCCGGCCGACCGGGACGAGCTCGCCGAGCTCCTCATCGAGCTGTTCGGCGCCGACGACCCGCGCCAGCTCGACGGCGTCGGCGGCGGCACCTCGGTCACCTCCAAGGCCGTGATCGTCGGCCGGAGCGACGAGCCCGGCATCGACGTCGACTACCTCTTCGCGCAGGTCGCCATCGGCGCGCACGTCGTGGAGTGGGGCAGCAACTGCGGCAACTGCGCCACGGCCGTCGCCCAGTGGTCGGTCGAGCGGTTCGGGCTCGCGGGTCCGGGCGACGCGCCCACCACCGTGCGGATGCGCAACCTCAACACGTCCGCCGAGGTCGTCGCGCAGGTCGCCGGCGCCCGGGCCGGCGAGGTCTCCGTGCCGGGCGTGCGCGGATCGGGCACCGCGGTCGACCTCGCGTTCGTCGACCCGGCCGGATCCACCACGGGCTCGCTCTTCCCCACCGGATCCGTGCGCGATGGCCTCGTCGTCGACGGCACCGCCTACGAGGTGACCATGGCCGACGCGGGTGCGCCCGTCGTGCTGCTCGCCGCCGCCGACATCGGGCTGCCCGACGCCGCGACCGAGGTCGAGATCCTCGCCGCCGTGCCGCTGCTGCGCCGGATCCGCGCGCACGCCGCCGTCGCGATGGGCATCGCGCCCACCGTCGAGGCCGCGGGCGACGCCGTGCCCAAGGTCGGCGTCGTCGGCCCCGCCGTCGACCACGTGACCACGCTCGGCCAGGAGGTGCGCGCGGCCGACCACGACGTCTCCGTGCGCATGCTCTCGATGAACGCCGCCCACCCCACCATCGGCCTCACGAGCGCCGTCGCCCTGGCCCTCGCGGCCCGCGAGCCCGGCACCGTGCTCGAGCGCGTGGGCGTGGATCCGGCCACAGCGCCGCTCCGCCTCGGCACCCTCGGCGGCCCGCTGCGCGCCGGCGTCGAGGTCGACGCCGACGGAACCCGGGTGCTCCTCCAGCGGGCGGCCCGCCGCCTCGCGGACTCGGAGCTCCTCACCCACCACGAACCCATCCCGCTCGCCCCCACCCGCTGACGCGTCCCGCGTCCGCGATCACCAGGAGAAGACAGTGTCGTCTATCGAGATCATCCCCCTCATCGGCCTCGTCGTGATGTTCGTCATCGCGACGGTGTTCCCGATCAACATCGGCTTCCTCGGCTTCATCGGGGCCTTCCTCGTCGGCGCCATCGCGTTCGGCTACGACGACAAGGAGATCCTCGAGGTCTTCCCGTCGTCGATCGTGCTCACGATCATCGGCGTGACCTACTTCTTCGGCATGGCGAAGCAGAACGGCACCATCGACCTGATGGTGAGCGCCTGCATCCGGGCCGTGCGCGGGAAGCTGTACCTCATCCCGTGGGTCTTCTTCCTGGTGGCCGCGTTCCTCACCTCGCTCGGCACGTTCAGCCCGGCCGCGGTCGCGCTCATCGCCCCGGCGGCGATGAGCTTCGCGGGCCGCACGCGCATGAGCCCGCTCGTGATGGGGATCATGACCATCAACGGCGCGCACGCCGGCGCCTTCTCGCCCATCTCCGTCTCGGGCGTGCTCGTGCGCGACATCGTCGAGGGCAACGGCCTGACGCTCGACCCGTGGCAGCTCTTCTTCTCCAGCTTCGGGATCAACACGCTCCTGTCGGTGCTCACGGTGGCCGCCTACGCGATCACGAGCCGCGTGAAGACGCTCGAGTACACGGCCACCGGCAGCGTCATGACGATCGAGGACGACACCGTCGACGCCGACCACGTGCCGCTCACCCGGGTGCGCATGCTGACGCTCGCGCTCATCGCCGCCATCCTCGTGATCGTGCTCGTCGGGCACCAGCCGATCAGCTTCGTGGCCATCGCCGCGGGCGTGCTCCTCTCCTTCACCGACCTCAAGAACACGAGCCGCACGATCGCCGGGATCAGCTGGCCGACCGTGCTGCTCGTGGGGGGCATGGTCACCTACATCGCGATGCTCGAGGAGCTCGGCACCATCGACGACCTCGCCGACATGGCGCTGCTCATCGGCGCCCCCGTGGTCGTGGCGCTCGTGCTCTGCTACGTGATCGGCCTCTCCTCGGCCTTCGCGTCGTCCACCGCGCTGCTCGCGGCGATCATCCCGCTGTCCCTCCCGCTGCTGCAGCTCGGCGAGCTGCCCGTGGTGGGCGTGGTCGCGGCGCTCTCCATCGCCGCCACGGTCGTCGACGTCTCGCCCTTCTCCACCAACGGGGCGCTCGTGCTCGCGAACGCGCAGGGCATCGACCGGAACGTCTTCTACCGGCAGCTGCTGCTGAACGCGGGGGCCGTGGTCGCCATCGCCCCACTCATCTGCTGGGTGCTGCTCGTGGTGATCCCGAACGCCTTCGCCTGATCCGACCGCACGCGCCCTCCCGCCCGCGTGCGGGAGGAGGGAGAGTGGAGCATGACCGCACCGATCCGCATCGCCGTCCTCGACGACCACCAGGGCGTCTCCGACGGGCTCGCCGACTGGGGATCGATCCCCGGCGCGACCGCCACCGCGTTCCGGGAGCACCTCGGATCCGCCGAGCAGGTGATCGCCGCGCTCCAGCCCTTCGACGTGGTGGTGGCCATGCGCGAGCGCACCCGCTTCGACGAGGCCGTGCTCTCCTCCCTCCCCGCGCTCCGGCTGCTCGTGACCACCGGGCGCGCGAACGCCGCCATCGACCTGGCGGCGGCGGCGCGCGCCGGGATCCTCGTCTCGGGCGGCGCCACCGGCGGCACCTCGGGCGCGGCCGAGATCACCTGGGCGCTCATCCTCGCCGCGCTCCGGCACGTGCCCGAGGAGGACCGCCGCGTGCGCGACGGCCTCTGGCAGGGCACCGTCGGCGGCGACCTCCAGGGCCGGCGGCTCGGGATCGTCGGGCTCGGCGCGATCGGCTCCCGCGTCGCCCGGGTCGCGCTCGCGTTCGACATGGAGGTGGCGGCCTGGAGCCGGCACCTGGATCCGGAGCGGGCGCGCGGCCTCGGCGTGATCCCGGTGGGCAAGGACGAGCTGGTCGCCACCGCCGACGTGCTCAGCGTGCACGCCAAGCTCGACGCGTCGTCCCGCGGGCTCATCGGGGCGAGCGACATCGCCGCGATGAAGCCCACGGCGATCCTCGTGAACACCGCGCGCGGACCGCTCGTCGACGAGGCCGCGCTGCTCGCCGCCCTGCATGCGGGTCGGATCCGCGGCGCCGCCCTCGACGTCTTCGACCGCGAGCCCCTGCCGCTGGACTCGCCCTGGCGGTCCGCGCCGCGCACGGTGCTCACGCCGCACCTCGGCTACGTGACGGAGGACACCTACCGCCGGTTCTTCGCGGAGGCGCACGAGAGCGTGGCGGCGTGGGCCGCGGGGGCCCCGATCCGGCTGCTCGGCTGATCAGCGCCGGGCGGTCCTCTCCGTCGCCCCGCCGGATCCCAGCACGAACCGCACCAGCCGCGTCACGCTCTCGGCGTGGTCGGCCTTCCGTCCGAGCACGCGCAGCACGATGACGCCGAGGATCGCCTGGCCGAGCTCCTCCACGGGCGCGTCGGCGGGCAGCTGGCCCGCGCGGATCCCCGAGGCCAGCCGCTCGGACAGGCCGCGGTCGACGCCGAGGCTCGAGCCGAGGTGGTCGCCCACGGCCTCGTCCTCGGCGGCGGCCGCCACGAGCGAGCGGACGAGCGGGCCGCCCGCCGGCGCGTCGAGCACGGCCAGCACGTCGGTGAGCCAGCGCTCGATGTCGGCGAGGAGGTCGCCCGTGTCGGGCACGGCGAACTCCACCGGGATCAGGCGCCCCTCGGTCATGCACTCGGCGATGAGCGCGCCGCGCGACGGCCACCACCGGTAGATCGTCTGCTTGCCGACGCCCGCCTCCTTGGCGACGCCCTCGATCGTGAGGTGGTCGTAGCCGACGGCGTGGATGAGGCGCACGGTCGCACCGAGGATCGCCTCGCGGGCCGCCTCGCTGCGGACCCGCCCGGTTCGGTGCTCGTTCACCAGCACAGGGTAGCGGCAGAAACTAGACGAGACGTAGCGTATCGTCGAAACGTCTGAGGGAGATGACATGGCGTCAGTGCTGTACCGGCTCGGTTCGATGGCCGCGCGTCGCGCGTGGCTCGTGATCGTCTCGTGGGTGGTGATCCTCGGGATCGGCGTGGGCTCGTTCCTCGCGTTCGCCGGCACCCTCGGCAACAGCTTCGACATCCCCGGCACGGCGTCCGGCGCCGTCACCGACGAGCTCGCGCAGACGCTGCCCGACACCGCGGGCGGCACCGGCACGGTCGTCTACCGGACCACCGACGGCTCGGCCTTCACCGACGAGCAGAAGGCGGGCATCTCGGCCCTCGCCACGAGCGCAGGCGACCTGCCGGGCGTCGCGCGCGTCGTGGATCCCTTCGCCGTGACCCAGCAGCGCGCCGACCAGGCCGCGCAGCTGACCAGCGGCGACGCGCAGATCACCGCGGGCCGCAGCCAGCTCGACGCCGCGCAGCAGCAGCTCGACGCCGGGAAGGCGCAGCTCGACGCGGGCCAGCAGCAGCTCACCGCCGCGCGCCAGCAGGCCGAGGCCGCGGGCGCCCCGGCCGCGCAGATCGCCGCCCTCGACGCGCAGCAGGCCCAGCTCGACCAGCAGACCCAGGCCCTCCAGCAGCAGCAGGCCACGGTCGACGCGAATCGCACGCAGCTCGAGTCGGGCGCCGAGCAGGCCGAACTCGGCCGCACGCTCCTCGGCCTCACGGACGGCATCGGCGTCGTGTCGACGGACGGCTCGACGGCGATCGTCAACGTCTCCTTCACGGATCCGCGCCTCGAGCTCTCCGAGGAGACCAAGGAGTCCGCGATCGCGCACTTCCAGGACTCCCACGTCGCCGGCACGAGCGTCGACTTCGCGACCGACCTCGCGCAGGGCGTCCCCGAGATCTTCGGCATCGGCGAGGTCATCGGCCTCGTGTTCGCGGCCATCGTGCTCATCGTGATGCTCGGCACGCTCATCGCGGCGTCGCTCCCCATCGTCACCGCGGTGGTCGGCGTGGGCGTCGGCGTCACGGCGTCGCTCGCGTTCTCCGGGATCGTCGACATGGCGTCGGTGACCCCGGTGCTGGGCGTGATGCTGGGCCTCGCGGTCGGCATCGACTACTCCCTCTTCATCGTCAACCGACACCGGAAGCAGATGCTCGCGGGCACGGGCGTGCGCGAGTCGATCGGGCTCGCCAACGGCACGTCGGGCACGGCGGTCGTGTTCGCGGGATCCACCGTGATCGTCGCGCTCCTCGCCCTCAACGTCACGGGCGTGCCGTTCCTCGCGCTGATGGGCACGGTCGGCGCGGTCTGCGTGCTCGTCGCCGTGCTGGTCGCGATCACGCTGACGCCCGCGGTGCTCGGCCTCGCCGGCACGCGCGTGCTGCGGAAGCGCGACCGCGCCCGCGCGTCGGCCGCCGACCCGGCCCGCCCGCAGGAGGGCACCGCGGCGCTGAAGCCCATGTCGAACGCGCGCGCCGTGCTCACGGTGCTCGGCACGGTCGTCGCCCTGCTCGTCATCGCGATCCCGAGCCTGTCGATGCGGCTCGGCCTGCCCGACGGATCCAGCGAGCCGGCCGGATCCACCAGCCAGCGCGCCTTCACCACGGTCGCCGACGAGTTCGGCGAGGGCGCCAACGGCCCGCTGCTCGTGGTCGCCGACGTGCCGGCCGGCGTCGCGGACGATGCCCTGCTCGCCACGCAGGTCGAGGTCGCGCAGGCGCTGCACGACCTCGACGACGTGGTCGCCGTGGCGCCCGTCGCGAACACCGACGACGGCACGGTGCTCGCGTTCCAGGTGCTCCCGCAGGAGGGCCCGAACAGCGCGTCGACCGAGCGGCTCGTGCAGGACATCCGCGCGCTGCCCGAGCTCGACGGCGGCATCACGCTCGGCGTCGCCGGCCAGGCCGCCACCAACATCGACATCTCCGAGGCGCTGGCCGCGGTGCTGCCGCTCTACCTGCTCGTGGTCGTGGGCCTGTCGCTGCTGATCCTGATCGTGGTGTTCCGCTCGATCCTCCTGCCGCTCATCGCGACCGGCGGCTTCGTGCTGTCGCTCTTCGCGACCTACGGCCTCATCGTCGCGGTGTTCCAGTTCGGCTGGGGCGCGGGGCTCATCGGGCTGGAGAGCCCGGGGCCGATCCTGAGCTTCCTGCCGGTGATCCTCGTGGGGATCCTGTTCGGCCTCGCCATGGACTACCAGCTGTTCCTCGCGAGCGGCATGCGGGAGGCGTACGTGCACGGCGCCGAGGCCCGGCTCGCGGTGGTGCAGGGCTTCCGGGCGGGGCGCGCGGTCGTCACGGCGGCGGCGCTCATCATGGTGTCGGTGTTCGGCGGGTTCGTCTTCTCGGAGTCGACCATCATCCGGTCCATCGGCTTCGGCCTCGCGTTCGGCGTGCTCCTCGACGCATTCGTGGTGCGCATGCTGCTGATGCCCGCGCTCATGCGCCTGCTCGGCCGCTCGGCGTGGTGGCTGCCGCGATGGCTCGACCGGATCCTCCCGGACGTCGACATCGAGGGCGCGGCGCTCGAGGGCACGCACCCGCACGCGTCGGCGGCGGCGGATCTCCCGGCCGGCCTCCCGGCGGACGGCGGGCACGGCGCGCACGCGGCCCCGCCCACCGCGTCCACCATCCAGGCGGAGACGGCGGCGGCCCCGCGCGACTGAGCGCCGCCCGGTATCGTCGGAGCGGGCTCGCCGTCGTGCCCGGGAGGCGAGCACCATGACCACGTCCGATCGCCGACCGGGGGCCGCCGACGCACCCGCATCCGACCGCCTGCCCGTCGTCGTGGTGGGCGCCGGCGTCATGGGCGCCCTGTGGATCCGGATGCTCGCCGACTCCCCGCACGCCGCGCTCGTGGGCGTCGTCGACCTCGACGTGCCGCTCGCGGAGTCCGCCGTGCGCGCGGCGGGGCTCGACGGGATCGCCGTGGGCGCGTCCGTCGCCGAGGTCGCCGCGCGCTCCGGCGCCCGCGCCGTGGTGAACGTGACCGTGCCGCAGGCGCACCGCGTCGTCAACTACGAGGCGCTCCGCGCGGGCCTGCCGGTGCTGTGCGAGAAGCCGCTCGCGCCGACGGTCGCCGAGGCGCTCCGCCAGGTCGCCCTCGCCGACATCACGGGCGGGCTCCTCATGGTCAGCCAGTCGCGCCGCTACTTCACGCACCTCACGGCGTTCCGCGAGGCGGTCGCGCAGGTCGGCCCGCTCGCGGTCGTGCACGCGCAGTTCCTGCACGAGGATCACGAGCCCGGCTTCCGCGAGCAGATGGCGCACCCGCTGCTCGTCGACATGTCCATCCACCACTTCGACCAGCTCCGCTACGCGACGGGCGAGGAGCCGGTGGCCGTGCGCTGCAGCTCGTGGAATCCGCCGTGGAGCTGGTTCGCGGGCGACGCCGCCGCCACCGCCGACTTCGAGCTCGCGTCCGGCGCGCGGTTCGCCTACGTCGGCAGCCGTTGCACGCCCGGCATGCCCACCTCGTGGAACGCCGACTGGCGCGCGTACGGCGAGCGCGGCGCGGCGCACTGGGACGGCGACGACGTCGTCGTCCTCGACGTCCCGGGCGCCCGGTTCGACGTGCCCGCGCACCCCGAGGGCATCGCGGCGTCGCTCGAGGAGTTCGTCGGATCCCTCCGCACGGGCACCACGCCGCCGACGGAGGTGCGGCACAACGTGCTCAGCCTGGCGATGGTGGAAGGCGCGATCCGCAGCAGCGAGCGGGGCGGCGAGCGCGTCGTCATCGCCGACCTGCTCGAGGACGCGCTCGCGCAGGCGATCGCCGACGAGCGGAGCCCCGACGTCGCCGACCTGCTGCGCTCCTGGACGAGCGCCGCGGACGGCATCCGCACGCCGGCCTGGGGATCCGCGACCGCCACCCGGTGACCCGCGGCCCCGCGTGCGGCGCCGTCCCATCCCGCCGCGGCAGGCTGGTCGGCGACCGTTCCTCCCCTCCGTCTCGACAGAAGGAAGCCCGATCATGAGCGACAGCACCGCGACCGCCGCCGGCAGCACCGCCACGGCGATCCCCAAGCCCGAGCACCCGCGCCCGCAGTCCACGCGCCCGGACTGGCTGAACCTCAACGGGCCGTGGCAGTTCGAGCGCGACCGCGGCGACAGCGGCCTCGAGCGCGGGCTCCTCGTGCGGGACCTGGCGGAGGAGATCCTCGTGCCGTTCGCGCCGGAGTCCAGCGCGTCGGGCATCGGCGACGTCGACTTCCTCACGGCGGTCTGGTACCGCCGCACCGTGCGGATCCCCGCGGGCTGGAGCGGCCGCCGCGTCCTCCTCCACTTCGGCGCCGTCGACCACGACGCGACCGTGTGGGTGGGCGGCGAGGAGGTCGCCCGGCACCGCGGCGGCTTCACGTCGTTCACGGCGGATCTCGGCGTGCGGGCCGACGAGGAGGAGCTGACCATCGTGGTCCGCGCCCGCGACACCCGCGACGAGCCGCAGGCCCGCGGCAAGCAGGCCACCTGGTTCGAGAACACGTCCTGCTTCTACACGCGCACCACCGGGATCTGGCAGACGGTGTGGCTGGAGCCCGTGCCCGAGGCGCACATCCGCTCGGCGCACATCGAGCCGCAGCGCGCCGACTCCTCGTTCACCGTGACGCCGGAGCTGTCGCACCGCACGGCGGGCCTCGCGTTCGAGGCCGTGCTCGCCGACGCCGCGGGCGAGATCACGCGGGCGCAGATCCCCGCGGGCGACATGGGTGCGCGCGTCACGCTCCGCATCCCCGCGGATCGCGTGCGCGTGTGGTCGCCCGAGGATCCGCACCTGTACGACATCGCGCTGCGCCTGGTCGACGCCTCGGGCGACGTCGACCACGTGGTCGACGAGGTCGCGTCCTACGGCGGCCTCCGCTCCATCGCGATCGACGGCCGCGACGTGCTCCTCAACGGCCGCCGCGTCTTCCAGCGGCTCGTGCTCGACCAGGGCTACTGGCCGGACACGCTCATGACCTCGCCCGACGACGCCGCGCTCGTCCGCGACATCGAGCTGTCCATGGCCGCGGGCTTCAACGGCGCGCGCCTGCACCAGAAGGTGTTCGAGAAGCGGTTCCTCTTCCACGCCGACCGGCTCGGCTACCTCGTATGGGGCGAGTTCGGCGACTGGGGCGCGGGCGGCGGCCTCGGCAAGGACGCGCAGCAGCCGACGGCGTCGTTCATCACCCAGTGGATCGAGGCCGTGAAGCGCGACCGCTCGCACCCGTCGATCGTCGGCTGGTGCCCGCTCAACGAGACGTACCAGGCGATCCACGACCGCATCACGCAGCTCGACGACGTGACCGCCGGCATGTACCTCGCCACGAAGGCGGCGGATCCGTCGCGTCCCGTCCTCGACGCCTCCGGCTACTCGCACCGCGTGCGCTCCTCCGACGTCTACGACTCCCACTCCTACGAGCAGGACCCGGACGCCTTCCGCCGCGAGCAGGCGGGCCTCGCCGACGGCCGCCCGTTCGTCAACGAGCTCCAGGGCCGCGCGATCTCCGTGCCGTACGCCGGCCAGCCGTTCTTCCTCTCGGAGTACGGCGGCATCTGGTGGAACCCCGACGAGATCGACCGCCCGCAGGACGCCTCCGACGACCCCGCGCGCGCCGTCTCCTGGGGCTATGGCGAGCGCGTCGCGAGCGTGGAGGAGTGGCACGCCCGGTTCCGCGGCCTCACCGAGGTGCTGCTCGAGGATCCGCTCATGTTCGGCTACTGCTTCACGCAGCTGACCGACACGTTCCAGGAGCAGAACGGCATCTACGACTTCCACCGCCGCCCGAAGTTCGACATCGCGCGCATCCGCGAGGTGCAGGAGCAGCGGGCGGCGTACGAGGCACGGGACGACGCGTGAGCTGCAGCATGGACTTCCGAATACGTTCCGAATAGAGTGGATCCATGTCCCTCCTCCACGGCTCCCGCACCACGACCCGCCGCTCATCGGACCTGAGCAAGCACTCGGCGGACGTGTTCGCGGAGGCGGAGCAGCACCCGGTCCAGGTCACCCGTCGGGACGGGGAGACCCTGGTGCTGATGTCGCAGAGCGCAGCGGATGCAAATTCGCAGCTCCTCCAGTTCGCGGCCGACCTCATCACCGTCACGCTGGACGACGAAGGTTCCCTGTCCTCTCGCATGGCCCAGCGGTTCCCGTGGATGCTCGCCCTCTCGGCCACCGATCGCGAGACCTGCTCGCGCGAGCTGGTCGACGCCGCGCGCGCCTCCTTCTCCACCGGTCAGCCCCACCTCGCCATCGCCGAGCTCACCTCCTGGCGCGAGAGCGCGACGGCCATCGCCGCAGGGCTCGCGTCCTCGCCGGTCGAGTGGCTCGCGCGTCCGACGCCGGTCGAGCGCCCCTGACCGTGGCGAAGGACCCTCAGGTCCCGCGGCCGACGAAGAGGTCCGAGTACACGATCGTCTTCGCAACCGAGAGCGCGCGGAAGGGGTGGCAGGACCTGGCCGCGACGATCCGCGGACCGCTGGCGGACACGTGGGACTTCCTCACCAGGACTCCGATGGAGCGCACTCCGACCAACTACCCGCTCAAGGGCGGGGAGCTCGGGATCATCACGCGCGCGGGTGCGCGCCACGTGCGCTGGCAGCACAAGCCGACCGCTCGGGGCGATGCCCGCATCTGGTTCTACGTGGAGGGCCAGACGGTCCTCCTCGAGCAGGTGCACACGAAGCACCCGAACCAGACGAAGTAGCGCCCCCTACGACGAGAGCCCGCCCCCGCGATCCACACAGACCTCGGGGGCGGGCTCTCGTCTCGGACGCAGGATCACCCGCGCCCCGCCCGCATCACCTCCCGGCGAGCGACCCGCCGATCCCGCCGACGCTGAAGTACTTGTTCAGCAGGGCGAAGATCAGCACGGGCGGCAGCATCATGATGACCGCGACCGCCATCACCGAGCCCCAGTCGGCCGCGTTCTGCTGGAAGAACGTGTTGAGGCCGATGGGGAGGGTGTACTTCGTGAAGTCCTGCAGGAACAGGAGCGCGATGAGGTAGTCGTTCCAGGCCAGCAGGAACGAGAAGATCGCGGTCGAGAGGATGCCCGGAAGGGAGTTCCGCAGCACGACGTGGACGAAGCCGCTGAACACGCTCGCGCCGTCCATCCACGCCGCCTCCTCGAGGGTGATGGGGATGGAGTCGATGTACGCCGCCATCATCCAGATCGCGACCGACATGGTCGAGCCGATGTAGATGATCGCCACGCCCTGCAGCGTGTTGATGAGGCCCATCGCCGAGAACGTGATGAACAGCGGGATCGCCGCCGTCACCACCGGGAGGGCCTGCACCACGAACAGCACGAGCGAGTACCCGGAGACGAGCTTCGAGCGCGAGCGGCTGAGCACGTATCCGGCGGGCGCCGCGATCACGACCGAGACGACGACGGTCACGAGCGCGACGATCAGGCTGTTGCCGAGCCAGATCACCACGTCGGTGCCGCCGAGCACGCGCTCGAAGTTCTCGAGCGTGAACCCGGTCGCCGTGGAGTTCTGCCCCGGCTGGGTGGAGAGGAACAGCACCGCGAGGATGGGCGTGATCACCACGAGCGTGATGACCGCGATGAGCAGGAAGCGCCACCACTGGCCCTTCCGCTCGCGCTGCTTCGCGGAGGTCCGCTTGACGTCGCCGACGGTCGCCGACGTGGCGCCGCCGACGGCGAGTGCCTGGCTCATTCGATGTCCGCCTTCTTGATCTGCCGGTACAGCAGCGTCGACACGATGACCAGCACGGCCGTCATCATGAAGGCCACCGCGGTCGCCGGGCCGGTCTGCAGGTTCTGGAACGCCTGCTGGTACGCCAGCACGATCAGCGACGTCGTCGCGTTCACGGGACCGCCCTGCGTGAGCAGGAAGATCGTCGGGAAGTCGTTGACGCAGAAGATCGTCATCAGCACCCAGCTGATGTACGTGGTGCGGGAGATGATCGGGAGGGTCACGCCGCGGAACGCCTGCCAGGCGCTCGCGCCGTCCATCTTCGCCGCCTCGTAGACGTTGGTGTCCACCGACGCGAGGGCCGAGGACATCATCATCAGCATGAACGGGAAGCTGATCCACACCTTGAAGACGCAGACCACGATCTGCGCCAGCACGGGGTCGCCGAGGAAGTTCGCGTCCGGGAACCCGAGCGTCTCGAGGATGATCGGCACCGGGCTCTGCGGCGTCGCCACCAGCCAGTTCCACGAGGTCGACGAGACGACCACCGGGACGATCCACGGCAGGAGCAGCAGCACCTTGAAGAGCCCGTTCGCGGGGATCCGGGTGCGCAGCAGCAGCGCGAGCGCGAGCCCCACGAGCCACGACCCGAACACCCCCACGACCGTGAACACGATCGTGAAGGTGGTCGCGTTGCGGAACGACTCCGAGGTGAGCACGTTCGCGTAGTTCTCGAACCCGACGAACGGCGTCTGCCACGGCAGCGTCGACGGCGTCCCCTGCTGGAGGGACTGCAGGAACGAGTACACGACCGGGTAGACGTTGAGCAGGATCAGCAGGAGGAGGGACGGCAGCGCGAACAGTGCCAGCGTCGTCCCCGCCCGGCCGAGCGGCGTCTTCCCCCGGGCCTTCCGCGGCGCGCTCGGCGGCCGACCGGGGCCGGCCACGCCGACGCCGCGGCGGGCCAGCCCGATCTTGTCGGCGACGCGGGTGTCGCGGGTGTCGACGGCCATCAGATCACCCCGTCCACGTCAGGGCCGCCGGGACGACGCGGGTCACGCGCCGGCCTCCAGCTCCTTCTGCAGGGTCTCGAGGGCGGCCTTCGCCGTGACCGTGCCCCCGAGGACGGCCTGCGCGAACGAGATCGTCGGCTGCGTGCCGTCGACCTTGGTCACGTTCTGGAAGACGGTGTTGGAGCCGGGGGCGCCCCAGGTCTTCGAGATGGGCTGCCAGTCGTTGAGGATCTTGGTGGTGTTCGCGTCGTCCGCGTACGCCTCCGCGGCGATCGACTTCAGCGGCGGCAGGCCGATGCCGGTCTGCTTCGTCCAGAGCGACTTCATGTTCTGGTAGTAGTACGTGAGGAACGCCTCGCTGTTCTCCTGGCTAGGCGTCGACTTGTACATCATGATGTTGTTCGGGAAGTAGAGCGCGCCCTTCTCGCCGCCGGGGCCCACGAGCGGGTCGCCGACCACCATCTGCGCCGCGGTCTCGGGCGTCACGTTGGCCGTGGCCCCCGCGCCGTCCCAGAACATGCCGAAGGTGCCGGCGTCCATCTGCTGGTAGGCGTTGTCGGAGGTGTAGGTGGCGCTGCGGGGGTCCACGTAGCCGTTCTTCACCATGCCGAGCACCCACTCGACCGCCTGGATGTTGGCGTCGGTGACCACGTCCGGGTTCTGGTCGCCGTCGAAGAGGCCGCCGCCGTTGTTGATCATGTGGGCGACGATCTGGTGGAAGCCGGTGAAGGCGCCGGCGCCCGAGCGGGTGCCGTAGCCGTAGACGCCGATCTTCTTGAGCGCGGCGCACGCGGCCTCGTAGGAGTCCCAGTCGGTCGGCACGTCGGCGCCGGCCTTCTCGAGGAGGTCCTTGCGGTACCAGTACATGCGCATGTCGAGGTTGTACGGGACGGCCGCGTAGCCGTTGGCCGTCTTCAGGGTGTCGACGAGGCCCGGGAGGAAGTCGTCGTAGATCCCGTTGCCCTTCCACGTCTCGATGAGGTCGTCCGCGTACGCGATCTTGCCCTGCGACTCGAAGAGGAACGCCGTCGTCCCGCCGCCCGAGCTCACGGCCGGGCCGTTGTTGGCGGCGACCGCGGTCGAGAAGGTCTGCGTGAAGTTGGCCCACTGGACCTGCTGGTAGCTCACGCCGCCCATGCCGCTCGCCGGCTTGTAGGCCGCGGAGATCGCCTTGTCCTCGGTGAGGAAGGCGGGCGCGCCCCAGGGCATGTTCCAGAACTTGAGGGGCGCGGCGGCGCCCGATGCGCCGCCTCCGCCGCCGCTGCACGCGGCGAGGAGGCCGACGGCGGCGGCGCCGACGCCCGCGCTCAGGAGGGAACGTCGGGTGAGGCCGTTGCCGAAGGCGCTGGATGACTGCTGTGGCATTTCTGACTCCGTTGTCCGGTGGTGCTGTGTGTGGTGGAAGGGAAGGGGCTGGGTCTAGGGGCGCGCGTCGTCGGCGAGCGCGGGCGCGGCGGCGAGGAGGGCGCGGAGGTCGGCGACGTCGTCGGGGACGCATCGGCCGTGGGCGGCGTCGCGGGCCAGGCGCATCGCGGTGCGGTGGCCGGACTCGAAGACGACGGGGAGGTCCTCGCGGCCGGCGGCGTCCGTGACGCTCGCGCGTCCGGGTGCGGCCGTGCCCGGCGCGGGGAGGGCGACGTGCGCGGCGCGGTCGCCGACGACGAGCCGGAAGGTCGCGCACGCGTGGGCGTGGGCCGTGACGACCGCGCTCACGATCATGTGCACGCCCGAGGCGGTCCGTCCCGTGAGCATCAGGTGGTCGGGCGTCTCCGCGAGGGGCGCCAGCTCCGTGAGCGGGGATCCGACGAGCGTCTGCGCGGTGAGGGCGAGCGCGCGGGCGGCACCGGCGAGGTCGTCGGTGGCCGCGACGGTGGCGCGCGCCTCGAACAGGGCGCCGGGGGCGGCGAGGCGGTGGATCCGCGGGGCGACCCGGCGGACGGCCTCGTCGTGCCGCCACGGCACGTCGAGCACGACGGGGACGCCCGCCGCGACGAGGTCGGCGAGGTCGGCGTCGTCGGCGGGACCGGGATCCATCACGAGGAGCGCGCGGGCACCGGATCGGGCGGCGTCCGTCGCGCGGCCGGGCCAGCCCGCGTCGCCGGCGACCACGACCACGTCGCCCGCGTCGTCGGTGCGGCGGAAGGACTCGGGCAGCGAGGCGAGCGTCGCGACGGCCGCGTGCGCGCCGGTCGCCGAGGCGCCGCCGTCGATGCGGAGGGTGAGGGCGCTCATGCCGCGACCTCCGTCCGCGCGGCGTCCGCGTCGGATCCGGCCTCGGTCGCCGCGGGGACGACGCCGCCCGCCCGGATGATCGCCGCGCTCTGCTCCGCGATGTCGGTCGCCAGGTCGAGGTCGGCGAGCTGGGCGTGCATCGCCACCGGGGCGGCGCGGCCCGTGACCACATCGTGCACGTGCTCCCACTCGCCGACGTAGCCGTTGTCCGTGTACGGGCCCCAGCCGGTGGTGCCGCGGGCGTCCGTGAGGGTGGCGGTGCTGGATCCGGCGTGCACGTAGGAGAGCGAGAAGTCGAGGTGGAGGGAGCGGTCGCGGGCGACGGCGTCGAGGGTCCACTCGGGGTCCCACGAGGCGCCGCCGATGCCGTGGATCTCGAGCACGCTCTCGCCCACCATCGCGACGACCTCGTAGCCCCAGGGCCGGAGGGCGCGCGCGCTGATCACGCGCGGCCGGGCGTCGGGCAGCAGGCGGCGCGCGAGCGGGAGGTCGTGGATGGCGAGGCCGAGCACGCCGCCGATGACGGCGAGCGCCTGCGCCTCGAGGTCCGGCTCGCCCGCGACGCGAGGTGCGGGGCGGCCGACGATCTCGGTGGCGGAGTCCTCGGAGTCGGGGTTCGGCGGGATGACAGCCGAGATGCGGACGGTGTGCGGCGCGCGGCCGGAGGCGTCCCAGGCGTCGGCCGCGGCGATCCACGCGGGGTCGAACGCGTGCATCGTGCCGACGATGACGGGGACCCCATGCTCGGCGGACGCGCGGGCGATGGCCCGGCCCTCCTCGGCGGAGACGGCCAGCGGCTTCTCGCAGAGCACGGCGCGCTTGCCGGCCCGGCACGCGGCGATGACCTGCTCGGCGTGGAAGCGGTTCGGGCTGCCGATGACGACGACGTCGACGGCGGGATCCTCGATGAGCGCGTCCGCGTCGGTCGAGTGCCGGGCTCCCGCGCGGGCGGCGACGCGCTCCGCGACGTCCGCGTCGACGTCCATCACGTGGACGACGCGGAACCGGTCTGCCATGCGCGCCAGGGTCGGCAGGTGGATGGCCTGCCCGACCGGCCCGGCCCCGACAAGGCCCACACCGAACACCTCTTCGCCCACGACGCCCTCGTCCCTAGCAATGACCACCGTGGCACGAACACTGACGAGTCGTTTACGGTTGAGTCACTGTACGTCCGGGTCCACGCAGGCACAAGAGGGAGGATCACGGGGATGACCGAGACGGATCAGCACGCCGCGGCCCGTGACGCACCCTCCGCATCCCCGGGCGAGCGGGTCTCCGGGGCTTCCGCCGAGCAGGCGACGGCGGTCCGCGGGCCGTACTCCACGGGCGTGCGGCGGCGGGCCGAGATCGTCGCGGCAGCCGTCCGGGTGTTCGGCGTCCGCGGCTACGGCGCCGCGACCATCAAGGAGATCGCCGACGAGGTGGGCGTCTCGCCCGCGGCCGTGCTCCGCTACTTCCGCAAGGAGGAGCTGCTGACGGAGGTGCTCCGGCAGTGGGACCGGCAGCAGCCGTTCGTCTCCGAGGCCGCCCCGGGCCTGCCCGCGCTGCGCGCCTTCGTCGACCTGATGCGCTACCACGTGGAGCACCGCGGCTTCCTCGAGCTGTACCTGACGTTCGCGACCGAGACCAGCGACGCCACGCATCCGGCGCACGAGTACATGCGCGGCCGGTACGCGCGCACGATCGCGCAGATCCGCCGCCGCATCGGCGAGGCGGTCGCGCTCGGGCAGGTACCGGCGATGGACGACGCGACGCTCGACTACGAGGCCGCGTGCTTCCTCGCGATCCTCGACGGGCTCGAGATCCAGTGGATCCACAACCCGGCGATCGACCTGCCCGCCCTCGTGGGCGAGTACGTGGAGCAGTCGATCGCGCGCTGGCGCGCGGGCGCCCGGGCGTCGGTCCCGCCGGGCTCGGCGAGCTGGGACTGAGGCCGACGGTCAGCGGCGCCGCGTCAGCGCCCGCCGCCCGCCGCCGCCTTCAGGCCGCCGTCGAGGAACGCGACGATCCAGCCGAAGCTCACGTCGATGTCGGTCGCCAGGGAGAGAGCGACTGGGCGCCGGGGAACAGGCCCAGGGCAGGCACGAGCGCGAACGCGTCCCGTCGTCGCAGCCGACCACCGTCGTCACCTCGTAAGCGTCAGCCATGCTTGCGCACCCGGACCCGCTCCGGCAGCTTCTCCTCGACCATCAGCCGGCCTCGCTCGGTCCCGAACGGATCGGTGGCGACGACCACGGCGTCCATGAGCCCCAGGACGCGAAGCACTCGGAGCGTGATCTCCAGGCTGGTGCCCTGGCCGTTCTCGAGCTTGCTGATGGTCTGCTGCGTCGTCCCGGCGCGCTCCGCGACCATCTTCGCCGTCAGACCGAGCAGCTTCCGTTGGGTGGCGAGGTTGCGACCGACGGTGCGCATCGCTCTCGTGACGGGGGGAGGCGTGGGCGGCATGTCCTCACATTAGATCAATCACGCTTCAACTAGAAGCCTTTTCCGTCATGCAGGGTGGAAGCAAAGGCTCGCACGGCCGCGTCGGACCGCGGCGGCGCCCCCACGCCCGCGCGTCGCCGCTAGTGCGCCGCGACGCCCTCCGGCAGCGGCTCCGTCGGACGCCGCACGAAGAAGGACGCGACGATGGCGGCGAGCGAGATGAACCCGCCGATCATGAAGGCCGCCTGCACGCCGGCCGCGGTGGCCGTGACCTCCGACTGGCCCTCGGCGAGGCCGGCGACCGTCGTGGTGGTGAGCACCGTGACGAACAGCGCGGTGCCCGCGGCGCCCGCGAGCTGCTGCATCGTCGAGACGGTCGCGCTGCCGTGCGAGTAGAGGCGCGGCGGCAGGGATCCGAGGGCCGACGTGAGCAGCGGCGTGAACATGAACGCGAGGCCCGCGTTGAGCACCAGGTGCACCGCGATGACCCAGCCGATCGACGTGCCCTCGTGCAGCATCGTGGTCATGCCCCAGAGGGCGATGCTCACGACGACGGCACCGGGGATCACGAGCGGGCGCGGCCCGACACGGTCGAAGAGACGGCCGACGATGGGCGACAGGATCGCCATGAGCGCGCCGCCCGGGAGCAGGAGCAGGCCGGTCTCGAGCGTGCCGAGCTCCAGCACGTTCTGCAGGTAGAGCGGCAGGACGATGAGGCTGCCGAACAGCGCCATCATGCTGACGCTCACCATGATCATCGCGACCACGAACGGGCGGCTGCGGAAGGTGCGCAGGTCCATGAGGGCGCGGTCCTGGCGCTGCAGCGCGATCTGGCGGGTGATGAAGGCGGCGAGCGCGAGCACGCCGACCGTGATCGGGATCCACAGCGGCAGGGGCGCGTCGCCCTCGGCGGACTCGCCCAGGCTCGAGAGGCCGAAGATCAGGCCGCCGAACGCGAGCGTGGAGAGCACCACCGAGAGGATGTCGAACGGCAGCTTCCGCGGGGTCGTGAGGTTGGTGATCCTCCAGAGGCCGAGCGTCAGCGCGACGAGCGCGATGGGCAGCACGATCCAGAACATCCAGCGCCACGACAGCGAGCTGAGGATGAGGCCGGACACCGTCGGGCCGATCGCCGGGGCGACCGCGATGACGATGGAGATGACGCCCATGAGGCGGCCGCGGCGCGCGGCGGGCACCAGGTTGAGGACGGTCGTGAACAGCAGCGGCATCATGATCGCCGTGCCGCTGGCCTGCACGATGCGGCCGATGAGGAGCACGCCGAAGCCGGGGGCGATGGCCGCGATGAGCGTGCCGAGCGAGAACAGCGTCATGGCGGCGCCGAAGACCTGGCGCGTGGAGAAGCGCTGCAGGATGAAGCCGGTCGCGGGGATCACGACGGCCATCGTCAGCATGAAGCCGGTCGTGAGCCACTGCGCGGTCGCGGTGGTGATGTCGAGGTCGGCCATGAGGCTCGGCAGGGCGACGCTCATGATCGTCTCGTTGAGGATCACGACGAAGGCGGCGACGACCAGCAGGCCGATGACGAGCGGGGCGCCGTGCGGCAGGCGCTCGTCCTCGGGGGCGACGGCCCGGTCGGACGCGGCGTCGCTCGCGCGGGGGATGGTCGACTCGGCGGGCGGCGTGGCGTCGCGCCGGGTGTCGGCGGAGGGCGGCGTGCTCATGGGGGTTCTCCGGGGGAGTGGAAGGCGGGGCGCGCGCGACGGTGCGGGGCCGGGGAGATCCGGATGTCAGACTCGGACCATGTGGCAGTCTATGACACGAATGGTGGATCCGGCAGGTCGGATCCGCAGGAGGCGGAGGACGACATGAGCGCAGCGAGCGACCCGGCGGACGCGGCCGGCACGGGCGCGACCGGCGCGACCGGCCTCCGCGAGCGGCGCCGCATGGCGACGACCACCGAGATCAGCGAGGCGGCGCTCGCCCTCTTCGAGCAGCGCGGCATGGCGGCCACCACGATCCACGACATCGCGCAGGCCGCGGGCGTCTCCGACCGCACGTGCTTCCGCTACTTCCCGAGCAAGGAGGAGTCGGTCCTCACGCTCCACCCCGTGTTCGACGCGCCGCTCGACGCGTGGCTCGCGGACGTCGACCGCGGATCCGCGCCGCTCCCCCAGCTCGAGTCCGTCTACGAACGCGTGCTCGCGACCCTCGACGGCGACCTCTCCGCCATCGCCCACCAGCAGCTGCGCGTGCGCCGCCTCATGGCCGCCGAGCCGCAGCTGCGGTCGACCGCGGTCTCCCTCGACGCGACGCGCTCGTGGGAGCTGGCCGAGCGCATGACGACGGCGTTCGGCGGCCGCATCACGGCCCAGGAGGCGCGGCTCGTGACCGAGTTCGCGGGCGTCGCGGTGCGCGCGGCCTTCGACGAGTGGGCGGATGCGCGCACGGCCGGCCTCGACGCGACCCTCGTCGCGTCCTACGCGGCGGTGCGCCGCCGGCTGCGCGCCATCGCGGGCACGGGCGCGGCCTGACCCTCCCGACCGCCTCGAGGCGGCCCCGACCCCTCAGCCGAACGCCCGCCGCGAGGCGATCTCCGCGCCCTCCACCAGCGCGCCGAGCTTCGCCCACGCCACGTCGGTGGCGACGAACTCGTAGCTCGCGAAGGTCGAGAGGCCGCAGTCGGTGCCGGCGATCACGCGGGTCGGGTCTCCCACGGCGTCGACGACCTCGAGGATCCGGTTGGCGATCACCTGCGGGTGCTCCAGGTAGTTGGTGGTCACGCGGCGTCCATTCCCACGTCCCGGACGGCGCGTCCTCGGGCCCGCCGCTCCGTGCGGACGGATCGACCGACCTCCCGGAGCCGGTCGATACGGTGCACCGCCTGCCGCGGGCTCCCCGCGCACCTGATCGAGGAGTCCCATCCGTGCGTCGCCCGCTGCCGCCCCGCCTGCCGCTCCTGTGCGGTGCGCTCATGCTGGGATCCGCGTGCGCGGCCGGGCTCGCCGTCGCCGCGTCGCTCGTGGGGGTGCACCGACTGCTGCACGCGGATCCGGTCGGCTCCGCTCGCGACGCTCGGCCGCAGCTCCCCGAGGCGTCGGCCGCCTGACCCGTCGCGGTGCCGGAGCGCACGGCTCCCGCGGTGCAGCCCGACCCCTGACGAGCCCTGCCCGCGACCACGGCCGGCACCGGCCGAGCGCGACGGAGGCGACGACGCCCTACGCGATCCGGATCAGCTTCCGGTTCGCGAACTCGTCGACCGCGTGGCGGCCGAGCTCGCGGCCCGAGCCCGAGCGCTTCACGCCGCCGAAGGGCAGCTCGGCCGCGTCGGCGAGCACGAGGTTGACCCAGACCATGCCCGCGTCGATGCCGTCGGCGACCCGCATGGCCTGCTCGGGATCCGTCGTGTAGACGTACGAGCCCAGGCCGAACGGGGTGTCGTTCGCGAGCGCGACCGCCTCCTCCTCCGAACGCACGCGGTAGAGCGCGGCGACCGGGCCGAAGAACTCCTCGCGGTAGGCGTCCATCTCGGGGGTCACGTCGGCGAGGACCGCCGGCGGGAACATGTTGCCGACGGGCTCGCCGCTCGCGAGCACGGTCGCGCCCTGCTCCACCGCGCGGGCGAGCTGTTCGGTGAGCCGCTCGGTCGCGGCGCGCGAGGAGAGCGGGCCGAGCAGGGTGCCGTCGGCCATCGGATCCCCGGGCTGCGCGGCCGTGAGCTGCGCGGTGAACCGGGCGGCGAAGTCGTCGTAGAGGTGGTCGATCACGAGGAAGCGCTTGGCGCCGTTGCAGGACTGGCCGTTGTTGTCGAGGCGGGCGGCCACCGCGTCCGCGACCGTGGCGTCGAGGTCGTCGGTCGACAGGAGGAGGAAGGGGTCGGATCCACCGAGCTCCAGCACGACCTTCTTGAGGTGCCGGCCGGCGATCTCCGCGACGGCGGCGCCCGCCCGCTCGGATCCCGTGACGGAGACGCCCCGCACGCGCGGGTCGGCGATGACGCCCTCGATCTGCGCGTTCGTCGCGAGCACGCTCACGTACACGCCCGGGTCGGCGCCCAGCTCGGCGGCCGCGTCGCGGTACATGCGCTGGATCGCCGCGGCCGACTCCGGGCACTGCGGCGCGTGCTTGAGCAGGATCGCGTTGCCCGTGACGATGGCCGGCGCCGCGAACCGCGCCACCTGGTAGTAGGGGAAGTTCCACGGCATGATCCCGAGCAGCACGCCGAGGCCCGAGCGGCGCACGAACGCGGATCCGGTGCCGTCGGCGAGCACGATCGGCTCGTCGGCGAGGAGGTCCTCGGCGTTCCGGGCGTAGTACGCCTGGATGTCGGCGGCGAAGTCGACCTCGCCGAGCGCCTGGTCGAGCGGCTTGCCCATCTCGCGCACGATGATCCGGGCCAGCTCGTCCCGGCGCTCCACGTGCAGCTCGGCGACGCGGGCGACGAGGGCCGCCCGCTCGGCGATCGTGGTGCGGCGCGACCAGCCGCGGTACGCGCCCTCGGCGGCGGCGATCGCCCCCTGCAGCTCCCGGTCGGTGATCTCGGGATGCTCGGCGACCCGCTCGCCGGTGGTCGGATCGGTGACGGCGTAGCTGCTCATGGGGGCTCCTCCTCGAACGCCGCGCGGGTCACGCGGGTGGGCCCACGATATCGAGCGGCCCCGGTCCCGCCGGGGTCGCGCCGGTACGATCGGGCATCGAGGATCGGAGTGCGGATGCCGGAGGATCGGGATGGCGCCGGGCGCGAGGAGCGCCGCCGCCACGTGGAGGACGCCGCGCACAGCGGCGAGATGGAGGGGCTGCACCTCACCCCCGGCACGTCGGAGGACGCCGGCGAGTACGTCGCGGGGCGCATCGACGCGGCGGAGCTGCGCGAGCGCGTCCGCGCCCGATACGGCATCGGCTGACCCACGCGCGATGGACGGCTTCGTCGATCCTTACGTGGACCCGGCGACGGGGATCCTCCGCAACCGCGTGGGCGCGCGCACGCGCGCCGAGCTCGACCGGGCGGAGGGCGACCTTTCCTTCGCCGCGATGATCGAGCTCCTGACCCGACCGCCGCGGCCCACGGGAGACCTCGCGGAGCTCCGGACGATCCACCGGGGCCTGTTCACCGACGTGTACGACTGGGCCGGGGAGATCCGCACCGTCGACATCCGCAAGGACGCTGAGGGCGCGGAGTTCTTCCTCCCGGTCTCGATGATCGACCGGGCGGCCTCCTTCACGGCGGAGGAGCTCCGCGCGG
The DNA here is from genome assembly GCF_000355695.1 of Clavibacter nebraskensis NCPPB 2581. Taxonomy (NCBI): domain Bacteria; kingdom Bacillati; phylum Actinomycetota; class Actinomycetes; order Micrococcales; family Microbacteriaceae; genus Clavibacter; species Clavibacter nebraskensis. Next base: position 111,829 of record NC_020891.1, on the reverse strand, counting down.
ACGACATGCTCCGGGGACTCGACCGCCAGCGGTTCGTGCAGAGGCTCGCGCATCACTACGACCAGCTCAACTACATCCACCCTTTCCGTGAGGGGAACGGGCGGACGCAGAGGCTGTTCTGGGATCGCGTGGCGCGGGATGCGGGGTGGGAGCTGGACTGGCGTCGCGTGTCCGGCGCGGAGAACGACCGGGCGTCGCGCCTCGCGTCCGAGAGCCGTGACCTTGGTCCCCTGCGCACGATGCTCGAGAGGGTGGTCGTCCCTGCGGCTCCCCGGCCCCGAGCGGCCGTCGCCGCTCGGGATCGGAGCAGGCTGGGCGGCCGCGGCCGCGGCCCGGGTCGGGACCTCGACCGCGGCCGCTGACCCGGACGGGCTCCGGTCCGGGGAGCGCCCGGGTCAGTGCCCCGCGCCCAGCTCCCCCGCGAGGCGGCCGTGCATGGCGGCGGACGAATCGTTCATGCCGCTGATGACGGCGCGCTTGCCGTGGCGCTCGTACTTGTAGGTGATGGCGTCGAGGGCGGCGACGGTCGAGGCGTCCCACACGTGGGATCCGGTCATGTCGATCACCACGCGCTCCGGGTCGCCCGCGTAGTCGAACTGGGTGGTGAGGTCGTTGCTGGAGGCGAAGAACAGCTCGCCGACGACGGCGTAGTGCGCGACCGGGGCGCCGTCCTCGTCGGTGCGTTCCGTGCGCTCGACCGTGGCGAAGTGGGCGACGCGGCGGGCGAAGACGATCATCGCGGCGATCACGCCGATGATGACGCCGATCGCGAGGTTGTCGGTGAGCACCACCACGATCACCGTGAGCACCATCACGAGCGTCTCGCCGACGGGCATGCGGCGCAGCGTCGACGGCCGGACGCTGTGCCAGTCGAAGGTGCCGACCGAGACCATGATCATCACGGCCACGAGCGCGGCCATCGGGATGATCGCGACGACGTCGCCGAGGCCGACCACGAGGATCAGCAGGAACACGCCGGCGAGGAACGTGGAGATGCGGGTGCGGGCGCCGGAGGCCTTCACGTTGATCATCGTCTGGCCGATCATCGCGCAGCCGCCCATGCCGCCGAAGAGGCCCGAGAGGATGTTGGCGCCGCCCTGGCCGAGGGTCTCGCGGGTCTTGCGCGACGGGGTGTCGGTGATGTCGTCGACGAGCTTCGCGGTCATGAGCGACTCGAGGATCCCGACGAGCGCGAGGGCGAGCGCGTACGGCGCGATGATCCGCAGGGTGTCGAACGTGAGCGGCACGTCCGGGATGAACAGGGTCGGCAGGCTGTCGGGCAGCGCGCCCTCGTCGCCCACGGTCGGCACGGCGAGCGCGGTGACGACCACCGCGACGGTGACCACGACGATGGCGACGAGCGGCGCGGGCACGACCTTCGTGATCCGCGGCATCACCACGATGATCACGATGCCCACCGCCACCAGCGGGTAGACGAGCCACGGCACGCCCACGAGGTTCGGGATCTGCGCGGAGAAGATGAGGATGGCGAGCGCGTTGACGAAGCCGACCATCACCGAGCGCGGGATGAAGCGCATGAGCTTCGCGACCCCGAGGAGGCCGAGCACGATCTGCAGGAGCCCGCCGAGGATCACGGTGGCGATGAGGTAGTCGAGGCCGTGGTCGCGGACGACCGGCGCGACGACGAGCGCGATGGCGCCCGTGGCCGCGGTGATCATGGCGGGCCGGCCGCCGAGGAACGCGATCGAGACGGCCATCACGAACGACGAGAACAGGCCGACGCGCGGATCCACCCCGGCGATGATCGAGAACGAGATCGCCTCGGGGATGAGCGCGAGCGCGACCACGAGGCCGGCGAGCACCTCGCGGCTGAGGAGGCGCGGGCTCTTCAGCGCCTCGAGGACGGTCGGGCTGTGCGGGCGGACGGTCGCCGCCGGGGCGGCGGTCGCGGGGGATGCGGATGAGGCCATGGATGGGCTCCGTTCTGTGGCGGGCGTCGTGCCCGCTCGGGTGAGGTCGGGGGCGCGTCGATGCGCGGGTGATGCGGCCGCCGCGTGGGCTGCCGGGGGAGGAGGGGAAGGGGATCGGAGCGGGGCTCCTGGAGCCAACCCTAACGCAAGGGGAGGGTTGCCGCGACGAAGGGTCGGCTGACGGGCGCGCGCGGCGCGCGGCGGGCTCGGCGGCGCGAGCATGGGAGAATCGCTGGTGACCGCGCATCGCGCGCCGCCGCTCACCACCGTGACGCGGACCCCGCCGACCCCGGCTGGTCCCCGCTCCGACCGGGAGCGCGACGGCATCCGCACGACGCGCATCGCTCCCGCCCCCGTCGCCCGCGACCCGGCGCCGCACCACCCGTCCTCGCGGACGGCCCCCTGACATCACCGGAGGCACCGTCTCCACGCACGAACCGCGCGAGCACGATCCGCGCACCTCGGCATCACCCGCACGACCGGACCAGAAAGGCACCATGCCTCCCACCTCCCACGCCCACGCCCTCGACATCGCCAAGCCCGGGCGCCTCCCCCGCGGCGGCCTGCGCGTCACGCCCCTCGGCGGCCTCGGCGACGTCGGCCGCAACATGACGCTGTTCGAGTACGAGGGCGAGCTGCTCATCGTCGACTGCGGTGTCCTCTTCCCCGAGGAGAGCCAGCCCGGCATCAACGTGATCCTCCCCGACTTCAGCACCCTGCGCGGGCGCCTCGACAAGATCACGGGCATCGTCCTCACGCACGGCCACGAGGACCACATCGGCGGCGTCCCCTACCTCCTGCAGGAGCGGCCCGACATCCCCGTCATCGGATCCCGCCTCACGCTCGCGTTCATCAGCGCGAAGCTCGAGGAGCACAAGATCAAGCCCGTCACCCGCCAGGTGAAGGAGGGCGACCGCATCGACGCGGGCAAGTTCGACCTCGAGTTCGTCGCCGTGAACCACTCCATCCCGGACGGGCTCGCCGTCGCGATCCGCACGGGCGCCGGCATGGTCCTGCACACGGGCGACTTCAAGATGGACCAGTTCCCGATGGACCGCCGCCTCACCGACCTCGGCGCGTTCGCCCGCCTCGGCGAGGAGGGCGTGGACCTCTTCCTCACCGACTCCACGAACGCGGAGGTCCCCGGCTTCACCACCGCCGAGAAGGACCTCACGCCCGCCATCGAGAAGGTGTTCCGCACGGCGCCCAAGCGCATCGTCGTCTCCAGCTTCGCGAGCCACGTGCACCGGATCCAGCAGGTGCTCGACTCCGCCGAGCAGTACGGCCGCAAGGTCTCCTTCGTGGGCCGCTCGATGGTGCGGAACATGAAGATCGCGTCCGACCTCGGCTACCTGCGCATCCCCAAGGGCCTCGTCGTCGACCTCAAGGCGCTGAACAAGCTGCCGGACGACAAGGTCACGCTCATCTGCACCGGGTCGCAGGGCGAGCCGATGGCGGCGCTCAGCCGCATGGCGCGCCGCGAGCACATCATCGAGGTGGGCGAGGGCGACACGATCCTCCTCGCCAGCTCGCTCATCCCCGGCAACGAGAACGCCATCTACGGCGTGATCAACGGCCTCATCCGCTGGGGCGCCGACGTCGTGCACAAGGGCAACGCGAAGGTCCACGTGTCCGGCCACGCCAGCGCGGGCGAGCTCGTGTACTGCTACAACATCGTCAAGCCCCGCAACGTGCTGCCGGTGCACGGCGAGTGGCGCCACCTCGTCGCCAACGCGGCCCTGGCCGAGAGCACGGGCGTCAAGAACGCGCTCGTCATCGAGGACGGCGTGAGCGTCGACCTCGTCAACGGCCGCGCCTCGATCTCCGGCCGCGTGCCCGCGCCCTACGTCTTCGTCGACGGCATGACCATCGGCGTGGCGACCGAGGAGGCCCTCGAGGAGCGCCGCACGCTCGCCGCCGAGGGGCAGATCACCGTGCTCGGCATCTTCGACGAGAAGGAGCAGAAGCTCATCCACCCGGCCGAGCTCATCACGCGCGGCTTCGTGGAGCACGACGGCTGGATCCCCGAGGCCGAGGCCGCCATCAGCACCGCCCTGAAGAACGCGGCCGCCAAGCGCCACCTCGACGGCGTCGCCGCCGAGCGCGCCATGGGCGACGGCCTGCAGCGCTGGCTCCAGCGCCGCCACCGCCGCACGCCGGTGGTCACGGTCATCGTGGTGGACGCCGACTAGCGGCACCCGCGAGACGACGAGGGGCGCGTGCGGGGCTGAGCCCCGCACGCGCCCCTCGTACGATGCTCCGGTGCCCACCCGGATCCGCCTCGCCACCCCCGCCGACCTCGACGCGCTGCAGCGGATCGAGGACGCGGCCGACCGCCTGCTCGTCGACCTGCTGCGGCCCGAGGACTGGCCGCCCGCGCCGACCGGGGCGGCGCGCGCCGCGGAGCCCGGGTTCCTGCTGGTCGCGGACGAGGCGGCCGACGGATCCCACGCCGCACTCGTCGGCTTCGCGCACGTCCTCGAGGTCGACGGCCTCGACCACCTCGAGCAGGTCGCGGTGCCGCCCGAGCACGGCCGCCGCGGACACGGGCGCGCGCTTGTCGAGGCATCGGTGGACGAGGCCCGGGGGCGCGGCCATGGGCGGATCACGCTGCGCACCTTCGCGGACGTGCCGTGGAACGGGCCCTCCTACGCCCGCATGGGGTTCGCGGAGGAGCCGCCCGCGACGCCGTTCCACGCGGCGCTCGTGGAGACGGAGGCGCGGCTCGGCCTCGACCGGCTCGGGCGGCGGATCCAGATGGGGCGCGAGCTGGGCTGACGGGATCCGCGTGGCCGACCCTGGCGCGCGCCGCCCGGAACCCGCCGAGCCGTCGGTCGCGCTCGTCGCGGAGGATCCCGACGGCACGATCGTCGGGATCCTCGACATCGGGGGCGAGGGCGCCCTCGCGACCATCGACACCGTCGCGGTCCACCCCGACCACCAGGGCCGCCGCATCGCCACGACGCTCCCCGAGACCGCCGTCCCGCTGCTCGCGGGCACCGGCGCGACCGAGCTCGACGCGTGGACCCGCGAGGATCCCGCCGCGAACGCCTGGTACCGCCGCGTCGGCTTCGTCGAGCTGACCTGCTACCTGCACATCTTCGTGGGCGAGGGCGACGACCCCACCGGCTTCATCACGCCCGACGGGCTCGGCCGGCCGGTACTCGCGTTCCTGCACGCGCCGATCGAGCGCGAGGAGGAGATGCGCGCCCGGTTCCGGCGCGTGCACGTGTGCCGGCGGTACGTGCAGCCGCTCGGCGGGTGATCCGCGCGGCTAGCGTGACCGCCGCAGAGCGACGACGAACAGCGCGCACAGGACCGCGGACAGGGCGGTGCTCACGAACATCACGACACCGAGGGCCCGGATGCCGTCGGAGGCGCCCGTCACGCGGAAGGCGAGGACGCCCACCACCGCCTGGCCGACGGTGAGGAGGGCGTAGACCACGACGAGGACCCGGCGGACCGTGCGGATGCGGGCGGCGGAGGCGGGGTCATCCGCGGGTCGGGTCATGCCTCGACCGTACGCGGGAGCGCTCCGCCCGCGAGTGCGGACGGCGCGGGCGGGACGTGCGCACGGCCGCGCGGGGTCGGGGGATGGGCCCTGCGCGACCGCTGCGCGTCACGCCACGGGGTGGACCGGCGCGACGGGCACAGGATGCTGCGGCGCCCCGAACAGGCGTCCCGTCATCACGACCCGCGCGATCTCCACGCGGTGCGAGCGGCCGAGGTCGGTCGAGGCGGGGGCGAGGCGCGGGGCGGCGGGCGCCCCGTCGGGCACGAGCCGCGCGACGCCGCGCACGACGACGCTCCACGTCTCGATCGGGCCGGGCTCGTCGACCTCGAACACGACGTCCTGGCCACGGTCGAAGGCGGCCTGCTTCGTGCCGCCCGAGTTGTGGATCCGGATGGCGCCGGCGACGACCGCGTAGTCCACCGGGAACAGCTCGATGCGGCCGTCGGCGACGAACGCCATGCGCCCCACGGACCGCTGACGGAGGAGCGCCAGGCACTGCTCCGGGGTCAGGTACTCGGTCGAGCCCTCGCGCGTCATCTCGTGTCCCTCCCTCGGTGGATCCGGCCCTCCGGCCTCCCCTCCAGGGTGCGCCCGCGCTCCCGCGCCCCACAGGGCCGTTGGTCCCGCGGGGACCTTCGGCCCTGCCGCGCGGATCCCCCACGTGGATACCGTCGCGCATGACCTCACCCATGCAGACCCCCGCTCCGCGCGCCGACGCGCGCCCCCTCCTCCTCGGCTTCGACGGATCCGCCGCGTCGCTCGTCGCGCTCGACCGCGCCATCGTGATGGCCCGGGCCCTCGACGCCCCGCTCCGGCTCGTCGCCGCGTGGCAGATGCCCGTGCAGTACAGCGGCTTCGGCATCGTCGACTGGTCGCCGGAGGAGTACGCGCGCGCCATGGTCGACGACGCCGTCCGCGCCCGGTTCGGAGCCGACGTGCCCGCGTGGTTCACGACCGAGCTGCACCAGGGCGGCGCGGCGAGCGTGCTGATCCGCCTCAGCCGCGAGGCGCAGATGCTCGTCGTGGGCAGCCGCGGGCACGGTGGGTTCGTCGGGCTGCTGCTCGGCTCCGTGAGCTCGGCCTGCGCGGAGCACGCGAGGTGCCCGGTGCTGGTGATGCACGACGAGCCCGCGGCCGCGCCTGTCCCGGCGCCGCCGCGCGTCCGGACGGCCGTCGACTGAGCGTCGGCGCCCGGTCAGGCGCCGACGCGCGCAGGCAGGTCGGACGCGCGGCTGCCGTCGCCCAGCGCCTCGGCGCCCGCGCTCACGGGGTCCTCGTCCTCGACGCGCGGCGCGTGCATCACGAGCACGGGGCACTCGGCGCGCTCGGCGCAGGCGGCGCTGACGGATCCGAGCAGCAGGCCGACGAACCCGCCGTGCCCGCGGCTGCCGACGACCAGCATCTCGGCGTCCCGGCTCTCGGCGATGAGCACGCGGGCGGGGAGCCCCTCGACGGCCTCCCCGGTGATCCACGACGGCGGCTCCGCGCCGAACCGCGCGGCGAGGGTGTCCTCGAGGAGCCGCCGGGGGTCGGCCCCGGGATCCCCGGAGAGCGGGAACTGCCCGGAGGCCACCGGGTGGTGCCAGGCGACGACGATCCTCACGGGGGCCATGAGCGCCGCCGCGATGAGCAGCGAGCGATCCAGGGCCGACTCGGACGCGGGCGATCCGTCGAAGCCGATGACGATGGGGCGCGTGTGCCGCTCATCGATGTGCGGACCAGCCGCCTCGGCGCGCGCCCGCTCCTCGTCGAGCCGGCCGCGCACGCGGTGCACGACGAGGTTCCGCAGGTAGGCGTGGATCGTGATGCCCGGTGCGACGATCGCGTCGTAGGACTCGGCGGCGAGCCGCACGAGGTGCTCGCGGGTGCTGCCCGCGGCGTGCTGCTCGAGGGCGGTCGCCGCGGATCCGACGACGACGAAGCGCTCGCGCTCCGGGGAGACGCGCGACGGGGCGGGGGTGCGAGCGGACATGGGGGGCTCCTGACGGACGGGCCGCCGGTGCGGCGACGTGACCAGGCTCGCCCCCGGCGGGCGTCCCGCGTAGGGGCGGAGGTCCCGGCGTGCGCCGGCCGGCGGGCCGTGGGGGCGGGGATCCGCTGCGGGGGCCGGCCGCGCGCCCCGCGCCGCCGCCTCAGCCCGGCAGCAGCTGCGAGAGCCCGAACGTCCAGAGGCTGAGCACCACGAGGATCCCGAGGCTGTAGCCGATGGACGCCCGCAGGATCTCGCTCTCGCGTCCCGTGAGGCCGACGGCGCCGGCCGCGATGGCGATCGACTGCGGCGAGATGACCTTCGCCGCCGCGCCGCCCGCGGTGTTCGCGGCGACGAGCAGGGTGGCGTCGACGCCGATGCGGCCGGCCGTGGTCGCCTGCAGCTGCGCGAAGAGCGTGTTGTTGTTGACCACCGAGCCGGTGAGGAACACGCCGACCCAGCCGATCACGGGTGCGAGCAGCGGGAACCAGGCACCCGCTCCGGCGAGCGCACCGCCGATGCCCGCGGATCCGCCGGAGAGGTTCGCGATCTGGGCGAGCACGAGGATCGCGGCGATGAGCACGAGCGCCTTCCACAGGTCGCGCCAGGTGCCGCGGAGCTGCTCGAGCACCACCGCCCGGGTGAGCGCACGGGAGGTGAGGGCGGTGATCACGACGGCCAGGAGGATCGCGGTGCCGGTTGCGCCGATCGGCGTCCAGCTCCACGCGTTCGCGACGACGACGCCGCCCGCGGTCGTGATCTGCCCGGTCACCCCGGGCATCGGCACCGTGACGACGGCCCAGGCGAGCGGCCCGCCGGGTGCCGAGAGGGCCTTGAACGCCGGCGTGCTCCACACGAAGACGAGCACCGTGAGCACGTAGAACGGGCTCCACGCGGCGAGCACCTGGCGGGCGGTGTGGCGGTCGGGCGCGGGAACGGCCGGCGGCGCGACGTCGACCGGCGCGGTGAGCGTGGCCGTGGCGGCGGATCCCCCGGAGCGGCCGGCGTCGCGCGCGGCGCCCCCACGGGAGGGACGGCCCGAGACCTCGCGGGCCTCCCCCTCGACGAAGACGTGCCGCGGCGTCCACACGAGGCGCAGCGCGGCGAGCGCCACCATCCCCAGCAGCCCCGGCAGGATCGCCGCGAGCTCGGGCCCGAGGAACAGCAGCACCGCGGCCTGCGTGCCGCTGAACACGAGCGTCACGACGAGCGTCGCCGGCCAGGTCTCGCGGAGGCCGCGGAACCCGTCGAGGATCACGACGAGCAGGAACGGGATGAGGAGCGTGACCGGCTGGAGGATGAGCGCGAGGTCGCGCGAGAGATCCATCACGTGGATCCCGCCGACCTGCGCGCCCACGATGACGGGGATGCCGACGGCGCCGTAGGCACCGGCCGCGAAGTTGGCGACCAGGCTGATCATGGCGGCGCGCACCGGCCGGAAGCCGAGCGTCACGAGCATGGCCGCGCAGATCGCGATGGGCACGCCGAACCCGGCGACGCCCTCGAGGAACGCGCCGAAGCAGAAGGCGATGAGGAGCACCTGGATCCGCTGGTCGGGCGAGATCGCGGCGATGGAGGCGCGGATCACGTCGAACTTCCCGCTCGCGACCGCCAGCCGGTAGAGCCAGACGGCCATGAGGATGATGTACGCGATCGGCCAGATCGCGCTGAGCACCCCGAGCAGGCCCGCGCCGGCGAGCGCCGGGATCGGCATGCCGGACATCCCGAGCGCCACCGCGACCTCGGCCACGAGCGCGACGCCGGCGGCCTGCAGCCCCGTCAGCTTGAGCACCACCAGGCAGACGAGGAACAGCAGGATCGGGATCGCGGCGACGAGCGCCGAGAGCCACGGGACGCCGAGCGGGTCGGGATCCTGGATCCACATGAGCGTCAGGCCCCCACGGTCGCGAGCACGGCGGTGAGCGCCTCGGCCGAGACGGCCAGCTTCGCGAGCTCCGAGGCCGAGAACGGCGTGTTCCGGATGGGGGTCGCGCCGTGCGCGCCGACGATCGACGGCACGGACAGCGCGATGCCGTCGATCCCGTGGAAGCCGTCGAGCACGGTGCTCACGGGCAGCACGGCCCGCTGGTCCTGCAGGATCGCCTCGGCGATGCGCGCGCTGGAGAGGCCGATGGCGTGGTTCGTCGCTCCCTTGCCGCGGATGACGCGGTAGGCGGCGTCACGCACGTCGACGGCGATGAGCTCCAGCTCGTCGACCGTCATGCGCGGGTGGCCCTCGGTCTCCCACTCGAGGATCGGGACGGTGCCGATCATCGCCTCGTCCCACAGCGCGAACTCGGTGTCGCCGTGCTCGCCGACGATGTGCGCGTGCACGCTGCTGGTGGAGACGCCGGCGCGGCGCGCGAGCTCCCAGCGGAGGCGCGACGTGTCGAGCACGGTGCCGGAGGAGAAGACGCGCGAGCGCGGCAGGCCGGAGACGCGGGAGGCGATCACGGTCATCACGTCGCAGGGGTTCGTGACCAGGAGGTAGACGGCGTCGGGCGCGACCTCGAGGAGGCCGGGCATCATCGCCTCGATGATCTGCGCGTTGACGCCCGCGAGCTCGGTGCGAGACTGGCCCGGTCGCTGCTTGGCGCCGGCCGTGATGACGACCACGTGGGATCCCTCGGCGACCCGCAGGTCGGATCCGCCGCTGATCTCGCTCGCGCCCGTGAACTGCGTGCCGTGCGCGAGGTCGAGCACCTCGGCCTCGACGCGCTCGGCGGCGATGTCGTAGAGCGCGACGTGCCGGGCTGATCCGCGGATGAGGGCCGCATACGCGACGCTCGCGCCCACGCTGCCCGCTCCGACGACGGTCAGCTTGCTGTTCTCCCTCGTGCTCATGGTCAGGCTCCTTCGGTCTCGGTGGTGCGGGGGGCGGTCTCCGGGGTGTGGGGCGTGCCCGGCAGGATCATCACGGGCACGTTGGCGTTGATGAGCACCTCGTGCAGGGTGCCGCCGATGCCGGGCGACGGCGTGCGGCGGGACCGGCCGATCACGAGGAGCGCGCGGTCGCGGGCCAGGTTGAGGATCGCCTCGGCGGGGCGCCGGGAGGTGAGGTGCCGGGTGACCTCGAGGCCGGGATCCACCGCGTGCGCCACGTCGAGCGCCCGGTGCAGCACGGCGTCGCCGCGGTGGCGCGCGTCGGCGCCGCCGTCCTGCGACACGGCGTGCACGAGGCTCACGCGGCAGCCCGCCTGCGACGCCTCCTCGGCGCCCGCGCGGGCGAGCGCGTCGGACGTGGCTGTGCCGTCGAGCGCCACGACGACGCCGTCGCGGAGCCGGAGGCCGGCGGAGGGCACGACCACGAGCGGGCCGGGCACGAGGGAGGCGAGCTGCACGCTGCGGACGCCGTAGAGGCGGCCGCGGGCGTAGCCGGTCTTGTCGGATCCGACGACGAGCACGTCGTCCGCGTGCGCCGCGGCGGCGAGCGCGGGGGCGACGGCGCCCGTGACGAGGCGGGTGGTGACGGCGAGGCCCGGGTGGGCGGACGCGACGCGCGCGGCCGCCGCGAAGAGGAGGGCGCCGAGCTCGTGCGCGCTCTGGTCGGCGTAGGCCGCGCCCATCGCGCCCGAGTCGTCGTCGACGACGCCGACCAGCTGCACGTCGCCGCCGGCGCGGATCGCCCGGGCGACGGCCCAGCCGAGCGCCGTGACGCTCGCGGCGGATCCGTCGTAGCCCACCGCGCAACGGGCGGCGATCCGGGCCGGGGAGCCGGCGACGCGGGTGCCCTCGACGTCCGTGGGGGCTGTCATCGTCTCGTCCACCGTGGCCCTCCTCCGTCTAGCAGGTGCTAGGTTTCGAGCGTCGCGCGGCCCGGCCGGGTGACGTAGGGCCGGAGGTCCCGTGGGCCGTCCGGTCATGGGAAGAGGCCGCACGTGCGCACCGATCCGCCGATGGGCTTCCCCGACCTGCCCCGGTCCGCGCTGGAGAGGTCCATCGCCGACCTCGTCGAGAAGGCCGGCGACGTCCTCCAGTCGCAGGGTCGGCTGCGGAACCTGCTCGCCGCCACGCGCGCCATCGCCGAAGACCTCGACCTCGAGGACATGCTGCGGCGCATCGCCCAGGCCGCGGTGGATCTGGTCGGCGCGCGCTACGGCGCCCTCGGCGTCATCGGGCCCGACGGACGGCTCGAGCAGTTCATCCACGTGGGCATCGACGCCGACCTCGCCGCGCGCATCGGCCACCTGCCGCGCGGCCTGGGCCTGCTCGGCGCGCTCATCGACGATCCGGAGCCCGTGCGCCGCGAGCTCCTCGCCGACGACACGCGCTCCGTCGGCTTCCCCGCGCACCACCCGCCGATGGACTCCTTCCTCGGCGTCCCGATCCGCGTGCGCGACGAGGTCTACGGCAACCTCTACCTCACCGACCGCGCCGACGGGCCGTTCAGCTCCGAGGACGAGGAGCTGCTCATGTCGCTCGCGGCCGCCGCGGGCGTGGCCATCGACAACGCGCGCCTGTTCGGCGAGTCGGAGCGGCGGCAGGGCTGGGCGCTCGCGCAGGCGGAGATCGCGTCGGCGCTGCTCGACGAGGACGGCGACGACCCGCTCGGGCTCATCGCGTCGTCCGTGATCCGGCTGACCGACGCGTCCGTCGTCGCGGTCGTCGCCCGCACCCCGGCCGGCGCGTTCGCCACCGAGGACGCGTGGGGCGAGGACGCGGCCGACTACGTGGGCCGCGTGTTCAGCGCCGAGGAGACGCCCGCCGCCGGCGTCATCGCCTCGGGCCTGCCGGCGCTCGCGCTGGGGCTCGCGCACCCGGGATCCCCCGACGGCGAGCGCTCCACCGGCAGCGCGATCACGGTGCCGCTCGCCCGGCCCGGCGGCCCCGACGCGGCGCTCGTCGTGACACGCGCCCCCGGATCGGCCCGCTTCGCCGACCTCGACCTCGACCTCATCGCCGACTTCGCCGCCCACGCCAGCGTCGCCCTCGAGCTCCGCGGCGCCCGGGCGGCCCGCGAGCGCGTCGCCCTGCTGGAGGACCGCGGGCGGATCGCGCGCGACCTGCACGACAACGTGATCCAGCGCCTGTTCGCCGCCGGCCTCTCGCTGAACGGGATGGACGTGCACGCGCTCGCGCCCTCCGTGCGCGCGCGGATCGATGCGGTGCAGACGTTGCTCGACGACGCGATCGCCGAGATCCGCACGTCCGTCTTCGCGCTGCGCGCCAGCCAGCCGCGCGCCGCCGGGGCCCGGCACCGGCTGCTCGACGTCGTGAGCGAGGTCGCCGGATCGTTCCCGACGCCGCCGCGCATCGTGTTCCACGGGCACGTCGACGAGGTGGTGGCGGGCGACCTGCTCGACGACGTGGAGGCCGTCGTGCGCGAGGGCCTCGCCAACGCCGTGCCGCACGCCGACGCGACCGCAGTCGTCGTCGAGGTCGGCTGCACCGCCGACGCGACCACCGTGCGGATCTCCGACGACGGACGCGGGCCGGCCGGCCGCACGCGCGCCAGCGGCATCCGGAACCTCGAGGCGCGGGCGGAGGCGCTTGGCGGATCCAGCTCGCTGGCCCCGCAGGACGCCGGCGGCGCGGTGCTCACGTGGAGCGTGCCGGGGCCGGCGGGCGTCGCGGCCGCCAGTGCCTCCGGCGCCTCCGGTGGCTCCGGCGCCGACGGCTCGACCGAGGCCGAGGGGCGGATCCGATGACCCGCGTGTTCCTGCTCGACGACCACGAGCTCGTGCGCCGCGGCATCGCCGACGTGATCGAGCGCGAGGCCGACCTCGAGGTCGTCGGCGAGGCGGGCACCGTCCGCGACGCCGTCGCGCGCGTGGAGGCGACCCGGCCCGACGTGGTGGTGCTCGACGTGCGGCTGCCCGACGGATCCGGCGTGGACGCCTGCCGCCGCATCCGCTCGCGCCACCCCGACCTGCCGTGCCTCATGCTCACGGCGTTCGACGACGACTCCGCGCTCGAGGCCGCCGTGCTGGCGGGCGCGCAGGGCTGGCTGCTCAAGGACATCCGCGGCGCCGGCCTCGTCGACGCGATCCGCCGGGTCGCCGCGGGCGGGCAGCTCATGGACCGCGAGGTGGTGCGGCGGGCCCGCGACCGGATCCTCGCACCGGCGACCCCCGCGAGCGAGCCGCGCCTGACCCTGCGCGAGGGCCAGATCCTCGCGCTCATCACCGAGGGCCTCACCAACCGGCAGATCGGCGAGCGCCTCGGCCTCGCGGAGAAGACCGTGAAGAACTACGTCTCGGGGCTGCTGGAGAAGATCGGCGTCGAGCGGCGCACGCAGGCGGCGGTGTACGGGATGACGCACCCGCGGCGGCCATCGGTTTGACGACGGCCGCCGCACGCGGCAGCGCTATCAGTCGTTCTTGACCACTCCCTCCCACCAGCGCGGCTCAACTTCACAGTCGAGACAGACCTGATTGCGTACGTGGCTCGTGCCGTTGAGGAGCCGGATGACCGTGACCGTTGCGGTGCCATGTGTGTTCGCATTTGGGTCAAAAAGTTCAATTGCGGACCCAATGGGCAGAGGCAAGCGCCCATCCAGCCACGCCACCTGGCGCGAGCGAGCCAAGTCGAATACAAGGTTCTTATTATTTTGGGCCCACTCGGGGGCGACTCCATCTTCATACGTGCCTTGGCTGTAGACCTCGAAACGAGAGCTGTCGCGAATTCCGGAGCAGAGTGGAGAGAGTAGCGCACGCGACGAGGGACAAGACTTACCTCAGGAGCGGTATCAGCTGATGCGCATGATGGATCATGAGGCTATCCCGGTAGGCTACACGGAGACCATTGACGATCAAGGCTCCGTAGCACAAGTGCACCGCGTGGAGAAGCGCCTGCATGTGATCAAGCGCCACTTGAAGGCAGTTGGATGCGGAGGGTTTGGGTCCGAGGAGCGGGCTCAGGGTGGCGAGTAGCCAAAGAAGAGCAGCTGATCCCGGTTCACTACTCCGCTGATTTGCAGGAAGCAATCAATGACGGCATAGTGCTCAGCCGATTGACGACGGGATAGAGTCACGCTTAGGGACTTCCGGCCCATCTCGCTGTTTGCGATGATGCGCGGCAAAACGGTCAGGCGGCGCCGAGATCTAATCGCACCGAGCGGGAGCGAAGCATGGTGAACGTCGTGCAGTAGGGGACACCGAGGGCTCGGCATGCGTTGGGGATGAGTATCCGCTTCCGCGCATTCGACTGATAGATCTCGTGCGTGACGACGGTGCGGCCATGCGCTGCGGCATGAGCGACGAGGTAGTAGTCGGCCACATCCAGGAACTCGTCGACTGCCGCCTGGATGAACTGACCGCTACTGGCCCAGGTCGCGAGCTCTGCAAGCTTCAGAGCCGTCTGCTGATCCGCGGACTTGAACATGTCGGGGTGAGCGCGGGCCCATTCGGCCAGTTCGTCGGCTCCGGCGACAAGTTCGTCGTTGACCTCCTCGATGCTTCCGATCACGCCGGCGTCTGCGTCGGCCTCGAGCCAGTCCCAGAAGCCTGGCGCGAGATCAAAGGCGTAGTACCTGTTCTTGGCCTCGATGAAGACGTTGGTGTCGAGGAGGTACATCACGCGACTCCCAACTCGTCAGCGAGCTTCCCGAACGTCTCGGGCTTCGCTGTCCCGAGAAGCCGGTAGGCCTCTCCATAGGTGGTCCGGCCGCCTCGGGCATCGGCGACCACAGCACGCGCGAACCTGCGGCCTAGACGCAAAGGCTGCGTCTTGTAGAAGTTTCCCCCGCTGGTTCCGTCCTTCGCTTTCCTTGCGAACTCCTGCACCCTGGCGAGCTCTTCCCGGTACCGCATCCGGTAATCCTCCCGCCCGATGAGCTGCGTATCGTGGAGGCGACGCAGCACCACGAGCGTGCTCACCCGGTAGAGGACAGCGAGTCGCTGAAGCTCGCTAGCGTCGGCTACACCTCTGAACACTCCAGGGAGCGTCGCCTGAGGTACCAAGACCTCGGCGGCAATCTGATTGCACCACCGTTCGTGCTCGTCGTGATCGAAGCGATCTACGCCCGCGTCAGAGAGCGCGGATTCCCCGGCTGCGATGTGGGCCAGTTCATGCACGATCGTAAAGATCTGCGCTGCCTTCGTGTCCGCGGCATTGATGAAGATCAGAGGTGCGAAGTCGTCGACGAGAGCGAATCCGCCGAACTCGACGGGATCTAGCACCCGGTGCGTATCAGCACCAACCACCCCGTTGACGGATACAAGCACCCCCGCGTCCTCGATGAGGTCGATGAGCTGCCGGAAAGCCGCCTCCCAGCTGCGGAACGCGCTTCGCCGATCCAGGCCGAAGCCGATGGCATCTCGGATGCGTTCGGCAACCGGCTCGACCGGTTCGCCCACGGACGCGGAACCGACGAGTGGAACAGGCTCGAGGCCATGCGAGACGGCGAAGTCGCGGAACCACGCCTGGCGGCGCTGACACATGTAGATCGTGTCTCGAAGGTCGGGAGACAGATCCTCGCGCCGAGCGTCACCGCGCGTCCGAAAATCGGGGATCGGGATGGGCTCCGCGGGAGGAGTTTCGAGCATGAGGTAGCCAAACGGCACATGGGCGGCGTGAGCGAAAGACTGCAACTGCTTGAGAGTCGGTGCGGGATCGGCGACCAACCACTGCTCGAACCGCGGGAATCGGCCGTGAACAGTATCCTCGCCCCAGCCGGCACGCTTGACTGCCCAGCGCAGCACCTCCGCCCTTACTGGGATGCGGACGCTCATCGCGTTCCCCTTTCCAGCTCACAACGCGTTCGTCACATCGTAGGCGGACCGTGCGACAAACAGCCCGGCCACCTGTCTCGGCAGCCGATCCCTCATCGGACGCCGCTCCCTGCAAAACGTCGCCTTCACCGTCGGCGAGTGGGTCGGCGAGCACCAGCACGTGATAGCCGACCACCGCGGCGGCGCCTGCACCCGGGTCCGCCTGATCCCGGCTCCACGATCGTGATCGGACTCCCGTCCGCGCACGACGAAGGGCCGGGACCCTCGGGGATCCCGGCTCTCCCGTGCGGGGCGCGCTACACGAGCCAGCGCTGCGACCGCACGAACGGCAGCCGGCGCCAGGCCCGGCCGAGCCCGAAGGTGTCGCCGGCCGACAGGAACGCGACCACGATCAGGGCCAGCGCGTAGACGATGTGGTAGTCGACGAGCGGGTTCGTCGAGGCGGCGTTCGCGGCGAAGGGCCACTCCGCGAGGTACATCAGCAGCATGACGCCGCTACCGACGACGGCGCTCACGCGCAGGCCGATGCCGAGCATCACGGCGAGGCCGATGCCCAGCATCGCGAGCATGAAGAGCACGTCGACGACGGGGTTCGCGAGGCCGGCGAAGAAGTCGGTGAGCGGGCCCGAGACGGCCGGGCTCGTGAGGAACCCCTGCGCGGGCTTCCCGCCGTTGATCCACGCGCGCTCCGCCGGGGTGGAGAAGCCGAGGCCGAACGCCTTGTCGAGGAACGCCCACAGGAAGACGAAGCCGGTCGCGATCCGGAGCACGGCGAGCGCCACGCGGCCGCGCTCCGTGGTGACGCGGGTGCGCTCGTCGACGGCGAGGGCGGGGGCGCTCGTGGTCCGTGCCGCCCCGGGTGCGGTGGTGGTGACGGTGTGGGCGGTCATGGTCGTTCCCCTTCGGCTGGTCCGGGCGGTGGTGCCCGGTGGATCCAGGCTCGTCGCAGCCGGTCCCGGTCGGCAGGGCCCTAGGTCCCGCGGCGCCCGCCGCCGCGTCCCGGGGGACGTTCGCCCCTGCCGCGCGCGCCCGCGGATCCGCAGGGTCGAGCCATGCCCTCCGCTCCCGCTCCCGCTCCCGCACCCGCCGCGTCCGTCCTCGTCCTCAACGCCGGGTCCTCCTCGCTCAAGCACCGGCTCGTGGATCCCGTCACCGGCGCCGCGCGCGCCTCCGGCACCGTGGAGCGCATCGGCGAGCCCGGCGGCGACGCCCCCGACCACGAGTCCGCCGTCCGCATCGCGCTCGACCGCGTCCAGGCCGCGCACCTGCCGCCGCCCGTCGCCGTCGGCCACCGCGTGGTGCACGGCGGATCCCTGTTCGACCGCGCCGTCGTGGTCGACGACGGCGTGGAGCGCGCCATCGACGAGCTCTCCGCCCTCGCGCCCCTGCACAACCCCGCGAACCTCGCCGGGATCCGCGCCGCCCGCGCCGTGCTGCCCGACGTGCCGCACATCGCCGTCTTCGACACCGCGTTCCACCGCACGATCCCGGAGGCCGCCTCCACCTACGCGATCGACGCCGACCTCGCCGCGCGCTTCGGGATCCGCCGCTACGGCTTCCACGGCACCTCGCACCGGTTCGTCTCCCGCGCCGCCGCCGCGTTCCTGGGGAAGCCGCTCGAGGACACCCGCATGATCGTGCTGCACATCGGCAACGGCGCGTCCGCGTGCGCGATCGACGGCGGCCGCTCCATCGAGACGTCGATGGGCCTGACGCCGCTCGAGGGCCTCGTGATGGGCACGCGCTCGGGCGACATCGACCCGGCCGTGCTCTTCCACCTGCACCGCCAGGCCGGCCTCGGCTTCGACGAGCTGGAGGCGCTGCTCAACCGGGGCAGCGGGCTGCTGGGGCTCACCGGATCCAGCGACATGCGCGACGTGCAGGCCGCCGAGCTCGACGGCGACCCGCGCGCGGCGCTCGCGCTCGAGGTCTACCGGCACCGGATCCGCCGCTACGTCGGCGCCTACACGGCCGAGCTCGGTGGCCTCGACGCCGTGGTCTTCACCGCGGGCGTCGGCGAGCACGACTCCCTGCTCCGCCGCCGCAGCCTCGCCGGCCTCGAGCACCTCGGCATCCACGTGGATCCCGACCGCAACGAGCTCGCCTCCACCCACGCCCGCCGCATCTCCCCCGAGGGCTCGCCCGTCGCGGTGCTCGTGGTGCCGACGGACGAGGAGTGGGAGATCGCGCGGCAGGCGGCGGAGGTCATCTGAGGTCGGCTGGGCCAGTCGATGAGAACACGGGGTCCAGCACGGCGGCGACGAGGGCGATCTGGTCATCGAGCTCCGCCTCCGTGACAGCCTCCAGCTTCTCCTTCCGTCGCCACGCCGCCCACTTGGCCTGGCCCACGGTTCCGTATCCGACGACGAGAGGTGCGACCGGCTCGAGCTCGACACCCCGGTACCGCGCGACCGCGCGGGCGGAGGCGAGGAGCTCGCCTGCATCCAGCCCATGGCGAGCGAGCTGGACGATGTCGACGTAGTCCCGCCACCGGGTGCTCGTGATCCCACGCTCCAGGATGGTGACGCCCTTCTCCGCGACTGTCGTCTCCGGCGCATAGCCGAGGAGCGTGATCGGCTCGCCGATCACGCGCTCCATGACGACCCGTCGCGGTTCAGGCACGATCGGATCGCCTGTCGACACATCCCACGCGGCGACTCCTCGCCACGAGCCGACCGACGTTCGGACCTTCACGCGCAGTCCGGGATAGTCCGCGTGCTCGCGTATCTCCTGCACGTCGAGCGTCGAGAGGTCGAACACGACGCCGTCGGTCGCGTCGACCTCGGCGACGTCCCGCACCACGTCCTCGAGGTGCTGACGGATGACATCAGCGCCGATGGCGTTCGCGTCCACGTCTCTCGTCGGCCGGCGGAATCCGTAGGCGGAGAGGAGGATGCCGCCTTTGAGGACGAAGTCGTCGGCGTGAACGGTGCGGGTGAGCCGGTCGAGGAAGGACTCCAGCAGGTGACGGATGAGGTACTCCTGAGTCGGCGGTGCCCCCCAGCAGGCGCAGATCGAGCAGCCGATTGGACCGCCTGGAAGACGTCATCTCCGATGGTCATGCCAGCACGTCCAGCGCTCGGAGGAGGGGGCCCTTCGCTCGTGGCAGTCGGGCGGCGATCTCGAGCAGTCGCGCGGGCTTGCCTCCTCGACGCATCCATTCCTTCAGAGCGTCTCGAGCGACCTCGTATCCGACCTCGCTGCGCAAGCGGAAGGCGTCGGCGAGCGAGCGCTCCGGCGAGTAGAGACCCAGCAGGAGCCCGGTTCCCGGGATCGGCATCGCGTCGCGTCCGATGGTGAACGTCGCGCGGTCGAACTGGTGCCAGGAGATCGCGGATCCGCCAGCGGGGGTGCGCGATCCCCGCGGCATCGCGACATCCAGGGCGGCCGGGATGGCGTCGATGAGGTCATGGTGGGCGAGGGCGGAGGTCAGGCAGATGGTGGCGTCCGGGCGGCGCACGGCGGCTTCGACCTGGTCCCAGTCCGCGGCGAGCATGCCCGCGGGCAGGTAGACGCCGCGGGCGATGCGCTCGTAGGAGCCGGTCTGTGCCGCGCGATACAGCGCACTGCGAGACATCCCGCCCTCCGCAGCAGTGCTCGGCGTCAGCGGCTTCGCCACGGGGCCCCCTTGAAACGGAACGTCATCACTCAACATTACGTGATCGCACTTCGTATCATGACACCTGCCCCGCACCCCGCTCCCGCTGCGCCCGCGTCCGATGATTGTCGTACTCCACATCGTGGACGCTCGGCGGGAGCGGCGCGATGAGCTCGCCGCGGCGCATCAGGCGCGCGCGGGTCTGCCGCTTGAGCAGGTCCCAGTGGGCGGTGTCCATCGTGTGGGCGGCGTGCGTGGTGCGGGCGGTCATGTCGTCCTCTGTCCTTCGTCGTGGGAGGCCAGGCAACCGCGGGCCCGCGCGCCCCGACAGGGCCTTCGGTCCCACCGTCCCCGCGGGACCTTCGCCCCTCCCCCGCGGCGCACCCCGCGACGAGCCTGGATCCATGACCCTCACCGCACACCCGGCCGCCGTCACGCCCGCCGCGCCCTCGATCCCCGCGGCGCCCGCCCGCACCGCCTTCCCCCACCGCGCGCCCGCGCCCCTCGACGCCGAGGGCCTCGCCCGCCTCGAGATGTGGTGGCGCACCGCGAACTACCTCTCCGTCGGCCAGATCTACCTGCTCGACAACCCGCTGCTGCGCCGCCCGCTCGCCTTCGACGACGTGAAGCCGCGCCTCCTCGGCCACTGGGGCACGACGCCCGGCCTCAACTTCATCTACGCGCACCTCAACCGCGTGATCCAGCAGCGCGACCTCGACACCGTCTACGTGATCGGCCCCGGCCACGGCGGCCCCGGCATGGTCGCGAACGCGTACCTCGACGGCACGTACACCGAGGTGTACCCGCGGATCACGCAGGACGAGGAGGGCGTGCGGCGCCTGTTCCGCCAGTTCTCGTTCCCCGGCGGGATCCCGAGCCACGTCGCCCCCGAGACCCCCGGCTCCTTCCACGAGGGCGGCGAGCTCGGCTATGCCCTGTCCCACGCCTACGGCGCCGCGTTCGACAACCCGGGGCTGCTGGTGGCCGCCGTGGTCGGCGACGGCGAGGCGGAGACCGGCCCGCTCGCCACGTCCTGGCACTCGAACAAGTTCCTCGACCCGCTGCACGACGGCGTCGTCCTGCCGATCCTCCACCTCAACGGCTGGAAGATCGCGAACCCGACCGTGCTCGCCCGCATCCCCGAGTCGGAGCTGCTGGACCTCATGCGCGGCTACGGCCACACGCCCTACGTCGTGTCCGGCGGCTTCCACGGCGAGGACCCCGCCGCCGTGCACCGCCGCATGGCCGAGACGATGGACGTGGTGCTCGAGCAGATCGCCGACATCAAGGCGGCAGCTGCCGCCGGCACGCTCGAGGGCCGCCCGGCCTGGCCGATGATCATCCTCCGCACCCCGAAGGGCTGGACCTGCCCGAAGGAGATCGACGGCCACCCGGCCGAGGACGACTGGCGCGCCCACCAGGTGCCGCTCGCCAGCGCCCGCGACACCGAGGCGCACCTGCGGATCCTCGAGGACTGGATGCGGTCGTACCGCCCCGAGGAGCTGTTCGACGAGGCCGGCGCGCCCGTCGCGCTGGCCACCGCGCTCGCCCCGGTCGGCGAGCGCCGCATGAGCGCCAACCCCGTCGCCAACGGCGGCCTCCTCAAGCGCGACCTCGACCTGCCCGACTTCCGCGACTACGCGGTCGACGTGCCGACGCCCGGCGGATCCGTGCACGAGCCCACCCGCGTGCTCGGCGACTGGCTCACCGACGTCGTCGTCCGCAACCCGCACGACTTCCGGATCTTCGGCCCCGACGAGACCGCGTCCAACCGCCTCGGCGGCGTCCTCCGCGTCACCGACAAGCAGTTCGACGGCGAGATCCGCCCCACGGACGAGCACCTCGCGCGCGCCGGCCGGGTGATGGAGATGCTCAGCGAGCACCAGTGCCAGGGCTGGCTCGAGGGCTACCTGCTCACCGGCCGCCACGGCCTGTTCACGTCGTACGAGGCGTTCATCCACATCGTCGACTCGATGCTCAACCAGCACGCGAAGTGGTTGAAGGTCTCGAAGGGGATCCCGTGGCGCCGCCCCATCGCGTCGCTCAACTACCTGCTGTCGTCGCACGTCTGGCGCCAGGACCACAACGGCCTCTCGCACCAGGACCCGGGCTTCATCGACCACGTCGTGAACAAGAAGGCCGACGTCGTGCGCGTGTACCTGCCCTTCGACACCAACACGCTGCTGTCGACCTACGACCACTGCCTCCGCTCGGAGGACTACGTGAACGTCGTCGTCGCGGGCAAGCAGCCGAGCTTCGACTGGCTCTCGATGGACGACGCGATCGCGCACATGACCCGCGGCATCGGCATCTTCGACTGGGCCGGCACCGAGGTGGCAGGCTCCGCGCCGGACGTGATCCTGGCGTGCGCGGGCGACGTGCCCACGCTCGAGACGCTCGCCGCCGTGTCGATCCTCCGCGAGGAGATCCCGACCCTGAAGATCCGCGTCGTCAACGTCGTGGACCTCATGCGCCTGCAGTCCGAGGGCGAGCACCCGCACGGCCTCTCGGAGGCGGGCTACGACGCGCTGTTCCCGGCCGGTATCCCCGTGGTCTTCGCGTACCACGGCTACCCGTGGCTCATCCACCGCCTCACCTACCGCCGCGCGAACAACGCGCAGCTGCACGTGCGCGGCTACAAGGAGGAGGGATCCACGACCACGCCGTTCGACATGGTGATGCTCAACGACATGGACAGGTACCACCTGGTCATCGACGCGATCGACCGCACGCCCGGCCTCAGCCGCACGCAGGGCCCGCTCCGCCAGCGGATGGAGGACGCCCGCCTCCGCGCCCGCCAGTACACGCGCGAGCACGGCGAGGACATCCCCGAGGTCGCCGACTGGACCTGGGCGGCGTCGGTCACGGGCAGCGTGCACGCGGCGAACGTGGGCGTCGGCCAGCTGTCGGTCGCGAGCTCCACGGGCGGGGACAACGAGTAGGGCGGACGCTCCGGCGGGTGCGCGCTAGCGCGTGCGCCGCAGGGCGACCGCGAGCACGCCGATGACGACCTCCGCCACGGCGAGGACGGCGGTCACCACGGCGAGGACGCGGGTCATCGGGCGGGACCCGCCCGGGGACGGCTTCACGAGCGCGCCCCGTCCGAGAGGATCTGCCCGACCCGCGCGTAGGCGGCCACCTGATGCGCCTCCCGCCGCTCCCGCTCGGCGGGGTCGGGGTGGAAGAGCGCCTGCCGTCCGGGGTGGATCGTCGCATCCTCGATGCTGAGGAAGCCGGATCCGACGCCCACCTGCGTCGCCGGCCCCGGGTCACGCAGGACACTGAGCACGCGCGCGTCCGTGCCGCCGTGATGCGGGGCGATGCGCGGGACGAACCCCTCGGGGTCCGGCTCCGAGATCGCGGCGACGAACGCGTTGATCGGGCCCAAGTGCGGCGCGGTCGCGGCCGTGTCCTCCTGCGAGGTGCGGAAGGCGCGATCGGCCATGCGTCGTGTCATCCCCTAGACCTACGCGGCCGCCGCCGGCCTATCTCGCCCGCGCCGTCCGCCCGCGCCACAGCAGCCACACGAAGTACGGCGTGCCGACGAGCGCGGTCACGAGGCCGGCGCCGAGCTGGGCGGGAGCGATCACGGTGCGGCCGAGCAGGTCGGCGAGGGTCACGAGGGCGGCGCCCAGCAGGATCGCGACGGGCACGACGCGCGCGTGGCGGGATCCGACGAGCGCGCGGGCCGCGTGGGGCGCGACCAGGCCGACGAAGCCGATCACGCCGACGGCCGCGACCGCCGTCGCCGTGAGCACCACGGCGATCGACAGGGCGAGCAGGCGCGCGCGGCCGAGCGAGACGCCGAGGAGGCGCGGGGTGTCGTCGTCGAGGGCGACGAGATCCAGCATCCGGTGCCGCGGCACCGCGACCGTCACCGCCAGCACGAGGGCGACCAGCACCGGCAGGGCGTCGTCGAATCCGCGGCCGTAGGTGGATCCGGAGAGCCAGGTGAGCGCCTTCGCGCCGTCGAACGGGTCGGTGAGCACGATGATCATGCTGATCGCCGCCGCCGTGCCCGCCGAGACGCCGACGCCGATGAGCACCAGCCGGTTCTGCGGGAAGCCGCCGCGCGCCGCGAGGCCGAAGACGACGGCCGCCGCGGCGAGCGCGCCCAGCCCGGCGGCGCCCGCGATGCCCCATCCGGACGCGAGCGGCGCGGTGGTCACGAACAGCACGGCGCCGAGGCCCGCGCCACCGGAGACGCCGAGGATCGCGGGATCCGCGAGCGGGTTCCGGGTGACCGCCTGCACGAGCACGCCGGCGAGCGCGAGCGCCGCACCGGCCAGCACGGCGGCGAGCACGCGGGGCACGCGGGTGTCGAGCACGTAGCTGACGACGGGGCCGGCCGTGCCGCGGATCCCGTTCACGACGTCGCCGAGGAGCAGCTTCGCGTCGCCGAGGAGCACGGCGGCGAGGAGCAGCCCGACGAGCACCGCGACCAGCGCGCCGACCACGACCGCGGCGCGACGGCGGGTGATCACGCCGTGCCGCTCGGTGGGCGCGGGCGTCGCGCTGTCGCGGGTGCGCACGGCGAGCACCACGAGCACGACCGCGCCGATGAGGGAGGTGACGAGGCCGGTCGGCACGGCGACCGACGCCTCGGCGCCGACGACCGCGCGCAGCAGCACGTCGGCGAGGAGCACGACCGCGGCGCCCATCAGCCCGGCGACGGGGAGGAAGACCCACGAGCGGCGGACCCCGGGCACGAGCCGGCGCAGCGGCCGCACGAACGCGGGCGCGTACAGGCCGACGAATCCGATGGGCCCGGCGACCGTCACGGCCGCGGCGGCGAGCAGCACCGAGGCGAGCACGGCGATCACGCGGGTCGCGCGCACGTCGACGCCGAGGCTGCGCGCGGCGTCGTCGCCGAGGCCGAGCGCGTCGAGCCGGCGGGTGATGAGGAGCAGGATCCCGAGCGCGACCACCACGACGGGCGCCATCTGCGCGACCGCGTCGAACCCGTTCTGGCCGATGCCGCCCTGGCCCCAGCGGTAGAGGCCGGAGGTCTGCTGCGGGAAGAGGAGGAGGAGCGCGCTGGTGACGGATCCGAGGCCGAGCGCGAGCGCGCTGCCCGCGAGCACGAGGCGCACGGTGCCGGATCCGAGGCCCGAGACCGCGAGCACGATCGCCGCCGCGACGAGCCCGCCGACGAACGCGACGCCCGCGCCCGCGAGCACCGGCAGCGTGAGCCCGGTGACCGCGGCCACCGCGAGGGCCGCGTAGGCGCCGGCGTTCACGGCGAGGGTGTCGGGCGAGGCGAGCACGTTGCGGCTCACGGCCTGGAGGGCGGCGCCGGCGGCGCCCAGGGCGAGGCCCACGAGGATCCCGGCCGCCATGCGCGGCAGGCGCGACGCGACCACGACGGACGCGTCGCCCGGCGTCGCGCGCCCGGTGAGCGCCTCCCACACCTCGCGCGGGCCGACCGCGGCGGTGCCCTGCGTGACGTCGATCACCGCGAGCACCACCACGACGAGCGCGAGGAGGGCGACGACCGCGACCGCCCGCACCGGGATCCGGCCGGCCCCGTCGGCGCGCGCGACGGCGGCGGCGAACGACGGGACGGGATCCGGGGTCGCCGGCGGCGCGACGGACACGGACGCGGGAGGCGCGTCGGCCGGCGGGGGCGCGGTGCGGACGGGAGCGCTCATCGGGAGGGCGCGGGTCAGCCGGCGAGCAGGTCGGACACGGCCTTCGCGTACGCCGTCATCGACGCCGGGCCGCCGAACGCCCAGATGCCGTCGGGCATGCGGTGCACGTCGCCCGCCGTCACGAACGGCAGCGACTGCCACACGGCGTTGCCCGCGAGCGTCGTGGCGAACGGGTCGTCGCCCTGCGTGGAGTTGGAGTTGTAGAGGAACTGCACGTCGCCGACGGTCGTGAGTCCCTCGACGTCGGTGGATCCGAGGCCGTAGGCCGGGTCGACCTCGCCCGTCCATGCGTTCTCGAGGCCGAGCGCGGTGGTCACGTCGCCGATGAGCGAGCCGTTCCCGAACGGGCGGATGGTGACCGCGCCGGCGTCCACGTACGCGTCCGCGAACAGGAACTTGGATCCCGCGAGGCCGGCGGCGTCGAGCTTCGCCTTCGCGTCCGTGACGGCCTGGTCGTAGGCGTCGATGACCTTCGTCGCCTGGTCCTCGGTGCCCGTCGCCTTCGCGATGAGCTCGAGGTTGTCCTCGCTCTGCTGGATCTGCTTGCTGCCGTCGGCGGAGTTCACCTGCAGCACGGGCGCGATCGCCTTCAGCTGCTCGATGGCGTCGGCCGGCAGGTCGGTGGTCGCGACGATGAGGTCGGGCGCGAGCGACGCGATGGTCTCCACGCTCGGCTCGCCGCGCGTGCCGATGTCGGCGGGCTCGTTCACGAGCGGCACGGCCGACGACCAGGCGCTGTAGCCCGCGACGTCGGCGACGCCCACGGGATCCACGCCCAGCGACACGAGGTTCTCGACGACGTTCCACTCGGTGCCGACGACCTTCGTCGCGGGCCCGTCGAGCGTGACCTCCGCGCCGGTGCCGTCGGTGAGCGTGATCCGCTCGCCGGCCGGCGTCGTGCCGGCGCCCGTGGATGCCTCCTCGGTGGTGCCGCATGCGGTCAGCGTGAGCGCTGTCGCGGCGGCGAGGGCGGTCATCGCCAGGGTTCGTCGTCTCGTGATCACGGGTGGAGCCTCTCGTTCCTGTGGTGGTGGCGGGCGACCGCGCGGGTGCGCAGGCTGCCCGTCGTCGGGTCCGCGTGGACCTCGACGGGGATGCCGTAGACCTCGGTGAGGAGGTCGGGGGTCAGCACCTCGGATGGGGTGCCGGTCTTGACGATCCGGCCGTCCGAGAGCAGCGCGACGGTGTCGGCGAGCGCGGCGGCCTGGTCGAGGTCGTGGAGGACGACGCCGACGGCGATGCGTCCGTCGTCGGCGAGGTCGCGCACCAGGTCGAGGAGCTCGACCTGGTAGCGGAGGTCGAGGTAGGTGGTGGGCTCGTCGAGGAGCAGCACGCCCGTCTCCTGGGCGAGGCAGCTCGCGAGCCAGACGCGCTGGAGCTGGCCGCCGGAGAGCTGGTCGACGCCGCGGTCGGCGAGGGCGTCGAGGCCGGTGAGGTCGAGCGCGCGGTCCACGGCAGCCCGGCCGTCGGGATCCGCCCCGCCGAAGCGGCCGCGGTGCGGGTAGCGGCCGAACTCGACGACGTCGCGGACGCTGAGGCCGCCGGGCGTCGGGCGGCCCTGCGTGAGGAGCGCGACGCGGCGGGCGAAGCGGCGGAGGGAGAGGTCGAGGGCGTCGGACTCGCGGCCGTCGGCGGCGTCCGCGCCCTCGTCGCGCAGCACGAGCGATCCCGAGCGCGCCGCCTGCAGCCGCGCCATCGTGCGCAGCAGCGTCGACTTCCCGCTGCCGTTCGGGCCGACGAGCGCGGTGACGCAGCCCGGCCGGATCTCGAGACCCGCGCTGTGCACGACCTCGGTGTCGCCGTACGCGACCGTGATGCCGCGGGCCTCGAGGGCGGAGGCGGCGGGTGACGCGGGCGACGGATCCGGGTCCGCGGCGCGCGCGATCGGGGCGGTCGAGGCGGGGAGGGTCACGCAGGTGAGGTTAGCCTAACCTCATCATCCGCGACAAGCCGGGCGGGGATCCGCCGTCGCCGCCGGAGCTCAGGCGCGCGCCTCGGCGAGCGCCTCCGAGAGGTGCGCCCCCCACGAGCGGCAGGTGCGCTGGTAGCGGCTCTCGTCCGACTCGGGCCGCCAGCGCGCGTGAGCTCCTCCGGGAACGGGACGGCGCGCGTGCAGGGGAGGCCGTCGATCACGTCGCGCGTGTGCTGGTCGAGGGCCGTCGATCGCGACCCGCATCTGCCGCCGCCACGCGCGGACGGAGGTGACGCGCATCACGTCGGTGATCCCGGCGAGGATCACCACCGCGTCCGCCCGCGCGAGGTCGTCCTCGGCGTGCACGATCACGGCGGCCGCCTCGCGGAGGCGCGAACCCGGCAGCGGCGCGATGGACCACGCGACCCCGCGCCCGGTGCGCGTCGCGTGGTGCCGCGCGAGGAACGCGGGGAGGGCGATCTGGTGCGTGCGGACGCCGAGGCTGATCATTCCGGTTTCGCCGGCGACCGCGATCCGGTCGGGGCCCTCGACCACGCCGTGCGCGGCGTCGTCCGGATGGATGTCGCCGGACGCGTCGGACCGGCGGTAGAGGAACTCCCCCCCCCACCCGCGCGGCGATGCCGGGGAGGGCGATGACGTGCAGGAGGGGGGCGAGGAGACGGCGCATGGGGGTCCTGGGGCAGCGGGCGGATCCGGCGGGCTGCGTCCGGGGGCCGGCCTGCGGCGGCCCGCACGGAGCGGCGGGATGGTCACGGAGAGCGCGCTCTCCGTCGTGCGCGCGGGGCGGTGCTCCGCGCAGCCCGGGATCCAGGGGATGCCCCGGCCTAGGCGCGTGCGCGGGGTGGGTGCGGGGTCGGTACGGGGTCGGTACGGGGTCGGGCGATCGACGGTCGCTCAGCGGAGGTCGGCGGGCCCCAGCCGGTGCGCCCCGCGCAGCCACCGGACGAGCTCGTCGGCCGTGGCGTCGGCGGACGACGGCAGCGGATCCGCGCTCGCCAGCGCGTGCGCGATGCCGCCCGGCGCGCTGCCCAGCACGGCGTCGAGGAGCGCCGGGCCCCGGAGCCCCATCTCGCCGAGCAGCTCGACCTCCCGCGCGTTCAGGCCCACCGGGAGGTCGCCGTTGCCGAGGTCGGTGCCGTACACGACCCGGCCGCCGAGCGCGCGGTAGCGGCGGGCGTTGTCGAGGGCCGTCGCGAGGTCGGCGCCGTCGTGGATCGCCAGGGTCGAGATCCAGAGAACGTCCCGCGCGGCGGATGCGCGAAGCGTGGCGTCGTCGAGCCGCTCCGTCCACGGCACGTGCACGAGCACGTCGGCGCCCGCGCGGATCGCGCGCCCCGTCTGCCCCGCGCCCTCCGCGTGCACGGCGGCGGGCAGCCCGGCGTCGTGCGCGGCGTCGACCAGAGCGGCCAGCACGTCGTCCGCGAGGAGCGGACCGCCGTCGTGCAGCACGATCTTCACCGCAGCCGATCCGCCCGCCCGGGCCGCCGCGACGGTCGCCGCCGCATCCTCCGCGCGCGCCACCTCGCGCACCGCGGCCGGCGGCGCCCACGCGCGGTCCGACGGGTAACCCCCGGGGGCGGTGTGGAACGGACCGGCGTAGCGGACGTCCACACCCCTCGGCGGCCGGGCGGCGAAGCGGGCGATCTCCGCCGGATCCCACCCGAGGTCCACCACCGCCGTGACGGGCGACCCGGCGAGCGCCGCGTGCTCCACCAACCCGAGGTGCACGTGCCGGTCGACCACGCCGTCGCTGATCGCCAGGTCGAGCCGCCCGAGCACCGCGCCGGCCGCATCGGCCGTGTCGGCGAGCGCCACGCGCCCGCCGTCGATGCGCACGGCGACCTCCCGGTGGATCCGGTCGAGCCGCAGCTCCCGGACGCGCCAGACACCGGCAGGCAGGGCACCGCCGCCGGTCATCGCGTCAGCGGATCCGACAGCCCGAGCGACCACACGGCCACCCCGCCGAGCCCCAGCTGCCGGGCGAGCGCCACGCGCGCGTCGTACGAGCGCGCATCCGACCACCACACGACCGTGCCGTCGCGCAGGGTCGCGCGCCACTCCTGCTGCGGGACGCTCCAGACGGCCGTGCGCCTCTGGGACGCCACGAGATCGCGCGCCGCCTGGTCGGAGAGCTGCCGCCCCTCTCCCGTGCGCGGCCAGGTGTAGCCGTAGCCCGCGATGCCGAGCTGGATCCGCGCGGCCGGCACCGCCGCGAGCAGCGGCCTCAGCGCCGCCTTCACCCACGGCATCCCGCCGACGGGCCCCGCGGCGGACCACGTGGGCCCGTGCTGGTCGTACGCCATGAGCACGACGTGGTCGGCGGCCCGGCCGAGCGCCGGGAGGTCGTAGCCGGGCGGGCGGGGGTCGTCCGTGGTGGCCATGAGGCAGACGGAGACGCTGCGCCCGGATCCGAGGGCCGCCTTCAGCCCCGACACGAGCCGGGTGAGGCCGGCCGGATGCGCGCCCGAGAGGGTCTCGAGGTCGACCGTGACGCCGTCCCAACCGCGCTTGCGGACCTCGGCGGCGAGCTGCGCGACCACGCGGTCGACGTTCGCCGGGGATCCCAGCAGCGCGTCGGCGATGCCCGGCGAGAAGTCGCCGAGCGCCTCGTCGTAGTTGCCGACCAGCAGCTCGACCCGCTCGCCGCGCGCGTGCGCCTGGCGGAGCAGCGCGAGCGCCTCGGGCGACGGGGAGGCGACGCTCCGGCCGTCCGACGTGACGTTGACCCCGTCGACCACCACGGAGGTGAGGGCGGCGGCGCTCGCGTCGAGGCGCGAGACCGGGGTGGATCCGCCCTCCGCGTACCCGACGACCTCGAACGGCGCCGTCGCGACGGCGGGCAGGGATCCGACGACGACGGCCAGCACGGCGGCCGCTCCCACCGCCACCCCGACGAGGCGGCGGGCGCGCTCGAGGTGCGGGCGCGGAGGACAGGTCGGACGGGTCGGGGTCATGGGCCGAGCGTAGGGCGCGACGACGCCCGGACCCGGGCGGCGCGGCCGTCCCGTCGACCCCCCGTCCGCGCCGCGCATGTGCAGGAGCCGCGTCACCGGATCCGCGCGGCCCGTAGCCTCGTGCCCCTCCCGTCCGCGCCCCACCCCGAGGTCCCATGCCGTACGCACCGCACCCGCGCACGCCGTCGGCCGCCGACCTGTCGCGCGGCGGCCGTCCGCGCCACGGCCATCCGCGCGGCGGCCGCTCGCACCCCGGCCGTCCGCGTCGCCTCGCCCCGGGAGCCCGCGCGTGCTGAGCAGCCCCGATCGCGACGACGACCTCCTGCAGGAGCGCCTCCGCGCGCTGCACGACGTGTGGCCCGGGGATCCGGCCGACGACGACCCGCTCCGCGCCACCCGCCGCGCGGCCGCCGCCGCGGGCGCCGACCGGATCCCCGCGCCGCGGCCCACCGGCCTCCTCCGCCTGGCGTGCCGCGCGATCCTCCGCCGCCTCGGCGCCAGCGCGGCCGGCCTCCCCCTGCCGCCCTCCGCGGATCCCGCGCCCGATGCGCATCACGCGCCCGACACGGCCTCGCCACCGACCGCGGACCCGCCGCCCGCGCACCCCTGACCCTCCCCCACGCGCCGTCCCCGCATCGCTACCGTGGACCCGTGCCCACCGCCGCCGCCCCGCACCCCGCGCCGATGCCCCTCCCCGCCGCCGAACCCGGACTGCCCACCCCGCTGATCCGCGCATGAGTCGTCCCGGCGCCGCCCCCACCATCCACGACGTGGCCGCGCGCGCGGGCGTCTCCAAGTCGGTCGTCTCGCGCGCTCTCTCCGGCGCGCCGGGCGTGGCACCCGCCACGCAGCAGACGGTCCGCGACGCCGCCGCGGCGCTCGGCTACGTCGCCAACGCCCACGCGCGCGGGATGTCCGCGCACCGCACCCACACGCTCGGCGTCCTCGTGCGCGACGCGTCCACGCCGTTCTACGGTCACCTGCTCACCGCGCTGCAGCAGCGGGCCTCGGAGCGCGGGTACCGGGTCGTGACGACGACGGGATTCGTCGCGTTCGACATCGAGGAGGAGCGCAAGGCCCTCGAGACGCTCGTCTCGCTGCAGGTGGAGGGGCTCGTCGTGTGCAGCGGCGCGCTCCCGGTCGCCGACATCCTGCCGTCCGCGCGGCGGATCCCCACGGTCGTCGCCGGCCGCCCCGAGGTGGACGCGTCGCTCAGCAGCGTCTACTGCGACGAGCGGACGGGCGGCCGCGGCCTCGCCGACCACGTCGCGTCGCTCGGCCACCGCCGCGTCGCCGTCGTCACGCTCGCGCCCGTCCTCTCCCTCACGATCTCCGCCCGCACCTTCGCGATGCTCGACCGCCTCCGCGAGCTCGGCCTCGACGTCCTGCACGTGCGCGGCGAGGAGCACGCGGGCGGCCACATCGACGGGGCCGCCGCCGTCGCGCAGACGATAGTCGACGCGGGCGGCGTGACCGCGGTCATGGCGCCGAGCGACGTGTGGGCCCTCGCGATCCTCGACGGCCTCGGCCGCCGCGGCATCACCGCCCCGGCGGAGGTGTCCATCACCGGCTACGACGGGCTGCCGCCCTTCACGAGCGACCTCCTCGGCTTCACCACGTGGCGCCAGCCGATCCCCGTCATCGGCGCCCTCGCCGTCGACGCGGTGGTCGACCGCATCGACGGCACCGTCACGGGCACATGCCACATCGCGGTGGACGGCGCGCTGATCCCGGGCCGCACGGCCGTCCCCCTCCGCGCCTGACGCGCGCCGCGCGGGCACCCGGAGCGCGCCACGCGGGCGCCGCACCCGCGCGCACCGCCCGTCCACCGGCTGTTCACCCCGCGGCCGTCCCCGCCCGTCCGTCGTGTGGCACGGTGGTCGTCGCATCGTAGGGAACGTTCCCTGCGCCCGTTCGACGCCAGGAGGATCCCGCATGGACCACGACGACCCCACCGCCTACGCGCTCGCCGCCCCCGACACCGCGCCCGCGTCGGCGAGCCGCGTCGACATGCGCCCCTCGCTGCGCCCCCGCGACGACAGCGACCCCTACCGCTACGGGATCTTCCTCCGCCCCGACCCGCGCACCTGCCGGGCCGTGACCGTGATCACCGACCAGATCCGCGCGCAGTACGGCCTCGTGTCCGCGGGCGCCTTCCCCCCGCACGCGACCCTCATCGGCAGCCAGCCGTTCGGGCACGACGAGGTGCAGGTGATCGAGGCGGTCACCGAGCTCCTCGCCGACCGCCCCTCGTTCCCGGTGCACAACGCGGGCGTCCGCGAGCAGGGGTTCGGCTTCGTCTACGACGTCGACGAGCGGCCGGACGGCAGCCAGAACGCCGAGCTGCTCGCGCTCGCGGCGGACATCGACCGGGTCGCGGCGCCGTTCCGCCGGCCCATGGAGTCCCCCGAGCACCACTCGTTCGACCCCGCGCGCTTCCGGGCGCACCTCTCGCTCGCCTCGCACGACCTCCTCGTGCGCCCCGACCTGCACGACGAGGTCGGCGACTTCATCCACGGGCTCGAGCAGCCCGTGCCCGAGGGCTTCCTCGGCGACACGGTCGTCATGTACCGCACCGCGAGCCCGGACTGGTCCGGCCGCTGGTGGACCACCCTCACCTGGGAGCACGTGCGCACCTGGACCCTCGGCGGCACCGCGCGCTGACCCGCGGATCCGCGGCGCGGCGGGCCTCTCACCCTCGCCTCACCCGGGGATCACCCGCGATTCGCGCACGAGGTGTCCCCCTAAATGAGGACCGACGACGTAGAGTCGTCTCAGCACAGCGGGTTCCCCCCGATGCCGCCGTGCGAATGGATACCCGACGAGCGCCCCCGCGCGTCCCCCCGCCCACGGGGCAGCTCATCAGATCCCTCCGTGCTCCGACCCGAACGGACGCGGCAGCAGCAGGAGCCCGACGCGCGCCGTACCCGCGGACGCGTCGGGCTCTTGTGCGCCCGCCCGGGCATCGCACGACGTGCGGCACGGATCGCGATGTCCGACCCGCGCGTCCCGTCCCCGTCGACGACCGCGACGCGCCAGGATGGAGGGACGGCTTGAGGGGGATCCATGCGCACGACCGTCTACACCAGCACCGCCACGCGACACATGACCGGCGAGGACCTCGCGGAGCTCCTCGCCCAGTGCATCCGCAACAACGAGGAGGCCGAACTCACCGGCCTGCTGCTCCACCGCGACGGGAGGTTCATGCAGGTGCTCGAGGGCCCGCACGACGCGGTGGAGTCGGTGTACGCCGCCATCGAGGCGGATCCCCGGCACACCGACGTGCGCCTGCTGCTCGACGAGGAGATCCCCGCCCGGCAGTTCCCCCAGTGGTCGATGGGCTTCCGCACGGTGGACGACGCGACGCTCCGCCAGCTCCGCGGCTACGACGACTTCCTCGACAAGCCCGCGTCCGCCGAGGCCCGCCCCGACGCTCCGTCCCGCGCCCGCTGGCTCCTGGAATGGTTCCGCACGCACCCGGTGTGATCCGCGCGGGCCTCGACACGGGGCCGGTGCGCGTGCCACCATATCGACATTCGTTGTAACGATGATCGATGGGACACATCATGGGACGCTCACCCCTCGCCGGCACCGGCTCCGCCGCTCGCGTCTCGCGCGGCGTGCTGTGGTCGGCCCTCGCGATCGCCGTGCTCGTGCTGCTGGCGGTGGCCGCGGCGGCCGTCGTGAGCGCGGTGGAGACCCTGCGCACCGGTGTCGTGCACACGTCGCTCGAGATGCGCGGATCCCTGCCCGCCGAGGCCGACGCCGGCCCCGCC
The DNA here is from genome assembly GCF_000355695.1 of Clavibacter nebraskensis NCPPB 2581. Lineage (NCBI taxonomy): Bacteria > Bacillati > Actinomycetota > Actinomycetes > Micrococcales > Microbacteriaceae > Clavibacter > Clavibacter nebraskensis. The sequence continues at coordinate 77,831 of NC_020891.1, read as the reverse complement.
GACCTCCGCTCGGGCGCGTACCGCACGGCCGAGGTCGCGGTGGGCGAGCTGCCCGGCGGGATCGTGGCGTTGCACGTCGCCCGCATCGCGCTGGACGCGTCCGTGGGCATCGCCCTCGCGGGCACGGTCGCGATCCTCGCCCGCCGGCTGCTCCGGCCGGATCCGCTCGCCCGCCGCCTCAGCCTCGTGGTCACGCTCGCGGGCGGGACCGTGATGATCGCGGCACTGCTCTCGCTCGGCGCGCGCACGGGCGTGGCCTGGATGGTCGGCGACGCGCTCAACGACCCGGACGTGGGGCTCGACGGCTTCTGGCCGGTCGTCGCGGAGGTCGACGGGTCGACCATCGCGCTCGGCTTCGCCCTGATGATCGTCGGGCTGGTGGTCGAGCACGGCGAGACCCTGCAGCGCGACACCCGCGGCCTCGTCTGATGGGCGCCGACGACGACGCCCCCACCGGCGTCCACTGCCGCCTCGACGAGCTGCTCGCCGCGCGCGGCATGACGCTCACGAGGCTGAGCGCGATCGTGGGCGTGAGCCAGGTGAACCTCTCGGTGCTGAAGAACGACCGCGCTCGGGCGATCCGCTACTCGACCCTCGTCGCGGTGTGCCGCGCGCTCGAGTGCGAGATCGGCGACCTGCTGGTGCTGGATCCGCCGGCGGCCTGACGCGCTCGACCCGGACGCACGCCGGGCCGCCTCAGCCGCGCAGCGCCGCGAGCGCCTTCTCGACCCGGCGCGCGCGGGTCTCGTCCGTCTTCGCCTCGCCGATCGGGTCCACGAGGGCGCGCTGCCGGCTCGACGACAGCGCGCGGAACGCCTCAGCCAGGGCCGGATCCGCGGCGAGCGCGGCGGCGACCTCCTCCGGCACGACGGCCTCGCGCGGCCCGACGTCGAGCTCGATGCTCACCTCGACCTCGTCGTCGGCCGCGACGCGCGACGCGGCCCGATGGGCGGCGCTCAGCGGAATCAGGGACCGCCCGCCCATGGCGCCGACGCTCGTGCGGTACGTGTAGCCGGCCACGGTCACCACGACGGCGGGGCGCTTCCCCGCCCCCAGCTCCTCGAGCGCCTCCGGGGGCACGGGGAGACCGGTCGCGTCGACGCGGGCCTGCATGACGCGGGTGCGGAAGGTGGGCATGACGGCTCCTCGGCGAGCGGGCGCGGCCCGGGCGGCCGCGGTGGACCCGAGGCTAGGCCCGCGACTCGGGCTTCGTCGAGACGGCGACCGTGAACTTCGCGTTCCGGCCCGCCTCGCGCGTCGGCCCGACGATGCGCGTCAGCTGCGGCCGGTAGCCGAGCGGGCTGTTGTAGACGGTCCAGAGCTCGCCGCCGGGGCGGAGCATGCGGGCCGCCGCGGCGAAGAGGCGCGGCGCGAGGCCCGCGTGCACGGTGGCGCCCGTGTGGAACGGCGGGTTGAGGAGCACGAGGTCGGCGGATCCGTCGGGCACGGCGGATCCCGCGTCGTCGCGCACCACGGTCACCCGCTCGGCCATGCCGTTCGCGGCGACGGTCGCGCGCGCCGAGTCGACGGCCGCCCACGACTGGTCGGTCGCGATGACGCGGATGCCCGGCCGGGCGAGCGCGACGGCCGACGCGATGACGCCCGTGCCGCAGCCGAGGTCGACCGCGACGCGGGCGTCGGCGGGCAGGTCGGCGAGGAGGGAGAGGAGGAAGCGCGTGCCGATGTCGATCTTCGAACCGGCGAAGGCGGCGCCGTGCGCGCGCACCTCGAGGCCGAGGTCGGGATGGGACTCGCGGCGGGGGTACTCGTCGGAGGCGGCGTCGCGCACAGGTCCGCGCGCCACGAGGATCCGCGACTTCTGCCGCGCGAGCGTCGCGTGCACGTCGCCGAAGCGGCGGCGGAGCACCTCGGTCATCGCGGGCGTCATGTGCTTCACGCGGCCGCCGGCGAGCACGGTCACGTCGTCGGCCGCCGCCCGGGCGACCACGCCGGCCCACTCGTCGAGCGCGTCGAGGCTGCGCGGCAGGCGCGCGACCACGACCCGGGCGCCCGCGGCGAGCGCGTCGTCGAGGCCGTGGTGCCGGAGTTCAGCCCGCTCGCCGATCAGCTCCGCGTTGAGGTCGAGCGCGGTCTCGGAGGCGAGGGCGTCCTGGTGCACGCGGATGCGGAGGGGATCCGCCGCCCCGGCACGCCGCAGGGCCGCCGCGGCGCCGAGCGCGAGCGCGCCGTACTGGTCGCCGATCACGACGAGCCCCTCGGGCCGGACGGGACGGCCCGCAGCGGATGCGGCGTCGAGCAGCGCGACCAGCTCGTCGAGGAGCAGCCGGTCGGCCGCGTCCACGGCGAACAGGTTCTCGGCCTCGACGTCGGGCCGGCGGCGCAGCGCACCGAGGTCGAGCAGGTCGTCGGCGGCGACTGCGGTGGCGGGTGCGGTGGCGGGTGCGGCGTCGGGAGCGTCGCTCACCGCGCGTCGCGTCCGGAGCCGTCGCGGTCGTCGCCCGGCATCGCGAGCGCCGCCCGGTACAGCACGACCTCGGTCTGCCGCGAGGGCCGCACGCCCGCGCGCAGCGACACCACGTCGCCGTCGCCGCGGGCCGCGAACACGCGGCGGCCGGGCCGCGACAGCAGCTCGTCGGCGAGCGCCGACTCCAGCTGGCGGACGCGCCCGCGGAGCTCGGACACCTGGTTCTCGAGCTCGAGGATCCGCGCGATGCCCTCCAGGCTCACGCCCTCCGCGCCCAGCCGGGCGACCTCCCGCAGCTGCACGATGTCGCGCATCGAGTAGCGGCGGCTTCGCCCGGCCGTGCGGGTGGGCGACACGAGCCCGAGGCGGTCGTACTGCCGGAGCGTCTGCGGGTGCATGCCCGACAGCTCGGCCGCCACGGAGATCACGAAGACGGGGGCGTCCTCGTCCATCGTGTCGCGGGGATCCACGTCAGCTCCTGGCCCGCTCGATGAGCTCGCGGCGCGGGTCCTCGTCGGGGCCCGAGCTCGCGAACGCGTCGAGCGCCACGCGCTGGGCGTCGGTGAGGCGGGACGGCACCGCGACCTCGATGCGCGCGAGCAGGTCGCCCGTGCCCTTCGGGGTCGTGACGCCGCGGCCCTTGACGCGCAGGACCTTGCCGCTGGACGTGCCCGGCGCGACCTTCAGCCGCACCGGGTCGCCGCCGAGCGTGGGCACCTCGATGGTCGCGCCGAGCGCGGCCTCGGGGAACGTGACGGGCACGTTGACCCGGAGGTTCAGCCCGTCGCGCTCGAACACGGGGTGCGGTCGCACGTGCACCGTGAGGATGATGTCGCCGGACGCGCCGCCGTCGCCCGACGGCTCGCCCTTGCCGGCGAGGCGGATCTTCTGCCCGTCGGAGACCCCGGCCGGCACGCGCACCGTGAGCGGGCGGCCGTCGGAGTCCTGCAGGCGCACGACGTCGCCCTGCACCGCGGTGAGGAAGTCGATCGTCGTGGACGCCGTGACGTCGCGTCCCTTGGTGGGCGCGCCGTATCCGCGGTAGCCGCCGGTGGACTGGCCGAAGCCGCCGTTGCCGAACATGCCGCCGAGGATGTCCTCGAACCCGCCCTGGCTGTACTGCGGCTGGCCGGAGCCGAACCCGGCCGTGCGCCGCCCGCGGCCGCCGGCCTGCTGGCCGAACATGCCGCCGAACACGTCCTCGAACCCGCCCGCCTGGCCGCCGCCGGCACCCGGGGCGGTGAAGCGCGCGCCGGATCCCATGGCCCGCATCTGGTCGTACTCGCGGCGCTGCTCCTTGTCGGCCAGCACGGCGTGCGCCTCGCTGATCTCCTTGAAGCGCGCCTCGGCCGACGGATCCGGGTTGCTGTCCGGGTGGTACTGCCGCGCGAGCTTGCGGTAGGCCTTCTTGAGGTCGGCCTCCGAGACGTCCTTGGACACTCCGAGGACCTTGTAGAAGTCCTTGTCGAACCAGTCCTGGCTGGCCATCAGACGCCTCCCTTCTTCGTCGTCTCGTGGTGGGGGCCGCACGACCCGATCCGGGCGCCCGCGCGTGCGGACGCCCGGACCGGGGTGGGTGCAGCCGGATCGATGCTGCGGTTGATGGCGCTACTCCGGCTTGTCGACGACGACCTTCGCGGCCCGCAGCAGCGTCTCGCCGATGTAGTAGCCACTCTCGACGACGTCCGCGACGGTGTCCACCTGGACCTCGGGGTTCGGCTTCTGGAAGATCGCCTCGTGCACCTGCGGGTCGAAGGCGTCGCCTACGGCGCCGACCTTGACCAGCCCGATGCGCTCCACGTTCGTCCGCAGCTTGGCGACGATCGCGGTGAGCGGTCCGCCCTCCGCGAGGTCGCCGTGCTTCTCGGCGCGATCCAGGTCGTCGAGCACCGGGAGGATGCCCTTGACCACGTCGCCGACCGCGCGCTGGCGCTCGATCTCGCGGTTGGCCTCGGTGCGCTTGCGGTAGTTGGCGTATTCCGCGGTGACGCGCTTCAGGTCCGCGAGGTGCTCGGAGTCGCCCTCGACGGGCTCGTTCCGGGTCTTCTCGATGAGGTCCTGCAGCTCCTCGTCCATGGGGTCGGTCGTCTCGACGTCGGGGCCCTCGGCCTCGACGAACGCGCCGTCGACGCCGGGGACGGAGGCCGCCTCGGCAGCGTCAGCAGCCTGAGCGTCGGACCCGGCCGGGGCCGAGGAGGCCGACTGCTCGGCCCCCTCGCCCTCGGGCGTGACGTCGTCGGGCCCGCGGCCCTCGCCGTTCGCGGTGTCCTCGGTCATCGGTCGGTCTTCTTGTCCTCGTCGTCCTCGTCCACGACCTCGGCGTCGACGATGTCCTCGTCGTCCTTCTTCGCCTCGGACGCGCCCTCGGGGGTCTCGCCCGCGGCCTGCTCCTGCTGGCCCTGCGCGTAGATGGCCTCGCCGAGCTTGGTCTGGCTGGCGGACAGCTTGTCGAACGCGGTCTTCACGGCATCCTCGTCGTCGCCGGCGAGGGCGCTCTTCAGGCCGTCGACGTCGCCCTGGACCTCGGACTTGACGTCCTCGGGGAGCTTGTCGTCGTTCTCCTTGATGAGCTTGTCGATCGAGTAGGCGAGCTGCTCCGCGTTGTTGCGGACCTCGGCCTGCTCGCGGCGCGTCTTGTCCTCCGCCGCGTGCTCCTCGGCCTCGCGCACCATGCGCTCGATGTCCTCCTTCGCGAGCGAGGATCCGCCCGTGATGGTCATCGACTGCTCCTTGCCGGTGCCCTTGTCCTTGGCGGACACGTGCACGATGCCGTTGGCGTCGATGTCGAAGGTGACCTCGACCTGCGGGATCCCGCGGGGCGCCGGCGCGATGCCGGTGAGCTCGAAGGTGCCCAGGTTCTTGTTGTCGCGGGTGAACTCGCGCTCGCCCTGGAAGACCTGGATCGCCACGGACGGCTGGTTGTCGTCAGCCGTGGTGAAGGTCTCGCTGCGCTTGGTCGGGATGGCCGTGTTGCGCTCGATGAGCTTGGTCATGATGCCGCCCTTGGTCTCGATGCCGAGGCTCAGGGGGGTGACGTCGATGAGCAGGACGTCCTTGCGCTCGCCCTTCAGCACGCCGGCCTGGAGCGCGGCGCCGACGGCGACGACCTCGTCCGGGTTGACGCCCTTGTTGGGCTCCTTGCCGCCCGTGAGCTTCTTCACGAGGTCGACGACGGCGGGCATGCGGGTGGATCCGCCGACGAGGACCACGTGGGCCACGTCGCCGACCGAGACGCCGGCCTCGCGGATGACGTCCTCGAAGGGCTTGCGGGTGCGCTCGAGCAGGTCGTTCGTGAGCTCCTCGAACTTGGCGCGGGTCAGCGTCTCGTCGAGGTTGGCCGGGCCGTTCTCCGTGAGGGAGAGGTACGGGAGCTGGATCGAGGTGCTGGTGGAGGAGCTGAGCTCCTTCTTCGCCTGCTCCGCGGCCTCCTTGAGGCGCTGCTTGGCGATCTTGTCGTTCGAGACGTCGACGCCCGTCGACTCCTTGAAGCGCTTGACGAGGTGGTCGACGATGCGCTGGTCCCAGTCGTCGCCGCCGAGGCGGTTGTCGCCCGCGGTGGAGCGGACCTGGATGGTGCTGAAGTCGTCGTCCTTGCCCACCTCGAGGAGGGAGACGTCGAACGTGCCGCCGCCGAGGTCGAAGACGAGGATGAGCTCGTCCTCCTTGCCCCGGTCGAGGCCGTAGGCGAGGGCCGCCGCGGTGGGCTCGTTGATGATGCGGAGCACGTTGAGGCCCGCGATCTCGCCGGCCTCCTTCGTGGCCTGGCGCTCGGCGTCGTTGAAGTACGCGGGGACGGTGATGACCGCGTCGGTCACCGAGTCGCCCAGGTACTGCTCGGCGTCGCGCTTGAGCTTGCCGAGGATGCGCGCCGACAGCTCCTGCGACGTGTACTTCTTGTCGTCGATCGCGACGGTCCAGTCGGTGCCCATGTGGCGCTTGACGGACGAGATGGTGCGGTCGACGTTGGTGACGTTCTGGCGCTTGGCGGTCTCGCCGACCAGCACCTCGCCGTCCTTGGTGAACGCGACGACGGACGGCGTGGTGCGCGCGCCCTCGGCGTTGGCGATGACGGTGGGCTCTCCGCCCTCCAGGACCGAGACCACCGAGTTGGTGGTACCCAGGTCGATTCCTACTGCACGAGCCATGGGGTGTTCTCCTTCTATTGCCGCGAGGCCCCGGATCACGGGGTCGCTTCGTGTGGTGACGCGGGTGTCCCGCGGAGTCTCGCTCGCGGTGCCGCTTCGTCAGCGGCGTGCTACTTGAGCCGCGATGACTCAACTCTACCGGGCCCTCGCCGGGCGTCAAGTCGGGACGCCAGGAGTTGAGCGATGTCGGCTCAACTCACAGGGTCGGCGGCCCGCCACCGGTCCGCCCCGCGGCGGTGTGCCCCGGCCGGGGGGCCGGAGGGGCGAGACGGGGGCTACTGGTTCACCTAGATCGCTACTGGGTCCCTTTTCCGGTGTCGATCTGCTGATTTAGCGTTGCCGACGCGAGGCCGGGGGGCCTCTCGGCGCCCTTCATGAGGACGTGTTCTCCAGGGGGTGGTCGGGATGGTCGGTACGCGTGCGCGCCATGCCGCCGACCCGCGTCCGGTCGCCGCCGGAGCGCGCTCCCGCCCCGGGATCCGCCGCCTGGCCGCGCTCGCGGCGGCCGCCGTCGGGGCCGCGCTCCTCATCACCCTGCCCGCGCCGACCGCGACCGCGGCGTCGCAGCTGATCACCGAGTCGTTCAGCGGCACGAGCGTGTCCGACGCCGCGTGGAAGCCGCTCGGCAGCGCCTGCCTCACCCGCGCCACCTCGGCCCCGAGCAGCGGCTCGACGCTCGGCGTCTGCTCGAGCCGCACCCAGGCGCCGCCCGCGAGCGCGAGCCCGGGCGCCCTCCAGCTCACCGACAACCGCGCCAACGCGGTCGGCGGCGTCGTCTACGACAACGCGATCCCGGCCAGCGGCGGGCTCGACATCAAGTTCGACCAGTACCAGTACGGCACGTCCTCCGGCGGCGCCGACGGCATCGGCTTCTTCCTCACCGACGGATCCGTGCCGCTCACCGCGGCGGGCCCGTCCGGCGGATCCCTCGGCTACGCCCAGAGCACGACCGCGGCGGGCGTCGCGGGCGGCTACCTCGGCGTCGGCCTCGACGCGTACGGCAACTTCTCCAACGGCACCGAGGGCCGCGGCACGGGCTGCACCACCCCGAGCGCCGGCGTCGGCTCGCGCCCCAACGCCATCGCGCTGCGCGGACCCGGCACGGGCCTGACGGGCTACTGCTATCTGACGGGCGCGTCTCCCGCGTCGAGCCTCCGCGCCACGACGACGCTGAGCACGCCGACCACGGACCTCGGCCGGACCATCCGCATCACGGTCTCCCCCGCCCGGCTCCCCGTCGTCACCGTCTACATGGGCGCGACGGCGGGGGCGTCCACCGCCTCCCTCACGCAGGTCGTGCAGTACACGATGACCACCCCCGCCCCCGCGTCCTACAAGCTCGGCTACCTCGCCTCGACGGGCACCTCCACGGACACGCACCTGATCCGCGAGGTGAGCGTCTCGAGCGTCACCGACCTCACGCCGCTCAACCTCGTGAAGCAGATCGACCGGACGAACGCCCAGCCGGCCGCGTACTCCGAGGGCCAGACGATCCCGTACCAGTTCGTGCTCACCAACAGCGGCGGCGTCGTCCTGTCGAACCTCACGGTGAGCGACCCCCTCGTCCCCTCCGCCTCCTGCACCGGGGGCCTCCTCGGGACGGGCCTGCTGCTCATCGGCGCGTCGGCGACGTGCACGGGCACCCACGTCGTGACGCCCGCGGAGGCGATGTCCGGCACGCTCGTGAACACCGCGACCGCACGCGGCCTCAACACGCTGCTCGCGGCCGTGAACAGCAACTCGAGCACGGCCACCGCGCAGATCGTGACGCCGGCTCCCGCGCTCGCGCTCACGAAGACGGGCACGCTCACGGACTCCAACGGCAACGGCCGGGCGGACGTCGGCGAGCGGATCGCCTACTCGTTCGTCGCGCGCAACAGCGGGAACGTGTCGCTGTACACGGTGGCGGTGGCCGACCCGCGCGTCACCGGCATCAGCCCCGCCTCCACGACCCTGGCGCCCGGCGCGTCCCAGACCTTCACCTCCACGGCGTACACCGTGACGCAGGCCGACGTGGACGCCGCGACGCCGATCGTGAACACGGCCACCGTCTCGGGGAAGACCTTCTCCGGGGCGGCCGCGCCGACCGCGAGCTCCTCGACGAGCACGCCGGTCAACGGATCCGCGGCGCTCACGCTCACAAAGGGCGCGACGCTCACGGGCGGGTCCGTGGCGGGCGCCACGGTCGCGTACTCCTTCTCCATCCGCAACACCGGCACGGTGCCGCTCACCGGGGTGGCGCTCACGGATCCGCTCCCCGGGCTGTCCGCCGTGACGTACGCGTGGCCGGGCACCGCGGGCACGCTCGCCGTCGGCGCGACCGCGACCGCCACCGCGAGCTACACGGTGCGGCAGGCCGACGTCGACGCGGGGCAGATCGCGAACACGGCGACCGTCCGCGGCGCGAGCTCCGGCGGCACGCAGGCGCAGGCCACCGCGACCCGCACCGTGACCCTCGACCGCACGGCGACCCTGGCCTTCACCAAGACCGCGACACCCGGCAACGTGCCGGCGGCGGGCGGTGTCGTGACGTACGCGTTCCGGCTGCAGAACACCGGGTCGACGACGCTCACGGGCGTCTCCATCGCGGATCCGCGCACCGGCGTCTCCGCCCTTGCGTACACCTGGCCCGGCACCGCGGGCACGCTCGCGCCCGGCCAGGTCGTCACGGCGACCGCCACGTACACGGCCACGACCGCGGACGTGGCGGCCGGATCCATCGTCAACACCGCGACCGCCACCGCGACAGCGCCGACCGGGCCGATCAGCCGCACCGCGACGGCGACCGTGCTCGCCGTGCCGGACCCGCTGCCGGACGCCGCGACGACGCCCCAGGGCGTGCCCGTGGTGGTCGACGTGCTCGCCGACGACGGGCCCGCCGCGACGGGCGCGACGCTCAGCCGCGCGCAGCTCTCGGCGACGCCGGCGCTCGTGGGCGGCGCGGCGGGACCCGTGCCCGCGTCGCCGACCTCCGGCAGCGCCACGTGCGTCGCGAGCGGCACGGACCGCGGACGCTGCACGTACCGGTCGGTCGACGGCTTCACGGGCGTGGACGTCTTCGACTACGCGCTGCAGAGCGCCGCGGGCACCTGGAACGTGCGGGTCACGATCACCGTCACGCCCGTCAACCGCACGGCCGTCGCCCGCGACGACCGGCTGGTGGCGACGATCGGCGGTCCGGACGTGACGATCGACCCGCGGGCGAACGACACGGACGTGGACGGCGACGCGCTCGCGATCACGGGCGCCACCCCGCCCACCGCCCTGACCGGGTCGTTCAACTGCACGGCCGTCCTGTGCACGTACCGGCCGCCGGCGACGGGGACGGCGGGATCCACCGTGATCGCCTACGCGATCACCGACCGCCCGGCGGCGCCCGGCACCGGCATCGCCGCGACATCGACCATCACCGTCCACCTCGACCCGGCCCCGCTCGTGCCCCGCGGCTTCTCGCACCGGGACGACGTCGCGCTCGGCGCATCCACCGGCACCTGGACGAGCACGACGACCGTCACCGCCGCGACCGCGAGCTGCGTCGCCGGCCGTCCGGTCACGTCGCTCGCCTGGACCGCGGTCCCCGGCGCCACCGACCAGCTCGTCGAGCGGCGCCTCGCGGGCACGACGCCCGGCGCGTGGACCACGGTCGCCCGCCTGGCCGGCACCGTGACCTCGTTCGCGGACGACCGGCTCGGCGAGTCCCTCTCCTACCAGTGGCGCGTCCGGCCCGACCTGCAGCGCTGGCTCGGCGTCGCGAGCGCCCCCTCCGTCGCCGTCGCCCAGCCGGCGGCCGTCTCCGCGGTGGGCTGCTGATGCCCGCCCCGCGACCCCCCAGGCCGCATCCGCCCCCGGATGCGGCGACACGCCCCGACCGACACGTCCGTCACCGCACCAGCAGGAACAGCAGCACCACCACCCGCGCACATCGCGCACCGCGTCACACATCGAGAGGAACCACCATGAGCACCACCCAGGCACCCCAGCGTCGTCGCCCCTGGAAGAAGATCGTCGCCACCGGCGCGGTCGTCGCCGTGGGCACGATCATCACCGGCGGCGCGTTCGCCATCTTCACCGACTCCGACACGGCGACGCTCCAGGCCGACGCGGGTCAGCTCGACATCATCGCCACGGGTGAGTACACGGTCGCGGACATCGCGCCCGGGGACACCGTCCAGCGACCGATCCTGCTCGAGCTGCCCGACGCGACCAACGACGGCGACCTCGTCGCGGCCGTCCAGCTGTCCTACGCCGTGACGGCGGAGACGGCCGGCACGGACGACCCGGCCCTCGCCGGAGGCGGCGAGTCCCTCGTCAGCGGGGTCGCGGGGCTCACCTACTCGCTGCAGACCTGCGTCGGCGGCGAGTGGACGTCGGCCACCGCCCCCGCGGGCGCGTACACGTGCTCCGGCACGGTGCAGCAGACCGGCGCGGGCACCCTCGCATCGATCACGGGCGCGGGCAACTCCACCACGCTCACGCCGGCGGCCTTCGGCGTCACGCCGTCGGCCGACGGCACCTTCCCGAGCGACACCGCGGACGTGTCGCTCAACACCCTGATGGTCCTGCAGCTGCCCGACACCGCGGACAACGACTACGAGAACGCGGCCGCGTCGCTGACGTTCACCGCAGCCGCGATCCAGCGCGACGGCCTGCAGCGCTGATCGCCTCCGATCGGGCCCCGGCACGCGCCGGGGCCCGATCGCCCGGCGTCGCGTCCGCGCGTCGCCCTGTCCCACCGCACGACCCCCCATCCGTCCCGACCCGGAGGACCGACCATGCGCGCACACCACGGCACCGGCGGCATCGCCGCCGCCGCGCTGTGCCTGACGCTGGTCGCCGTCTCCGCCTCCGCTGCCCCGGCCCGCGCGGATGCGCGCCCCACCGCCGCCGACTCGCCCTCGCTCCAGGTCGAGGAGCTCACCGGCCCCGGCATCGCGCTCGACGACCTGGCGCCCGGCGACACCGTCGACTGGGCCGCCGACGTCACCAACGTCTCCGGCGATGCCTCGCCGCTCTCCGTCCGCCTCGACTCCATGCGCTCGATGGCCCTCACCGGCGACGCCCTGGGCGGCATCCAGCTGTCCGTCCGGCTCTGCGACGGCGGCTTCGAGACCCTCACGCCGCCGATGCGCTGCCGCGGTCCCGTCGAGCGCCTCGGATCCGGTCCCGCCGCCACGCTCGACCGCGTCGTGACGCGCACCCCGCTCGACGCGGGCGACACCGTGGGCATCGCCGTGCGCGTGCGGTTCCCGTCCGGCGCCGACAACGGGATGGAGTCCACCGCGGGGATGGTCCGCATCGGCTTCGCCCTCGTCGACGACGCGGGCGGCGGCACGGATCCGTGGACCGGCGGCGGCACGGGCAGCGGCAGCGGCACCTCGCCCGCGGGATCCGCCCCCGCCGCCGACGCCCCGCGCGACCTGCTCCCCGTCACGGGCCGCGACATCGCGTCCGCCCTGGCCGGCGCCCTCCTCGCCCTCCTCGGCGGCGGGGTCCTGCTGCTCGCCGGCCGCCGCCGACGCCGCACCGCCGAGGCCGCGTCATGATCGGCGACCGCACCGCGCGCGTCGAGGAGGCGGCCCCGCCCGCGGCGCCGCCCCGCCGGAGCCCGGCCCGCCGCGCCCTCGGCGTGCTCGGCGGTCTCCTCACGGCCGTCGTCGGGCTGGCCGTGATCGCGGTCGTCGCCCTCTCCGCGCTCGGCGTCACCCGCTTCGTCCCCGTCCTCTCCGACTCGATGGCGCCCGGCATGCCCGTCGGCTCCCTCGCGATCACCGCCCCGACGCCCCGCGCGGAGGTGGCGGAAGGCGACGTCGTCGTCTTCACGGCCCCCAGCGGCCCGCGCGTCCGGGTGATCCACCGCGTCACGCACGTCTTCCGCCCGGAGGACGCGGCGAGCCTCGACGGCTGGTCCGACGACCGCCTCGCCATCCAGACCAAGGGCGACAACAACCCCTCCGCCGATCCGTGGATCGTCACCATCGGCGACGACGCCGTGTGGGAGCGCACGTCGGTCGTCCCGTTCCTCGGCTGGCCGTTCGTCTGGCTCGGCGACCCCATCACCCGCGCGATCGCGTTCGCGGTCGTCGGCGCGACGGGTACGATCTGGCTGCTGACGGTCATCTGGCGTCGTCCGCCGCGCACGACCGGCGAGCCCGCCTGATGCCCCGCCATCGCGCCGCGCCCGCCGTCCCCGCGCCGCACGGCCGCCGCGCCGCGCGCCGCCCGATCCGCCGCGCCCGTCCTCTGCTCGTCCCCGCCATCGCCCTGGCCATCGCCCTCGCGGGCGCCGGCACCGCGTACGCCGTGCTCACCGACCGCGCCACATCGCGGATCACCGTGCGCGCGGGCGCCGTGGAGCTCGACTGGGGCGGGGGCGGAGCGGATCAGCTCGCCGTCCCGATCACGGGGCTCCGGCCGGGTGACGCACAGGTGCGGCTGCTGGACCTCGCGAACGCCGGCACCGTCACCGCGCGGCGGCTCCAGGTCACGCTCGGCGGCACGGCCGTCGCGAGCACGTCCGACGGCCTCCAGGTGGCGTTCGACCGCTGCACCGTGGCATGGACGGGTGCGCCCGGCACCGCGGTCTGCTCCGGCACGACGACCTCCGTCGTCGCCGACCGCCCCGCGGTCGGGCGCTTCACGCTGCCCGCCTCCCCCGCCCGCGCGGTCGGCGGTCGGGACCACCTGCGCGTCACCGTGCGGCTGGCCGCGTCCGCGCCCACGGGCGCCCAGGGCGCCACCGGATCCGTGACCCTCCGGATCGACGGCGACCAGCGCCTCGGCATCCAGCGATGACCCGGATGGGGACCCTCGAGATCACGAAAGCATCACGGGACCCATCGCCCTGGCGAGGGGCGCCGAAGCACCATCCGACTCCAACCGGCGACCACGTCGGCCGCCCTGACAACGAAGGATCCATCATGCGCAACCTCACCAAGTCCGTCTTCGGCCTCGCCACCGCGGGCTTCCTCGTCGTCGGCCTCGCGGCCTGCTCGACCCCCGCCGAGACGCCGTCGTCCTCGAGCTCCTCCAAGCCCGCCGCGACCGCCACCACCGAGGCCAACCCCACGCCGCTGGCGACCATCCCGACCCTCACCGGCGTCGACACCAAGGTCACCCTCGACTCCGGCTTCACCGGCGCCCTCACGACCCTGGGCCTGACCCCCGGCGTCATCGGCACCGCCACCCTCGACGGCTCCACCGGCACCCTCGCGTTCCCCATCACCGGCGGCAACGTGAAGTACTTCGACCCCGAGCAGTCCTACCGCCCCTACGTCCAGGGCGAGATCGACCACTCCGGCTCCGGCATCAGCCTCACCGCCGGCTCCACGGTCGTGAAGCTCACCGACTTCGTCATCGACCCCGGCACCAGCCGCCTCACCGGATCGGTCCAGGTCGGCGACGGCGAGGTCATGAAGGACGTCTACATCTTCAACCTCGACGGCACGACCCTGAAGCCGCTCCAGATGGAGGGCGACAACGCCGTCCTCGAGGGCACCACCGTCAAGGTCAGCCCCGACGCCGCCGCGCTCCTGAACAGCACCTTCGGCACGACCGCGGTCACCGACCAGCTCGTCGTCGGCATCGCCAAGATCACCGTCAACACCAAGTAGCACCCACCCCGGGCTCGACCCCGGGCAGCACCACCACGAACGGCCCGGCCCACGACGCCGGGCCGTTCGTCGTGCGCCGGGGGACCGCGACCGCGGTGGCCGGACGCACATGCGGGAGCGACCCGCCCGAATGCGGCGGGGCCCCCTCGCATGCGCAGCGAGGGAGCCCCTGCCGGGTGACTCGGACCCGGCGCAGGGGCTTCGGAACGGAGGGGCGATCGGGCGGGCGGGCGGTCCCGCGCGACCGTGACCGGACGATCCGCCCCGCGCGTGGCCTACCAGGAACAGCTGTCGGACGCCGTATCCATGCACGTCGGAGATCTCCAGCCGCGGATCGCATCGTGTGTGCATGAGCGTTCAACGAATCCCCGTCTCCCTGCTCGCCCGCGGCACCGCCGCCCTCGCCGGCGTGGTCGTCCTCGCCGGATGCTCGGCTCCCGGCGCGGCATCCGCCGCGACCGACGCCGCCCCCGACACGACCACCGCCGTCGCCACCGCATCGGGCGACGGCGGCACGACCGCCGACCGCAGCGACTCCGACGCGGAGGACCGCAACGCCGACACCATCTCGGCGCTGTTCACCGCCGCGTTCCCGGATCCCGCCTCCCCCGCGGCGAACGCCGCCGCGATCGCGACCATCGCGCCCGATGCGACCGCCAACGGGACGGGCGCGAAGGCCGGCCCCGGCGGGTTCCTCGACGAGTTCGCCACCGCGCACCAGCGGGTGCCCGGCGCCCAGGCCGTGGTCAAGCACATCGCCGCGGACGGTGACCTCGTGGCCGTCCACTACCAGATCACCTCCAAGCCCGACGACGAGCGCACCGGCGAAGCGGCCGTCGACCTCTTCCGCCTCGCGGACGGCAAGGTCACCGCGGTCTGGTCGTTCCACCAGCCGGTGCCGCAGGGCACGCCCGCGAGCGGCAACACGAACACGATGTTCAGCGACCTCTACCAGGGGAAGGCCGACGCGCCCGAGCTGACCGAGCAGCAGGAGGAGGCGAACCGGCAGCTGGCCGTGGGCGCCTACGACACGCTCTTCCGGGATCACGACGCGAGCGTGCTCGACCGCTCCTTCGACCCGGCGTACCTGCAGCACAACACGGTCGCCGCGAACGGCACGGCGGCGCTCAAGGCCTTCTTCTCCGGCGGCGCGCAGTTCCCAGCGCAGCAGTCCGTGATCTCGATCGCGGACGACGACCTCGTCTGGACCTTCTCGCAGCCGGTCGGCGCGAAGGCGGACGACCCGTTCCTCGCGGCCGACATCTTCCGGGTCGACGGCGGCCTCATCCGCGAGCACTGGGACGTGGTGCCCGCGAGCTGACCAGGGGCACGCACGCACGACGGGACGGCCGACCGGCCGTCCCGTCGTCGCGTCAGCGGCCCGCGGTGTAGTGGTTCTGCACCTGCGTCGCGGTGAGCGCCGTCTTGTACACGGCCGCGAACCGCATGCTGCCGACGAAGTAGTTGGATCCCGCGTTCGGCCAGCCCGACGTGTTGTCGTAGCCGATGCGCCAGTAGCCGCTGTTGCTCTCCGGGGCCGTGAAGGCCGTGTTCTGGGCGACGCGGGCGCCGTCGAGGTACAGGGTCATGCCCGTGCTCGGCGACATGGTGGCCACCACGTGGTGCCAGGCGCCGTCGGCGACGTTGGCCGAGCTCGTGATCGTCTGGTATCCGCCGTTGTAGGTGCCGAAGGCCAGCTGGCCCGTCGTGGAGACGTAGGTGTGGCGGTCGTAGGCGGACGAGGATCCGGCCTGCGAGTTGCCGAAGCCGATGAGCTTGCCGCCCTTGACGGTCGTCTTGAACCACACCTCGGTGCTGAACGTCGCGGGGCCCTGGGCCTGGAGCGCGTTGGTGACGGAATCGGTGCCGTCGAGCACGTAGGCGCCGCCGGTGTCGCGCGGGCAGGCCCGGGTGCTCGTCGTGTCGCTCGTCATGCCGCCGCGGTACGTGCCCGGGTAGGAGCCGGTGGCCGCGTCGACGGCGGTCGTGGATCCCGTCGCCTCGTTGAGCGGGTAGGCGAACAGCGCGTTGGCCTTGTCGGCCGCGAAGGCGCTCGAGCACGTGAAGAAGGCGGCGGAAGATGCGGCGCTGTTGTTCGAGTTCGTGATGGCGGCGCTGTAGGCGCCGTTCGTGCCGGGCGCGAGGAGGAGCACGGCGCCGAGGGCGACCGCGGAGACGGAGGCGGCGATCCCGGCGAGGCGGGCGGCGACGCTCACGCGCGACGCTCCTCGGGCTCGGCGGGGAGGCCGACGACGAGCGTGGCGAGGAGGGGGAGCGAGCAGACGCCGAAGAAGAGGATCCAACCCCAGAGCGGCAGGTCGAGAGTGGAGGACACGTCGTAGAAGCGCCCGGCCTCGCCCGCCGGAGCGGTGATGGTGCCGACCCGGCCGGCGGCGAGGGTGGCGTGGGTGCCGCCCTCGGCCGCGATGCGGATGGGGAGCATGCCGGTCGACACGACGGTCGCCTCGACGTCGCTGCCGCGGGTCGCGGCGTCGAGCACGACGAGGCCGACGAAGGGCTTGAGCACGAACACGGTGAGCGCCGCGACGAGCGCGCCGCCGAGCATGCGCATGGAGGCGCGGTGCGTGGGCGAGCCGATGAGGCGGGTCAGGACC
Organism: Clavibacter nebraskensis NCPPB 2581; assembly: GCF_000355695.1. NCBI lineage: Bacteria > Bacillati > Actinomycetota > Actinomycetes > Micrococcales > Microbacteriaceae > Clavibacter > Clavibacter nebraskensis. The sequence continues at coordinate 61,036 of NC_020891.1, read as the reverse complement.
ATGACGATGACGAAGCCGGCGACGAGCAGCGGCACGCCCTTCGCGAGCCAGCCGAAGCCCGGGAGGATCGTGGTGGCCTCGCCGACGAGGTGCGCCTGGTCGGTCTTCCAGGGATCGACCGCGCCGTTGATGTCGCCCTGCGTGGTGAGGCCGTCGGCGTCGACCGCGATGACGCGGTGCGTGTACGTCTCATCCGGGGTGGTGGAGGGGTGGAAGCTGACGACGTCGCCGGGCTGGACGTCCTCGAGGAGGACGGGGGTCGTGAGCAGCAGCGTGCCGACGGGGGCCGTGGTGCCCATCGACGGGGTCTGCACGACGAACCAGCGGCCGCCGGACGCCTGGAAGAGGAGCGTCGTCGCGACGAGGGCGGTGAGGAGGACGGTGGCCGCCCACATGACGACGGTGCGGCGGCGCACGACGCGGGAGGTGCGGGCCGCGCGACGGGCCGCGCCGCGGGCGGGGACGACCGGCGCGGGGACGACGAGGGCCGGGAGCACCGGCGCGGTCGGCTCGAGGTGCAGGTCCTCGGCGCGGAGCTCCAGGTCGAGCTCCAGGTCCAGGTCGATCTCCAGCTCGAGGTCGAGCTCGAGGGCGTCGATCGCCGTGGTGTCGGTCGTGGTGCCGACCGTGGGGGCAGTCGGGCGGTCCTGGATGTCGGTCATGGTGCGCCTCCCGGGTCAGGGGCTTCGAGGGGGATGGGGTGCGGGGCCGCCTCTCGGCGGCCCCGCGGGGATCCGGCTGGGTGGGACTAGCCCGCGAAGGTCCAGGTGAGGGGCAGCGAGGCGCCGAGGCCCTGGTACGTGTTGCCGGCGGAGGAGTCGAGCGTGACCGCGAAGGTGAAGTCGGTGCTCGCGTTGGCGGCGAGGGCCGTCAGCGTCTTGGCGGAGGAGCCGGCGAGGGCCGCTGCGGTGCCGGAGTAGACGGGGGTGGCGCTGCCCGCGGCCGTGATGACGACGTTGAGCTTGGAGCAGAAGTCGGTGGCCGAGCCGTTGACGGTGCCGTTCTTGATCTGCGTGCAGGCGGCGCCGGGGGTCAGCGTGAAGGTCGAGGCCCGCGTCGTGCCGACGTTCTTGATGCTCACGACGCTCGTGACCGTCTGGCCGGGCATCATCGCGGTCGAGCCGCCGAACTTGTTGATGGTGGAGCAGGTGGCGGCGTTCGAGTCGACGCCGGACGTGGCGCTCGTGCTGAGGCAGGTGACGGTGGGGGCGCCGTTGGCGCCGGCCTGCGACTCCTGCATGACCAGTGAGCCGGAGGCCGCCGTGTTGGTGTCGTTGGTGATCGAGGCGACGAAGCCCGACAGCGTGCCGGACATCGAGACGGAGAGGAGGACGGCGGCGGCGACGCCGGTGGCGATGGCGAGGGGGGCGAAGCGGACGCGCGTGGTCTTCTTGGTGGCGGCGGCGGTGTGGTGCGACATGTTCTGGCTCCGGGTCTGTAGGGGGAGGAAGGGGCTGGGTGAGCCCCTGGGGAAGAAGCTCGGTGACTCGCTTTGCAAGTAACTCGAAGATGCAGCTACTCGCATTCCGCGCAATACCCCCACTGCGGGGGCACCGTGTTCGCCGAGGGGATCGCGGCCGCGAGGGCGCGTTACAGTCGCTGGACCGCCCATGGATCCGCCGGATCCACCGATGCAGGGACACCCGACATGAGCCCGGAGAGAACCGCTCCCCGCCGCGACGACGCCGCGGCCGTGGAGGCGCTCGCCAACGCGCTGCACATGGTCGAGACCGCGCAGCGCCACCTGCGCACGCGCATCGCGCAGGACATCGGGGTGAACGTCACCGACCTGACCGTGATCAGCGTGGTCGGCGACCTCCACCGGATGACCCCGAAGCACCTGGCCGCCGAGATCTCGATGGGCACGGGCGCGGTGACCGCCGTGATCGACCGCCTGGTGGGAGCCGGGCACCTCGACCGCGTGCCCAACCCGCGGGACCGCCGCAGCGTCTTCCTCGAACTCACCGCCGCCGGGCGGAAGACGCTCGCGCGCATGGACGCCGACTACCGCGAGGCGGCCGCCGTGGCGCTGCGGGCCTCCCCCGCGCTCGGCACCGAGGAGACGGCCGAGGACATCGCGCGCGCCGCGATCGCGATGACGGCGCACACCATCGACGGGCCGGACCCGGGCGCATCGGGCGGCTGAGGCGTCAGGCCGGGCCGGGGTGCGCGCGCTCGGCGTCGAGGATCCCGCGGAGGAACGCGGCGTCGCGCTCGTAGTAGGCGGCCTCGTCGCGGAGGTGCGGCTTGCCGAGCTCGTCGGCCTTCGCGAGCGACATCGCGGCGAGGTCGTGGAGGCGCAGGATCGCGACGCGGAGGACGTCGGCCCAGGTGGCGTCGGATCCGTAGGCGTCGAGCAGCAGCGCGACGCGGCGACGGGCGTCGTCCATGCCGGGCGCGCCGTCCTGCGCGGAACCGGACAGCGGCACCGCGCGCGTGGCGAGGTACGCGATGTCCCAGATGCGCGGGCCGGGCGAGGCCATGTCCATGTCGATGACGCCCGTGAGGCGGCCGTCTTCGAAGACGAGGTTGTGCGGCGCGAAGTCGTTGTGGCAGATCACCTCGCTCGGCACCTTGGCGACCGACTGCCAGAGCGCGCCGTCGAGCGCGAAGCCGATGCTCGCGTCGTGCAGCTCGCGGAGGCGGCGGCCGGCCTGCACCAGCACGTCGTCGGCCCAGATCCAGCGCGGCAGCGGGTAGACGGGCACGGTGCCGTGCATGAAGGTCAGCCGCTCGCGGCCGCCCTCGATGCCGAGCGGCTGCGGGATCCCCTCGACGCCCGCGAGCGCGAGGTGCCGCAGCCAGCGGTGCACGGTGAGGGTCCACGGGCCGGCGTCGCGCGTGACGGCGTCGCCCTCGCGCTCGACGCGGTTCATGTTGCCGCCTTCGAGGGGTCCGTCCATCGGGCCAGCGTAGGGGCGGGCCCGTTCGCCCGGCGACCCTGCCGCGACACGTCCACCGACTAGGTTGCGACCATGAGCACCACCGCGCCCGCCGCCGAGCACGCGCCCGACCCCACCACCCCTCCCCGCCGACGGGTCGCCGCGTGGGCGTTGTGGGACTGGGGATCCGCCGCCTTCAACGCGGTCGTCACCACGTTCGTCTTCAGCACGTACCTCGCCAGCAGCCTGTTCGTGGATCCCGCGATCGTCGCGGCCGCGGGCGACGACGCGCGGAACCCGGCGCTCGTGGCCGCCAAGGCCGACACCTCCGGCGTGATCTCGCTCGCCCTCACCATCGCCGGCCTGCTGATCGCGGTGCTCGCGCCCGTGCTCGGGCAGCGCTCCGACGGATCCGGGCGCCGGCGCCTCTGGCTCGGGATCAACACCGGGATCGTGGTGCTCGCGATGCTCGGCATGGTGTTCGTGGAACCCGTGCCCTCCTACCTCTGGCTCGGCGCCGTGCTCCTCGCCGCCGGCAACGTGTTCTTCGAGTTCGCGAGCGTGAACTACAACGCGATGCTCGTGCAGGTGAGCACGCCGCGCACGGTCGGCCGCGTGTCCGGGCTCGGCTGGGGCATGGGCTACGTGGGCGGGATCGTGCTGCTGGCGCTGCTGCTCGGCCTGTTCCTCTTCGACTTCGGGACGCCCGGCGCATCCGGGCTCCTCGGGCTGCCGTCGGGCGAGGCGGGCGGCGCGCTCGACGTGCGCCTCGCGATCCTCGTGGCGGCGATCTGGTGCGCCGTGTTCTCGATCCCCGTGCTGGTGGGCGTGCCCGAGATCCCCGCGGCGGCGGGTCGCGTGCGGCAGGGGATCCTCGCGTCGTACCGCACCCTGTTCCGTCGGATCGCCGAGCTGTACCGGGAGTCGCCGCGCGTGCTCGTGTTCCTGCTCGCGAGCGCGGTGTTCCGCGACGGGCTCGCCGCCGTGTTCACGTTCGGGGCGATCATCGCCGCGCAGGTCTTCGGGTTCACGACCACCGAGGTGCTGCTGTTCGGCGTCGCGGCCAACGTGGTCGCGGGCATCGGCACGTTCGCGGCCGGCTGGTTCGACGACCAGTTCGGCGCGAAGCCCGTCATCCTCGTCTCGCTCGTGTGCCTGATCCTCGGCGGCGCCGCGGTGCTCTTCGTCGGCGACGCCAAGGCCGGCTTCTGGGCGACGGGCCTCTTCCTCTGCCTGTTCGTGGGCCCCGTGCAGTCGTCGAGCCGCACGTTCCTCGCGCGGATCTCCCCCGCCGGCCGCGAGGGCGAGATGTTCGGGCTCTACACGACCACGGGCCGCGCGGTCTCGTTCCTCGCGCCGGGCCTCTTCGGCATCGCGGTGGCGATCACGGGCGACACGCGCTTCGGGATCATCGGCATCGTGATCGTGCTGCTCGCGGGGCTGCTGCTCATGCTGCGGGTGCGCGGGGCGGATGCGCTCAACCGGAGCTCACATTAAAGGCGCGCGGTCGTGCGACCGACGGATGGGTAGTTACGCCTCAAAGCGGCGGTTATTGCGCCATGCTTCTGAAAAGATGAGTCTGCCCCTTAGGCTGTGAAGTTATGGACGATAAAGAACTACCCATATGGGGCAAGCGCCTCGGCTACCTCATCCAAGAGTGCTTTGACTTCATAGGAGCAATTGCAGCGCACCATAGAGAGAATCTCGTAGTTCGGGGGGTTCCGATACGCGAAAGCCCGACGGAGGTCTCCTATCGCTATGCCGTGCGTGGTAATCTGCTGCCGAACGACGCAGACGAAAAGCTCAGAGACATATTTGGGCGCGCGCGGTCAGTGCTCGATATTGCGATGTTCAATGCAGTAAAATCAGCCGCAGTCCCGGCGCTCACCGCAAAGCAAGAGCGCAATACGTACTTTCCCATATCTGCAGATGAAGCCGGATGGAAGTCTGCGTGCGGGCAGCCCCACATGCAGGCGCTTTCCCAGGCCCAGCGGGATAATTTGCGGACCATTCAACCGTTTGTAACCAACAATTCTGCAATCACTTGGTTCAGCGACGAGCACAACGCCGATAAGCATCAACGCCCACTCACTTTATCCACAATTCTAGATCCCGAGATTGTCATGTTCTTTGGGCACCTCGAACCGCAATTTGGAACAGTTGAGTATTGGATCGACTGGGCTGACCCACTACCCGCGGTTGAGCAAAAGGTCATATTCGCACGATACCGTACAGTTCAACCCATCATTCATGCAGGCATAGAAGACGTGCCGGTTTCGCTGGGAATGTGGTTCGATGGGCAGTGGCGAGACATGCAGCACCTCCTCTGGGATCTCTTGGAGTTCACGGCACGCGCGTGCGAGCTTCTTGATAACGGGGACACTTCTATGGCGGATGCGATGAAAGACTACTTCGGTCACGAGCGTGAACAGCTCAATGCTTTTAACAAAATGATGCTGACTGGAGATCCAAAAGCAGAAGCCGAGTGGTTACGTCTTGCCGACCAAGAAGCGGCAGCCCCTGCGCCAGGAGCATCGATGATCAAGCCCGCAAATCCTTACACGGGGCCAACTCCGGCCGCGTCATTCAACATTTAGCTCGCGCCGGCCCCCTAGAAATTTTTGCGTATCGAGATAGGCCGCGGATCAGTCGAGCGACCCGCCGCCCACCTTCACGTCCGTCTCGTTGGCGAGGGTCGCGCGCACGACTGCCGTGAGGGCCGTCGCGAGCTGGTCCATGCGCATGTAGGGGCGGTCGGTGCCGATCGCCTCCTCCGTCGAGTAGGGGATGTGGACGAAGCCGCCGCGGGTGCCCGGGCGGTCGCGCAGCTCGTGCATCAGCAGGTAGAAGACGTGGTTGCAGGTGTAGGTGCCGGCGGTCTGCGAGACGACCGCGGGGATCCCCTTCGTGCGCACGGCCGCCACCGCCGCCTTGATCGGCAGGGTGCTGAAGTAGGCGGCCGGGCCGCCGTCGACCACCGGCTCGTCGATGGGCTGGAAGCCGGTGTTGTCGGGGATGCGGGCGTCGTCCACGTTGATCGCGACGCGCTCCACCTCGAGCGTCTCGATGCCGCCGGCGAGGCCCACGGAGATCACGACGTCCGGATCCACCTCGGCGAGCGCCGCCCGCAGCGCGTCGTCGACCCTCGCGAAGTCGACCGGGAGCTGGCGCACCTGGATCTCCGCGTCGCCGTCCCAGCGGTCGCGGACCTCCTGCACGGCCGTCCACGACGGGTTGCTGGTGTCGCCGTCGAAGGGCTCGAATCCGGTGAGGAGGACGGTGGGCATGCGGGGGCTCCTGACGGTGCGGGGCGGGTCCCGTCCACGGTACGCCTCGTCGGGGGGCTGCCCGGACGGGGGGATGCGCGGCGGTCGCCGGAGCGAGAACCATGGGCACGGGTGACCCGGCCCGCACGGAAGGAACGCACATGACCCGCACCACCAGGGGACGACGTCTCCCGCTCACCGCCCTGGCCTTCGTGGTCGCGGCCGGCACCGCGTTCGCCGGGGCCGTTCCCGCGCAGGCCGCGACGACGCCCGCGCCCGCCGCCGACTCGTCGACCGCCGCCGCGGTCCGCATCCCCGCGCCCACCGTGCGCGGGAACGGCTTCGACTACGGCGCCTACGCGGTCTTCCACGGCGTGATCTCGGTGGACCTCGGCGGGATCACCGACGACTCCGGCCTCCGCTACGAATACCAGCTCGACGGCGCCGGGCCCTGGCTCTCGGACGGGACCGGCAGCGTCTCCGGCGACGAGGACGAGGTCTACATCCCGGCGTCCCCCGGCCAGCACCTCATCAGCGTGCGCGTCGCCGGGACCGTCGACGGCGTCGCCGTCATCGGCACGGCGTCCGCGCCCACGATGGTCCGGTCGGTCGGCGGCCCCGACGAGTACACGCCCGAGGTGATCGTGGACGGCCCGTCCGTCACGTTCCGCTGGGACGTGCGCGCGGCCCTCAACGGCTCCACGCCCGAGGAGAGCGACATCTTCTACCAGATCGACGGCGGCCCCCTCGTCGACGCCGGCGGCACCGGATCCGTCACGGTCACCCCGGGCTACGGCACGCGCGTGGCCTTCGACCTGACCTACGGCCCCATCCCGGACGCCTGGCGCTACGTGCACGTCGAGGGCACCACGGCGAGAGCGCCGGGCGCGCAGGCGCTCACGTCCGCCCCGCAGCCCCAGATCGTGGGGACGGTCGAGTACGGATCCACCCTCTCCGTGCGCACCGGCCTCTGGCAGCCCGCGCCCGTGACGCTCGAGTACCAGTGGTTCCGCGACGGCGAGCGGATCCCTGGCGCGACCGGCGCCACCCGCACGATCGACGCGGACGACGCCGGGCACCGCCTCACGGTGTCGGTGCGCGGATCCCGCGACGGGTACGTCCCCGTGACCCGCACGTCGGGGCAGACGAAGGTCGTCGCCGCGCCCGTCATCACCGCGGGCACGCCGCGCATCACCGGGAACCCGGTCGTCGGCCGCACCCTCACGGCGCAGCCCGGCGTCTGGAAGCCGTCGTCGCTCGAGCTCGGCTACCAGTGGAAGCGCGACGGGAAGGTCATCACCGGCGCGACCGCGAAGACCTACACGCTGACGGCGGCGGACCGCGGGCACACCGTGACCGTCGTGGTCAGCGGCGTCATCTACCTGTACGACCGCGCCGCCGTGGCGAGCGCGGGCGTGACGGTGCGCTGACCCGCGCATCGCACGCCCGACGGGCCCGGCTCCTCAACGGGGCCGGGCCCGTCGGCGTCCACCCCAGTGCGGGTGGCTCCCTCGTGCGGGAGCGCTCCCGGCCGATCGCTTCGGGGGATGATCTCCGACTCCGGCATCGGCTTCGGCCCCGCCTGGTACCTGTTCGTCTCGCTCGCGGTCGTCGTGCTCGTCGTCGTCCTGGCCGTCGTGCTCATCCGGCTCGCGCTCGCGGCCCGGCAGACGCTGCTCAGCACGACGACGCTGCAGGAGGCGCGGCTCGAGCTCATCCGCGAGCAGACCGCCCGGCTGCAGGTCGACGGGCCGGGTGCGCCGGACGCCGGCCCCGCGGATCCGATCGCCTGAGCGGGGTGCGCGACATGGAGGGCGAGGAGACCCCGAGCATCCTGCTGCCCGCGGCGTACGACGTGGTCTGGTCGGTCGTCACGGTCGTCGTCATCGTCGGGATCGTGTTCGCGCTGGTGGTGCTCGTCCGGTTCGCGCGCGCGGGTCGGCGGGCGCGGGCCGCATCCGCCGCGCTCGACGAGGCCCGGCTGGAGCTGGTGCGCGGGCGGACGGCGCGGCTGCGGGCGGGGCTGCCGGATGCACCGGGCGCCAGCGTGGGCGACGGGGATCCCACCGCCTGACCCCCGCTACGCCTGCGAGGGCTGCCCGTTGCTCGCGGTGGTGCCGCCGTCCACCGGCAGGATCGCGCCCGTGATGAACGACGCGTCGTCGCTCGCGAGGAACGCGATCGCGGCCGCCACCTCGTCGGCCTCGCCGCCGCGGCCGAGCGAGATGCGCTTCGCGAACTCGGCCTTCAGCTCCTCGTCGTCCTCCTTGCCGGCGACCAGCTCCGTCCAGATGAGGCCGGGCGCGACCGCGTTCACGCGCACTCCGTCGACGCCGTGGTCGAGCGCGGTGGCGCGCGTGAGGTTGCTCACGCCGCCCTTGGCCGCGTTGTACGCGCTCATGTGGTGGTCCGCCGCCATGCCCGAGACCGACGAGACGTTGACGATGGATCCGCGGGTCGCGACGAGCTGCGGCAGCGCGGCCCGCGTGCCGTAGAAGACGCCGGAGAGGTCGGTGTCGATGACGCGGTGCCACTCCTCGTCGGTGATGCCCGAGATCGGCCCGGCCTGGAACGTGCCCGCGTTGTTGACGAGCACGTCGAGGCGGCCGTGGGCCTCGATCGCGGCGGCGACGACGCGGTCGGCGTCGGCCGAGACGGCCGCGTCCGCGACGAGCGCGGTGGCCGTGCCCTCGGGCAGCGAGTCGGCGACCGCGCGGACCTTGTCCTCGACGCTGTCGGTGATCACGACCTTCGCGCCCTCGGCGACGAAGCGGCGGGCGGTGGCCTCGCCGATGCCGGATCCGGCGCCCGTGATGATGACGACCTTGCCGTCGAAGCGTCCAGCCATGGTGATCCTCCTGAGGGGTTCGCGGGGACGGCGGGCGCCGTCGCCGGGAGGCGAGGACCGCCGTCGGGAGCATCCAGCCGACTCCCCCGCGCCCGCTCCGTCAAGGGCCGCTGGGGCGATTCCGAGGCGCCGGACGGGACGGGCCGACCGGCCGCTGCTCCCTCCCGCCGGTCCGGCAGCGGAGTGTAGCGCGCGGCGCGGGACCCGGGAACCATGGAGGAAGCGGGGGTTTAGTTGTGTCAGTGCAACTACTTACGCGGATCCCCTGGGAGGTCCTCCTCCCGGGATCCGTGGTCGTGACGATCGCGGACCACGACGTGGACGGGGACCTGACCGACGACGAGCGCGACGCCGTCGCGACCGCGCTCCCGGGCCGTCGCGCGGAGTTCGTGACCGGTCGCGCGCTCGCGCGGCAGGCGCTCGCGGCCCTGGGCATCCGACGCGGATCGATCCCCGTCGCCCGGAGCGGAGCGCCCGTCTGGCCGCCCGGGGTCGTCGGCAGCATCACGCACTGCGTCGGACTCCGCGCGTGCGCCGTGGGTCGCCGCGACGAGCACGCCGGGATCGGCATCGACGCGACACCCGCCCGCCCCCTGCCGGGTGGCGTGCTGGCGCGCGTGGCCGATCTCGGCAGCGCACCCGTCGCCGCGGGCCTCGACGCGCTCCGCGCCGCCGGGATCGACAGCCCGGACAGCGTGCTCTTCGCCGCGGCCGAGGCCGTCGCGAAGGCGCGGACGTCGGCGCACGGCGGGTGGCACGGCATCGACGGCGCGGACGTCGCCCTCCACCCGGACGGCTCCTTCGCCGCCCGTGCGCGCCGGGGGCCGGCGTTCGCCGGGACCGGCAGGTGGGCGGTGGCCCGGGGGCTGGCGCTGGCGGGGATCGCGCTCGAGGAGCACTGAGGCCGGAGCGCAGACGCGCACCGGGACGAACGACGAGAGGACGAGAACGTGGGGAACGAGAACATGGGGACTGACGACATGGGGAACGAGCACGACGGATCGATCGAGGCGATCTTCGAGCAGCACGCCGAGCGGACGGCGCTGCGGCAGCGATCCGGCCCGGAGATCACGGACACGAGCTTCCGGGAGCTGTGGGACCGGGCGGGCGCACTGGCCGCGGCGCTCGGGGAGACCGTGTCCGCCGGCGACCGCATCGCGGTGCTCGGCACCGCGACCGCGGACGCCGTCACGCTCGACCTCGCCACCTGGATCCTCGGCGCGGTGAGCGTCCCCCTGCAGGCGAGCGCGCCCGTCGCGGCCCTGAGCGCGATCGTCGAGGAGACGGCGCCGGTCTGGATCGCGGCCACCGCCGAGCAGTCCGCGACGGCCCGGGCGGTCGTCGAGGCCTCGGCCGACGGCATCCGGACGATGCTGCTCGACACCGACACCGACACCGACCTGGCGCTCGAGGCGCTCGTCGCCCGCGGGGCGGGCCTGCCGCGCCGGAGCCCGTGGCACCCGGCACCCGGCGAGGACCCGCTCGCGCTCCTGATCTACACGTCGGGCAGCACCGGCACGCCGAAGGGCGCGATGTACACCCGCTCCATGGTCGAGCGGATGTGGCACGCCCTCCGCCCCGACGCCGCCGCGGCCGACGCCATCGTCGGGTACGCGTACCTGCCCATGAGCCACCTCACCGGCCGCTCCTCCCTGCTCTCCACCCTCGGCCGCGGCGGCACGGTCGCGCTCGCGACCTCGACCGACCTGTCGACGCTCTTCGACGACCTCCGCGCCTTCGCCCCGACCGAGTTCGTCTTCGTGCCGCGCGTCGCGGAGATGGTGCGACAGGAGGGCGACCGCGAGGAGCAGCGGCGGCTCGCCGCCGGCGGCACGGACCCGGACGCGGTGCGCGCGGCGGTCCAGACCGACCTGCGGGTCCGCGCGTTCGGCGGGCGGATCAGCCGGGCGATCTGCACCAGCGCCCCGCTGACGCCCGAGCTCCGCACGTACATCGAGGGCTGCCTCGGGATCACGCTGCACGACCTGTACGGGTCGACCGAGGCCGGCGGGATCCTCCACGACGGGGTGATCCAGCAGCCTCCCGTCACCGAGCACAAGCTCGTCGACGTACCCGAGCTCGGGTACCGCACCACCGACCGCCCGCACCCGCGGGGCGAGCTGCTCATCAAGAGCACCGCCGTGATCGCCGGGTACTTCCGCCGGCCCGACGTTACCGCCGCGGTGTTCGACGAGGACGGCTTCTACCGGACCGGCGACGTCATGGCCCAGACGGGACCGGGCACCTACGAGTACCTCGACCGCCGGAACAACGTGATCAAGCTGTCGCAGGGCGAGTTCGTCGCGGTGGCGTCCCTCGAGGCGACGTACGGCGGGACGCCCGAGGTGCACCAGATCGCGCTGCACGGCGACAGCCGGCACGCGTTCCTCGTCGCGGTCGTCGTGCCGGCGAACGAGGGGGCGTCGGACCGCGACATCCTCGCCGCCCTGCAGCGCACCGCCCGCGAGCAGGGCCTCGCCCCCTACGAGGTGCCCCGCGGCGTGATCGTCGAGCCGCGGCCGTTCACGGTCGACGACGGCATGCTCTCCGACGCCGGCAAGCTCCTGCGGCTGCGTCTCACGCAGCGGTCCGGCGAGCGCTTCGCCGCCCTCTACGACACGCTCGAGGAGCAGCAGACCGGCACCCTGGTCGCCGCCCTCCGCGAGCGCGCCGGCGACGAGCCGACGGTCGACACGGTGGTGCGCGCCGCCCTCCAGCTCCTCGGGGCCGAGGTGTCCCCCGCGACCGCCGCCGCGGCCCGGTTCTCCGACCTCGGCGGGGACTCGCTGTCCGCGCTGACGTTCTCCGGGATCCTCGAGGACGTGTTCGGCACCGAGGTCCCGGTCGGCGTCCTCACCGACCCGACCAACGACCTCGCCGCCGTCGCCGCGTACGTGGAGCGCTCCGCCTCCGACGACCGGCCGACCGTGACCCGCGTGCACGGCGCCGGCGCATCCACCCTCCGCGTGGGCGACCTCCGGCTCGACCGGGTGCTCGGCGGCATCCCGGCGCCGGTCCCCCGCGCCTCGGCCGCCCGGCCGGGATCCCGGACCGTCCTGCTCACCGGCGCGAACGGCTACCTCGGCCGGTTCATGGCCATCGACTGGCTCGAGCGCCTCGCCCCGGAGGGCGGCACGCTGGTGTGCGTCGTGCGCGGCGCCGACGACGCCGACGCCCGGCGCCGCCTCGACGCCGCGTTCGCCGCGGATCCCGCGTTCGCCCGGCGCTTCGCCGAGCTGGCGGGCGCGCTCGAGGTGCGGGCCGGCGACGTCAGCGAGCACCACCTCGGCCTCGACGAGGAGCGGTGGGAGGATCTCGCCGCCCGGGTCGACCTCGTCGCGCACGCCGCGGCCCTCGTGAACCACGTCCTCCCGTACCCGGCGCTGTTCGGCCCGAACGTCGTCGGCACCGCCGAGGTGATCCGCCTGGCGATCGCCGCCGGGAGCGTGCCCGTCACCTTCGTCTCGAGCGTCGCCGTGGCCGGCGGCGCGCAGCCGAGCGCTGCCGCCGACGCGGATCCGGCCGCGCCCGGCGCGCTCGACGAGGACGCCGACATCCGCGCCACCATCCCCGAGTGGGCCGTCGGCGACGAGTACGCCAACGGGTACGGGGCGAGCAAGTGGGCGAGCGAGGTGCTGCTCCGCGAGGCGCATGAGCACCACGGCGTGCCCGTGGCCGTGTTCCGGTCCGACATGATCCTGGCGCACCCGCGCTGGCGCGGTCAGGTGAACCTCCCCGACGTCTTCACCCGCCTGATCTGGAGCGTGCTCACCACCGGGCTCGCCCCGGCCTCGTTCGTGCGGCGCGGCCCCGACGGCGAGCGCCAGCGGTCCCACTACGACGGCCTGCCGGCGGACTTCACGGCGGCCGCGATCGACGGGATCGGCGCCGCGCTCACGGAGGGGTACCGCAGCTTCAACGTCGTGAACCCCCACGACGACGGCGTCTCGCTCGACACCTTCGTCGACTGGCTCCGCGAGGACGGCCACGAGATCGAGCGCGTCGAGGATCACGCGGAGTGGGTCGAGCGGTTCCGCGAGGCGCTGTCGTCGCTGCCGGACGCGGACCGCGCCCGGTCTGTCCTGCCGCTGATGCACGCGTTCGCGGCACCCGAGGAGCCGCACGCCGGCTCGGCCATCCCCGCCGACGCGTTCGCCGCGGCCGTCCGCCGGGTCCGCCCGCTCGGGGCGGCGGAGATCCCCTCGCTCGACCGCGCGCTCATCGCCAAGGTGGCGGACGACCTCGTGTTCCTGGGACTGCTCGAGCCGGCGCGGATGGCGATCTCGTGAGCTGATCTCGATGCGAGGCACGTGAGGAGGGGCCAGCAGCCACGCGCTGCCGGCCCCTGTCGACGGCCCGCGCGCCCCGGTGCTGCGATTCGGCGCGCGGGCAGGACGTCCGGATGAGAGGGCATCTGCCCTGTCGCATGATCGACGTGCGCGGCGACGGGTGGGGACCGCGGAGCTGGTGAGCGGAGCTGCCCGGGTGTCCCGGCTCCGGCGTCGTCGCGGCGCAGGAGTGCTGGGCCCGTGCACGCGAACGCCGGGAGGAGCTGATCGTGGACGCCGACTCGTGGGGCCTCGAGCGGGAACGGTCTGCCACGCCTCGCCGGGCTTTGAAATCGTCCCGCTCCCCGCTCTAGCTTGACAATTCAGAATCCGTCCCGGACGAGGAGAACCCATGAAGAACATCCGCATGACAGTGGCGGGCTTGGCGCTCACCGGGGCGCTTCTCGGCGGGGGCGCCGCTGTGGCAACCCCGCCCGCTCCCGCACACGCGATCGACAGTCTCGCCGACCTCTGCGCCAGCCTGCCTCACACGAAGGGGCACGTTTCACAGGCGTACAAGGACTGCGTCAAGACCGAGGTCCAGTCCCACACGCCGACCGCCGCCGAGCTGAAGTGCTACCGGGGTGCCGGCATCGCGGTGGGCGCGCTCGTCGCGGACCACTTCATCTCGAAGGGCGACGCCCGCGTCATCGCCGCTAGACTCATCGCCGCCGGTGCATTCGGATGCATCGGAGCCCTGTTCGTATAGGAAGTGACCGATGACCACACGGAAATCGCTTGCAGCGACTCTGGCCATGGCGGCGATCCTCCTCGGGGGGGTCGCGCTCGTACCGCATGACTTCCGCATCGTCGCCTTCGTCATCGCGTGCGTGCTGTTCGCCGTGGGCATGCGGGTGTTCAGGATGTTCACCCCCACGCGCTCCGAACGCTGACGCCGACACGAGAAGCCCATCGAGGATCGACTCGGTGGGCTTCTTCCTTTGCCCGTCCGTGTCGGGGAGGCCTCCGCCGAGTCATCGTCCGCGAGGGCGACCATGCGAGCGCGTGGCGTGCCATTCCGACATCGCCCTGCACCTCGACATCGGGCGAGGGCGACCGCATCCGGATCCGCCGCGAGGCCTCGTCGAACACGACCGCGGAACGTGCCTCCGCCGAGCTGATCCAGCTGGCCGAGCTCGTGATCCAGCTCCGCCGCCGCGGCGAGCCGGGCGACGCCGACCGCGACGCGATCGCCGCCACGTGCCTGCGTGCCTGCGGGCTCGGGACGGCCGAGATCTCGGAGGCGCGTCGCGACGCGGAGCAGCTGCTGGCCGCGGTGCCCGCGCCCTAGAGCCAGCCGGTCACGACGACGCCGGCGGCAGCCCCGCCTGCTGCCGGACCCCCGCGAGCAGCAGGTCGAGCCCGGAGCGGAACACGTCGAGGTCGTCGTGGGCCGCCATCTCGCCCGCGGCGTCGTGCGCGAACGGGTACTCCTCGGGGTCGAGCTCCCGCCAGCGGTCGGCGAGCGTCCCCAGGAACCCCTCACGATCCAGCCCGCTCTCCAGGAACTCCTTCGGCGGCGGCTCCGCGAGGTCGGCCGCGACGCCGACGACGTAGCTGACGATGGACGACACCGCATGGAAGCGCTGCCCTGGCGTGAGGTCGAGCCCCAGGAGCTGCTGGCCGATCCGCTCGTACATCATCATCGAGTTGGGCTGCAGCCCGGTGTTCCGGAGCATGTACTGCCCGAACCAGGGCCGGCGCACGAGTTCGTCGAAGAGCGCGAGGGCGACGGCGCGCACGTTCTCGACCGGGTCGGATCCGCGGGTGAGCGGCTCCGTCTCCGTCAGGACCCGGCCCATGACCTCCTCGGTCACCTTCTCGAGGAGCTCGTCGCGGCTCGCGACGTACCAGTAGATGCTCGCGACGCCGCCGCCGAGCCGCGCCGCCAGCGCCCGGAACGTGAGCGCCCTCTCCCCCGACTCGTCGAGGATCGCGATCGCCTCCGCGAGCACCGTGTCGAGCGAGTGCGAGGCCCGCTGGCGTCCCCGCGCACGCGCGGGCGCCGTCGGGGGACCGCTCTTCTCGGTGGGGGGATCCGCTGCCATGCCTTGCATCCTACCGAACGACGTTCCATACTATCGAACGTCGTCCGATACTCGTACGGCGTTCGATAAGAAGAGGACCCCATGAGCACGACGACCCCCACCGCTTCCGCCCCGCCCCGCACGCACGCCTCCCTCCGCGCCGCGGCCATCCCGCTCGCCGCGCTCTGCCTGGCCTTCTTCGTCGAGATGGTCGACAACACTCTGCTGTCGATCGCGCTGCCGACGATCGGGCGCGCGCTCGACAGCGGCACGACCGGGCTCCAGTGGGTCACGGGCGCCTACTCCCTCACCTTCGGCGGGCTGCTGCTGACCGCGGGATCCGCCGCCGACCGGTTCGGCCGCCGCCGCGTCCTCCTGATCGGCCTCGCGGCGTTCGGGCTCATCAGCCTCGCCGTCGTCCTCGTCACCGACATCGGCGAGCTCATCGCCCTGCGCGCGGCGCTCGGCGCTGCCGCGGCCGCCATGGCGCCCGTCACGATGTCGCTGATCTTCCGCCTCTTCGACGACGAGAGGCTGCGCATGCGCGCCATCACGATCGTCATGGTCGTCGGCATGTCCGGCTTCGTCCTCGGCCCGCTCCTCGGCGGCTCGATCCTCGGCGCCGTCAGCTGGCAGTGGCTGCTCGTGATCAACGCGCCCCTCGCGCTGCTCGTGTGGATCGGCGTCCGCGGCGGCGTCCCCGCCGACCGCCGCGACGACCTCACCACCGAGCGCCTCGACCTGCCGGGCACGGCGCTCACCGTCGCCGCGATCGGGCTCGGCTGCTACACGCTCACGAGCGGCGTGGAGCACGGGTGGCTCGCGCCCGTCACGCTCGCCTGCGCGCTCGGCGCCGTCGCCGCGGTCGCGGGCTTCGTCCTCCGCGAACGCCGCGCGGCCTCGCCCATGATCGACCTCGCGATCTTCCGCACGGGACCCGTCCGCGGCGCCGCGCTGACGCAGCTCGGGGCGTCGGTCGCGTTCGCCAGCATCATGTTCGGGCTGATCCTGCACTTCCAGTACGCGTACGGCTGGAGCCCCATGCGGGCCGGCCTCGCGAACCTGCCCATCATCGTCACGATGATCGCCGCGAGCCCCCTCGCCGAGCGGTTCGCCGTCCGCCTCGGCCACCGCATGGCGTGCCTCCTCGGCACCGGCTTCCTGGTGGGCGGGCTCGTCGGCCTGGCCTGGGCCGTCGAGCACGGCTACCTCGCCATCATGGCGACGATGATCGTGTTCACCATCGGGCTGCGGACCATCATGACCATCTGCGCGGTCGCCCTCGTCGAGGCGATGCCCGCGAACCGCACCTCCATCGGCGCCGCCCTCAACGACACCGCGCAGGAGCTCGGCACGAGCCTCGGCACGGCGGTCGTCGGCACGCTCATCGCGGCCCTCGTCACGACGGCGCTCCCGGCAGGTGCGTGGAGCAGCGACCTGATCCACTCCTTCTTCGCGGGCGAGCGCGCCGCCTACCTCGTGGTCGCCGTGCTGACCGGCGTGATCGCGACGGTCGGTGCGCTGTCGCTCAGCGACTCCCGCACGACGGAGGAGCCGGCGGCGCCCGAGGCCGAGCGCGTCGCGGCGTGAGCGGGCGGCTCAGCCGATCCGGGCTAGGAGCTCCAGTGACCGTTCGAGCACGAGGGCCGTGGCGACGGGATCCGACGACGGCAGCGACGCGTCCGTGAACAGGTGCGCGTCGCCGTCGTAGACGAAGACCTCGGCGAGCTCGGGGCCGACCTCGGCGACCAGCTCGCGCGCGCCGTCGAGGTCGCCCTCGCCGGCGAAGAACGGATCCCGCGCCATGCCGTGCACCTGCACGGGCACGCCCGCCGGCCACGGCCCGAACGCCCACTCCGCGGAGAGCGACACGAAGGACTCGTAGAGGAGCGCGCCGCGGGCACCCGGGCGGGTCTGCGCGAGGCGCTGCGCGATGGATCCGCCCCACGAGACGCCCGCGTAGACCAGCTCGGCGGGCAGCCCGGCGAGGGCCAGGTCGGTGCGCTCGGCGACGACGTGGTCGGCGAGGCCCGCCATCAGCGCGAGTCCCGCCTCGATGGTGCCGGGCAGCGCGCCGTCGAAGAGGTCGGGCACGTGCACGGCGTGGCCGGCGTCCCGCAGCGCGTCAGCGAACGCGAGGACGCCGGGGGTCCGGCCCTGCACGTGGTGGAACAGCACGATCTCGGCCATGGGCGCGCCTCTCGTCGACCGCGCGCGGGCGCGGATCCGGGCGCCCCGTCGCGGGGCGCCGTGCCGCCACCCTAGGCACGCGGGTCAGCGCGGGGAAGGGCCGCCGTCCGGGGAGCTCACGGGATCAGTAGTCGATGAGACCCTGCTCCAGCGCGTACGCCTTGAAGCCGCCGACCGGGAAGGGCAGGAAGTACTTGCCCATGATGAGCTCATCTGCCAACTGCTCCGTCATGGGGACCGTGAGCTGGCCGGCGCGGATCGCCTGGCAGAGCAGGGGGACGGTAGCGGTCACGCGACGCCGTTCCGACTCGGCGATCGCGCGAGGAGCGGCGTTGTCGAGCACCATCTCCCAGCCCTTCGTGGCACCCAAGGCGAGGACTCCGCATTCACCGAGGTTCTTCCCGTCGACCACGAGTCGTCGCTCGTAGCGAGCGAATGCGGCGAGATGCTCCATGTCATCGGCACGATGGACATCTATCCAGTCCACGTCGATCACCATGCGCAGTTCATGGTGATCATCCGCCTGGGCACGCAACTCCCTATCGACGGATTCCGGGACCACGACGCCTCTGTCGCCTGTGAGAAATCGCAGCGGCCCGAGCCAGCCCTGCATCGCGAAGTGCCGCAGCGGTCCGGTGTCGAAGACCAGCGGATCGCTCGCCGCGCTCACGAGACGAACTTCCAGAGCTCGCCCTCGCTCCGGACCTCCTCTCGGGGAGGTCTGACTCGCCGTAGGTGCCCTGCAGGAGCTCGAGGGCACGCTCGATGCTGATCTGCTCATCGCGGTACAGCCGCAATACGCCCTTCTCGTACGCAGTGGGGAAGCTCGTCCCCTCCATCTCCGAGGTGTCGTTCAAGCCCCATTCGACGATGTCCGCCTTTGTCGTACGCACCCGGCGGATCTCGTCCACCTCTCCGGGGAGACTCAATTCGCTGACTCGCCGTGCGAGCGTCGCCATGTCGACGTAGAACGTGGAGGCCGTGATGACGGACGCTTCGCGGAGCGAACGGATTTCCAGCTGGCTCCGCCAGAACTCCGGGAAAGCCGATCCCGGCAGAAGCACCGCTCGCGCAAAACGGTCCAGCCGCGCCTCCGTGCCGCCACCGTCGCTCACACGCCAGTCCACCGTGTAGTCGTCCTGCACGAGGTAGTGGCCGAGCTCGTGAGCAAGGGCCAGCCGCCGTCGACCGACCTTGTTGCTGCTGTTCACCAGGCTCACGCCACCCCTGGAGAGCCGAATCATCCCCGCGTCCGCAGTATCCACGCCGAGTTCACGAGAGAAGGCCCACAACCCGATGCCGCTGACCCTGTCGACAAGCCGTGTCGCCGGATCATCCGGCAAATATCCGATCAGATCGCGGGCCTTTCCGGCGAGGGCCTCGGCCTCCTCGTCCGACTGCGGGAGTCGCGACGCACCGGCCCTTGGGTCACGCTCCGTCGCATCGGACGGACCCAGTGCCCGGATGAATTCCACTTCATCGGCGATGTCCGCCAAGGCCTTGTCGATCTGGGAATCGACCACCTCGAGTCCCTGGTGGGAACGATGGGACACGATCGCGGGCAGCGGCTCCTCCAACAGACGACCCATCCTCATGCCCAGGACGTCGGCCACGGCGGCCAACTCGAGCGCCGTGACCTTTCGGATCCCTGCCTCGATCTTGTTGACGGCCGTCCTGTCGAGCCCGATGGCACTCGCGACCTGCCCCTGACTCAGCCCGGCGCGCTCCCGCTCTTCGTGGATCCGTCGCCCCAACCCCGCTGCATCCATGTGTGCCACTTTCGCACACCCGAGCTCACACCGCGCCTCTTTGCTCTGAATCGCATCCGGTCCCGGCAGAGGCGTCGCGACCGTCAGAGGCTAAGGGTGCGCGGACCCTTCGAGGTGGCAGCCGAACGACCGCTGGCGCGCGTCGTCGATCGCGTCCTCGAAGCGGAGGGCCGGGTCGCGGAGCATGGCGAGGGTGGCGAGCGCATGGATCCGCACCCGCCCGTCGGCCGCCTGTCGTGACCGCTCGACCGCGGGCTGCGCCAGCCGGCCGACCGCGACGAACGCGCGCGTGAGGCTGTGCTGCATCTCGGCGGGTCCGCGGCCGAGCTGCGACGCCAGCTCGCGGAGGAGGAGCCCGGCGCCGGTCGGGTCGCGGTCGGCGTCGATCAAGCCCGATGCCGTCCGCCACGCCGTGCGCGCGACGTGCTCGTCCGGGTCCCGCAGCAGCTGCCGCCCGATCGCGGGCAGGGCGCGCCGGTCGCCGATCTTGGAGAGGGTGTGCAGCGCCTGGCTGCGCGCCTGCGGGATGGGCGAGGCCAGCTCCGCGATGAGCGGCGGGATCGTGAGCTCCCTGTCGTGCCGGATCAGCGCCCACGTGAGCATCTCGCGCACGTTGAGGTCGGGCTCGACGCGGCAGCGGTGGATGAGGCCCTCGACGAGCGCGGGATCCGGCCGGGTGCCCGCGGTGAGCGCGGCCTGCAGCCGGGCGGACGCGTCGGGCGCGCGGAGGGCGGCGGCGAGCCGGGCGGCGATCTCGGCGTCGTCGGGGCGGCCGGAGGGTGCGGGCATGGGTCCAGTCTCCCCCGCGCGTCGCCCGCCGCCGAGCGCGGGACGGCCCCGCATCCGTAAGGGGATGCGGGGCCGTCTGGTCGAAGCGTCCGTGCGGGTGCGGCGCTACAGCGTCGCCGCCGCCGGGTCCCAGTCCTCCGCGAGCGGCGTCGGCTTCTGGACGCTCGACGCGACCTGCACGACCTCGCGATTGTCGGCCGCGTCGCGGATCGCGAGCAGCACGTCGAGCACGTGCGCCGCGACCTCGCCGGACGCGCGCACCGGGTCGCCGCCGCGGATGCTGCGCGCGAGGTCGAGCACACCGGATCCGCGGCCGTACGTGGACCCCTGAGCCGTCAGCGTCTCCGGCTCCTGCTGCCCGAAGCGCCACAGCTGGCTGTCGCCCTCGAACGTGTTCGGGTCGGGGAGCACGATCGTGCCCTCGCTGCCCGAGATCTCGACGAAGCCCATGCGCGGCAGCGCGTTCTGGAAGCTGAACGTCGACTGCGCCGACTGCCCGCCCGCGAACGAGATGAGCGCCGCGTGGTGCGTCGGCACCTCCACCGGGAAGTCGGTGCCCGCGCGGGGTCCGCTGCCGATGGTGCGGGTGGTGCGCGAGGTCGAGGAGACCGCGCTCACCGTCTCCGCCGCGCCGAACGCGTGCACGAGCGTGGTGACGTAGTACGGGCCCATGTCGAACAGGGGTCCGGCGCCCTTGGCGAACAGGAACTCGGGGTTCGGGTGCCAGGCGTCGGGGCCGGGCACGTGGAAGAGCGTCGTCGCCGTGAGCGGCTCGCCGATGTCGCCGCGGGCGATGGCGCGCATGGCCGACTGGATCCCCGCGCCGAGCACGGTGTCGGGCGCGCACGCGACCTGCACGCCGGCGGCGCGCGCCGCCTCGAGCAGGTCCTGGCCGGACTCGTGGTCCAGCGCCAGCGGCTTCTCGCTCCACACGTGCTTGCCGGCGGCGACGATCCGCCGGCCGACCTCCGCGTGCGTGGCGGGCAGCGTGAGGTTCACGACGATCTCGATCTCGTCCACGCGCAAGAGCTCGTCGACCGTGCCGTGGTGCGGCACGCCGTGCTCCTCGGCGCGCGCGCGGGCGCGGTCGAGGTCGATGTCGGCGACGAACAGGACCTCGAGGTCCGGCATCGCCGTCATGTTCTCCAGGTAGGTGCCCGAGATGACGCCCGCGCCGATGACGCCGACGCCGACGCGGCCGGTGCCGCCGGTCACTTGTCGTTCTCCTGCAGCCAGGCGAAGGACGCCGCGATGCCGTCGAACACGTCGCCCGCGTAGTCGTCGAACTCGACGACGCGGAGCGCGTGGGGTGCGGCGGCGAGCACGGCGGCGACGTCGACGTCGCCCTGGCCCGCGGGCTCCTGCATCTTGAAGGCCTGCGCGAGCTCCGGCGGCACGACGAGCGCGGACTCGGCGCTCGGCAGCACGTTGGCGATCGCGTCGGAGATCTTGCCGTCCTTCACGTGCAGGAACCGCACGCGCTCCCCCAGCTGGCGGAGGAGGGCGGGCGTGTCCATGCCGCCGACGGTCGACCAGAAGGTGTCGAGCTCGAGCACGACGTCGGCGTTCAGGCGCTCCACGAAGAGCTCGTAGACGGGGCGCCCGTCGACCTTGTTCGCGAACTCCCACTGGTGGTTGTGGTACCCGAAGGCGAGCCCGCGCGCGGCGGCCTGCACCTGCAGCTCGTTGACGCGGTCGGCGATCCGGTGCGCGTCGTCGGCGGTCTGCCAGCGCTCGGAGGGGATGAAGGGGTCGATCACCGTCTGGATCCCGAGCTTCGCGGCGGCGTCGAAGGTGCGGGCGGCCTGGTCGTCGTCGCCGTCGATGACGGGCGCGTGGCCGGAGGGGGCGGTGACGCCGGACGCGGCGAACGCGGCGGCGAACTCGTCGGCGCGCTCGACGAACGCGTAGGGCTCGACCTGCGTGTAGCCGATCTCGGCGACGCGGGCGACGGCGCCCTGCAGGTCGGCGGAGACGGCGTCGCGGACCGTGTAGAGCTGGACGGAGGGGGCGGACATGGTCGCTCCTTTCAGGAGGTGGACTGGTGTCCCGACGGCCGTCGCACGCTCCCGCCGTCCGCATGAGGACGACTGAGCCACGATGCCCGCAGGGTGTTCCGGCGCGGGAGGCGCCGTGCCGTCAAACCTACCGGTGGTCGGGGTCCGGATCCCAGGGGCGCGGGCGTCGGATCCTGGTCGGTGTCGGAGGCCGGCGCCAGGCTGACGTCACCCGCTCGACGAGGAGAGAAGGACCGCGCATGAGGATCCGGCAGACGATCGTGGTGCTCGACGCACCGGACCTGGCCGCGGAGAGCGCCTTCTGGGCCGGGCTCCTCGACGGCGAGGTGCACGCGGGCGGCGACTGGCACTACGTGTCGTTCGACGCCGGCTGGCAGATCGGGATCCAGCCCGCTCCCGACTTCGTGCCGCCGGAGTGGCCGGGCGAGGGCCCGCGCCAGCAGCAGCAGATCCACCTCGACTTCTACGTCGACGACCTCGATGAGGGCCGCGAGCGCGTGCTCGCCCTCGGCGGCCGCCTGCTCCAGCCGGCCGCGGACCCGACGGTGCCCGACCGCTTCGACGTGTACGCGGATCCGGCGGGGCACCCGTTCTGCCTGTGCGTGGCCAGCGGGGAAGCGGGCGCGACGACTGAGCCTCCGCGCCGGCTGTCCGTCGGACGTCGCCGCGGCGCCGCCCTCGACGGATCCGCAGCGGCGGTGCCCTAGCGTGGACGCCTCGCGGATCGCACCCGACGACCCGCCGCCGCAGGAGGCACCGCATGACCGAGCACGGCCGCCCCGCGACGACCGTCCGCGTCACGCGCCTCGTGCACCGCGGCCTCACCGTGCGGATCAGCACGCTCGGCAGCCCCGGCGACCGGGCCTTCGTCCTCGTGCCCGGCATCGGCGTGAGCTCCGACTACTTCGAGCGCCTCGCCCCGCACCTCGACGCCCGCGGCACCGTGCACGCGCTCGACCTGCCGGGGTTCGCGGGCGTCGCGCATCCCGGTCGCGCGCTGGCGATCCGCGAGTACGCCGACCTCGTGGGCGCCGCGATCGACAGCCTGGGCCTCGCCGACCCCGTGCTCGTCGGCCACTCGATGGGCACGCAGGTGGTGGCGGACCTCGCGGCTCGGCGGCCCGGCATCAGCACCGTGGTGCTCATCAGCCCGGTCATGGATCCGGCCGCGCGGTGGGTGCCGCGCGCCGCCCTCCGCTTCCTGCGCTCCTCGGTGCGGGAACCGAGCCGGATCCAGGTGCTCGCCATCCGCGCCTACCTCGTCTGCGGCGTGCGCTGGTTCCTCCGGGTGCTGCCGCGGATGATGTCGTTCCCGATCGAGGCGCGCCTGCCCGACATCCGCGCCAGCACGCTCGTGATCCGCGGGGAGCACGACGCCGTCGTCCCGCGCGCGTGGGTGGAGGAGATGGGCCGGCTGCTGCCGCGGGCTCGGCTGTGGGAGATCCCGGGAGCCGCGCACTCGGTGATGCACGACCACGCCGACGAGGTCACCCGCCTCTGCCTCGCCCACCTCGAGCGGCCGCCCGTCGAGGGCTCGTCCACTGAGGACGCATCGGCTCAGCTGCGGCGGTTCCCGGAAGGCGAGGAGCAGCACGACGAGGAGCACGCGGACTTCGCGCCCACGCTCGGCGACTCGCTCCGCGCCCTCCGCGCCCAGGTCGCCGAGGGCCTCGCGATCCACCGTGACGACGACGCCGCGATCGGCCGGGCCAAGACCGCGCACGCGGAGGCGATGGCGGACGCGGCGGAGCGGGCGCGGCGGCGGGGCGCGCGCCGCGACGCCCGATCCCGCGGCTAGCGCGGGGTCGCCTCCGGGCGCGCGCCCGTCCCCTCGCGGCCGGCCGTCGACGCATCGCGCGACGCCCGCTCCAGCGCCTCTAGCCGCCTCTCGATGCGCTCCGTCGCCCGCCGCGTCCGCACGACGGACACCGCGATGACGATGCCGAGCACGACGGCCGCGAGCGGGAGCAGCAGGGACACGAGTCCGCCGAGCACGAGCCCCGCCATGGGTCCGCCGGGGGCCGCCCGGGCCGCCGAATCTAGGCGTCGACGGCGGCGAGGGCGATGAGGTCGAGTGCGGTGATGGGGTCCTCCAGCTGTCGGCGGGCGCGTCCGGGCGACGCTACCCGGGCGCAGGTGCGGCCGGAACGGGTCGAAGGGAGCACGCGCTCCGTGCGAGGTGCCGGCGGCGGATCCGTCAGCCGCGCCCGTCCGCGCCGCCGAACGCGTGCAGCCCCAGCTCATCCGCCAGCCGCTGCGCGAGCACCGCGCCGCGCACGCTCGTGCCCTGGTCGTCGAGCGGCGGGCTGAAGACGGCGGCGCCGAGGCGGCCGGGGGCGGAGAGCACGATGGCGCCGGAGACGCTCGACTTCGCGGGCACGCCGACCCGCCGCATCCACCGGCCGGAGCCGTCGTAGACGCCGCATGTCGCCATCACGGAGACCACGTCGCGCGCGACCTCCCGCGACACCACGCGAGACCCGGTGAGCGGGTTACGCCCACCGCACGCGAGCGTCGCGCCCATCGCCGCGAGGATCCCGGGCGTCACGAGCACCGCGCACGCCCGCGCGTACGCGGCCACCGCGTCGTCGGCCGAGACGTGCAGCGTGCCCTCCGAGCGCATGAGGTGCGCGAGCGCGTGGTTGCGGTCGCCGAGGAGCTGCTCGCACTCGGCGACCTCCTCGTCGACCTCGAGCTCCTGGCCCGCGAATGCGCTGAGGCCCTGGAGGATCCGCTCGGTGCGCTCCTCGAGGGAGGATCCGCGCACCAGGCTCGCCGTGAGGATCGCCCCCGCGTTCACCATCGGGTTCGGCGGCCGACCGGTGCCGCTCTCCAGCTTGATCGCGTCGAACGCCTCGCCCGTCGGCTCGATGCCCACCGCGTCGAGCGCGGCGCCATCGGTCTCGGCGAGGGCCAGCGCGAACAGGAACGGCTTCACCGCCGACTGGATGGAGAAAGGGTGCGCGCTGTCGCCCGCGGCGTGCGTGCGGCCGTCGGGCGTGACGAGCGCGATGCCGGCGAGCGACGGATCCGTCTCCGCGAGCTGCGGGATGCTGTCGTCGACCTCGCCGGCGCCATCGTCGGCGACGCCCGCGAGCAGCCGGTCGAGGTCGAGCGGGTAGGCGGCGTCGTGCGGGCCGGATCCGGGAGCGGTCATGCCCCGAGCCTGCCAGCGCCGGCGGCGGCCGTCCCGAGCGGACCGCGGCCACGGACCCTGCCGTGACCGCGACGCCGCGGAAGCGGGTGTGGCCCGGCCTCCGTGCACGGAGGACCGGGCGGTCGGAACGTCTCCCCCGAGACGCCGACGCTACGCGAGGACCGCCCACCCGAAGGGCTCGTCCCGCTGACCCACACGGTAGGCCACGGCCCGCGTCGCATGCATCCGCATCGACGTTCCGCGGCTAGTCCAACCGGTCAGTCGGCGGTGTCGGGAGAGGCCAGCGCCCCGCCCTCCCCCGTCGGCAGCACGCCCGTCAGCCGCTCGAGGAACCCGCGCACGACCGCGAGCGTCGCGTCGTCGTACTCGCCCATCGCCCGCTCGAGCTCGCGGGCGGCCGGGCCGTGGAAGTCGGCGCTGCGGGTGCGCACCTCGTCGGTGGTCCGCAGGGTCACGATCCGCCGGTCGTCGCTCTCGCGGCTGCGGGTCACGAGGCCGCGCGCCGCCAGCCGGTCGACGAGCGCGGTGGTCGCGCCCGAGGTCATGCCGAGGCGCGAGCGGAGCCGGGCGGCGGTCATCCGCACGCCGGCGATCTCCGCCCAGAGGATCTCGCCGAGCGCCGTGCCGTCCGACGTCGGCAGGCCCATGAACCGCGCGAAGGCGTGCGCGGACTCCTGGTAGCGCACCGCATAGCCCCGCAGCGCCTCGAGCACGCGCGCTCCCTCATCCGTCATGGGTTCGATCCTCCCGCACGCGCGTCACGCCACGAGCGCCGGGTACCGCGGGATCACCGGCACGTGCTTCTCGCTCGTGAGCAGGTACCGCTGCGCGAACGACCGCACCGGGCGCGACGACGCGACCCGGAAGGCGGCGCGCATGGCCGCGACACCGGCGCGCGACGACGGGTGCAGCAGCCGCGCGCCGCCCGGCGGGAGCCCCTGCGCGCTGTCCGCGTAGCGCCGCATCAGCCGCTCGTAGCGGGCGAAGGCGGCCTGCGGGGTGTCCGACGGATCCTCCGCCGCCTTCCCGAGCTCGCCCGCGAGCAGGTAGGCGCCCACGAGCGACAGGGTCGTGCCCATGCCGGTCGGGCCGGATCCCCATGCCGCGTCCCCCAGCAGCACCACGCGCCCCTTCGCCCAGCGCGACACGACGACCTGCTCCATCCGCTGCGTGTAGAACTCGGTCGGCCGGGCGGCGAACCCGTCGAGGATCCGCTGCGTCTGCCACCCCGCACCGCGGAACCGGGCCCGCAGCACCTCCAGCTGCGCCTCCACGGGGAGCTGCTCGACGCCCATCGGCTCCGACTCGAACGACATGCTCGCCCGGATGGTGCCCTCGTCATCCGGCCGGATGGAGGCCACGCGCCCGCGCGTCCCCGTGTACCAGTCCCACGCGTCGGTGTCGGCGGGCAGTCGGTCGAGCGTGCCGTACGCGATGCTCACGCCGAAGTCGCGCAGCTCCGTCTCCTCGGCGAAGAGGATCCGCCGGGTGCGCGAGCTCCGCCCCTCCGCGACGACCACGAGGTCGAAGCGCTCCCGGGCGCCGCTGTCGAACTCGACGTCGACGCCCGACGCGTCCTGCTGGGCGCCCACGAGGAGGTCGCCGTAGCGGAGCTCGACGCCCGCCGGCAGCGCGTCCACGAGGATCCCCGCGAACCGCCCGCGGAGGATCTCGATCTCGGCCGTCGGGCCGTCCTCCCCCTCGGTGCGCGGGAACACGGCGTACGGCCGGCCGTCCTCGTCGACGTAGCGCGTACCGTCCTCGCCGGTGAGGTTCCGCATCACGACGTCGCGGATCCCCATCCGGTCGACGATCTCGCGCCCCGTGCCGCGGATGTCGATGTTCTGGCCGGTGGTGCGCTGCTCGGCGGAGCGCTCGAGCAGGGTCACGTCGTAGCCGGCGCGGTCGAGACCCCAGGCCACGGCGGGTCCCGCGATGCTCGCGCCCGTCACGAGCACCCTCGGGCGCGGTCGTCGGTTCTCGGTCATGCGCGTGCCTCTCGTCGATGGAATCCCGAGCATGACGCGGATCCGCCGAAAAAGCTCCATTGCGGAGTCACATCACAATAAAGCGATAGGAGCGGCGGTCACGCCGGCCGCAGCAGCTCCCCCTCCTCCACGATCCGCCGCGACAGCACGCGGTACCCCTCCTTCTCGAAGAAGACGGTGATCCGGTCCTCCTCCGTGCTCATCACGGTGCCCGGCCCCCACTCGGCGTGGGTCACCGGCGACTGGGCCGGGAACATCTCGTCGGACTCGGCGGGCGCATCCTCGGCGAAATGCGTGCCCATCGCCTCCTCGTGCGCGTCCACCTCCGCGAGCCGGTCGCACGCGTCGCAGTTGCCGCATCTCTCCGGCGACTCCTCGCCGAAGTAGCCGAGCAGGTACTGGCGGCGGCACTGCGGCGTCTCGGCGTAGCCGCGCATCATGTCGAGCCGCGAGACCTCGATGCGCTCGCGCTCCTGCGCGACCTCCTTGGCGCGGGCGGCGGCTTCCCGCGGATCCAGCTCCTCGCGCACGTACGCGCCATCGCGGTCGGATCCGAGCACGCCCGCGTCCACGAGCAGGTTGAGCACGCCGCCCACCGTGCGCGCCGACATGCCCGCGCGCTCGGCGACCGCGGCCGGCCGCACCGGTCCGTCGACGCCCGCCACCGCGACCGCCGCGTACACGTCGCGGAGGTTCGCCGGCCGGGGCGTGCGCGCGGCGAAGAAACGGCGGAGGCCGAGGTCCTCGGCGCGGTAGTGCAGGATCCCCACGGCCGGCTCCCCGTCGCGGCCCGCGCGCCCGGCCTCCTGGTAGTACGCGTCGACGGACTCGGGCGGCGCCGCGTGGATCACGTAGCGCACGGTCGGCTTGTCGATCCCCATGCCGAACGCGCTCGTGGCGACGACCACGTCCACGGCGTCCTCGTGGAACGCCGTCTGCACGCGCTCGCGCTCGGCCGCCGGCAGGCCCGCGTGGTACGCGTCGACGCGGAGGCCGGCGGCGCGGACCTCGTCGGCGTAGTCCTCGGCGTCCTGGCGCGTGGCGACGTAGACGAGGCCCGGCTGCGTCTGCTCCACGACGTGGGCGACGATCGCGCGCCGCTTCTCGGACTCCTCGGTGTGCCGGCGCACCTCGAGCCGGATGTTCGGCCGGTCGAAGCCGCTGGAGAGCACGAACGGGTCGCGGAGGCCGAGGCGCTCCTCGATCTCGGTGCGGATGGGCGTGGATCCGGTCGCCGTCATCGCGACGGTCGGCGGGTGCCCGAGCGCGTCGATCACCCCGCCGAGCCCCAGGTAGTCGGGCCGGAAGTCGTGGCCCCACGACGCCACGCAGTGCGCCTCGTCGATCACCACGAGCGACACCCCGCGCGCCACGAGCCGCTCGACGACCTCGTCGCGCGCCAGCTGCTCGGGCGTGAGGAACACGATCCGCGCGCCGGGCTCCTCCACGGTCGCCCACGCCTCCTCGAGCGCCTTCCCGCGGATGGTGCTGTTGATCACGCGCGCGGGCGGCGCGGCGGGCGCGTCCTCGAGGTTCTGCACCTGGTCGGCCTGCAGCGCGATGAGCGGCGAGACGACGACGGTCAGGCCCTCCATCAGCACGGTGGCGACCTGGTAGATCGCGGACTTGCCGTAGCCCGTGGGCATCACGACGAGCGCGTCGCGGCCGCGGACGAGCGGGCCGATCGTGCGCACCTGGCCGTCGTGCAGCTCGTCCCAGCCGAACGACTCGCGGGCGACGCGCAGCGCGTCCTCGGGCTCGGGGCCCGGCGCGGGTACGGGCACGATGGCCGGATCCTCGGCGGCGGGCCGGTCGTCGGCGGGCCGCTCGTCGGCCGTGCGGTCGTGCGCGGTGCGGGTGGTCGTGCGGGTGGTGCGGGTCGTGCCCGCCGCGGTGTGGTTCTGCTTCACCTCCCCACTGAACGCCGGGCGCCGAGCAGTGACCAGGCGCGCGCAACCGCTCTCGGCTGGCCGTCACGCTCGCCGGCGGCCGGGCGCGCCGCGCCGCGCCGCGCCGTCAGCCCGCGTCCACGCGGGGGAACGGATCCGCGTACCCGGCCCACGCCGCCGGCCCCGCCGCGAGCTCCGCGCCCGTCAGCACGGCCCGCCCGATCGCCCGCCGCAGCACGGCCGGCCGCAGCCCAACCCCGAAGAACGCGATCTCCGTGCCGTGCGGCGCGCCCTCCTGCCATGGGTCGATCCTCGTCGGCTGGAGCGTCAGCATGGATCCCACGCTCGACCACCCGCCCACCTCGCCCTGCCGGGACGCGAGCGACACGAAGCCCTTCGAGCGCAGCACGAGGCCCGCGCGGTCGGGCCGCAGCTCCTCCTCCACGGCGAGCGCGAGCCGCTCCGGGTGCAGCGGCCGCGGGTCGCCCACGACCACGGATCCCACGGGCCCGTCCAGCCGGTCGACCTCCCCCGGCCGCGTCGCGACGCCCGCAGCGGTGAGCTCGCGCATCCACCCCGCCGACGCGGCGAGCCCCGCCACGTCGCCCCAGCGCGGCAGCCGGTGGAGCGCGAGCGGCCGGCGCGCGTCGAGCACCGCGGCGCGCGGGGCGAGCCGCCGCACGAGCGCGAGCAGCGTGCCGCGCGACTCGAGCGGCACGCGGGCCATGCCGGTCAGCACCACCACGGTCGCGTACTCGACGAGGTCGGCGAGCGTCTCGGCCTCGTCGAACGCGTCCTCGACCCGGCCGAAGGCGATCGAATGCAGCCGGTCGGCGGCCACGACCGAGACGACGTGACGCAGGCCGAAGCCGGATCCCGTCCCGCCGAGCGTGCGCTGCAGCTCATGCTCGCGGCGCAGCAGCAGGTCGAGCTGCATCCCGGTCGCACGCGCGTCGGCGGACGCGGGGATCCCCACCACGGCCTCCGCGCCCGGCCCGCGTTCGGCGAGGTCGTCGAGGAACCGCGCGATGGGCTCGACCGGATCCGCCTCCTCGGGCGGCAGCACGAGCACGCTCGCCGCGACGTCGTCGACCGCGTCGCGCAGCACCGCGCGGAGGCCCGATCCCTCGCCCACCACGAGGACGACGCCCGACGGCGGCTGCGGGTACACGGGTAGGGGCAGGTGGTCGCGAGCGGGCATGGCGCTAGTCTATTGAGAACCGTTCTCGTGAAAGGACCATCCCCATGAAGGTGCGCAACTCGATCAAGGCCCTGAAGAAGATCCCCGGCGCGCAGGTCGTGCGCCGCCGCGGCCGCGTCTTCGTCATCAACAAGAAGAACCCGCGCATGAAGGCCCGCCAGGGCTGACCCGCCGCCCGGCCGGCGCCCCGCATCTGGGTCGCCGCCGGGTCCCGCGTCGATACGGTGGAGACCAGCCGAGCGACGAGAGGGCCCGCGCGTGATCGTCGCCGTGCTCCTCGCGTGCGTGCCCGTCGTGGATCTCGTGCTGCTCGTCGCCGTGACCATCGACCTCCGCGGCGGGGCGACCGCCGACTGGACCCACGGCCTCGCCGCCGCCTACCTCGGCGGATCCGTCGCCTTCGGCCACTCCATGGTGCGCTGGCGCGACGTGCGCTTCGCCCACCGGTTCGCCGGCGGCCCCGCGCCCGTGCGCCCGACCCGGTCCGGCCGCGCCAGGGTGCGCCACGAGTGGTGGCTGTGGATCCTCACGGTGGCCGCCTACGCGATCGCCTGCGCCCTGCTGCTCGCCGCCGTCGCGTTCGTCGGCGACGCCGCGCGCACCCAGGCGCTCGAGGACTGGATCGCCCGCCTCACCGTCCTCCTCGGCATCTGCACGCTCTGGGCGGTCGGCTGGACCATCTGGCCCGGCCCGGAGGCCGCCTCCGACGCCGAGGCGGCTCCGGCCCCCTCCGCAGCGGCCGGCCGCTGACCCGCGCGGGCGTCCACCCGCCGACCCGCCGCCCCGCCTCAGAGCGGGAAGCGCAGCCGGAGCAGGTGGGACCCGTCGGGGCGCGTCTCGGCCGTGAGGCTCCCGCCGAGCAGCTGGGCGCGCTCGCGCAGGCCTGTGAGCCCGTGGCGTCCGCTCGGCAGGTCCAGGGGCGGGAGCGTCGCCCGGCCCGCCTCGACCTCGAGCACCACGTGGCCCGCGTCCAGCCGTCCGGTGATCCGCACGGCCGCGCCGGTCGCGTGCTTCCGCGCGTTGGTGAGCCCCTCCTGCACCGTCCGGTAGACGGCGCGCTGGGCGGCCGCGGGCAGGTCGTCGGGGAGGTCGATGTCGGTCGTCGCGCGGATCCCGCTCGCCGCCACGAGCGCCGGCACGTCCCGGAGCGTCGGCTGCGGCGCGAGCTCCCGGCGCTCCCCGCCCGCCGCGCGGAGCACCTCGACCATGCCGCGCAGCTCCTCGAGCGTCACGGTGCTGAGCCCGCGGATCGTGCGCGCGACCTCCCGGGATCGATCGTCGGTCGCGCCGACCTGCATCGCGCCGGCCTGCACCGCGATGAGGCTGACCTGGTGCGAGACCACGTCGTGCATCTCCCGCGCCAGCACCGCGCGCTCCCGGGCGAGCGCGACCTCGGCGGCCTGCCGCTGCCCGAGGGTCTGCGCCTCCCGCAGCTCGCGCAGCTGCGCCGCCGCCGTCCGCCGCTCGCGGAGGAAGGCCCCGAGGAGCGCGGGTCCGACGGTGTAGATGGTCGCGTCCACGAGGGGCTCGACCAGGAACGGCACGTCCTCCGGAGGCCAGAGCGGCGCCATGTACGCGACCACGGATCCGCCGGCCGCCACCGCGACCTGCCACCGCGGTGCGCGCGAGAGGCCCAGGTCGAAGAGGGCGATCACGAGCGGGACGTACGCGACGCTGACGGAGAAGGCCGGCAGCGCGGCCAGCACGCTCAGCCACGGCCAGCGGCGGCGGAGCAGGAGGCCGAGGCAGGCGACGATCCCCGCGACGACCTCCCCCGACGTCTGGGCGGCGGAGAGGAACCCGGAGGACAGGGCCGCGGCGATCCCGGCCACGAGCAGGTCGACGAGCACGGCGCGCACGCGGTCCGCCGCGGTCGCCCCGCCGGCGGCGTCGACGTCGACGTCGGCGTCCCGGCCGGCAGCGGTAGCGCCGCCCGCCGCGAGCGCCCGCCCCTTCAGCCGCATCACCGGATCACCGGATCACCGCCGCGGCACGAGCCCGGCGCGGTCGGCGACGACGGCCGCCTCCACCCGCGAGCCGACGCCCAGCGTCTGCACGATCGAGCTCACCGTCTCCTTCACCGTGCCGAGCGTCAGCCCGCACTCGGCCACGATCTCCGCGTTCGACAGCCCGCGGGCGAGCGCCTTCAGCACGGTGGTCTCACGGTCGCCGAGCCGGGCGACGCGCGCCCGCTCCGCGTCGTCCGCCAGCGAGCGGAAGAGCCGGCCGGGACGGAGGCCGGGCGCGAGCACGATGCCGCCGGACGCGAGCGTCAGCACGTGGCGGGCGAGCTGCTCGGGATCCGTGTCCTTGAGGAGGAAGCCGGACGCGCCGCGGTGCAGGGCTTCGAGCACCTGGTCGTCGGTGTCGAAGGTGGTGAGCATCGCGACGGCGGGCGGCCGGGGCTCGGCCATGAGCTCGGCGAGGATCGCGAGGCCGTCGGGAGCGGGCATCCGGATGTCGAGGAGCACCACGTCGGGCGCGTGCTCCCGCACGGTCGCGACGGCCGTGTCGCTCGAGACGGCCGCGCGGACGGCGATGCGCGGGCTGGCGCCGAGCACCATCGCCGGAGCGCACGAGCGACTCGTCGTCGACCACCACGACGCTCACGACGGGTCCCGCCGAGGAGGGGCCGTCGCCCGCGTCCGGTCCGTCGCTCACGCGTGCCGCCTCCCGCCGGTGGATCCGCCGCCGTCGCCGGTCGCGGCGCCGCGGTCCCCCGCGTGGCCGAGGCTAGCGCCCCGCGCCGCGCGCCTGGCGGCCCGGCTCGCCCGGCGGCCGTCGCGGGCCTCGTCCCCCGCCGCCCGCAGCGCGCCCACCAGCTGCCGGATCTGCAGGGTCGGCACGTACGCAGCCGTCAGCGCGCGCCCGATCGGCGCGAGGTCCGCGGCCGTCGGGCAGGCGAGCCAGAGCGTCTCGTAGCGCGGATCGAACTTGGCCTTGAAGCGCAGCAGCGACGTGAAGCCGTAGGACGGCTCGAGCACGCGGCCGGTCGCCGCGAGCAGGCGCGCCACGACCCGGTCGACCGCGCCGGCGGGCCGCATCGCCCCGACGCCCGCGAGCGGCGTCCCGGACAGGCTCAGCGTCTCGAGCCCCTCCTTCTGGAACGCGCGCGCGGCGGTGGCGATGAGGAACTCCATCACGCCGGGCATCGGGTCGGCGCCGCGGCGCATGACGTCGAGCGTGCGGCCCACCACCTGACCGTCGCGGAAGACGGGCAGCCAGCTGGTGACGCCGTGCACGCGGCCCGACGCGTCGACGGCCAGCAGGATCCGCACCTCGGGGTCGTCGAGCTCGCGCAGGCCGCCGAGCGTGAAGCCCATCTCGGGCAGCGCCTTCGCGTCGGCCCAGTCGCCGCTCAGCGCGCCGACCGCGCGGCGGAGCGGCTCGGGCAGGCCGCGGTAGGTGCCCCACAGCGCGTCGACGCCGTCGCGGGCGGCGCGGTTGGTCGCCGTGCGCAGGTCCTGCCGGCGCTTGCCGGACGTGGAGAAGCCCGCGAGGTCGATCACGGCCTCCTCCGCGACCGGCGTGACGCTCCAGCCGAGCTCGGCGAAGACCGGCAGGTGCCGGGAGTGGATGCTGTAGAAGGCGGGCACAAGGCCGCGCGCCGAGCAGTGCCGGGCGAAGGCGCGGATCGTCGCGGGCGCGTCGCCGGCGGAGGCGAGCGGATCCGACACCGTCAGCGCCACCCCGTGCGCGGCGCGGTACGCGACGGCGCCGCGGGCGGACTCGTCGCCGTCGTCGCCGGCGAACCAGTGGCTGCTGCCCGACCACGTGCCCATGAAGCCGAGGGATCCGGCGTCCGAGCACATCAGCTGCGCGAGCACCCGGTCGCGCCCGGCCGACCGACCGTCGACGACCGCGCGTGCGGCGAACGAGCGCCGCCGCACCACGAGCACGACGAGCGCCGCCGCCGGCAGGAGCCACGTCGTCAGCACCAGCAGCGGCAGCTCGAGGTCGATCCAGGAGTCGATCGGGAACGCGAACCAGTCCTCGGACAGCGGGATCACCGTGTCGTACCAGGCGAGCAGCCCGGTGACGAGCAGCAGCGCGGCGATCCCGAGCACGAGGCCGAGACGACGCCCGCGGAGGAGCAGCGCGACGGCGACGATGAGGACGCACAGCACGGCGACCGTGAGGCCGGGATCGAGGAGCGACCCCATCGCGCCGAGGACGCCGATCGCGTCGCCCGAGACGGCGGCGATCCACCAGCTGAGCGTGACGGTGCCGAGGACAGTCGCGGCGACGACGCGGGCGTGGGACGCCGCCTCGTCGTGCCAGGCGGGGCGGGCGGACAGCGGCACGACGAGCCGCCCGAGGCCGAGCCCGATGAGGAGGGCGACGCCGCGCGTCAGGTCGACGCCGTGGCCGCCCGCGAGGAGACCGGCGAGCACGGCCGCGAGCACGGTCGCGCGGAGCCCGTCGCGGTGGGCGGGGGCGAGCCCCCGGCTGGCGGCGGCGGCCACCGCCACGAGCACGACGGACGGCGCCCACAGCCGGTCGGCCGCGTCGATCTGCGCGTAGAGGTCGCCGACGGCGACGCCCGCGGCGAGGAGCAGGGAGGCGACCGCGACGGGCGCCAGCGACCCGAGGGCCGCGACCAGGGCGGTGCGGAGGATCCCGATGCGGCTCTCGGACCAGGCCAGCACCAGCACGGTGACGGCGACGCCGATCGCGGTGGCGGCCGGGTGCGCGAGCTCGCCGAGGCCGGCCATGAGCCCGATCCACGCGCTCCCGGCGGGCACGGCGAGGATCGCGAGCGGGTGGCGGGCGACGGCGCGGCCGACGACGACGAGCGCACCGCGGGCACCGGGCCGCGCGGCGCCGACGGGGCCGGAGGGCGGCCGACCGGCGGGGTCGACGGGCAGCGGTCGGGCGGGGCGGGCGAGCGTCGGGTGCGTCACGTCCCCAGTGTGCGGAGAGCAGGGGCGCCGGGGCGTCCGCCGGGGGATCCGATCGGCCCGCCCATCGGCTGAGCCCGTCCGCCGATCGGCTGGGCCGGGATCGCCCGTCCGCCCTCATCCCCGGGAGACGCGAAGAGGCCCCCGGATGATCCGGGGGCCTCCTGCTCTGCTGGTGCGCGAGGGGGGACTTGAACCCCCACGTCCTCACGGACACACGGACCTGAACCGTGCGCGTCTACCAATTCCGCCACTCGCGCCAACCGGACGACATTATCACGCCCCGGAGCCGATCCCGCGCCGCACGGGCGCCGTCCGCCCCTCCCCGAGGGCGATCCGCACCCGCCGCGGGGCCGGTGTCCAGGGCGCCGCCTCGCGAGTTGGCTACGATCTCCCTATTCATCCGCGGAAGGACCGCGCGAGGACGGATCACACGTGGGAATCCTGGACAACTTCGAGAAGGGCCTCGAGCGCGCCGTCAACGGCGCCTTCGTGAAGACCTTTAAGTCCGGCCTGCAGCCCGTGGAGATCGCCGCGCAGCTGCGTCGCGAGCTCGACACCCACGCCGCCGTCGTGGACCGCGACCTCATCCTCGTGCCCAACTCCTTCACCCTCCGGGTCTCCCGGCCCGACGCCGAGCGCATGGCGGGCATCCGCACCGCGCTCACGGACCAGCTGCGCCAGGCGGTCGAGAAGCACGCCTCCTCGCAGGGCTACCAGTTCGCCGGCGTGGTGCAGGTCGGCTTCCGCGAGGACGACTCCATCTCCGAGGGCGTGCTCGAGATCGACAGCCGCACGGCCGAGGGCAGCGTCACGTGGATCCCGGTGGTCGACGTCGCGGGCACCCGCCACCCGCTCCCCGTGGGCCGCACGGTCGTCGGCCGCGGCAGCGACGCCGACATCACGGTCGACGACCCGGGCACGTCCCGCCGCCACGTCGAGATCGCGTGGGACGGATCCCGCGCCCAGGTCCGCGACCTCGGCTCCACGAACGGCTCCGAGCTGAACGGCGCGCCCGTCACGAAGGCGCCGCTCCCGCCCGAGTCGGTCGTCCG
The DNA here is from genome assembly GCF_000355695.1 of Clavibacter nebraskensis NCPPB 2581. Taxonomy (NCBI): domain Bacteria; kingdom Bacillati; phylum Actinomycetota; class Actinomycetes; order Micrococcales; family Microbacteriaceae; genus Clavibacter; species Clavibacter nebraskensis. The sequence goes on along the minus strand of NC_020891.1, from coordinate 24,728 downwards.
CATCGGCCGCACCACCATCACCTTCCGCGTCGTGCCGCAGGCCACCGAGGAGCGCGGCGGCCGCGATGCCCGGGGCCGGGGCCACGACGACGGGTTCTGGGGAGCGTCGTGACCGAGCTGACCCTCCTCGTCCTCCGTCTCGCGTTCCTCGCGGTGCTGTGGCTGTTCATCTTCGGCATCGTCTACGCGCTGCGCTCCGACCTCTTCGGCCAGCGCGTGCGGAAGCTGCGCGAGGAGACGGGCTCGGCCGGCGGATACCCGTTCCCGCAGTCCCCGTACGCCGCGCCACCCCGGTCCCCGCAGCCCGCCGTCCAGCCGCCGCCCATCTCGTCGATGCCGTCCGGCGCCAACTCCGGCGCCGTCCCGTCCCGCGCGAAGGCCACCACGTCCACCGCCCGCCACCTCGTCATCACCTCGGGCGCCAAGGCCGGCACGGAGATCCCGCTCGGCACCGAGCCGCTCACCATCGGCCGCTCGAGCGAGTCGGGCCTCGTGATCCGCGACGACTACACGTCCACCCACCACGCGCGCCTGCTGCTCTGGAACGACGAGTGGATGATCCAGGACCTCGACTCGACCAACGGCACCTTCCTCGACGGCAAGCGCGTGAGCGTCCCGACGCAGGTGCCGCTCGACACGCCGATCCGCATCGGCGCGACCAGCTTCGAGCTCAGGCGGTAGCGGCGTGGCGACAGTGACGCAGGCCGCTGCCGTCTCCCACGTGGGCAAGGTCCGGTCGAACAACCAGGACTCGGGCTACGCGGGGCGGGACCTCTTCGTCGTCGCCGACGGCATGGGCGGGCACGCGGGCGGCGACGTCGCCTCCGCGGTCGCCCTCACGCGGATCATCGAGGCCGACAAGCCCTACGCGTCAGCCCACGACGCCGAGTTCGCGCTGCAGGCCGGCCTCGTCGCCGCCAACCAGCTCCTCGCCGAGACCGTGTTCGAGCACTCCGAGCTCACCGGGATGGGCACCACCGTCAGCGCGCTGGCCCGCGTCGGCCGTCACGTGGCCATCGCCCACATCGGCGACTCGCGCATCTACCTCTTCCGCCGCGGCGAGCTCAGCCAGATCTCCGCCGACCACACCTTCGTCCAGCGGCTCGTCGACAGCGGGCGCATCACGCCGGAGGAGGCGCTCGTCCACCCGCGCCGCTCCGTGCTGATGCGCGTGCTGGGCGACGTCGACGCGGCGCCCGAGGTCGACACGCAGGTGCTCGACACGCACACGGGCGACCGCTGGCTCCTCTGCTCGGACGGCCTCAGCAGCTACGTGTCCGAGGAGCGGATCACCGAGATCCTCGCGACCGCGGGCACGCCCGACACCGTCGCCGACGCGCTCGTGAAGGAGTCACTCGACCACGGCGCCCCCGACAACGTCACGGTCGTGGTCGTCGACGTGCTCGACGAGGGCGACGAGACGGCCGCCTCCCGCCCGGCGCCCGAGCCGGTGCTGGTCGGATCCGCGGCGCAGCCCCTCGCGTTCGGCGACGAGCCCGCGAAGCGCGCCGTCCGCATCCCGTCGCTCCTGCTGCACCCGCTGCGCGCCACCACGGCCGCGCGCGACGCCCAGTTCGAGCCGGAGTCGGACCAGTACCTCGAGGCCCTCATCGCTGAGGACAGGCGGCGCGCGCTCCGCCGCCGCGTCACCTGGCTGGTCGGCGTCGCGCTGATCCTCGCGGGCCTCGTGCTCGCGTGCGTCCTCGGCTACCGCTGGACCCAGTCGCGCTACTACGTGGGCGAGTCCGAGGGCACGGTCGCGGTCTACAACGGCGTGCAGCAGACCATCGGCCCGATCGAGCTCTCGCACGTCTACGCCCGCACGGAGGTGAGGGTCGACGACCTCCAGCCGTTCTACCGCCAGCAGGTGGAGCAGACCATCAACGCCGACTCGCTCGCGGGCGCCGAGGAGATCGTCGACCGGCTGCAGGAGGCCGCGCGTGGGTAGCGCCGGCGTGGCTGACGCCGTGACGCGCCCTCGCGAGCGCGCGCCCAGGATCCCGCGCATCCGCGTGCCCCGACGCCTCAGGGACCTCGAGCTCGCGCTGGTCGTGCTGGCCTCCGTCATCAACGGCGGCGCCCTGTACCTCGTGCAGCTCGGCGTGCTCGGCGCGTTCGACCAGAGCTTCTTCATCCCCGCCACCGGCCTCGCGGTCCTCGTGCTCGGCATGCACGTGGCGCTGCGCTGGCTCGCGCCCGACGCGGATCCGTTCATCCTCCCCATCGCGACCGTGCTCAACGGCCTCGGGATCGCGGCCATATACCGGCTCGACCTCGCCGGCGGGCTCTCGGGCTGGGACAGCGTGGCCGTGCGGCAGATCGTCTGGTCGGGCCTCGCCATCGTGTGCGGGCTCGCGGTCATCGTGCTGCTGAAGAACCACCGCGTGCTGCAGCGCTACCGCTACATCGCCATGTTCGTCGGCCTGATCCTGCTGCTCCTGCCGATGCTCCCGGTCATCGGCCAGAACATCAACGGCGCCCGCGTCTGGATCCACATCGGCGGCTTCTCGTTCCAGCCCGGCGAGATCGCGAAGATCTGCCTGGCGGTCTTCTTCGCCGGCTACCTCGTCACCGCGCGCGACAGCCTGTCGATGGTGGGCGTCAAGGTGCTGGGGATGCGCTTCCCGCGCGTCCGCGACCTCGGCCCGATCCTCCTGGTCTGGGCCGTGTCGATGAGCGTGCTCGTCTTCCAGCGCGACCTCGGCACCTCGCTCCTCTACTTCGGCCTCTTCATCGTCATGACGTACGTGAGCACGGGCCGCATCGGCTGGGTCGTCCTCGGCCTCGTCCTGTTCCTCGGCGGCGCGTACGGCGCGAGCACGCTCGGCTACGTCGGCGGCCGCGTCGACGCCTGGCTCAGCCCGTTCGACCCGGCCGTCTACGACGCCAACGGCGGCAGCTACCAGCTCGTGACGGGCCTGTTCGGCATGGCCGACGGCGGCCTTTTCGGGCGCGGGCTCGGCGAGGGCATGCCCAACCTCACGCCGCTCGCCAACAGCGACTTCATCTTCGCGAGCCTCGGCGAGGAGCTCGGCCTCACGGGCGTCTTCGCGATCCTCGCCCTCTACCTGCTGCTCGTCTCGCGCGGCTTCCGCATCGGCTTCGCCGGGCAGGACGACTTCGGCAAGCTGCTCGGCATCGGGCTGTCGTTCGTCATCGCGCTGCAGGTCTTCATCGTCATCGGCGGCGTCACCCGCGTCATCCCGCTCACGGGTCTCACGACGCCGTTCATGGCGGCGGGCGGATCCTCGCTGCTGGCCAACTGGATCATCGCGGCCCTGCTCCTCCGCCTCTCCGACACCGTCCGCAACCAGCCCCGATTGGTGGTCGAGTCGTGAACCGCGAGCTCAAGCGCGTCTCCGTGTTCGTCCTGGCCATGTTCGTGGCCCTGTTCGTCGCGGCGTCGGTCATCCAGGTCGTCTCCGCGCCGACCCTCCAGGCGGATCCGCGCAACAGCCGCACCATCATCGCGAGCTACTCGGCCGAGCGCGGCTCGATCCTCGTCGACGGCACGCCCATCGCCTCCTCGGTGCCGGTCGACGACCGCTACAAGTTCCTCCGCACCTACGCGCAGCCCGACCTCTACAGCGCGGTCACCGGCTACTACACGCTCGGCCAGGGATCCACGGGCCTCGAGGACTCCATGAACGACGTCCTCAGCGGCACGAGCGGCACGCAGTTCTTCGACAGCCTCACGCGCACCTTCACCGGGCAGGACCCGAAGGGCGCGTCGGTCGAGCTCACGATCGACCCGAAGGTGCAGCAGGCGGCGTACGACGCGCTCGGGTCGCTGCAGGGCTCCGTGGTCGCGATCGAGCCGAAGACCGGCCGCATCCTCGCGATGGTGTCCAAGCCCGGCTACGACCCGAACACGCTGGCGTCGCACGACCGCGCGGCCGTGCAGCAGAGCTACTCGTCGCTCCTGAAGGACCCGGCGAACCCGCTCATCGACCGCGCGGTGAACAGCCTCAACCCGCCCGGATCCACGTTCAAGCTCATCACCGCGGCCGCCGCCATCGAGTCGGGCCAGTACACGCCCGACTCGCTGCTGCCCAACCCGCCGACCTTCACGCTGCCCGGCACCGGCACGGTCATCACCAACGCCGGCGAAGGGGCGTGCGGACCCGAGGCGGAGGTCAGCATCGCGACCGCGCTGCGCCTCAGCTGCAACATCCCGTTCGCGCAGCTCGGCATCGCGCTCGGATCCGAGCGGATCGCGGCCATGGCCGACGCCTTCGGATACGGGAAGTCGATAGACGTGCCCATGGCCAGCGCCAAGAGCGTCTTCTCCCCCGACCTCGACGACGCCCAGACCGCGCAGTCCGCGTTCGGGCAGCTCGACGTGCGCGCCACCCCGCTGCAGACCGCCATGGTCACGGCCGGCATCGCGAACGGCGGCGAGGTCATGAAGCCCAGCGTCGTCGACAGCGTCCTCAACCCCGACCTGAGCGAGCTCTCCGGCTTCTCCCCCAGCCGCTTCGCCGACCCGATCTCGAAGGAGACCGCCGACACCATGACCCGGATGATGATCGACGACGTCCAGAGCGGCGTCGCGTCGAATGCGAGAATCAGTGGCGTCGACGTGGCCGGCAAGACGGGCACCGCCCAGAACGGCAGCGACGACCCGTACACGCTGTGGTTCACCGGCTTCGCGCCGGCGGCGGACCCGCAGGTGGCGGTCGCGGTCCTGGTCGAGGACGGCGGCGGACGAGGACGATCGGGCTCGGGGAACACCCTCGCCGCCCCCGTGGCGAAGAAAGTGATTGAGGCGGTGCTGGACAGATGAGACCCACGAGCGGACTGACCTTCGGAGGGCGTTACCAGCTGGGCGATCGCATCGCCATCGGCGGCATGGGCGAGGTGTGGGAGGCCACCGACCTCGTCATCGGGCGCAAGGTCGCGATCAAGATCCTCAAGGACGAGTACCTCGGCGACCCCGGGTTCCTCGAGCGCTTCCGCGCCGAGGCCCGCCACGCCGCGCTCGTCAACCACGAGGGCATCGCGAACGTCTTCGACTACGGCGAGGAGGACGGCAGCGCCTTCCTCGTGATGGAGCTCGTGCCCGGCGAGGCGCTCTCCACCATCCTCGAGCGCGAGCGCGTGCTGTCCACCGACAAGGTGCTCGACATCATCGCCCAGACCGCGCTGGCGCTCCACGCCGCGCACCAGGCCGGGCTCGTCCACCGCGACATCAAGCCGGGCAACCTGCTCATCACGCCCGACGGCCGCGTGAAGATCACCGACTTCGGCATCGCGCGCATCGCCGACCAGGTGCCCCTCACCGCCACGGGCCAGGTCATGGGCACGGTCCAGTACCTGTCCCCCGAGCAGGCGAGCGGGCACCCGGCGTCGCCGTCCACCGACGTCTACTCGATGGGCATCGTCGCGTACGAGTGCCTGGCGGGCCGCCGCCCCTTCACGGGCGAGTCGCAGGTCGCGATCGCCATGGCGCAGATCAACGAGCTGCCGCCCGAGCTGCCGGTCACCGTCGCCGAGCCCGTGCGCAACCTCGTGATGTCGTGCATCGCGAAGAAGCCGGCCGATCGCCCGCAGAGCGCCTCTCACCTCGCGCGCGCCGCGCAGGCGCTCCGCCGCGGCGACGTCGCCACGGCGACCATCGCGGTCGCGGCCGTCGCGGGTGCCGCCGCGCTGGCGGACCCGGGCACGCCCACGCAGGCCACGCAGCTCATGCCGTCCGGCCGTCGCGCCGCCGACACGAGCGCGACCACGGTCCTGTCCTCCTCCGGGTCGCGCGCCGGCACGCCGGATCCCTTCCTCCTCGACCACGAGGACGACGAGGAGCCCGAGGAGCCGCGCGCCCGCAAGCGCGCCATCTGGATCTTCGTGGGCGTGGCGATCCTCGTGGTGGCAGCCATCGTCGCCGGCCTCCTCGCGTACTTCGCGAGCCAGCGCGACGACGCCCCGGCCCCGGCCCCCACGGCCACCAGCGCGTCTCCCTCACCGAGCGCGTCACCCTCGCCGACCCCTACGCCGTCACCCACCGCGAGCACGGTGGACGTCAACCGCGACGACTACATCGGCCGCGACCAGAAGACGGTCACGCAGGAGCTCACCGCCCTCGGCCTCAAGGTCACCGTCATCACGGGCAGCGCCGCACCGTCCGGCGAGGAGGAGGGCCGCGTCACGGCGATCACCCCCACCGGCACGGTCGCGAAGGGCGCCACCATCCAGATCACGGCGTACGGTCCGCCCACGCTGCCCACCGCCGCGCCCGGCACGCCGACCGTCACCCCGACCGACGTCCGCGCCGGCCAGACGGTGGACATCTCCTGGCCCGCGTACTCCTGCCCCGCCGGCCAGACGCTCAACGGCTACCAGATCCAGGCGGACTCCGTCTCGCAGGGCGCCACCGGCACCTGGGGCGGTAGCACGAACCCGACGAACGCGCAGACCACGTCGGGCGAGATCAAGGTGGGCACGAACCCGGGCACGTTCACCGTCAAGTACCTCGCCATCTGCGGCACCAACGAGTCGCCGTACAGCAGCACGGTCACCGTCACCGTCGAGGCCGCCCCGGGCGGAACCGGCGGAGGAACGGGCGGCACCGGTGGAGGCACCGGCGGCACCGGCGGCGGCAACGGCGGCACGACCGGCATGGCGCCGACCCCCGCCCCGGGTAGCACGGACGAGCGCTCGCTCGTCTCCAGCTCGCACCGGAACGCCTGACCGGCGCTCCACCCGGGGGCGGACGGCGATCGCTCGTCCGCCCCCGTCCGCGTGTCCCCTGTCCGCCCGGATCCCCAGCGGACCCCCGGTAAGCTCATCCCCGTCCGAATCCCGATCCCGACGAGAGGCAGCCCGTGACCGACACCCGTGTGCTGGGCGGCCGCTACGAGGTCGGGGCGCTGCTGGGTCGCGGGGGCATGGCCGACGTCTTCGAGGGAGTCGACTCCCGTCTCGGTCGCCGGATCGCCGTCAAGGTCCTCCGTCGCGGCCTCGCCGAGGATCCCGCCTTCCGCAGCCGCTTCCGCCAGGAGGCCCAAGCGGCTGCGCGCATGTCGCACCCCACCATCGTGCGCGTCTTCGACGCGGGCGAGGACGTCGTCACCGACCAGGACGGCGCGTCGCACACGGTCCCCTTCATCGTCATGGAGCGGGTCGAGGGCCGCCTCCTCAAGGACGTCATCACCGACGGGCCGCTCGAGCCTGCCGAGGCCGTCCGCGTCATGGGCCAGGTGCTCACCGCGCTCGAGTACTCGCACCGCGCGGGGGTCGTCCACCGCGACGTCAAGCCCGGCAACATCATGGTCACGCCCACCGGCCAGGTGAAGGTCATGGACTTCGGCATCGCGCGCGCCGTGTCCGACACCTCCGCAACCATCGCGCAGACCACCGCCATCCTCGGCACCGCCCGCTACTTCTCCCCCGAGCAGGCCAAGGGCGAGTCGGTGGACGCGCGCACCGACCTCTACTCCGCCGGCGTGGTCCTCTTCGAGATGCTCACCGGCCAGGCCCCGTTCCGCGCCGACACGGCGGTCGCCGTCGCGTACCAGCACGTCAGCGAGACGCCCGTCGCCCCGAGCACCGTCCAGGACGCCGTCTCGCCGCAGCTCGACCAGGTCGTCCTGCAGGCGATGGCGAAGGACCGCTACGCCCGCTTCCAGACGGCGGGCGACTTCCGCACCGACCTCGATCGCGCCGCCGCGGGCACGCTCGCTCCCCGCGAGGCGCCGACCAACGACGTGGGAGCCACGCTCTTCGGCGCCCCCGCCGGCCCCTCCTCCTCGCAGCAGGCGCTCCGCCAGCTCGGCGTCGACGACGACCGCACCGTCCGCACCCAGAGCCGCCCGCCGGTCCCCTGGATCTGGGCCGGCGTCACCGTGGTCGTCGTGATCCTCATCGCCGTCGTCATCTGGGTCACCAGCCTCAGCTCCATCGCGCCGCCCGACATCAGCCCCACCGTCCCGGACGTCACGGGTTCCACGTACTCGAGCGCGGCGGCGGCCCTCGAGGAGGCCGACCTCGTCCCCCTCGAACGCGAGGAGGTCAGCACCTCGGTCGCCGAGGGCATCGTGCTGCGCACCAACCCAGACCCGGGCGAGAACGTCGCCGCCAAGACCGAGATCGACGTGTTCGTGTCCTCGGGCCCGCCCGAGGTCCAGGTCCCGAACGTCATGAACATGGACGAGGGCACCGCCACCGCCAACCTCGAGTCCGCGGGGCTCAAGGTGGGCGAGGTGGTACGCCAGTCGTCGCCGACGGTCCCCGATGGCGTGGTCATGCAGACGGACCCGGCATCCTCCCAGCAGGTCGACAAGGGTTCCGCGGTGAAGCTGATCCTGTCCAACGGCAAGGTCGCCCTGCCGGACGTCCTCGGCCAGCCGCTCGTGGATGCGCAGAAGCTCCTCGAGGCATCGGATCTGACCGTCACGACCCGCCGCGACCCGTCCTGCGGCCGAGCCGACGGATCACCGGTCAGCCAGCAGTCGGTGCCGCCGGGGGACGTCGCCCAGCGCTCCACCGTCTCCCTCACCTACTGCACGGGCGCGGTCCGCAGCACGTCGGCACCGTCCACTCCGGCCCCGGCTCCCACGCAGGGCTGATCCCCTCCTCCGCCACCGAGCACCTGCCGGTGACGGACGCCGGGCTCGATGCCCCCGGCGACCGCGGTCGGAGGGGCAGCCGCTCAGGCCGGACGATTCTCATCCCACCCGGACGGGTCAGGCCACGTGGACGAGCGGGGACAGCCGCGATGCGGTGTCGCGAGCACCGACGAGCCCGGCGCCCTCCAACCAGTTGCCGAGCATGCGGTAACCGCCCTCGGTCAGGACCGACTCCGGGTGGAACTGCACGCCGACGATGGGCGCCGCCTCGTGACGCAGGCTCATGATGACGCCGCCCTCGGTGCGGGACGTGACCAGCAGGTCGGACGGCACCGTCCCGTCGACGACGGCCAGCGAGTGGTACCGCGTGGCCGTGAACGGCTGCGGGACGCCGAGGTAGAAGTCCCCGTCGTCGTGCGTGACCAGCGAGGTCTTGCCGTGCATGAGCTCCTCGGCGTTGGTGACCGTGGCGCCGAAGGCCTCGGCGATCGCCTGGTGCCCGAGGCAGACCCCGAGCAGCGGCGTGCCCGACCCGAGGGCGGCGGTCACCGTGGGGATCGAGACGCCGGCCTCCGAGGGCTTGCCCGGCCCCGGGGACACCAGCACCGCATCGTACTCGGAGATGACCCCGGCCATGTCGGCGTCGGCGTGGTCGTCGTTGCGCATCACCACGGTCTCAGCGCCCAGCTGCTGCAGGTAGCCGTTGAGCGTGTAGACGAAGCTGTCGTAGTTGTCGATGACGAGGACGCGTGTCACTGATGCACCGTGACTTCCTGGGTGTTGACGATGGAGTCGACCCAGGGGAAGACCCAGGTGACGAGGGAGAAGAGGATGGCCGCGAGCAGCACGAGGACGATGAGCAGCCGGACCCACACCGGCCCGGGCAGGACGCGCCAGAACGCCGCGTACACGCTCAGCCCGCCTTCGCGAAGGACGTGCCGGCCAGCGCCGCGGGCGTGGCCGCATCCGACCGCGGCTGCCAGGACTCGAAGACGCTGTAGGCGATGACGCGCTCGGCGGCGGAGAAGAGCGGGTTGCAGCTCGTCATCGTGAGGATGCGGTCCCCGGGCTGCGCGTCCGGTGCCTGGGGCACCTCGTCGAGCACGTCGACTCCGGTGGGCTTCACGTACTCGAGTGTACGGAAGCGGTAGGTGTACCAGCCGTCCTGTGTCTCGACCACGATGGCGTCGCCCACCCGCAGGTCGGTGATCTGGTTGAAGGGCTTGCCGTAGCTGGTGCGGTGCGCCGCGACGGCGAAGTTGCCGACCTCACCGGGCATCTGGGTCTCGCGGTAGTGGCCGATCTTGCCGTGGTTGAGCACGCTCGAGAGGCCGACCCCCGTCGCGACCGGCACCACGTAGTCGGGCCCGAAGCGCGGGATGTAGATGTTGCCGAAGTCGGTGGCGTCGGTCGTGGGCGCTGTGGTGATGACGGGCTCCCCCGGTGCCGCGGGCGAGGCGGCCGGGTCGGGAGTAGCCGCCGCTTCCGGCGCCGCCGTGGCCCAGCTCCGGCTGTTCTCCAGCGCCTGGTCGCGCTGGCCGCTGCTGACGACGATGTCGTTGAACCACAGCTGCCATCCCAGGAACAGCATGATGAGCACGCCGGCCGTGAGGAGCAGCTCGCCGAGGACCCCGACCGTGCCGAGCAGCGCATCCCCCCGTCTACCACGGCGCCGCGTCGCGCGGCGGGAGGGGGCGGGACCTGGAGCGCTCATGTCCCGATTGTAGGCGGCGCACCTGCGGGGTACGGCCTCCGGGAGCGCACCGTGGAGCCGGGCATCCTCCCGGCCCGGTGGAGGAGGGTACGGCTAGAATCTCCGCATGGCCCGCGACAAGACGACGAGACCCTCCCGCCAGGAACGCGTGCGCGACGAGGACGCCCCGAACCCCGTGTGGTTCAAGCCCATCATGTTCGGCTTCATGCTCGTCGGGCTCGCATGGCTCATCGTGTACTACGTGAGCCTCAACGCGTTCCCCATCCCCGACCTCGGCGTCGGCAACATCCTCATCGGCTTCGGCCTCATCCTGGTCGGCTTCCTCATGACCACCAGGTGGCGCTGACCCCAGCGCGACCACGAGAGCCCGTCACCACCCGCTGGTGACGGGCTCTTCTGCATCTCCGGCGATGCGAGCGCGAGGATCCCGCGTTGTCCACAGAGCTCCTGTGCACAACCCTCCACACATGTGGAGAACTGCGCGGAGCGGTCCGCCGGATGCCGCCGGTACGACGGGTTACCCGCGGAAGCCCACGAGCGTGGCGATCCGGCCGAGGTCGACACCGCCCCACGCCGTCGGAGCCCCTCCCCCATCGGCCCCTAATCACACACGTGTAACTATCCCCACTGTGGACTGGCCTGTGGATAACCTCGCTGGGCCCCGGACGCACGGGGATCGATGGACCCGGGTACGACGAACGCGCCGCCCCTGAGGGGACGGCGCGTGCGTGTGCGGGTCGGTCAGAGCGTGACGGGGAAGACGGCGGCCGCCACGAGGATCGCCGCCGCGAGGCCCGCGAGCGAGCCGATCTGCGCGCCGCGCTGACGGCCGTCCCGCGTCCGCAGGAGCACGAGCGCCACGAGCGCGCCCGTCACGAGCCCGCCGACGTGGGCCTGCCAGGAGACGCCCTGCACGACGAAGCCGAGCAGGAGGTTGATCGCGATGATGCCGAGGAGCGGGCCGACGTTCCCGCCGAGCTTCCGCGCGAGCACGAAGTAGCCGCCCATGAGGCCGAAGATCGCGCCTGAGGCACCGACGACGGCCTGCAGGGGCTCCCCCATCGCCGAGCCGATGACCTCCACCGCGAGCGAGCCGCCGAGCGCGGAGATCAGGAAGAGGGCCAGGAAGCGGACACGTCCGAGCATCGGCTCGAGGACGCGGCCGAAGACGAAGACCGACAGCATGTTGAAGACGATGTGCAGGATGCTCGACGGCGAGTGCGTGAACGCGCTGGTGAGCATCCGCCACGGCTCGTAGTCACCGGAGGCGAAGCTGCCGTAGACGGGCGCGAACCACAGGGACGTGGTGACGTAGCCGCCGACGACGGGCAGAACCTGCAGGATCCACACAACGGCGCAGACCGCCATGATCCCGTACGTCACGACGGGCGCGGAGCTCCGCGTCATCCGCGTGACGAACGAGGCCCGGGAGCGGGGAGCGGTGCGACGCTGCTCCTTCATGTCCTCCGGGCAGATCACCCCGACGGCGGCCGGCGTCTGGCACTCGGGGCAGATGGTCCGCCCGCATCGCTGGCACAGCACGAAGCTCTGCCGGTCGGGGTGCCGGTAGCAGCGGTCGGCCGCCGTACGGGGTGAGTCGGTCATCAGACCTTCTCGACGGTGACGCTCTCGATCACGACGTCCTCGCGGGGACGGTCGCGGCCGTCGGTCGGGACGGCGTTGAGCGCGTCGACGACCTTCTTGGACGCGTCGTCGGCGACCTCGCCGAAGATCGTGTGCTTGCCCTGGAGCCACGTGGTGGGCGCCGTGGTGATGAAGAACTGCGAGCCGTTCGTGCCGCGGCCGCCCTGGGTGCCCGCGTTCGCCATGGCGAGGATGTAGGGCTTGGAGAAGTCGAGGTCGCGGCTGATCTCGTCGTCGAACTGGTAGCCGGGGCCGCCGGTGCCCTGGCCGAGCGGGTCGCCGCCCTGAAGCATGAAGTCCTTGATGATGCGGTGGAAGACGACGCCGTCGTAGAGCGGGTCGGTCGACTTCTTGCCGGTCTGGGGGTGGGTCCACTCCTTCTCGCCCGTGGCGAGGCCGACGAAGTTCTCGACGGTCTGGGGTGCGTGGGACCCGAAGAGGTTGAGGACGATGGTGCCGTGGTTGGTCGTCATGGTGGCGACGTGAGTGTGCGCAGACATGGAGCAATGGTCTCACGGCGGAGCTGGGACTCGGCGGACGCACAGGCTCCGTCGTGTTTGCCCGCAGAGGCACCCGTGCCAGACTGGGGATTCCTGGCGAAACCACACCGATGGAGGTCCCCTTGGGTCTGTCACGCAAGAACAAGAAGGAGTTGGCGAAGCTCCGCACCCACGCGGCCGCCGTCCTCAAGGAGCAGCGCGAGGTCCTCGACCGGGCCAACGTCGTCGTGGTCGAGGCCGCGCACACCGCGCGCAAGCTCTCCGACCAGCATGTCGTCCCCGCCGTCAAGCGCGGTGTCGACGACCACATCCGTCCCGGCTACGAGGCCGGCGCCGAGCGCGTCCGCACCGCGGCCGACTCCGCCTACAAGGGCTTCACGCACACGGTCCTCCCGGCCGTCGCCGGTGCCGCCGGATCCGCGGTCGCCGCGACCGAGGGCATCCGCAACAGCAAGCAGGTGAAGGACGCGGTCAAGAAGGCCGGCAAGGTCTCCTCCAAGGCGCAGGAGTTCGGCAAGCACTACGTCGACAACGGGCGCTCCTACGTGGGCCGCTACGTCCCGCAGGTCGCTCCGGCGAAGAAGGGCCTCGGCTTCGGCGGCGTCGCCCTCATCGCGCTCGGCGTCGTGGTGGTCGGCGGCGTCGGCTACGCGCTGTACCAGACGTTCCGCGCGGACGACGACCTGTGGATCGCCGACGACGAGCCCGAGGCCGTCGACGCGACCACGAAGGACCAGCCCGCGAGCTGATCCCCGTCTCGCTCTGACAGAGGCCCGGACACCGACAGGTGTCCGGGCCTTCGTCGTGCGGTCGGGACCGGACGCATGCGGCGAGGGGAGGAGCCCGGCAACGGGCGAGATGTGGAGTCACGGGGAATCGAACCCCGGACCTCCTGCTTGCAAAGCAGGCGCTCTACCAATTGAGCTATGACCCCGATCGGCGAGCCTCGGACCGCCTGGCGATCTACCGACTCGTGTCCCGCCATGCCCCCGGATCATGCGGATCCGGGGGTGTTGGTGGGGATACCAGGATTTGAACCTGGGACCTCTTCATTATCAGTGAAGCGCTCTAACCAACTGAGCTATATCCCCATCGGGCAGGTACACGTTACCGTACGCCTGCCCGTTTCTCCCAATCGGCTACGCGTTGGTGAAGCCGACGAGGACGCCGCCGGTGATCCGCACGCTGAGGTTGTACAGCAGCGCGGCGACGGCACCGAGCACGGTGCCGACGACGATGTTGAGGACGGCGACGACGATCGCGAAGCCGAGCACCTGGCCCAGGCCGAAGACGTCCTGGAGGGAGAAGTCCGCGGATCCGGAGACCTCCTGGAACAACTGGTCGACCGTGCCGAACACGTTCGTGGTCTGGAGCACGACGTAGATGAGGAACGTCGCGACGACGGTGATGATGCCGAGCACCACGGAGAAGAGGAACGCGAGCTTCAGCGCCGACCAGAAGTCGACGTACACGAGCTTCAGACGCACCTGCTTGGTGGTGGTGGCCCGCGACGACTTCTTCGCGAGCTTCTCGGCGACACTACTCATCAGGTGTTCCCTTTCCAGCAGCGGTACCGTCGGACGCGTCGGGCGCAGCTTCGGGGACCACCAGGTTGCGTTCGGAGTTCTTGGCCAGTGAGATGATCCTGTCGTCGTCCGCGAACCGGGCGAACACGACACCCATGGTGTCTCTGCCCTTCGCCGGGACCTCGGCCACGACAGACCGTACCACCTTGCCGCTGGCGAGCACGACGAGGATCTCGTCCTCCTCGCCGACGATGAGCGCCCCCGCGAGGTCGCCTCGGGCATCCTGCAGCTTGGCCACCTTGATGCCCATGCCGCCGCGGTTCTGCACGCGGTACTGGTCCGCGGCGGTGCGCTTCGCGAAGCCGCCCTCGGTGACGACGAACACATAGCCCTGCTCCCCGACGACGGATGCGCTGAGCAGCGTGTCGTCCCCGCGGAACGTCATGCCCTTCACTCCGGACGTGGATCGACCCATCGGACGGAGCGCCTGGTTGTCGGCGGAGAACCGCAGCGACATGCCCTTGCGAGAGACGAGGAGGAGATCGTCGTCCTCGTCCACCAGGAGCGCCGAGACGAGCGCGTCGCCGTCGCGGAGGTTGATCGCGATGATGCCACCGGTGCGGTTCGTGTCGTACTCCGTGAGGGCCGTCTTCTTCATCAGGCCGTCGCGGGTGGCGAGCACGAGGTACTGGGCCACCTGGTAGTCGCGGATGTCGAGGACCTGCTGGATCTCCTCGTCCGGCTGCATCGCGAGCAGGTTGGCGACGTGCTGGCCCTTGGCGTCGCGGCCGGCCTCCTGCAGCTCGTACGCCTTGGCGCGGTAGACGCGGCCCTTGTCCGTGAGGAACAGGAGCCAGTGGTGCGTGGTCGTGACGAAGAAGTGCTCGACCACGTCGTCGGCCCGGAGCTGGGCGCCGCGCACGCCCTTGCCGCCGCGGTGCTGGCTGCGGTAGTTGTCGATGCGCGTGCGCTTGATGTACCCGCCGCGCGTGACCGTGACCACCATCTCCTCCTCGGGGATGAGGTCCTCCATGCTCATGTCGCCGTCGAAGCCGAGCATGATCTCCGTGCGCCGGTCGTCGCCGTACTTGTCGGTGATCTCCTGCAGCTCGGTGCTGATGATCTCCCGCTGCACGGTGGGCGTCGCCAGGATGTGCTTGTACTCGGCGATGCGCTCCTCGAGCTCGGCCGCCTGGTCCTGGATCTTCTGGCGCTCCAGCGCGGCGAGGCGGCGGAGCTGCATCTCGAGGATCGCGTTGGCCTGCAGCTCGTCGATGTCGAGCAGCTTCATCAGCCCGCTGCGGGCGACCTCGACCGTCTCGGACCGGCGGATCAGGGCGATGACGTCGTCGAGCGCGTCGAGCGCCTTCAGGTATCCGCGCAGGATGTGGGCGCGTGCCTCGGCCTCGTTGAGCCGGTACTGCGTGCGGCGGACGATGACGTCGATCTGGTGGTCGACCCATGCGGAGATGAAGCCGTCGAGCGCGAGTGTGCGCGGGATCCCGTCGACGATCGCGAGCATGTTCGCGCCGAAGTTCTCCTGCAGCTGCGTGTGCTTGTAGAGGTTGTTCAGCACGACCTTCGCCACGGCGTCGCGCTTCAGCACGATCACCAGGCGCTGGCCGGTGCGGCCCGAGGTCTCGTCGCGGATGTCGGCGACACCGGCGAGCTTGCCGTCCTTCACGAGCTCGGCGATCTTGATCGCCAGGTTGTCGGGGTTCACCTGGTACGGGAGCTCGGTGACGACGAGGCAGACGCGGCCCTGGATCTCCTCGACGGCGACGACGGCCCGCATCGTGATGGAGCCGCGGCCGGTGCGGTACGCGTCGATGATGCCCTTGGTGCCGAGCACCTGGGCGCCGGTCGGGAAGTCGGGTCCCTTGATCCGCTCGAGGAGCGCCTCGAGGAGCTCCTCCCGGTTGGCGTCCGGGTGCGCGAGCAGCCACTGCGCGCCCGCCGCGACCTCGCGGAGGTTGTGCGGCGGGATGTTGGTGGCCATGCCGACCGCGATGCCGACGGATCCGTTGACCAGCAGGTTCGGAAAGCGCGACGGGAGGATCTTGGGCTCGAGCGTGCGGCCGTCGTAATTGTCCTGGAAGTCGACCGTGTCCTCGGTGATGTCCCGGACCATCTCCATGGCGAGCGGGGCCATCTTGGTCTCGGTGTACCGCGGAGCGGCGGCGCCGTCGTTGCCGGCGGAGCCGAAGTTGCCCTGGCCGAGCGCGAGCGGGTAGCGCAGGCTCCACGGCTGGACGAGGCGGACGAGCGCGTCGTAGATGGACGAGTCGCCATGCGGGTGGAACTGCCCCATGACCTCGCCGACCACGCGGGCCGACTTGAAGAAGGAGCGGTCGGGCCGGTATCCGCCGTCGTACATGGCGTAGATCACGCGGCGGTGCACGGGCTTCAGGCCGTCGCGCACCTCGGGGAGCGCGCGCTGGACGATGACGCTCATCGCGTAGTCGAGGAACGAACGCTGCATCTCGAGCTGGAGGTCGACCTGCTCGATGCGGTCGTGCGTGACGACGACGGTGGCGTCAGGGTCGATGATGGCGCCCGGCAGGGAGTCGGAGGCCGCAGCGGCGGAGGACGCCGGCGTCACGCCGTCCTGCGGAAGCGCGTCGCCGGTCGACGGCGCCTGCTCGTCGTCCGGGGTCGCCCCCGTGCCCTGCTCGTCGTCCGGAGTGTTGTCGTCGGCCATGGAGGTCCCGTTCAGAGGTCGGTGGATCGTGGGGTCGGCGTGGGGCGGCGGTCGGCATCGGGCCGTGCCGCCGCCCGGTCGATCAGATGTCGAGGAACCTGACGTCCTTGGCGTTGCGCTGGATGAAGCTGCGGCGGGACTCGACGTCCTCGCCCATCAGCGTCGAGAAGACCTCGTCGGCGCCCGCGGCGTCGTCGAGCGTCACCTGCATGAGCGTGCGGGTGGCCGGATCCATGGTGGTCTCCCACAGCTCCTTGTAGTCCATCTCGCCGAGGCCCTTGTAGCGCTGGATGCCGTTGTCCTTCGGGATGCGCTTGCCGTTCGCCTGCCCGTGCGCGAGCAGCGCGTCGCGCTCCGCGTCCGTGTAGACGTACTGGTGCTCCGCGTTCGACCACTTGAGCCGGTACAGCGGCGGCTGCGCGAGGTACACGTAGCCCAGCTCGATGAGCGGGCGCATGTACCGGAACAGCAGCGTGAGCAGCAGGGTCGTAATGTGCTGGCCGTCGACGTCCGCGTCGGCCATCAGCACGATCTTGTGGTACCTGACCTTCTCGGCGTTGAAGTCCTCGCCGATGCCCGCGCCGAACGCGGTGATCATCGACTGCACCTCGTTGTTCTGCAGCGCGCGGTCGAGGCGGGCCTTCTCCACGTTGAGGATCTTGCCCCGCAGCGGCAGGATCGCCTGCGTCGTGGGGTTCCGGCCCTGCACCGCGGATCCGCCGGCCGAGTCGCCCTCGACGAGGAACACCTCGCTGAGCGCCGGGTCCTTGCTCTGGCAGTCCTTGAGCTTGCCGGGCATGCCGCCCGACTCGAGCAGTCCCTTGCGCCGGGTCTGCTCGCGCGCCTTGCGGGCCGCCAGCCGTGCCTGCGACGCCTGCATCCCCTTGCGGATGATGTCCTTCGCCTGCGCCGGGTTCCTCTCGAGCCAGTCGCCGAGCTGCTGGCCGACGATGCGCTGCACGTAGGCCTTCGCCTCGGTGTTGCCGAGCTTGGTCTTGGTCTGGCCCTCGAACTGCGGCTCGCCGAGCTTCACGGAGATGACGGCGGTGAGGCCCTCGCGGACGTCGTCGCCCGTCAGGTTCTCGTCCTTCTCGCGGAGGAGCTTGTTCTCCCGCGCGTAGCGGTTCACCAGCGTGGTGAGCGCCGCGCGGAAGCCCTCCTCGTGGGTGCCGCCCTCGTGCGTGTTGATGGTGTTCGCGTAGGTGTGCACGCTCTCCGTGTAGGAGGTGGTCCACTGCATCGCGACCTCGAGGCTGATCTTCTTGACCGTGTCCTCGGACTCGAAGGCGATGACGTCGGCGTTGACGACCTCGGTCTTCTTCGCCTTCACGAGGTGCTCCACGTAGTCGACGAGGCCGCGCTCGTAGAGGAACTTCTCGGTGCGGTGCTCCGCGCCGTCGACCTCGCGCTCGTCGTGCAGCGTGAGGGCCAGGCCCTTGTTGAGGAACGCCATCTGCTGGAACCGCGCGCGCAGGGTGTCGAAGTCGAACTCGACGGTCTCGAAGATCTCCCGGCTCGGCCAGAAGGTGATGGTCGTCCCGGTCTCGGTGGAGCCCTCGCCCTTCTGCAGCGGCGCATCCGGCACGCCGATGGTGAAACTCTGGCGCCAGACGGCGCCCTGACGGCGGACCTCGACGTCGAGGCGCTCCGACAGCGCGTTCACCACGGAGCTGCCGACGCCGTGCAGGCCGCCGGACACCGCGTATCCGCCGCCGCCGAACTTGCCTCCGGCGTGCAGCTTGGTGAGGACGAGCTCGACCGTGGAGATCCCCTCGACCGGGTGGATGTCCACCGGGATGCCACGGCCGTCGTCGACGACGCGGATGCCGCCGTCCTTCCGCATGGTGATCTGGATGTCGCTGGCGAACCCGGCGAGGGCCTCGTCGACGGAGTTGTCGACGATCTCGCTCACGAGGTGGTGCAGGCCGCGCGGGCCGGTGGACCCGATGTACATGCCGGGTCGCTTGCGCACGGCCTCGAGGCCCTCGAGCACCTGGATCTCGTTGGCGCCGTAGTCGTTGCTCACCTGCTGGCGGGTGATGTGGTCGGAGTCGTTGTGCGTCTCCTCGATCTCCACCTCGTCGGGGGTGGAGTCGTCGGGGAGGTCCTGTGAGGCATCCGATGTCATGAAGTGGTGGCTCCTGCCGCGTCGACGCGCCCCTGCCCGACGGCGGACGCGCGCGGATCACGAGGTGATCCGGGGACCGTCGTCCCTGGACTGCGGGCGACCCCTTATTCTATCGCAGGAGTACCCTCGGCACCGCCCTGACCGGCCGTCTGCCGCGCTTTCGAGGCGGGGGTGACGTGATTCGCCTCCCTAGCCGTAGGTATCGCGCGGGCCCCGCCCTGGGATCGACCTGGGGCCCTTTTTCCAGGACGGGGCGTTCGGCCCCTGGAAGCGGATCGAACGGATGCCCGCGTCGGGGAAGCGCTCGGCGATACGCGTCGTGATCTCCACGCGCATGAGCCGCAGCTGCGTCGCCCACGCCGTCGACTCGCACTCGACCGTGAGGAGGCCGTCCTCGATGCCGACCGGGGAGGAGTGCTCGGCGGTCTCCTCGCCGGCGATGGTCGTCCACGCCGCCATGAGCTCGGCCTGCGACAGCGAGGACGTCCATCCCATCCGCGAGGTGAGCGAGTCCATGACGTTGCCGAGGGAGTCGGGATCCCGTCCCGGCTGGAACGGCGAGCTCCCCGCCTTCTGCTCCCGGCGCTTCCGGGCGGAGGGCGACCGCACGGACGCGTCGCCGAACACCTTGCGGAACCGGCGGTAGACGGCGACCGCCTCGGACTCGGGCAGCGGTCCGCCGTCAGCGGCGCGGGGGATCACGCCGCTCCCCCGTCCGCGTCGGTCGGTGCCGGTGCCGGTGCCGGTGCGTCCACGATCTCGCCGGCGCGGATGTGCACGGCGTTCGCGGCCAGGTGCTCGGGCACGTCCTCGAACACCGCAGCCGTGATGAGCACCTGCTCAAAGCCGGTGACGGCCTCCGCGAGGCGCCCGCGCCTGGCCTGGTCGAGCTCGGCGAAGACGTCGTCGAGGATGAGGACCGGATCACCCGTCTGCGAGTCGCGCCGCAGGAGCTCGGCCGACGCGAGCTTCAGCGCGAGGGCGAACGACCACGACTCCCCGTGGCTGGCGTAGCCCTTCGCGGGTAACCCGTTGAGCCGGAACAGGACATCGTCGCGATGCGGGCCGACCAGGGTCAGACCCCGCTCGAGCTCGCGGGGCCGCATGCGGGCGATGGCCGCGGCGAATACGGGCACGACGTCCTCGGCCCGCGTGAAGCGCCCACCGTCGCGCGCGCCCGAGTCGTCCGCGTCGTCGTCCCCCGGGTCGTCCGCGAGGATGCTCAGCTCCGGACGCGACGACGGCCCGTGGTCGGATCCCGCCACGGCCAGGTACGCGCGCGCCAGCTCCGGCTGGAGGTTCTCGACGAGAGCCCCGCGCGCCGCGATGATCTGCGAGCCGATCGCGACGAGACGCTCGTCCCAGATGTCGAGCGTGCCCAGCTGGTCGGCCTTCATCCCGCGCGCCCGCGCCGACTTGAGCAGGGTGTTGCGCTGCTTGAGCGCTCGCTCGTAGTCCGACAGCACCCCGGCGAGCCGCGGCGTGCGCAGCACGAGCAGTTGGTCCAGGAACCGGCGTCGGCCGGAGGGATCGCCGCGCACGAGGGCGAGGTCCTCCGGCGCGAACAACACGCTCGAGAAGTACCGCGGCAGCTCGCGCGGCTTCGTGGGCGTGCTGTTCACCTGCGCGCGGTTCGCCGACGAGCGGTTGATCTGGACCTCGACCCGGAGCTCCCGTCCGGCGTGCTGCAGGAGCGCCCGGATCACGGCCGACTCCGCCCCCTGGCGGATGAGCGCCTGGTCGGTGGAGACGCGGTGCGACCCGAGCGTGCTCAGGAAGCCCAGCGCCTCCACCAGGTTCGTCTTGCCCTGCCCGTTGCTCCCCACGAAGAGGGTGGCACCGGGCAGGAGCGCGACGTCCGCGCGGGTGTAGTTGCGGAAGTCACCCAGGGAGAGGTGACGGACGATCATCCGGTGGTCAGGACTTCTTCTGCACCGAGTGGCCGCCGAACTGGTTGCGCAGCGCCGCGACGGCCTTCATGGCCGGGGAGTCCTCCTGGCGGGAGGAGAAGCGCGCGAAGATCGACGCGCTGATGGCGGGCATCGGCACGGCGTTGTCGAGCGCCTCCTCGATGGTCCAGCGGCCCTCGCCGGAGTCCTGCACGAAGCCCTCGATGTCTTCGAAGCCCGGGTCCTCCTTGAGCGCCTTCACGAGGAGCTCGAGCAGCCAGGAACGCACGACCGTCCCGCGCTGCCACGCCTCGAACGTGCCCGTGACGTCCTTGATGATGTCCGTGCGCGCAGCGAGGAGCTCGTAGCCCTCGGCGAACGACTGCATCATGGCGTACTCGATGCCGTTGTGGACCATCTTCGCGTAGTGCCCCGCGCCGGAGTCGCCGACGTGGACGAAGCCCTCCTCGCGCGGACCCTCGGGACGCAGCGCGTCGAAGACCGGCATCGCCCGCTCGACCTGCTCCTTGGGGCCGCCGACCATGAGGCCGTAGCCGTTCTCGAGGCCCCAGACGCCGCCCGAGACGCCGGCGTCGACGAAGTCGATGCCCTTGTCCTTGAGCAGCCCCGCGTGCGCGAAGTCGTCCGTGAACTTGGAGTTGCCGCCGTCGATCACGAGGTCGCCCGGCTCCAGGATGCGGGCGAGGTCGCCCACCACGTTCTGCGTGACCTTGCCGGCCGGGACCATGACCCAGACGAGGCGCGGTGCGGGCAGCGCTGCGGCGAGGTCGTCGAGGGTGGCCACGTCGGAGACGTCGGGGTTCGTGTCGTAGCCGGTCACCTCGATGCCGTTTGCCTCGAGGCGCGCACGCATGCGGGCGCCCATCTTGCCGAGTCCGACGAGTCCGATGTGCATGTTCTCTCCTTGATCGCGGTCTAGCGCAGCAGCAGGTTCGGCTGCAGCAGGTACCGGTAGTTGTCAGCGCCGGCCTGGTCCTTGGAGGACTGGCTCGTGATGAGCACGGGGCCGGGCTTGTTGGGGTTGTCCGTCTTCGTGAACGAGAGGCGGACGAACTCGGAGTGGACGGCGCCGAGGCCGTCCAGCAGGAACTGCGGCTTCAGCGACACCACGGTGTCGACGCCGGTCAGGAGGGCGTCGATGCTCTCCGATGCCTGCGCGTGCTCGGAGCCGATGGCCTCGAGGGTGAGGCCGTCGATGGTGAAGGTGAAGCGGAGTGCCGCCTCGCGCTCGAGCACCAGCTGGACGCGGCGCGTCGCCTCGATGAGGTCCGCCGTGTTGATCACGGCGTAGTTGTCGACGGTCTCGGGGAAGAGGCGCTTGACCGGCGGGAAGTTGCCCCGGATCAGTAGGGACGTGACGGTCTTCCTGTCGGCGCTGAACGCGATGAGCTGACGGTCGTCGGTGTCGGTGATGGCGACCGAGATGGTGCCGCTGTGGCCGAAGGTCTTCCCGATCTCCTGCAGCGTGCGTGCGGGCACGAGCGCGGTGCGGCTGGTGCCGTCGCTCGTGGAGTCGCCGCCGTCCCAGTCGATCTCGCGCACGGCGACCCTGTAGCGGTCGGTCGCGATGAGGCCGAGGCTGGTCTCCCCCACCTCGAGCTGGACACCGGTGATGACCGGCGTGACGTCGTCGCGGGACGCGGCGACCGCGACCTGCGAGACCGCGGCGGCGAACTGCTCGGCGGGAAGGAGGCCGGACTGCTCCGAGATCTGCGGCAGCGTCGGGTACTCCTCGACGGGCATGCTCAGCAGCGTGAAGTGCGCGGATCCGCACGAGACGGTGATCTTCGAGTCCTCGGTGGTGAACCGCACCGGGGCGTTCGGGAGGCGGTTCGCGATGTCCGCGAGGAGTCGGCCGGAGACCAGGACACGGCCGGGCTCCTCGATGTCCGCCTGGATCTGCGTGCGGGCCGAGACCTCGTAGTCGAACGACGACAGCGTCAGTCCGTCCTCGGTCGCCTCGATGAGCACCCCGCTCAGGATCGGGAGGGTCGTGCGCTGCGGCAGGAGCTTGACGGCGAAGGACACCGCCTCGCTGAAGACGTCCCTGTTGACTTGGAACTTCACGTTGTGGACCCCTCGATGAGCGGAAGATTTGTCGGTCAATGCTAGCTGTGCCGACGGGGGCCTCTACGACCGGCGATCCCTCCACACCCTGAGGTTCTTGGGCGACATCCAATGAAGGGTTTAAGGATCAATAGTGTTAACCGCTGTGGAATCTGTGGACAACTCCCGGAGCCCCCGTGATCGAGCGGGAACTACACGTCTGGAAGTTGTGGGACGGGTGTGGAGCGGCCTGGGGACTCGGCGGGATGCCGACGAAGCGACGACGTCGGCTCCACAGGCCGGGTCCTCGAACCCACATCGGCTCCGGCGGTTCTCCACAGTTATCCACACTCTGTGCACACTGTGGGGAACAGCGGATCCGGCCCGGCCGGCCCTCTCTCCCCGACGCGGGGACGTGCTCGGGGCCTCTTAGCACGTCCACGTCGCTCCGATCGACATGGGGCCGCCGACACCCGCGCACGCAGAAGGGGTCGGACCTCGTGGTCCGACCCCTTCCGCTGCCTCGTCCCCTGCACGTGCCGCAGCACGTGCAGGAGGGCCTCACATCTTGCCGTAGCGGTGGTTCTGCTTGATCCGGCTCGTGAGCTCCGTCACCTGGTTGTAGATGGAGCGGCGCTCCTTCATGAGCTCGGTGATCTTCTTGTTGGCGTACATGACCGTCGTGTGGTCACGGTTGCCGAACAGCTGCCCGATCTTGGGCAGCGACAGGTTGGTCAGCTCGCGGCACAGGTACATGGCGATCTGGCGGGCGGTGGCCACGGCCTGCGAGCGGGACGAGCCGTAGAGGTCGTCGACCGTGAGCTTGAAGTAGGCCGCGGTGTGGTTGATGATGTCCACCGGCGCGATGACGTTGTCCTCGTCCAACGTGATCAGGTCCTTCAGAACCGTCTGCACGAGCGCCAAGTCGACCGGGGTCTTGTTGAGGCTGGCGAACGCGGTGACGCGGATGAGGGTGCCCTCGAGCTCCCGGATGTTCGAGGTGACCTTGGTGGCCATGTACTCGAGGATGTCGTCGGGCACCTGCAGCTTCTCGCTCTGTGCCTTCTTGCGGAGGATCGCGATGCGCGTCTCGAGGTCGGGCGCCTGGACGTCCGTGATGAGGCCCCACTCGAAGCGCGAGCGCATGCGGTCCTCGAAGCCCGTGAGGTGCTTCGGGGGCAGGTCGCTCGTGATGACCACCTGCTTGTTGTGGTCGTGGAGCGTGTTGAAGGTGTGGAAGAACGCCTCCTGCGTCGAGTCCTTGCCCTGGAGGAACTGGATGTCGTCGATCAGCAGGATGTCGTTGTCGCGGTAGCGCGACTGGAACAGCGACGACCGGTTGTTCGCGATGGAGTTGATGAAGTCGTTGGTGAACTCCTCGGAGCTCACGTACCGCACCCGGATCCCGGGGTAGAGGCTGATGGCGTAGTGGCCGATGGCGTGCAGGAGGTGCGTCTTGCCGAGGCCGGAGTCGCCGTAGATGAAGAGCGGGTTGTAGGCCTTGGCGGGCGCCTCGGCCACGGCGACGGCCGCAGCGTGGGCGAAGCGGTTGGATCCGCCGATGACGAACGTGTCGAAGCCGTACTTCGGGTTGAGGCGTGAGTCGCCGCGGGACGGCGAGGCCGGCAGCCCCGGGTTGTCCGTCGGCGCCGTGATGGTGGGTGTCTCGATGTACGGCTGCTCGGCGGCCGGCTCGGGATGCTGGGCGAAGGCGTCCTGCGCGATCTCCGGGTTTACCACGATGGCGAAGTTGCTCACGCCGGCCGCCTCGTCGAGCGAGCCGATGGCATTGAGGAGTGGGACGCGGATGCGCTGCTCGAGCATCCCCCGCGTGAGGTCGTTGGGCACCTCGAGGTAGAGGGTGCCGGTCATCACGCCCTTCGGCTCCACGAGGCTGATGAAGCCGTGCAGCTGCGGGGTGATCCGGTCGTCCGCGGTGAGGGCGGCGAGCACCTTCTGCCAGATCGCGTGCGTCGGGTCGGAGCGGTCGGACAT